>JACVZW010000072.1 GCA_014654775.1 Paracoccaceae bacterium | reverse complement strand
AAAACGTGAGAGGTTTGGGCTCTCTACCTGCCTTGGACCTGGTGGGCTGTAGGTGCGCATAATGATCGCCGACCACTATCCTTGCACCAGTCAACCCGCCCCTGCCGTATCCAGAAGTGGCAGCGGCAATCATTAAGTTGTCGGACAGACGGAGAGACTGTTGGTCGCTTCAGCCAGTCAGGCTCGGCCGTCCACTTCGGTCGTATGTTCTTGCTCAGGGACAACTTGATGGTCTCGCCGCACCCACCGGGGCAGTTGAAGCAGGCCCATTTGTCGACGCCATCGCGCACGATGGTCATCTCCCCCGGCACGATCTGATCCGGCGTCGGGTGTGTGGGTGTTACCTTGTCGGCATCCTTCCAAGTGGCGCCGTGCAGGCGGTTCAGGTTGGAGTGCTCGACCACGTCATCGTCGATGACCACGATGCGCCCCACGCCGAGGCGAGCGAGGAGCTGGACAACCGGGCTGCCGGTACCACCGCAACCGACTACGGCAACGGAGAGCTGCTTGAGGAGGCCGTTGACTTCAGGCCCAAAGGCCAATGCCTGCCGCGCCAGGATTTCCGACGGGGATGGCACCTTAGGCGACTGGATTTCGATCCGGGTGCCGATGACAGTCACGCGATGACATGGCAGAGGGGCCAAGTCATCTTCCCAGACCCTCGCCCTGTAGAGGCTGTCACCGACCTGCACGACGCTCACCAGGCGCGTCTCTTCGCCGTTCCGGTTTCGGGCCATGGTGAAGAGATCGCGCTCGTTGCGATCGTCTTGGCCGGAGAAACCATCGAAGCCTCCCGGGTGACTATGAACGATCGCCGGCACCAGGCCTTCCTCCTTGGCCCGGCGACAGAGTTGAGCGAAGGAGTTGGTATTCCAGGTGACATGCTTGTCGCTGGCATCGATGCGGTCCTCCTGGGGGATCGCGATAACCTCGTAGGAGGTGTAACGGCTCCGCGGCTCGAGGTCCCAAGGGTCCTGAGAGATCTCGCTTTTGCCGAGCAGCATGTAGGCGGCACCTTCGTGCCCCCGGGGGTGCGCGAGCAGCGCCTGCAGCTTGTCGCGGTGACGGGCATGGAGAGTGATGTCGCTGCGTTTCATGCCGCCACCTCCAGGGCCTCTTCTACCCGCTTCAGCATGGTCCAGATGCCATCGGTGCCGGGACGCCACTGGTTGTTGTGGCGAGACCAGCGCTGCCACGTCTGGCCAGCATGAGTCTCCCGCACCTGCGTGCAGCGGGGCTCACACTGGTCGGCAAGGAGCTTTAGATGCGGCACGGCGTAGAACATGTCGGGGGCGACCTCGGGATATGAGGGCGGCAGCAGAATCAGGATATCCGCCTGGGCGACCTGATACTTGCCTTCCGGCAGCGTGATCCCGGTGAGGATCACGCCCTTCTTCCCGCCTTCGATGAACTCTCGAACGGTGATGCCGCGCCCCTCGAGGTAGCGGCGATCCTGACGGGGTAGAAAGCTCATGCCGCACCCCCTTCCGTGGTCTGGGGCACGCCGGTGAAGAAGTGCTCCAGACCTGCATCAGCGAGGCAGATCAGATCGGTGTCACGGACCAGGATGTCATCCTTTCCGGGGATCACCTGCCAGACGGCGAACTTGGCGGGATCCACCCCGGCCAGCTTCTTGAGCACACGCCCGCTGATGACCTTGTGGCCCCACTCGAGGCGCTTGCCATCGATGTCGAAGCGGTAGGAGTCCGCGCTTGGGAAGACCAAGAAGTGTTCGACCTGGCCGGGGCACAGATCCGTGGTTTCCTCGAGGCGCAGTTCCTCGAGTTCACCGTTGCGCAGCACCTGGAACACAAGGTGTTCCTCGGCCTTCCGGAAGCCGGCCCCCTCGATGATCTGGCGGCCAGTGGGCGTCGGGTCTGCTCCTTCAACACAGCCAAGTTCCTTCGCGCTCATTTCTTCCTTCTGGCCACTTGCTGCGCGTCGCCAGAGAGTGATGACGCGATTGGCCCTTAGCAGACAGCCGTGGTCACTGATGCAACGCCCAGCGACCCATTCCAAGCGGACGTTCGCGAAAGCCACAACACAATGCTGGTTGATCTGGCTAGGTCGAAACGCGCATGGCTTCGGATCACTGCTGCAGTCTTCGCTGGCGCCAAAGGAAATTAGCGGGAGTTCAATTAGTCTTTGCCTTCGGTCTCTAAAGCTACCCGAAGTCGAACAGAATATGTCCATGATCGGTCTCCAGCCCGAAACAGGACCCTGTGACCGACCGAGCACCACCGTGAACCCTTAGGCGGGGGCCGGGCATGACACATCTTGCCGTTGGGTCCATGTTCAGTGCTGCATCACATAGCTGCCGGGCGCAGGGCAAAGAGGGGCGAGGCCCTTATCCGGTGCACCAATTGCAGGGACACGAACCAGATCACCCCCCTGCGCGGTCAGCCAGTCAACCCAATCCGGCCACCACGATCCGGGTTTTGACGCAGTCTCTGCCAGCCAGGCGTCAGGGCCGACATAATGCGCCCCTTCCGGGCGGTGAGAGATGCGGTAGTGCCGCCCCTTGTGTCCCGGTTCACTGAGAATGCCGCTGTTGTGTCCACCCTTGGTCAAGACGAAGGTCAGGTTGCTGTTGGTGAACAACTTCGTTTTGTAGACCGACCGCCACGGCGCGATGTGGTCTGTCTCGGTGCCGATAACGAACAGCGGCACTGACAGATCCTTCAGTGCGACCACCCGCCCCTCGACCGCAAAGCGCCCCGCAGTCAGCCGGTTTTCCAGAAACAACCCGCGCAGGTATTGCGAATGCATGCGCGCTGGCATCCGCGTGGTGTCAGACAGCCAGACACCAATATCGGTTGGCACATCCTCGCGCCCCAAGAAATAGCGCTGGACGGCGCGGGTCCAGATCAGATCTTCGGCCCGGATGGCAGCAAAGGCGCGCGCCATCTGCGGGCGATCGAGATAGCCCTGCTCCCACATGAGATCCTCAAGAAACGCCACCTGGCTTTCATCAAGGAACAAGAGAAGCTCGCCGGCTTCGGCGAAGTCCACTTGCGCGGCCATCAGCGTTACCGAAGCGAGCCGGTCATCGCCATCCCGCGCCATCGTCGCCGCTGTGATCGCCAGAATGGTGCCGCCAAGACAATAGCCGACGGCCTGAACCGGGGTGGCGGGTACTACGGCCGTTACTGCATCCAGCGCTGCCATCACCCCGCGCTTGCGGTAGTCCTCCAGCGAAAGATCGCGCTGATCGGACGTCGGGTTGGTCCACGAAATCATGAAGACGGTGAAACCCTGCCCGACCAGATACCGCACCATGGAGTTTTCGGGCGACAGGTCGAGAATGTAGTATTTCATGATCCAGGCCGGAACGATCAGGATCGGGTGGGCGCGAACCTGCGGCGTCTTTGGCGCATACTGAATCAACTCCAGCAGGTCGTTGCGAAAGATGACCTGGCCGGGGGTGCAGGCCAGATCCTGACCGATCTGGTAGCCTGCAGGCGCGGGGTCGCGTTGGCCTGTCAGGGTCTTGATCGCATCATGGACGAAATGCGCAGCGCCGTCGGTCAGGTTGCGGCCCCCGGTCTTGGCGGTTTCGGCGATGATCTCGGGGTTCAACAGGGGAGTGTTCGAAGGCGAAAGGACATCCAGCGTCTGGCGGGCCAGAAAGCGGGTGCGCTCGGCGTCCTCGGGGCGCAGGCCGCGCATTGGCTCGGTGGCTTGGTCCCACCAGTCCTGCATCGCCAGAAACCCCTGCTGCCACATCTGGAAGGGCGGCTGCTGCCAGCCTTCATGGTCAAATCGGTGGTCATAGGGCTTTGGGGCGAAGGGCGGGGCGCTACCGGGGTTGGCGCCTAAGGTCGCCAGCTTCAACAGACTGCGCTGCGCGTGTTCGGCCAGTTCCAACTGTCGGCCGGGCGCGCGGGCCATGTGCTGGGCCCAGTCACTCCAGGCTTCGATAAAGGCATAGGTGGAGACACCCCCCGAAAGCCGCGCGACCGCTGCGCGGGCCGCACGGTCGAAATTCTGATGCGGATGCTCCAACGATGGTGCGGGATCAATCATTGCCGGTAGCCCCGTGGCCATCGGCAGGCAAGGGGAGACGGCTTCGGTTTCTTTCTCGTTCTGGTCATCTTGGCCGTGTTCCTTCTGAACGCTGCTCTGTTGGAAAGACTCCTACCGCAACCCGGCCATCCTCTCCTTGTCATGGGTCATCCCCTCAACCCCAGCCGGATCTGCTTTTCGATTTCGATCAGCGCGAAGAAGGCAACGCCGATGCCCAAGATCAACAGGCCGTCCATCAGCGGAACGGAGCTTGTGCCCAGCACTGCCTGCAGGGGCGGAAGGTATGTGACAGCGAATTGTGCGGCAGTGATGATGAGAACCACGGTCCAGACCATGCCTGTACCGCGCGCCGCGGCCCAGGTCAGCGAAGTGCTGTGGATGTTGCGGATGAAAAAGAGGTGGAAGATTTCAAGTACCACCAACGTGTTCATCGCCAAGGTTTGGGCAAGGGCAAGCGGATAACCCTTGTCGATGGCATAGGTGAAGATCCCGAAGACCGCCGCGAGAAAAAGCGTTGCCACCAGAACCACATGCCAGACCAGCGCCCCCGACAGGATCGGCTCATTGCTGGCGCGCGGCGGGCGGGCCATCGTACCAGACTCGGTCGGCTCAAAGGCCAGAGCGAGACCAAGCGTGATGGCGGTGATGAGGTTGATCCACAGGATCTGCACGGCGGTCACCGGCAGGGCCATTCCGGCCAGCAGCGCCAGCACCACAACCATGGATTCACCCGCATTAGTGGGAAGGGTCCAGCTGATCACCTTCTTGAGGTTGTCATAGACGGTGCGGCCCTCACGCACTGCTGCGGCGATACTGGCAAAGTTGTCATCGGCCAGCACCAGATCGGCGGCCTCCTTCGCGGCCTCGGACCCCTTCAGGCCCATCGCGATGCCCGCATCGGCGCGCTTGAGGGCTGGCGCGTCGTTCACTCCGTCGCCAGTCATCGCAACGGACAGGCCATGGCCCTGCAGCGCGGTCACAAGGCGCAGTTTGTGTTCGGGGCTGGTACGGGCGAAGATGTCGACATCTGTCACTTCCAGTGCAAGTTGTGCGTCGTCCAGCTTATCGAGGTCGACCCCGGTCAGTACGCGGTGCGGGTTCGCCAGCCCGATCTGCGCGGCAATGGCGGCGGCGGTTCCGGCATGATCGCCTGTGATCATCTTCACGCGGATGCCCGCCGCCCGGCATTCGGCGACAGCGGCAATCGCCTCGGGGCGCGGCGGGTCGATAAGGCCGACGAGGCCAAGGAAAGTAAGACCGCCGTCCAATGTGAATGCGTCGATCCGGTCGCCAGACTCGAGCCGTTCGGCCAGCGCCAACACGCGCAAGCCTCGCCGTGCCAAAGACTCGGCCCGGTCGTGCCAGTGCTTCAGGTCGATGGCACCGCACATCCGCAACACGCGTTCTGGCGCGCCCTTCACATGGGTCACGCGTCCCCGCGTCCCCTCGGTCAGAACCGCCATGAAGCGGTGACGGCTGTCGAAAGGGATGGCGTCCAGTCGGAGTGCGGCGTGATCACCACCAACCTTTCCTGCAAAAGCCAGAATTGCGCCCTCCATTGGATCGCCCTCGACCGTCCAGACACCTTCCTTGCAGGTCAGGGCCGCGTCATTGCAGAGCGCTGCGGCCCGGGCGAGCGCTTCAAGATCACCCGCCGGGGTGATCGCGCCTTCAGGTGTATAGCCCTCGCCGGCGATGGCAAAGACACCTTCCGCTGTCTCGGCCGCTGCCACCACCATTTCGTTGCGGGTCAGAGTGCCGGTCTTGTCGGTGCAGATCACCGAGACCGATCCGATGGCCTCGATCGCAGGCAGGCGGCGGACGATGGCATGGCGCCGCGCCATGGCCTGCACACCGATGGCGAGCGTGATCGTCATGACCGCAGGCAGGCCCTCGGGGATAGCCGCCACTGCTACGCTTACGACTATCATGAACAGGTCGGCAAAAGGCAGGTGACCGACGAAGTAGCCATAGGCCAGAAGCAGCGCGGCCGAGAGCAGGATCAGGAATGACAGCCAACGCGCGAAATGATCGATCTGTGCGACCAAGGGTGTTGTTAGTTGTTCGACCGCAGCCAGAAGTCCGCCGATGCGCCCGATCTCGGTGCCCGTACCGGTCGCCACCACCAGCCCGCGCGCCGTGCCTTGGGTGACCAGTGTGCCCGACCACAGCATCGACCGGCGGTCGCCAAGGGCGGCATCGACGGCGACCGGGCTCTGGCCCTTTTCCACCGGAACAGACTCTCCTGTCAGGATCGCCTCTTGCGCGGCCAGTCCCCGTGCCTCGATCACCCGCAGGTCGGCGGGTACCTTGTCGCCAGCCTCCAGAAGAACGATGTCGCCGGGAACGAGGGCAGCCCCATCCACCGAAATCCGCTGCCCGTACCGCAAAACGGCGGCTTTTGGCGCCAGCATCCCCCGGATCGCCGCCATCGCCGCCTCGGCCCTCCCCTCCTGAATAAAGCCGATGATCGCGTTCGCCAGCACCACGGCCAGGATCACGCCGGTATCCACCCAGTGCTGCAGGGCCCCCGTCACCACCGCCGCGCCGATCAGCACATAGATCAGCACGTTGTGGAACTGCCGCAGGAAACGGACAACCGGCCCGCGCGGCCGCATCTCTGGCAGGCGGTTTGGCCCATGTTCGGCAAGCCGCCGTGCGGCTTCGGTTCCGCTCAAGCCGTCGAGCGTTGCGGTCAGACTGGCAAGGCAATCGGCGGCAGGGGCGGCGTGCGGGTTGGTCAGGTCCATCATCGCGCCGTGTAACCGCCGTCGATGACGATCTCGGTGCCGGTGACAAACTTCGCCTCATCCGAGGCCAGCCAGACCACCGCCCAGGCGATGTCGTCGGGTTCGCCCATCGTGCCGATGGGATGCGCGGCCCCCGCCACCGCCTTTGCCGCCTCCAGATCAGGTGCGGTGGCGCGCAGGTGATTTTCCACCATTGGCGTCCAGATGTAGGCAGGGTGGATCGAGTTCACCCGGATCTTCTCGGGCGCATAGGTGATGGCGTCGTTCTTGGTCATCAGGCGCACCGCACCTTTCGATGCATGATAGGGCGCGATGCCGCCCACGCCGATCAGCCCGGCGATGGAAGACAGGTTGATGACGGATCCCTTTCCTGCTGCGCGCAGATGCGGGATCGCGTGTTTGGTTCCGAAGAACACGCCTTTGACGTTGACCGCCTGAACCCGATCCCACTCAGCCTCTGTCACCTGATCGGTGGGCTTGGGGCTGCCGGAAATGCCCGCGTTATTCACAAGCACATCAAGGCTGCCAAACCGTGTGGCGGCGTCGTCGATGGCGGCCTTCATCGCGGCTTCGTCCGCGACATCGACCGACCAGAAGGCTGCGTCATGGCCGGCTGCCATCAGTTCGGCGGCCAGCGCCTTGCCCTCGGCCTCTAGCAGATCAAGGATGGCCACCTTTGCGCCTTCCTCTGCCATGCGGATCACACAAGCCCGGCCAATGCCGACGGCACCCCCGGTCACGATGGCGGTCTTGCCTGCAAGTCGGTTCATGGCAATCGTCCTTTCGGTGTTGGGTTGAAGTCTTCGCGTTATCCCGTTGACCGGCCCTCGGCCGCGATTTCGCAGACGTCCGGCAGACCTGTGGCACCTGCGCCGGGTTCGTGCAGCAAACTGCCAATCAGCGCGACCGTGCGGCCAGCGCCCGAACCTGCGCACTTTTTGCGAGACAGGTCGGCACTGCCAACAGGGCTTTAAACCTTAATCGAGACCGTCGGTTCGTCGTCGTGCTGCCTGGGTGTTGTCTGATGCTGGCGCAGGAAGGTGTTCAGGTCGGCATTGGCAATGCGCCAGCCCTTGCCGATGTCAATCGCGCGCAATTCGCCGCTTTTGATCCAGTGACGTACGGTCGCTTCGGCCACTTTCATACGATCGGCGATTTCCCGGACGGTCTGGTACTGATCCTGCGGCATGGTCTTCGCCTTTTCCTGTCATTGGGCGAAGGATAGCGAAGAATTGTTCCTTTTGATTGATCTGCATCAATCTAAGCCAATGATCCCGATGCTTTATTGCTCAAGGGTCCGGAGGGCAGAGTTTGCAGCGGATCAAGATTGTGACCTACGCTTGGGCCTGGGCTGATGGGGCCGCGAGGCGCGCGGTTCCACTTGCCGGAATGCATGACACAGTTCCGGGCAGCATGGCCTGCCAAAGTCTGGCCAACGCGCAAACACGCCGTCCCGGAAACCCGCTCAAAGCCGTCCTCGCGGAGCTGTCCCACTTGCGCCACTTCCTTGCCTGACCGTTCCACAGAGAAAGAGCCATGCCCAATCTTGTCGCCTACCTTCCCTTGAACACCTATCCCGAAGCCGCTTCCGACGACGCGATCTTGAGCGCGATACGCTTTGCCGGCGATCTTGGATGCAAGGTTCATGTCTCGACCTTTGCCGTTGACATTCCCCCAGTGGCATCGCCGCTGGGTGGGTATCTCATCAACGTCGAGGGCATGGCCCGCGTTGCGGAAGACCGCAGTCGAGCAGAGTGCAAACGTCTGCAAGCGCTTGTCGAGGAGACTGGTAGTCCGGGTCTTGGCGTTTCCGTCACCAGCCATGAGGTTATCATGGGTGGGGCGCCATCTTCTGCCGCGACCGAAGCGCGCTACTTCGATCTGTCGTTGGTGCCATGGTCGGCCGAGGCTGTTGCCACGCAGGACATGGCACAATCTCTTGTCTTCGGTTCCGGCCTTCCCGTGATCCTGGTTCCCTTGTTGGGCGCGGCGGGACCTGTCGATCACATCGCCATTGCCTGGGATGAGAGCCGTGTTGCGGCTCGGGCGCTTGGCGATGCGCTTAGGATCCTGCCTTCAGGGGGAAAAATCTCGGTCCTGACAGTGCAGGATGAAAAGGCGCTGAACGGTACCGACCTCGCGCAGACCCTTGCAGCATCTCTTGATCTGCGCGGCTACGAAGCAAAAGCTGTCGACTTAACGCTCGGCGGCAGAAGCATCGCCACCGCACTTCAGGAGGCGGCACTGGCCGAGGGCGCGCAGCTTCTGGCGATGGGCGGCTTTGGCCATACCCGGCTCCGCGACTTTGTCTTGGGCGGTGCAACGAAGGGTGTGCTGGCAGACCTTCGCCTTCCGGTTCTGCTATCACATTGACAGATTGCGGCCTAAACTCAGACATTGATGACACGCGGCACAGCCTTGCCCTTTCGCGCGACCGGCTGCTTATGGAAACTCTCCAACATGCTGAAAGCTGCGGGAAAGTCCTTCCGCTCAAACAGCAGGCTGTGTGAATTGCGGCCCTAAAGCGCAGTATCAAAGGCACCGGGTTTCTCTGCCGGGTGCTGGCCCAGAAACCTCGTCGTACAGACGAAGAGGAAGTTCGGACCATGCGCATTTTGGTGGACGCAATTGCGTGTGAGCCTTTACGCCAACGATTACGGCCCGCGCCAGCGCGGGGCGTTCAGCCCTTGAGGCTTTCGATCATCCGAGAAATGAACCTTTGCGCCCGCGCCGCTCGCGGCCCAGTGTCGTAGCGACGGCCAATCCAGTAGCTGCATCCTGTCGCGACCTCGCTTCCGGCGACGACCTTGAGTCGGTTGGAGGCCAGCAGATCCGACGCATTGATCACGCTGATCAGCGCAAAAAGATCGGAGGTCGGAAGCATTTCGGCAGCAAGATGCTCGGCCGACACGGACGGTCCCTTTTTCTTCGTCTCCGACCAGTTCAATCCGAGCTGCGCGGCCCAGTCGCGCCAACTGTATTCGCCCCAGTCGCGGCCTCGTTGATGTGCGATATGCAGCAATCGGCTGTCGAGTACCTTCTGCATGTCAGCATCGTCCGAGGTGAAGAACGGGTGTTCTGGCCTGGCGACGGCGGCGCAGCGGTCATCGAACAGCAGCGACCAGCCCGGTCCATCTGGGCGGCGGGCGGCATGGACGATCGTTACATCTGCGGGCGCAAGACCAAGCGGGTCATGGGTCGGGTTGATCACCAGGTCCGTTTCCGGAAAGAGCTCTTCCAGCATCGGGATGCGCGGCATCAACCAAAGCACGGCAAAGGAATATGAGGCGGTGATGCGCAGTTCTCCCGAACGCCCATCCTGCAGCAACGCGTCAGCCAGACGAATACGCTGGAAGGCATCGCCCAGGGCGGCACTGATGGCGCGGCCGGTTTCCGTCGCCTCAAAGCGGTTGCCGGACCGATAGACCAACGGCGAACCGCAGCGGGCTTCAAGGTCGCGCAGCCTGTGGCTGATCGCAGCTGGTGTGACGCAAAGCTCGCGCGCGGCCGCAGACAAAGAGCCGGTGCGGAGAACCGCCTCCAGCGCACGCAGACCGGTCGTCGCTGGTGCATTGCGCATCACCTACCCCTTTTACCTCAGGTAAAAGTCCGGCGGCGAACTTGTCAATTGGCGCAAGGCCGAAGGCGTTCCAATCTCGGTCCATCGTTTGTCGCAAATGCGCGGTTTCGCCTCCTTCTTCCCCTATCGCTTCAAGCCAGACAAGGAACCCTTGCCATGACCCAGAATGTGACCGAGACCCGGAAAAGGCTGTTCGATACGCTTGTGAATTCCGTCCGCGAAGGCCGGATTGATCGGCGTGAATTTCTTGCACTTTCAAGTGTTCTCGGTCTTGGGGCGGCGGTTGGCCTGTCTTCGTTGCCAAGTCCCGCACTGGCACTGGCCCCCAAGCGGGGCGGTGTGCTGCGCGTGGGTCAGCAGGTGCTCGCCATCAACGACCCGCGCGTCTACGACTGGCCCCAGAAGGCCAACGTTGCCCGTCAGTTTTGCGAACCTCTTGTGCGCTGGCAGCCGGATGGCAGTTTTACCCCGTCGCTTCTGGAAAGCTGGGAAGTGTCGGATGACGCGCGCATCTATACGCTGAAGGTCCGGCAGAACGCCACTTGGACCAACGGCGACGCCTTCACCGCCGATGACGTGATCTTCAATATCCGCAGGATGGCCGATGCAACGGTCGAGGGAAATTCGATGGCCGCGCGGCTTGTTGCCTTGCGCAATGGCGATGAATTGACGGCGGCCGAGGATGCGGTGGTCAAGGTCGATGATTTCACGGTGCAATTGAACCTGCGCAATCCCGACATCACCCTCATCCCGAGCTTTGGCGACTATCCGGCGCTCTGCGTGCATCCCTCCTTCCCGGATGGAGGCGATCTAGCGACAGCCCCGATCGGCACGGGGGCGTTCGAGTTGGTTTCCTTCGAGGTCGGGGTGCGCGCCGTTGTCAAGCGGCGCGAAGCTGGCGCTTGGTGGGGGGGCGAGGCCTTTCTGGACGGAATCGAGTTCATCGACATGGGAACCGACGAGTCGGCCTTCCTTGCTGCCTTTTCGGCGGGTGAGATCGATATGAATGACGAGACCAGCCCTGATTTCGCCAACGCGAACGATGCGGCAGGCCTCGTGCGGGAGTCGGCGGTCACGGCTACGACGATGGTTGCACGGATGAACACGCAGGTGGCCCCCTTCACGGATCAGAAGGTGCGTCAGGCCATGCAGCTTGCCGTCGACAATGCTGTGGTGCTCGAACTTGGGGTGGCGGGGCTCGGTTCGGTGGCCGAGAACCACCATGTTGCGCCCGTTCATCCGGAATATGCCGAAATCCCGAAGATCGCACCCGACCCGACCAAGGCCATGGAATTGCTGACGGCAGCCGGTCACGCGGAGACCGAGATTGAGTTGATCTCCATCGACGAAGGCTGGCTGGCCACGACATCGGATGCCATCGCCGGGCAGTTGCGGGATGCGGGCATCAAGGTGAAGCGCACCGTCCTGCCGGGCGCAACCTTCTGGGATGGCTGGACGAAGTATCCCTTCTCCACCACCTCTTGGGGCGCGCGACCTCTGGGTGTTCAGATCTACGCATTGGCCTATCGCACCGGCGAGGCGTGGAATGAGAGCGCTCATTCCAACCCAGATTTCGATGCCAAGCTGGAACAGGTACTGGGCATCTTCGATCCGGACAAGCGCCGCCCGCTTATGGCCGAGATGCAGAAGATGCTTCAGGATAGCGGTGTGATCATCCAGCCCTATTGGAATGAGCTCATCATGCACCGGGTTGAGGCGGTGCAGGGATATAAGCGTCATCCCCTGCGCGAAATGCATCTGGAAGCGGTCTGGCTGGATCGCTGAGCAGCGCTTTCCCCGGCCTGATTGACAGGCCGCGGGATCGCCGCGACGCCCATTCGGGACAGGAACATGAAGATCAGAGAAATCCGTGCCACGCCGGTGAACATCCCGCTGCGCGCGCCCTACCGGTTCAGCTACGGCTCGACCGGGTCGCTGACCAAGACCGTGATCGAACTCATGACCGAGGATGGTGTGACGGGTCTTGGCGAATGTGCCGATGGCGACCGTGCGGCGGATGTGGCCCGGATGGCCGAACGGCTGATCGGTCATGACCTGCGCGATGTGGCACCCGCGTCTCGGACATGCCTGAGCGGGATGGCCTATACGCCGTGGGACAATGTTATGGCGCATCGCCGGGTTTTTGCTGGGATCGAGATCGCGATGTGGGATGCGCGGGCGCGCAGCGAGGGCGTGCCGCTCTATCGTTTGCTGGGTGGGGCTGTCCGGCAGGAGATCCCACTGACCGAATACTTCAGTTATCGCCTGCCCGGCCGGGATGATCCGGGGGAGGCGAGCCCTGTCGACGTCGCGCATTACTGCGCGCGGATGATCGAGGAGCATGACGCACGGGCCTTCGAGGGAAAGGTTGGAACGGTGGACCTTGCGGAAGAGGTGCGGATGGTGGCCGAGGTCCGCGCGGCCATCGGCTCCCGCCCCCTGCAACTGGATGCCAATGGCGCCTGGACCCTGCCAACGGCGCGGATGGCGATGCAGGCGCTGATGCCCCATGACATCGCCTGGTTCGAGGAACCCTGCGAAAGCTATGAGGAAATGTCCGCCCTGCGGCAGAACTTTGCCTGTTCCTTCTCTACTCATATCGTCGATCTGCCAAAGGCAGTCAGGCTCGGCTGCCCCGATGCCATCGTGACCAATATCAACGAATTGGGCGGCTTGCGCGGGACCATGGACTTCGTTGCGTCCTGTGCGGCGATGGGTGTCGGCTTCCGCTTCCATTCTGGCGAAACCGGGGTGGCGACGGCTGCCTACCTTCATCTGTCGGCGGCTCTGGAACATGTGCGCGGGGCAAGCCAGACCCTGCTGCGATGGTATGCGGATGATGTCATCGAGGGCGGCCCCTTGGTGCCGAAATCGGGTGTGATTTCTGTGCCGGACGGCCATGGCCTGGGCGTGACGCTGGATCGTAAGGCGTTGAAGCGTTGCCACGAAAGGTATTTGGCCGAAGGTCGGTTTCCGGCTGGGGCCTCGGCCCCGCCCGGTTCGGCCTATGGCAGCACCTTTCGGAAGCGGTGAGGCAGGACATGGCGCACAAACTTTCGCTTGATGGGGTCGAGGCCCTTGCCCATGACTGCCTGACGGCCAGTGGCGCGTCGCCGCTTCAAGCGGCGGCGGTGGCCCGGTCGATCCGCGATGCCGAGGCGGAAGGAACGCGGGGCATCGGTCTGGGCTATCTGCAATGGTATTGTGGGCACCTGAAGGTGGGCAAGATCGCAGGGCATGCGCTGCCGACAGTCCGGCAGACCGCGCCCGGTCGTGTGCAGGTAGACGCCGCCGACGGCTTCGCCCATCCGGCCTATGAGGCGGGCGAGGCCGCGCTGGTGTCTGCCGCGCATTCGCAGGGTATCGCAATGCTCGGCATCTCCAACGCCTATGCCTGTGGCGTTCTCGGATACTTCACCGCCCGGCTGGCACGGCAGGGACTTCTGGCAATGATGTTTGCCAATGCCTCTTCGACCATGGCGCCTTGGGGGGGACGAAAGCCCTTCTTCGGAACCAATCCGTGGTCGCTTGCGGCCCCTCGGAGTGGGGTGCCGCTGATCCTCGATTCCTCGTCTTCTGCCACGGCCTATGTGAATCTCGCCACGGCCGCCGCACGGGGTGAGGCGATTCCGCTCCATTGGGCACTGGATGCCGAAGGGCAGCCCACCACGGATGCCGAGGCCGCCCTGGAGGGAACCATCGCCCCGGCAGGTGGCCACAAGGGCAGCGCGCTGGCGCTTATGGTGGAGGTGTTGGCGGCGGGATTGACGGGGGCGCATTTCTCGCATGAAGCGTCTTCCCTTGGCGATGATCTGGGCGGGCCGCCGCGCCTCGGTCAGACGCTGATCGCCATTCATCCCGGTCAGGCAGACTTTGCCACCCGCATCGAAGGGCTGCTTGCCGCTATGGCAAGCCAACCCGGGGTCCGTGTGCCCGGTGACCGGCGCCACAGCCAAAGGCGGACCACCGAGCGGGAGGGTGTCGACGTGGATGATGCGCTGATGGGCCGGTTGCACAGCCTTGCGGGTCGGCGATGACCGGTCGGGTTGCGGCCTTTCCCATGTACAATCGCCCGGAATTGCGACCGACGTTCGATGCGCTGTGGGAGGGGACCCGCGACGGATTGCGCGCGGCTGGGGTGGACGGTGTGCCGGATCAACTGACGGTGGTCGAGACAGGGCTGCTGGAGTTCTGGAAACGGCCGGACCTAGTGCTCAGTCAGACCTGCGGCTTTCCCTACCGGCATTTCCTGAAGGACTGCGTCGTCCTTGTCGGCACGCCCGACTTCGGGCTGGAGGAATGTCCGCCGGGGTTTTACCGCAGTGCGCTTATCGTGCGTCGCGACGATAAGCGAAACGGTCTGGCGGAGTTTGAGGGTGCGACGATCGCCGTCAACGACCTGCACTCCCAATCAGGCCACGCCGCCCCTCTTCTGGCCGCGCAGCAGGCTGGACTAAGGTTTGGGGCGATACGGCTGAGTGGCGCCCATGTTGCCTCGGCGCGCATGGTGGCGGAAGGGAAGGCGGATATAGCCGGTCTGGACGCGGTTTCATGGCGGCACATGCAGCGCTTCGATTCCTGGACTTCCGGGCTTCGCGTCATCAGTTGGACCTCCCCGACGCCGGGCCTGCCCTTCATCACTGCCTTCGCACCCTTGGCCGCGACGATCACCAGCTGTCTATCCGAAGCGCTGCGAATGCTCCCCCGGGCGCTGCGGGATGACCTAACCATGTTTGATCTGGTGGCTGTCAATCGCTGGGATTACCTCGCTGTCCCCGATCCGGAAGCCTCGGACAAAGCACTCTTCCGCAGCTAGAGCGGTTTGGACACCCCAGCGTCGCCCGGTACGCATCGAACGGAGCGGAGGTCAGCACAGCGGGTCTGCATGCCAAGCCGACTAGTCATCCGCCAACCTTCGGCAACCCATTTCCTTCCACTGCTTTATGTTGACGCTTTCCTTGTCGAAGTCACTCGCCTTCCACCTTTCGCGTGTTCTGCATCAGGATCGGCCTCGGGTGTAACACTGAGATTGCTGGTTGGGCGCAGGTCGCCACAAGCCCAAGAGCGGCCGAAACTGCTGATGGGACGAGAAAACCGTTCAGAATGAGCGCAACCGAAACTGCCAGAACAGCAACAACCGCTACCCCTTCACCGCCCCGGCCACCATCGAGCCCGTGATCCGACGGTACATGACCAGACCCAGAACCAGTGGAGGCAAAGCGGCAACCACCATCACTGCAGCAGCGACGCCCCACTGCACCCCGCCACCCGATGTGGCGAAGAAGAACGACGCGCCAACCGTCATCGGCACTGCTTCGCGCGTGGTCAGCATCAGCCCGAAGAGGAATTCGTTCCACGCCGTGATGAAGCCGAAAACGAAGGTCGTGACCATCGCGGGACGGCAGAGCGGCAGCACGACATGCCAGAGGAGCCGCCCCAACGGCGCGCCGTCGATCTGGGCGCTTTCCTCGATCTCGGTCGGGATATCGGCGACGGCATTGACCAGAAGCATCAGCGCGAGCGGCAGGTTCACCACCGCCAGGATCAGCCCAAGACCAAGCCGCGTGTCCAGAAGGCCCGCCACCGAATACATCATGTAAAGCGGGATTGCGAAGATGATAAGAGGCAGCGCCCGCAGGTTGACGACCAGCGGGAACAGCACCGCCCGACCCACGCCACGCCGCGCGATGACCCAGGCGAGGGGGAAGGCCACGATCATCGGCAGCACCGCCCCGATCAGGGCGGCGACGGTAGAATTCCAAAGGTAATGGTAGATGTTCAACCGGTCGCTGATCGTCAGCACAGTGACGAAATTCTCCAGCGTCGGAGCCTCGATCCAGAGCGAGGGGTTGCGGCTCACCTCTCCGGGCGACTTGAAGGCCGTGACCAGCGTCGCAATCACGGGGAAGTTCATCACGAGGGCTGCGATGGAGAAGACCATCCAGCGGGGGGCCATGCGCCGTCTCATTCCGTGCGGCCCTTCGTCAAGCGCTGGCCGAATGCCAGCAGCAGGAAGGCCGTCAGGAACAGCAGGATCGCGGCGGCCATCGCCTTGCCGATCTCGCCCCGCCGCAGGAAACTTTCATAGATGTAGATGGACATCGAGGTGGTCGATCCCCCCGGACCCGCCCCTACCAGCGTGTAGATGTTGTCGAAGACGCGGAACCCGTCGATGAAGCGCACGAAAAGTGCGACATAAAGCGTGGGGCGCATCAGCGGCCATTCGATATGGCGGAACACGTCCCAGGGCCGCGCGCTGTCGACTGCGGCGGCTTCGCGCAGTTCGGACGGGATTGCCTGATAGGCGGTCAGGAACAGCACGAAGGCAAAGGGGGTCCATTGCAGCGTTTCGGCCAATACCACGGTCTTGAAGACATGCGCGGGGCCAAGGAAAGACGGCGCAGTGCCGAACCATGCGTAAAGGTAATGGGGCAGGGGGCCTGCGAATTCGTGCAGCACCAGCCGGTACATCAGGCCCATCATCGCCGGGGCCACCATGATCGGGATGATCAGCACGGCCACCGTCCAGCCATGCCGTTCCACCAGCGGCGCCAGATAGACCGCCAGTGCCAGCCCCAACGCGCATTGCAGCAGGGCGGTGATCAGGCCGAAACGCAGGGAAAACCACGCCGCCTGCCAGAAGGTCGGGTCGGACAGAACATCCGCGAAATTGGCAAGGCCCGAGAATTCGGGTCGTGTCAGCGTCTCGAAACTGGTTTCCGAAAACCCGTAGACGATGCTCAGCACCGTCGGAAAGCCGAGGATCGCCAGCAGGAACAGCACCATCGGGCTGGCGAGGATGGCGTTCTCGCGGCGGGTCTTCTTCGACATCTCTTGTCCTCAAGGTGGCGCGGGCAGAGGGTCCGCCCGCGCCGCTCGATCTTACTTCAGAAGCTCGGTCATCGCCGCCGTCGTGTTCTTCAGCGCCGTGTCCAGATCCTGTGTCCCGGCCCAGTAGCCGGTGAACTCCTTGGCCTGCGCCTCATAGACCGACAGCGCCTTTTCCGACGTGCCGCCGTTCATCACGAAGCCATAGGTCGAGGCGTATTCGCCCACCTGCACCAGATCGGGCCGATCCGCCGCCAGCTTTGCCGCAGTCTCGGCGGCAAGGCCCGGTGCGCCGCCCGCCTTGGCATAGGCCAGCGCCGCCTCTTCGGTGGACAGCCACTGCAGGAAGGCGATCGCCCCCTCCTTGTTCTCGGCCGCCTTGTTCAGGCCAAGGCCAAGCCCGTGGATGTGGGTGAACTTGCCATCCGGTCCGGCCGGGGGCGCGGTGGTGCCCGTCGTGGCCTGCGCGGCGGTCAACTCGCTCGCCGCCGCATTCCACTGCACCATCGCCGCCACCTGACCCGAAGCATAGGCCGCATTCGCCTCGGCATATTCATAGGACGTGGAGTCGGGCGGCGTGGCCCCCAGATCGAACAGCAGCTTCGCCTGCGAAAGGGCGGTGCGATAGGCCTCGCTGTCCACGGTGATGTTGCCCGCGTCATCCATCCAGTTGCCGCCATAGCTGCGCGGCCAGGAATGGAAGACCATCATGTTGAACAGCAGGTTCTTGGCCTGGATGACCGTGCCATAGCGCGTCGGGCTGTCGGGATTGACCGACTGGCTGAAATAGAGCGCATTGGCGACGAAATCCTCCCACGTCCAGTCGGCGGGGGCCTTGGGTTCCAGCGGCTTGCCCAAATGCTCCTGCGCGATGGCCGCATACTTCGCCTTGGCCGCGTCGTCGGCCAGCAGCGCATCGATGAGGTCCTGCCGGAAATAGAGGAAATGCAGAGACAGGTCGGTTGGCACGCCGTACTGCTGCCCGTCGAACTGCATGGTCTTCAGCACCGTGTCGCCAAACACTGCGCCGGCCTGATCGGACAGGGTCACCGGCTCCATGAAGGGGGCATAGCGCCCGATGGAGTAGGTGGCGATCAGGTTCACGTCGAAGGCCGTGCTCCCCGCCGCCAGATCGACCTGCAACTTGTCGAAGAACCCATCGCGCGAGGTGAAGAGAAGCTCCACCTTGTTCTCTTCCGCCAGATCGGGCTTGGCGTTGTAGACCTCGGTCACCGCGCGCAGGGCGGCTTCCTCCGGCCCGCCGGGCCAGCCGAGGACCGTCACCTCGGCCTGCGCCATGCCGCCTGCGGCAATCGCAAGCGCGGCCACGCCGCCGCGTAGAATGGACAGATGTTTCATAGCGTCTTCTCCCTGTTGTTATGGTGTCCAAGTGCGAGATCGGCCATGCCAATGATCCCCGCGTCAGGGCCCAACCGGGCCGGGACGATCCGGGGGCGGCGCACGTCGTCGAGATGCGCCAAGGACCGTGCCACCCGATCAAGGTAGCCGGGACCAAGACCCACACCGCCGCCGATCACGATGCGGTCCGGGTCAAAGGAAAATTGCAGGTTCTGGCATAGCCTGCCCACGCGCGCCGCCGAGGCCGCCAGTATCGCTTCGGCCCGCGCATTGCCCGCTTCGGCAGCGCCAAAGACGGCGCGGGCATCGGGATCCAGCCCGAGTCCTGCCGCCTGATGCGCGATCCACCGACCCGAGGCGGTATCCTCGAAGAGCGCAGCGTCGCCATCGGATGGCAGAAGCTGGCCGAAATGTCCCGCAAGACCCCCGCGCCCCTGCAGCAGACGCCCACCGGCGACAACGCCGCCTCCGATACCGGTGGATACGGTCAGGAACACGATATCCGCGCCCACCCCCGCCCCGTGGACATGTTCGCCCCATGCCGCCGCCTGCGCATCATTGGCGACCGCCACCGGAACGCCAAGCAGCGCCGCCAGCCGCGCCTGCAGCGGAAAGGGTGCCGGCAGGTTCAACGTGGCCGGGTTCAGCGCCTGCCACATCCCCTTGGCCACCAGCCCCGTGACGGTCATTCCTGCGCTGTCGAAGCGGCCCCGCCAGCCGCCCGCGATCCCCGCGATGGCCTGCAGCCATTCCTCCGGGCCGCCTGCGCGGTCGGTGGCGATTTCGGCCCGCTCGAGCACCGTCGCCTCCCGCACCAGCGCGACCAGCGTCTTGCTCCCGCCCAGATCAACCGACAGGACGGTCCGGTCCGCCGCCGCGCGCGCCGCCCGGATGGCTCTGGCGAACCATTCCGTCACATGTTCCGTGCGGGTGATGGCCGACCCCACGACAACCGCGTCAGCCCCCCGCGCAATGGCCTGCGCGGCCTGATCGGGCGCGTGGTAGCGCCCCTCAGCAATGACGAAGGCCCCCATCCGCGCCAGCGCCGCAACCAGCGGCAGGTCCGGCGCATCGGGCACCAAAGCGCCCGTGTATCCCGACATGGTCGATCCGAGGATGGCCACCCCCATCCCGCGTGCCGCCAGACCTTCTGCCTCGGTGCTGCAATCCGCCATCGCCAGCCGTCCCTGCGCATGAATGGCGGCGACCAGCGCGTCGCAGGGCACCGGGCGCGGCCGGTCGGTCGCGTCATAGGCGATCACGTCAGCCCCGGCCTCGGCTAGATCCGCCACGTCCTGCAGGAAGGGGGTGATCCGGACGGGGCTGTCCTCCATATCGCGCTTGATTAGGCCGATGATCGGCGCCTTGGTTACCGCCCGCACGGCGCGGACATTGGCCAGCCCCTCGATCCGCACACCGACGGCACCGCCTGCCAGCGCGGCAAGGGCGAAAGCCGCAACCGTCTCGGGCCGGTCCATCGGCCCCGCCGGCACCGGCTGGCACGAAACCACAAGACCGCCACGCAGATGTTGAAGGATTCGCGTCATCCTGTCCCCCTGTGACAAGACTGTCGGCGGGTGACATTCCCAGCAACCGGTACTTAACTGGTATGGTCCACGTCAGGCACCCAGATCGGTCAGGAAGTCATAGAGCACACCGTTGTAGCGGGTTTCTGTGAACTCTACTGGGCGACCATCGGCCAGATAGCAGCGCCGTTCGATGATCAGGAGCGGTGAGCCGACCTCGGCCTTGAGCAATTCGGCCTCGACCGGGGCCATGACCCCTGCGCGAATGCGCTGCGCGCCGCGGACAGGTTCGGCTCCGAGTTGGCGAAGTACGGCATAGAGCGAGGCCTCGACCATTCTTCCGTCTGGCAGGATGGATTGAGGGACGGCAGCGCGTTCGATGGCGAGAGGTTCGCCATCGGCGGTGCGGATCCGGACAAGGCGAACCACCTGATCCTGTGCTGTCAGGTTGAGGGCCATCGCCTCTGTCGGGGTTGGAAGCACGGTCTGGCGCGACACCCAGAGGTGACCGGGACGGCTGCCGCGCGCCAGCAATTCCTCAGAAAAACCAGTGATCTTTGATAGGGATTTTTGCACGCGGTCTGTGATGCGGGTTTGCGCGCCCTGCCGCCGCCGCACCCTCCCCTCGCGCGCCATATCCTCAAGGGCCCGACGCACCGTTACCCGGCTGACCCCGAGCGTTGCGGACAGACTGCGTTCACTTGGCAGGGTTTGGCCGCCCTTGAGGCCTTCAGCGGATAGCACCTGGATGAGGGCCGTGCCAAGGCGGCGGTAAAGCGGGGCGGCGGGGTCGGTTTGCGTGAGTGCTGTGCGGATACGCGAGATGAGGGCGCTGGTGTCTGTCACGGATCCAAGTCTTTGTCTGAAGTCTGGTCCCTACCACTTAACAGGCCATCGCGGTGCAAGCGACCGCCAAATGTGCGATCCTGCCATGACTGACCAATGTCTTTTGGAGTGGTATGAGCTCCACGGACTGGACCGCGGTCGACTGAAGTTCTCACACTTTTGTTGGATCTTGCTGGAAGACAGCCGCACGGCTCCGGCACGGAGCCAGAAGCAGGCTTGACGAAAGACCGCACTTGACCGGCCGAAACGGAGGCAGACGTCAGATGGTTCATTCGGATGATCTTTCGAGCGCCTTGATCCGCACGGTGCGGCGTCGCGTGAAGTCATTGAGGCGAAGATATGGCCAGGTCACCGAGGTCCGGCGCCAACGGGGACACCCATCCTTCGATCACCTGCAACGAGCTACGCAATCTGGAGGCTTCGCGTACCGGGGGTCATCGTGAACCAGCCGAACCAGGCATCCAAAGCGGCGAAACTCTCCGGGAAAGGAACGGCGGCGCCAACAAGATGATCCCATGCCGGCATTCCTGAATGCGACAATACGGCACTCATCCAGTTTGTCCCGCTCCATCTGGCCGCGCGACCGCCGGTTTTTTTAGGCAGCGCGTTCCCGCGCGGTCGACAGATCATGCATGAGCATTTCGGACAGCGCTGCAGCGGCGAAAAGCGCCGTCACCAATAGACTGACCCGCTCTCATCACAGCTTTACCCGGCGAAAGGCCCTATAGCCCCAAGCCAAGGCCGAAGATCACACCCCCCCGCGGCCAAGCGTGCGTCACATCCCTTTGCGTCACCTGAAATGGGCCCGCCGCCAAGCAAGGCATACCCCTCATGCGCTGCTCTAGACAGGTGGCTACAAGGGCGACGGCGGCTGCTACCATGGCTGCAAGCCCAAAGGATGGGTCCCAATCCGAACCTGGGCGCAGGAAGGTCCGTACACGTTTGGGATCCACCATGCTTGAGATGACCATGCCGAAGCGACAGATAAGAGCTTAGGCCAATGCTGTAAGCCGGATCATGTCGGCCGCACGCTGGCAAGGTTGCACCAGCGGCTTGCCATCGCCCCAAGCATCCCGCCTAGAACAAGGCAGCCTACAGCGACCAGCGACCGCTTCGAAAGCCGCGCGGCATAAGATCGCTTTCCCGTTGACGCCAGTGCTTCCAAGGCGCGCGCCAAAACCGGCAGGCTGCTCAGTCAGGAGCACAAGTGATCCGCTGCTTGTGCCCCCCGTTGCAGGCGAGGCCACCCAGACGTGCCGGACCATCGGGGCCAATACCAGTCCCGCCAGAAAGGCGATGTGAGCGGCGGCCGGGCCCTCGTTGCCGCCCAGCAGGCCGCCGAGCATATCCGACGGGTCCATCACTTTTCCAGTGCGCACAATCAGCAGGGCCGCTGCAAAGCCGACAAGGCCGCCCCCGATCGCCGCAGTGCCTCGTGTGGTCACCAGCCACTCGGCGATCATACGGACTCTTTTTTCGAATTCCCCATCTGGTCCGCCCTCTGGGTTCAGGATCGCCAGTCTAGGCCAGCAGATCAAGACAGTCTCGGCTGGGTCGCCACCGGCAGCTTGGTTGGGCGCTGTGGGTTTGGCTTATCAGCGCGGCATTGGTGCTGCCAGTTATCCGGCTCGGTCTGAGTAAATGGAGCCTTGTTCGCATTTCTCTGACAGAACTTTGTGCAGGTCGATATCATCAGCGAGACAGCGATCTGGACGTAGCGCGACTGGGAGGTTCGTTTGAGCGTCACATTCTTGTGAAACATGCTGCGCACCGAGCCCAATCTAAGCGCTAGGTCCCTGCCGCTCATCCCGTCCCTGGCAAGCCAGAGGATTTGTGGTGCCAGTTTCATGGTCATCCTGCTGTTTGCCGGCGTCATGCACCGATCGTTCAAGGCCCACCGTGCTTTGGATTTTTTGATGCCGTGAGAGGATTTGTCGTTAAGCGCCAGTTGGTACCGAGACAGCGTGCAGACGTCAGGCACTGCCCACGCCGGGCCGACCGGCCGCAGTGCGCTCTCGACGAACCTCGTCGTCTGCCGGAGCGCCATGCCGTGCGAACCTTCGTCGCCAAACATATCTGGATTGCGGCGTCGCTTCAGTGAGAATCTTTGCCTCGCTTATGAAAGAGCCTGGTCCCCAAAGTCTTTGCGGGATCAAACCATATCGTAAGCGGGTCTCGGCGCTTGAGCGCGTGGCTATAGAAGCGCCAACTCACGGCCATGATGGTTGGGGGTGTTGGTCTGCTAACAGAGCAACACTCCCCATTTGGCTTTTGAGAGGAGCCCACCTCGCAGACTGTACAATAGAGCTGATTTAATTAATAAAACAATTTACCAGTTTTCATAAAGCACGAAGATAAAAGCATCTTCTGATATTCAAGATTTACTGTAGAACGAAGAGGGTCTAACTCCCGATTCTGGAGATTGTCGTGTTTCCAAACCTCATGCCCGCAGTCGCCTTTGGGCTTGCAGTTTTGAATGCTGCAGCAGCAAACGCGGTGGTCGTGCTCGACCAGACGTGGTTCGAGTATGGCGGTTCAGACGCGGATCCAAGCAATGGGTTTGGGGCGCATATCGCGCTGGCAAGTAAGGCAGAATTCGCGGCGGGTTTCGGCTTGTGGGATGGCGAAGTTTTCGCTGCGTCAGGAACCTGGATTGGAAATGACAGTGAGGGTGATGCATACATTCTCACGTCGGCGCACAACTTTGAGCCCACCGATGATGCTTCTGCATGGAGCTACGTGGCTTCGACGGGTGAAATGTTTGCTGGCGTTGATCTATGGGTCCATCCTGGGTACGACCCGCAATCCGAGGAAAGCGGCGACTTTGATTTGGCCATCGTCCGTCTGGATGGTGGTGTATCCGGTGTCGGTCCTCAACCGCTTCTTTACGGCGGGAGCGATGAGTTGGGCGGCACTGTTGTCATTGTTGGGTACGGGTCGCGTGGACTTGGCTCCACCGGCGAGGAGGACCGTTTCTACGACGATCCTGTAGCAGCTGCGGCAATGAACGTCGTTGATGATGTGAATGGCGCATGTGGCCGTCACTGCATCATGTACGACTTCGATGCCCCGGATGGGAGTGCAAATGCAATTGATGGCTCTGCTGAGCCTGTAAACAAGTTCGAAGGAATACTGGGATCAGGCGACTCTGGTGGAGCCACATGGCTCAAGATCGGTGCGTATTGGGCACTTGTTGGCGTGAATTCTTGGGGAGATGACTCGGTTTATGGGTCTGTGTCATCTGCGACTCGAATATCGGACCATGCCAGCTGGATTTCTGAAGTGTTTCCAGATGCGCTGTTCATCGAGTAGGTGCTGAGTATGCTGTGTGACAGAACTGCTCAAGATGTAAACAAATCAGAAGGATACACGAATGAAGAAGCTTTTTCTTGCATCTGCGTTGGCAATAAGCGCCGCCACCGCACATGCCGAACCCGCTGATATTTCGTCGCTGACCTGCGGTGAGCTTGCCACCCTTGATGCTGAAACCATCGCAATCGTCTTCTTCTGGATCGATGGTTATGTCGGCGGTCAAGCGGAAGATACTTCTTTTGATGTGGAGCGCATTCTCGCAAACATGGATGGATCCAAAGCAATCTGTGACGCAGAGCCAGGAACGACGGTCATGGACGCTGTGATTGAAGCGGAAGCTACAGCAGCAAATTGACCATAACGCCGTCTGTCTGGATGCTCCCGCAAGAGAGCGTCCAGATGGCAAGAGGTGAATACGATGAGCTCCGCGCCGTTAATTCTGAGACTGTCAATCAAGGTTTCGGTTGCGATCATTGTCTTGTCGCTGTCCCCGCTCTTGATTGGCATGCTGTCCGTGATCTTGGCGAATGTACTGGGGTGCGACTTCACCTCTGGCGCCTCAACAAGTGTTTTGTGCGAGCCACAGATTGTCAGAAGATCGATAGAGGTTGGAATTTTTCTTAACTGGTTTGCGCTTGCTACACTCCCAGTAGGAATGATTGCTTTCGTTGTTCTTTTGATTTTGCTCGTCTTAAGAGCCTTCGTCAGACAGTGATCTGTTTTGGTTTCATCTAGAAAACACCACCGCCGGGACACAACACTGCGGCTTCGCGGCCTGATCCGCCGTGTCCCAGCAGCCTGCGCGACCTCAGGCTCCGCTCCGGACGACAAATGCTTGTCCAGCAGGCACTACTTCCGCGGCAACCAACGGAAGGCGGCCTTTTTCTTGCGAGGTAACCCTTCGTAAGCGGTGTCCCGACCGCACGTCTCCGAACAGTTCGTTGTGAAGCGCATCGTCGCCTTTGGTAATTCGTCGACCGGCAATGCCCGTCCATAGCCTCTTGTGTCTATCGGTGCTGTCAGTAATGGGAGGTGACCGACCTGAACTGAAGGCGCTCCCGCATGACGAAGCAGACCAATGCGCCATTGGCGCGTAACAAGCCTGCTGCCTTCTTGGGTGGCGCTGTCATCGGCACCTTGGGCGGATTGATCGGCCTCGGCGGGGCAGAGTTCCGGCTTCCACTTCTGATTGGACCTTTTGGATTTGCAGCGCTTGAAGCGGTAATCCTGAACAAGGCGATGAGCCTTGTGGTCGTTGCCTTCGCCCTGCCGTTTCGCGCCGGGACTGTGCCCTTCGATCAGGTCGCCGCGCACTGGCCAGTCATCGTAAACCTGCTGGCTGGGAGTCTGGCAGGTGCTTGGCTCGGGGCGGGATGGGCGACACGGCTGAGTTCGGCTGCACTTTACAAGGTGATCGCGGTGATGCTCCTTGCTATTGCGGGTGTCCTCTTGCTGGGCCATGGCCTGACGGGCGGGGAGGCGCTTGTCTCCGGTCCTGCTCAGGTTCTTGCAGGTGTGCTCGCAGGTCTGTTGATAGGCGTTGTTGCGTCGGTCTTGGGTGTTGCCGGGGGCGAGTTGCTAATACCGACTCTGATCCTGCTGTTCGGGGCAGACATCAAGCTTGCCGGAAGCCTGTCGCTTGCAGTCAGTCTGCCCACCATGATCGTGGGCTTCACCCGCTACAGCCGCGACCAGAGCTTTACCGTCCTCGGTCGCAACCGGACGTTCCTTGTGGTCATGGCGGCAGGGTCGATCTTCGGCGCATGGATTGGCGGGCAGCTTCTGGGGATCATCCCGAACGCCGTGCTGTTGCCGGGCCTCGCTCTGATCCTCGTCCTCTCGGCCATAAAGGTCTGGCGGCACCGGTGATCTCAGGCGGCCGTCGTTTTGTCATGGTCTTCTACAGGGACGAAGTTCCACGGAAGCAGATCGCCGATCTGTCTGTGCTGGTGACTTTGGACGATGGCAGTAAGTGTGGCTGACAGCCATGCGTGGGGATCGACGCCGTTCTCCGTCTGGTCGGACCCGGGGTATAGGCTGGGGCGCAAAATGGAATCTGCCGCTGTGTTGTCTTCTCCACAGGTTTACCGGAGGAGGACGCCGCGATGCGGATCAAGATGGGCACCCGAAGTTCGACAGCAAAGGGCTGGATTTTGCCTGCCGCGGTTACGCCGCC
>JACVZW010000071.1 GCA_014654775.1 Paracoccaceae bacterium | reverse complement strand
CTCGTCCTTCACCTTCTGATGACACACCCCCCCCGGCCGGGAAACCGGCCGGGGGGGCTTACCGGATCCTGTCCGGTAACTTGGCAATCACATAAAATGTATGACCGTGAACTGACTGAACTGCAGACCCTGATCGACGAGTGGGCCCAGAGTGGCCGTGTCGACGTGAAGGAATGGGGCGCCAATGAGGTGATGACGATCCTCTCTGGCCGCCCGGACTTCCGCGAGAAATTCGTGGCACTGTTGGAAATGCGACTTGGCAAGACCGTGCAGTGAAGACCCGAAGATGTAAGGGGCCGGAGGAAGCGCAAGCTTTGTCCGGCCCCTTCGCCATTCCGGAGGACAGGATCAGCTGCGATCCTTCCGGGCAGCGCTTTCCCTTTGGTTCAGAAAGGCAACACCTGCCGTCGTTTGCGGCTAAAGCGGGTCGGCGGTTTGAACGTCCTGCGCCCGGTCCGGGCAGGTTTTCTGACCTATTCGGTCGCAGAGAGGGGCCCTAAAGGGGCGGTGCAGCCCCTTGCCTTGTGGCGCGCGGGGCTGTGGTGGCGCTCCTATGCATTTACAAAACTAGGACTGTGGTTATGATCGCAACATGAGCGTGACCAGCCCCCATGCCCGCGCCTTGGCCGCCTTGGGCCATGATGCCCGCCTGTCGATCTTTCGCCTTTTGGTGAAGGCCGGGGAGGCGGGTCTGCGCGTCGGGGATATCGGAATGCTTCTGGGCCTGCCGCCGTCGACGCTGGCGCATCATCTGTCCACGCTGGTGGAGGCCGGGCTGGTGCTGCAGGAAAAACAGGGTCGCGAGGTCTTTAACCGGGTCGATTTCCCTGCGATGCAGGGGATTGTGGGCTTTCTGACCTCGGAATGCTGTTCTGGGGTGACGGTTCCGTCCCGCACAGGTGCCGCATGAGCGGGACGCCTGTCGGGCGCAACCGTGGATGGGGCTGTTGCCCGCCGGGCGGGAGGCGGTGCGCAGCGTCGCTGGCGCAGAAGCCAGGTTGGCCCGCGCGGTGCCGTCGGTCTTGATGGTGCGCCGATCATGATCCCACGGCTGGCGCCAGCACGGCGCGGGGCCATCGTGGCCGCCCTCGGCACCTCGATGACCGTGAGTTGGGCGTCGAGCTATTACATTCCAGCGGTTCTGGCTGTGCCCATGGCCGAGACCTTTGGGCTGTCGCCAGTCTGGATCTTTGGGGCCTTTTCGATGGCGATGCTGGTTTCGGCCATGGTGGGGCCTTGGGCCGGGGCGCGCATTGACGGGTTCGGTGGGCGCGGCGTGCTGATGCTGTCCAACCTTGTTTTCGCGGCGGGCCTTGGTCTGCTTGCCTTGGCCCCGTCACCTGCCATCCTGTTCGTGGGATGGGCCGTGATCGGGCTGGGCATGGGCATCGGGCTTTATGAGGCCGGTTTTGCCACGCTTGCGGGCATCTATGGCAAGGAGGCGCGGGGACCCATCACCGGCATCACGTTGATCGCGGGGTTTGCGAGCACGGTCGGCTGGCCGCTGTCCGGGGTGATGCTGTCGACATGGGGATGGCGGGAGGCCTGTCTGGGCTGGGCGCTGATCCAGCTTTGTCTGGCCCTGCCGCTGAACGCGCTGCTTCCGTCGGGATCCGAGCGGATGGTCGCGCCCGCGCAACAGAGCGCGGAGGGGCCGCCCCCGCCGCGCTTTGCGCTTTGGTGTCTGGCCTTTGTCTTTGCGGCCACATGGTTCACCTCGACGGCGATGGCGGCGCATCTGCCCGGGCTGCTGCAGGCGGCGGGGGCGAGCACGGCGGTTGCGATTGCCGCCGGGGCGCTGATCGGACCGGCGCAGGTGGCGGCGCGCGTGTTGGAATTCGGCCTGTTGCGGCGGTTTCATCCCTTGGCCTCGGCCCGCTTGGCGGCGGCGGCCCATCCGGTGGCGGCCCTCTGTCTTGTGCTGTTCGGAGGACCTGCGGCCTATGCCTTTGCGCTGCTGCACGGGGCGGGCAATGGGATTCTGACCATCGCCAAGGGGACGCTGCCGCTCGCCCTGTTCGGGGCGGCGGGCTATGGGGCGCGTCTGGGCTGGTTGAATGCCCCGGCCCGCGTGTTGCAGGCGGCGGCGCCGCTGATCTTTGGCGCGGCGCTGGCGGCTTGGGGGCTTCAGGCGATCTGGCTGACGGCGGGGGTCGGGCTTTTGGCGACGGGGGCGCTGTTCCTGATCCGGCGCGGATGACGGGCCGGGTCTTCGGCGCGGCGGCTCTTTCGGGGCGCGGCGATGGCCCGTCATTCTTGCGGTCTTGCGGATGGGACGGAATTTTCCCATCCTCTGCCGTGTGTTGTGTGTGCAAGGTGATCTGGTGCGGGTTCTGGTGGTGGGGGCGGGTCTGTCCGGTGCGGTGATCGCGCGGGTGCTGGCCGAGGCGGGGGTGGCATCGGTCGTGCAGGAGGCGCGCGACCATGTGGCGGGCAATTGCCACACCCGGCGCGACGAAGAGACGGGCGTGATGGTGCATGTCCACGGCCCGCATATCTTTCACACCGATGATGACGAGGTCTGGACCTATGCGAACCGCTTTGCGCGGTTCCGGCCTTTTCTGCATCGGGTGAAGGCCATGGTGGGGGGGGCGGTCTATACGCTGCCCATCAATCTGCACACGATCAACCAGTTCTTTGGGCGCTGCCTTCGCCCCGAGGAGGCGCGTGCCTTCATCGCGGCGCAGGCCGAGGGCGGGCCGGGCGAGGCGGTGAGCTTTGAGGAGCAGGCGCTGCGGATGGTGGGGCGGCCGCTCTACGAGGCGTTTTTCAAGGGCTATACGGAAAAGCAGTGGGGGGTCGGGCCAGAGATGCTTCCGGCGGCAATCCTGAAGCGCTTGCCGCTGCGGTTCAGCTATGAGGACAACTATTTCTTCCACCGCCATCAGGGCATGCCCGAGGCAGGTTATAGCGCCATGGTGGCGGCGATGCTGGACCATCCGCTGATCGAGCTGCGCCTGAAGGCGGCCTTCCGGGCCGAAGCGGCGGGGGCGTGGCGGCATGTCTTCTATTCCGGTCCGCTGGATGGGTATTTCGATCATGCGCTGGGGCGGCTGGGCTATCGGACGCTGGATTTCGAGCGGTTCACAGACCGGGGTGATCATCAGGGCTGCGCGGTGATGAACTACCCGGATGCGGCGGTGCCCTATACGCGGGTGACGGAGCACAAGCATTTCGCGCCGTGGGAAAGCCATGCGGGCACGGTCTGTTATCGCGAGTATTCGCGGGATTGCGGGCCGGGGGACCTGCCCTATTACCCGATCCGGCTGGTGGCGGATCAGGCGTTGCTGGCGGCCTATGTGGCGCGGGCGCGGGCCGAGCGGGGGGTGACCTTTGTCGGGCGGCTGGGAACCTATCGCTATATCGACATGGATCAGACGATCCGCGAGGCGCTGGACGCCGCGCGGATGTGGCTGCGCGAGGGCGCGGCGATGCCCGCCTTCGCGGCAGGTCCCGTCTAGGGCGTATCGGCTGCGCGGGCGCGCAGGAGGATGCGCGCCATCAGAGCGGCCATGAGGACAAAGCCGATCCCGCCCAGCGACAGATAGCTGTTGGCGTTGTAGGGCGTGCCGTCCAGCACGTAGATCGTGATGTAAAGGCCCGATCCGGTGCAGAGCCAAGTCGCCCCGAGCAGGGCCAACCGTTCGCCCCAGTGGCCGAAGCGGATCAGGTCGGGTGCCAGCAGGGCCAGCGACAGGCCGAGGACCGCCATGTCGTAATCGTAGTTATAGGGGCTGATGGCGAGGGTGGCGAAGAGGGCCACGCCCATCTGCCGCCGGGGGGGCCAGTGCAGAAGGCGCGTCGCCGCGATGGCCGCGAGGGCGAGCAGGGCCAAAAGACCGTGCAGCGCAAGGGCCATGCCCGAGGGCAGGCCAAAGCTGAAAGCCGCGGCATAGGCCGAGGTCATGCGGAAGAGGGGGTAGAGGCCCTGTTCCATGTTTTCGCCCGCGATGCGGGTGGCCTGCAGAAAAGCCGCCCATGGTTCGGGGCCGAAGGCCAGCAGCGACAGGAGCGCCCCGACACCGACGGTGGTGAAACCCACGAGGAGCGTGCGCCAGTGGCCCGAGACGAGGACGAGAAAACCGATGCCGATGCCCAGATGCGGCTTGATCACCAAGAGGCCGAGGGGCAGGCCCGCCCGCGTGCGCGTGCGATCGTCAAGCCACCAGAGCGCGAAGAGGCCAATGATGGCGGCGATCATGAGGCCGTTCTGGCCCACGCGGGTGACCACCAGCAAGGCGGGGAAAATGGCGATCAGGACGGAGGAAAGGTAGGGTCCCGAGAGGCGGCGCAGGACCAGCATATAGGCCGCCAGCGTGACCAGCATGAAGATGGCGTAGGAAAGGCCGCGCGGGACCATGGCGAAGGGGACCACCACCAGATCGAAGGGGGGCGGATAGGTCCAGGGCATGAAGATCTTTTTGCCGGCGAGTTCGCTCTGCCGTTCCATCATCACATCGGGGTCATAGGCTTCGGACAGGCGGCCTTCGGCGATCATCTGGCTGACGATGTAGAAGGCGTCGAAGTCGACCATGGCGCCATTCGCGCCGAGATAGGGCACCTCGACCACGGTGGCGCCGATGGTAAAGACCAAGAGGGCGATGACCAGCACGGCGATGGCCGGGTGGCGTTCGATGCGGTGGCCGTAGACGGGGGGAACGGGGGTCACAGCTTCAACCGTTTGAAGACAGGTTCGGGGATGTTGCGGATGATGGCCATGACCAGTTGCCAGATCGGGCGGACATAGATCACGTTGCGGCGGCGGTCGACGGCGCGGAAGATCGCCTCGCCCAGTTCGGCGGGCTGCGCGGTCAGTTTGGCGGGCAGGTCCATGCCCGCCGTCATGCGCGTGGCGACGAAGCCCGGCAGCACGGTGACGACATGGACGCCCTTCTTGGCAAGCCGGTTCCGGAGGCCCGAGAGGAAGGCGGTGAAGCCCGCCTTGGCCGAGCCGTAGATGTAATTGGTGGCGCGGCCCCGTTCGCCCGCGACGGAGCTGATGCCGACGATGGTGCCTTTTCCGGCGGCTTCGTAGCGGTTGGCGATGGCGCCCAGCAGCAGCGCCGGGGCCTCGAAGTTGGAGCGCAGGATTTCGGCGGCGCGGGTGGGGTCGGCCTCGTTTTCCGCCTGTTCGCCCATCAGGCCGACGGCGCAGATCGTGACGCCGGGCAGGGTGGGCAGGCTGTCGAGGAAGGGGCCATGGGCGGCGGTGTCCAGCAGGTCGAGATTATGCAGCGTGACGGGCACGTCATGGCGCAGCTGCAGATCGGTGCGGTCGGTTTCCAGCCGTTCGGGATGGCGCGCGACGAGGTGAAGGGGGTGGCCCGCCTGCGCGAAGCGATGCGCGGCGGCGAGCGCGATGTCAGAGCGCGCGCCGAGGATCAGGACAGGGGTCGGGGGAACGGTCACGGTCACAGGCCAAGCCTTTCGGATTGATGGGAGGCGAAGTGGCGGGCCTGACCCGCCGCCTCGCGCGTGGCGCGGAAGCCCTGAAGCCGGGGATCGGCGCGGTGAAGGGTGGTGGCGGGCAGGCGGGCATCCTTGGCGAGATAGAACCGCCCGGAATGGGCGAGGACGATATCGTCCAATGCCGGGAGAAGGGCGAGGGCGTCGGGGCTGGCCGGGAAATCGAGGGCGAGGGTATAGCCTTCCATCGGAAAGCCGATCTGGCCCAGCCCTTCCGGGCCCATCCGTTTGAGCACGGCAAGGAAGGAGGCCTGTCCCGCCTCTGCGATGCGGTCGATGAGCGTGCGCAGACCCGCGCGGGCGGTGGCGGGGGGCAGGACGCATTGATACTGCACAAAGCCGCGCCGCCCGTAGATGCGGTTCCAGTCGAGGATGGCGTCGAGGGGGTAGAAATATTCCTCCCAGCCCACGAAAGCCTCGCCCGCCTGTGCGGTGGCGCGGCGGTGGTAGAGGTGGTTGAAGGCGCGCACCGTGTGGCGGTTCAGGGCGGCGGCGGGGGCATCCATCGGCACGCGCAGGCGGCGGCGCGGTGGCAGGGCCAGCGCGGCGGGGCGCATCGACGGGGGCAGGTCGGCACGGGTGGCATGTTCGCCCAAGGTGACAACGGACCGGCCCAACCCTGCGCCGCGCGTCAGGCAATCGATCCATGCGACGGAATAGGTGGCGTCGGCATGGGTTTCAAAGGCCTCGATCGTGGCATCAAGATCGGGCGTCGGGATCGTGCGCTGGCGAATCCATGCGGTTTCGACGGGCCGCAGGCGGAAGGCGGCGCGGGTGATGATCCCGGTCAGGCCCATGCCGCCCAGCGTGGCGCGGAAGAGATCGTCGTTCTTGGTCAGGCTGGCGCGGCGGGGGATGCCGTCCTGTCCCATCACCTCGACCCAGTCGAGGCAGGTCCCGAAGGCGCCGTCGCGGTGGTGGTTCTTGCCGTGGACATCGGCGGCGATCATGCCGCCCAGCGTGACATAGCGGGTGCCGGGGGTGACCATCGGAAACCAGCCGCGCGGCAGGAAGCTGTTGATGACGGCGTCGAGGGTGACGCCCGCCTCGGCGGTGAGTTGGCCGGAGGCGGGATCGAAGGCGAGCATGCGGTTCATGCCGCGCATGTCGAGCGTGAGGCGCGGGTTGATCGCGCTGTCGCCATAGGCGCGGCCATTGCCGCGGGCGATGACCGGACCGGTCGCCAGCGCCGCGCGCAGGTCACCCTCGGCCCGCGGGGATGTCACGGTGACATCCAACCGCGGATAGCGGCCCCAGCCGGAAAGGATCATGCCGTCTGCCCCGTCGTGGTGAAGACATAGCGCCGATCAAGGCTGTACTTCACGACATAGCCGATGGCCAGCCCGAGGATGGCCCCGGCCTCGCGCGCGGTGTCGGTCTGGCCGAAATGCCAGAAGGTGTATTCGGTCACCCAGAAAATCAGCGTCGTGACGAGGCCCATCACGGTGTAAAGGCCGAAGCGGCGGGAATGGGCGGCAAGGCCGCGGCTGGTGTCGTGAAAGATCCAGCGCTTGTCGAGGATGTATTTCAGGATCAGCCCCGCCGCTGTGCCGAAGAACATGGCAAGGATCAGCGCCTGTGCGGGCGGCAGCGCGCCCTCGGTGCCCGCAAGGACAAGGCGCTGCGTGCCGAGATTGGCGATGGTGGCCAGCACGGCGAAGGCCGCATAAAGCAGGCCCGTGGCAAGGGGCGCGGGCAGGCGGGTCACAGCGTCGCCCCGACCCCGATGGCAAGGACGAGGGCCACGCAGATCAGGCTGGTGCGGTCGGTCGCGGCAAAGACCATCGGGTCGTCATGCATCTGCCCGCGATGGGTCAGCATGACCATGCGGTTGATCCAGAAGAAGAGCACGAGGCAGGCCCCCCAGAGCAGGGAGGGCGTCGCATAAAGACGCAACACGTCGGGCGAGGTGATGTAGAGCGACAGGATCAGCACGGCGAGGTAGCCCGCCGCGATGGCCATCGCCATGACGAGGGGCAGGTCGCCCGTGCGGTAGCCGCGTCCGGCGAGGCGGTCGGTGCCGCGGGCGGTGCAGTCCACCAGTTCCGCCTGCCGCTTGATCGCGGCAAGCGAGAAGAAGAGCGCGAGGGCGAAGGCCAAGAGCCAGAAGGACAGCTCGATCCCCGTGGCGATGCCGCCTGCAAGGATGCGGGTGGTGTAGAGCCCGGCCAGAAGGCAGATGTCGACCAGCAGTTCGCGTTTGAAATAAAGCGAATAGGTCAGGGTGGCGACGTAATAGGCCATCAGCACGGCAAGGAAGGGCAGGCCGAGCGGCAGGGCCAGCGCGAGGCCCGAGATAAGAAGGACGGGCGCGATCCATGTGCCATGGGCCAGCGGCACGGCGCCCGAGGCGAAGGGGCGGTTGCGCTTGCGCGGATGGGCGCGGTCGGCGGCGAGGTCGAGCATGTCGTTGAGGACATAGACCGAGGAGGCCACCAGCGAGAAGGCCACGAAGGCCAGAAGGGCCGCGCCGATCAGCCCGGGTTCGGGCCGGTGGGCTGCCAGAAGCGGCAGGAAGATCAAGAGGTTCTTCAGCCATTGATGCGGGCGCAGGGTGCGCAGATAGGTGCGGGCCTGCGGAATCTGGGCGGGGAGGTGGACGATGTCGCGGCCCATCGCCTCGACCCGCTGGCGCAGGGCGGTGGGGGCGTTCACCATGATGGCGCGGCGGGCGCGGGCCCAGACTGGGATATCGGCATTGGCGTCGCCGATATAGTCGAACCCGTCGCGGCCATAGCGGGTTTCCAGAAAGCGCGCCTTCTGTTCGCCCTTGAGGTTGGTGGTGATGTCGGAGCCATGCACTTCGTCGAAGACGCCGAGGTGATCGGCGACCTGACGGGCGATGCGTTCATTGGTGGCGGTAACGAGCGCGGTGCGCCCGCCTTCGGCACGCCAGAGGGCGATATAGTCGATGACCGACTGGTTGTAGGGCAGCGAGGAGACATCCACCGCGCCATCCTGCGACAGGTGATGTTTGAGGGCGGCGCGCCCCCCGGCAAGGCTGCGGAGCGCGTGGAAGGGGGCCGTCCAGCGGCGGGAGCAGGCGGACCAGAAGGTTTCGAACAGCATGTCGGATTGCACGAGGGTGCCGTCGAGATCCACTACAAGCGTGCGGTCCTGCATACCCTTTACTCCCTTTTCCGCGGCCCGGATCGGGGCCTTGTTGCGGTTAAGCATTGTTTCCGATCGGGGCTGAATCAGGGCGAGACGGGGGATTCTTCTGGATTCGCGCAGAACATTCTTTCGTCGGGTTGCGGTGGGGGTGGCATGCTGTAGCCTTCGGGGCAGGCGAAGGCGGGGGGCGGGATGACGTTTCGGACGATGGAATGGGTGACTGAGGGTCCGGTGCTGCGCTTGCTGGATCAGCGGGTCTTGCCGGAGGTGGTGCGCTATCGCGATCTGGCCACGGCGGAAGAGGTGGCGGGGGCGATCCGCGACATGACGGTGCGGGGCGCGCCGGCCATCGGGGTGAGCGCGGCCTTCGGTCTGGTCATCGCGGCGCGGCAGGCCGGGGGGGCGGAGCTGCGCGCGGTGCTGCCTGCGGCGGATGCGGTGCTGCGGGCGGCGCGGCCGACGGCGGTGAACCTGTTCTGGGCGCTGGACCGGATGCGGGCGCTGTGGGAGGCGGGTGCGGATGCGGCGCGGCTGGAGCAGGAGGCCGTGGCGATGGAGGCCGAGGATGTGGCCGTTAACGAGGCGATCGCCGCCCATGCGCGGGCGATGCTGCCACGGCAGGTGACCTTCTTCCACCATTGCAACACCGGGGCCTTGGCGGCGGTGGGCGTGGGCACGGCGCTGGGCATCATCCGGCGGGCGCATGAGGCGGGGCATGAGGTCTTTGCCTATCTGGACGAGACGCGGCCCCGGTTGCAGGGGGCGCGGCTGTCGTCCTTTGAGCTGATGGAATATGGCGTGCCGCATGCCGTGGTGGTGGATGGCGCCTCGGCCCATATCATGCGCAAGCGGAAGGTGGATATCGCCGTGGTGGGCTGCGACCGGGTGGCGGCCAATGGCGATACGGCGAACAAGATCGGGACCTACAACCTTGCGCTGGCCGCACAGGACAATGGGGTGCCCTTCTATGTGGCCTGTCCCACATCCACGATCGACATGGGCACGCCCACGGGCGACGGGATCGAGATCGAGGAGCGGGCGGAGGAAGAGGTGCTGGAGGTGAACGGCGGGCTGATCGCGCCCAAGGGCGCGCGGGCCTTCAATCCGGCCTTCGATGTGACGCCCAACCGTCTGATTTCTGGCCTGATTACCGAGAAGGGGATCATCCGGCCCCCCTTTGATGTCAACCTGCGGGCGCTGTTCGGGATGTAGGCCGTCAGCCGGGCGGGATGTCCACGCCGGGCAGGAAGGGCTTTATGTCCAGCAGCGGCGTGCCGTCGAAGGCATCGGTCGCGTCTATTTCGACGGCGCCGGTATCAGGGTCCAACGACAGGATGCGGACCACGCCAAGCGCGATGGGATTGGGCCGGGCGGGCGAACGCAGGGCGAAGGTGCCCGTGGGCGCGGGCTTGTGGCGCGGCGATTGGATCGCAAGGTCGCGCCGGGCGCGGCCTGTCCAGTAGAGCAGGATCACCGCATCGCCGGGGGCAAGGCCCTGCAGGGCGGGGCGGAAGGGGGTGTCGATCTCAAGCCGTGCGGGGGTGGCGCGGGCGCGGGCTTCGCCGATGTTCTTTGGGCAATCCTCGGATGACCAGGGCGAGCGGATGCGGCCGATGAAGGTCAGCGTCGCGTCGCTGCGCGTGGCGGGGTCGGGGGAAAGCCGGACCTCGCCGGGGCGGAGGGGGGCGTCGGGATGTGCCATCGGGGCCTCGCATTTTCGGCGAGCTTGGCAGGGCGCGGGCTTTGGGGCAAGGCGGCGGGGGCGCGCGGTTCCCTTGCCGTCATGGTCACGGAGAGAGGAAGCGCGGCAGGTCTTCGGGCGTGACCAAGCCCATGGCGAGCGCGGTTTCAGGGATGGAGGAGCCCGTCTCTAACGCCTGCCGCGCGATCTTGGCGGCCTTGGCATAGCCGATATGCGGCACCAGCATCGTGGCCAGCACGAGGCTGTTTTCCAAGGCTTTTTCGCAGGTTTCGGCATTCGCCTCGATGCCCGTGACGCAGCGGGTGGCGAGCGTGTCCATCGCCTGCATCAGGATGCGCATGGAGTGCAGGATATTGAGTAGGATCACCGGTTCGAAGGCGTTGAGCTGAAGCTGCCCTGCCTCGGCGGCCAATGTGACCGTCAGGTCATTGCCGATGACCTGAAACGCCACCTGATTGACGACTTCGGGGATCACCGGGTTCACCTTGCCCGGCATGATCGAGGAGCCCGCCTGCATCGCGGGAAGGCGGATTTCGCTGAAGCCCGAGCGGGGGCCGGAGGAAAGGAGGCGCAAGTCGTTGCATATCTTCGACAATTTGACCGCGATCCGCTTTAGCGCGCCCGAGACGGTGACATAGGCGCCGCAATCGGAGGAAGCCTCGATCAGATCGGAGGCAAGGCGGACCGGGAGGCCCGAGATTTGGGCGAGTTCTTCGACCGCCGCCTCGGCATAGCCTTGGGGCGTGTTGACGCGGGTGCCGATGGCGGTGCCGCCGAGGTTCACCTCCAAAAGCAGGGCGGAGAGGCGGGTGAGGATGTCGATATCCTCGCGGATCGTGGTGGCGAAGCCTGCGAATTCCTGCCCGAGCGTCATGGGAACCGCATCCTGCAACTGGGTGCGGCCGATTTTTCTGATGTGGGAGAAGGCCTTGGCGCGGTCGGTGAAGGCGTCGGCGAGGCGGGCTTGGGCGGCGGTCAGGGGGGCCACCTGCGCCACGATGGCAAGGCGCATGGCGGTGGGATAGACGTCATTGGTGGATTGCGAGCGGTTGACGTCGTCATTGGGGTGGAGATGGGCGTAATCGCCCGGAAGATACCCCATTTTCATCAGCGCGAGGTTGGCGATCACCTCGTTCGCGTTCATGTTGGTGGAGGTTCCGGCCCCGCCCTGAATCATGTCGACGCGGAAGGCATCCTGCCAGCGTCCGGCGGCGATTTCATCGCAGGTTTCTTCGATAACCCGCGATTTTTCAATGGAAATCTCGCCAAGTCGGCGGTTGGCGCGGGCGGCGGCTTTCTTGACCCATGCCAAGGTGCGCAGGAATTCGGGGAAATGCGACAGGGGGATGCCGGAGATCGGGAAATTGTGAATGGCCCGTTCGGTGTGGATACCCCAGAGGCAAGTGCGCGGGAGCGAAAGGGCACCGAGGCTGTCTTCTTCGCGGCGGAGGTCGTGATGCATGGCTGTCCCCTTCTGCGCCCGCCCGGCGGGCCCTTGGCGCAGGGATGCGGCCAAGGCGCGCGCAGGTCCAATGCAAATCCTGCATGGGCCATGCGGCGGGCGCGCGATCAGGCGGCGGATGCGGCCAGCGCCTGCCAGAGCGCATCGACCTGCGGGCCCAGCGCGCGGCGCGGGCGGAAGGCGCAGATGTCGAGCGGGAGCGCCCAGTCGGGGCCACCGATGGGAGCGATGAGCGCGGCTGCGGCGGGGTCCACCGCGCTTTCGGGCAGCCAGCCGACGCCGTGGCCCGCGACGATGACCTCTTTCAGGACATCGGACATGTCGCATTGCACGGCCATGCGATAGGCGGGGCGGGCGTCGGTGCGCGACAGGACATGTTCGAAGAGATCGGCGAAATAGGCGCGCTGGGCATAGGCGATCAGGGGGAAGGGGGCTTTTTCGGTGCCGGGGAAGCCGAAATCCCCTGCGGCGATGGCGGCATAGGGTTGGAAGACATCGCCGCGCAGGCGCAGGCGGTCATGCTGCGACAGGCCTTCATGCAGGGGGCGGGCGGGGCAGTCATGGGCCAGAAGGATATCGGCATCACCCGCAAGGAAGCGGGCGGTCACCTCAGCCGTGGTGCCGACGAGGACGGAAAAACTGCTGCGGCGCGACGGGCCCAGAAGGCCCAGCAGGCGGCGGAAATCGCTGCGCGCCAGAACGTTGGTCATGGCGAGACGGATCTGGCTCATCACTTCGAACTGGGAGGAGCGGATGGCAGCGCGGGCGGTGAGCAGGCGATCAACGGAGGTGGCAGCTTCGTCCAGAAAGTGCTGACCTGCCTCGGTCAGGCGGACGGGTTGCGAACCTTTGACGACGAGGGGCGTGCCAAGCCACTGTTCAAGTGATTGAATACGCCGGGAAAAGGCGGCCTGCGACAGGTTGCGGAATTCAGCGGCGCGGGTGAAGTTCCGCAGTTGGGCAAGGGCGAGGAAATCCTGAAGCCAGCGGATATCCATGCCGTTTCCCTTTCGTCACCCGTGGCACATCCTGCGCCGGAACGCGGGCGAGGGGAAGGGTCAGGCGAAGCCGTGGCGCAGCAGGATGGGGCGACCCTCCACCTCGGCCACGACGCGGCTGTCGGGCCAGATGCGGAAGAAGACGGTCGGGCCGAGATCGGTGGGCAGGCGCGGCACGGGGGCGATGAGGCGGGCGGAGGTCAGCGCGAACCAGCCCGCGCCCTGCGCCAGCGCCATGGGGCGGAGGCCAAGCTCGGCCAGTTGGGCGGCGTCCAGCGTGGCGCAGCCCATCGCCTCGACATCCACAAGGCGATGGGTGGCGATGTCCCAGATCGGATCGCCGATGGAGAGATCCTCGATCCGGCAGAGATCGTCGGGGTCGCGGCCCACGCGGATGGAAAGGCCCTGCGAAAACATCGTAACTTCAACCGCCTGAGCGGTGTCGTGCGGATGCAATGCGGAGGTTTCGGGGGCGGCGGTGCCCTGAGGCGGGAGGAAGCCCATGATCAGCGCCCCCCGGCCATGAAGCGGGACGGCCCAACGCCAGAGAGCGTGCCGCAACAGGCGGCGGAGAACACACACACGAACATTTCACACCCCGGCAGCTTGGGTAGACTTACATCACATTCCGCCCCTGACGCCCCGGCCCCCACCGGATCGCCCTGCTTCCGCCTCAGTGCGACCGAGGCGGGGCCTGCGGAAAGGCCTTGCGTCAAATTGTTAGCGAATTGCCGCCACATCGCAAGGCGCATGGCGGGCTTGGCGGGGAAGCGGTGGCCAATTCAGGGCAAGTGCGGTGGAAAACGGGCGAAACCGGAAACGATCAGGGCAGGAAGGGTGGCTCTGTTAACCATGAATTGGGGCCGCGGCAGGGATGTGATTCGGTTCTACAAGGCGGCCAAGGCTGTGCCGGACATTATGCCGGATTCTGTGCCGCGTTTTGTGCCGCAAACTGTGGGCACGCAGCGGACGGTGGTGGAGGGATCGGGTCATCTTCGTTGATTTTGCCTGAAGAGTGCCGCTCTGCGGCCGCCTTGTCCGGGGGCTGCCCTCTGGGATGGCAGGGCCGGATTGGGCTGCCTGTTTTTGCGGCAGACGAATCTTTTTTGACCGTCGGGTAAATTCGGATAACGCTAGGTCCAGCGACAAGCGCCGCGAGGGATTGCTAACTGACGGCGGCAAGACACGGGGGTGACATGCTGGACCTGCTGGTGAGGGCGGGGCGTCTTCCGGACGGGAAGAGCCCTGTCGATATCGCTGTGAAGGACGGGCGGATCGTGGAGATCGCCCCCCGGATCGAGGCCGAGGCGGGCCGGGTGATCGAGGCGGGCGGGCGGCTGGTGGCGCCGCCTTTCGCGGACCCGCATTTTCACATGGATGCGACGCTGTCGCTGGGTCTGCCGCGGTTGAACCGGTCCGGCACGCTGCTGGAGGGGATCGCGCTGTGGGGCGAGTTGAAGCCGCTGCTGACGGTGGAGGCGGTGAAGGAACGCGCGCTCCGCTATTGCGATCTGGCGGTGGCGCAGGGGCTGTTGTCGATCCGGACCCATGTCGATGTCTGCGATGATCGGCTGACGGCGGTCGAGGCGCTGCTCGCGGTGAAGCGGGAGGTTGCGGGGTATATCGACTTGCAGTTGGTGGCCTTTCCGCAGGACGGGCTGTTCCGCGACCCGACGGCGCATCGGAACCTGATCCGCGCGCTGGATATGGGTGTGGATGTGGTGGGCGGCATCCCGCATTTCGAACGCACGATGCAAGCGGGGGCGGAGTCGGTGCGCGCGCTGTGCGAGATCGCGGCGGAGCGGGGGCTGCCCGTCGATCTGCATTGCGACGAGAGCGACGATCCGATGAGCCGCCATATCGAGACGCTGGCGGCGGAGACGGTGCGGCTGGGCTTGCAGGGGCGGGTGGTGGGGTCCCATTGCACCAGCATGCATTCGATGGACAATTACTATGCGTCCAAGCTGATCCCGCTGATTGCGGAGGCGCGGCTGCATATCGTGCCCAATCCGCTGATCAACATCACGCTGCAAGGGCGGTCTGACACCTATCCCCGGCGGCGGGGCATGACGCGGGTGCCGGAGTTGCGGGCGGCGGGGGTGAATGTGGCCTTCGGGCAGGATTGCACGATGGACCCGTGGTATCCGCTGGGATCGGCTGACATGCTGGAAGTGGCGCATATGGGGGTGCATGCGGTCCCCATGACATCGCGCGAGGCGATGGCTTGGGCCTTCACCTCGGTCACGGTGAATGGGCATCTGGCGATGGGATTGCCGGACCCGACGCTGCGGGTGGGCGGGCCTGCCACGATGGTGGTGTTGCAGGCGCGGGACCCGATTGAGGCGGTGCGCATGAAGGCAACGCGGATCGCGGTGATCCGCGCGGGCCGGGTGATCGCCGAGACCGCGCCGCGGATGGCGCGGCTTGATCTGCCGGGGCGTCCGGCGGGGCTGGACCCGGCGGATTATGCGCCGATTGCGGAAGACTGAGACAACAGAAACCAAGGGGAGACGTAAGATGAGATTTTCGACGACTCGGCGGAGTGTTCTGATGGGGGCGGCTGCCACGCTGGCGCTGCCCGCCTATCTGCGCAAGGCGCAGGCCCAGACGGCGGTGAAGGTGGCGGGGGTCCATGCCTCGCCGGTGGAAAACGCGTGGAATTCGCGCATCCATGCCGCGCTGCAGGCGGCGGCGGCGGATGGGCTGATCGAATACGAGTTCAGCGAAGGCGTGGCCGCGACCGACTATCCCCGCGCGATGCGGGAATATGCGGAAGGCGGGGCCAAGCTGATCTGGGGCGAAAGCTATGCCGTGGAGGCAGAGGCCCGCGCGGTGGCGGCGGATTACCCTGAGACGGCCTTCCTGATGGGGTCGTCGGGCGGACCCGAGGGCGACAATTTCGGCGTCTTCGGCACGCGCAACCATGAGGCAGCCTATCTGGCAGGGATGCTGGCCGGGAAGATGTCGAAGACCGGGACCTTCGGGTCGGTTGGCGGCTATCCGATCCCGGAGGTGAACCTGCTGATCAACGCCTTCCGCATGGGCGTGAAGGAGGTGAACCCGGAGGCGAAGTTCCTCAATGGCTTCATCGGGGCGTGGTTCGACCCGGCCAAGGCCAAGGAAGCGGCGCTGGCGCAGATCGACGGCGGCGCGGATATTCTGTTCGGCGAGCGGATCGGCACGGCGGATGGCGCGCAGGAGCGGGGGGTGAAGGCGATCGGGTCGCTGATCGACTACACGCCGCGCTATCCGGGCACAGTGTTCGCCAATGCGATCTGGAACTATCGCCCGACCATCGATGCGATCGTGGCCGATGTGGTGGCGGGGCGTCCGGTGGGCCGGGATTACACCGAGTATTCCTTCATGAAATACGGCGGGAACGAGTTGATCTACGTGGCCGAGGAAGTGCCCGCCGACGCGATCCCGGCGATGGAAGAGAAGAAAGCCGCCATCGCGGCGGGCACTTTCGAAGTGCCGATTGACGCGACCGAACCCGCGTAAGCGGTGCAGGACGCGACGTCCCTCGCGCAAGCGATCGCCTCGGGTGCGGTTCCCGCTGCCGAGGCGATGGCGGCGGCAGTTGCTGCGGCGGATCGCTTTGGGGCGGTGGTGCGGGTGGAGACTGTGGCGGGGCCCATCGGTGATGGGCCCTTTGCCGGGGTGCCGTTTCTGGGCAAGGACCTTGGGTCCGGCGCGGCGGGGATGACGCCTGTGGCGGGGTCTGCGGCGCTGACCGGGCGGCGGTTGGACCGGACAGAGGACAGCGATTTGTTTGCGCGGTTTCGGGGCGCGGGGCTGGTGCCTTTTGGCCTGACCCGGGTGCCGGAATTCGGGCTGGCGCTGACCTCGGACCCTTGTGTGAACCCGTGGGATGCGCGGCTGTCGCCCGGTGGGTCATCGGGCGGGGCGGCGGCGGCGGTGGCGGGCGGGATCGTGGCGATTGCGCATGCGACCGATGCGGCAGGGTCGATCCGGATGCCTGCGGCCTGTTGCGGGCTGGTGGGGTTGAAGCCGTCGCGCGGCGCGGTGCCGATGGGGCCGGATCAGGGCAATTGGCTGATGGGGCTGGCGAGCGAGTTGGTTCTGGCGCGCACGGTGCGGGATGTGGCCACGGCCTTTGACGCGGTGGCGGAGCCTTGGGCGGGGGATCGGGCTTTCGCCTTGGGCCGCGTTGCGATGGTGGTGCCGGAGGGCTGTGCCCCGTCGCAAGTGGCCGGGGTGGAGGCGGTGGCGGAGGTGCTGCGCGGGTTTGGGGTCACAGTGGAACGGCGGGAGTTCCCGGTGGCGATGGCCGCGCGGGCCGAGCGGGTGGCGCAGGGGGTTCTGACGGCCTCGCTGGCGGAGTGGATGGGGTTTCTGGGGGTAGAGGCTGGGGAACTGTCGCCCATTGCCGGGGCGGTGATGGAGGAGGGGCGCGCGATGACGGGGGCGGAGGTCTTTGCCCTTGGCCGTGAGATGGCGGTGCTGACGGCGGAGTGGGAGGCGTGGATGGCGGGGGTGGATGCGGTGATTTCCCCGGTGCTGCGCAAGGGCGTGCCGGAGGTGGGGGCCTTCGACATGGGCGCGCGGGATGTGGGGGCGCATTTCGCGCGGATGGGCGAGATCGCGCCGGGGGCGGCGATTGCCAATGCGGCGGGCTGTCCGGCGGTTGTGGTGCCCGTGGCGGGCGAGGGCATCCCGGTGGGGGTGCAGATCGCGGCGCGCGCGGGATGCGACCGGGCGCTGCTGCGCCTCGCCGCGCGGGTGGCGGGCGGCTTGCCGGAGGTGGCCTATCCCTATCCGGTGGCGGGGCATCCGTGAGGGCGCGGGAAAGGGCTTGCGTTTGGGGTGGATGTGCTAGGGTCGGGTGACTGGCGCGGAGACGGCAGGGGGACAGGGATGATCGCGGGGGCGGTGGGGCCGGTTTTGGAACTGGAGGGGATCAGCAAGCGCTTTGGCGCGCTGCTGGCCAATGACGGGGTGACGCTGTCCTTGAAGAAGGGCGAGGTGCTGGCGCTGCTGGGGGAAAACGGCGCGGGCAAGACCACGCTGATGAACATCCTGTTCGGCCATTACGCGGCGGATGCGGGGGCGGTGCGGGTGATGGGGCGCGCGCTTCCGCCGGGGCGGCCGCAGGCGGCCATCGCGGCAGGGGTGGGGATGGTGCACCAGCATTTCACGCTGGCGGGCAACCTGACCGTGCTGGAGAACATCGTGATCGGGTCGGAATCCCTGTGGAAGGTGGGGATGAACCGCGACGGGGCGATCCGCAAGATCGAGGACCTGTCGCGGCAGTTCGGCCTGCCCGTCGATCCCATGGCGCGGGTCGGCGATCTGTCGGTGGGCGAGCGGCAGCGGGTGGAGATCCTGAAGGCGCTTTATCGCGAGGCGCGCATCCTGATCTTGGACGAACCCACGGCGGTGCTGGCGCGGCCGGAGGCGGAGCAGCTGTTCCGCATCCTGAAGGGGATGGCGAAGGGCGGGCTGTCGATCCTGTTCATCAGCCACAAGCTGCATGAGGTGATGGGGGCATCGGACCGGGTGGTCGTGCTGCGGCAGGGGCGGGTGGTGGCAGAGCGGGTGACGGCGGAGACCAATCCGGCGGAGCTGGCCGAGCTGATGGTGGGGCGCGCGGTGGCGCGGCCCAAGCGGCAGGCCCATGCGGCGGGGGCGCCTGTGGTGGTGGCCAAGGGGCTGCGGGTCAGCCGGGGCGGCGGCATGGCGCTGGACGGCGTGGATTTCGAGGTGCGGGCGGGGGAAATCCTCGGGATCGTCGGCGTGTCGGGGAACGGGCAGGCGATGCTGGGGCGCGTGCTGTCGGGGCTGGCGCGGCCGGAGGGCGGGAGCCTGACCTTCGACGGGCGCGACATCGCGCGGATGACGCCCCGGCAGGCGGTGCGCATGGGGATTGGCCGGGTGCCGGAGGACCGCCATGCGGAGGGCGTGGTGGGCGATCTTGCGGTCTGGGAGAATGCGGTGCTGGAGCGGCTGCGGGATTATGCGCGCCTTGGCTTTGTCCGGCGGCGGGCGGCGATGGACTATGCCGAGGCGTTGATTGCGCGGTTCGATATTCGCGGCGCGGGGCCGCGCACGCGGACACGGGCGCTGTCGGGGGGGAATATGCAGAAGCTGATCCTTGGCCGCAACCTTGCGGCGGGGCCGCGCTTCCTGCTGGCCAACCAGCCGACGCGGGGGCTGGACGAGGGGGCGATTGCGGCGGTGCATCAGGAATTGTTGCAGGCGCGAGCAGAGGGGGCGGCGATCCTGCTGATCTCGGAGGACCTTGACGAGGCGGTGGGGCTGGCTGACCGGTTGCAGGCCATCGTGAAGGGCAAGCTGTCGGCGCCGATCGCGGCGGAGGCGGCAGATGCGCGCAAGCTGGGCCTGATGATGGCGGGTGTCTGGGGGACGGCGGATGCGCATTGAGCGGCGGGAGGAGGTTTCGGTCACGGCGCTGATCCTTGCGCCTTTCGGGGCGGTGCTGGGGGCGCTGGTCCTGTGCGCGGGGCTGATTGCCATGGCGGGGGTAAGCCCGTGGGTCGCCTATGGCGAGATGCTGCGCGGGGCTTTCGGGTCGCGGCTGGCGGTGACGGAGACGCTGACGCGGGCCTCGCCCCTGATCCTGACGGGGTTGGCGGCGGCGGTCGCCTTTCGGGCGCGGCTTTGGAACATCGGCGGCGAGGGGCAGTTCTACATGGGCGCGCTGGCAGCCGCGGCGCTGGGCCATTCGGTGGTGGTGGGGCTGCCGCTGCCTGCGGCCTGGGCGGTGATCGCGCTGGGGGCGATGGCGGCGGGGGCGGTGTTGCTGCTGATCCCGGCGCTGCTGCGGTTGCGGTTCGGGGTGGATGAGGTGGTGACGACGCTGCTTTTGAATTTCGTCGCGCTGCTGTTCGTCGGGCTGATGGTGGAGGGGGTGCTGAAGGACCCGATGGCCTTTGGCTGGCCGCAATCGGTGCCGGTGGCGGCGGGGCTGCGGCTGCCGGATCTGGTGCCCCGGTCGCGGCTGCATGTGGGGCTGGTGCTGGCCGTCATCGTGGCGGGGATCATCTGGCTGGTGCAGGCGCGGACGGTGTTCGGGGCCCAGACGCGGGCGGCGGGGTTGAACCCGGGGGCGGCGGCCTTTGCGGGCGTGCCGATCACGGCGACGCTGGCCAAGGTGGCGATCCTGTCGGGCGGCCTTGCGGGGCTGGCGGGCGCGATCGAGGTGCTGGGTCCGGTGGGATATGTGACCACGACCTTGTCGCCGGGGTTCGGCTATGCGGGGATCGTGGTGGCGATGCTGGCGGCGCTGCATCCGGCGGGGGTGGTGGCGGCCTCGGTCTTTGTCGCCACGATTTTCGTGGGCGCGGATGCGATGAGCCGGGCGACGGGCGTGCCGTCCTTCATTGCGGATGTGATCATGGCGGTGGCGCTGCTGGCGATGCTGGTGGCGCTGCTCTTTGCGACCTATCGGGTGCGGACATGACGGTGGCGCTGGATATCCTGATGACGGCGAGCCTGTGGGAGGCGGTGCTGCGGATCGCGACGCCGCTGATCTTTGGCGTGCTGGGTGCCTTGATCTGCGAGCGGGCGGGGGTCCTGAACCTTGGGATCGAGGGGATCATGACGCTGGGCGCGATGGTCGGCTGGCTGACGGTCTATTGGGGGGGCGATCTGTGGCTGGGGATGGCCGTGGCGGTACTGGTGGGGATGATGATGGGCTGGCTGCATGCGATGCTGACCGTGCCCTTGGGCCTGTCGCAGCATGTGTCGGGGCTGGGGATCACGCTGCTGGCTTCGGCGCTGGCCTATTATTTGTATCGGCTGTGGGTGGAGGTGGGCGATCTGCCGCCCACCATCGTGCCGTTCCAGCCGCTGGCGGTGCCGGGCTTGTCCTCTATCCCCTTCCTTGGCGAGGCGGTCTTTACCCAAATGCCGCCCACCTATGTGGCGCTGATCCTTGTTGTGCTGGTGGCGTGGTTCCTGAACCGGACGCCTGCGGGCCTTGCCCTGCGGATGACGGGCGAGAACCCGCATGCGGTGGAGGCGCAGGGTCTGAACCCCCATCGCATCCGCATCTGGGCGGTGATGGTGGGGTCTGGGCTGATGGCGCTGGGCGGGGCCTTCCTGACGACGGCGGCTTTCAACAGTTTCTTCCCCACGATGGTGCAGGGGCGGGGCTGGATCTGCATTGCGCTGGTGGTCTTTGCCTCGTGGCGGCCGGGCAAGGCGCTGATCGGGGCGCTGCTCTTCGCGCTGTTCGATGCGTTCCAGTTGCGGCTGCAGACGGTGGTGGAGGGGGTGCCCTATCAGCTGTTCCTGATGGCGCCCTATGTGCTGTCTATCGTCGCGTTGGTACTGGTGGCGCGGCGGGCGCGGGTGCCTGAGGCGCTGATGCAGCCCTATCGGCGCGGGGAGCGCTGAGCGTCGATTGCAGATGGCCGCCCGGGGCCGATGGGCATGGGGCGGTGTTCCCGGTCAGTGCCGCGGCTTGTGGCGCAGCGTGTCGATGGGCCTTTCGCCGTAGCGGCGGCGATAGGCTTCGGAAAAGCGGCTGAGATGGGTGAAGCCGCTGTCCAGCGCGACGGTGGTGACCTGCGTGTCGGGATCGGCGGTCAGAAGGCGGTGGCGGGCGCGGTCGAGTCGGATGCGGTGGAGCATCTCGCGGGGGCCGATGCCGTAGGACTTCACGAAGATCATCTGAAGGGAGCGGATGCCGATGCCCAGTTCGCGGGCCAGTTCGGCGATGGAGAGTGGTTCGTCCGAGCGGTCCTGCAGGATGTCGAGCGCGTGGCGCGCGCGGCGGGCGTGCAGCCTATCGGCGGTCGCCGCATCTGGCAGGGCGCTGTCGGGCGGGATGTCGAGCAGATCCTGCATCAGGTCGTCGAGCAGGGTGAGGAGGCCGTGGATCACGCGGTCGGTGATCTGTTCGGTCGGGGAGGCGAGCAGGTCGTCCACGGCAAAGGCGAGAGTGTGGCGCAGGCGGTTTGCGGCAGGACCGGCCAGCTGCGCGCCAAGCTGGCCCTGAAACAGCGCTTCGACCTTGCGGGCGGTATCGGGGCTGCCGATCAGGTCGGCATAGGGCAGGATAAGGACATAGCCGCGATACCTGGCGTCGCTCCCGTTCTGGACTGACGTCTCGCGCTGCCCCGGGCGCAGGGCGAGGAGGCCAGTCGCATCGGCCTCCCATTCCCGATGGCCGCCGCGCACCCGGGCGTGGCCCCGTGCGGGCATCAGGAAACTGGCCGCGTTCTCTTCGGTGAGGGCGATGTCATGGCCGGTCGACTCGACCCGCCCGATCTTTAGCCCGCGTTCGGGAAAGCGGATGGTGCGGGTTTCCAGCCTGCCGCCCGGCGCGGTGAAGCGAAAGCGGTCAATCTGGGAAAAGAGGATGGAGTCGATGCGACCTGTCCGGTCGCTGGGAAGGGAGAGGGTCTGGTTTTGAAAGGACAATCCCATGGCGTGCCGGCGTCCCTGCTGATGGTCTGTCGCATCCGGCTGGACTGGCAAAGGGAACTGAGGGCAAAGCGGTCTTCGCAAGATGCATTTAAGAAATATGAAGAAAGTAGAGGGGAGATTCGCGAATCGGTCAACGACTTTCCTGCGTCGAATCGGCCCGCCGCGTGCTGCGCCCCGGTCTTTGACCCTGCGATGCACAAGGGGGAGGCAGGCGGAGGACGGTGCGGTTGACGGTGTCGGCGGTGCCGTGCCGGGCCGCCGCTCTGGCGCAAGTGGGCGCGGAACGGATGCCGCGCGCTGCTTAGGCGGGGCCTAAGCACTGGCCAGTCAAATGCGTGTTTCTGCGCACCCTGCTGTGGCCTAAGCAGGGAGAGGGCCTGCGGGGCCGGGGCAGACGGGGGGATGCGCGATGGCGGTTGAGACGGTCGAGACGCTGGTCATCGGGGGCGGGCAGGCCGGGCTGGCCATGAGCGCGCATCTGGCGCAGGCGGGGCGGCCGCATCTGGTGGTGGAGCGCGCGCGGATCGCAGAGCGTTGGCGGACGGAACGGTGGGATTCGCTGGTGGCCAATGGCCCGGCTTGGCATGACCGGTTTCCGGCGGCGACCTTTGACGACATCGATCCCGACAGCTTTGCCAGCAAGGATCGGATCGTGCGCTATTTCGAGGATTTCGCAGCCCAGATCGCGGCCCCGATCCGCTGCGGGGTGGAGGTGACGGCGTTGAAACCCGGACCTGCGGGCGGGTTTCAGGCCGAAACGCGCGACGGCGTGATCGAAGCGCGGAATGTGGTGGTGGCGACGGGGCCGTTCCAGAAGCCGGTCTTTCCCGCGATGATCCCTGAGGCGGCGGGCCTGATGCAGATCCATTCCAACGGCTATCGCAACCCGGGGCAATTGCCGGATGGCGCGGTGCTGGTGATCGGGGCGGGATCGTCGGGCAGCCAGATCGCGGATGAATTGCTGCGCGCGGGGCGCGAGGTCTATCTGTCGGTTGGGCCGCATGACCGCCCGCCGCGCGCCTATCGGGGGCGGGATTTCGTCTGGTGGCTGGGGGCGCTTGGCAAGTGGGATGCACGGGCGCAGACGCCGGGGATGGAGCATGTGACCATCGCCGTCAGCGGGGCGCAGGGCGGCCATACGGTGGATTTCCGCGCGCTGGGCAATCGCGGGATGCGGCTGGTGGGGCGGACGACGGGCTATGCGGGGGGGCGGTTGTCCTTTGCGCCCGATCTGGCCGAGACGATCGCGCGGGGTGATGCCAATTACCTATCGGTGCTGGACGAGGCGGATGCCCATGCCGCGCGCGAGGGGCTGGACCTGCCGGAAGATCCCGAGGCGCGGCGCATCCATCCGATGCCGGACTGCGTGCGCGATCCGATCCTGTCCTTGGACCTGAAGGCGGCAGGGATTTCGGCGGTGATCTGGGCGACGGGCTATCAGTTGGATTTCGGCTGGATCGGCTTTGACATCTTTGACGCGCAGGGGCGGCCGCAGCATCGGCAGGGGATCACCGAGGTGCCGGGTCTGTGCTTTCTGGGCTTGCCATGGCTGACGCGGCGGGCGTCGCCGTTCATCTGGGGGGTCTGGCACGATGCGGCGCATCTGGCGGCGCATCTGGAGGCGCGGCGCGGCACCGACAGGGTGTAGGCGGAGGGCAAGACTGCCCTCCGCATCGGCGCGGTGGCCGGATCAGAGCAGAGCCGGAGCGGACTCGAAGAAGGTTTCATCGGTGTCGGGAAGCGGGTCGAGGCCCGTGCCATCGCCATCCGGGGGCGGCGTTTCGGGATCGGTGCCGGGATCGGGCTCTTCCTCGGTGGGGATGGTCACCACGTCGGGGGGCAGGATCACCGGAATATCGCGCCCGCCATTGCCTTCGCTTTGGGAGACGGGTTCCGGGATCGTCGCCGTCGCGCCGATGAGGTTGCCGAGCAGTTCGGGGCAGGTGGCTTCTGCCTGGACCAGGATCGAGGCGAAATCGTCGCGGCCCGCGATCAGGGCGGCGACATCAGAATCGAAGGGGCCATTCGCGAGGACGAGGCAGATTTCCTCGGGCAGGACGGCGGGGCGCAGTTCGGCCTGCGCGGCCAGCGGCAGCGCCGAGAGGCCAAGTACGCCAAGCGCGGCGAGGCGGCGGCCGGGGGAAAGATAGGCGAGCGACATCGGAAGACTCCATCAACAGGGCAGCGCCGTGGGCACTGTGGGGGGATCACATCCTTAAGAATGGTTAATAACCAGAGGTCGGTCAAATTTCTGCCGTGGAATAGCGCCCATCGTGCCACAATTGCGCCATTATCCGGGGTTGCGACGGAAAATGTTGCCATTCGGCCAAGGCGGGCGCGCAGGGCCTGCAATCGGGGGTTGTGGGTTGTTTCCGGCCAGGCGAGGCGAGAGGCCTTGTGGACGACGATTCGACCCTCCGGTCCCGCAGAGGCCGTATCGGGGCTGTCGGACCAAGGTCCCGAAGGGGATCAGACTTTGGTCTGATGGTGCCGCCTGCGGGGTGGATCAGGGGCGGCAGAGGCTGGCGATGGCCAGACGCGCGGCGTCTTCAAGCGGGCCCATCGTGGCGCGCAGGATGGCGATGCGGTCGAAGACCGCCGGGTCTGCGGCGAGCGTGGCGCGCAGGGATTGGCCGAAGGCCATGCGCAATTCGGTGCCGATGTTCACCTTGGCGATGGTCGTATCGCGGGCGAGGCGGCGGCGCAGGGGCAGGGGGAGGCCCGAGCCGCCATGCAGGACGAGGGGAAGGCCGGGGGCAGCGGCCATGATGGCGGCGAGGCGGTCTTCGTCGACCTCGGCCCGCGCTTCGGTCATCAGATGGGTGTTGCCGATGGAGATGGCGAGCGCATCGACGCCCGTCTCCTGCGCGAAGCGGGCGACTTCGGCGGGGTCGGTGCCGAGACTGGCGGCGCCTTGGGCATAGCCGACATAGCCCAGTTCCGCCTCGATCGAGACGCCTGCGGCATGCGCGAGGGTGGCGATTTCCGCCGTGCGGGCGATGTTTTCGGCCAAGGGCAGGGCAGAGCCGTCATACATCACGGAGGTGAAGCCGCAGTCGATGGCGCGGGCGCAGGTGTCGCGGTCTTCGCCATGGTCGAGATGGGCGACGACGGGCACGGAGGCGCCTTCGGCCAGCGTGCGGAACATCTGGCCAAGGACGGGCAGGGGCGTATGGGCGCGGCAACCGGGGCCAGCTTGCAGGATGAGGGGGCGACCTTCGGCCTCGGCGGCGCGGGTGAAGGCGACGGCATCCTCCCATCCCAGCACGACGAGGCCCGCGACGGCGGTGCCGTCGGTCAGGCAGGGGGTGAGGACGTCCTTCAGCGTGGCAAGCGTCATTTGAACTTGGCGATCATGTCCTTGATGCCGGGGATCGTGTCGATCTGATAGGCATGGCTGGGCTGGAAATACTGAACGAGCGAGCGCTGCGTTTCGCCCGCGAGGATGGTGAAATAATACATCTCGTACCCCGGCAGGACGCAGCAGGGGTGATAGCCCGTGTCGATCGCGATCGTGGAGCCGTCGACGATGTGATAGGCGTCGCCGGGCTGGCCATCCTCGCGCTGCAGCATCTGCAGGCCCGATCCGTGGGGCGGGTTGAACCGGAAATTGTAGACCTCGTCATGTCTTGTCTCGAGCGGCAGGCGGGTCGTGTCGTGCTTGTGGCTGGGAAAGCCGGACCAGCCGCCCGCGCCGACGGTGTAAAGCTCGGACACCAGAAGGCGGCCGACACGGCCGTGGTATTTGGTGCCGAGGATGTGCTTGATCTTGCGATGGGTCTTGGTGTCGTCGGACCCGTATTGCACGGGGTCGATATCGGCGGCGCGGATGGCGAAGGGGGTGTGGACCTCGTCGCAGCGGGCGCCGGCGATGAAGACCTCGGCCCGGTCGGAGTGGCAGGTGATCGTGGCGGCGGTGCCGGTGGGGATGTAGACGCCTTCGGGTTCACCGTCCCAGACGTTCGCGCGGCGCTGGCCGATGGCGGGAAAGGTTTCCGCGCCGCAGGTCACGTCGATGGTGCCGGTGGCGGGGACGAGGCAGGTTTCATAGCCCGGAACGTGGGAGGTGAAGGTCTGCCCCTTCGTCAGGTGGACGATGTTGAAATAGCACAGCGGCACGAGCGGGTGGTCGGCCCCGATTATGGCTTGGTTATGGTTGTCGTGCGGGGCGATATGCATGGGTTATCCCTGATGCTGGCGGAGGAAGGCGTCAAGCGTGGCGCGGTCGGGCGAGGCCGGGGCGCAGCCTAGCCCCGAGACGATGATGGCGGCGGTGGCGGCGCCGCGCTGGATGGCTGTGTCAAGCGGCGCGCCTTGGGCAAGGGCGGCGAGAAGGCCGCCCATAAAGCCGTCGCCCGCGCCGGTTGGTTTCAGGGCGGTGACGGCGAAGATGGGGGTGTCGAAGCTGCCTTCGGGCCTGTGGGTGGTGCAGCCTTCGGCCCCGCGTTTGTAGACGGTGAAAAGCGCGCCTTGCGTGGCGAGGTGGCGGGCAAGGGTGGGGCCTTCATCATAGCTTCCGGCCATGAGGGCGAATTCGTCATCATTGCCGATGGTGATGTCGCAGGCCTGCGCCGCCATGAGGCAGGTGGCGGCAGCCTCTTGCCGCGAGGACCAGCTGTAGGCGCGATAGTCCACGTCCAGCACGGTGAGGGCGCCTGCCGCGCGGGCACGGGCGATGGCGGCGAAGGTGGCACTGCGCGACGGGTCGCGGGCCAGAGCGGTGCCGGTGAGGATGAGGGCGGCGAAGGGGGTGAAGTCGATCTGTTCGATTTGGTCAGGCGTCAGGGCGAAATCGGCGGCGCCGTTGCGGTAGAGGACGGTCTGACACCCTTCGGCCCGCGTTTCGGTCAGGGCCAGCGAATTGCGCGCCTCGCCTGCGACGGGGCGGAGGTGGGAGGTGTCAACGCCATAGCGCGCAAGGTCGGCGGCGCAGAAGCGGCCCACGGCATCGTCGGAAATGCAAGAGATCAGCGCCGCCTGCGCGTCTTGCCGCGCCAGCGCCACGGCGATGTTGCCCGCCGATCCGCCGATGGCGGTGGTGAAGGCGCGCGCCTCTTCGATGCGGGTGCCGGGAGGATCGGCCATCAGGTCCATCCCGACGCGGCCAAGAACCGCAAAGCGGTTGAGCGTCATGCGGTGCAGGGGGGCGTGCATGATTTGCCTTTCTTGGGCGGGCTTTCTGCTAGGCTTGGCCGGGATTGCGATTGACGTGGGTTCGGGGTTCAGGATACCCATTTTGCAACCGGTTGCAAACTTTTCCGGGGAGGGGGCGCGATGCGCGAGATTGGCATCGGGATCATCGGCGGCGGCTATATGGGCAAGGCCCATGCGGTGGCGATGGCGGCGGTGGGGGCGGTCTTTGCCACCACGCTGCGGCCCCGGCTGGAAATGGTCTGCGCGACCTCTGACACCTCGGCGGAACGGTATCGGGCGGAATATGGCTTCGCCCGGGCGACGGCGGATTGGCGCGTGCTGGTGGCGGACCCGAGGGTGGAGGCGGTGGTGATCGCCTCGCCGCAAGAGACGCATCGCGCGATTGCGGAAGCCGCCTTTGCGGCGGGAAAGCCCGTGTTCTGCGAAAAGCCGCTGGGGGCGGACCTTGCCGACAGCCGCGCCATGGTGGCGGCGGCTGAGGCGGCGGGGCTGCCCAATATGGTGGGGTTCAACTATATCCGCACCCCCGCCTCGCAATTCGCGCGCGCCTTGGTGGCGCAGGGCGAGATCGGGGATGTGACCTGGTTCCGGGGGGAACATACCGAGGATTTCGATGCCGACGGCGCACGGCCTGCGACGTGGCGGAATTTCGGGGCGGCGAATGGCACGATGGGGGACCTTGCGCCGCATATGATCAACGCGGCGCTGGCCCTGATCGGGCCGATTGCGCGGCTGTCGGCGGATGTGGGGACGGTGTTCCCGGACCGCCCCGGCGCAGAGGGGCGAAGGGTCAACGACGATATCGGGCAGTTCATGTGCCGCTTTGCGGGTGGCGCGATGGGGCATCTGCATTTCAGCCGCGTCGCGCAGGGGCGGAAGATGGGCTATGCCTATGAAATCGTGGGGACAAAGGGCGCGATCCGCTTTGATCAGGAGGATCAGAATGCGCTTTGGCTTTACAAGGCCGACGATCCCGTGGGCCTGCGCGGGTTTCGCAAGATTTTGACGGGGCCGGAGCATCCGGATTACCGCGCCTTCTGTCAGGGACCCGGGCATGGGACGGGCTATCAGGACCAGATCATCATCGAGGCGCGGGATTTCCTGATGGCGATCGAGACGGGGCGGGCCGTCTGGCCCACCTTCCGCGACGGAATGGAAGTCAATCGCGTGATCGCGGCGGCGTGGGAGTCGGCGGCGTCGGGCGTTTGGGTGGAACTTTAGGGGGAATGGAATGATCCGGATCGGCAATGCGCCCTGTTCATGGGGCGTGGAATTCGCGGATGATCCGCGCAACCCTGCGTGGCGCAAGGTCCTGTCGGACTGTGCGGCGGCGGGATATCGGGGGATCGAACTTGGTCCCATCGGTTTCATGCCGGAGGACCCGGTGGAACTGGGGGATGGGCTGGCGGAGCATGGGCTGACGCTGATCGGGGGGGTGGTGTTCCGGCCTTTCCACGATCCGGGCAAATGGAGCGAGGTCTGGGATGCCTCGGTCCGGACCTGCAAGGCGCTGGTGGCGCATGGGGCGCGGCATCTGGTGCTGATCGATTCCATCTCGCCACGCCGCGCGCCAACGGCGGGGCGGGCGGCGGAGGCCGAACAGATGGGGGCGGAGGAATGGGCGGGGTTCGTGGACCGCATTCGCCGCGTGGCCGAATTGGGGGCGGATCAGGGGCTGACGGTGGGCATCCATGCCCATGCGGCGGGCTTCATCGATTTCGAGCCGGAGTTGGAGCGGCTGCTGCAGGAGATCGACGACGACCTGCTGAAGATCTGCTTCGACACGGGCCATCATTCCTATGCGGGCTATGATCCCGTGACCTTTATGAAGCGGCATGTGGGGCGGATTTCCTATATGCATTTCAAGGATATCGACCCGGTTGTAAAGGCGCGCGCCGTGGCGGCGCGGACAGGGTTCTACGACGCCTGCGCGGAGGGCATTTTCTGCAATCTGGGCAAGGGGGATGTGGATTTCCCCGCCGTGCGGCAGATCCTGCTGGAGGCGGGGTTCGAAGGCTGGTGCACGGTGGAGCAGGATTGCGATCCGGCGGGGCCGACCTCGCCCGTCGATGACGCGCGGGCGAACCGGGACTATCTTGCATCCATAGGGTTTTAGGGGGCGGAACGCATGAAACGCTTGAACTGGGGGATGATCGGCGGCGGCAAGGGCAGCCAGATCGGGCCCGCGCATCGCATCGCGGCAGGGCTGGACGGGCATTTCGCCTTTGTCGCAGGCGCGCTGGATGCCGATCCGGCGGGGGGACGGGCCTTCGCGCAGGAGCTGGGTGTGGCGGCGGACCGTGCCTATGGCGACTGGCGCGAGATGCTGGAGGGGGAACGGGGCCGGGCGGACAAGATCGATCTGGTCACCGTGGCCACGCCCAATGCAACGCATTACGAGATTTCCAAGGCCTTCCTTGAGGCGGGCATCCATGTGCTGTGCGAAAAGCCCATGACGGTGACGGAAGCTGAGGCCGAGGACCTTGTCCTGACCGCCCGCCGGATGGGGCGCATCTGCGCGGTGAATTACGGCTATACCGGCTATGCGCTGGTGCGCCACATGCGGGCGATGGTGGCGCGGGGCGATATCGGCAAGGTGCGGCTGGTGGTGGCGGAATTTGCCCATGGCCACCATGCCAATGCGGCGGATGCCGACAATCCGCGCGTGCGCTGGCGCTATGACCCGGCGCAGGCGGGGGTCTCGGCGCAGTTTGCCGATTGCGGCATCCACGCGCTGCATATGGCGTCTTTCGTGACAGGGCAGGAGGTGGCGCGGCTGTCGTCGGACTTCGCGTCCTGCCTGCCGAGCCGGGTGCTGGAGGATGACGCGATGGTCAACTTCCGCATGGATGGGGGCGCGGTGGGGCGGTTGTGGACCTCGTCCGTTGCTATAGGGCGGCAGCACGGGCTGACCATTCAGGTCTTTGGCGAGACGGGGGGCCTGCGCTGGGCGCAGGAGCAGCCGAACCAGTTGTATTACATGCCGCTGGGGCAGCGGTTGCAGGTGATCGAGCGGGGCGAGGGCAACCTGTCACCCGAGGCGGATCGGGCCAGCCGGGTGACGGTGGGCCATGCGGAGGGGATGCCACTGGCCTTTGGCAATATCTACCGCGATCTGGCCGAAAGCCTGCTGGCAGAGGCCGAGGGGCGGGTGCCGGACCCGGCAGTGACGCTGTTCCCCACGGCGGAGGATGGGCTGCGGTCCATCGCGGCGATCCATGCGGCGGTGGCCTCGGCCAAGGCCGAAGGGGGATGGGTGGACGCGCGGCCCATGCTGTTCCGTTAAAGGAGTGGGCGCAGGGTCGCCCGTTCCACGATGTGGCAGGGAAAGAGCCTCAGGTCGGGCGCACGATCGGCATGGGTGAAGCGGTCGGCGATCAGGTCGACCGAGGCGGTTACGATATCCTCAAACGGCTGGTGGATGGTGGTGAGGGCGATATTGGCCCAACCCGCCATTTCCATGTCGTTCAGGCCGATGAGGCCGACATCTTCGGGGATGCGCAGACCTGCATCGTGCACGGCCGACATCGCGCCGATGGAGAGGACGTCATCGGCGCAGAACCATGCCTCGGGCTGTGGGTCGGGGAGGGGGGCCTGCATCGCGGCGCGGCCTGCGGCAAAGCTGTAGGCGCCCGCGAAGCGGGTGGTGACGCTGGCCCCGGCGGCATGGGCGGTGGCGGTGAACCCGGCAAGGCGGTCTTCGGTGGTGGAGGCCTGTTGCGGCCCGCCGAGAAAGCCCAAGCGGCGATAGCCGCGGGCGAGCAGGGTTTCGGCCACCATGCGGCCTGCGGCGATGTTGTCGATGGCCACCACATCAACCGTGGGCGTGGCGGTGGCGCGGCCGAAGGCATGCACGACCGGGATGCCTGCTGCGCGGAAGGCATCGGCAAAGCCGTCGGGCAGGTGGGACGAGGCGACGATCACGCCATCGACGGAGTATTGCCGCAGCAGCCGGACCGAGCGGTTGGGATCGGTTTCGTCCGACAGGTTCACCAGAAGCGGGCGCAACCCGCGATCCTGCAGCGCGCGGGTGAAGCGGTCGAAGATTTCCAGAAAGACCGGGTTGCGGAAGTTGTTCGACACCAGCCCCACCAGTTGGGTGCGGCGCGTGGTCAGGCTGCGGGCCAGCATGTTGGGGCTGTAGCCCAGTTCGGCGGCGGCCTGCATCACCTTGGCGCGGGTCTTCGCCGAGACGGAGGCCCCTTCGGTGAAGCTGCGCGACACGGCGGCGCGCGAGACACCGGCGCGTTCTGCGACCTCTTTCAGGGTGATGGCCATGGAGGATGCCTGCGGTTTCCTGTTGCGCCGGGAGAGGTTAGGGGATGCGGGCCGGAATGTCACCCTATGCCCGGGCTGGGCGATCACGGGGGCGTGTGCTGGCCCTCCGGGTGATTGAACCTGCGTGGAAGGGTTGCCAATGTGCAGGCCAGTGACCGTGTCTAGGAAGAGAGCCGCGATGAAGCCGATCCTGTGCCTGCCTGCCATTCTTGCCCTGTCGGCCTGCGTGACCACGCCGGGGGCCGAGGGGGAATTGCCGCCCTTGCCCGAGCAGGTGGTGGCCGTGGCGGCCCCGTGGCAGAACCTGGCCACGGCGCGGCTGGTGCCGGAGGACAATTGCTATTGGTACGAACATGACGGGCAGGTGGAGCGGACGCTGCTGCCCCTGCGCACGCCCGAAGGGCGGCCGATCTGCGCGGCCGCCGAAAGCTGAAGGCGCCAATTAGGTGGCGGCGGTGATGCTGTCTTCGGCCGGGTATAGCCAGGCGTTCACGCCGATCTCCACGTTCTCGTAAAGCCCGATGATATGGGCCATGACCATGCGCACGCAGCCCGACGAGGCGCGCCAGCCGATGGAGCGCGGCAGGGGCGTGCCGTGGATGCGCAGCATCGTGTCGCGCCCGCCCTTGTAGAGATAGAGCGCGCGCGCGCCCAAGGCATTGGCGGGGCCGGGGGGCATGCCTTCGGAGTATTGTGCATAAATCTCGGGTTCGCGCGCGATCATGGCGGGGGTGGGCGTCCAGCGCGGCCATTTCGCCTTGCGCTGGATGGTGAAGAGGCCGGGTTCGTAAAGCCCGCCGCGCCCGATGGCCACGCCGTAGCGCATCGCCGTGCCGTCGGGCTGGATGTGGTAGAGGTAGCGGGCGATGGCATCGACATGGATGTCGCCGGGTTTCAGCCCATCCTTCGCCTCGACCAGTGTCGGCAGGAGCCGGGGGTGCAGGCCCCAGGGGTTCGACGTGGCGGGGTCAAAGTTCGGGGGCGTCACCTCGGCATCCCATGCCGCCCATTGCGTGGATTGCGCCATGGCGGGGCTGGCCAGCGGTGCCGTGATCGCGGGCGAGAAGAGCGCGGCGGTGGTGAGGATGAAATGGCGTCTGGTGAGCATCGTGTTGTCCCGTAGGAGTGGCCGCAGGAGTGGCCGTCTGTGCAGCCGTCACCTTGCCGCATAGCGGTTTGGCAGTCGGTTGGCAGTTCACAATCTGTTTAGAAACTGGCCCGCCTCAGCCCGCCTCGGCGGCGTCGAGACGTTCCTGCGCCTCCATCCACAGGGACTCGGCCCGTGCCATCGCCTCTTCGCATTCGGCGAATTTGCGGTTCCAGCTTTCCAATTCGTGAATCTTCGCATCGTCATAAAGGGCAGGATCGGCGAGTTTCGCCGAAAGCTTGGCATGCATCTCTTCCAGCTTGGCGATGCGGTCTTCGCATTTGCGCAACTCGGCGCGCAGGGCGAGGATTTCGTCACGGCTGGCTTTCTTTGGTTTTTCAACGGGTTTCGGGGCGACCTTTACCTCATCCTCGCCAGAGAGGAGGAGTTTGCGATAAGCCTCCAGATCCTCGGTGAAGGGGGTGACTGCGCCGCCCTTGACCAGCCAGAGCCTGTCGGCCACCAGTGACAGAAGGTGCATGTCGTGGCTGACGAGGATGACGGCCCCGGAATATTCGGTGAGCGCCTCGACCAGCGCCTCACGGCTTTCGATGTCGAGGTGGTTCGTCGGTTCGTCGAGGATCAGGAGATGCGGCGCGTCGATGGTGGCGAGGAGGAGCGAGAGCCGCGCCTTCTGCCCGCCCGAGAGGCGGCCCACGACGGTTTCGGCCTGTTCGGCCATCAGGCCGAATCCCGCCAGCCGGGCGCGGTTCTTGGCCTGCCCCTCCTCCGGGCGCAGGCGCTGCACATGCTGGAGGGGCGTTTCGTCGATATGGAGTTCATCGACCTGATGCTGGGCGAAATAGCCGATGCGCAGCTTGGAGGCGCGGTGGATGCGGCCTTCGGCGGCGTCGAGCTTGCCCGCCAGCAGCTTTGACAGCGTCGATTTCCCTTCGCCATTGCGGCCCAGAAGGGCGATGCGGTCGTCCTGATCGATGCGGAGCGAGAGTTTGCGCAGCACGGGCGGGCCGCCATAGCCCACGGCGGCCCCGTCGAGGTTGACGATGGGCGGGGCGAGTTCTTCGGGCACAGGGAAGGTGAAGGCCACGCGCTTTGCCTCTTCCGGGGCGGTGATGGGCGTCATCTTTTCCAGCATCTTGACCCGGCTTTGCGCTTGCGTGGCCTTGGAGGCTTTTGCCTTGAAACGGTCAACGAAGGATTGCAGATGCGCGCGGCGGGCCTCTTGCTTTTTCGCCTCGGCGGCCTGCACGGCGCGGCGTTCGGCCATCTGGCGGGCGAATTGGTCGTAAGGGCCTGACCAATATGTGAGTTTTCGGTTGTCCAGATGCAGGATTCCGCCCACGGCGCGGTTCAGAAGGCCGCGATCATGGCTGATGATCAGGACGGTATGGGGGTATTTCTGCAGATAGCTTTCCAGCCAGAGCGCGCCTTCGAGATCAAGGTAGTTGGTCGGCTCGTCGAGAAGCAGGAGGTCGGGCTGGGCAAAAAGGACGCCCGCAAGGGCCACGCGCATCCGCCAGCCGCCCGAGAAGGCCGAGCAGGGCATGGCCTGCTGTTCGCTGTCGAAGCCCAAGCCCTTGAGAATGCTGGAGGCGCGGCCTTCGGCTGACCAAGCGTCGATATCGGTGAGGCGGGATTGGATATCGGCGATGCGGGTGGGGTCGGTGGCGGTGAGGGATTCGGCGAGAAGGGACTCGCGTTCCTCATCGGCTTGCAGGACGGTGTCGAGGAGCGAGGTTTCCGATGAAGGCACCTCTTGCGCGACGCCGCCAATGCGGGCGCGGGAGGGGAGCGAGATCGACCCCCCCTCAAGCGCAAGTTCGCCGCGTATCAGTCTGAAAAGCGTGGTTTTTCCGGCGCCGTTGCGGCCCACGAGGCCGACCTTGTGACCCGTGGGAATGGTGGCCGTGGCCCCTTCGAACAGGGGGCGGCCTTCGACGGAATAGGTGATGTCTTCGATCTTGAGCATGATGCGACAGGGCTTGCCTGATGGGGGGCGGGGCGTCAACGGGCGACTGCCGAAGCTGTGCCCTGTTTTGTGCCGTCTTTTGTGCCGCAAACTGTGGCCACGCAGCGCACGGTCATCGGCGGCCTTGCGCAACGCTGCGGCGGGGCGGGGGCTGGCCCTGATCGCGGCGACTTTCCTTCGTCATATGCCCGTGCTAGGAGCGCCGCGCATGAGAATTCCGGCGCGGCGGGCAGTCCGCGCGCCCCAGAAACGGAGACGCCTGACATGGCCATCGAACGCACCCTGTCGATCATCAAGCCCGATGCGACGAAGCGCAACCTGACCGGCAAGATCGTTGCCAAGTTCGAAGAGGCGGGGCTGCGTGTCGTCGCCTCGAAGCGCATCCACCTGAGCGCGGCGCAGGCTGGCGCCTTCTATGCCGAGCATAAGGAGCGCGGCTTCTATGGCGAGCTGTGCGCCTTCATGGCGTCGGAGCCGGTGGTGGTGCAGGTTCTGGAAGGCGAGAGCGCCATTGCCAAGAACCGCGAAGTGATGGGCGCGACCGATCCGGCCGCCGCTGCCGATGGCACGATCCGCAAGGAATTCGCGCTGTCCAAGGGCGAGAATTCGGTCCATGGGTCGGACAGCGAGGCCTCGGCCGCGCGCGAGATCGCCTTCTTCTTCTCGGGCCTTGAACTGGTCGGCTAAGGGGCCAAAAATCTTCGAAGATTTTTGCAAATTTCTTCGAAGAAATTTGGTTAGCCGCGTCGGTCGATGACGCCCAACATATCGAGGGCCGCTTCCAGTTCGGAGCGGCCCTTTTGCGTGGTCGTGGCCTTGATCGCGTCGAAGCGGGCGCGGAGCGCCTTTTTTTCTTCGCCCTGACAATCGTTCCACGGGCGGCCTTGCAGGCCCATGACGAGGACGTAATAGCCGATGAAATGCGGCGCGGTGCCGGATTGGATCAGGCGACGATAGGCCTCGTCCGGGCCAAGGACCTGCAGCTCTTCGGCGGAATGGATGCCTGCCTTGGCGAAGGCGGCCTCGGTCGCGGGGCCGAGATTGCGGATGGAGGAGACGGGTGTCGGCATGGGGGGACCGCTGAAATGGAAACGGGGCCAGCCTAACGGCTGACCCCGTAGGAAGAGAAGGCCTTCGGTCCGTCTTGGGTCAGATCGAGGCCCAGTCTCTGAAAATCGGGGTCGACCCCTGCTGCTGGGTCGTGCCCTGCGATTGGTCTTGCTGGGGTTGCGGGGCGGAGCTGCCGCCTTGCTGCTGCGTCGGGGTGGGTTTCTTTGCCATTGTCCTGCTCGTGTCCTGTTCTGCTCAGGCATTCGCCGTTGCTTCTATCTGAGCGCGGAAATCGACCGCGGCAAGACAGGGCCATGACGAATTTGCGACGGGTTATCCACAGTGTGCGACAAAGGCAACAGGTTGCGGGGCCGAAACGCGGCGTCAGCCGATCACGGTTGCGGGAAATCCGACTTCGTCCAGCGCGCGGATCAGGCGGGCGGGGGTGGCAGGGCCGCTGGCCGTGGCGGTTTTGGCGGCAAGGTCGACATGGATGCTGCCCGCATCGCCAAGGGCGGCGAGGGCCGATTCGACCGAGGCCTTGCAATGGCCGCAGGTCATGTCGGGGATGGAGAGGGTGGTCATTGCGGGAGTCCTGTTGAGCGACGTCATGGATATGGCGCTTCCCGTTGCTGGAAGGTCAAGGGGCCGGGGCGGGCGTTGCTGTCGCAGGCTTTCATTTTGGGAAAGGCTTGACCTTCCCGTGACGGGAAGGATTAGATGGACGGGCGGAAGGAGACGTCAGATGACCGATGCCGCGCTTGCCCCTTTAACCCCCGACGCCGCCCCTGCCGATGCGGGCCGCAGCCTGCGGTTCCGGCTGGAAGGGATGACCTGCGCCTCTTGTGTCTTGCGCGCCGAGCGGGTGCTTTTGGCCCAGCCGGGGGTGGAGCGGGCGGTGGTCAACCTGTCGACCGAGACGGCAGATGTGGTCTGGCGCGCGCCCGCCCAGCCGGCCGCGCTGGCGGCGGCGCTGGCCAAGGCGGGCTATCCGGTGCGCGAGACGACCGTGGTGCTGGGGGTGGAGGGGATGACCTGCGCCGCCTGTACCGGCCGGGTTGAGCGGGTGCTGCGTGCGCAAGCGGGGGTGAAGGAGGCGGTGGCCAATCTGGCGCTGCGCCGCGCGACGGTGACGCTGTTCGAGGGCGGTGCTGGGGCCGAGGCTCTGGCTGCGGCGGTGACGAAGGCGGGCTATGCGGCGGCGCCGTTGGAGGCGTCTACGGCCCATGATCCTGCGGTGGAGCAGCGGCGACTGGCGCGCGACACGGGGCTGGCGGCAGCGCTGACGCTGCCCGTTTTTGTGGTGGAGATGGGCGGGCATCTGGTACCCGCCTTCCATCACTGGCTGATGGGCGTGGTGCCGATGCAGGCGCTGTGGGTGGCGCAGTTCCTTTTGGTGACGCTGGTTCTTGCCGGGCCGGGGCGGCGTTTCTTTGCCAAGGGCGTGCCTGCGCTGCTGCGTGGCAGTCCGGACATGAATGCGCTGGTGGCGATGGGCACGGGCGCGGCATGGGCCTATTCGACCGTAGTGACCTTTGCGCCCGCGCTGGTGCCTGCGCCGTCGCGCGCCGTCTATTTCGAGGCGGCGGCGGTGATCGTGGTGCTGATCCTGCTGGGCCGGTTCCTTGAGGCGCGGGCGCGGGGGCGGGCGGGCGCGGCCATCGCACGGCTGGTCGGGATGCAGCCGCGTCAGGCGCGGCTGGAGGACGGGACGGAGGTGCCGGTCAGCGCGCTGGTGCCAGGCATGCGGGTGCTGGTCCGGCCCGGCGAGCGGGTGGCGGTGGATGGTGTCGTCGTCTCGGGGGCCTCGGCGGTGGATGAGGCGATGCTGACGGGGGAGCCGCTGCCGGTGGCCAAGGGCGCGGGTGATGCGGTGACCGGGGGGACGGTGAACGGGACCGGCGCGCTGGTCGTGGAGGTGCGGGCGGTGGGCGCGGCGACGGTGCTGGCGCGCTTCGTGGCCATGGTGGAAGAGGCGCAGGGGACCAAGCTGCCGGTGCAGGCGGTGGTGGACCGGGTGACGCTGTGGTTCGTGCCCGTGGTGATGGGGATCGCGGTGATGGCCTTTGCCGGATGGCTGCTGGCCGGGCAGGGGGTGGCGGCGGCGCTGGTGGCGGGGGTGTCGGTCCTGATCATTGCTTGTCCCTGCGCGATGGGGCTGGCGACGCCTGTGTCGATCCTTGTCGGCACGGGGCGGGGGGCGGAACTGGGCGTACTGTTCCGGCGGGGCGAGGCGTTGCAGCGGCTGGCGGAGGTGCGGGTGGTGGCCTTCGACAAGACCGGGACGCTGACGGCGGGGCGGCCCGTGGTGACGGATTTGCTGGGCGAGGATCTGCTGGCCGAGGCAGCGGCGGTGGAGGCGGGATCGGAGCATCCGCTGGCCGGCGCGGTGCTGGCCGAGGCGGCGGCGCGGGGGATCGTGCTGCCGGTGGCGGAGGGGTTCGAGGCGGTGCCGGGGCAGGGCGCGCGGGCCGTGGTGGCGGGGCGGCTGGTGGCCGTGGGGTCGCAACGGATGTTCGCGGAGGTGCCGGAGGCTCTGGTTCAGGCGGCGGCGCGGTTGGCGGCGGAGGGCAAGGGGCTTTTGTTCGTTGGGGATGGGACCGTGGCGCGTGGCCTGATCGCCGTGGCCGATCCGGTGAAGCCGTCGGCGGTGGCGGCGCTGGAGGCGCTGCGCGGGATGGGGCTGCGGGTTGCCATGGTGACGGGGGACAATGCGGTGACGGCGGCGGCCATCGCGGCGCCGCTGGGGATGGAGGACGTGCAGGCGGGGGTGCTGCCCGAGGGCAAGGGCGACGCGGTGCGCGCCATGGGGGCAGGGGTGGCCTTCGTGGGCGACGGGATCAACGATGCGCCAGCGCTGGCGGCGGCGGATGTGGGGCTGGCGATGGGGACGGGCACCGATGTGGCGATCGAGGCGGGGGATGTGGTGCTGATGGCGGGCGACCCGCGCGCCGTGGTGGATGCGGTGCGGGTGAGCCGCGCCACGATGCGCAACATCCGCCAGAACCTGATCTGGGCCTTCGGCTATAACGCGGCGCTGATCCCGGTGGCGGCGGGGCTGCTGGTGCCCTTCGGGGGGCCGCAGCTTTCGCCCATGCTGGCGGCGGGGGCGATGGCGCTGTCTTCCGTCTTTGTGCTGAGCAATGCGCTGCGCCTGCGGGCGATCCGGGGGATGCGGGCGAAGGAGGCCGGGGTATGAACATCAAAGACGTGGCAGAACGGTCGGGGCTGCCTGCCAAGACCATCCGCTATTACGAGGAGATCGGGCTGATCCGGCCCCTGCGCGGGGCAAACGGCTATCGCGCCTTCCGGGAGAGCGACCTGCACAAGCTGTCCTTCCTCGGCCGCGCCCGGGGCCTTGGCTTCACCATCGAGGAATGCCGCAGGCTGCTCGCGCTTTACGAGGATCGCGGGCGGGCCAGCGCGGATGTGAAGGCCTTGGCCGAGGCGCATCTGCAGGACATGGAGGTGAAGATCGCCGAATTGCGGGCGATGCAGGCCACCTTGCGCGATCTGGTCGATCATTGCGCGGGCGACCAGCGGCCCGATTGCCCGATCCTGACCGGGCTTGCGGGCGGCAAGGGAAAGGCTGCGGGCTGCCATTGAGGGGGCTTCAAGCCGGGGCGGCGCCATGCCAGTCTGACCCGGCAGATGGAGGCCCCCATGACCGACCCGATCGCCGTCTTCGACGGCCATAACGACATTCTCTACCGCATCCTCATGCAACCCGAGGCGCGCGAGGCGATCTGGCTGTCGGGCGAGGGGGCGGGGCATCTTGACCTGCCGCGCATGAAGGCGGGCGGCTTTGCCGGGGGGATGTTCGCCATCTATATCCCCTCGCCTGTCGAAGACGGCGATGCGGGGCTGGAGGAGTTGATGGATCGCCCGCCCTATGCGCTGGACCTGCCCGCGCCGCTGCCTTTGCGCGCCAGTCAGGCGGTGGCCTTCGACCTTGCGGCGCAGCTCATGTGGATGGAGCGCGCCTCGCGCGGGGCGTTCCGGCTGTGCCGCACGGCGGCCGAGATCGAGGCGGCGCGGGCGGCGGGCGTGATCGCCGGGGTGATGCATATGGAGGGGGCGGAGGGCATCGATCCGGGCTGCGATGCGCTCTATGCCTTCCATGCGATGGGGCTGCGGTCGCTGGGCCCGGTTTGGAGCCGCCCCACGGCCTTTGGTCATGGCGTGCCCTTCGCCTTTCCGTCGGGTCCCGATACCGGGCCGGGGCTGACCGCGGCGGGGCGGCGGCTGGTCAAGGACTGCAACGCGCTGCGCATCCTGATCGATCTGAGCCATCTGAACGAAAAGGGTTTCGACGATGTGGCGCGGCTGTCGGATGCGCCGCTGGTGGCCACCCATTCCAACGCCCATGCGGTGACGCCCTCCAGCCGCAACCTGACCGACCGGCAACTCGACATGATCCGCGAGAGCGCAGGGATGGTGGGGTTGAACTTCGCCACCGTCTTCCTGCGTCCCGACGGGCGGCGCGACCCGGTGATGGGATGGGAGCCGGTGCTGCGCCATCTCGATCACCTGATCGGGCGGCTGGGTGAGGATCACGTGGGCTTTGGGTCGGATTTCGACGGGGCGACGGTTCCCGACGGCATCGGTGATGTTACGGGCCTGCCGCGCCTGATCGATGCGTTGCGCGCCCATGGCTTCGGCGAGACCCTCATCGGCAAGCTGGCTTGGGGCAACTGGCTGTCGGTGCTGCGGCGCAGTTGGGGAGGCTGACCGCAGGTCTGCGGGCGGACGAAAATTTTTCGTACGAAAAATTTTCGCGGCGCCTTCAGGCGCCGGGGGAATAGTTTTCGGAGAAAACTTTTCGGCCCGGGCAGGGGTCAGGCGACATGCAGCAGGTCTTTCAGATCCTGGTTGCCTGCAACAAGATCGGCCAAGGTGACGCGGTCCAGTTCGGCATAGAAGGCCGCCAAGGCATCGGCCAGCACGCATTTCAGGCGGCAGGCCCCGGCGAGGGGGCAGCCGGCCTCGTGCCCGCCGAAGCATTCGGTGAAGGGCAGCACGGCCTCGAAGTCGCGGAAGACCTGCCCCACGGTGATCGTCTCGGCGGCACGCCCCAGCATCAGGCCGCCCGAGCGGCCGCGGATCGTGCGCAGAAAGCCCTTTTGCGCCAGAAGATGGATGACCTGCGCAAGGTGGTTTTCCGAGGCGGCGCAGGCTTCGGCCACCTCATGCTTGCGGACGATCTGTTCGGGATTGACGGCGCAGTACATCAGGGTCCGCATGGCGAGATTGGTGCGGGTGGTGAGTCTCATGGTCGGCCTCCGGTCCGCCGGGTGGTTTGGCGGGTTTCTGTCGCCAAAGATTTATGCAGGGCAGAGGTTCTGCGACATGATCCAGATCAGATCGATAAAAAAGCCATGCTGGGCAGAGTGGCGGGGCGCAGAAGGGGCTTGCCTGGGTCTTAGGGCAAGGCATCCAAAGCGTTTTGACCATCTGGAAAAGCAAATTATCTATGGGATTGCATAAGAAACTTGCGGATGTTTGCGGTAACATTTAAAGCGGTTTGAAAGGGCCTCCCGAAGGGTTTTCCGCCCTTCCCGGCCTTGACCCGCCGCGCAGGGGGCATAGGGTTGGCGTAAGGTGCCAAGAAGTGGATGCTGTGACGTGAACGATCTGAGCCTGACCCCGAACCTGCTGCAAGCCGATATCGCGCGGCATCTGACCTTTACGCTGGGCAAGGATGCGCCGAATGCCAGTGTCTATGATTGGCGCATGGCTTTGTCCTTCGCGATCCGTGACCGGATCGTAGAGCCCTGGTTCGCCTCCACCCGCCGGACATGGGCCGAAGATCGCAAGCGGGTCTATTACCTGTCGATGGAATTTCTGATCGGGCGTCTGCTGGAGGATGCCACGATCAACCTCGGCCTGCGCGATGTGGCGGAAGAGGCGATGACGGCGCTGGGTCAGGACTTCCGCACCATCGTGGAGAACGAGCCCGACGCTGCGCTGGGCAATGGCGGCCTTGGCCGCTTGGCCGCCTGTTTCATGGAAAGCATGGCGACGCTGGGCTGCCCCGCCTATGGCTATGGCATCCGCTATGAGCATGGCCTGTTCCGTCAGCGCTTTGAGGCGGGCCAGCAGGTGGAGACGCCGGAGGATTGGCTGACGCAGGCCCATCCGTGGGAATTCGCGCGGCCCGAAAGCGCCTATACGATCCCCTTCAAGGGAGAGGTGGAGACGCGGGACGGGCGCGAGGTTTGGGTGCCCGGCGAAACGGTGCTGGCCGAGGCGCATGACACGCCGGTGATCGGCTGGCAGGGGAAATGGGCGAATACGCTGCGCCTTTGGGCAGCGAAGCCCACGACGCTGTTCGATCTGGACCGGTTCAACCGGGGCGACTATGCGGCGGCGGCGGAGCCTGAGGCGTTGGCGCGGACGCTGAGCCGCGTGCTTTACCCCGATGACACGACCTATCAGGGCAAGGAGTTGCGGCTGAAGCAGGAGTTTTTCCTGACCTCGGCCGCGTTGCAGGACATCCTGCGCCGCTATCTGGCGCGGCATTCGGACCTGAAGGCGCTGCCCAATCACGTGGCGATCCAGATGAACGACACCCATCCCGCCATCGCCGGGCCGGAGTTGATCCGCCTCTTGATGGACGAGCATGGGATGGGCTTCGACGATGCGCTGCAAACGGCGCGGGGCTGCCTTGGCTACACCAACCACACGCTGCTGCCCGAGGCGTTGGAGCGCTGGGCGACCTTTACCTTCGGCAATGTGCTGCCGCGCCATATGCAGATCGTGGAGCGGATCGACAGTTGGCACCGCCGGACCTATCCCAGCCGTCCCCATTACGTGGGGATCGTGAAGCATCACGAGGTGCGGATGGGCGAGTTGGCTTTCATCATGGCGCATAAGGTGAACGGGGTATCCGCGCTGCATTCCGACCTTGTGAAGAAGAACCTCTTCCCCGAGTTGGAGCGCCTGCATCCGGGGCGGATCATCAACCAGACGAACGGGGTCACGCCGCGGCGCTGGCTGAAGATGGCGAACCGGCCTTTGGCGAAGCTGATCACCGACAGCATCGGCGACGGGTGGGAGGACGATCTGGATCGTCTGCGGGGGCTGGAGACGCATGTGAAGGATAAGGCCTTCCGTGACGCCTTCGGGGCGGCCAAGCGCGCGAACAAGGTGCAGCTGTCCAACTGGATCGCGGCGGAATGTGGGGTGAAGGTCAATCCCGATGCCTTGTTCGACGTGCAGATCAAGCGCATCCATGAATACAAGCGCCAGCTCTTGAACATCCTCGAGACCATCGCGCATTGGCACAAGATCCGGTCCAATCCCAAGGGTGACTGGGTGCCGCGCGTGAAGATTTTTGGCGGCAAGTCCGCCCCCGGCTATGCGGTGGCGAAAGAGATCATCCATCTGATCAATGACGTGGCGCAGGTGGTCAACAACGATCCGGTCACGGGCGATCTGCTGAAGATCGTCTATCCGGCGAATTACAATGTCAGCATGGCCGAGCGGCTGATCCCTGCGGCCGATCTGTCGGAACAGATCTCTACCGCCGGGAAAGAGGCCAGCGGCACGGGCAACATGAAGTTCATGATGAACGGCGCGCCGACCATCGGCACGCTGGACGGGGCCAATGTGGAGATATTGGAAGAGGTGGGGGCGGAGAACTTCTTCCTCTTTGGTCTGACGGCGGAGGAGGTGACGCGCCGCCGCGAGGACCCGGACCATTCCAAGAAGGCCATCGAGGCGAGCAAGCCCTTGCAGGACGTGCTGCAGATGATCGCCGAAGGGCGGTTCAGCCCCGATCACACCGACCGCTATCACGGGTTGGTGCATCGGGTCTGGCATCACGACTATTTCCTCGTGGCATCCGACTTTGACGCCTATCATGCCGCGCAGGGCGAGGTGGACCGTGCCTATAAGGACGCGGATCGCTGGGCAGGGATGGCAGCGATGAACACGGCGCGGAGCGGGTTCTTTTCGTCGGACCGCACGATCCGCAGCTATATGGACCAGATTTGGGGGGTCACCTCGGCCCTGTGACGGGTCGGGGCGGCGCTCTTTGGGAGGGGGGCAGCCATGGGCGGAAACCTGATCGACCACGGGGCGGCGCGGGCCATCGTTGAAGGGCGGCATGGTGATCCCTTTTCCGTGCTGGGCCTGCACAAGCGCGAGGGCGCATGGGTCGTCACGGCCTTTGTTCCGGGGGCGGAGCGTCTTTGGGTGCTGACTGGCAAGGCGGGCAAGCCTGTTGCGGCGGACCCCATCCCCGGCTGTGACGGGCTGTTCTGTGCGGCGCTGGCGCGGAAGTCCGACTATCGGCTGCGCGCCGAAGGCCATGGGGCGGTGTGGGAGTTCGAGGATCCCTTCCGTTTTGGCCCGGTGCTGGGCGAGATGGATGAATATCTGCTGGGGGAAGGCACGCATAAGCGGCTGTGGCAGGTGCTGGGCGCGCATGTCATCACGCATGAGGGCGCGGAGGGCACGCATTTCGCCGTCTGGGCGCCGAATGCGGAGCGCGTCTCGGTCGTGGGGGATTTCAACATCTGGGACGGGCGGCGCCATCCGATGCGGCGGCGGGGCGCGACGGGCGTGTGGGAGACCTTCATTCCCGGTCTGGGCGAGGGCGCGACCTACAAATACGAGATTCTGGGCCAGCATGGCGCGCCCGGGCCGTTGAAGGCCGATCCGGTGGGGTTCGGGTCGGAACATCCGCCTGCCAATGCGTCCGTCGTGCGGCGGATCGACGGGGCGTTTCACGATGCCGACTGGATGGCGGGTCGGGCCGCGCGGCATTCGATCGATGCGCCGATTTCGGTCTATGAGGTGCATCTGGGATCGTGGCGGCGCGCGCCGGGGGACCGGATGCTGTCCTATCTGGAACTGGCCGAGCAGTTGGTGGACTATGCGGCGGATATGGGGTTCACCCATATCGAGCTGATGCCGATCAGCGAATATCCCTTCGACGGCAGCTGGGGCTATCAGCCGGTGGGGATGTTCGCCCCCACCATTCGCCACGGAACGCCGGGCGAGTTCCGCGCGCTGATCGATGCCGCGCATCGGAAGGGGCTGGGGGTATTGCTGGACTGGGTGCCGGGGCATTTCCCGACCGACCCGCATGGGCTGGGCCGTTTTGACGGGACGGCGCTTTATGAACATGCCGATCCGCGCGAGGGGTTCCATCAGGATTGGAACACGCTCATCTACAATTACGGGCGGGTGGAGGTGGCGAATTACCTCGTCTCCAACGCGCTTTACTGGCTGGAGGAATACCATGTCGACGGGCTGCGGGTGGATGCCGTGGCCTCGATGCTCTATCGCGACTATTCCCGCAAGGACGGCGAGTGGATCCCCAACAAGGATGGCGGGCGCGAGAATTACGAGGCGGCGGCGCTGCTGCGGCGGATGAATGTCACCGTCTATGGCGAGGTGCCGGGGGTGATGACGGTGGCCGAGGAAAGCACGGCCTTTCCCGGCGTGTCGCGGCCTGTGGATCACGGGGGCCTTGGCTTTGGGTTCAAGTGGAACATGGGCTGGATGAACGACACCCTGTCCTACATGCAGAAGGACCCGATCTATCGGCAGTATCACCACCACCAGATGACCTTTGGCCTGCATTACGCCTGGTCGGAGAATTACATCCTGCCGATCAGCCATGACGAGGTGGTGCATGGCAAGGGCAGCATGCTGGAGAAGATGCCGGGGGACGGCCCGGAGAAGTTTGCCAATTTGCGGGCCTATTACGGGTTCATGTGGGGGCATCCGGGCAAGAAGCTTTTGTTCATGGGATGCGAATTCGCCCAAGGGCGGGAATGGAACCACAACCAGAGCCTTGACTGGCATCAGTTGGAGATTGCGGATCATCGCGGCGTGCAGGCCTTGGTGCGCGATCTGAACCGCGCCTATCGCGAGAACCCGGCGCTCTATGTGAACGACACGCGGCCGGAAGGGTTTGCCTGGATCGAAAGCAATGATGCGGGGGCGTCGGTCTATGCTTGGGTCCGGAAGGGTGGGCCAAGCGATCCGATGGTCGTCTGCGTGGTGAACATGACCCCGGTGGAGCGGAGCTATCGGCTGGGCCTGCCGGCGGGCGGCCATTGGGACGAGATTTTGAACACGGATTCCGCCATCTATGGCGGCGGCAACCGGGGCAATCTGGGCGGGGTGACGGCGGAAGCGGTGGCATGGCATGGGCAGGCGCAATCGGCGCTTGTCACGCTGCCGCCCCTTTCGGCAGTCTGGTTCCGTCAGGCGGGTGCGTGAGGGTGACGACATAAGCGGCAAAGCCGCCTCAGGGAGGGAAGACGATGTTGCAGCCAAGACCGAATGCGCGCCTGTCCAGTCAGGCGATGGCCTTCGTCCTTGCCGGGGGGCGGGGCAGCCGGTTGAAGGAGTTGACCGACCGCCGCGCGAAACCCGCCGTCTATTTCGGCGGCAAGACGCGGATCATCGACTTCGCCCTGTCGAACGCGCTGAATTCCGGCATTCGGAAGATGGCGATTGCCACGCAATACAAGGCGCATAGCCTGATCCGGCATTGCCAGCGGGGATGGAACTTCTTCCGGGCGGAGCGGAACGAATATCTGGACATCCTGCCCGCCTCGCAGCGGGTGGACGAGACGAAATGGTATCTGGGCACGGCGGATGCCGTGGCGCAGAACATCGACATCGTGGACAGCTACGGCATCAAATACGTCGTCGTGCTGGCGGGGGACCATATCTACAAGATGGATTACGAGATCATGCTGCAGCAGCATGTCTCGACCGGGGCCGATGTGACCATCGGCTGCCTGACCGTCCCACGGGCGGAGGCGACGGCCTTTGGCGTGATGGCGGTGGACAAGGAGATGCGGATCACCTCCTTCCTGGAAAAGCCAAAGGACCCGCCGGGGATACCGGGCGATCCGGATCATGCGCTGGCCTCGATGGGGATCTATGTCTTTGACTGGGCCTTCCTGCGCGATCTGTTGATCCGGGATATGGAGGATGCGAATTCCAGCCATGATTTCGGCAATGACCTGATCCCCGCCATCGTGAAGAACGGCAAGGCGATGGCGCATAAATTCGCCGATTCCTGCGTGAAGTCGGGGCTGGAGGATGAACCTTATTGGCGCGATGTGGGGACGATCGACGCCTTCTGGCAGGCCAATATCGACCTGACGGATTTCGTGCCGAAACTGGACATCTATGACAACAGCTGGCCGATCTGGACCTATTCCGAGATCGTGCCGCCCGCGAAGTTCATCCATGACGAGGATGGGCGGCGGGGGATGGCGATTTCCTCGCTGGTGTCGGGGGATTGCATCGTGTCGGGGTCGGAGGTGCGCAATTCGCTGCTGTTCACCGGGGTGAGGACCCATTCCTATTCCAGCCTTGAATATGTGGTGGCCCTGCCGCGCGTGGTGGTGAACCGCAAGGCGGAGTTGACGAATTGCGTCATCGACAGCGGGGTGGTGATCCCCGAGGGGCTGGTCGTGGGGCAGGACCCGGAGGAGGACGCGAAATGGTTCCGCCGCAGCGAGGGGGGGATCGTGTTGATCACGCAGGACATGCTTGACGCGCGGGCGCGGAAATTGTCCTGAAGCGTGGCGCGGGATGGATGCCCCGGGAGGGCTGTCTGCCCTCCCGGACCCACCCGAGGATATTTGAGAACAGATGAAGGGGCAGGTCATGCAGATCAGGGGGCGGGTGCTGTCGGTGGCCTCGGAATGCGTGCCCCTGATCAAGACCGGGGGTCTGGCCGATGTGGTGGGCGCGCTGCCCGCCGCGCTGCGCCCCTTGGGGTGGGAGATGCGGGTGCTGCTGCCCGCCTATCGGCGGCTGCGGGGGGCGCTGGCGGGGATGCGCCCGGTCTGGCACGAGCCGGGGCTGTGGGGCGGCGAGGGCGTGGTCTTTGCGGGCGAGGTGGAGGGGGTGGATGTCCTCCTCCTTGATGCACCGCATCTTTTCGACCGCGAGGGCGGCCCCTACAATTCCGCCGCGGGCGACTGGCCGGACAATCCGCAGCGTTTTGCGGCGCTGTCATGGGTCGCGGCGCGGATGGCGCGCGAGGGGTTCGACGGCTGGAAGGCCTGCGTGCTGCACGCGCATGATTGGCAGGCGGGGCTGGCGCCCGCCTATCTGGCCTATGGCGGCACGGGCGGCGTGGGGTCGGTGATCACGGTCCACAACATCGCCTTTCAGGGTTGGGCCGATGCCGGGATGATCGACACGCTGCGCCTGCCGCGCGAGGCCTTTCATCCCGGGCAGTTGGAGTATTACGGGGGGCTGTCCAGCCTGAAGGCGGGGCTGGTGACGGCGGACCGGATCACCACTGTGTCGCCGACCTATGCCGTGGAATTGATGCGGCCGGAGTTTGGGATGGGGCTGCAGGGGGTGATCACGGCGCGGGGGGCGGTGGTGTCGGGCATCCTGAACGGGGTGGATACTGCCGTCTGGTCGCCCGAGGCGGAGCCGCTGCCCTTTTCCGTCAAGGCGATGAAGGGGAAGTCCGCGAACCGCGCGGCGCTTTGCGCGGAATTCGGGATGGCGGAGCCTGTCGGGCCGCTGGCCATCGTGGTGAGCCGATTGACCGATCAGAAGGGCATCGATCTGTTGCCTGATGTGGTGCCGGATTTCGTGGCGGCGGGTGGGGGGCTGATCGTGCTGGGGTCAGGGGACCCGGCGCTGGAGGCCGCGATGCGGGGGTTGGAGAGCCGCTTCCCCGGCAAGGTGGCGGTCAGGATCGGTTATGACGAGGCGCTGTCGCATCGGCTGTTTGCCGGGGCCGATGCGGTGCTGGTGCCGTCGCGGTTCGAGCCTTGCGGGCTGACGCAGATGTATGGCTTGCGCTATGGCACGATCCCGGTCGTGGCGGCGGTGGGGGGCTTGGCCGATACGGTGATCCATGCCTCGCCCGCAGCGCTGGCCGCCGGGGTGGCGACGGGGGTGCAGTTTCATCCCACGGATGCGGTGGCCTTCGGTCAGGCGTTGCGGCAATTGGTGGCGCTGCATGGCGATCCGAAGCAATGGGCGCGGGTGCAGAAGAACGCGATGGCCCATCCTGTGGGCTGGGAGACGAGTGCGGCTGCCTATGCCGCGCTGTATGACGGGCTGGCCCGGTGACACCGCAGCGCGCGCCCTTGCCGCCGCGTCTGGTGGGGCATTCCGTGACCGCAGGCCGCCCATGGCCGATGGGGGCCACTTATGATGGCGAGGGGGTGAATTTCGCCGTCTTTTCCGCCCATGCCGAAAAGGTGGAACTGTGCCTGTTTTCGCCCGATGGGCGCAAGGAACTGGCGCGGATCGCGCTGCCCGAACGCGACGGGGATATCTGGCATGGGCATGTGGGCGGGTTGGTGCCCGGCACGCTGTATGGATTCCGGGTGCATGGTCCCTATGCGCCGGAACAGGGGCACCGCTTCAACCCGCACAAGCTGTTGATCGATCCTTATGCCCGTGCGCTGGAGGGGCGGCTGAAATGGTCGGATGCGCTGATGGGCTACAAGGTGGGCAGTCCGCGCGCCGACATGTCCTATGACACCCGCGACAGCGCCTTTGCCGTGCCGAAATCGGTGGTGGCGGATACGTCCTTCATGTGGGGGGATGACGCCCCCCCGCGCGTGGCCCCGACCGATACGGTGATCTATGAGGCGCATGTGCGCGGCATGACCATGCTGCATCCGGGGGTGGAGAAGGGGGTGCGGGGGTCCTTCCTTGGCCTCGCGTCAGATGCCGTGATCGACCATCTGGTGAAGCTGGGGGTCACGAGCGTGGAGCTTTTGCCGGTGCAGGCCTTCGCGGATGAGCGATTTCTGGTTGCCAAGGGCCTGCGCAACTATTGGGGTTATCAGACCATCGCCTTCTTCGCGCCGGAACCGCGATACCTGAGCAAGGGGCAGGTCTGGGAATTCCAATCCATGGTGCGGCGGTTCCATGCGGCGGGGATCGAAGTGATTTTGGACGTGGTCTATAACCATTCCGGGGAAGGGGATGAGTTCGGGCCGACGCTGTCTTTCCGGGGCCTGGACAATGCGAGCTATTACCGCCTGATGCATGGCGGGCGGCATTATGTGAACGACACCGGGACGGGGAACACGCTGAACCTGACCCATCCGATGGTGCTGCGGATGGTGATGGACAGCCTGCGCCACTGGGTGGAGGTGATGCATGTGGACGGGTTCCGCTTTGACCTTGCCACGGTGTTGGGCCGCGAGGCGCATGGCTTCGACCCCAACGGCGGCTTCTTCGATGCGATCCGGCAGGACCCGGTTCTGGCGCGGGTGAAGCTGATTGCCGAGCCGTGGGATATCGGGCCGGGGGGGTATCAGCTGGGCGGCTATCCGCATCCGTTTCTGGAGTGGAACGACAAGTTCCGCGATGGCGTGCGGCGCTGGTGGAAGGGCGATCCGGGGATGGCGGCGGACCTTGCCAGCCGTCTTTTGGGCAGTGCCGAGCGGTTCGATCATCACGGGCGGGCGGCGACATCGTCGGTCAATTTCGTGACCGCGCATGACGGGTTCAATCTGCAGGATGTGGTCAGTTTCACGCTGAAGCGGAACTGGGCCAATGGGGAAGAGAACCGCGACGGCCATCACGAGAACCATTCCGACAATATGGGGGTGGAGGGGCCGTCGGAGGACCCCGTCATCCGGGCGGCGCGCGATCTGAGAAAGCGCAACCTGCTGGCCACGCTGATGTTGGCGCAAGGGGTGCCGATGCTGCTTGCGGGCGATGAGGTCGGCCACAGCCAAGGCGGCAACAACAACGCCTATGCGCAGGACAATGAGACGACATGGATCGACTGGGCGCAGGGGGATGACCGTCTGACCGCCTTTGTCGCGCGGCTGGTGGCGCTGCGGCGGGCGCATCCGGTGCTGCGGCAGCGACGGTTCCTGCATGCCAAGCCCCGGCCCGGCGACGGGGTGCCGGATGTGATCTGGCGGCGGGCGGATGGGCAGCGGCCGACACCTGCCGATTGGCATGATCCGGGCTTTCGCTGTCTGGGGGTGGAGATGCGCATGGCCGCCGAGGGGGCCGATCCGGGCCATTCCGCGATTTACGCGGTGTTCAACACCGGGGTGGAATGCGTGCTGCGTCTGCCCGATACGGCGCCGGGCTGGGAGTTGATCCTCGACACCACGCGGCCCGAGCTTCAGGCGGCCCCCGGCGGGCCGGGGACGCGCGCGCCGGCGCAGTCGGTGCTTCTGTTCCGGTCGCTTGCGGCCAAGTCCAAGGGTTCCACGGGAGGAAAGTCATGACCATCCGCACCATCGCCACCGCGCCCATCGCAGGGCAGAAGCCCGGCACATCGGGGTTGAGGAAGAAGACCCCGGTCTTCATGGGGCATCACTATCTGGAAAACTTCGTCCAGAGCATCTTTGACGTGGTGGGGGCGCAGGGAAAGACCTTCGTGCTGGGGGGCGACGGGCGCTATTTCAACGACCGGGCGGCGCAGGTGATCCTGCGGATGGCGGCGGCGAATGGGGCGGCGCGGGTGATCGTGGGGCAGGGGGCGATCCTGTCTACGCCCGCCGCCAGCCATCTGATCCGGCTGAACAAGACGGATGGCGGGATCATCATGTCGGCCTCTCACAATCCCGGCGGGCCGGACGAGGATTTCGGCGTCAAGTTCAACATGCCAAATGGCGGCCCTGCGCCGGAGGCGGTGACGGAGGCGATGTACAAGCGCACGACCGAGATCACCGAATACCGGATTGTCGAGGCGCAGGATGTGGATCTGTCGCGGGTGGGGCGGACCTCGCTTGCGGGCATGGTGGTCGATGTGGTGGACCCGGTGGCGGATTACGCCGCGCTGATGGAGACGCTGTTCGATTTCGGGGCGATCCGGGCGATGTTTCAGGCTGGGTTCCGGATGCGGATGGACAGCATGTGCGCGGTGACCGGGCCCTATGCGGTGGAGATATTGGAGAACCGACTGGGCGCGGCGAAGGGCACCTGCGTGAACGCGGTGCCTTTGCCGGATTTCGGGGGCATGCATCCGGACCCCAATCCAACTTGGGCCAAGGCCTTGATGGATGAGATGTTCTCCGATGCGGCCCCGGATTTCGGCGCGGCCTCGGATGGCGATGGCGACCGCAACATGGTGGTGGGGCGGGGGATCTATGTCTCGCCGTCCGACAGCCTTGCGGTGCTGGCGGCCAATGCGCATCTGGCGCCGGGCTATGCAAAGGGGTTGAAGGGCGTGGCGCGGTCCATGCCCACCTCGGCGGCGGCGGACCGGGTGGCGGCGGCGCTGGGCATCGGGAGCTATGAGACGCCGACGGGGTGGAAGTTCTTCGGCAATCTGCTGGATGCCGGGCGGGCCACGATCTGCGGCGAGGAAAGCTTTGGCACCGGGTCGGACCATGTGCGCGAAAAGGACGGGCTGTGGGCGGTGCTTTTGTGGCTGAACATCCTGGCTGCGCGCAAGCAGACGGTGGCGGAGATATTGGCCGAGCATTGGGCGCGGTTCGGGCGCAACTATTACAGCCGTCATGATTTCGAGGCGATTGCCACTGACAAGGCCGATGCGATGATGAGTGCGCTGCGGGGCGCGCTGCCGGGTCTGAAAGGGAAGTCCGTCGAGGGGATGGTGATCGCGGGGGCGGATGACTTTGCCTATACCGATCCGGTGGATGGATCGGTGAGCACCAAGCAGGGCGTGCGGGTGATGTTCGAGGACGGGTCGCGCTTTGTGCTGCGCCTGTCGGGGACGGGGACGGAAGGGGCGACGCTGCGGCTCTATCTGGAGCGCACTGCGCCGGGGCCGGAGGGATTGGACCTTGACCCGCAGGCGGCGCTGGCCCCGGTGATCCGCGCGGCCCATGGCATCGCGCGGATCGCGGAATTCACCGGGCGTCAATCGCCCGACGTGGTGACCTGAGGCTGCGGTTTTGATGCGGAGCGCCGCCCGAAGAAGGCGGCGCGTTCCTTTTGCCTCGCCTGCGCGGCTGACGCCGCGCAGGCGAGGCTGGGGGTTTCACACCCCCAGACCCCCGTGGAGTATTTGGGCCAAGATGAAGGGGCGCATTTCGTCCTGTCGCTGTCGCGTTTCGATGTGACTTTTGCGGTCTGCGCGCGTCTCTTGGGCGGCAGGGTCAGGGGAGGCGGGCGATGGACGAGGTTCGGCATCAGCGGTCAGGCCGCGCGGCGCGGGCGGCGGAACGGTCGAAGAAAGGGGCGCGGGTCGGGCGGCCCTATATCCTGCGCAACATCCCCACCTATGACGTCTTGGGCGAGGAAAGCCTGATCCGCATCGAACGGGCGGCGGACCGGATATTGGCCGAGACGGGGATCGAGTTCCGTGATGATCCCGTGCCGCTCGATCATTGGAAGCGGGCGGGGGCGGAGGTGTCGGGGCTCTTGGTGAAGTTTCCGCCGGGGATGCTGCGCGAGGTGCTGCAATCGGCGCCTGCGGAATTTGTGCAGCATGCGCGCAACCCGGCGCGGTCGGTGCTGATCGGGGGGAAGTCGGTCGTCTTTGCGCCCGCCTATGGCAGCCCGTTTGTGATGGACCTCGACAAGGGGCGGCGGTTCGGGACGCTGGAGGATTTTCGGAATTTCATCAAGCTGGCGCAGGCCTCCCCCAATTTCCACCATTCGGGCGGCACGATCTGCGAACCCACGGATATCGCGGTGAACAAGCGCCATCTGGATATGGTGATGGCGCATCTGACGCTGAGCGACCGGCCCTTCATGGGGTCGGTGACGGCGGAGGAGCGGGCGGAAGACAGCATCGACATGGCGCGGATCGTGTTCGGCCGCGATTTCGTCGATGCAAATTGCGTGATCCTTGGGAATGTGAACGTCAATTCGCCGCTGGTTTGGGACGGGACGATGACGCGCAGCTTGCGGGCCTATGCGCGGGCGGGTCAGGCGGCGGTGGTGGTGCCTTTCATCCTAGGCGGCGCGATGGGGCCGGTGACCAATGCCGGGGCCATCGCGCAGTCCTTGGCCGAGACGATGGCGGGCTGTGCGCTGACGCAGTTGGAGCGGAAAGGGGCGCCGGTCATCTTTGGCAACTTCCTGTCCTCGATGAGCCTGCGGTCGGGATCGCCCACCTTTGGCACGCCGGAGCCTGCGATCGGGTCCATGGTGATCGGGCAGCTGTGTCGGCGGCTGAACCTGCCGTTGCGCTGTTCGGGGAATTTCACGACGTCAAAGCTGCCGGATGGGCAGGCGATGATGGAAGGGACGATGTCCATGCTGGCCGCTGTGCAATGCGGGGCGAATTTCATCCTGCATTCGGCGGGGTTCCTGGATGGCCTTCTGTCCATGTCCTATGAGAAGTTCATGCTGGATGCGGACCTGTGCGGGGCTTTGCATTCTTATCTGGACGGGGTGAAGATCGACGACGACCAGCTGGCGGTGGAGGCCTTTGCGGAAGTGGGGCCGGGGAACCATTTCTTCGGCTGTTCCCACACCATGGCGCATTATGAGACGGCCTTCTGGGACAGCGAGCTGTCGGACAATGAGCCGTTCGAGAAATGGGAGGCGGCGGGCTCGACGGATGCCGCCACCCGCGCCAACCGGGCGTGGAAGCAGCGGCTGGCGGAGTATGAGGCCCCGCCGATGGAGGCGGGGATGCGGGAGGAACTGGAGGCGTTTGTCGCCCGCAAGAAGGCCGAGATGGCCGACATGTGGTATTAGGAGCGCAGGCCCGTTTCTTCCAAGAGACCCATGCGCTTGGCCTCGTAATAGTAGCCGCGGCGGTACCACATATGGGCGCGGTCATGGTTGCCGCGCGCCACGAGCCATGCGCCGCGCAGGTATTTGCCCGCGTAGATCATGTTGGTTTCGGCATCCAACAGTTCGGACGGATCGCCACGGAATCCCATGGTGCGGGCCGTCTGGGGGTGAATCTGCATCAGGCCCAGATAGGGGCCGTTGCGGGCGGCGGGGTTGTAGCCGCTTTCGCGCCGCACGGTTTCGTGGATCAGGCTTTCGGGGATGTCATAGACCCGGGCGTAGCGGCGGATCAGGCGGTTGATCTCTTCCGGGCCCTGCGCGGCACGGGAGGGCGGGTCGTCCCGCCGACTGCCGCCGCAGGCGGCCAGAGCCGCGGGCAAGGCAAGAAGCAGGAAGTGACGGCGCTGGATGGACATGGTGGCGACCCCTGAAGACACGCATTTGCGGGGTGATAGCGGGCGGGGGCCCGGGCGGAAAGGGCAAGGGCGCGGCGCGGGCGGAATATCGCGCGGGGGCTAAGACCTTTGGCGCGGTTGGCGGGGGGGGCGCGCGCTGCTAGCGTGACAGCGGGGGACAGGAGGGTTCCGATGGATGGAGCGCAGCGCAGGTTGGCCACGGCCCTGATCGTGGATGACCATCCGCTTTTCTGCGATGCGCTGTCCATGACCTTGCGGGCGGTGGCGGGGATCGAGGGGATCGAGACGGCGGATAGGCTGGCCACGGCCTTGGCGCGGCTGGAAATCTCTCCTCTGCCGGATGTAGTGGTGCTGGATTTGAACCTGCCGGATGTGAACGGGCTGGACGGGTTGATCCGGCTGCGCGCCACGGCGGGGGATGTGCCGGTGGTCGTGGTGTCTTCGCTGGCCGACAATCGGGTGATCGGGGCGGCGCTGCGCGCGGGGGCGGTGGGCTTTGTGCCCAAGCATTCGCGGCGCGAGGTGTTCAAGGCGGCGTTCGATGCGATCCGCGCGGGCGAGGGGTTCGTGCCCGAAGGATTTGTGCCGCAGGCCGATCCGGCTGCGCCCGCAAGCCAGCGGGAAGAGGCCATCGCGCGGCTGTCGCTTTTGACGCGGCAGCAGGCGAAGATCTTGCAGCTGATCTGCGAGGGGATGTTGAACAAGCAGATCGCCTATGAATTGACCATCGCGGAGACGACGGTCAAGGCCCATGTGACGGCCATCATGCGCAAGCTGGGCGTGCAGAGCCGCACACAGGCGGTGCTGATCGCGCAGGAGGCCAGTTTCGACCGGTTGATGCCGGAAAACATCTGACCGCGACCTGTTTTGCGCATGGGAGCCTGCGGCGGTGGCGCGCAGCGCGACGGCGGGGCTTGCCCGGGCGGGGGGCGGGGGCTAGCCTCGCCCCGGAACCCCGCGTTTGGGAGGACGCGATGAACCAACCGAGGGAGGACTTCCCCGTGCCGTCCGGCATGGACGCGCCCCTTGTGGCGCGCGCTTCCGTATCGGTCGACATGCCCCATCCGCTGCGCCATCTGGAAGAGGCGTTGGGCGCGGGGCCTTTCGCGCTGGTGATCCTGTTCGTGTCGCCGGATGCGGATCTTGATGCGCTGGCGCTGCGGCTGCCGGGGCGGTTTGGGGGGGCGCCGGTCATCGGCTGTTCCACGGCGGGCGAGATTTCGGGGGCGGGCTATACCGAGGGCGAGATCGTCGCCGTGGCCCTGCCTGCGGCGCATTTCGCGGCCGATTTGCTGTTGGTGCCGGATCTTTCGGTGCTGGAGCGCGAGACGCTGATCGGGCGTCTGATCCGGTCGCGGCAGGCCTTGGCGCGGGCGCGCCCGGACTGGGAGGGGGAGTTCGCCTTTCTCATGGTCGACGGCCTGTCGGTGCGCGAGGATGAGTTGGCGGCGGCGCTGGCTTCGGGTCTTGGCCCGGTGCCGCTGTTTGGTGGGTCGGCGGGGGATGGGACGCGGTTCCGGGCGACCTATGTGTTGCATGACGGGCAGGCGTTGCAGAATGCCGCCGTGCTGGCGTTGATCCGGACGGAGTGCCGGGTGAAGGTCTTTTCGCTGGATCATCTGACGCCGACGGAGGCGCGCATGGTGGTGACGGGGGCCGATCCGGCGCGGCGGATCGTGCACAGGATCAACGCCGAACCGGCGGCGCAGGAATATGCGCGGCTTCTGGGCAAGGACCCCGCGCAACTGACCGCCTTCACCTTTGCCGCCCATCCGGTGGTGGTGCGGATCGGCGGCAAGCATCATGTGCGCGCCATCCGGCAGGTGGGGGAGGGCGGCGATCTGATCTTCTTTTCCGCTATCGACGAGGGCGTGGTGCTGACGCTGGCCGATCCGCAGGACATGGTCACGCATCTGGCCGGGCGGATGGCGGAGCTTTCGGCGCGCGGCGCGCCGGTCGCGATCCTTGCCTGTGATTGCATCCTGCGGCGGATGGAGGCGCAGGAAAAGCAGAAGACCGGGGCGGTCTCGGCCCTGCTGCGCGAGAATGGTGTGGTGGGCTTTTCCACCTATGGCGAGCAGTTCAACGCCATGCATGTGAACCAGACGATGACGGGGGTGGCGATCTATCCGCCCGAAAGGGCCGGATGATCGAGACGCTGATCAATCCCGCCGATCCGCCCGAACGGCAGACGGAAAAGCTGCTGGCCATTGCGCAGGTGCTGATGCGGCGGGTGGAGCAGATCACCGATGACAGCGGCGCGGCCTATGCGCAGTTCCAGCGCGCGGCCCTGCTGGAGGATCAGGTGCGCGAACGCACCCGCGATCTGGAACGCGCGCTGGACCTGCTGAACGACAGCAATGCACGGCTGGCCGAAGCAAACCGCGCGACCGAGGCCGCGCGCCAGAACCTTGCCAATGCCATCGAGACGATTCAGGAGGGATTCGCCCTGTTCGATGCGCAGGACGTGCTGGTGATGTGCAATTCCCGCTTCGGGATGCACATGCTGGACCTGCGCGAGCATCTGCGGCCGGGCCTGCGCTTTGGCGATTATGTCGAACAGGTCAGCCGGTCGCGGTTCCTTGAACTGCCGCCGGGAGAGACGCCCGAGGATTGGGCCGTGGCGCGGCGCAGACGGCATCAGGATCGGCATGTGATCTTTAACGTCCGCATGGTCTGGGACCGCTGGGTGCAGGTCAGTGAACACCGCACGGCGGATGGCGGGACGGTGATCCTGCAGACCGATGTGACCGAGATCATCCGGCTGGAACGGTCGGAACGTGGCAAGATGCTGGACGATCAGGCGCGCGTGATCCGCGCCACACTGGACCATATCAGCCAAGGCGTGTGCATCTTCGATGCCGAGGCGCGGCTGGTGGGGTGGAATCAGCGGCTGGGCCAGTTGCTGACCGTGCCCATGGCGCGGTTCCGGATGGGGGTGAGTTTCGACGCCATCCTCGACCGATTCCGCCTCGATCTGGTCTTTGGCGAAGGGATGACGCAGGCGCGGCTGGGGGAGTGGGTCGCGGGGCGCGAGGGGCGCGGGGCGATCCGCTTTGAATTGCGGCGTGGGCCGGACATGATCATGGATGTCTTCGCGCAAGGCATGCCGGATGGCGGTTTCGTGATGTCCTTCACCGATGTGACCGCCGAACGGGCGGCCATCGAGGCATTGAGCCGTGCCAATGAAACGCTGGAGGCGCGCGTGATGGAGCGCACGCTGGAGTTGGAGGATGCGCTGACCCATGCGGAGCGCGCGAATGCCTCCCGTTCCCGTTTCGTGGCGGCGGCGAGCCATGACCTGCTGCAGCCCTTGAGTGCGGCGAAACTGTTCATCTCTTCCGTTCCCGAAGAGGGGTTGGCGGATGAGGCGCGGGCGGCGCTGGACAAGGCGCAGAACGCGCTTTTGTCGGTGGAGGGGATTCTGGGCGCGCTTCTGGACATCTCGAAGCTGGAAAGCGGGCGGGCGGCGGTGTCGGTGGGACCGGTGCCGCTGCAACGGCTGCTGGTGCAGTTGAATGATGAATTCGGGGCGATTGCGGCGGCCAAGGGGCTGCGGCTGACGGTGGTGCCGTCGCGGCGGGTGGTGCTGTCGGATGCGGCCTATCTGCGGCGCATCCTGCAGAACCTGATCGGCAATGCGATCCGCTATACCGACCGGGGGCGCGTGCTGGTGGGGGTGCGGCGGCGCGGCGGCATGGTGCGGATCGAGGTGCGCGATACGGGGCCGGGGATTCCGGAAGATGAGCAGGACAACATCTTCAAGGAATTCCACCGTCTGAACGCCCGCGCCTCGGCCAGCGAGGGGATGGGGTTGGGACTGGCCATCGTGGAGCGGGCCTGCGCGCTGCTGGGCCATCCGCTGGGTTTGACATCCGAAATCGGGCGGGGGACCTGTTTCATGGTGCAGGTGCCGCTGTCGGATGGCGTGGCGCTTGCCGAAGGCCCGCGCCCCGCGCCCAGTCCCCGCCCGTCGATGCAGAACCGCATCGTCTTTCTGGTGGAGAATGACGGCGAGTTGCGCCGCGCCATGGGTCTTTTGCTGGAGAAATGGGGGGTCAGCGTGCTGGACGCCGCCAGTGGCGAAGAGGCGCTGGACCTGATCGAGGAATTGGGCATCCTGCCCGACTGCTTTATCGTGGATTTCAATTTGGGCGAGGGGATGGACGGGTTGCGTTTCGCAGCCGAGGTGCAGGCGCGGCACGGGGCGGTGCCGGCGCGCATCGTCACCGCCGACCATCGCCCCGAGCTGCGCGCGGCCTGTGCCGAGGCGGGGGTCGGGTTGATGATGAAGCCGCTGGATGCGCGCGCTCTCGAATCTTTCATCGCGGGGTTACCTGCGGCGGGTTAGGCTGGCCCCATCCCGCCTGCGAGGGGTGTCCTACGACCAATGTTCCATATCGGGCGGCGCGAGGGCCGCTTAATCTGCCGGGCAAGTGAGGGGACCAATATGAAGCTGACCGATTTTCGCGAGATCAAGGCCGACCCGGCCACCGTCTGGGCCGCACTTTTGAACCCGGATGTGTTGAAGGAGTGTGTGCCCGGCTGCGAAAGCATGTCGGGCAGTGTGGCGGATGGATTCGAGGCCACGGTGACCCAGAAGGTCGGCCCGGTGAAGGCCACCTTCAAGGGCGCGGTGACCTTCTCGGAGATCGTCGAAGGGCAAAGCCTAAAGATCTCGGGCGAGGGGAAGGGCGGGCCTGCCGGTTTTGCCAAGGGCGGCGCGGCGGTGAGCCTTGAGCCGATGGAGGGCGGCACCCGGCTGTCCTATGATGTGGAGGCGGCGGTGGGCGGCAAGATCGCCCAGTTGGGCAGCCGGATCATCGACGGTTTCGCCAAGAAGATGGCGGATGAATTCTTCACCCGGTTCCAGGCGGCGGTCGAAGGCCCTGCCGAGGAAGAGGAGGCCGACACGGCCGCCGAGGGCGAGGGCGAAAAGAAAAAGGGCTGGTTCAAGCGCCTGATGGGCTGAACCGACCACAAGCGTTACCCAGGGATGTCCAAGGGAGGATAACCATGACGAAGGTCTCGATGACCGTGAACGGCAAGGCCGTCTCGGGCGAGGTGGAGGGGCGCACGCTCCTGTCCACCTTTCTGCGCGAAGGGCTGGGGCTGACCGGCACCCATGTCGGCTGCGACACCAGCCAGTGCGGCGCCTGCGTGGTGCATGTGGACGGCAAGGCCGTGAAGTCTTGCACCACCTTTGCCGCCGATGTGGCGGGGGCGAGCGTGAAGACGATCGAGGGGATGAACAATCCCGACGGGTCGCTGTCGGTGGTCCAGCAGGCGTTTCAGGATCACCATGGGCTGCAGTGCGGGTTCTGCACGCCGGGCATGGTGATGTCTTCCGCCGCGCTGCTGGCCGAGAACCCCAAGCCGACCGAGGCAGAGATCCGGCATTATCTGGAAGGCAATATCTGCCGCTGCACCGGGTACCATAACATCGTCAAGGCCGTGCTGGCCGCATCCGGGCAGGATGCAGCGGCGCTGGCGGCCGAATAAGCGCGATTTCAGGGAGGAATCAGGATGCCGAAGGATCACGGGATCGGCGCCAGCAGCAAGCGGCGCGAGGATGTGCGCTTTCTGTCGGGGCGCGGGGTCTATACCGATGACATGGCGCTGCACGGCCAGACCTATGCGGTCTTCGTGCGGTCGAACGTGGCGCATGGGCGGATCAAGTCGATCAACACCGCCAACGCGGCCAAGATGCCGGGGGTTCTGGCCATCTTCACGGGCGAGGATTTCAAGGATGTGGGCGGCAACCCGGCGGGCTGGCTGATCAACAGCCGGGACGGGACGCCGATGCGCGAACCCAAGCGCCCGGTGCTGGCCCATGGCAAGGTGCGCCATGTGGGCGACGCCTATGCCGCCGTCATCGCGGAAACCTACAATGAGGCCAAGGATGCGGCCCAGCAACTGGCCGATGACAGCGACATCGAGGAACTGCCCGCGATCGTCGACATGAAGAAGGCCGTCGCCGATGCATCGAACCGCGTGCATGACGAGATCCCTGACAATCTCTGTTTTGACTGGGGTTGGATCGAGGACAACCGTGCGGCGGTGGATGCGGCCTTCAAATCCGCGCCGCATATCACCACGCTGGAACTGGTGAACAACCGTCTGGTGCCGAACGCGATGGAACCGCGGTCGTCCATTGGCGAGTATTTCCCCGGCACGGGCGATTACAAGCTGACGACCACCAGCCAGAACCCGCACCTGACGCGGCTTCTGGTGGCGGCCTTCGTTCTGGGCATCCCGGAGAACAAGCTGACAGTCGTGGCCCCCGATGTGGGCGGCGGCTTCGGGTCGAAAATCTATCACTATGGCGAAGAGGCGCTGGTTCTGGCCGCGTCGCGCAAGCTGGGTCGCCCGGTGCGCTGGACGGCAGAGCGGACGGAAAGCTTCCTGACCGACGCGCATGGCCGCGACCATGTGACGAAGATCGAGATGGCCAGCACCAAGGACGGCGAAATCCTCGCCATCCGGACCGAGACGCTGGCCAATGTGGGGGCGTATCTGTCGAACTTCTCGACCGCGACGCCGACCTTCCTGCATGGCACGCTGATGGCAGGCCCCTATAAGGTGCCGCATGTCTATGTGAACGTGAAGACTGTCTTCACCAACACCGCGCCGGTGGACGCCTATCGCGGCGCGGGGCGGCCGGAGGCGACGTTCTCCATCGAGCGGATCGTGGACAAGATGTGCCGCGAGTTGAACCTTGATCCGTTCGAGGTGCGCCGGAAGAACCTGATCCAGCCGGACCAGTTCCCCTACACCACCCCGGTCGGCCTTGTGTATGACACGGGCAACTATCAGGCGACGCTGGACAAGCTGATCGAACTTGCCGACGTGGCGGGCTTTGACAAGCGGGCAGCGGCATCCAAGGCGAAGGGCAAGCTGCGCGGGATGGGGCTTTCGACATGGATCGAGGCCTGCGGCATCGCGCCGTCGAACCTTGTGGGCGTGCTCGGGTCCCGTGTCGGGCTTTACGACGCGGCAACGGTGCGGGTGAACGCCACCGGCAATATCAGCGTCATGACCGGGGCGCACAGCCACGGGCAGGGGCATGAGACGGTCTTTGCGCAGGTGGTGGCCGAAAAGCTGGGCATCCCGGAATCGTCCATCGAAATCGTGCATGGCGACACGTCGAAGATCCCCTTCGGCATGGGCTCTTACGGGTCGCGCTCGCTCGCGGTCTGCGGTTCGGCGATGAGCAAGGCGGTGGACAAGATCATCGCCAAGGGCAAGAAGATCGCGGCGCATATGCTGGAAGCCAGCGAGAACGACATCGTCTTTGCGGACGGCAAGTTCAGCGTTGCGGGCACGGACAAGGCCAAGAGCTTTGGCGAGATCGCCTTCAGCGCCTATGTCCCGCACAACTACCCGCTGGAGACGCTGGAACCGGGGCTGGAAGAGACGGCCTTCTACGATCCGGCCAACTTCACCTATCCCGCAGGCGCCTACCTGTGCGAGGTGGAGGTGGACCCGGAGACGGGCAAGGTGGACATCGCGTCCTTCACCTGCGCCGATGACTTCGGCCATGTGATGAACCCGATGATCGTCGAAGGTCAGGTGCATGGCGGCGTGGGGCAGGGGATCGGACAGGCGCTGCTGGAGAACACGTCCTATGACGAGAACGGCCAGCTTCTGACGGCGTCCTACATGGATTACGCCATGCCGCGCGCCGATGACGTGCCCTTCTACACGGTGGACCATTCCTGCATCACGCCCTGCACGCACAACCCGCTGGGTGTGAAGGGCTGCGGCGAAGCAGGCGCCATCGGTTCGCCGCCTGCGGTGGTGAATGCGGTGATCGATGCGCTGCATCGTGGTGGCCACAGCCACGTCAAGCATATCGACATGCCCGTGTCTCCGGCACGGGTGTGGTCGGCGATCAACGGTTGAGGGAGGAAGGACCATGCACAACTTCGATTTCGTGAAGCCTTCCAGCATCGCCGAGGCGGTCAAGGCCCTGTCGACCGAGGGGGCGCAGGCCCTGTCGGGCGGGCAGACCTTGACGCCCACGCTGAAGCAGCGGCTGGCGGCGCCGACGGTTCTGGTCTCGCTGACCGGGATTGCCGAGATGCAGGGCGTTTGCCTTGGGTCCGACGGCCTGTCCATCGGGGCGGCCACCACCCATGCCACCGTCGCGAAAGAGGCGGCGGCCCATTACCCGGCGCTGGCCGCGCTGGCGGGGGGGATCGGTGATCCGGCGGTGCGCAACCGGGGCACCATCGGCGGGTCCATCGCCAATAACGATCCGGCGGCCTGCTATCCGGCGGGCGTGCTCGGCTCGGGGGCGACGGTGGTGACGAACCGCCGCAAGATCGCGGCCGACGACTACTTCCAAGGCATGTTCACCACGGCGCTGGAAGAAGGCGAGATCGTCACCGGCGTGACCTTCCCGGTGCCGCAGAAGGCGGCCTATGTGAAGTTCAACCAGCCCGCCAGCCGCTTTGCCCTGACCGCCGTTTTCGTGGCGAAATTCGCGGATGGCGTGCGGGTGGCCGTGACGGGGGCGTCCAATAACGGCGTCTTCCGCTGGAGCGCGGCGGAGACGGCGCTGTCGGGCAACTTCTCGGCTGCGGCGGTGGAGGGGCTGACTGTGTCTTCGGACGGGTTGATCGGCGATCTGCACGGCACGCCCGCCTATCGGGCGAACCTGATCAAGGTGCTGACCAAGCGCGCGGTTGCCGCCGCGCATTGATCGGTGATTGGCGATGAGGGGGCGGCGCGGGGCAACCGCGCCGCCCCTTTGTCTTGCGAAAGCAAGACAATACCCCCCGGCGGAACCGGGCACTGCCCGCAAATCGGGCGGTTCTGTCACGCCGCCGTTGCCTTTGCCCTGTATCCCGCCACTCAGGCGGATGTGACCGGAAACCACAGCCTCTTGGGCTTGCCAGTCGCGAAACGCCAGATATAGTGCGGATGTCGGGGCGGGGCTCCCCGCCCTGGGTCGGTTGGACTGCAGGACGAAGGCGGAGTCTCGGAAAGCATGGACGGCGATTTCAGGACACAGTTTGTACGCGATCCGGCGGCGCTGAAGCATTACCCTGCTTTGGTGCTGAATGCCGATTATCGCCCGCTGAGCTATTACCCCCTCAGCCTTTGGCCGTGGCAGGAGGCGATCAAGGCGGCGGTCCTAGACCGGGTGCAGATCGTGGCGGAATATGACCACACCGTCCGCAGCCAGAGGCAGGAGTTCCGCATACCCTCGGTCGTGGTGTTGAAGGAATATGTCAAACCCCAGAAGCGCGTGGCCTTCACGCGCTTCAATCTTTTTCTGCGGGACGAATTCTCGTGCCAGTATTGCGGCGCGAAGGGCGATCTGACCTTTGACCATGTGCTGCCGCGGTCGCGCGGTGGGATCACCTCGTGGGAGAATGTGGTCGCCGCCTGTTCCCCCTGCAATCTGCGCAAGGGGTCGAAGACGTTGAAACAGGTGGGGATGCATCTGATGCGCCCGCCGCGCCAGCCTTCGGCGGAAGAGATGCAGACCCATGGCCGCAAGTTCCCGCCCAACCATCTGCATGAAAGCTGGATGGATTTCCTGTATTGGGACGCCGAGCTGGAGGATTGAGCGCCGCGTCCTGCGGGTGTTTCAGGCAAGGTCGTAGGTACGGATATCGGCGGCCGGATCGTCCAGAGCCGTGACGCCGCCGAGGAGGAGCTGCTGCCTTGGGCCGAAGTCGAACAGCAGCCCCGTGTCGGTGACCTGCGCGAAGCGCGCGAGGATGTCGCGCGCGACGGTCAGGCCGCCGGTGAGGGCAAGGGAGAAGTGCAGCTGGTCCTGTCCGGTCTGGAAATCGGTGATCTGGTCGGACCCGAAGGCGCGGTCGAACAGGAAATGGTCCGCGCCTGAGCCGCCTGTCAGGACATCGTTGCCCCGGCCGCCATCGATGCTGTCTGATCCGCCTTCGCCGCGCAGGCGGTCATGATGCGCCCCGCCGAGGAGCAGGTCATTGCCGCTGCCGCCGCGCAAGAGGTCGCGGCCTTCCCCGCCTTCCAGCCGATCTGCCCCGACATGGCCGATGACGCGGTCCTGTCCGCGCCCTCCGATCAGGTGATTGTCCAGCCTATTGCCCGACAGACGGTCATCACCGTCGCCAGCATACAGGTTTTCGAAGCTGGCCGGTCCGCGGGCCAACTGGAACCAGTCCACGCCCGCAACCGCGACCTGCCCAGCACTGCGCAGATCGGCCGTGATGTCCCCGGCAATCGCCGCGAGGTTCAGCCAATCGATGCCGCCATCCGTGTCGGTGACCAGCCGCCGCCCATCCTCCAGCCCGGCAAGGAAAAGGAAATCGTCGGTGAAGCTGTGGATCGTGTCGGGGCTGGCCGGGCTGCCATGGAAGGTGAGCTCGACGCCGTCGATGGTGCCCGGATCGCGCCGGAGATGATCGATCACCTCCAGCGTCCAGCTTCCTTCGGATGACAGGTTGCGCAGCGCTTCGATCCCGAAGGTCCAAGAGTATTCCGTACCCGGCGCGGGGCGGCCGAAATCCTCTCTGTTCAGCAACATCACGCTAGAGCCATCGGGCGAGACCAGCCGGATCGTAAGGTCACGGGCGGCGTCATGCGTCCATTGCAGCGACAGGTAGGCGGTTTCGATCTGTATTTCCTCGGTCACCTCGATCGTGATCCGCGTGACTTGCGGGGTGCCGCGGATGGGTGGGGCGATGGGGACAGGGTCATCCAGTGCGGCACTGGCCGAAATCACGGTCTCATTTGCCGATGTGGCAGGTCCCTTCGTCATCGTAAGCCATGCCTCGGCCATGCGGACGGCGGCATAGACATCGACCATGCCGTAGCCGTAGTTCACATGGTAAAGCTGCCCGCCGCCGTTCCAGTTGTGATGGCCGAGGGATTGCCAAAGCCCGTCCTCCGTCTGGGCGGGGGCCGTCGCATCGGGGGCAGAGCCGGTCTGGCCAGCCGACAGGGCGAGGATCGTCTTCACGTCGCGCCAGCCAAGGCCGGGTGCTGCATCCAGCATCAGGGCGATCACGCCCGTCACCACCGGGGCCGCGGCCGAGGTGCCGCCGAAATCTCGCACGTAGTCCTCTGGAACGTAGCCGTTTTCGCCCAACGCATCCGTGGTAAGCGCGGCTGCGGGCGCGGTCAGCAGCACGCTGGAGCCGTGGCTGGAATAGAGGGCGGCAAATCCGTCCCGTTCGGTGGCCGCGACGCTGATCGTGTAGCGGCTGCCCGAGAACCATTCCCCGATGGCATTCAGCGCGTCATTTCCCGCTGCGTGAACGCTGATACTGCCAAGCCCGCCGCGCCCCATATCGGCGGCGGTCCGCAAATGTTCGTTCAGGGCCCATCCTTCAGACTCTGGATCGGACAGGTCCTTGTGTCTGTCGAAATCCGGAGTGAAGCCCCAGCTGTTGTTGATCACATCATAGGCAACACTTTCGGCAAGCGAGTCTGCGTTGCCCTGATAGACAAAGGAGAACCAGCCAAAGCGGGCACTTGGGGCGAGGCCGATGCCGCCCTGATCATTCGCTTCGGCAAGAATGATTCCGACGACGGCGGTGCCATGCGCATCCATGAGGGGGCCATGGCTGTCATAGGCGGGGCCGAGGCTGAGGGTCAGGTCGAAATTGCCATCCAGTTCGGGATGAAACCGATCCGGGCGGCTGTCGTTCAAACCGACAAGGACGCCCGCGCCGTCGTAGTCTTGCCAGATCGCTTCGATATCCCCGATCAGGGTGAAATGCCATTGCTCGGGGTAGAGCGGATCGTTGGGTCGCAGCATGAACATCACCACTCGTTACCAGAGGCACAGCCTGATCCGGCGCGCAAAGATGCGCCGTTCGGGCCGCAGCTTTGCCGCTTTTGGGCTGCGGATCAACCTGGATGTTGGCGTTTTGCAGCGGTCCGGGCGGCGATCTGCCGGGGTGGGGTGCCCCCAGTGCCGCTGCCGTGCCAGCCAAGGTTTGCCCTTCCGCGCCTCGGTGCTAGACTCGCGCGGCCTGCGGGGATAGAAGCGGCGGCGTTAGCGCTAACAAAAATCGCGCAACCCGGGACAGCAAACGAGGGAAAGACATGGTTTCGCGCGTCATTCCGGTCGAGACGTTCGACCTCGTGATCTTTGGCGGCACGGGCGATCTGGCACGGCGGAAGATCCTGCCGGGGCTCTATCGCCGCTATCTTGCGGGGCAGATGCCTGCCGATAGCCGCATCATCGGGGCGGCGCGGGGCGATCTGACGGATGAGGCTTTTCGTCAGATGGTGGCCGAGGCCATCGCGGAGTTTGTGCCCAAGGAGCGGCGCGAGGACAAGGTCATCGCGGCCTTCCTAGAACGCGTGGGCTTCGTGTCGATCGATGCCAAAGGAACCGGGGGCTGGGACCAACTCGCCGCGCGGATGCGGGCAGGGGTGGTGCGGGCCTTCTACTTCTCGGTCGCGCCGGCGCTGTTTGGCGATCTGGCCGAACGGCTGCACGCCCATGGCATCGCAGATGCGCGGTCCCGGATCGTGGTGGAAAAGCCCTTCGGGCGTGACCTCGCCTCGGCGCGGGCCTTGAACGCGGTGCTGGCCGAGCATTTCGACGAACATCAAATCTACCGGATCGACCATTATCTGGGCAAGGAGACGGTGCAGAACCTGATGGCGGTGCGTTTCGCCAATATCCTGTTCGAACCGCTGTGGAAGGCCGAGTATATCGACCACGTCCAGATCACCGTGGCCGAAACCGTTGGGGTGGACGGGCGCGGGGCCTATTACGACAAGTCCGGTGCCATGCGGGACATGGTGCAGAACCACCTGATGCAGCTTCTCTGCCTGATCGCGATGGAGCCGCCCTATCACTTTGACCCCGACGCCGTGCGGGATGAAAAGCTGAAGGTCATCCGGGCGTTGGACCCGGTGCGGCCCGAGGATATCGTGCGTGGGCAATATCTGCCGGGGGGCGGGCAGGGCGGCTATCTGGAACATGCGGAGAATCCGCAAAGCCGCACGGAAAGCTATATCGCGCTGAAATGCCATATCTCCAACTGGCGCTGGAAGGGCACGCCCTTCTATCTGCGCACGGGCAAGCGGCTGCGCGCGCGGGCGTCCGAGATCGCCATCACCTTCAAGGAACCGCCGCATTCCATCTTTGACGATGAAACCGGCTGGCGCGAGAATGTCCTTGTCATCCGGTTGCAGCCCAATGAGGGCATGAACCTGATGATGATGATCAAGGAACCGGGGCCGGGGGGGATGCGCCTGATGCAGGTGCCGCTGGATATGTCCTTTGCCGATGCGCTTGGCGCGGATGCCGAGGATATCCCGGATGCCTATGAACGGCTGATCATGGATGTGATCCGGGGCAACCAGACGCTCTTCATGCGCGGGGATGAGGTGGAGGCCGCCTGGGCCTGGGCCGATCCGATCATCGCCGGATGGGAGGCGCGGGGGGATCGCCCGCAGGGATATGATCCGGGGTCGTCAGGGCCGGAGGATGCGTTGATGTTGATGCATCGCGACGGGCGGCGCTGGCGGGAGATCAAGGGATGAAGTTCGAAGCCTATCCCGACCGGGAATTCCTGATGCTGGGGCTGGCGAATGTGATCGCGGGCCAGTTGGCGGATTTCCTGCGGCGGGAGGGGCGAGCCTCGCTCTGCGTGCCGGGGGGCACCACGCCGGGGCCGATCTTCGACACGCTGTCGGGGGTGGATATCGACTGGTCGCAGGTTGCGGTCTTTCTGAACGATGAACGCTGGGTGGGCGAGGATAGCCCCCGGTCGAACACGCGGCTTTTGCGCGAACGCCTGTTGCGCGGCAAGGCAGCGGGGGCGGCGCTGGTGCCGCTTTATGCGCCTGCCGAGACGCCGGAGGATCGGCTGGCGGAGTTGGAAGAGGGGCTGCGCCCGCATCTGCCAATTTCCGTCCTGCTGCTGGGGATGGGGGCGGATATGCATACGGCCAGCCTCTTTCCCGGGGCCGACCGTCTGGCCGAGGCGCTGTCGCCCGATGCGCCGATCCTGATGGCGCTGCGGGCCGAGGCGGCGGGGGAACCCCGCATCACCCTGACCGCGCCCGTCCTGAAGGGCGCCATGAACATCCATATCCTGATCACCGGGGCGGAAAAGCGCGCCGCGCTGGAGCGTGCGCTGACCCTGCCCCCGGAAGAGGCGCCGGTGCGCGCCGTCCTCGACAACGCAACCGTGCATTGGGCGGAGTGAGACATGAGTAACCCTTGGGCCGCGCTGGCCGCGCATCACGAGGCGGTCAAGGATCGCCGCATCCTCGACCTTTTCGCCGATCCCGCCCGCGCCGGCGCATTCACGGCCGAGGCCGACGGAATGCGCCTTGACTGGTCCAAGACCAATATCGACGCCGAAGGCCGCCGCCTGCTGGTTGCGCTGGCCGAAGGGGCGGGGGTCGCCGCCAAGCGGGATGCGATGTTCGCGGGCGCGAAGATCAACGAGACGGAGGGCCGTGCCGTTCTGCATTCGGCGCTGCGCGATCTGGGCGGGTCGGTGATCGTGGATGGCAAGGACGTCATTCCCGGCATCGTCGAAACGCTGGAGCGGATGGAGGCCTTCGCCCGCGATGTGCGCGAGGGGCGCTTTGTGGGGCAGGGCGGCCGGATCACCGATGTGGTGAATATCGGGATTGGCGGGTCGGACCTTGGCCCGGCGATGGCGACGCTGGCGCTGGCCCCCTATCATGACGGGCCGCGCTGCCACTATGTGTCGAACGTGGATGGCGCGCATGTGGCCGACACGCTGAAAGGGCTGAACCCAGAAACGACGCTGGTGATCGTCGCCTCAAAGACCTTCACCACGATCGAGACGATGACCAATGCCCAGACGGCGCGCGACTGGATGGCGGCCAAGGTGGCCAATCCGGCGGCGCAATTCGCGGCTGTTTCCACCGCCGCTGACAAGACGGCGGCCTTCGGGATCGATCCCGCGCGCGTCTTCGGCTTCGAGGATTGGGTCGGCGGGCGCTATTCCATGTGGGGGCCGATCGGCCTTGCCCTCATGCTCGCCGTGGGGCCAGAGGATTTCCGGGCCTTCCTAGCGGGCGGGCGCGCGATGGACGCGCATTTCCTGACGGCGCCTTTCGACGCAAACCTGCCCGTGCTTTTGGCGCTGGTGGGCATCTGGCACAACCAGATCTGCGGCCATGCCACCCGCGCCGTGCTGCCCTATGACCAGCGGCTGAGCCGCCTTCCCGCCTATCTTCAGCAGCTGGAGATGGAGAGCAATGGCAAGCGCGTGGCGATGGATGGGACGGACCTGCCGATGCAGTCCGGCCCCGTGGTCTGGGGGGAGCCCGGCACGAATGGCCAGCACGCCTTTTACCAGCTGATCCATCAGGGCACGCGGGTGGTGCCATGCGAATTCCTGATCGCAAGGCGGGGGCATGAGGCGCATCTGGCGCATCAGCATGTGCTCTTGGTGTCGAACTGCCTTGCGCAATCCGAGGCGCTGCTGCGCGGGCGCAGCCTCGATGAGGCGCGCGGGAACATGGCCAAGAAGGGCCTGACGGGGGCGGAGCTGGAACGGCAGGCGCGGCACCGGGTCTTTCCCGGCAACCGGCCTTCGGTGACGCTGGCCTATGACCAGTTGACGCCCTTCGTGCTGGGCCAGATCATCGCGCTTTATGAACACCGGGTGTTTGTCGAAGGCGTGATCCTTGGGATCAACTCCTACGATCAATGGGGGGTGGAACTGGGCAAGGAACTGGCGCTGGCACTGCAACCCGTGCTGGAAGGGCGGCAGGGGACAGAGGGCAAGGACGGATCGACGGCGGCCTTGGCGGCGTGGTTCCGGGGATGAAAAACCCCCGGCGCATCGCGCCGGGGGCCAAAAATCTTTGAAGATTTTTGCAAATTTCTTCGAAGAAATTTGATTACTTCAGCGCCGCTGTCACGATGACCTCGACCAGATAGTCGGGCGTGGCCAGCTTCGCCTCACCCGTCGCGCGGGCGGGTGTGTGGCCCTGCGGGACCCAGGCATCCCAGACGCCGTTCATCTCGGCGAAGGTGGAAATGTCGGCCAGCCAGATTTGCGCCGACAGGATGCGGGTCTTGTCGGTTCCGGCTTCCGCGAGGATGCGGTCCACTTCGGCCAGACAGGTGCGGGTCTGATCCGCGACGCTGTCGCCGGGATTGCCGACCTGCCCGGCCACCCAGACGATGCCGTTGTAGCAGACAGCCTCCGACATGCGGGGGCCGGTGCCGATGCGCTTGATATCCGACATGGTGAATTCCTTTCCCTGATTTGCCGCGCTGGTTAGCGCAGCCGCGCGGGAAAGAAAAGCGGCGGGACCCCGCCGAAGGTCTTGCTGCGCTGCGGCAAGAACCCGCCGCCCCGCCGGATGGGGGGGTTGGCAGGGGCGCGCGTGCATGGCACGGGGCGCGCCACGGTTCAACAATGTCACGGTGCCCGATGCTTTCCGTCCTCCGCCCGCTTTGCCTGTCGCTTGCCCTCTCTGTCCCGCTTGTCGCCCCGGCGCAGGCCGAACGTGCACAGCAAGGGCTGCTCGCGCTGTTCGCGCCAGTGCAGAAGGGCGGGCCGGACCGGGCCGCGCGGGCGGAGGTGAAGGCGGCGGTGAAGGTGGCGCTGGCCAACCCGCCGCGCGGGCGCATCTGGTGCGTGCCTTTTGCCCGCGCCGTGTCCGGGGTGGAAATCAAGGGCAATGCCAAGACATGGTGGGATCAGGCCAAGGGCCGCTATGCTAGGGGGCATGAACCCGAAGTGGGGGCCGTGATGGCCTTCGCCGCCAGCCGCGCCATGCCGAAGGGCCATGTCGCCGTCGTCTCCAAGGTGATTGACGACCGCACGGTCCTTGTGGATCAGGCGAATTGGGAAAGGAACCGCATCACGCTGGACACGGTGGTGGTGGATGTTTCGGCCAAGGGCGACTGGTCGCAGGTGCGGGTGGCGAACGAGGCCGGCAGCTTTGGCCGCACCAACCCGGTGAAAGGCTTCATCTACAACTGACCGGGCGGGGAAGTGGAGCGGGTGAAGGGAATCGAACCCTCGTCATCAGCTTGGGAAGCTGCGGCTCTACCATTGAGCTACACCCGCGTCGGAGCTTGAGGTAAGCGATGCGCCGCAGCGCGTCAAGCGGCAAGCGCGGGCTTCAGGTTGGGGGGGCGACAAGAAGGCGCCCTGCTGCCGCCATTGCTGCGCTGTCTTGCCGGACGTCGCCCGGAGCATCCCCGATGCCATGCAGCGCGCCGCCCCAGACCATGCCCAGCCAAAGGGCAGAGCGTTTCAGCATCGCCTCAGGCAGGTCAGCGACCGAGGGGTCGGGATCGCCACGCGCGGTGATCAGCCAGACCCGCTTGCCCTTTGCCCAGTCGGTGAAACCCGTCTCGGGCGCGTCGATCCAGCCCGACCAATGGTCGAGCAGCAGCTTGGCCGGGGCGGGCAAGGCGTACCAGTAGACGGGGGCGACCATGACGATGTCGCTGGCCGCGCGCATCGCCTGCATCACCCGGGCGACGGGCCCATCGGGCAGGGCAAAGCCGGGGCGCAGGTCGGAAAAGGGCGGCAGGGGCGGGTCTGACAGATCGATCCAGTCCTGCCGGTCGGCCGGGATCGGCCGGGCCGCCTCTTGCGCGAGAAGTTGCGCATTGCCGCCCTTGCGGGCGGAGGAGAGAAGAAACAGAAACCGCCGGTCCATTTAGCGATGAGAGCAGGGCAGGGGCGCAAAAGACAAGAGGGTTCCGCAGGGGGACACCTGCGAAACCCCCTTGCCCGTCCATGCGGCCGGTCTTGGGGACAGGAAAAATGGCGCGCCGGGACGGATGGGATGCGCGGGCAAAGGGGAGTGACGGCCCCCGCCCGCGCCCCGCCAGCCGCGCCTTACATGGCGGGCAGCAGCACCGTGTCGATGACGTGGATCACGCCGTTCGACTGTTTCACATCGGCGATGGTGACGGTGGCGACATTGCCCTGACCGTCCTTGATCTTGATCGCGTCGCCCTCGGCCATCACGGTGAAGTCGCAACCGCCCACGGTGGACACGGTATGCATGCCGCCATCATCCGCGATCATCTTGCCGATGTCGGAGGCCATCGCATTGGCGGCCACCACATGGCAGGTCAGGATCTTGACCAGCTGATCCTTGTTTTCCGGCTTGAGCAGCGTCTCCACCGTGCCTGCGGGCAGTTTGGCGAAGGCGTCATTCGTGGGCGCGAAAACGGTGAAGGGGCCTTCGCCCTGCAGCGTTTCCACCAGACCGGCGGCCTGCACGGCGGCGACCAGCGTCGTGTGATCGGCCGAGTTCACCGCGTTCTCGACGATGGTCTTGTCCGAGAACATGGGCGCGCCGCCCACCATCGGGTTTTCGCTGCCATCGGAGGCGGCAAAGGCCATGCCGGAGGCGAGGATCAGGGCCGAAAAAGCGTAACCGAGTTTCATGTCGTATCTCCCGTTCCGAAGGCGTCCATCGCCTTCTGTGCCCGGAGTTACGGGGGCCATCAGGGCAGAGTTTCAGAGGCCGGAGAAAAGACGGTCACAGGTCCGTGATAAGGCCCGCGGCCAGTACCGGCCCCGTCGGTGCGCCCGTGGGCGAGCCGCCCGCAGGTTCCAGCGACACCGCCAGCGTCCAGCCTGCCGGGGCTTCGGGATAGGCCACGGAGAGACGCTCGCCGGGCAGAAGGCCCAGCGAGACGGGGGCCGCCTCGGGGGCGATCAGCCAGACTTCCTGCACCTGACCCTCGGGCGCGGCGCTGCCCGCCACGCGGATCACGGTCAGGGCCTGACCATCGAACCGCGCCTCAAAGCGAAGGGCGGCATCGGTTTCGCCCAGCACGGCGACCAAGGTTCCGGCCGACGGCGGCACCAGCACGGCCATGCCTGTTAGGACCAGTACCACCGCCGTGACGGCCCCGGCCAGCCAGCCGAACAGCGGACGGCGCGGCGGTTTCGCGGCGATCGGGAAGAGCCGCGCCTCGATCTTTGGCAGCAGGTCGGGGGCGGGCATGTCGGCATAGGCATCGTTCAGGGGGGCGAGGCGGCCTTCCCAATCCGCGACCCGCGCGGCAAAGGCGGCATCGGTTTTCATCCGTGCCTCGCAGGCCAGCCGTTCCGACAGGGGCAGCACGCCCAGCACATATTCGGCGGCCAGCGCGTCGGCCTGATCTTCGGGCGAAAGGGGGGCATCATCGGTCGTCATGCGTCCAGACACTCCCTCAGCTTCAGCAGGCCGCGCCGCAGCCATGTCCGCATCGTGTTCAAGGGCACGGCATGGCGGTCGGCGAGGTCCTGATAGGACAACCCGTCCAGATAGGCCCCGCGCACCGCCGCCGCCCGGTCGGGTTCCAGCCTGGCGAAACAGTCGGCGATGCGGCCCGCCTCGCCCATGGCGATCATCCGCGTCTCGGCGGTGGGGGCGCTGTCGCGGATGCGGTCGATCACGCCCTCGCTGTCATCGCGTGCGGCATCCGAGGGCCGGGCGCGCAGGCGGTCGATGGCATGGTTGCGGGCGATGGCGACAAGCCAGGTCATGCCGCGCCCCTTCGTCGCGTCAAAGCGTGCGGCGCGCAGCCAGACGCGGGTGAAAACTTCCTGAAGCGCCTCTTCCGCCTCGGGCCTTGTGCCGAGGATACGGATCAGCACGCCCATGAGTTTCGCCGAGGTTTGGGAATAGAGCGTCCGGAAGGCCGCACGATCCTGTGCGGCCACCCGGGAAAGAAGATCGGCTACCGGGTCGTCGGTCATCATCATCCTGTCGCGCGTCGCCCGATCATGGCCTTTCGGGGGTGGGATGAAAAGCCCGGATCAGCCGCGCCGCCGCCGCCGCCCTTCGGACCCCGCCCCGCCCGCGTTGAAACTGACATCGGGCAAGGTGACCACGGCGTTCAGTTCGGGGAAGGGGTCGGTCGCGTGCGGGATGGCGTTGGCGTTGACGAAATGCTCTTGGAACTTAGGCTCGATGGCGGTTTCCACCTTGTGGATCTGATGCACCGTCGCCTCGATCTGGGTGCGCGCCGCCACGTTGCACAGCGCGATGCGCGCGCCCGTGCCTGCGGCATTGCCCGCGCTGGTGACGCGGTCAAGCGGCACATCGGGGATCATGCCCAGAACCATCGCGTGCTTCGGGCTGATATGCGCACCGAAGGCCCCTGCAAGGGTAACGCGGTCGACCTTGTCGACGCCCATCTCATCCATCAGAAGGCGCGCGCCCGCGTAAAGGGCGGATTTCGCCAGCTGGATCGCGCGGATGTCTCCTTGCGTCACCATGATGCGCGGCCCGCCTTCTGCGCTGCCGTCATGCAGCAGATAGCTGTGGGTGCGCCCTTCGGGCACGCAGCGGGGGGTGCCGGTCTGATCGGGGCTGCCGATCAAACCACCGGGATCAAGAAGCCCGGCCATGCGCAGTTCCGCCACCGCCTCGATGATGCCGGACCCGCAGATGCCGGTGATGCCAGTTTGCTTGGTCGCCTCGGCGAAGGCGGGGTCGTCGGACCAGATGTCGCTGCCGATGACGCGGAAGCGGGGTTCCTTCGTCACGGGGTCGATTTCCACCCGTTCGATGGCCCCCGGCGCGGCGCGCTGGCCGCTGCTGATCTGTGCGCCCTCAAAGGCTGGTCCGGTGGGCGAGGAACAGGCAAGGACACGGGTTTCATTGCCGAGCAGGATCTCGGCATTGGTGCCCACATCCACGATCAGAACCATGTCCTTGGACTTGCCCGGTTCCTCGGACAGGGCCACGGCGGCGGCATCGGCCCCCACATGGCCCGCGATGCAGGGGAGGACATAGACCTGGGCCGCGCGGTTGAGGTTCGTCAGGTCCAGATCGCGGGCATCGAGCGAGAGGGAACCAGAGGTGGCCAGCGCGAAGGGCGCCTGACCCAGTTCCACCGGGTCGATCCCCAGAAGGAGGTGGTGCATCACCGGGTTGCAGACGAAGACCACCTCGTAGATTGCGGTCGGGTCCACATCGGCCTCGGCGGCGATGGAGGCGGCAAGGGCGTTGATCGCCTCGCGCACCGCGCGCGTCATTTCCACGTCCCCGCCGGGGTTCATCATGGCGTAAGAGACGCGGGACATGAGGTCTTCGCCAAAGCGGATCTGCGGGTTCATCAGGCCAGAGGAGGCCAGCACCGACCCATCCTTCAGATCGCAGAGATGCGCCGCGATGGTGGTGGAGCCAAGGTCGATGGCCAGCCCGTAAAGCCCGCCCTCATGAAAGCCGGGCCAGAGGTCAAGGATGCGGGGCGTGGCGTCGTGGTTGCCCTTGTGCAGCGCGACCGTGACCTTCCATTCGCCCTTGCGCAGCACCGGCTGCAGGCGGCGCATGAGCGCGAGGTCGGCTGCCACATCCTCCACCTGCCACTGGTCGCGCAGCGCGATGGCAAGGCGTTCGAAATCGCCCGTCGGTTCGTGCATGTCGGGTTCGGCCACTTCGACGTAGAGAAGCCGCGTCGCTGGGTCCATGACGATGTCGCGCTGGGTGGCCGACTTGCGGATCACCTGCTTGTGCACTTGGGATTCCGGCGGGACGTCGATCACCACGTCGCCCATCACCTTGGCCTGACAGCCAAGGCGGCGGCCGTCGAGCATGCCGCGCTTGGATTTGTAGCGTTCCTCGACCGAATTCCATTCGGTCAGCGCGCCATCGGCCACCGTCACCCCATGCTTGGGGAAATCGCCGTAGCTGGGCGTGATCTGGCATTTGGAACAGATGCCGCGCCCGCCACAGACGGAATCAAGGTCCACGCCCAATTGCCGCGCCGCCGTCAGGACGGGCGTTCCCAGCGGGAAGCGTCCCCGCTTGCCGGAAGGGGTGAAGATGACGAGCGCGTCTTCGGTCATGTCACAGGGTCCGTTTCGTGAAGGAAGCTGTAGCGGATATCGGCGAAGCTGTCGGCGGCGAAGCAGTAGAACCAGCGCAGGGGGGCGGCTGCAATCGGCACGCCATGCACGGCCCCGCCGGGGATGTAAAGCGCGATGCCGGGGGCAAGGCGGTGGGGGGTGCCGTCGATCATCACCTCGCCCTCGCCCTCCAGCCCGAAATAGACCTCGGCCTGCGGGTGGGAGTGGAGAGGGAAGGTCTCGCCCTCGGCCATCATCGCCACGCCGCAGGTGATTTCATCGCTGTCGGTACGCGGGGCAGAGAAGAGGGTGCGAAAGCGGATCGACCCGCGCGCCGGGTCATCCCAGCGTTCGTCGGGCAGGGTGGCTTCGTCCACGGCGGTCGCGGTCGGCAAGGGCTGTCTCCTGTTCGCGCCCCCTGTTCTAGGGCGCGGGCGGGCGCGGTCCATGTCGGATTGCGTCAGGTCAGCGTCCGGGGGCGTCACGAGAGGGGGCCGATGCCTCCAGCCAAGCGAGGATCGCGGCACGGTCGCCGTCCAGCGCGGGTGCGGGCGCACGGGCGGTGGGGTCTGCCAAACCCGTCATCTTGATGGGATTTCCCGCCGCCGTGAAGGCAGGCCCGCCGTCCCGCGCCGCCACGGGCAGCACCATATTGCGCGCCAGAAGCTGCGGGTCGCGCATCGCCTGTGCCATATCCTGCACCCGGCCCGTGGGCACACCTGCCGCCTCCAGCACGCCGATCCAATGCGCGGCGGTCTGGCCCAGCGTCACCGCCTCGATCAGCCGTTTCAGAAGATGCACATTCTCGCAGCGCCCGGCATTGGTGGCAAAGCGCGGGTCATCGGCCAAGGGCAGCGCCAAGGCAGTGCAAAGCCGCGCGAAAAGCGCGTCATTCCCGGCGGCGATGACGAAAAAGCCGTCACTCGCGCGATAGGTGGAGAACGGGGTGATGGTCGGATGCCGCGCCCCGGTCGGCCCCGGCGGGGTGCCGGTGGCGGCGGTGATGGCAAGGCTGTGTTCCTGAATGGCGATCTGGGCATCCAGCATGGCCACATCGACCATCCGGCCCGCACCCGTCCGTTCCCGATCGTACAGCGCGGCCAGCACCCCTTGGGCCAGATACATGCCCGCGACGATGTCGCCGATGGAGGCACCGACGCGCACGGGCGGGCCGCCTTCCTCGCCCGTGATCGACATGACGCCGCCGCGTGCCTGCACCACCATGTCATAGGCGGGTTTTCCCGACTCCGGCCCTGTCTGGCCGAAACCCGACACCGCGCCATAGATTAGGCGGGGATGGCGGGCATGCAGATCGTCCCAGCCATAGCCCAGCCGCGCCATGACGCCGGGGCGGTAATTCTCCAACAGCACATCCGCCCGTGCCAGAAGCCGATCAAAGATCGCACGGTCAGCCTCGGCCTTCAGGTCCAGCGCGATGGATTGCTTGCCCGCATTCAGCGCGGCGAAATAGCCCGACTCACCCCCCACGAAGGGCGGAAATTCCCGCGTATCGTCCCCTGTGCCGGGACGTTCCACCTTGATGACCTTCGCCCCCAGATCGCCAAGGATGCCGCAACAGAAAGGCCCCGCCAAAACATGGGTCAGGTCCAGCACGGTGATCCCGGTCAGAGGCGCGGTCATGGTGGGCATCCTTTCGAGGCTGGCCCAGCAAAGCAAAGGCCGCCGCATGCTGGCAAGGGGCGGCCACATTTCCATGACATTCTGCGCGAAAGGGCCGCGCCTGTCAGCCCAGCGTCACCAGCGCATGCCGCTTTTTCCCGGCGGTCAGCTTCACGGGTTCGGCCAGATCGCCCGCACCAAGGCGCAGCGCGGCATCGGTGACGATCTCGTCATTCAGACGCGCCCCGCCTTCGGAAATCAGGCGTTTTGCATCCTTGCCGCTGGCCGCAAGGCCCGCGCGGACGAAAAGCTGTACGATCCCCACGCCCTCGGCCACCTCGTCCACCGACAGTGCCACAGTGGGCAGGTCGTCGCCGATCCCGCCCTTTTCGAACACCTCACGCGCCGTGGCCTCGGCGGCCGCAGCCGCTTCGGCCCCGTGCAGCAGCGTGGTCACTTCATTGGCAAGGATGATCTTGGCGGCGTTGATCTCTGACCCCGCAAGCGCGCCCAGACGGTTGCATTCGTCCAAGGGAAGCTCGGTATAGAGCTTCAGGAAGCGGCCCACATCGGCATCGGTCGTGTTGCGCCAGAACTGCCAGAATTCGTAAGGCGACAGCATCCCGCCATCCAGCCAGACCGCGCCCGAGGCCGACTTGCCCATCTTCTTGCCGTCGCTGGTGGTCAGCAGGGGCGAGGTCAGACCGAAGATGTCGGCATCCAGCACGCGCCGCGTGAGGTCGATCCCGTTGATGATATTGCCCCACTGATCCGACCCGCCCATCTGCAGACGGCAGCCGTAGCGGCGGAACAGTTCAAGGAAATCATAGGCCTGCAGGATCATGTAGTTGAATTCAAGGAAGGACAGCGACTGTTCGCGGTCCAGCCGGGACTTCACACTCTCGAAAGACAGCATGCGGTTGACGCTGAAATGCCGCCCGATATCCCGCAGGAAATCGAGGTAGTTCAGGCTGTCCAGCCATTCGGCATTGTTCAGCATGATCGCATCCGTTGCGCCCGTCCCGTAGGACAGGTAACGGGCGAACACCTTCTGCATCCCGGCAATATTGGCGTCGATCTGCGCAGGCGACAGCAGCGGGCGTTCCTCGGCCCGGAAGGAGGGATCGCCCACCTTGGTCGTGCCGCCCCCCATCAGGGTGATCGGTTTGTGCCCCGTCTTCTGCAGCCAGCGCAGCATCATGATGTTGAGAAGGTGGCCCACATGCAGGCTGGCCGCTGTGGCGTCATAGCCGATATAGGCGGGCAGGACCCCCTTCACCAAAGCCTCGTCCAGCGCCTGATAATCGGTGCAATCGGCCAGATAGCCGCGCTCCATCATCACGCGCAGGAAGTCGGATTTCGGATGGTAGGTCATGGGGCACCCGTGCTTTAACAGTGGCAGGGCGCGGTATAGCGGCGGCGGGGGGTGAAAGGAAGATGCGATCCGGCGGGGCGGTCTGGGCGCTTGGCTGCATGTCGGGCACCTCGCTTGACGGGGTGGATGCGGCCATGGTCCTGACCGATGGCGAACGCATCCTCGATTTCGGCCCCTCCGCCTTTCGCCCCTATAGCCCTGCCGAACAGGCGGTCTTGCGCGCCGCCCTTGGCCGCTGGCCGGGGGAGGATGGCGTGCAGGCGGCGGCGGAGGTGGTGGAAACCGCGCATGCCGAGCTTTTGTCGCGCTTTTCCGGGGCCGAGATCGTGGGGTTTCATGGCCAGACCCTTGCGCATGATCCGAAGGGGCGCGGCACGCATCAGGCGGGGGACGGTGCGCTTTTGGCCAGTGCTTTGCGCCTGCCCGTGGTCTGGGATTTCCGCACGGCGGATGTCGCGATGGGCGGGCAGGGCGCGCCGCTTGCGCCCTTCTTCCATTTTGCCTGCGCGCGCCGGATCGGCGCCACGCAGCCCCTGGCCCTGCTCAACCTTGGCGGGGTGGGGAATGTCACCTGGATCGACCCGCGCCAGAGCAGCCCAGAAAGCCATGGCGCGCTGCTCGCCTTCGACACCGGGCCTGCCAATGCGCCGCTGAATGACCTGATGCTGGCGCGGACGGGGCAGCCGCTTGATCCCGATGGCGCGACGGGGCTGCGCGGTCAGGTGGACGAGGATCGCATTGCGGCCTTCCTCGCCCATCCCTTCTTTCACCGGATGCCGCCCAAGTCGCTGGACCGGAACGATTTCCACGCCAGCCTCGACATGGGCAACCTGTCGACCGAGGACGCCGCTGCGACACTAGCTGCCGCCGCCGCTTCTGCCGTGGCGCGGGGGGCAGAGCATTTCCCCGTCCCTGTCACGCGCCTTCTGGTCACCGGGGGCGGGCGGCGGAATGCGCGGATCATGGCGGAACTGACCGCCCGCCTGCGGGTCGAGGCCGAACCGATCGAGGCGGCGGGTCTGGACGGCGATATGCTGGAAGCGCAGGCCTTCGCCTATCTCGCCGTCCGCGTCGCGCGCGGCCTGCCCACCTCCGGCCCCGCGACGACGGGGGTTGCGGCCTTGGTCGGCGGGGGCAAGGTCAGCCGTCCAGACCAATGACCCTGACCCGGCGCTGATTTCATCTGTTCTCAAATATCCCGGGGGTGCGGGGGCTGGCCCCCGCTCCCGCAGGTGCGGCGAGGCTCAGCGTTTCAGCATCGACCCGGTATAGATCACCAGCGCCGCCCAGATCATCGGGAATGCCACCGCACGGGCCGTCCCGAACTCCTCGCCAAAGACGAAGACGGCGGTCAGGAAGATCATCGTCGGCGCGATGTATTGCAGGATGCCGATGGTCGACAACCGCAAAAGCTTTGCGCCGTTGGCATAGACCATCAGCGGCACCGCCGTCACCACGCCCGCCAGCAGCAGAAGCCCCGTCAGCCCTGCATCCGCCCCAAAGACCAGCCCGCCTTGCGCCCCGGTCCAAAGCAGAAAGCCCAGGGCCAGTGGCGACAGGATCAGCACCTCCAGCATGAAGCCCTGATTGGGGCCCAAGGGCAGGCGCTTTTTCAGATAGGCGTAGAAGCCCCAACTGACCGTCAGCCCCAGCGCCACCAGTGGCACGCGGCCCGCCTCCCATGTCAGCACCGCCACGGCGGCGGCGGCCAGCGCGATGGCCGCGACTTGCGCGCGGGTCATCCGTTCGCCCAAAAGCACCGCGCCAAGGAAGATGGAGAAGAGCGGGTTGATGTAATAGCCCAAGGCCGCCTCCAGCGCTTGGCCCGACTGGATCGACCAGACATAGATCGCCCAGTTGACCGAGATCAGCCCTGCCGTCAGCGCCGCCATCCCGATCATCCGGGGCGACCGCAGCGCCGTCCGCAGATCCGCCGTCCGCCCCAGCCAGATCAGCACCGCCCCCGCCACTGGCACCGACCAGACCACGCGATGGGCCAGCACCTCTAACACCGGCACGGTGGCCAAGGCCTTCATATAGAGCGGCAGGAAGCCCCACATCAGATAGGCGGCGATGGCAAGGGCAAGGCCCTTCGGGCTGTCCTCGTTCTTGGTCGGGGCGGGCACCGGATCGCTCATGCCGCCCGTGCTATCGGGTCGCGGGACAAAGCGCCAATGCCGAATTGTGACGGTGGCAATAATCCAGACCTATTGCCGGCAGATCAGGCCATCAGCGACGACGCGCAAAATAGTCCCGCGTGAAGGCCCCATAGCCTTCGGCCGTGACCGCCAGATGGGCACGCATCCGGGCATGCAGGTCGGGCAGGCGGTGAAAGGGCACGGTGGGGGCGACGTGATGCTCCACGTGATAGGGCATGTTCCACGCGAGGAAGCGGACAACGCGGTTGGTGAAGGTCGTCCGCGTGTTCAGGAACATGTCGGCCACGCGCGGGCAATCGCCATGCTCTGCCAGAAGATACAGCCGCAGCACGGGCTGGCCCAGCAGGACGGGGACCAGCCAGACCCAGAGCAAAAGGTCCGTCCAGAGGAAGGACAGTGCCGTCAGCCCGTAACCTGCAAGCATGACCCGCGCCTCGCGCGCCATGCGGGGCAGGGCGGCCTCGGGCAGATAGGATGCCCGCACCCGGCCCAGAGCAAGGCCCGGCACCAGCCGCACCTCGGACAGCCAATAGGGTAGTCCCGACACATGCCAAAGCCACGCCGCCCGCGTTTCGGGCTTAGCCCCGTCCAGTTCCGGGTCCTTGCCGTCGATATTCGTCCAGCGGTGATGGGCGAGGTGGAAGTAGCGGAACCACAGGAAGGGCAGCAGCAGAAGGAAACCGCTCAGATGCCCCGCCACCTCGTTCAGCCAGACCCGCGCGAAAGGGGTCTGATGCGTCGCCTCATGTTCTAGCGTGAAGAGAAAGATGATCAGCACGCCCTGCAGCGGCAAAAGCAGCCACCAGCCCGGAACGCCCGCCGCGATGGCCACGCCGCAGGCGAGGATCAGCCCCAGATGCAGCGCCAGATGGCGCAATCCGGCCGCATCGGATCGGGCGGCGAGATCGGCCTTCACCTCGGGCGGCAAAGTGGCGAGCCAGGCCTTGTGATCCATTCCCGTCCCCACCCCCGGCACAGGGCCTCCCTATCGCCCGCCGATCGTGAAGCTGGGGTCCGCCAGTTCGAACCCCTCGAAGCGGAAGCCGGGCGCGACGCAGCAACTGACCAGCGCCCAGCCCTCTCGCGCCTCGGCCGCCTGCCACCATCCGGCGGGCACCACCGCCTGCGGACGCTGGCCCGCCAGCACATCGCCGCCCAAGGACTGCACCGTCACCGGCCCTGCCGCCGTCTCGGCCATCAACAGGTCCAGCGGATGCCCCGCATGCCAGAGCCAGACCTCGCCCGCATCGACCCGGTGCCAATGCGACCGCTCCCCCGCCTTCAGCAGGAAATAGATCGCCGTCCCCACCGCGCGCCCCGCCATATCCGGCCCGGCCCATGTCTCGCGGTACCAGCCGCCTTCGGGATGGGGGAGCAGGTCCAGCGTGGCGATGATCCTTTCGGCGTGATCCATGCTTCCCTCCGGCATCAGACCCTGCCACCATGGGGCAAAGGAGCCGCCATGCAACCCCGTTTCCTCATCATTGGCGCCGGGATCACCGGTGCGGTGCTTGCCCATCGTCTGGCGCGGGACGGTGCGTCGGTCACGGTGGTCGAGGCGGTCGCCCCGACCAGCGGGGCATCGGGCCGCAGCTTTGGCTGGGTGAATGCGAGTTTCTTCCTGACGGAGGCGCATTTCCACCTGCGCCTTGCCGCCATGGCCGCCCATCGCAGCCTTGGCGAGGAACTCTCGCGCCCCTATCAGCCCGAGGGCTGCATCTGGTTCGAAGAAACGGGCGAGGCCTTCGACCGCCGCCATGCCGCGCTGGCCGCTCTGGACTATCCGCTGCGCCTGCTTGATCGGGCGGCCATCGCGGCACTGGAGCCGCGGATGGCCGATCCGCCCCCGCGCGCGCTGTTCTTCCCGCTGGAGGCGGCGCAGGACCTTGTCGGTCTGGCGCAGGCGGCGCTTGCCTCTGCCTCGTCCCATGGCGCGCATATGATCTGCGGGCTGGCAGTAGAGGGGCTGGTGGCCAATGACGGGCGGATCACGGGTATCCGCACCGCGGCGGGCGAGATCAGCGCCGATCATGTCGTCCTCTGCACGGGGACCGGAACGCCTGCGCTGCTGGCCCCTTTGGGGCTGCAACTGCCGATGCTGCGCCGCCCCGGCGCGCTGCTGGTGACGCGGCCGCTGCCGCCGCTCCTGCACCATATCCTTGCCACGCCCGATCAGGAGGTGCGGCAAGATCCCGAAGGGCGGTTGGTCGCCCCGGCCTCGGCCCATCATCAGGGGGACGCGGCAGAGGGTCTGCCGCCGCCGCAAGAGATGGAACAGGCGACGCTGATGCGGCTGCGCCATCTCTTCCCCAATGCCTTCATCCGGCCCGACCGCCTGCTGATGGCGGAACGCCCGGTGCCGGGGGACGGGCTGCCGGTGATCGGCGCAGTGCTGCCGGGCCTATCGATGGCGGTGATGCATTCGGGCGCCACGCTGGCGCCGCTGGTCGCCGATCTTCTGGCGCTGGAGATGGGCGGGCAGGGCGATCAGCCGCTGCTTGCCCCGTTCCGACCCGCGCGGTTCTTCGCAGGAATTGAAACGGCCCCCGCCTAGTGACGGGGGCCTTGCTGTTTGGCTGTTGTGGCCACCAGTGTGGCCACAGTTTGCTGCACAGATTGCGGCACAAAACAGGGAACAGCCGTTTCAGGCCTTGAGGATGGAGTCCCCGGCATACTCCGCCGTCTCGCCCAGCATTTCTTCGATGCGGATAAGCTGGTTGTACTTCGCCAGACGGTCCGACCGCGACAGCGACCCGGTCTTGATCTGCCCGCAATTCGTGGCCACGGCGAGGTCGGCGATGGTGGCATCCTCCGTCTCGCCCGAGCGGTGCGACATCACGTTGGTATAGCGGGCGCGATGGGCCATTTCGACCGCCTGCAGCGTCTCGGTCAGGGTGCCGATCTGGTTGACCTTCACCAGCATGGAATTGGCGCAACCCTTTGCAATACCTTCGGAAAGCCGCTTCGGATTGGTCACGAACAGATCGTCGCCCACAAGCTGCACCTTCGCGCCCAGCGTGTCGGTCAGAAGCTTCCAGCCCGCCCAGTCATCCTCGGAACAGCCGTCCTCGATCGAGATGATCGGGTAATCGGCGGCAAGGCCTGCGAGGAAGGCCACGTTCTCTTCGATCGAAAGGGATTTGCCTTCGCCCTTCATCTCATAGCGGCCGTTCTTGAAGTACTCGGTCGCGGCGCAGTCCAGCGCGAGGAAGATATCCTCACCCGGACGATAGCCTGCCTTTTCGATGGATTTCAGAATGAAATCAAGCGCATCACGGGCGGAATTCAGGTTCGGCGCAAAGCCGCCCTCATCGCCGATCCCGGTGTTGTGGCCTGCGGCCTGAAGTTCTTTCTTCAGGGTGTGGAACACTTCGGAGCCCATCCGCACCGCATCGCGGATATTGTCCGCGCCGACGGGCATGATCATGAATTCCTGAATGTCGATCGGGTTGTCGGCATGTTCGCCGCCATTGATGATATTCATCATCGGCACCGGCAGCATCCGCGCGGAAGTCCCGCCCACATAACGGAAAAGCGGCTGACTCGTCGCCTCTGCCGCAGCCCGCGCCACGGCCAGCGAGACGCCAAGGATGGCATTCGCGCCAAGGCGCGACTTGTTCGGGGTGCCGTCCATTTCGATCATCGTGCGGTCGATGCCGACCTGTTCAAGCGCGTCGAAACCGACGATTTCCTCGGCAATCTCGCCGTTCACCGCGGCGACGGCCTCCAGCACGCCCTTGCCCTTGTAGCGCGCCTTGTCCCCGTCGCGCCGCTCCACCGCCTCATGCGCGCCCGTGGACGCGCCCGACGGCACGGCGGCGCGGCCCATGAAGCCGCCTTCCAGATGAACGTCCACCTCGACGGTGGGGTTGCCGCGGCTGTCGAGAATCTCGCGGGCGTGGATGTCGATGATCGTGCTCATGGGCTTTGTGGCCTCCGTGGCAAACGCGTGGTGCTCTCGCGCGGCTCTTTACCCGCTGGCGCCCTGCATGGAAAGGGCGCGTTTGCGGGCGCGTTCGCGGGCGAAGGCGTAAAGCCCCGACGCGATCACAAGCGCGGCCCCGACGAGCATCAGGGCATCGGGCCGCTCGTTGAAGACGAGGATGCCGATCAGCATAGAGAAGATCAGCCGCGCGTAACGGAAGGGCGACACGACGGCCACCTCGCCCATCCGGGTGGCGGCGGTGATGGCCCAGTATCCGGCGGTGCCGAAGAGGACCGCGCCGAAGAGGGTGGCGATCTGGGCGGTGTCGGGGCGGACCGCGCCGCCCGGGATCATCATCACCGCGCCGAGCAGCGCGACGGACATCAGGCCCCAGCAGGACACTTGCGCGGTGCTGCAGGAGGCGGGAATTGCCCGCGAGGAGAGGTCGCGCAGCGCAAGGCCCACGACCGAGATCAGGACCCAGAGCGCCTCAGGGCGGAAGCCGTCCATCCCCGGGCGGATCACGAGGAGGACACCCGCGAAGCCCACCGCGATGGCCGACCAGCGCCGCCAGCCAACCTTTTCGCGCAGAAAGAGCGCAGCGCCCAGCGTGACGGCAAGGGGCGTGGCCTGCAGAACAGCCGAGACCGTGGACAGGTCGACGACGGCAAGCGCGCTGATATAGGCGATGGTGGCGACCATTTCGCCTGCATTGCGCGCGATCACCGCCGGGTGCAGGGCTGCGCGCGACAAGACGGGGCGCCCTTCGAGACGGGCCATCAGGGCGAAGACGGGCGCACCGACGGCGCCTGCGACAAAGATCACCATGCCGACAGGAAGGTCGGTGGCGGCCCATTTGAGGAACATGTCCTCGACAGCAAAGAGCGCCATGGCGGCCAGCATCAGGGCGATGCCGCGCAGATTGCCCGCCGCCCCGGCGGCATCCGTGGCCGCGAGGGGTGGGCGTGCCATGGTCAGGACTTCTTCAGCGGAACGCCCAGAAGTTCCAGCCGGTGACCGACGAGTTTGAAGCCGAGGCGCGCGGCGATCTTTTCCTGCAGCGCCTCGATCTCGGGGTCGACGAATTCGATCACGTCGCCGGAATTGACGTCGATCAGGTGATCGTGGTGGTCGCGTTCGGCATCTTCATAGCGCGCGCGTCCGTCGCCGAATTCCAGCTTTTCGAGGATGCCCGCCTCTTCGAACAGCTTCACTGTGCGATAGACCGTGGCAATGGAGATGCGCGGGTCGATCTTGGCCGAGCGGGCGTAAAGCTCTTCGACATCCGGGTGATCCTCGGATTCGTCGATGACGCGGGCAACCACCCTGCGCTGATCCGTCATGCGGAGGCCCTTGGCCTCACAGCGGGCGATGATATCAGACATCTCCTGCCTCGTTCCTGTTCCCTTTCATGCCGTTTACGTGAATTGGCCCGCTCGCTTCCAGTGCTAACGATTCGCAAGGTGCTTGTCTTTTCAGAGCGTTGCCCCAACGACCGTCGTCGCTGCGGTTGACTTCGCCCGACGGGCGGCAGAACTGTGGCGCAGAGGTCGGGGGGCAGGGCATCATGCGCAAGGACAGGCTGGATGCCTTTGGTGGAGCGGCCCTGCTGGGGATCACGCTACTTTTGGCCTTCAACCAGATCATCGTGAAATGGGTGAATGAGGGGTTGCAGCCCGTCTTCTTTGCGGGGCTGCGGTCCGTTCTGGCCGTTGTCTTCGTTTGGGCGTGGCTTTACTGGCGCGGGCGGCCGCCGCAGGTGCGGCGGGCCGATCTGGGGGCGGGTCTTCTGATCGGGACGGTCTTCGCGCTGGAATTCCTGTGCCTGTTCCTTGCGTTGGACCTCACGGCGGTGAGCCGAGCTTCGGTCATCTTCTATTCGATGCCCGTGTGGTTTGCGATCATGGCGCATTTCGTGCTGCCTGGGGAACGGATCACGCCGATGCGGGCGGCCGGGCTGGGGCTGGCCTTCGCGGGAACCGCTTGGGCGATCCTGTCGCGCGATCCGAACGCGGCGCAGGGCAGTCTTGCGGGCGATCTGCTGGCGCTGGGGGGGGCCTTCGGCTGGGCGGCGACGGCTTTGGTGGCGCGGGCGTCGCGGCTGCGCGAGGCGGGTGCGGAGATGCAGCTGTTCTGGATGGTGCTGGTTTCGGGGCCGATCCTGCTGCTGGCGGCGCCCTTCTTCGGGCCGCTGATCCGCGATTTGCAGCCAGCCCATATCGGTGGGCTGATCTTCCAATCCTCGCTGGTGGTGGCGGGGGGATTCATCGGGTGGCTATGGCTGTTGTCGGTTTATCCGGCGGCGACTGTGGCGAGCTTTTCCTTTCTGACCCCAATCCTTGCGATCCTGTTGGGGGTTGTGGTCTTCGATGAGTCGCTGACGGCCCCGGTGATCGGGTCGGCGGCGCTGGTCGGGATCGGGATTGTGCTGATCAATCGGCGCCCGCGGGTTGCGAAAGAATCGCCCGATGCGGCGGAGGCGGGGCGTTAGGCGGCGCCTGCGCGTTTCACGCATCCATTGAATGCCCTCGCGCAAGCCTAGGCCAAGGCGCGCAAATCCGGCCTTCTCTCAATCTATCCAGTGGGTTTTCCCCAAGGTTTTCCCGGTGCGCGCGCGCAGATCGGCGATGTTCCGCCGCCCTGTTGCAGGAAAATCGTCAAGCGAAAAATCGCCGGTCGACTGCGAAAATTGTAATTGATCCTGACCGCGCTTTACGACAGTTTGACGAAGTGAGCGGTGAGGCCACAACATATAGTGGCGTGTCGACAGGCAGGATCAAACCAACCCGGAAAGGGGCACCGCATGTGGTGCCATATTCTTCTGCCCTTGGGCAGTGGGACGGCGCAGCCTTGCCAGCCGCAATGGATTTAACACGGACGGGGCGCAGGCCCCGCCAGAATTGGAGACGGGGCAGCGATGAAGATCGAACGCAAATTCACCTCCGAAGTGACCGGCGCCTATGGCGCGATGTCGTTCACCACGACCACATCGGAGATCCGCAATCCTGATGGCAAGGTCGTCTTCCGCAACGAGGCGGTGGAGGTTCCAGAGGGCTGGAGCCAAGTCGCCTCGGACGTTCTGGCCCAGAAGTATTTCCGCAAGGCGGGCGTGCCTACGCGATTGAAGCGCGTGAAGGAAAAGGGCGTTCCGGAATTCCTGTGGCGGTCGGTGCCCGATGAGGCGGCGCTGGCGGAATTGCCCGAGACGGAGCGCTTTGTGGGCGAAACCTCGGCCAAGCAGGTCTTCGACCGTCTGGCGGGGGCCTGGGCCTATTGGGGCTGGAAGGGCGGCTATTTCACCACCGAAGCTGATGCGCGCGCCTATTATGACGAGATGCGCTTCATGCTGGCCCGCCAGATGGCGGCGCCCAACAGCCCGCAATGGTTCAACACCGGCCTGCATTGGGCCTATGGTGTGGACGGCCCGGCGCAGGGGCACTTCTACGTGGATTACCAGACCGGCAAGCTGACGAAGTCCGAGTCGGCCTATGAGCACCCGCAGCCGCATGCCTGCTTTATCCAGTCTGTCAGCGACGATCTGGTGAATGAGGGCGGGATCATGGACCTGTGGGTTCGTGAGGCGCGGCTGTTCAAATACGGCTCGGGCACTGGCACCAACTTCTCGTCCCTGCGCGGCGAAGGGGAGAAACTGTCCGGCGGCGGCAAATCCAGCGGCCTGATGGGCTTTCTGAAGATCGGCGACCGCGCGGCGGGGGCGATCAAGTCCGGCGGCACGACTCGGCGCGCGGCGAAGATGGTGATCTGCGATATGGATCACCCGGATATCGAGCAGTTCATCAACTGGAAGGTCATCGAGGAGCAGAAGGTCGCCTCGCTGGTGGCCGGGTCCAAGGCGCATGAGCAGAAGCTGAACGAGATATTCGCCGCGATCCGCCAGTGGGATGGGTCGGCAGAGGATTCGGTCGATCCGGCGAAGAACCCGGCGCTGAAGGCGGCGATCAAGTCGGCCAAGAAAGCGATGATCCCCGACACCTATACCAACCGTGTGCTGCAATATGCGCGGCAGGGCTTCACCTCGATCGAATTCCCGACCTATGACACGGATTGGGACTCCGAGGCCTACATCACCGTGTCGGGTCAGAATTCGAACAACTCCGTCCGCGTCACGGATGCCTTCCTGAAGGCCGTGCAGAATGATGAGGATTGGGCGCTGATCCGCCGCACGGATGGCAAGGTGTCCAAGACCATAAAGGCGCGGGATCTGTGGGATCAGGTCGGTCACGCCGCTTGGGCCTGCGCGGACCCGGGCATCCAGTTCCATGATACTGTGAACGCTTGGCACACCTGCCCGGAAGATGGGCCGATCCGGGGGTCGAACCCCTGCTCGGAATACATGTTCCTTGACGATACGGCTTGCAACCTTGCCTCGATGAACCTGCTGACCTTCTTCAAGGATGGCCGGTTCGATGCAGATGCCTATGTGCATGCGACCCGGCTCTGGACGGTGACGCTGGAAGTGTCGGTCATGATGGCGCAGTTCCCGTCGAAGGAGATCGCGCAGCTGTCCTATGATTTCCGCACGCTGGGCCTTGGCTATGCCAATATCGGCGGTCTGCTGATGAACATGGGTCTGGGCTATGACTCGGTCGAAGGGCGGGCGCTCTGCGGTGCGCTGACCGCGCTGATGACGGGGATCACTTACGCCACCTCGGCCGAGATGGCGGCGGAGCTGGGGGCCTTCCCGGGCTATCAGCGCAATGCCAAGCATATGCTGCGCGTCATCCGCAACCACCGCCGTGCCGCCTATGGCGAAACCGCGGGCTATGAGGCGGTCAACGTCAATCCGGTGGCGATGGACCACGCGAACTGCCCGGATCAAAGCCTTGTCGCTCTTGCGAAATCCGCTTGGGACGAGGCGCTCGCTTTGGGCGAAAAGCACGGCTATCGCAACGCCCAGACCACGGTGATCGCGCCCACGGGGACCATCGGCCTTGTGATGGATTGTGACACGACGGGGATCGAGCCGGACTTCGCGCTGGTGAAGTTCAAGAAGCTGGCGGGTGGCGGCTACTTCAAGATCATCAACCAGTCGGTTCCGGCGGCGTTGGAGACGCTGGGTTATTCTTCCAGCCAGATCGCGGAAATCGTGGCCTATGCGGTGGGCCATGGCAGCATCGGCAACTGCCCGGGCATCAACCACACGGCGCTGATCGGCCATGGTTTCGGCCCGCGCGAGTTGGAAAAGATCGAAGGCGCTCTGCCCTCGGCCTTTGATATCCGCTTCGTCTTCAACCAGTGGACGCTGGGGGAAGAGTTCTGCAAGGGCACGTTGGGCATCCCGGCGGAAAAGCTGGCCGATCCGACCTTTGACCTGCTGCGTCACCTTGGCTTTACCAAGGCGCAGATCGATGCGGCCAATGACCATGTCTGCGGGACGATGACGCTGGAAGGCGCGCCCTTCCTGAAGACGGAGCATTACCCGGTCTTCGACTGCGCCAATCCCTGCGGCAAGAAGGGCAAGCGGTTCCTGTCGGTGGAAAGCCATATCCATATGATGGCGGCGGCGCAGTCCTTCATCTCGGGCGCGATTTCCAAGACGATCAACATGCCCAACTCGGCCACGATCGCGGAAACGCTGGCGGCTTATGAGCTGTCTTGGTCGCTGGGGATCAAGGCCAATGCCCTGTACCGGGACGGATCGAAGCTCTCGCAGCCCCTCGCCGCCGCGCTGGTCGAGGATGACGAGGAGGCCGAGGAAATCCTCGCCACCGGATCGGCGCAAGAAAAGGCTGCCGTTCTGGCCGAGAAGATCGTCGAGAAGATCGTGGTGAAGGAGATCATCCGCACCCATCGCGAAAAGCTGCCGGAGCGTCGCAAAGGCTATACCCAGAAGGCGATCGTGGGGGGCCATAAGGTCTATCTGCGCACCGGGGAATATGGCGACGGACGTCTGGGCGAGATCTTCATCGACATGCATAAGGAAGGCGCTGGCTTCCGTGCGATGATGAACAACTTCGCCATCGCGGTGTCGGTGGGCCTGCAATACGGCGTGCCGCTGGAGGAGTTCGTGGAGGCCTTCACCTTCACGCGGTTCGAACCGGCGGGGATGGTGCAGGGCAACGACTCGATCAAGAACGCGACCTCGATCCTTGACTACATCTTCCGCGAACTGGCGATCTCCTACCTCGACCGCACCGATCTTGCACATGTGAAGCCCACCGGCGCGGCCTTTGACGACCTCGGCCGTGGCGATGACGAGGGCAAGCGCAACTTCGGGGAAGTGAGCGAGTCGGCGGCGTCGAAATCGGTTGAACTGCTGAAGTCGATATCGTCGACCGGCTATCTGAGGAAGCGCCTGCCGCAGGAACTGGTCGTGTTCCAGGGCGGCATGGGGGCGACCGCGCTGTCGACCGGGACGGATGGCTTGGCCGCGATCAGCGCGATGATGCCCGAAGTGGCGACATCCACCGCGCTGGCCACCGGGACCGTCAGCATGGATGCCCGGACCAAGGCCAAGATGCAGGGCTATGAGGGTGATCCCTGTGGTGAATGCGGCAACTACACGCTGGTGCGCAATGGCACCTGCATGAAGTGCAACACCTGCGGCGGCACGAGCGGGTGTTCGTAATGGCCGACTATTCCTTCAAGGCGGACGGTCGCATCAGTGACTGGGAGAGGGACAAACTTCGGAACTTCTGCGCAACGCTGGAGGGAGATATTGTCTCTTTGGCACGTGAGTTTGGTCTGAAAGTTCTGGTGGAGGATTTGCTTCCGTACGAACGGGGTTATCTTCAAAATGCGCCAAGCTACGGCTCGCCTTCTGGCTGGGTCGTGAAGCTTAACCAACAGGACCGTGCGGAGGTTCAGAACTTCACGGTCGCCCACGAGCTTGGTCATTTTGTCCTGCACAAGGCACATTTGGCCGGACGCGACATTTTTGACGGTCGTATCAACCGAGACAGCCAAAGCGCAACGGATCCCTTCATTTACTTGGAACCAAGTGATCAAATAATGGAATCAGAAGCCAACCAATTCGCCACTGCCCTTCTCATGCCCGCTAACCAGTTCAGGCCGGCTTTCTCGCGGCTGGCCGGTGATCAGTCGGCTCTTGCGAAGCTCTTCTTCGTGACTGAAAAAGCCGTCAAGCGGCGAGTTGCGGAACTGGCGCTAGGTTAATCATTTGGCACCTGCATGAAGTGCAACACCTGCGGCGCGACGAGCGGGTGCAGCTGAGGCAGCCGGCACGGATGGATTTGAAAGGGGCGGCACTGGGGACGGTGCCGCCCTTTTCCGTTCCGGCATCCCTTGGTCTGCCACCAATCCGCCTTGCCATCCTGTGCCGCGCAACGGGATGCGCTATAGATCTGAATATCCGCGACCGGAGGGCGGACCTGATGTCGCGCATGCTTGACCGAGTGACCTTGGCTGCCTCGCTTTTGGCGCCGCATGTCGCGCTGGATTGGTCGCGCCCGCGACGCCGGGGGGCGACGATGATCTCCACAGCGCGGATCGGGGGCCTGTCCGAAGTGGTGATCCAAAGTGTGGAGCCGCTGGAGGATCCGGCCGATCCTTGTGGCGGGCTTTCGGGCTGGAGCCGGACTCTGCAGGGCGATTTCGATCCCTTTCCCATCCGCTTTTGGGCCTATACGCGGCTGACCGATGCACCGGCTTGGGCCGGGCTTCGGCAGGCGGTGCATCACCGGTTGCTGGTTCTGGCACAGGCGCATGTGCTGCTGTCGCGGCGGCCGCTGCAGGAGGTGCTGTCCGGCCTGCAGGTGCTGAATGCCGACAGCGCGCGGCATTCGGTGTCGCTGCTGACCGGGCGGGACAGTTGGGCCGAGGATTTGCCCGGGCTGATCGCCGATCTGCATCGCCCGCCTGCAACCGGACCTGATCGCGCCGTCAGGCAAAGTTGACAGCTTGGCTGGACGGATTGCTTGTCACGCAGTAGGTTTGGGCTGAGGGCCAGTCCGGCCCGGAAGCGAGGCGCAGATGCCCGACGGCCCCTTTCCCGCACATCCCGGTCTTGAAGCCCCTTTCCTGACGGGCGCGGCGCGGCCCGGGCTTTGCACCGATTGCGGTGTGTCGCGGATGGGGGATGGCAAGGCCTGCGGGAAGGCCTGCCAGTTCATCGCGCCCGACTATCCGGCGCGAGAAGCCGAGGTGCATGGGCGCGTGGCCGATCCGGGGCAGGGCGAGGAGGCATTTTTCGGCGTGACGCGGCGGATGTTGCGGGCGCGGATGACCGATCCCCTGCCGGGGGCGCAATGGACGGGCATCACCACGGCGCTGGCGGCGCGGCTGCTGGAGTCGGGCGCGGTGACGGCGGTGTTGGCGACGGCCCCCGATCCGCAGGACCGCTGGAAGCCCCTGCCAGTGATCGTGACCGATCCGGCGGCCTTGGCGGGCGTGCGGGGGATGCGGATGGGGTTTGCGCCGACGCTGGCGCTGTTGGAGCCTGCCGTGGCGGCGGGGCATCGGCGCATCGCGGTGGTGGGAATCCCTTGCCAAGTCCATGCCCTGCGGGTGCTGGAGGCGGAGTTGGGGCTGGAGCGGCTTTATGTCATTGGCACGCCCTGTTCGGACAACACGACGACCGAGAATTTCCATCATTTCCTGGCCCAGATCGACCCGCGCCCGGACCGGATCAGCTATCTGGAATTCCGCGCCGATTACCGGGTGGAATTGCGCTATGACGATGGGCGGGCGACGCGGACGGTGCCCTTCCTGAAGCTGCCGCTGTCAAAGCTTCCGGCGGATTTCTTTCCCATGACCTGCAAGACCTGTGTCGATTACACCAATCGTCTGGCCGATATCACCGTGGGCTATATGGGCGGCGATGGGGATCAATGGGTGATCGCGCGCAATGCGCGGGGCGAGGAGATGCTGGCGCTGCTTGCGGATCGGCTGACCCTGCGGCCCCTGACGGACAAGGGCAAGCGGCAGGGGGCAGTAAAAGGGTTCCTTGGCAATGTGGCGCGGGCGGCGGGTGGCCTGCCGCTGCGGTCGATGCCGGATTGGGCGCGCCCCATCGTGGTCTTCCTGCAGCCGCGGATCGGGCCGCGTGGGCTGGAATTCGCACGGGCGCGGGTGGAGATGAAAGCAATTGAAACGGTGCTGCACCTGCGCCGGGCCTTCCCGGCGCGGGTGAAGACCATGGTGCCGGATCATGTCTGGCGGCTGGTGGCGCCCTATGGTTTGGAGCGGGCGACGGAGGAGGAACGGCGCGACGGGCGGTGATCTGGCGGAGCGCTTCGCGCAAGCCTTTCCTGTCGCCTGCGCGCGTGCCGCGCTCCGGCTCCGCGTTCAGGGGGCGTTCCGCCCCCTCTTGGCGCAAGGGCGCCAATTCACCCCCTGAGGATATTTGAAGACAGAAGATGGCAGGGGCGCTGGTCGGGCGTCAGTCCTGCAGGCGGCCCATGCGGCCACCGCGCCGCTTTGCAAGGCGCGGGGCGCGGGAGGGAAGCTCGGCCATGATGGCACCGCGCGCCTCATGCGTGAGGCGGGACCAGGCGGAGATTTCCTCGATCGTGCGATAGCAGCCGACGCAGATGCGTTCGGCGGGATGGATGGTGCAAAGCTTGATGCAAGGCGATTGAACCTCGTCGCGCTTCCAGACTTCGTCTTTCAAGACGGCACCCCGTTTCCCATATGGCCCATCCGGTCGAGGGCACCCTGCAAGATATAGCCCGCGGCGACAGCGTCGATCACCTCTTTCCGACGTTTTCGCGACGTATCCGCCTCTAGCAGTGCCCTTTCTGCCGCAACGGTGGACAGGCGTTCGTCCCAGAAGGCGATGGGAAGGTCGGTCAAGCGGGTGAGATTGCGGGCGAAGGCCTGTGTCGCCTGCACGCGGGGACCGGTGGAGCCGTCCATGTTGAGGGGCAGGCCGAGGATGATGCCCCGCACGTCGCGCGCGGCCAGAAGCGCAAGCAGCCGCGTGGCGTCTTCGGTGAACTTCACCCGGCGCAGGGTTTCTGACGGGGTGGCCACCATGCGGCGCAAGTCGGAGATGGCGATGCCGATCGTCTTGTCGCCGAAGTCGAGCCCGCAGATAGCGCGGTTGGGCGGCAGAGCGGCGAGAAACTCTTCCAGCGTGGCGCAGATCACGGGGTCAGGCCCGCGTTGAGGGCCTGTTCACGTAGGAAACTTTGCTGCGAGGGGGAGCCTTCGAAGCGCGTCAGCGCCTCGGCATAGATTTCCTGCGCCTCGTCCTTGCGGTTGAGGACGGAGAGGGAGGAGATCAGCCGCGCCCATTCCTCGACCGTGCCGCCTTCGGTGGCGAGGCGCTGCCCGAGCTGGGCAACCATGCCTTCGATCATGGCCTGCCGATCTTCGGGCGACATGTCCTCGGCGGCCGCGACGGCGGCGCCGTCCGGGCCGGCAACGGCTTCGGGAAGGCTGTACTGGACGCCTGCGCGCATTGCGACATCCTCGATCTGGGCGCGGATCGGCGCGATCCAAGGGGCATCTGCAGGGCCTTCGTCCAGAAGGGGACGCCAGAGGGCGAAGGTGCGGTCGAAGCGGCCCACCTGTGCGGCCATCAGGCCATAGTAGTAGCGGGCCGTGGCGTTACGGGCGTCGAGCGTCAGGGCGCGGGTCAGTTCGGCTTCGGCCTCGGGCGAGACGCTGCCGCCTGCAGCCATGATCATCAGTTCCGCCAGCGCGGCATGGTCGGCGGCGGTGGCGGTTTCGCCCTTGACGCGGATGAGGGCCTGCATGGCCTCGCGGGCGGCGGTGAGATTGCCGAGGCGGGCTTCGTTGGAGGCAAGAAGCTCTAACCCGCGCGCATCGTCGGGACGGTCGGCCACGGCCTGCCGCAGGCGATCCATCAGCACGGCGAAATCGGCGTCCGGTTCGATCGGGGCGGGGAGGGTGGCGGCCGCCTCTCCCTCCATCTCCACTTGGCTGGGCCGGTTGGCGCGCATCTCTTCGGACATGGCGAAACGGGTGGCGAGCGGCAGGTCAGGATAGCCCGGTGCGCCGAGACGCAAATAGACCCAGTAGCTGCTGCCGATGAGGGCGAGGATGATGACGGCGGCGAGGGCGATGCCGCCGGTGCTGGCCTGTCGGCTGGCCGATTGCGCATGGCGGTCGGCATCGAGCAGGCGGCGCGAGACTTCGGTGCGCAGACGATCCGCCTCGTCCGGTGGAAGGGTGCCGCGGGCAAGATCGCGGTCGATCTCGGCCAACTGGTCGCGATAGACCTTGAGGTCGAAATCGGCGGCGGCGGCGATCTCGGCCCGCGCCCGGCGCAACGCCAGCAGGAACAGTGCGGCAACGGCAAGGCCGATCCCACCTGCGGCGGCCCAGAAAGCGGCTGTCTCCATCGCGTCTATCCCGTGTCCAGCATTTGCAGCGGATGTAACGGCTTGGGCGCGCAATCGAAAGGAGGAAACGCGAAAGTGACCTGTGCGACGCCGTCGCAGGCGGGGGATGTCGCATTTTTCCCGATTGTGCCGCTGGAGGGTGGGGCATAAAGGGCGGGGCGTTCCAGAAGAGGCGCAGGTTCGCAGCGGGCCGCAGGATCGGGGGTTTGCCATGAAACGCTATTCGGTTTTCGCTATCGCGCGCGAGGCACTGCGGCACCACACCGGGTGGGAACGGGCGTGGAAATCGCCCGAGCCGAAGAAGGAATATGACGCCATCATCGTGGGGGCGGGCGGGCATGGGCTGGCGACGGCCTATTACCTTGGCAAGAACCACGGCATTCGCAATGTGGCGATCATCGAAAAGGGGTGGCTGGGTGGCGGCAACACGGGCCGGAACACCACGATCATCCGGTCGAACTATCTGCAGGACTCGAGCGCCGCGATCTATGAGAAGTCGCGGTCGCTCTATGAGACGCTGAGTCAGGACCTGAACTACAACGTGATGTTCAGCCCGCGCGGCGTGATGATGCTGGCGCAGACACATCACGAGGTGCGGGGCTATCTGCGGACGGCCCATGCCAATGCGCTGCAAGGGGTGCAGACCGAATTCATCACGCCGCAGCGGGTGAAGGAGCTGTGCCCGATCCTGAATATCGACGGGCCGCGCTATCCGGTGTTGGGGGCGCTGTGGCAGGCGCGGGGCGGCACGGGGCGGCATGATGCGGTGGCTTGGGGCTATGCGCGGGCCTGTTCCGAGATGGGCATGGATGTCATCCAGCAATGCGAGGTGAAGGGCGTCCGGTCGGAAAACGGCAAGGTGACCGGGGTCGAGACGAGCAAGGGCTTCATCGGTTGCCGCAAGTTGGGCATCGTGGTGGCGGGGCATTCCGGGCAACTGGCCGAAATGGCGGGGTTCCGCCTGCCGGTCGAGGCGGTGGCGCTGCAGGCTTTGGTGTCGGAGCCGATCAAGCCCTGCATGGACATCGTGGTGATGGCCAACACCGTGCATGGCTACATGAGCCAGTCCGACAAGGGCGAAATGGTCATCGGCGGCGGCACGGACGGCTTCAACAACTACACCCAGCGCGGCAGCTTCCACCATATCGAGGAAACGCTGCGTGCGCTGATCGAGACCTTCCCGATCATCAGCCGCCTCAAGATGCTGCGGCAGTGGGGCGGGATCGTGGACATGACCGGGGACCGGTCGCCCATCATCTCGAAAACCCCGCTGGGGAACTGCTTCATCAACTGCGGCTGGGGGACGGGCGGGTTCAAGGCGATCCCCGGGTCCGGCTGGGCGATGGCCGAACTCATGGCGAAGGGCGAGCCGGGGCCGCTGGCTGCGGAATTCGACATGTGGCGCTTCAAGGAAGGGCGGTTCATCGACGAGTCGGTGGCCGCCGGGGTGGCGCATTGATGGGGCGGTGCGGGAACGAAGAGTTTTCGTACGAAAATTCTTCGAAGGCGAAAAATCTTCGTTCGAAGATTTTTCGGGGGCGCGAGAATGGAAACGGGGTGCAACATGCTGCTTCTTGAATGTCCCTATTGCGGCGTGAAGGCCGAGGAGACGGAACTGTCGCCCGGCTATGAGGCGCATCTGAAGCGGTTCGGGCCGGGGTCCACGGATGAGGAGTTCGAAGCCTATATGTTCGCCCGCAAGAACCCCAAGGGCGTGCATTTCGAACGCTGGCGGCACACGTACGGCTGCGGGAAGTGGTTCCTTGCCGCGCGCTGCACCGCGACGCTGGAGGTCTTTGGCACCTATCCGGCGCAAGTGGGCGAGCCACCCGCCGACATCATCGAGAAGATCAAGGCCCGCAGGCCGGACTGGAAGGGTTACAAATGAGCACCCGTCTTGCGAAAGGGGGCCGCCTGATCGACCGGGCGGCGGCGCTGGAGTTTTCCTTCAATGGCAAGCGGTTGAAGGGCTATCGCGGCGATACGCTGGCGGCGGCGCTGTTGGCCAATGACCAGATGTTGGTGGGGCGTTCCTTCAAGTATCACCGCCCGCGCGGCATCGTGGCTGCGGGGCCGGAAGAACCCAATGCGCTCGTCAACCTCGGGTCGGGGGGGCGGCTGGAGCCGAACCAGCGCACGACGGTGACGGAGTTGTTCGACGGTCTGGAGGCGACGAGCCAGAACCATTGGCCAAGTCTGGAATACGACGTTGGGGTGGTGAACAACTACGTGTCCCGCTTCCTTCCGGCGGGGTTCTATTACAAGACCTTCATCCATCCCCGGTCCTTCTGGAAGCATGTCTTCGAACCGGTGATCCGGCAATCTGCCGGACTGGGCAAGGCACCGAAGGACCGCGATGCGGATCGGTATGAACAGGCCTATGCCTTCTGCGACCTGCTGGTCGTGGGGGGCGGAATTGCGGGACTGCAGGCGGCGTTGGTCGCGGGGCGGGCCGGGGCGCGGGTTCTGGTTCTGGAGCAGAACGCACATTGGGGCGGGCGCGCGCCGGTCGATGGCGATGTGATCGACGGCAAACCTGCGGGGCAGTGGGTGGACGAGGCTGTCGCAGCGCTGGAGGGGATGGAGACCGTCACCCTGCGTGCGCGCTGCATGGCGGCGGGCGTCTATGACCACGGCTATGTGTTGGCGGATGAGAAGGTGGCGGATCACGCGCCGGGGGACGGGCGGCCCAAGCATCGGCTGTGGCGCATCCGGGCGGGCAAGATCCTGACGGCGACCGGGGCGATCGAGCGGCCTTTGTCTTTCGCGGGAAATGACATTCCGGGCGTGATGCTTGCGGCCTCTGTGCGGGACTATGTGGTGAACTGGGCCGTGTCGCCGGGCGATCGTACGGTCGTGGTGACGAACAACGATGACGGCTATCGCACGGCCATCGCGCTGCGTGAGGCGGGGCTGGCGGTGCCTGCCATCGTGGATGCGCGGGCCAGTCCGGCGGGTGATCTGGTGGCACGCGCACGGGCGCTGGGGCTGCGGATCGAGGCCGGGCGCGGGATCGCCAAGGTGAAGGGCGGCAAGCGGGTCACCTCTGTCGCGATCTGCCTGCAGGCGGGCGAGGGCGCGGTGATCGATGAGATCGCCTGCGACGCCGTCGCCATGTCGGGCGGCTGGTCGCCTGTCGTGCATCTGTGGAGCCATTGCGGCGGCAAGTTGATCTGGGACATGGAGCATGCCTGTTTCCGCCCTGATCCGGCACGGCCTCCGCTGAACCATGACGGCGGTGCGCTGGTGGTGGCGGCAGGTGCCGCCAATGGCGCGATGACGGCCGATGCGGCGCTGCTGGACGCCACGGCGCAGGCCGAGGCGGCGGTGGCGGCCCTTGGGATGAAGCCGAAGAAGGCCAAAGCCCCGTTGGCCGAGGCGGTGGTCGAAGGCCCGATGGAAGCGGTCTGGATCATGCCGCAGGGGGCATCCATCGAGCTGAAGTCCAAGATGTGGCTGGATTACCAGAACGACGTGAAGGTCAGTGATGTGCAACTGGCCGCGCGTGAAGGCTATGAATCGGTCGAACACACCAAGCGCTACACCACGCTTGGCATGGCGACGGATCAGGGGAAGCTGTCCAATATCAATGGCCTGGCGGTGCTTGCTCAGGCATTGAACGAGGATATTCCGCAGGTCGGCACGACGACGTTCCGTCCGCCTTACACGCCCGTCACACTGGGCGCGCTGGCGGGCGAGGCGCGCGGGGAGATCTTCCAGCCGCTGCGCCGCACGCCGATGCATGGCTGGCACGAAAAGAACGGCGCCTATTTCGAACCCGTGGGTCTGTGGCGCCGCCCCTATTGCTTCCCCCGGGCGGGCGAGACGCATGAGCAGGCGGTGCACCGTGAGGTGGTCAACACCCGCACGGCGCTTGGGCTGCTGGATGCCTCCACCCTTGGCAAGATCATCGTGAAGGGGCCGGATGCGGGGAAATTCCTCGACATGCTTTACACAGGCGTGATGTCCACCCTGCCGGTGGGCAAATGCCGTTATGGGTTGATGTGCAACGAGCAGGGCTTCCTGTCTGACGACGGTGTGGTGGCGCGGATCGACGAGGAGACGTGGCTCTGCCACACCACCTCGGGCGGGGCGGACCGCATCCATGCGTGGATGGAAGACTGGCTGCAGTGCGAATGGTGGGATTGGCAGGTCTACACCGCGAATGTGACCGAGCAGTATGCGCAGGTCGCGGTCGTCGGTCCCAATGCGCGGAAGCTGCTGGAGAAACTGGGCGGGATGGATGTCTCGAAAGAGGCGCTGCCCTTCATGGCTTGGGCCGATGGCACGCTGGGCGGGTTCCCGTGCCGCGTCTACCGCATCTCATTCTCGGGCGAGTTGTCTTACGAGATCGCGGTGCCTGCAAGCCATGGCGCGGCCTTCTGGGAGGCGCTGCATGCGGCGGGGGCCGAGTTTGGGGTAATGCCCTACGGCACTGAGGCGCTGCATGTGATGCGGGCCGAGAAGGGCTTTATCATGATCGGGGATGAAACGGACGGGACGGTCATCCCGCAGGACCTTGGGCTTGATTGGGCGATTTCGAAGAAGAAGGCGGATTTCCTTGGCAAGCGCGGCCAGCAGAGGAATTTCCTTGCGAGCGGGGAACGTTGGAAGCTTGTGGGGTTTGAGACGCTGGACGGGTCTGTGATCCCGGACGGGGCCTATATCGTTGCGTCGGGAGCGAATGCGAACGGGCAGGGGAACACCCAAGGCCGCGTGACGTCGACCTATTACTCTCCGACGCTGAAGAAAGGCATTGCGATGGGCCTTTTGCATCGCGGACCCGAGCGGATGGGCGATGTGGTGGAGTTCAACACGGTGAAGGGCGGCACGGTGAAGGCCCGGGTCGTGGACCCCGTCTTCTATGACAAGGAAGGGGAGAAGCAGAATGTCTGAACCCATGAGCGCGTTGAACGGGGCGGTGTCGGACGGTTTTGTCTCCATCCGCGAGATCGGGCCGCTGGGCATGGTCACGTTGCGCTGCAAGGCCGATGTGAAGGCGTTGCCGAAGGCGATCAAGGCGGCGGTGGGGACGGGCCTGCCCGCCCTGCGGCGGGTCGTGGTGGAGGGGGACCGCGCCTGTGGCTGGATGAGCCCGGACGAGTATCTTCTTGTGATGCCATACAAGGCTGTTCCGGACGCACTTGCAGCCGTGGCGAAGACCATGGGCAAGGAGCACCATCTGGCCGTGGACGTGTCGGACGCGCGGGCGGTGTTCCGGATCGAGGGGGCAAAGGCGGAAGAGGTGCTGGCAAAGCTGTCACCCGTCGACTTCGCACGGCTGGAGCCGGGCGAGTTGCGCCGGACACGGGCCGCACAGGTGGCCGCGGCCTTCTGGAAGGAGGGCGAGGGCTACACGCTTGTCTGTTTCCGGTCGGTGGCGCGCTATGTCTTTGACCTGCTGGCGACGAGTGCGAAGCTGGGGTCAGAGCTTTACTGAAAGCGTCGGGCCTGTGGCCAGAGCCGGGGGTTTCACACCTCCGGACCCCGTGGGATATTTTCAGACAGAAAATGAAGGGCTTGGCTGGTTTTCTTCGACCCCGGCAGAATGTCATCACCGGGAAAACTCTGCTTTCGGCCTTGACCTTGGCGGCGCGAGGCATCTTATCTGCGCCATCCCGTGAACACGCGAACAGAGAGGAGCACTCCCATGGCTTTCACGCTTCCCGACCTTCCCTATGCCCATGATGCGCTTGCCGCGCTCGGCATGTCGAAGGAGACGCTCGAATATCACCACGACCTGCACCACAAGGCCTATGTCGACAACGGCAACAAGCTGATCGCCGGGACCGAGTGGGAAAGCAAGTCGCTGGATGAGATCGTCGTCGGCACGTATCAGGCGGGCGCTGTGGCGCAGAACGGCATCTTCAACAACGCCTCGCAGCATTGGAACCACAACCTGTTCTGGGAAGTGATGGGTCCGGGCGAGGACAAGAAGATGCCGGGCAGCCTTGAGAAGGCGCTGGTGGAGGCCTTCGGGTCGGTGGCGAAGTTCAAGGAGGACTTTTCCGCCGCGGGTGCAGGCCAGTTCGGCAGCGGCTGGGCTTGGCTGGTGAAGGACAAGGACGGCGCGCTGAAGGTGACCAAGACGGAGAACGGGGTGAACCCGCTTTGCTTTGGCCAAACCGCGCTTTTGGGCTGCGACGTGTGGGAGCATTCCTACTACATCGACTTCCGCAACAAGCGCCCGGCCTATCTGACCAACTTCCTCGAGAAGCTGGTGAACTGGGAAGCGGTTGCCGCGAAGCTCTGATCGTCGTTGACGGTGTTGGCAAGGCCCGCTGCAGGGATGCGGCGGGCCTTGTCCTTTGCAGGGATGGCTTGCCGTGGGCGGGGCGGAATGCGAGGAAGGCCAGGGTCGCAGGGAGGCGGCCGCGCATGACTGACGCCGGCAAAGGGATCTTGGCAATCGTGGCGGCCTGCACGATCTGGGGGCTGGCCACGCTGTATTACAAGGCGCTTGCCACGGTGCCGCCGCTGGAGATGCTGGCGCATCGCACGGTCTGGACCTTTGTCTTCTTTGGGATCCTGCTTGCGGTGCAGGGGCGGTTCGGCGGGGCGGTCGCGCTGCTGCGGGGGCCAGTGCGGGGCCGCGTCTGGCTGGCGGCGGGGATCGTCGCGGTGAACTGGGGCCTGTTCATCTGGGCCATACAGTCCGGCCATGCGGTGCAGGCCAGCCTTGGCTACTACATCTTCCCGCTGGTGACGGTGGTGCTGGGCGTGCTGGTGCTGGACGAGCGGCTGACGCGGGGGCAGGGGTTGGCGGTCGGATTGGCCGCTGGGGCGGTCATCGTTCTGACTTATGGGTTGGGGGTCGCGCCATGGGTGGCGCTGGCGTTGGCCTTTTCCTTTGCGCCCTACATGCTGATCAAGAAGCAGATGGCGGCGGGGGCGGCGGTGTCGGTCACGGCGGAGGTGATGCTTTTGCTGCCGCTGGCGGTGCTTTGGCTGGCCTTGGCGCATGGCGGGGTCGTGGCAGGCGGGCACTTTGGTCAGGATGCCTTTGTCACCGCGATGCTGCCCTTGTCTGGGCTGATCACCGGGGGGCCGCTGATCCTGTTTTCATGGGGCGCGCAGCGGGTGCGTCTGTCGACGCTGGGGCTTGTGCAATATCTGAACCCCACGCTGCAGGCGGTCTCGGCGGTGCTGGTGTTCCGCGAGCCTTTCACGGGCTGGCACGGGGCGGCCTTCGCCTTGATCTGGGGGGCGCTTGCGCTTTACTCGCTGGAGGGGTGGCGTCAGGAAAGGGCCGCGCGCAATGCCACGACCAGTGATCGCACGTCCGGAACCGTGCTGTAGTAGTCGAGCAGCGGGGCTTCGGCGAAGCCTTCGGTGATGACGTGGCGGGCGAGGCTGGTGAGGGGCTGCCAGTAGCCTTCGGTATCGAGAAGGAAGATCGGCTTGGAATGTAGGCCGATCTGCCGCCAGGTAAGCACTTCGAAGAATTCATCCAGCGATCCGGCCCCACCCGGCAGGACGACGATGGCGTCGGAATTCATGAACATCACCTTCTTGCGTTCATGCATGTCTTCGGTGATCACCAGTTGCGACAGGTCTCGGCGCCCTTGTTCGTGGGCCATCAGATGGGTGGGGATGACGCCCATGGTGCGGGCGCCTGCCAGTTGCGCGGCGCGCGCCACCTCGCCCATCAGACCCACGTCGCCCGCACCGTAGACAAGGCGCCAGCCCTCGGCCGCGATGGCCTGTCCAAAGTCGCGGGCAGCTGCAGCATAGGCGGGGCGCACCCCGGAGCGTGAGCCGCAGAAGACACAGATGGAACGAAACGCGGACATGGACCTGCTTTCGGGCTATGGGCTGATCTGTACATACGTGTTATCGGGCTTGGAGAGTTAAGGGAAGAAGGGGCCGGGAACAGGCCCCGATTTCGGGGAGTCGGGATGAAGTCTTGGGCGGAAATGGGATCGGCTGGGCGCGGTGGCGTTGTGGCTGTCGTGGGTACGGTGATCGCGGCGCTGTTCTACGGGGCATGGACGGTGAGCCGTCCGCCTGTCGTGGAGGAGGCGGTCGTGACGGCAACGGGCACGCAAGCGGAGCCTGAAGGGGCGGCAGAGGGGTCGGCAGAGACGGCTCCGGCAAGCGCGCCCGAGGCGGATGCCGCGGCGGCGGAGCCTGCGGCAGAAGAGGCAGCGTCGGCGGTCGAGGCACCGGATGCGTCTGCGGAAGAGGCGGCGCCGTCGGGCGAGGCCGAGCCGACGACCGAGGCTGCGACCGTGGCAGAAGAGGGTACGGCGGCCGAGCCCGCGCCCGAGACCGAGACCGAGGCCGCAGCCGACACTGCACCTGCCGAGGCGGAGGTCGCAGAGGCCGCGCCGGAGGCGCCTGCGCCGCCCCCGCCGAGCTTTGACCTTGTGCGGGTGGAGAAGGACGGATCGGCGCTGGTGGCCGGATCGGCCGCCCCGGGGGCGAGCGTGTCGCTGCGCGTCACGGGCGCGGAACTGGCTGCCGTGCCTGCCGATGGTCAGGGCAAGTTCGTGGCGATGTTCAACCTTGCACCCAGTGCCGCGCCCCGCGTTCTGTCTATGAGCATGGCGCTGGCGGATGGCACGGTGGTGCCTGCCGATGCGACCGTGGTGATCGGGCCGACCGTCGCACCCGCCGTCGTGGCCGAGGTTCCGGAGGCCATAGAGGCGACGGGCGAGGCGGTGGCCGACGCGGAGGTGGCCGCTGCGGAACCTGCGGCCGAGCCTGTGGCAGAACCGGTGGCCGAGGCCCCCGCTGCGCTGCTGGTGACGGAGGACGGGGCGAAGGTGCTGCAATCAGCGGCGGAAGTGTCGCCGGAGCTGGTGGCGAATGTCACCATCGACACGATCACCTATACCGATGCGGGTGACGTCCAACTGGCCGGGCGCGGAACGGCAGAGCGGGTGGTGCGTCTTTACCTCGACAATGCACAGGTGGCCGAGACGCCGATCGGGGCCACGGGCGACTGGGCGGTGACGCTGCCAGAGGTGGCGCCGGGGGTCTATGTGCTGCGTGCCGATCAGCTGGATGGCACCGGCAAGGTGACAAGCCGCTTCGAGACGCCTTTCAAGCGAGAGACGGTGGAGGCGTTGGCCGCTGCCTCTGGTGCGGCAGAGACTGCAGCGGAGGAAACGCAAGCCACATCCGCGCAGACGGGGCAGAGCGAAACGGCGGCGACCGACGGCGACATATCCTCGTCAGAAGCCGGGACCGAGGCAGCGGGTGAACCGACTGTCGTCAGCCCGACGACCGTCACAGTGCAGCCGGGCTTTACCCTGTGGCGGATCGCGACCGAGAATCTGGGCGATGGCATTCGCTATGTGCATGTCTTCGAGGCGAACAAGGACCAGATCCGCGATCCGGACCTGATCTATCCGGGGCAGGTCTTCACCATTCCGGCGGCGGAGTGAACGCGCAGGGACGCACAGAGGGGGCTGCGTTGCGGCCTCTGGTGCGTCCCGCCAAAGCGGCTTAGGTAGGGCGTCGAAAGGACGTCCCACCATGCGCAAGAGCCCTGTCCGTTCCGCAGAAGACACCGTGGAAAAGCCTGCCAGCGGTTTGAACACGATCCGCCGGGTGCTGCCCTATCTCTGGCCCGAGGGCGAGGCTTGGGTGAAGCGGCGGGTGGTTGCGGCCCTGCTCATGCTGGTTGCTGCAAAGCTCGTCTCGGTCTCTACCCCGTATTTCTACAAGCAGGCGGTGGATGCGCTGGCGGGCGAGACGCCGGATACAGGCACCCTGCTGGGCCTGACGGCCGTGGGCCTGACCGTGGCCTATGGCATGGCGCGACTGGGGACTGTGGCCTTTCAGGAATTGCGGGACGCGATCTTCGTGCGGGTGGGTCAGCGGGCGCTGCGGCGGCTGGCGCTGGAGACGTTCACCCATATTCACCGCCTGTCGCTGCGCTATCACATCACGCGGAAAACGGGTGGGCTCAGCCGGATCATCGAGCGTGGTGTGAAGGGCGTCGACTTCCTGCTGCGCTTCATGCTGTTTTCCATCGGGCCGCTGATCCTTGAACTGGCGATGGTGGCGGTGATTTTCGCCACGGTCTTCGGCATGTCCTACATGCTGGTCGTGGTGGGGGTGATCACGCTTTATGTCTGGTTCACGCTGGCCGTGACGGAATGGCGGGTGAAGATCCGCCGCGAGATGAACGATCAGGATACGGACGCCAATCAGAAGGCGATCGACAGTCTGCTGAACTATGAGACGGTGAAGTATTTCAACGCCGAAACCCGCGAGGCGGCGCGCTATGACCGCGCCATGCAGCGCTATGAGGTGGCGGCGGTCAAGACGGGGCTGAGCCTGTCCTTCCTGAACGGGGGGCAAGCGCTGCTGATCACGTCGGGCCTTGTCGCGGTGATGGCGATGGCGGCGATGGGGGTGCAGCGGGGCGGGTTGACCGTTGGCGATTTCGTCATGGTCAATGCCTACATGATCCAGATCACGATGCCGCTGAACTTCCTCGGCACGGTCTATCGGGAAATCCGGCAGGCGCTGGTGGATATGGGCGAGATGTTTGGACTGCTGGGCCAACCGGCAGAGGTGGTGGACAAGCCCGGGGCGCCTGCGCTGGTGGTGCGGGGCGGCGCGGTGGAGTTTGACCGCGTGGATTTCGGCTATGACGCAGCGCGGCCAATCCTGAAGGGGATCAGCCTTTCTGTTCCGGCGGGACAGCGCTATGCGCTGGTCGGGCCGTCGGGATCGGGGAAGTCCACCATCGGGCGGCTGATGTTCCGCTTTTACGACGTGAACGGGGGCGCGATCCGGATCGACGGTCAGGATTTGCGGGATGTGACGCAAAGCTCCATCCATGCCCAGATCGGGGTGGTGCCGCAGGATACGGTGCTGTTCAACGACACTGTGCGCTACAACATCGCCTATGGCCGGGACGGGGCGACCGAAGAGGACATCGTGGCGGCAGCAAAGGCCGCGAAGATCCATGATTTCATCGTGTCGCTTCCCGAAGGCTATGAAACGAAGGTGGGTGAGCGGGGATTGAAGCTGTCGGGCGGTGAAAAGCAGCGGGTGGGCATCGCGCGCACGCTGTTGAAGGACCCGCCAATCCTGATCCTCGACGAGGCGACCTCCGCGCTTGATACCCAGACGGAGCGGGACATTCAGGACAGTCTGCGCGAGATGGGGCAGGGGCGTACGGTGATCACCATCGCGCATCGCCTGTCGACCATCGCCGATGCCGACCAGATCGTCGTGCTGGAGGCGGGCGAGATCGTGGAGCAGGGCACGCATGAGGTCCTGCTGGCGCAGGGCGGGCGCTATGCCGCGATGTGGGCGCGGCAATCTTCCGAAGAGGACGAGACTTTGGCGGCGGAATGACCGTCGCCGCCTATGGGCGGAGGGGGCAGGGCTTGGCAAGGCTTCCCGCTTGCGTGTAAGACGGTGCAAAAGAATGTGGAGAGGCCCGTGAGCAACCCCGACAGCTTCATCGACGAGGTGACCGAAGAGGTCCGCCGCGACAGGCTGTTCGCCTTGATGCGGAAATACGGCTGGATTGGTGTCCTGCTGGTGATTGGCGTGGTCGGTGGTGCGGGCTGGACCGAATGGCAGCGTGCACAGGCCGAAGCGCGGGCAGAAGCCTTTGGCGATGCGGTTCTGGATGCGCTTGATCTGGGGGCGCCTGAGGATCGGGTGGCGCAGCTGGCGACGATCCCGGTGGATGGCGAACAGGTGGCGATCCTGAACCTTTTGCTGGCCTCGGATCCGGTCGCGGATCGGGCGGGCGCTCTGGCCGCGCTGGAAAAGCTGGCCAATGACACGACGATGCCGACGAGCTATCGCGACCTTGCCGCCCTGCGGAAGGTGGTGATCGCAGGGACAGAGATGCCGCTGGCCGAGCGCCGCGCGGCGCTGGACCCGATCGCCGCGCCGGGGCGGCCGTTCCGGACGATGGCGCTGGAACAGATGGCCTATCTTCTGGTGGAAGAAGGCAAGACGGATGAGGCGGTGGCTGCGCTGACAGCGCTGCTGAGCGATCAGGAATCGCCCGGCGGCCTGCGGGCGCGGGCGGAACAGATGATCGTCGCGCTGGGGGGCGAGGTGGCACCTGCCACGGTCCCGTCGGAGGCGGCGACAGAGGACGATGCGGGCTGACCGTGCCACGCAGGGCGGCAAGGAACGACAGATGGGGGCCGGGACTGTGAAGCGCAGGGTGTGGGGAACGATCTCGGGTCTGGCCGTGGTGACGGTTCTGGCCGGGTGTGAGCGGGAACTGATCCTGCCGGGTGAGCGGTTCCCTGTGCGGGCCGATCTGGAGGCCTCGGTTCCGGTGGAGGGCCAACCCGCACCGGTCGCCCCGGCTGACCGGCCGGAAAACCGGGCCGAGCCGATTTCCCTTCCTGCCGCCGTGAACAATGCCGATTGGGGGATGCGCGGTGCTTCCGCAAACCATGCCTCGCTGCATGGCGCGCTGTCCGCGACCCCGGCGCGTGTATGGTCTGCGTCGATCGGCGCAGGCAACAGCCGCAAGAACCGCGTGAGCGCGGCCCCGGTGGTAGCGGGTGGGCGGGTCTTCACGCTTGACTCTGCATCGGTGGTGCAGGCGACGTCGAGTGCGGGTGGCGTGCTCTGGCGCGCGGATCTGACGGCGGATTTCGACCGGGGCGGTGGCGTGTCGGGCGGTGGTCTGGCGGCGCAAGGCGGGCGCGTCTATGCCGCGACGGCCTATGGCGAGTTGGTTGCGCTGGATGCGGCGACGGGCGCGGTGGTGTGGCGGCAAAGGCTGGATGCGCCGGTGACGGGTGCCCCTGCCGTGGCGGGCGGGACGGTCTACGTGTCGGGGCGTGACGGATCGGGCTGGGCCATCGCGGCGGATACCGGGCGCGTGCTCTGGACCGTGCCGGGGGCCGCGGGGGCGACGGGCGTCCTCGGCTCTGCCGCGCCTTCGGTGGGGGATCAGCTTGTGCTGTTCCCCTTCACAAACGGGTCGATCACGGCGGCGCTCAAGGTGTCGGGGCTGCAGGTGTGGCAAGCACCTGTGACCGGGCAGCGGGTCGGGCGCGGCTATGCGGGCCTTACGGATATCACTGGGGATGCGGTGATCCTTGGGGATGTCACCTATGTCGGCACCGCCTCGGGGCGGACGGCGGCGGTGGACACGTCATCGGGTGAACGCATCTGGACTGCCGTTGAAGGCGCGCTGAACCCGCCGCTGGTGGTGGGGGGATCGGTTTTCCTTGTAAATGACGAGAACCGTCTGGTGCGGCTGGATGCGGCGACGGGCGAGGCGATCTGGGCGGTCGACATGCCCTATTTCACAAAGGAAAAGCCCAAGCGGCGCATCGCGATTTTCCCGCAATTCGGCCCCGTTCTGGCGGGCGGGCGGCTGGTTGTGGTGTCGGGCGATGGGCAGATGCGGCTCTTCAACCCGGTCGACGGCGCGCTGCTGGGCGGGGCGGAGATTCCGGGAGGTGCCTCGGCCCCCCCGGCCTTGGCGGGCGGGACGCTTTATGTGGTGTCCGGCAATGGGCAACTTCACGCTTTCCGTTGACGCCAACCCCGTGTAAGGGGTTCCCCTTCGGAAAACCGGGAGCGGGCGATGAGCTTTACCCTTGCGATCGTGGGGCGGCCCAATGTGGGCAAATCCACGCTGTTCAACCGTCTGGTCGGCAAGAAGCTGGCGCTGGTCGATGACCAGCCCGGCGTTACACGCGACCTGCGCGAGGGGGATGCGCGGCTTTACGACCTGCGCTTCACCGTGATCGACACGGCGGGGCTGGAGGAAGTGACCGATGACAGCCTTCAGGGCCGCATGCGGCGGCTGACCGAGCGGGCGGTCGAACTGGCGGATGTCTGCCTTTTCCTGATCGACGGGCGCGTGGGTGTCACGCCGTCGGACGAGGTCTTTGCCGATATATTGCGCAAGAAGAATGCCCGTGTCGTGCTGGGGGTGAACAAGGCAGAAGGGGCGGCGGGGGATAGCGGCGCGCTGGAGGCTTGGTCGCTGGGTCTTGGCGAGCCGGTGCGACTGTCTGCAGAGCATGGCGAGGGGATGGATGACCTCTATCGCATCCTGACCCCGTTCCGCGAGGAGTTCGCCGAGCGCGAGGCCGCCAACACGCCCGAGACGGAAGTGGAGATCGAGGGCGAGATCGGCGAGGAAGAAGTCGATCCGGCGGCCCATCGCCCGACCGCCAAACGACCGTTGCAGATCGCGGTGATCGGGCGGCCCAATGCCGGAAAATCCACCCTGATCAATAAGATCATCGGCGAAGATCGCCTGTTGACGGGGCCGGAGGCGGGGATCACGCGGGATGCGATCTCTGTCCGGGCCGATTGGCAGGGCACGCCCATCCGCATCTTCGACACGGCGGGTATGCGCAAGAAGGCGCGGGTGGTGGAGAAGCTGGAAAAGCTGTCGGTGGCAGATGGACTGCGGGCTGTGCGCTTTGCTGAGGTGGTGGTCGTCCTGCTGGATGTGGAGATTCCCTTCGAGACGCAGGATCTGCGCATCGCGGACTATGCCGAGACCGAGGGGCGCGCCGTCGTCATCGCTGTGAACAAGTGGGACCTCGAGGACGAAAAGCAGGAAAAGCTGGCCGAACTCAAGGAGATGTTCGAACGTCTTCTGCCACAGCTGCGCGGCGCGCCGCTGGTGACGGTGTCGGCCAAGACGGGGCGGGGGCTGGACCGTCTGCACGATGCCATCTGCCGGGCGCATGACGTCTGGAACAAGCGGATCACCACGGCGCGGCTGAACAGTTGGCTGGGCGCGATGACCGAGGCGCATCCGCCGCCGGCCCCCGGCGGGCACCGGATCAAGCTGCGCTACATGACGCAGGTGAAGGCGCGGCCGCCGGGCTTCGTGGTCATGTGCTCGCGCCCTGACGAGGTGCCCGAAAGCTATAAGCGCTATCTGGTCAATGGGTTGCGCGACCATTTCGAGATGCCGGGGGTGCCGATCCGCATCATGTTCCGCAGCCAGTCCGACAAGAACCCGTTCAAGGAGCGGAAGTTCCACACGCCGTCTCGGCTGCGCAAGCATATCGAGGGGCGGAAGGAGTGATCCTTCCCCCCGAGGCCGCGCCCAGTAGGGGCGGCGCATGGGTATTCGGCCCGAGGTGAAAGAGCCTAGCGGGTAACGGTAACCTGGCGACCGAGGACCAGCGCCATGACGCCGATGCCAAGACCTGCGGCGATGGCGATGGCAGGGTTGATACCCGCATTGGCCACGACGATGCCCGCAAGGGCCCAGATCACGGTCAAGCCATAGACCGGCATGCGGGGTTTCCTGCGCTGCACCCATGCGGCCAGCGCGAGGGTGGCTGCGATCATGGTCAAGGCAGCCCCCGTGTCGGAGAGCCAGCCATAGCCCGCGATGACCACGCCCGTGGAGACGGCGGCGGCGGCGGAAAGCCAGCCTGCGAGGATCGCGGTGGGGGCGGAGAGAAGCCAGCGGTCGGTTTCCGTATCCGCCAGCAGGAAGGCCGTGACGGCGGCGGCGGCCATGATCAGGATCGTCACCGTGGCGGCGATGGGGGCGACCGGGGCGATGGAAAGCCATGCGGAGCCCAAGGCGATTGCCGTGATCAGGGGCCAACGCGTGCGGTCCCATGCTGCGACGGCGCGGCGCTTCCAGATGCTCGTGACGGCATGGACGAGGAGCCAGAGGTAGATAACGCTCCAGATTCCAAAGGCATAGCCTGCGGGTTGAATGGAGGGCCGCGCGATCTGCACCGGGAAGAGCGCGGGGTCATAGCCCCGGAACGGGGGCGTCAGGAAGGGCGCCGCGCCGAAGGCGAGGGTGACAAAGAGGAGCAGTATTGCGCGGGCGGTCATGCCAGCGTGCCGTCGGGGGCGATGCTTGTCTTGCCGCCGAGATAGGGGTGCAAGGCGGCGGGCAGGGTGACAGAGCCGTCGGCCTGCTGGCCGTTTTCCAGCACCGCGATAAGGGTGCGGCCCACGGCAAGACCCGAGCCATTAAGTGTATGGACGAATTCGGGTTTTCCGCCGCCTGCGGGGCGGAAACGAGCATTCATCCGGCGGGCCTGAAAATCGCCGCAGACGGAGACGGAGCTGATCTCGCGGTAGCGGTTCTGGCCGGGAAGCCAGACTTCCAGATCATGGGTCTTTTGCGCGCCGAACCCCATGTCGCCGGTGCAGAGCACGATGGTGCGGTAAGGCAGGTCCAGCTTTTCGAGGATCGCCTCGGCGCAGCGCGTCATGCGGTCATGTTCGGCCATGCTGCTGTCGGGGGTGGTGATCGACACCATCTCGACCTTTTCGAACTGATGCTGGCGGAGCATGCCTGTGGTGTCCTTGCCCGCAGACCCCGCCTCGGAGCGGAAGCATTGGGTATGTGCGGTCATGCGCAGAGGGAGTTGATTTTCTTCAAGAATATCGCCCGCGACCATGTTGGTCAGGGTGACTTCGGAGGTGGGGACAAGCCACCAGCCATTCGTCGTCTGATAGCTGTCCTCAGCGAATTTCGGCAGTTGGTTGGTGCCGTACATGGCGTCTTCCTTCACCAGGACCGGGGTCCAGGTTTCGGTGAGGCCGTGGTCGGTGATGTGGGTGTCCAGCATCATCTGCGCCAGCGCGCGGTGGACGCGGATCACGGCGCCCTTGAGCACCACGAAGCGGGAGCCGGAAAGTTTTGCCGCCGCCTCAAAGTCCATGCCCGGTTTCACGGCGGGAATGTCGAAATGCTCCAAGGGCTTGAAGTCGAAAGCACGCGGCGTGCCCCAGCAGCGGATTTCGACATTGTCCTCTTCGTCGCGGCCTTCGGGTACAGCCGGGTGAGGCAGGTTCGGGATGCGCATCAGCATGTCGCGCAGGGCGGCATCCTGCGCCTCTGCCTCGGCTGTGAGGCGGGCAATTTCCGCTTTCTTTTCAGCCACTAACGCGCGGAGGCGTTCGAATTCGGCATCGTCTCCACGGGCCTTGGCGGCCCCCACATCCTTGGAGGCGCGGTTCTGGTCGGCGGTGGCGTTTTCAGCTGCGGCAATCTTGGCGCGGCGGTCGGCGTCCAGCGCAAGGATCTCGGGCGAGGCGGGGGGCAGGCCACGGCGGCGCAGGCCTTCGTCGAAGGCGGCGGGATTGTCGCGGATGGCGCGGATGTCGTGCATGGCCCTGTCCTAGCGGTTCGTGAACGGGGGCAGGTATGCCCGTTTTGGCGAAGAAGGGAAAGGGGGCGGTAAGTGCTTGATCTGGCTACAAAGCTTGTGCCCTGTTTTGTGCCGCAAACTGTGCAGCAAAGTGTACATACAAATTGCGAGAGGCGAGGGGGCCGAAAGTTGGTTAAGGGTGCGTGGGTGCACAGAAAGGGGCCGGCGGTGGTGGAGGGGGCCAGTCTGCGGGCGGGGGGAGCGGGAGGTCCCGAGACGGGGTTGGCCTGATGTTGACGGGCGGCGCGGGTGGGTTAACCTGCGGTTGAAGGTTTTGTGCGAGTGATGCCGCCCATGCGGCGCGGAGTGGGTGAATGGTGAATACGTTGTACTATGGCGACAACCTCGCGGTGCTGCGCGAGAGCATCCGGGCCGAGACGGTGGACCTGATCTACCTCGACCCGCCGTTCAATTCGAATGCGAGCTATAACGTGCTGTTCAAGTCCCCGCAGGGGCAGGAGGCGGCGGCGCAGATTCAGGCCTTTGACGACACATGGCACTGGGGCGAAAGCGCGGAAGAGGCCTATACGGACGTGATGCGGTCTGGGAACGCGGCGGCGGCAGAGATGCTGCGCGCGATGCGGGGCTTTTTGGGCGAGAATGACATGATGGCCTATCTGGCCATGATGGCGGTGCGGCTTATCGAATTGCACCGGGTGCTGAAGCCGACAGGGAGCCTCTATCTCCACTGCGACCCGACGGCGAGCCATTACCTGAAGGTGTTGCTGGATGCGGTGTTTGGGGGGAAGGGATATCAGAACGAGATAACATGGAAGCGGACGACAACTCATAGTGACAGCAAGACTTGGAGCAAGGTAGCAGACAAGATTTTCTTCTTCTCGAAGTCAGACTCATTTTCTTGGAACACGCCAAGGGAACCGCATTCGGAAGAGTATTTGACCGACAAGTATCGTTACGACGATGGCGACGGAAGGGGACGCTACCGGCTTGACAACATGACAAGCCCGAATCCACGCCCGAACATGATGTATGCATGGAAAGGGCATGAAAGCCCGCCAAAGGGATGGCGATACTCGCTGGAAACTATGGCGCGTTTGGACTCCGAGGGTCGAGTTTGGTATCCCCGCAATCGAAGTGGAGAAGTTGATGTATCAAAGAGGCCTCAGCTAAAGCGATACCTAAACGAGCAATCGGGTGGCGTTATGGGCACCATTTGGACCGACATCCCGCCCCTCAACTCCCAAGCCCAAGAACGCCTCGGCTACCCCACCCAGAAACCCGTCGCGCTGTTGGAGCGTATCCTCAACGCCTCCAGCAATCCCGGCGATGTGGTGCTGGACCCGTTCTGCGGCTGTGGCACCACCGTCCATGCGGCGGAAAAGCTTTACCGCGCCTGGATCGGGATCGACGTCACCCATCTGGCCATCGGGTTGATCGAAAAGCGCCTGCGGCAGGCCTTTCCGGGGGTGGCCTTCACCACGCAGGGGGTGCCGCAGGACCTTGCCTCGGCGCAGGACCTTGCGCGCAGGGGGCGGACGGATGGGCGCTATTACTTCGAGTTCGAGAAATGGGCGCTGTCCCTGATCGATGCGGTGCCGGGGAACCTTGGCAAGCGGGGGGCGGATGGGGGCTTTGACGGCAACCTTTATTTCGGGCGCACGGGGCGGGGGATCGTGTCGGTCAAGGCCGGGGACAATGTGGGGCGCGCGATGATCGGCGACCTGAAAGGGGTGATGGATCGGCAGAAGGCAGACCTTGCAGTGTTCCTGACCCTGACCCCGCCGACGCGGCCCATGGTGGAGGAGGCGGCGAGTGCGGGGCAGGTGGAGGTGGACGGCGTCGCGGTGCCGCGCGTGCAGATCGTGACGGTGGAAGAGGCGATGCGCCTGCGTGACCGGGCGGTGCGCCTGCCGTTGCGGCGGGGCGACACCTTCCGGGCGGCGGCGCGGGAGGAGGATGCCTCGCGGCAGGGGCGGTTGGAGTTCTAGGGCGCGGTGGGGTGGCCCCCCCTTTACGGACGGGCGCGCCTGTGTCGGCAACCTTGGCTATGGGCGGGGTGGTCCGGGGCGATGGGGACCGCGCTCTGGATGCTGCGGAAAGGCTGGTAAATCCGGGGGCGGTTCATATATGGGCCGGGAGGGTGGGGTGTCCGCGCGGGTTCGGGCGGCTTCTTGCCTTCCCATGGCCCCGATTATAGGGTGCGCGCAAATTCGTCGGGGCGGTTCCCCGGCCACATCAGACAGTGAGGACGCCACGATGTTCGCAACCCCCGCCTATGCCCAAGCCGCCGGTGCCGGTGCCGGTTCCGCTTTTGCCTCTTTCGTTCCGCTGATCCTGATCTTCGCGATCATGTATTTCCTGCTGATCCGTCCGCAGCAGAAGAAGATGAAGGAACACAAGGCGATGGTGGAGGCGCTGCGGCGCGGTGACCAGGTGCTGACGCAGGGCGGCATCGTCGGCAAGGTGACCAAGGTGCAGGAAGACGGCCAGTTGGAAGTGGAAATCGCCGAGAACGTGAAGGTGAAGGTCATGCGCCACACCATCGTGCAGGTGATGAGCAAGACCGAACCGGCTGCGGCCTGAGCCGGGACGGACGGGCGCGATGCAATACCTCCCCATGACGAGAACGCCGCTGTGGAAGCGGACCCTGATCTGGGCGCTGGTCGGGGTGGGCCTTCTGCTGTCGGTGCCGAACGTCTTTTACACGCAGGTGGAGTCGCATAACGACGCCGCCGCGGCGGTGGAGGAGGCGGGGTTCGCCACGACCGAGCAGCAGGCGGCACTGGATCAGTGGCCCGGTTGGATGCCGTCGGGTCTGGTGAACCTTGGCCTTGACCTGCGCGGGGGGGCGCATCTGCTGGCCGAGGTGGAGGTGGCCGACGTCTACAAGGCGCGGATGGATGCGTGGTGGCCGGAGGTGCGCGACGCCCTGCGCGAGGTGCGCGATCAGGTGGGCAGCGTGCGGCGGCAGCCGACGCAGGTCGCTTATGAGTTGCGCGTGCAGATCGAGACGCCCGAGGGCATGGCGGCAGCGGTAGAGGCGGTGCGGGCGCTGGCGTCGAATGTCGTGACGCTGACCGGGGTGGGGCAGACGGATATCGACGTGACGGCCGAGGGCGATGTGCTGATCGTGCAGCTGTCGGAGCCGGAGCGCGAGGCAGTGGATCTGCGGACCATCCAACAATCGCTGGAGATCATCCGCACGCGGGTCGATCAGGCCGGGACGCGGGAGCCGACGATCCAGCGGCAGGGGGCGGACCGCATCCTGATTCAGGTGCCGGGGATCGGGTCGGCGGCGGAATTGAAGGCGCTGATCGGGACGACGGCGAAGCTGAGCTTTAACCCGGTGGTGCGGCGCGGCACGAGCGAGGATCAGACGCCGGGGCCGGGCAATGTGAGCCTGCCGTCGCTGGACGAAGAGAATGTCTGGTACACGGTCGAGGAAGTGCCCGTCGTTTCGGGCGAGGATCTGACCAATGCCAAGGGCGATTTCGATCAGAACGGGCGGCCTGCGGTGGCCTTTCAGTTCGATGCGCGGGGCGCGCGGGCCTTTGGCGATTACACCGCGCAGAACATCGGCGCGCCCTTCGCCATCGTGCTTGACGGCAAGGTGATCTCTGCCCCCGTGATCCAGAGCCATATTCCGGGCGGGTCGGGGATCATCACCGGGAATTTCACGGTGGAAGAGGCGAACCGTCTGGCGGTGCTGCTCTCGGCGGGGGCCTTGCCTGCGAGCATGACCTTCCTTGAGGAGCGGACCATCGGGCCGGAACTCGGGCAGGATTCGATCGATGCAGGCCGCGTTGCGGCGGTGATCGCGATGGTGGCGGTGAGTCTGTTCATGATCGCCTCCTATGGCACCTTCGGGGTGTTCGCGGTGCTGTCTCTGGCGCTGAACATGGCGATGATCTTCGGCATCCTGTCGGCCATCGGCGGGACGCTGACCCTGCCGGGGATCGCGGGGATCGTGCTGATCATCGGGATGGCGGTGGATGCGAATGTGCTGGTCTTTGAGCGCATCCGCGAGGAATTGAAGAATGCCAAATCGGCTGCCCGGGCGATCGAGATTGGGTATGAGCGGGCCCTGTCGGCCATCATCGACGCGAACCTGACGACGCTGATCACCTCTGCCGTCTTGTTCACGATGGGGGCGGGGCCGGTCCGGGGCTTTGCCGTGACGCTGGCCATCGGGATCGTGACGTCGGTCTTCACGGCGCTCTATGTGACGCGGCAGATGGTGGAAATCTGGTATGGGCTGCGCAAGCCCAGCACCGTGATCGTGTAAGGAGGGCGGAATGGCCTGGCGACTGCGGCTTGCACCGGAAAAGACCAGTTTCGATTTCTTCCGCTTTCAGTGGATCACCTTCGGCGGGTCCATGCTGCTTATGGTTCTGGCCTTCGTCGCCTGGGCGGTGATGGGGCTGAATTTCGGGATCGATTTCAAGGGCGGCACGACGATCCGGACGGAAAGCGCGATGCCCGTGGATGTGGGTGCCTATCGCGCGGCGCTGGAGGTCCTGCCTTTGGGCGACGTGTCGATCACCGAAGTGTTCGATCCGTCCTTCGGTCCCGATCAGAATGTGGCGATGGTGCGCATTGCCGCGCTGGATGCGACCGAGGCGGTGACGCCAGAAACCATCGCCGCCGTGGAAGCGGCGCTGCGGACCATCGATCCGGCGATGACCTTTCCCAGTGTGGAAAGCGTGGGGCCTAAGGTTTCAGGCGAGTTGGTCTGGGGGTCGATCATCGCGGTGGCGCTGACCTCGCTTGGGGTGCTGGCCTATATCTGGATGCGGTTCGAATGGCAGTATGCGCTGGGGGCGGTGCTGGCCTTGCTGCATGACGTTTTCATCACCATCGGCATTTTCGCGCTGTTCCAGATCAAGTTCGACCTGACCATCATTGCGGGGCTGCTGACGATCCTCGGCTATTCGATCAATGACACGGTGGTGGTGTTCGATCGGCTGCGGGAGAATCTGCAGAAGTACAAGACCATGCCCTTGCGGGACGTGATGAACCTGTCGGTGAACGAAACGCTGAGTCGTACGCTGATGACCTCTGTCACCACGCTGATCGCGGTGGGAATCATGATGGTCTTTGGCGGAGACGTGATTCGCGGCTTCTGTTTCTCAATCTTCGTGGGGATCGTCTTTGGGACCTATTCCTCGGTCTATGTGGCCAAGAACATCGTGCTGATGATCGGGCTGGACCGGAGCGAGAAGCCGAAGAACAAGGGCACGCCGGATGATTTCGCCCATGTGGATGCCTGATGTGGCGGCCTGAGGAGGGCGCATGCGCCTGACCGAAATCAGCTATGGCAGCGCGCAGCCGGTGGAGGGTTATGGCCCCGGCTTCTTCCGCGTGGGCGGGCATGTGCTGCGCGGGGCCTGCCTGATCACGCCGTGGGATGCCGGGCTTTGGGGCGGGCTGTCCGACACGGAGACACCGCTGGCCATGGTGGGGCGGATCGATGTGCTGCTGCTGGGCATGGGTGCCGAGATCGGCCATCCGCCGCGCGCCTTTCGCGCGGCGCTGGAAGAGGCGGGGATCGGGGTCGAGGTGATGTCCTCGCCCGCCGCCTGCCGCACCTATAATGTGCTTCTGGGCGAGGGGCGGAGGATCGCGGCGGCCTTGCTGCCTGTTCTGCCTGTGGGGGACGCGTCGTGACGCGTCCGGGCGAAAAGTTTTCTGCGAAAACTTTTCGCGAAAAATCTTCGTACGAAGATTTTTCGGCCCGCCCGAGGGGCGGGGGCGAAGGATGGAGATGATCGTCGAGGATCTGGCCGTGGCGCGCGGTGGCGTGCCGGTGCTGGAGGGGCTGTCCTTCCGGCTGGTGGCAGGCGCCGCGCTGATCCTGCGGGGCCCGAACGGGGTGGGCAAGACCACGCTTCTGCGCACGCTGGCTGGATTGCAGCCGGCGCTGGCGGGGCGCGTGTCGGTGCCTGCGGAAAGCATCGCCTATGCGGCCCATGCCGATGGGTTGAAGGCCGTGCTGACGGTGGAGGAGAACCTTCGGTTTTGGGCCGCGATCCATGGCACGGGCGCGGTGGAGACGGCGCTGGAAGCGATGGACCTGCGCGGCCTGCGCGGACGGATGGCGGCGAACCTGTCGGCGGGGCAGAAGCGGCGGCTGGGTCTGGCGCGGCTGCTGGTCACCGGGCGGGCGATCTGGCTGCTGGATGAGCCGACGGTGTCGCTGGATGCGGGGTCGGTTGCGCTGTTCGGTTCGGTCGTCCGGGCGCATCTGGCGGCGGGCGGGGCGGCGCTGATGGCCACGCATATCGATCTGGGGCTGGCGGAGGCGGGGGTTCTGGACCTGTCGCCTTATCGCGCCAAGGCGCCTGCGGCGGGCGGGCGGATCGGGCAGTTTGACGAGGCCTTCGGATGAGCGCAGGGCTTCTCTTCGGCGTTGCGTCTGGTGTCGACCGGTGCAGTGAGTATTTGGGCCAAGATGAAGCCGGGGGGGCGTCATGGGCGCACTTCTGAGCCGGGACCTGCGGCTGGCGATGCGGGCCGGGGGCGGGTTCGGGCTGGGGCTGGCCTTTTTCCTGCTGCTGGCGGTGCTGGTGCCTTTGGGCGTGGGGCCGGAGGGTGGTGTTCTGGGCAAGATCGCGCCGGGCATCCTGTGGGTGGGGGCGCTGCTGTCCTGCCTGCTGTCCTTGGACCGTATCTTTGCGCTGGATTTCGAGGATGGGTCGCTGGACCTGCTGGCGACGAGCCCCATGCCGCTGGAGGCGGTGGTGGCGGTGAAGGCGCTTGCGCATTGGCTGGTGACGGGGTTGCCGCTGACCGCCGTGGCGCCGGTGCTGGGGGTTCTGTTGAACCTGCCGGTGGAGGGCTATGGCTGGTTGGTGCTGTCGCTGCTGCTGGGGACGCCTGCGCTTTCGGTGATCGGGGCCTTTGGCGCGGCGCTGGTGGTGGGGGTGAAGCGGGGGGGGTTGCTCCTGTCGCTCTTGGTGCTGCCGCTTTACGTGCCGACGCTGATCTTCGGGGCGGAGGTGGTGAAACGGGGTGCGGCGGGGCTGGAGGTGGTGGTGCCGCTGCTGCTGCTGGCGGGGATCACGCTGGGGGCGGCGGCGCTGTTGCCTTTCGCGGCGGCTGCGGCAATCCGCGTCAATCTGCGATAGGCCGCGCGCGTGATAGTGAATTGAGGCTTTGGGGGCGAGGGATTAGGGAAGGCGCATGTCGATCTGGGAATATGCCAATCCGAAGAAATTCATGCAGACCTCGGCCTGGGCGCTGCCTTGGGTGATGGGGCTGGCGGTGCTGTCGCTGGTGGCGGGGCTGATCTGGGGGTTCTTCTTCACGCCGGATGATTTCCGGCAGGGATCGACCGTGAAGATCATCTATCTGCATGTGCCCGCCGCGATGATGGCGATCAATGCTTGGGTGATGATGCTGGTGACGAGCCTGATCTGGCTGGTGCGGCGGCATCATGTGAGCGCGCTGGCCGCCAAGGCGGCGGCGCCTGTCGGGTTGACCTTTACGGTGATCGCGCTGGTGACGGGGGCGCTGTGGGGGCAGCCGATGTGGGGGACGTGGTGGGCCTGGGACCCGCGGCTGACGTCCTTTCTGATCCTGACGCTGTTCTACATGGGCTATATCGCGCTGTGGGAGGCGATCGAGAACCCCGATACGGCGGCGGACCTGACGGCGGTGCTCTGTCTGGTGGGATCGGTCTTTGCGCTGTTGTCGCGCTATGCGGTCTTGTTCTGGAATCAGGGGCTGCATCAAGGGGCGTCGCTGTCGCTTGATAAGGAGGAGAATGTGGCGGATGTGTTCTGGTTTCCGCTGCTGGTCTGCATCGGTGGCTTTGTCCTGTTGTTCGTGGCGCTGGTCCTGATGCGGACGCGGACCGAGATCAGGGCGCGGCGGTTGCAGGCTCTGTTGGCGCGGGAGCGGCTGGCATGATGCCGGACTTGGGGAAATATGCTTTCGAGGTCCTGTCCTCCTATGCGGCTTCGCTGCTGCTTTTGGCGCTGATCGTGGGGCTGACGGTGTGGCAGGGGCGGCGCGTGAAGCGGCGGCTGGCCGAGGTTGAGGCGCGGACGGAGGCGATGTCGGGGGGGCGGGCGGATGGCTAGATGGCTGATGGTGCTGCCGCCGGCGCTGTTTCTGGGGCTGGCGGGGTTGTTCTATGCGGGAATGCAGCGGGAAAGCCCGGATGACCTGACCTCGGTCTTTCTGGACCGGCAGGCGCCGGCGGTTCCGGCGGAGGCCTTGCCGGGCTTTCCGCTGCTGACGGATGCCGATCTGCGGACGGGGCAGGTGACGGTGGTGAATTTCTGGGCGAGCTGGTGCCCGCCCTGCAGGGCGGAACATCCCGTGCTGTTGGAAATGGCCGAGCAGGGCATCCGGGTGGCGGGCATCAACATGCGCGACAAGGCCGAGGATGCGACCGCCTATTTGCAGGAGGAGGGCAATCCCTTCTTCGCGCTTGGCTTCGATCCCAGCGGGCGGGACCGGGTGGAATGGGGTGTGACTGCGCCGCCGGAGACCTTTATCCTGCGCGGGGACGGGACGGTGGCGTTCCGCTTTATCGGGCCGCTGGTTGGGACGGATTACGAGGCGCGCTTCGTGCCCGCGCTGCAGGCTGCGCTGGCCGAGGCGGCGGGCAGCTGACGGTTCAGAACTTTGCTGGAAAGAAGAAGGGGGGGCAGTGCGCCCCCCCTTTAGCAAAGACCGGCCGGGAATGGCCGGGTGGGCAAGCGCCCAAAGGAACCGAAGGTGGTGCCGTCACACACGCGAGCAGATTACAAGAAGGAAGGCGAGGGCCATGACGACCTCGCCCCAAGGGAGGATTGCGCCGGTGCGCATCAGCGGCCGTTCGGGAGGAGGAGGGAGATCGGCGACTGACATCTGGCGGAACCCGGAGCGGATGGAGGGAAACACTCATACGCGACGGGATCGTTGTACCAGAAATGACCCGGGAATCAGCCCAGGGATGTGGAAACAATGGGTTTCCACCAACACGCGTGGACGGCGCGCCCGGTTGCGCGGGCTCACGTCTGTTGCGTGATGTGGTGATGCATCGGGATTCGGGCAGGATTTGGGCGGAAATGCGAACACCCCGCGGCATTGCGCGGGGTGTTGCGAATGACCTCCGAAGGGCCGGGATCAGGCGGCGGCGAGGTTGCGCAGCACGTAATGCAGCACACCGCCGTGTTCGACATATTCGATCTCGATTTCCGTATCGATGCGGCACTTGATCTGGATTGTCTTGGTGGTGCCATCCGCATAGGTGATGTGGCAGGGCACGGTCGAGAGCGGTTTCAGATCGCCTTCCAGACCTTCGATCGAGACGACCTCGTCGCCCTTCAGGCCCAGCGATTTGCGCGTGTCGCCACCCGTGAATTCGAAGGGGATCACGCCCATGCCGACGAGGTTGGAGCGGTGGATGCGTTCGAAGGACTCGGCGATCACGGCCTTGACGCCCAAAAGCGCGGTGCCTTTGGCCGCCCAGTCGCGGCTGGAGCCTGCGCCGTATTCGATGCCGCCGAAGATGACCAGCGGCGTGCCATTCGCCTGATGGGCCATGGAGGCGTCGAAGATCGAGGTCTGCGCGCCGTCCGGCCCCTTGGTGTAGCCGCCTTCGACGCCATCGAGCATCTCGTTCTTGATGCGGATATTGGCGAAGGTGCCGCGCATCATCACCTCGTGATTTCCGCGACGGGCGCCGTAGGAGTTGAACTCCGACACCGGGACCTGACGTTCGACGAGGTATTTGCCCGCGGGTGTGGTGGGTTTGAAGCTGCCTGCGGGCGAGATGTGGTCGGTGGTGATCATATCACCGAGCAGCGCGAGGACGCGCGCGCCGGTGATGTTTTTGATCGTGCCCGGCGTCCGCGCCATGCCGCGGAAATAGGGCGGGTTCTGGATATAGGTGGAGGAGGCGGGCCAGTCGTAGGTTTCGGCCTCGGTGATCTCTACGCCTTGCCACTTGGTGTCGCCTTTGAAGACGTCGGCGTATTTCTTGAGGAAAGCCTCGCGCGTCACGGTGGCGTGGACGAGATCGGCGATTTCCTTGTTCGTCGGCCAGATGTCCTTGAGATAGACGGGCTGGCCGTTCGACCCCGTGCCCAAGGGTTCGGTGGTCAGGTCGATGTTCATGTCGCCCGCCAGCGCATAGGCCACGACGAGGGGCGGGCTGGCGAGGTAGTTGGCGCGCACGTCGGGCGAGATACGGCCTTCGAAGTTGCGGTTGCCCGACAGCACGGCGGCGGCGACGAGGTCACCTTCCGCGATGGCGGCCGAAATCTCGGGCTGCAGCGGGCCGGAGTTGCCGATGCAGGTGGTGCAGCCATAGCCCACAAGGTTGAAGCCGATGGCGTCGAGATCTTCCTGCAGGCCTGCGGCGTTGAGATATTCCGACACGACCTGCGATCCGGGGGCGAGGGAGGTTTTCACCCACGGCTTGCGGTTGAGGCCCAAGGCGCGGGCCTTGCGGGCCACCAGCCCTGCGCCGATCAGGACGTAGGGGTTGGAGGTGTTGGTGCAGGAGGTGATCGAGGCGATCACCACCTTGCCGGAGGAAAGCTTGTAAGCTTCACCCTTCACGGCAACCTCAACGCCTTGCGGGCGCTTGAAGGAGGTTTCCATTTCCTTGGCGAAGGAGGCCTTGGCGTCGGTCAGCGGCAGGTAGTCCTGCGGGCGCTTCGGCCCCGAGATGGCGGGGACAATCTCGGACATGTCGAGATGCAAGGTCGAGGTGTAGATCGGATCGTAATCCGCCCCGCGCCACATGCCGTTGGCCTTGGCATAGGCTTCGACCAGCGCGATGCGCGATTCCTCGCGCCCCGTCTGGCGGAGGTAGCGCAGCGTTTCGTCATCGATCGGGAAGAAGCCGCAGGTCGCGCCGTATTCCGGGGCCATGTTGGCGATGGTGGCGCGGTCGGCGAGCGGCAGGTGATCAAGGCCGGGACCGTAGAATTCGACGAACTTGTTCACCACGCCATGCTTGCGCAGCATCTGGACGACCTTGAGGACGAGGTCGGTCGCAGTGGTGCCTTCGCGCATGGTTCCCGTCAGCTTGAACCCCACGACTTCGGGGATGAGCATCGAGACGGGTTGGCCCAGCATGGCCGCTTCGGCCTCGATCCCGCCGACGCCCCAGCCGAGGACGGCAAGGCCGTTGACCATCGTGGTGTGGCTGTCAGTGCCGACGAGCGTGTCGGGATAGGCCACTTCGACCCCGGTCTGGTCTTTGTCGGTCCAGACGGTCTGGGCAAGGTATTCGAGGTTGACCTGATGGCAGATGCCCGTACCGGGGGGCACGACGCGGAAGTTGTTGAAGGCCTTCTGGCCCCATTTCAGGAACACATAGCGTTCCATGTTCCGTTCGTATTCGCGATCCACATTGGCCTGGAAGGCGCGGGGGGTGCCGAATTCGTCGATCATCACCGAATGGTCGATGACAAGATCTACGGGGACGAGCGGGTTGATCTGCGCGGCGGAGCCCTTGAGGCCGAGGATGCCGTCGCGCATCGCGGCTAGGTCGACCACAGCGGGGACGCCGGTGAAATCCTGCATCAGCACGCGGGCGGGGCGATAGGCGATTTCGCGCGGATTCTGACCGCCCATCTTGGCCCAGTCACCGAAGGCTTTGATGTCGTCGAGGGTGACGGTCTTGCCATCCTCAAACCGGAGCATGTTCTCTAGCACCACCTTGAGCGCGGCGGGCAGCTTGGAAAAGTCGCCCAGACCCGCGGCCTGCGCGGCGGGGATCGAGTAATAGGCGACGGATGCGCCGCCTGCGGTGAGGGTCTGACGGGTCTTTGCGCTGTCATGTCCGACGGTGACGGTCATGGATGCCTCCTGCGAAATGGCTGTCGTCCGGGGGGCCGGAACGGGTGGCGGTGCGGGTCCGATGCATCAAGGAATCTTGCGATGCAAGGGTGTCTGCGGTGTTGTATGCAATTGTATGCCGAAAATCCAGCCCCGATTTTCGACAGCCTGCGTTTGGGGCTGCGGCAGGGGCGACACGCAGGAGGGTGAAAAGGATGTGTCGTACCCTCGCAAAACCTTGATTGGCGGGGCAGGCGGGCTTTTTGTAACAGGGATGGGACTGGGGACGACCGGGAAGGAACCTATGCGACATTTCGTCAGCGCCCTGTGTGGCGCGACCCTTGCGCTGGCTGCGCCGGCCTTTGCCCAAGATCAGGGCGGGGCAGGCGGTGCCGAGGTTCGCCAGCCGGTGGTGGTGGAGCTTTACACCAGCCAGGGCTGCGCCTCTTGTCCGCCAGCGGACGAGTTTCTGGCAGAGCTTGCCGCGCATGAAGAGGTAATCGCCCTCGCCCTGCATGTGGATTACTGGGACTATATCGGTTGGGAGGACAGTTTCGCCCAAGCGGCCTTTACCGAACGGCAGAAAAGCTATGCCCGCGCGGTGAAGAGCCGGATGATCTATACCCCGCAGATGATCGTGGGTGGCTTGGATCGGGTGGAGGGCCATACGCCGGATGCGGTGGTCAAGCTGATCGGCAAACATCTGGCGGTGGAGCGGCCGGTGCGGCTGACGCTGGGGCGGGACGGGGATCAGCTGGTGATCCGGGCCGTGGCGGAGCCGCCGCTGACCGAAGGCGTGGAGGTGCAGCTGGTGCGCTATATGCCCGAGGCTGTGGTCGAGATCGCGCGCGGCGAAAATGCCGGGAAGACGGTGACTTACCACAACATCGTGACGGAATGGACGAAGCTGGCGGATTGGCCGGGGTTGACGCCGCTGGAGATGGTGGTGCCCGCGCCGGGGGCCGATCCGGTGGTGGTGATCCTGCAAGAGGTGGGGCCTGCAGCGGTGCTGGCGGCGGCGCGGGTGGAGTGAGCCCTAGCCCTTGCGGCGCGCCTGTGTTTCGCGGTGCCAGACATAGAGGCCCGCGACCACGATGATCGCCGCGCCCAGTAGGGTGATGGCGTCGGGCCATTCGTCGTACAGGACGATCCCCCAGCCGGTGGCGAGGATGATGCCCACATAGCCGAAAGGGGCGATGGCCCCGGCCTCGGCCAGCGAGAAGGCGCGGATCAGGCAGATTTGGGCAGCGGTGCCGAGGCAGCCGACGGTGGCGAAGAGCCAGAGGTCTTTGGCCGCGATCGGTTGCCAGACGGCGGGCATAAGGGCGGAGGTGACGATGGTGCCCAGCAGCGCGCCGTAGAACATGGCCGTCCACGGGCTTTCCGTCATGCCGACCTTGCGGGTGAGAAGGGCGGAGGCGGCGTAGGAGACAGCGCAGGCCAGCGGCAGAAGCGCGGCGGGGGTGAAGACATCCGCGCCGGGGCGGATGATGATCATCGCGCCGATCATGGCGGCCAGCACGCCCGCGATGCGGCGGGGGCCGAGCTTTTCGCCAAGGAAAAGGGCGGCGCCCAGCGTGATGAGGACGGGGTTTATGTCGGCAAGCGCCGTCGCCTCGGCCAGACCGATATGGCTGAGTGAGGCGAAGAAGAAGCCGGTCGCGCCAAGCTGCGTCAGGGACCGCAGCGCGTGCAGCTTGGGGTGGCGGGTGCGCAGCGCGGGGCCGAGACGGATGTTGAGGATGAGGATGACGAGGAAAAGCTGGCCTGCGAAGCGCGCCCAGACAACCTGCGCGGTGGGATAGGTCTGCACAAGCCCCTTGGCCAGCGCATCCATCGCCGTGAAGAGCACGAGAGAGCCCAGCATCAGAAGAATGCCGGTGCGGGTGGAGGCTTCGGTCGGGGTCTGCATGATGGGTCCCTTGATCGGGCGGGACCCTAGGCGCGGGCGGGGGAAGGTGCAAGCGGGTGGGGACGGTGATCCGGCGGAGCGCCGGGGGCAGGCCCCCGACGCAAGCCTTTTCTGTCGCCTCCCGCGCGTGCCGCGCGTCCGGCTCCGGTTCAGGGGGCGTTCCGCCCCCTCTTGGCCTGCGGCCAATTCACCCCCTGAGGATATTTTAAGACAGAAGATGAAGGGGGGTGGGGTTTTCGGGAGGTTGGGCAGGGGGCCTGCGGGCAGTGGAGGCTGCGGGCCGCGCGTCGGGGGCGGGGGCGATGGTAGGTCCGCGCCCGGGCGGTTCAGACCCTGTGGTTGCTGTTCGACAGCAGATGACCGAGCGCGGCGGCGGTCAGCTCTCGCCCTCCTCGTCTTGTTTCAGGGTGAGTTCGCCTGCGGCTTCGAGTTGGCGGATCGCGGTGATGAGGGCGGTATAGGCGGCGTCGGCATCCTTTGCGGTGACCTTGCCGCGGGCGGCCATGTCGTCGCGCATCTGCTGCACCATGCGGGGCGAGAGGGCGGCGAGGATGTCCTCCACCACCGGGGCGAGGGCGGGGTCGGCGGTGGCGGCGGCGAAGGCCGTGGTGATCTGGGCCGGGTCCGTGGCGCGCAGGATGCGGGGCAGGTCGCGCGGGGCGATGCGGGCGGGGATATGGGCGAAGGTGAAAATCGCCTTGCGCACCTGTTCGGCGAAGGTGGCGTCGGCCTCGTCAAGGCCCGCGAGCACGTCTTCGCGCGTGGTGGTGGACGAGACGTTGAGGATCGCGCCCATGCGGGCGACGGGGCCGTTCTGGAAGGCGCGGGGCGGGCGGGCATCGAGTTGGGCCACAAGGGATTGGCCGATGCGGCGCAGCGTTTCGGGTGCGGTGGCGGCGGTCCGTGACATGGCGAGCGCGACGCGGCGGGCGCGATCGCCCGGCATGCGGGATAGCAGATCGGCGGCGCGCGGGACAGGCAGGCGCGAGAGGGCGACGGCGGCGGTTTCGGGCGCTTCTTCCGCCAGAAGGGGAAGCAGGTCTTCGGGCGGGAGTGCTGCGATGCGGTCCCAAGGATCGGCGCGGGTCTGGCCGGCGGCCATGCGGCGCAGACGGCTGGCGACGTCGGGGGAGATGTGGCTGTCGACAAGGGCGAGCGCGCCGACCAGCCCGTCGGGGAAGGTGAGACCGGTCGCTTCCAGCGCGGCGCAGAATTCCTCAATCGTGGCGGTCAGGGTGGCGCGGTCGACCAGCCCCATGCGCGCCATCTGTTCGGCGAGGCGGGTCTGGTGTTGTTCGGGCAGGTCGGCGAGGGGGAGGGAGATGCCTTCGGCCAGCAGAAGGCGGACGATGATCGCCACCTTTTCCAGCGGGGTCGTGGGCCGGGGGACGAGCCGCGGGGCAAAGCCCGCATTGGCGGGGGGCGCGAAGCCCGGGCCAGTGGTCAGAAGCGCGTGAGAGACAGGGCTTTCGTCCTGCATGATGTCCCTTCCCGGTTGGTCTGCCGGGAAGGGTAGAGGGGGCGGGTTAATCCGGGCTTAGCAGCAGCGGATCAACCGGGGTTGTAGGTTACGAGGTGGTCTGCGGCACGCAGGTGCCCGAGGCGGCGTCATAGACCGTGCCTTCGACGCAAGAGGAGGCCGAAATCTTGGTCTTTTCGTAATCGCAGCCCGGGCCTGCCAACGCGAGCGTCGGGGCAAGAGACAGCGTCAGTGCAATGAACGTGGTCTTGATCTTCATGGGTCGTCCTTTCTTTCGCATATGGCTTTGGGCAGGGCGACCGGCGGTCGGAAAATCCGCATCCGGTGCGTGTCTTTGAGGCTAGCACAGAATCGCGCCGGGCAAGGGCGAAATTTTCTTGCGCGGCAGGGGGCTGCCTCACGCTTGCGTGATCGCGGGATCAGGTGCCGAAAACGCGGGCAAAGATCGTGTCCACATGTTTGGTGTGATAGCCGAGATCGAACTTCTCTTCGATCTCGGCGGGAGAGAGGGCGGCGGTCACCTCGGGGTCGGCCAAGAGTTCGGTCTTGAAGTCGGCGCCCTGTTCCCAGACCTTCATCGCGTTGCGCTGGACCAGACGGTAGCTGTCTTCGCGGCTGACGCCCGCTTGCGTCAGGGCGAGGAGGACGCGCTGGGACATGATCAGGCCTTTGAACTTGTTGAGGTTCTTCAGCATGTTCTCCGGGTAGATGACCAGCTTCTCTATTACGCCCGCAAGGCGATGGAGCGCGAAGTCGAGGGTGATGGTCGTGTCCGGGCCGATGGCGCGTTCAACGGAGGAATGCGAGATGTCGCGTTCGTGCCAGAGGGCCACGTTTTCCAGCGCGGGCGTGACGGACATGCGCACGAGGCGAGCGAGGCCCGTGAGGTTTTCGGTCAGCACCGGGTTCCGCTTGTGCGGCATGGCGGAGCTGCCCTTTTGGCCGGGGGAGAAAAACTCCTCAGCCTCCAGCACCTCTGTGCGCTGCATGTGGCGGATCTCGATGGCGATGTTTTCGATGCTGGAGGCGATGACGCCCAGCGTGGCGAAGAACATGGCGTGGCGGTCGCGGGGGATGACTTGGGTGGAGATGGGTTCGGGGGTGAGGCCCATCATCTTGCAGACATGTTCTTCGACCGCAGGGTCGATATTGGCGAAGGTGCCGACGGCGCCGGAGATGGCACCCGTGGCAATCTCTGCCCGGGCATTCACAAGGCGGGCGCGGTTGCGGGCCATTTCCGCGTAGAAGCGCGCGAAGGTCAGGCCCATTGTCGTGGGTTCGGCATGGATGCCGTGGCTGCGGCCGATACGGACGGTGTCCTTGTGTTCGTATGCGCGGGTCTTGAGGGCGGCGAGGACACGGTCGAGGCCTGTGAGGAGGAGGTCTGCGGCGCGGGCGAGTTGGATGTTCAGCGTGGTGTCGAGAACATCCGATGAGGTCATGCCCTGATGAACGAAGCGCGCTTCGTCATTGCCGATGATTTCGGCGAGGTGGGTGAGGAAGGCGATCACATCGTGCTTGGTCACCGCCTCGATCTCGTCGATCCGGGCCACGTCGAAGGTGACATCCTTGGCTTTCCAGACGGCATCGGCATTGGCCTTGGGGATGACGCCGAGCGCGGCCTGCGCGTCGCAGGCGTGGGCCTCGATCTCGAACCAGATGCGGAAGCGGGTCTGGGGGTCCCAGAGGGCGACCATGTCGGGGCGGGAATAGCGGGGGATCATCGCGGCGCGGCCTTTGTGCTAGGATGCGGTGAAGTCGCGCCCCCCTTATGCCGGGACGGGACGGGTGGCAAGCATCGGGGAGGGTGGCATGCGCTGGATCGGGGTGCTGGTGGCGCTGTGGCCGATGGCGGCGGCGGCGGAGGGATGGGAGCGGCTGGACGGCGCGGGCGTGCGGGCGGCGCTGGAGGGGCGGGCTTTGGTCTATGCGGACGGCACGGTGCAGGATTTCCGCGCGGATGGGCGGACGCTTTATGGCGCGGACAGTTGGGGGCAGTGGCGGGTGGAAGGGGAGCGCTATTGTTCGGTCTGGCCGCCCTCGGACCGCTGGGCCTGCTATGATCTGGAGCGGGACGGAGCGCGGTTGCGGTTCCTGTCCGATGACGGCAGCGAGACGGTGGGGGTCTATCGCGACCGGTGAGGGGGGGCGGGGTGAACCCCGCGCCTTAGGCCCCCATCAGCGCCTTGTCGAACGGATAGCGTGTTAAGTTTTCACATCCGGTTTCGGTGATAAGCACCTGATCTTCTAGCTTGATCGAGAAGTTGCCCCCTTCGGGACTGACCAGTGCCTCGACGCAGATCGTCATCCCTGGTTCAAGAACGGCGTCGAAGGCGCCTTCCATCCAGCCGTCAGGGTAGGTGACATAGGGCCATTCATCGCAGAGCCCGACCCCGTGCATCTTGCAGGAGTATTTTCCCTTCCAATACTGGTCATCAAGCTGATGGCCGCCGAAGGTCAGTTCGCGGATCGACACGCCCGGTTTCAGCCGCGCTTGATGGTCGCGGATATGGTCGAGCGCATGGGCGTAAGCCGAGATCATCGCGTTGCTGGGCCGTTCGTCGCCCACCCACCACGTGCGGGAAATGTCGATGCAGAAACCGTAGGCACCGATCAGGTCGGTGTCGAAGGCGACGATTTCGTTGTTCTGCACGATCCTTGGCCCGCATTCCTGAAACCATGGATTGGTGCGGGGGCCGGAGGCGAGGAGGCGGGTTTCGATCCATTCGCCGCCGCGGCGGATGTTCTCTGCATGCAGGACCGCCCAGATGTCGTCTTCTGAGACATTGCCCTTGGGGACGTTCTCGCGGGTGAAGGCTTCCATCGCCGCGACCGCGCTTTCACAGGCATGGGCGGCGCAGCGCATCGCCAGCATGTCGTCGGGGCCCTTGATGGCGCGGGTGCGTTCGGTCACCTCTTCGCCTTCCATCACCTCGAAGCCAATGCCTTCGAGAGCGCGCAGGCCGTGGACCATGATCTTGTCCACCGCGAGGCGGCGGTTGGTTCCTGCATGTTCGCGCATCACCTCATCCACCTGTGCGGCGAAGGCCTTTGCGGCGGCTTCGCCCCGGTCGCCGGTGGAGTTGTAGAAGAAGGTGGCACCCGAGCGGAGTTCCTTGACCAGCGGGTTGAAGGTCACGAGGAAGGGGGAGTTCTTGTATTCCCACATCACCATATGCCCATCGGCGCAGAGCAGGCAGGCGCGGAAGGGGTTGTGGGTGTTCCACAACTGCATGTTGGTCGTGTCGGTGGCGTAGCGGATGTTCAGCGGATCGAACATCAGAAGGCCGCCGTAATCGCGGGCATGAAGCGCCTTGACCAGACGATCCCAGCGGTAGTGGCGCATGGTGGACAGGTCGGGCGGGGTGAGGCCTGCCGCCTCCCATTCCTTGAAGGCAAGCTGGGTGGGGCCGATTTCGACCCGGTCATTGTCATTGGGGCTGCCATCGCCGAGATGCGGGCCGCGAGTCGGGTCGATCTTGCGGCGGTCGGCGTGGTACTGGACGGTCATCTGCGATCCTCTCCCATGGATGGGGCGATGGTGGCGCGGGGCGGGCGGGGGCGGTTGCCGGGGCGCGACGGGGCCGCGTCGGTTTCAGACCGGCTTGCAGTGGTTTCGCGCGGGGGATAGGCAAGGGGGATGCGTGCGCCCGTGCTTCAGGACAGACTGCCCCATGTGCCGTGGATGGACCCGGCCACCGCCCGCCTGCCAGGGATGCGGCCCTGCGGGGCAGAGGATTGGCTGCGGCGGGATGAGGCCTATGCCGGGCAAATGGCGGAGCGGGACTGGCTGATCGCGACGCGGGCCCCGCTGGTGCATGCGATGCTGCCCGAGGGGCGGGCGGCGGCGGCGGAACTCCTTGACATGGCGCTGGCGCTGCTGGCGGGGCGCGACGGGTATGTTGTCGGGGCGGCCACGGTGACGCGGCCCGACGGGGTGGTGGTGCCGGTGGACCGGGCCTTTCCCCTGATCACGCTGGGGCGGCTGGTGCAGGAGGATCTTTGCCTGATGGTCAAGCAGGGCGAGGAAAGCGTGCTGATGGGCGCGATCCTTTGCTTTCCGGCAAGCTGGACCCTTGCGCAGAAGATTGGGCGGCCGATGACGGGCATCCATGCCCCAGTCGCGCATTACGATGCGGAACTGGCGCGGCGGGTGCAGCGGCTGTTCGACATGGTGCGGGTCGGTGCGCCAATGGAGCGGTATAACGCGCTCATCTATGACGACCCGACGCTGCATCAGCCCCGGCTGGAGACGGAGCGGCGGCCCCGGCCCGTGGAGCGGATCTATCTGCGGTCAGAGCGACAGGTGGTGCTGCGCCTGCCGCAGACGCAGGCGGTGGTCTTTTCCATCCATACGACCATCGTGCCGATGACGGCGCTGGACGCGGCGGCGCGCGAGGGGCTGAAGGCGGCGGGGATCTAGCCTGTCAGATCGACATGCCGACCGGGCTGATCCCGAAGAAATGCGCGATGCCGATCATGGTGCAGGTCAGCGCCATGACACGGGCGGAGACGTTCACGTCGCCACCGCGCAAGAGCGAGCAGGTGAGCATCGCGGCCCCCATCGGCAGGAAGACGGCCATCAGCGTGACGTCGAGCGTGGAGGCGGCAAGGCGCATGCGCACATTCTCGGGCGGGGTGTCCGCGTCCGGGTAGAGGGCCGCGCGCACGCGGCCGAGTTCCGGGCTATGGGCATGCGGGCCGGGGGCATCGTTCGCCGGTCGCGGGGCGGCGGTGCCCCGGGTGCCGGACAGGGATTGCATCGCGGCGCGGGCGCGTTCGGCCTTGGCGGCCTTGATGGCCATGGCCTTTTCCACGAAGGAGACGGGCATGCCCACCTCGGCCTCGGGGAAGGCGCGGATCGCCTCGGCCGGGGCGGAGCGGCGGGTCATGGGGCGCGGCGTGCCGTTTGACAGATCGGGGAGGCGGTCGAAAAGATCGTCCACCAGATCGGTGGTGACGGGGCCAGCCACCTGATGCCAGAGCGTTTCGCGCGGAGCAAAGCGGGCGCGGAGCCGTTCAGCGATGAGATGGCAGAGCCCCTCATAGCGGCGGCGGTCGGTGGGATCGTTCTGGCGGTTCGGGCCGGGGCCGACCGAGATCATCAGGCTGGCGGGCAGGCCAAGGGCGGCTTCGCCGGTGTAGGAAAGCGTGAAGCGCACGGCGTCGAGATCAAGGATGGCGACATCGTCGCAATCCCAAGTGATGTTGCGGCGTCCTGCACCCGAGCGTTCGAGCGCTGCATCCAGTTCTTTGACCAGAAGCCCGAGATTGAGCGCCGGATCACGATCGAACACGAACTGGGCGATGGTGCTGTCATCCAAAGCCATCGTCCAACCCTCCTTTCCCGTTCTGCCCCCCACGGGCGTCGCGTGTTCTTAAGGATTACTGAAAATTGTGCCGTTTTTCGGATCAGTTTGTGGAAATTGGCCGGATCGGCCGGGCTTGATGCCCTATTGTTGCCGCGATTGGCCCGGTTCTGGCGGATATCCGCCGATCATCCTTGGGTTGTATCTTGCCTGTGAACAGCGGGGCGGGTGCAACCTTTGGCTGAGTCGCGCCCGTCGCCGGGATCAGAGGAGCGATAAGAGGTCGGGCGGGACGGTCAGGCCGAGCGGACTGGCTGTGACGGCCAGTGCGGCGGCGGCGGCGAGGCGGGGGGCCAAGGCCGGGGCGGGAAGGACGCGGTATAGCGCCTGCGCCAAGGTTCCGGTCAGCATTCGTGTCCGTCCTGCAGGCAGGGCCTTGGGCAGCGCGGCGCGGGCCGTTTGCGGCACGACCTTCGGCAGCGCGGCAGTCAGGCTGCGGGCCAGTGCGGGGACCACCTGCAGCAGGGTCAGGAGAAGGGCCACCATCTGCCCCATCAGCGCGAGAGCGCGCTGCGGAAGCGGTTGGCGCTGCGGTTGGGCGGCGGCGAGGGCGGCGGCTTCGGCCTCTTCCGGGGTCGGGGTGTAGAGGATGTCGCGCAGGTCACGCAGGCGGTCGCGCAGTGGATCGTGGATCTGCGGGGCCGGGCGTGGAGTGCGCCGGAGGTCGGAGGCCGCCAGTTGGCGCACCGGACGGCGGGGCACGGGTGCGCCTTCGGCGCGGGGCGCGGCCTCGGGGGACGGCGCGGCGGCGGTTTCCCGTCCGCTGCGGGTCAGCACGGGCTGGACCGACACTTCGGGTTCGGGATCGTCGTGCCAGAGGTTGCGTTCCACCGGGGTGAGCGCGGCCTCCATCAGGGCGAGTTGGGCGCGGGCGCGGGCGCGGCTGCGTTGCAGGCGCGGATCGACGCCGGGGCCGTCGAGGCCCGCATCATCGAAGACGCCGTCGAAAAGGTCGAAGCTGGGCAGGGTGATCGGCGCTGCGTCTTCCGCACCGCGCGCGGCAGTGAAGCGGAGGGGGCGGCGCGGGATCACGGGCCGGGCCTCGGCATCGGCCTCTGCTGCAGCTTCGGCGGCGGGCTGAGAGAGGTCCTCGTCTTCGTCATCCCGGGCGGGGGCGAAGCTCTGCGCGGCCTCGATGCGCAGGTCCGCGAGGGGCGGAACCGGGATCGGCGGCAGTTCGGAGACCGGCAGGTGATCGACGAAAGCCGGGCACATGGCGGTAAAGCTTTCTTCAGCTTGCCGTTCTGCCTTGTATAAGGGCGCGGACGCGGGTCTGGCGAGGGTCGCTTCCGGGCCGTCCGGCAGGGCCGTGGCGGCCATCAGACGGTTGGGGAGGGAGCGACGGATCGAGGCAAACTCGGGCACCGAAACGAAGGAGGCATCGCAATCAAGCATGGCAGCATTCCCCTGTTGTTTGGGGAAGGCAAACACCGAATCGTGTCCATAATTTGGCCTTTCTGTGGACCGGTTCGCGGCAATCCCTGTATTTGTTGCAATCCACGGGCGAATTTCTGTTCGTTAATGTCAAGAAACCGCCGGTTTGCCGCCCTTCTGCTGTGTCGGAAAAAAGTAAAGGGCCGCTGATTGCGGCCCTTTTGAGAAGATTGTGGCAGCCGATCCGGAGATCAGCAGCTGTAATACATCTGATATTCGATCGGATGCGGCGTGTGTTCGAAGGCGTAGACCTCTTCCCACTTGAGCGCCATGTAGCCTTCGAGCTGATCCTTGGTGAAGACGTCGCCCGCGAGCAGGAAGTCGTGGTCCTTCTCCAGCTCTTCCAGCGCCTCGCGGAGCGAGCCGCAGACGGTGGGGATGGCGGCCAGTTCTTCCGGCGGCAGATCGTAGAGGTCCTTGTCGGACGCCGGGCCCGGATCGATCTTGTTCTTGATGCCGTCAAGGCCGGCCATCAGAAGCGCCGCGAAGGCCAGATAGGGGTTGGCCGACGGATCGGGGAAGCGGGCCTCGACGCGCTTGGCCTTCGGCGATTCCGTCCACGGGATCCGGACGCAGCCCGAGCGGTTGCGGGCGGAATAGGCGCGCAGAACCGGGGCTTCGAAGCCGGGGATCAGGCGCTTGTAGGAGTTGGTCGACGGGTTGGTGATCGCGTTCAGCGCCTTGGCATGCTTGAGGATGCCGCCGATGAAGTAGAGCGCTTCCTGCGAGAGGTCAGCATATTTGTCGCCTGCGAAGAGCGGCTTGCCTTCCTTCCAGATCGACATGTTCACGTGCATGCCCGACCCGTTGTCGCCCTTCATGGGCTTGGGCATGAAGGTCACGGTCTTGCCATAGGCGGCCGCGACGTTGTGGATCACGTACTTGTACTTCTGGATGTTGTCGGCCTGCTGAACCAGCCCGCCGAAGATCATGCCAAGTTCGTGCTGGCAGGTCGCCACTTCGTGGTGGTGCTTGTCGACCTTGATGCCCATGCGCTTCATCGTGGAGAGCATCTCGCCGCGGATGTCCTGCGCCTCGTCGATCGGGTTCACCGGGAAGTAGCCGCCCTTGTAGTTGGCGCGGTGGGCGAGGTTGCCCCCTTCCATCACGGTGTCGGTGTTCCAAGCGGCGGCTTCGGCGTCGATCTGGTAGGACACCTTGTTCGGCGCGATCTGGTAGCGGACGTCGTCGAAGATGAAGAATTCGGCTTCGGGGCCGAAATAGGCGGCATCACCGACGCCCGAGGATTTCAGGTAGGCCTCGGCCTTCATGGCCGTGCCGCGCGGGTCGCGGCTGTAGGCTTCGCCGGTGTCGGGTTCGACGACGTTGCAATGCACGCACATCGTCTTTTCGGCATAGAACGGGTCGATATAGACCGACGAGGCATCGGGGATGAGCTTCATGTCGGACTGGTCGATCGACTTCCAGCCAGCGATGGAGGAGCCGTCGAACATGAAGCCTTCCTCGAAGAAGTCTTCATCCACGAGATCGGCCACGAGGGTGACGTGCTGAAGCTTGCCCTTCGGGTCGGTGAAGCGGATGTCGACATATTCGACTTCCTCGTCCTTCATCAGCTTCAGAGCATTCTTTACTGCGCTCATCATGATGCCTTTCGGTTTGGTTGTTTCAGTTTCCGCCTTGGGCGAGGGCCCGGGCGGGGATGGGTTCGGCCCCGGTATCAGACGGCGTCGTCGCCGGTTTCGCCGGTGCGGATGCGGATGGCCTGTTCGACGGGCGAGACGAAGATCTTGCCGTCGCCGATCTTGTCGGTGCGGGCGGCGGAGACGATCGCCTCGATCGCGGCATCGACCATGTCGTCGGTCAGCACGACCTCGATCTTCACCTTGGGCAGGAAGTCGACGACATATTCGGCGCCGCGGTACAGTTCCGTGTGGCCCTTCTGGCGGCCGAAGCCTTTGACTTCGGTGACCGAGAGGCCTTGGATGCCGGCTTCCTGAAGGGCTTCCTTCACCTCATCCAGCTTGAACGGCTTGATGATCGCCTCGATCTTTTTCATGGGCCGACTCTCCCCCCGCGTGGCTTGCCAAGGACGTCTCACCATGTTCGCATGGGGGCCACAATTGCGGGCGGGCCGGATGGGGCGCTTCGCCACGGGTTTCCGGCGCGTGTGATTAAAAATTGTGCAAAATGCCTTTCCTCTGGGCGGATTGCGAATGGAATGGGCGGGAAAATGACCGAATTGCTGACCTCTGCACAAATGCGCGCCATAGAGGCCGCCGCGATGGCCAGCGGCGCGGTGACCGGGCTGGAACTGATGGAGCGGGCTGGGCGGGGGGTGGTGGCGGCCATTTTCGAGGAATGGCCGGAGGTTCGCGAGGGTGCGTTCAAGGCTGTTGTCCTATGCGGTCCGGGCAATAATGGCGGCGACGGCTTCGTGGTGGCGCGGCTGCTGCGTGAGCGGGGGTGGATTGTGCGCGTTTTGTCTTTGGGCGACGCGACGCGGCATGGACCCGATGCGGCGGCGATGCGTACGCGATGGGAGGCCATGGCGGGACCGACAGACGAGGGCGCGGTCGATCTGGCGGTGGATGCGCTGTTCGGCATTGGGATGACGCGGGGCTGCGACCTGCCCGCGCCGATGCGCGAGGTCTGGGACGGTGCGGCGCGGCGGGCGGCAGTGGATGTGCCGACCGGACTGCAGGCTGATGACGGGCGGGTGGTGATGCCTGCTTTGGTGGCCGACCTGACGGTGACATTTCATGCGCCGAAGCTTGGCCACATGCTGGGACAGGGGCCGGAGGTCTGCGGTCGATTGGCAGTGGTGGATATCGGGATCACGGGCGGCAAGAGTGTGTCTTTGGTGGGCAAGCCGGAGGCGGTGCGGCTGCGTAAGCGGGGCGGGGCGCATAAGTTTGGTCACGGGGCGCTGCTGGTGCTGGCCGGTGGCGCGGGGCGCGGCGGCGCGGCACGGCTGGCGGCGCGGGGGGCGTTGCGGGTCGGTGCGGGTGTGGTGACGGTGGGGTGTCCGTCGGAGGCGGTGCCGGAGAATGCGGCACGGCTGGATGCAGTGATGCTGCGGGTGGTGGAGGATGGGGCGACGCTGGCGGGCATGCTGGAGGATCGGCGGATCGGGGTGGTCTGTCTTGGGCCGGGGCTGGGAACCGGGGAGCGGGAGGCGGGACTTGTGGCGGGAGCGCTGCGCGCCGAGCGCATGCCTTACGCGGTCTGCGATGCGGATGCGCTGACGCTGCTGTCGCGGGATGCTGGGTTGTTCGCTGCGTTGCATGCGGGCTGTGTTTTGACGCCGCATGCAGGGGAGTTTGCGCGGCTGTTCCCGGATATCGTGGCGAAGCTGGAGGCACCTGCGGTGACGGGCCCCGCCTATTCCAAGGTGGATGCGACGCGGGAGGCGGCGGCGCGGGCGGGCTGTGTGGTGCTGTTCAAGGGGGCGGATACGGTGATTGCCGCGCCGGATGGGCGCTGTGCCGTGCATGCGGCAGCCTATGAGCGGGCGGCGCCGTGGTTGGCGACGGCTGGGTCAGGCGATGTGCTTGCCGGGTTCATCGCGGGGCTGATCGCGCGGGGGTTTGACCCGTTTGACGCGGCCTGCACGGGGGCGTGGCTGCATGTGGAATGCGCGCGGGAGTTTGGGCCGGGGCTGATCGCCGAGGATTTGCCCGAGATGCTGCCTGCGGTGTTCCGGCGGCTGGGGGTGTGAGCAAATTTTCTTCGAAGAAAATTGCAAATTCCTTCGAAGGAATTTGGTCCGCCGATGGCGCGGCGGAGCGCGGCATTTTCCTCTCGCATCCCCCTTGGGGCTTTGCTAGAAGGACGCGGAATTTTCAGGGCGCGTGCGGGCCGGACCTGAGGGGACGGACGGGCGCGCTTTGGGCAGTTTGCGGGCGTGGCGGAATTGGCAGACGCACCGGATTTAGGTTCCGGCGCCTTACGGCGTGGGGGTTCAAGTCCCTTCGCCCGCACCAGGGATGAGATGAGAAGGACGATAGAATGCAGGTCACCGAGACCCTGAACGAAGGTCTGAAGCGCGCCTACACCATCACGGTGACGGCGGCCGAGCTGGACGCGAAGGTGCAGGAAAAGCTGGTCGAGGCGCAGCCCGAGATCGAGATGAAGGGTTTCCGCAAGGGCAAGGTGCCGCTGGCGATCCTGAAAAAGCAGTTCGGCCAGCGCCTGCTGGGCGATGCGATGCAGGACGCGATCGACGGCGCGATGAAGGATCACTTCGACAAGACCGGTGACCGCCCCGCGCTGCAGCCGGACGTCAAGATGGTGGACGGCGAAACTTGGGCCGAGGGCAAGGATGTCGTCGTCGAGATGTCCTACGAGGCGCTGCCGCCGATCCCGGAGCTGGATGCCGGAAAGATCGTGCTGGAAAAGCTGGTCGTGAAGGCGTCGGAGGCCGATATCGATGAGGCGCTGGCGAACCTCGCCGGCAATGCCAAGAATTTCGAGGACCGCAAGAAGGGCGCCAAGGCCAAGGACGGCGACCAGATCGTGATCGACTTCAAAGGGTCGGTCGATGGCGAACTGTTCGAGGGCGGCTCGGCCGAGGATTATCCGCTGGTGCTCGGCTCCAAGTCCTTCATCCCGGGCTTCGAGGATCAGTTGGTCGGTGCCAAGGTCGGCGACGAGGTTTCGGTCAACGTGACCTTCCCCGAGGAATATGGTGCCAAGCATCTGGCCGGGAAGGCCGCCGTCTTTGCCTGCACCGTGAAGGCGGTGAAGGAAGCCAAGCCCGCCGAGATCGATGACGAGCTGGCCAAGAAGTACGGGGCCGAGGATCTGGCCGCGCTGAAGGGCCAGATCGCGGAGCGCCTCGAATCCGAATACAAGGGCGCCTCGCGCGCTGTGATGAAGCGGGCGCTTTTGGATCAGCTGGACGGGTTGGTGAAGTTCGACCTTCCCGCGCGTCTGGTCGATGCCGAAGCTGCGCAGATCGCGCATCAGCTGTGGCATGAGGAAAACCCGCATGAGCACGGCCACAACCACGGCAATATCGAGCCGACGGACGAGCATAAGACGCTGGCCGAGCGCCGCGTGCGTCTGGGCCTGCTGCTGGCCGAAGTCGGGCGCAAGGCCGAGGTGACGGTGACGGATGCGGAGATGACGCAGGCCGTGCTGGCACAGGCCCGCAACTATCCGGGGCAGGAGCGCGCCTATTTCGAGTTCGTGCAGAAGAACCAGCAGGTGCAGCAGCAGCTGCGCGCGCCGATCTTCGAGGACAAGGTCGTCGACCATATCGTGGCCGGGGCCAAGGTGACCGAGAAGGAAGTCGCCAAGGACGAGCTTCAGAAGGCCATCGAGGCGCTGGACGAGATGTAAGACTTTCCCATCTGGGGAGGTTGGAAGGGCCGGGGGATCACCCCGGCCCTTTTGCTATCGGCGTGCCTCGCGCCAGAGGATGTAGAGACCCGCGCCGACGATGATGGCAATCCCGGTCCAATCGGTGCCATTGGGCCAGTCCTGCCAGAAGACCCAGCCATAGATCACCGACCAGATCAGCCCAGTATATTCGAAGGGCGTGACGACCGAGGCTTCGGCCACGCGATAGGCTTGGGTCAGCAGGGTCAGACCGATGGCGGCGATGACCCCGCAGGCCATCATCAGCATGAGGTCGAAGGCGGTGGGCATGGCCCAGCCGCGCAGCAGAAAGGCGAGGGAGGGATGGGCGTCGCCTTCCCACGCGCCGCTGCCGAAGATGGCGGACAGAAGAATGGCGCCCAGAAGGAAGACGGCATTGCCCCAGAAGGCCAGCGCCGAGGCGGTTTCCGTGGTGCCGAGGCGGCGGGCGGTGATCATGGAGATGGCATAGGTCAGGCCTGAGGTCACGGGCAGCAGCGCCGCCCAGTCGAAAAGCGTGCCGCCGGGGCGGACCATGATGAGCACGCCCGCAAAGCCCGCCATCAGCGCGATCCAGCGGCGGGGGCCGACCTTTTCGGCAAGAAAGAAGACCGATAGAATCGTGATGAAGAGGGGCGCAGAGAAATAGAGTGCGACGGTGGTGGCCATGGGCAGGGCGGCCAGCGCGAGGTAGTAGCAGGTATAGGCCGCGAACATCACGCCGCCGCGCCAGATCATGGCGCGGGTGCCGGGGGTGAAGAGGCTGCGCAAGCCCCCTTCCCAATGCACGAGCAGGAGGAGGAAGGGGATCGCGGTGAATGAGCGCAAGAGCATCGCCTGATGCAGTGGATAGTCGCCCGAGAGCAGCTTCAGGATCAGGTCCTGGATGGAGAAAACGGCGACGCCCGCCACGAGGAAGGCGATGCCTTTCGCGGTCTGGCCGGGCAGGGGCGGGGCGGTGGTCGTCATGCGCGTCCTTTGGCCAGCAGGTTGGGGGCAGGCTAGGCTGCGGCGATGGGCTTGGCTTGGGCGGGTGCGACATGGGCATGTCGCGGCTGGGGGCCGTGACCTCGCAGGGCACATGGCAAGAAAAAACCGCGCGGGTCGCCCCGCGCGGTTTTCGGTTCCAGCCTTGCGGCGAGGATTAGGCGTCTTCGGAGGCTGCGCCGCCGATATCGTCGAAAAGCTCGGCGATTTCGAAATCGGCTGCGGCATCAGCTTCGGCCGCCAGTTCCTGGATCGACTTGCCCGAAGCCTGCAGTTCGGCCTCTTCGACCGAGCGGGCGACGTTGATCGTGACCTTGACGGTCACTTCCGGGTGCAGCACGACCGTGACGGTGTGCAGGCCCAGATCCTTGATCGGACGATCCAGCACGACCTGAGCCCGGTTCACGGTGAACCCGGCTGCGGTCGCGGCATCGGCGGCGTCACGGGTGGTGACGGAGCCGTAAAGCGCACCGGCGTCGGAGGCGGACCGAATCACCACAAAGGCCTGACCGTCGAGCTTGGCTGCAACGGCGTCGGCTTCCTTCTTGGTCTCGAGGTTTTGCGCCTCGAGCTGGGCCTTCTTGGCCTCGAAGGATTTGATGTTCGCCTCGTTGGCGCGGAGCGCTTTGCCCTGCGGCAGGAGGAAGTTGCGGGCGTAGCCGTCCTTGACGTTCACGACTTCGCCCATCTGGCCAAGTTTGGCCACGCGCTGAAGGAGGATGACTTGCATGTGGGTCTCTCCTTACTTCACGGCATAGGGAAGCAGGGCGAGGAAGCGGGCGCGCTTGATCGCCTGCGCCAGTTCACGCTGCTTTTTCGCCGAGACGGCGGTGATGCGGGACGGAACGATCTTGCCACGCTCGGAAATGTAGCGCTGCAGGAGACGGACGTCCTTGTAGTCGATCGCGGGAGCATTGTCGCCCGAGAAGGGGCAGACCTTGCGGCGGCGGAAAAACGGTTTGTTCGCCATGGGTTATGGTCCTTTCCTGAGCCTGATCAACGACGGAAGCCGCCACGGTCGCCCGTGCGTTCCGGACGGTCGCCGAAGCTGCGTTCGCGGCGTTCGCCACCGCCGAAGCCGCCCTCGGGACGGTCGCCGCGTTCACGGTCGTCGCGCTTTTGCATCTGGACCGAGGGGCCTTCGCTGTGCGTTTCGACCTTGATGGTCAGCACGCGCATGACGTCGTCATGCAGGCGCATCAGACGCTCCATCTCTTGCACGGCGGCAGAGGGGGCATCGGAACGCAGGAAGGCGTAATGGCCCTTGCGGTTCTTGTTGATCTTATAGGCCATCGTCTTGACGCCCCAGTACTCCGACTCGACGACCTTGCCGCCGTTGTCCGCGAGAACCGTGGAGAAATGTTCGATAAGGCCTTCGGCCTGCGCGTTGGAAAGGTCTTGGCGCGCGATGAAGACATGCTCGTAAAGAGCCATGTGCACTCCAGTTCTGACAAGGCGCATTTCATAGGGCGGGCGTTCGGCCTTTCCGCGGCCCGTCCACGAGAGGCTGCGCCGGTTCGTGTTAAATGCGGAAAGGATGGGGCCTTATACAGAAAGGCCGCAGGAGTGCAAGGCTTTGCGGGGCGGCGGGCGGGCGCAGTGTGGCTGCCCGGATTACGGGTCAACGGGCTGATGCGGGCAGGCCGAAAAGGCGGTCGAAGGCCCAGGTGAAGACCCATGTGTAGATCAGGAAGGCGATGATCAGCGCGGCCTCATAGGCCAGCGCCTGCAGGAGGGTGACGGAGAACCACCACATCGTGAGCGGGAGGAGGAAAAGGACGAGACCCGCCTCGAAGAGCATCGCATGCGCCGTGCGGCGGGCGAGGCTGCGGCCCTTTACGGTCTGGCGTGTCTCCCACGCTTCGAACCCTGCGTTGAAGGCGAGGTTCCAGAGCATGGCAACGGTGGAGGCGAGGATGGAGAAGACGAGGCTGCTGCCCGCCGTAGTGTCGGCGAGGGCGAGAAGGACGGCGGTCGAGAGGAGGATGCCGCCCGCCTCGAACAAGGTGGCGTAGATGACGCGACGCAGGCGTGGGTGATGGTGCAGGGCCATGGCCGGGATGTGACATGGCGGGGGCGGGGCGGCAAGGGGCCGTGCGCCCCGCCGCCCCGTTCTGCCCTGCGCGTTAGACGCGGTAAGCGAGGCGGAGTCCGCCCCAATGGCGGCCCAGCACGAAGATGGGGGCGGAGACGTCCTTCATCAGGGCGAAGGTGCCACCGCCCATGTCCCGGCGGTAGGATTGCAGCAGGAAAGGTTTGGTATTGCGCCCCGCGGCCAGCCCCACGCGATCGTCGAAGATGCGGCGGTTGCGGCAGTTGGCGGCGTTCCATGTGGGATCACCCGCGCGCTGGGGCTGCGAGAACTTGCGGTTATGGGTGGGCAGGTAGCCATTCACATCGACCGCTGCGCAGAAGACGACGGCGGGAGAGAGGGACAGAAGCGGTTCTTGAAACGCGGGCAGCAGTCGGTCGGTGAGCGGGGTGAAAGCCGCCATGACCTGTGCCGGATCGCTGCCCGGGATGGGGCGATAGCTGTGATCAAAGAGGTCTCGGAGCGGGAAGCGGCCGGACTCCACCTCGGCGGTGAAGGCGGCGGAGATGGCGGCGGCGGCCTGCCGCACCGCGTTGATATAGGGCGTGTCGACGGTTTCCACGCCAAGCCGGGCGGTGGAGGAGACGAGCCTTTCGCTGGCATTGACGAGGTCGGACAGGCTGGACTTTGCAGCGGAAAGGCGGCCTGCCGCCTGCGTGACGCCCGCGCCGATGCCGTGGAAGCCATCCTCCGTCGCGGCGACAAGGCTGGAGGCGGTGTCGCTGGTTTCGTTGATCTGGTCCTGCCTGTCGGCAATGGCGAGGACGGCGCTGTCGATTTCGGTCATTACGCGTGAGACATGTCCCGCTTCGCGCCGGACTTTGGCGGCGCGGTCGGCGGCGGCGCGGCCGGTTTCGGCGATGGCGGTGATCTCGCGCGTGAGATCGCCGAGATTGCTTTCGATCTGGCGGGTGGCGTCTTGCGTGCGACCCGACAACTGCTTCACCTCTTGCGCGACGACCATGAAGCCGCGGCCCGCGGCGCCGGCGCGCGCAGCCTCGATCGAGGCGTTGAGGGCAAGAAGGTTGGTGGTGCGGGCGATGGCGTCGATGTCGCCTGCGGCGCGCGCGACTTTGGTCAGGGCGGAGGTCAGCGCCTCGATCCTTTCGCCAAAGAGGGCGACCTGATTGGCCAGGGCGGTGACATCTGCGAGCGCCGCATCAATGCGCGTCTGGCCGGAGGCGACGGTGTTGCGCGCCTCGACCGTGGCGCCGAGGGCGCTGCGGGCGGCGTCGCGGATGGCATCATTGCCGCGGGCGAGCGAGTCCGACAGCCCGCGCAGGCCCCGCAGGGTTTCGACCTGGCTGTTCATGAGCCTGTCCACATCCTCCACCGCGCCGGAAACATCGGCGAGCGATACGGAGAGGGTGCCCACTTCGACCGCGATGTCCTTGATGACGGCGATTTCGAGCATTGGTTGCGTGCTGGCATCCGGTGCGGCAAGCGTTTCGGGGAGGGGGCCACGATCTGCGATCAGGGGCATTTCGTCCGTGGAAATGTCTTTCATGGTCACCTTGGCATGGGCTGGAGGGCGGTGGTCCGGGGTGGGCCTCCGTCAGCACGAGTAACGACAATAGCGCCGTCCGGTTTATCGAACGTGAAGCTGACTGCAGAAGTCGTGCCAATCGTGCCACGCTCGCCCGTGTGCCGGGTCCCTCGCCGCAGCGATTGCACCGCCGGGAGCGTTTCGCTAAGGCGGGGGCGAGGGCCGGGACAGGGTCCGTGGATCAGGGAGGGGCAGAGGATGAGCCGTGCATTCGTGTTTCCGGGGCAGGGGGCGCAGACCATCGGGATGGGGCGGGCCTTGGCCGAGGCCTATCCGGCGGCGCGGGCCGTCTTTGACGAGGTGGATGCCGCGCTTGGCGAGAAGCTGTCGGCGCTGATCTGGGAAGGCGACATCGCCGAACTGACGCTGACGCAGAACGCGCAACCCGCGCTGATGGCCACATCGATCGCCGCGCTGCGGGCGCTGGAGGCGGAGGGGATCACCGTTGCCTCGCATGCTGCCTTCGTGGCGGGGCACAGCCTTGGGGAGTATTCGGCGCTGTGTGCGGCAGGGGCGTTGAGCCTGTCGGACACGGCGCGGCTGCTGCGAATCCGGGGGCGCGCGATGCAAGAGGCGGTGCCGGTGGGCGTGGGGGCTATGGCGGCGCTGCTGGGCCTTGATTTCGAGGCAGCGGTGGCCGTGGCGGCCGAGGCGGCGCAGGGCGAGGTCTGTCAGGCGGCCAATGACAATGATCCCGCGCAGGTGGTGGTGTCGGGCCACAAGGCGGCGGTGGAGCGGGCGTTGGAGATTGCCAAGGCCAAGGGCGCCAAGCGGGCGCTGCTGTTGCCGGTGAGTGCACCCTTCCACTGCGCGCTGATGCAGCCCGCCGCGCGGGTGATGGCCGAAGCGCTGGCCGCTGTGGTGGTGGAGCGGCCGGTCGTGCCGGTGGTGGTCAATGTGCGGGCCGAGGCGGTGACAGAGCCGGACCGCATCCGCGACCTGTTGGTGGCGCAGGTGACGGGTTCGGTGCGCTGGCGCGAATCCGTCCTGTGGATGGAAGGCGCGGGCGTGACGGAGTTCTGGGAGATCGGCGCAGGCAAGGCCCTGTCGGGCATGATCAAGCGGATCGTTGCGGGTGAGGTTGCCCTGCGCGCAGTCGGCACGCCAGAGGACGTGCTGGCGGCAAAGGGCTAAGGCTGGAAAGCCCGGAGCAGGGCTATGGCGGACGGGCAGGATTTCGTCGAAATCGCGGGGCATGGGCGGCTGCCCTGCCTCTCCTTCGGGTCGGAGGGGATGCAGGAGCGGCTGGCCGCGCTGGTGATCGCGGGTCGCAAGCGCGCGACGGTCTGGGACGGGCGGGAAGAGAACCCGACCGTGCCGGGCATGCGTTGGGCCGTGATGGCCGGAGGGCGGGCTGTAGCGGTGATCGAGACGGTCGCCGTGGGCCGCAGACGCTTTGACGGGATCGATGAGGCCTTTGCGGCGCTGGAGGGCGAGGGGGATGGATCGCTGGCCTTCTGGCGAGCGGCGCATGAGGATTATTTCCGAAACGCCGGGTTCTTTGCGCCGGACATGTGGCTGTGGTGGGAGGAATTCCGTCTGATTGCGGTGACCGATGCGGCACTGGCCGCGGCGGCGGCGGATCACGTCGCGGCAGAGGACGCGGAAGCGGCGGACTATCTGGCACGGCGGGCGTGACGGGTGGCGCGGCGGGCGGGATGCTGCTAGGACAACCGGCGAAATTCTTCTGAGGGAGCGGATGATGTTCGATCTGACGGGCAAGGCGGCGCTGGTGACGGGGGCCTCGGGCGGGATCGGGGCCGAGATCGCGCGGGCGCTGCACAAGGCGGGCGCGACCGTCGGGCTGTCGGGCACGCGCGTGGAGCCGCTGGAGGCGCTGGCGGCGGAGTTGGGGAGCCGTGCGTTTGTGCTGCCCTGCAACCTGTCGGTGGCGGAAGAGGTCGAGGGCCTTGTGAAGCGGGCAGCCGAGGCGATGGGGTCGGTCGACATCCTTGTCAACAATGCGGGCATCACGCGGGATGGGCTTGTCATGCGGATGTCGGATGACGATTGGGCGAGCGTGCTGGACGTGAACCTGACCGCGACCTTCCGGCTGTGCCGTGCCTCGATCCGCGGGATGATGAAGGCGCGCTGGGGGCGGATCGTGAATATCGGGTCGGTCGTCGGCACCACCGGGAATGGCGGACAGGTGAACTATTCCGCCGCCAAGGCCGGGCTTCTGGGCCTGTCGAAATCGCTGGCCGCGGAAGTGGCGAGCCGGGGGATAACGGTCAATGTGGTGGCCCCGGGCTTTATCGCCACGGCCATGACCGACAAGCTGAACGAGGAGCAGAAGGCGCGCATCCTGACCGCCGTTCCGGCCGGGCGGATGGGCGAGGCGGCCGAAATTGCTGCGGCGGTCCTCTACCTCGCCTCGCAGGAAGCGGCCTATGTGACCGGTGCCACCTTGCATGTGAATGGCGGGATGGACATGGTCTGAGGATCGTGCGCGCCGAAAGGCCCATGGAAAGCGTTTGCCTTGCGGGAACGCCCTTGGTATAGGCGCGGCGAAAGGCCCGGGCGAAACCCGGCCGACCCGTCGGGAACGGCGGGGCAGGTGCCCTTCGGGGCAGGGACAAGGGACGGGCGCGCCCGCCACGGAAAAGAGGAAGAGACATGAGCGACATCGCCGCACGCGTGAAGAAGATCGTCGTCGAGCATCTTGGCGTCGAAGAGGACAAGGTGACCGAGAACGCCTCGTTCATCGACGATCTGGGCGCGGACTCGCTCGACACGGTCGAGTTGGTGATGGCCTTTGAAGAAGAGTTCGGGATCGAGATCCCGGATGACGCGGCCGAAACCATCCAGACCTTCGGCGATGCGGTGAAGTTCATCTCGGAAGCTGCCTGATCCTTTTGTCAGGGCAGGTGTGACGGGCGTCCCGAAGGGGCCGCCCGTTTTCTTTTGCGCCTGCGGCAAGGCCTTGCGATGGCTTGTTAATCTGGACTGGAGCGGGAAAACGGCTGTGCCCTGTTCTGTGCCGCAAACTGTGCAGCAAACTGTGGCCACGCGCGGTGGGGTCATGGGGCGTTAAGGTTACCGTGTTGGCTAGAAGGTTGTGGCGGTGGCTTTCGGGCGGTGGCTTTCGGGCGACGGGCGGGTGTCTTGATCTGAGGGCGACGGTTCGGGGACGCCCCGGGTCGGAGTGGTGCGGTCTGTCGGATGTTTTGGCCTGCAAGGGCGCCCGAGATCTGGGGCGCTGGGGTACCCGCTGGGGTGTGGGTGGAGCGCGGGGCAAGGGGGGCTGTCTGCCCCCCTCGGCGCGTGCCGCGCCTCACCCCCCGAGGATGTTTTTCGACAGAAGATGGAGGGGGGTGGGACTCGCCTTCCGTCGGGGATTGGCTCGGGGGCTGTGGGTCCGGTCGGTTGAGGCGGGTTTCTCGGGGGGGAGATGCGGCGCGGGGGGCTGGCGCCTGGGGGGCGCGAGGATTGGTTCTGGTCGCGCTGGGTGGCGGCCGGGTCAGGGGGGCTGTCTGCCCCCCTCGGCGCGTACCGCGCCTCCCCCCCGAGGATATTTTTCGACAGAAGATGGAGGGGGGTGGGTGCGTGGGTGGTGGCGCAGCGTGGCAAGGAAACCTGGGATAGGAGCGAAGGGGAGGGTTCGATTGGCCCTCGCGGTCGTCGTCCTTCGGGAGTTGGGTGTCTAGGAGCCCGTGGAGCCTATCGGCAGGAGGCGGCGGCTTGGGCGTGTCTTGGGGGGTGCGTGGTCAGGGCAAGGTCCATTCCAAAAGCGGCAGGTCGCGGCCCGGAATGGCGTCGGAGGGGGCCATGCCGATCTGCCGCGCGCCATGCGCGATGTAGAAGCCGAGCGCATGGGGATCCGAGAGGACGCGGAGGTGCCGCACGCCTTCGGCCCCTGCTGTGGCGAGGGCATGGCGCAGGAGGGCGCGGCCATGCCCCCGCCCCATCGCGGGCGGAGCGACGAAGAGGAGGATGAGGTCGGCCTGCGGTTGCCGTCCGGGGCGGAGAGGGCCATGACACCGGTCACGGGTCCGTCGGCCGTGCCAGCGACCCAGACCCGACCTTGGGCGAGCAGGTCGGGCGGGAGGACGAGATGGGGCGCGCCCTTGGCCATGAAGGCGGCGTCATAGCCCCAATGCGCCTTGGAGCGGAGGGAGAGGGCGGTGAGGGCGTCAGCCTCGGTCGGGGTGGCGGGACGGATCGGCATGCGGTGAAGACTGCCGGGCAAGGCGGCGCGTGGCGGGTGCGGCGCGGCCAGCCTGCGGGGCCGTGCGCGGCGGGTGCGGCGCGGCCTTGCCCATCGGGGTGCGGAAAGGGCGGGTCGGTGCGCGGCAGGCGGGGGGCGGCCTTCGCGCAGGGCGCCGTGTTGCACGGGCCTGCCCCCCCGTGTATCACCCGTGCGGGAAGCTTTCATTGCGCGGAGGGGCGGCATGCGTCGGGTCGTTGTCACGGGTCTGGGGATGGTCACGCCGCTGGCTTGTGGAGTGGAGGAGACCTGGGGCCGTCTGCTGGCCGGGAAATCCGGGGCGGGGCCGATCACCCGTTTCGATGCGTCGAATGTGGTGACGCAATATGCCTGTGAGATTCCCTTCGGGGATGGGACCGACGGGACCTTCAACCCCGATGATTGGATGGAGCCGAAGGACCGCCGGAAGGTCGATGACTTCATCCTTTACGGCATGGCCGCCGCTGTGCAGGCGGTGAAGGATTCCGGCTGGGAGCCAGAGGACGAGGAAGGCCGCCTCCGCACGGGCGTGATGATCGGGTCGGGGATCGGGGGGCTGACCTCGATCGCGGAGACGGCTGTGCTGATCAAGGAGAAGGGGCCCAAGCGGGTGTCGCCCTTCTTCATTCCCGGCGCGCTGATCAACCTGATCTCGGGTCAGGTCTCCATCCGGTTCGGGTTCAAGGGGCCGAACCATGCGGTGGTGACGGCCTGTTCGACGGGGGCCCATGCCATCGGGGATGCGGCGCGGCTGATCCAATGGGGGGATGCCGATGTGATGGTGGCAGGCGGCGCGGAAAGCCCGATTTCCGAAATCGGGATCGCCGGGTTCAACGCCTGCAAGGCGCTGTCCACCAAGCGGGCGGAGGATCCGACCAAGGCGTCGCGGCCGTATGATGCGGACCGGGACGGATTCGTGATGGGCGAGGGTGCCGGGGTCGTCGTGCTGGAGGAATATGAGCACGCGAAGGCGCGGGGGGCGAAGATTTATGCGGAAGTGTTGGGCTATGGCCTGTCGGGCGATGCCTATCACATCACCGCCCCGTCCGAGGATGGTGATGGCGGGTTCCGGTCGATGAGCGCCGCGCTGAAGCGGGCGGGGCTGCAGCCTTCGGATATCGACTATATCAACGCCCATGGCACCAGCACGATGGCCGACACCATCGAACTTGGCGCGGTGGAGCGGCTTTTGGGCGATGCGGCGGCGGGGGCGACGATGTCGTCGACGAAATCGTCCATCGGGCATCTGCTGGGGGCGGCGGGCGCGGTTGAGGCTATCTTTTGCGTGCTGGCCATCCGCGATCAGGTGGCGCCGCCGACGATCAACCTCGACAACCCGGCGGTCGCGCCGAAGCTGGACCTTGCGGCGAACAAGGCCGTCAAGCGGCGGATCGACGTGGCGCTGTCGAATTCCTTCGGCTTTGGCGGGACCAATGCCAGCCTCGTGCTGGGTCGGGTGGCGGGCTGATGTGGCGGTCCATCGCGTCGAATGCGCTGACGCTGTTCATCGTGCTGCTGGTGATGGCGGCGGGGCTGCTGGCCTGGGGGCGGGAGGAGTTCTCGGGCGCGGGTCCGCTTGAGCAGGCGATCTGCTTTCGGGTGGAGCGGGGGGATTCGCTGTCGGCTGTCAGCCGCGCGCTGGAGGAACAGGGCGCGGTTTCTGATGCGCGCATTTTCCGGATTGGGGCGGAGTATTCGGGCAAGGCGGATGATCTGAAATTTGGGTCCTACCTTGTGCTGCCGGGGGCGAGCATGGCGCAGGTGCTGGACTCTGTCACGGCGGGCGGGCAGTCGACCTGCGGGCGCGAGGTGAATTTCCGCATCTCGGTCGCGAGTGCCGAGGTGGTGCTGCGCGAGCTTGATCCGGCGACGAACCGCTATGTGGAGGTGGTGGCCTTCGATCCGGCCATCACGGCGGCGCCTGCGGAATATCTGGAGGTGGCGGAGGCGGATGACATCCGCTGGCGCGTGACGCTGGCCGAAGGGGTGACGAGCTGGCAGGTGGTGGACGCGCTGAAGCGGGCGGAGTTCATGACCGGCGAGATCGCCGAGGTGCCGCCAGAGGGGACGCTGGCGCCCGACAGCTATGAGGTGGCGCGGGGCGCGGATCGGGCGGAGTTGCTGGCGCTGATGGCGGAGCGGCAGGCGGCGACGCTGGCCGAGCTTTGGGCGCAGCGGGTGGAGGGGCTGCCCTATGACACGCCGGAAGAGGCGCTGATCATGGCGTCGATCATCGAGAAGGAAACCAGCGTGCCGGAGGAGCGGCGGCGGGTGTCGGCGGTGTTCGTGAACCGGCTGGAGCAGGGGATGCGGCTGCAGACGGACCCGACGGTGATCTATGGGGTGACCAAGGGCGAGGGCGTGCTGGGGCGTGGGCTGCGGCAGAGTGAATTGCGGCGTGAGACGCCGTGGAACACCTATGTGATCGACGGGCTGCCGCCGACGCCGATCGCCAATCCGGGGCGGCTGTCCATTGCGGCGGCGCTGGACCCGGAGGAGAGCGATTACCTGTATTTCGTGGCGGATGGCACGGGCGGGCATGCCTTTGCGCGCACGCTGGCCGAGCATAACGAGAATGTCGCGCGCTGGCGGGCCATCGAGCGGGAGCGCGGGGCGCAAGAGGAGTCGGGCGTGCAGGATTGATCGGGGCGCAGCCGGGGGATCTGCCCCGGATGCCGGACCCGGATCAGAGGAGGAAGTCGCTGGCGAGAAGCGCGGACACCCCGGCGACAAGGAACTGGAAATCGGCAGTGCCATCACCGTCAATATCGCCTTGGACCAGCAGATCGCTTGGGCTGTTGCGGGTGAAGCGAAGTTCGCCCCGGGTGCCGGTGAATTCATCGCTGCCCAGAAAGGCGAAGGCCTGATTGCCGGGGCCGGGGCGGGCGTCGATCTGAGACAGGTCGATCTTGTCGCCTTGTCTGCGTGAGAAGTCTTCGATGATCTCTGCGCGGGTCGCGTTGACGCGGGCGTCATTGGGATCGGTGAAGACAAAGCGATCTGCGCCACGCCCGCCACGCAGGACATCCAGACCGCCGCCGCCTTGCAGGACATTGTCCAGCGCGTTGCCGATGATCACGTCGTCGTCGCCTGACCCGCGGGCGTTTTCGATGGAGGAGAGGCGTTCGAACCGGGCTGCGCCGGTTTCGACTCGGTCCCGCGCCAGATTGATGGTCACGCCTGTGCTGCGCAGTTCGTAACTGACCGTATCCACGCCATCGCCGCCGCGAATGATGTTCTGCCAGCCTTCGGAAAAGAAGAAATCATTGCCGGTGCCGCCGTCATAGTGGGACTTGAAGGTGGAGAAGAAGAAGCTGTCGTTTCCGGCTCCGCCCCGGACGGTATCGGCGAGGTCGGTGGCGAAGGACCCGAAACCGGAGCCGAAATAGCGATCATCGCCTGTGCCGAGGCTGATGATGTTTCCGTCCTCTTTGCGCGAGCGCACGATGTCCCGCCCGGACCCGGCATCCACACGGTTGTGGCCGCCCAGATCATCGCTGCGGTCAAGGGAGATGTCGTCATCGCCAGCGAGGGCGAGGATGGTGATCGCCGTGTCGTCGGGTGCGGTGCCCTGAACGAAGCGGTCATTTCCGGTGGTGAGGGTGATGGTTCCAGACATCGAGGGCACCTTTACCAGAGATACGAGGAAAACGGAGGGCGACGGCTATGAGGCTTTAGCGTAGCAGGTCAGCCGATCCGGGCAAGGGTCGGCTCGGGGTGGGGAAAGAATGAAGAAAGTGTAAACGGAGCGGTCGCCAAGCTGCTGATCCCAAACGATTTTTCCTTTGACTTGGGCGGGCGCTCTGGCGTATAGGTTGATGCATGATGGGACAGGTGGGCAAGCGGCACGGGGGTGACCCCGGCGCCGCTTTTCCTTTTCCGCCGTTCGGGGTGACAGGGGGGCGGGCCGTTCGATGCAGGAAGACGTTGGGCATGCCGCAGGGCGGGGCGGGACGGAGGCGCTGGATCGCGCGCTGGAGGTTCTGGACCGCAGCGCGCGGGATCTGGCCACGGCCTTGGCCGGGGTGATGACCAACCATGGGGATGGGGCGGGTCGGGCACGGCGGGCCGTGATCGAGTTGCAGATGGCCCTGGCGGTGGTTCTGGATGAGAGGGTGAGAGTTGACAGGCTTCGCAACGAAGTGGCCGGTGTCGTCGGAGGGCGTGCCCTCGACCTCGATGCAGCGCGGGTTGAGATCGGGCGCCGTCTGGCTCGCCTCCGCGACGCCGGATGTGGTGAATGATTTCCTGCATGGGTTGAGCGAGCAGGCCTTTCTGGCGCTGCCCTGGCTGTTCGAGTTCTGGGCGCTGCCGCACCAGATCGCGCCGGATGGGGCGTGGCGGACATGGGTGATCATGGGCGGGCGCGGCGCGGGCAAGACGCGCGCCGGGGCGGAATGGGTGCGGGGGCAGGTCGAAGGGGCCGGGCCCGCCGATCCGGGCCGCGCGCGGCGCGTGGCGCTGGTGGGCGAGACGGTGGATCAGGTGCGCGAGGTGATGATCTTTGGCGAGAGCGGGATCATGGCCTGTGCGCCGCCGGATAGGCGCCCCGCATGGGAGGCCGGGCGCAAGCGGCTGGTCTGGCCGAATGGGGCGGTGGCGCAGGTGATTTCGGCGCATGATCCCGAAAGCCTGCGGGGGCCGCAATTCGATGCGGCCTGGGCCGACGAGCTGGCCAAATGGCCGAAGGCGCAGGAGACATGGGACATGCTGCAATTCGCGCTGCGTCTGGGCGAGATGCCACAGGCGGTGGTGACGACGACGCCGCGCAACGTGGCGGTGCTGAAGGCGGTGCTGAAGCATCCATCGACCGTGGTGACCCATGCGCCCACGGCGGCGAACCGGGCCAATCTGGCGGAGTCCTTTCTGGCCGAGATGGAGGCGCGCTATGGCGGCACGCGGCGCGGGATGGAGGAGTTGGACGGGCTGTTGGTCGAGGATGCGGAAGGGGCGCTTTGGCCGCGCGAGGTGATCGTGGCGGCGCAAGGGAAGCCGGTTCCTGCCATTTCGCGCATCGTGGTGGCGGTGGACCCGCCAGCGAGTGCCGGGGCGGGGGCGGATGAATGCGGCATCCTTGTCGTGGGGGCCATGCTGGAGGGGCCGCCGCAGGACTGGCGTGCGGTGGTGCTGGAGGATGCGTCGGTGCAGGGCCTTGGCGCGGCGGGCTGGGCCGGGGCGGCGGTGGAGGCCTTTCGCCGCCATGGCGCGGACCGGATGGTGGCCGAGGCGAATATGGGCGGCGATCTGGTGGCTGCGGTGATCCGGCAGCAGGATGCGTTCCTGCCGCTGACGTTGGTGCATGCCAGCAAGGGCAAGGCCGCGCGGGCGGAGCCTGTGGCGGCGCTGTATGAGCAGGGGCGCGTGGCGCATGGGCCGGGGTTGGCACGGCTGGAGGCGCAGATGGGACAGATGACGCGGGGCGGGTTCACGGGGGTGGGATCGCCGGATCGGGTGGATGCGCTGGTCTGGGCGCTGACCGAGTTGATGGTGGATCGCGCGGCGGCGTGGCGGCGCCCGCAGATGCGGAGTCTGTAGCGGATTTTCCTTTTGAGTTCTGTGATTTGGGCCGGGTGCTTCAGGCAGTCGGGTGAGGGGGCGTGGAATGGTGTTGCGGTTTCTGAGGAAGGCCCCGGTCGTGGAGGCGGTGCCGGAGCGGAAGGCGAGTGCCGCGGGGCGCGTGGCAGTCTGGGGCATGGCCGGGCGGGCGGCGTGGTCGGCGCGGGATGTGGGCAGCCTGACGCGGACGGGGTTCATGGGCAATCCCGTGGGGTTTCGCGCGGTGCGGCTGATTGCCGAGGCGGCGGCGGCGCTGCCCGTGGTGCTGCAGGATGCCGAGCGGCGCTATGAGGCGCATCCGATGGCGGCCTTGCTCGCACGGCCCAATGCGGCGCAGGGGCGGGCGGAGCTGCTGGAGGCGGTCTATGGGCAACTGCTGCTGTCGGGGAATGCCTATGTGGAGGCGGTGCCGGGGGATGGGGTGCTGCCTGTGGAGTTGCATGTGCTGCGATCCGACCGGATGGCGGTGGTGCCGGGGGCGGATGGCTGGCCTGTGGCCTTTGACTATACGGTGGGGGGCCGGGTGCATCGGTTTGGCATGACGGGTGAGGCGCCGCCCGTGTGCCATATCCGCAGTTTCCATCCGCAGGATGACCATTACGGGTTTTCGCCGATGCAGGCGGCGGCGGTGGCGATCGACGTGCACAACAGCGCGAGCGCGTGGTCGAAGGCCCTTCTGGACAATGCCGCGCGGCCTTCGGGGGCGATTGTCTACAAGGGGGCGGATGGGCAATCGATGCTGACGCCGGATCAATATGACCGGCTGGTGGGCGAGATGGAGGCGCATCATCAGGGGGCACGCAATGCGGGCCGGCCCATGCTGCTGGAAGGGGGGCTGGACTGGAAGCCGATGGGGTTTTCGCCCAGCGATATGGAGTTCCAGAAGACGAAGGAAGCGGCGGCGCGCGAGATCGCCACGGCCTTCGGCGTGCCGCCGATGCTGCTGGGGATACCGGGGGATGCGACCTATGCCAATTACGCCGAGGCGAACCGGGCCTTCTATCGGCTGACGGTGCTGCCCTTGGCGGCGCGGGTGCTGGCGGCGCTGTCGGGGTGGCTGTCGGCGCATCAGGGCGCGGCAGTGGAGATGCGGCCCGATCTGGACATGATCCCCGCGCTGGCGGTGGAACGGGACGCGGCCTGGGCGCGGGTGGCGGCGGCGGATTTCCTGACCGCGGCCGAGAAGCGCGCGGCGCTGGGGCTGCCGCCCTTGGAGCCGGGATGAACCGGACGGGGCCGGCGGGCGGGTCGCGGTTTCTGTTCGACAGTTTCGATCCCAACACGGCGCGGATCGAGGCGCATGAGCGGGTGAGCGAGGAACGCTGGGCCGCGCTGGATTATCGGCTGGGCCATATCGAGGCGGCGCTGGAGCGGCTGGAGCGGCGGCTGTGGCTGATGGTCTTTGGCGTGGCGGCCTTTCTGCTGGCGCAGGGGGCGGAGGCGGTGGTGATGGCGGCTTTGGTGAGGTGAGCGATGTGGGAGCGGAAGGACATGCGCGGGGCCGGGCTGATGCTGCAGGGCACGGCGCTGGAGGGTTATGCGTCCCTGTTCGGGGTGATGGATCGGGGCGGAGATGTCGTGTTGCCAGGGGCTTATGCGGCGTCGTTGAAGCGGATGGCGGCGGCGGGCGGGCGGGTCAGGATGCTGTGGCAGCATGATCCGGCGCAGCCCATCGGCGTGTGGGACGAGGTGCGCGAGGATGCGCGCGGCCTGTGGGTGAAGGGGCGGCTGCTGACGGAACTGGAACGCGGGCGCGAGGCGGTGGCGCTGTTGGCGGCGGGGGCCTTGGACGGGCTGTCGATCGGGTATCGCACGATCCGGGCCGAGCGGGGGCCGCAGGGGCGGCGGATGCTGGCGGAAGTGGAGTTGTGGGAAGTGTCGCTGGTCACCTTTCCGATGCTGCCCGCGGCGCGGGTGGCGGTGAAGGGCGAGGCGACGGGGGAACTGGTGGCGGCGCTGCAGGCGGCGCGGGCCGGGTTGGCGGCGCGGTAGCGCCTTTCGGAGGGAAAGCGATGGAGTGGATGGCGACTGCCGGGGAGGCCCCGGGCGGGGCGGATGCGGCTGTGGAAGTGAAGACAGCGTTGGCGGATTTCGTGAACGAGGTCAAGGCGTTTCAGGGTGAGGTGAAGGTGTTGGTGAAAGAGCAGCAGGAGCGCGTGGCGATGCTGGATCGCAAGATGGTGACGCATGGCCGCCCGCCCTTGGCGGCGGCGGCAGAGGTTGGGGTGCCGCATCGCAAGGCCTTTGCGGCCTATCTGCGGACCGGGGATGACGATGGCCTGCGCGGCATCGTGCCCGAGGGCAAGGCGCTGAACACCGCGGTGGCGGCGGATGGCGGCTATCTGGTCGATCCGCAGACGGCGGAGGCGGTGAAGTCGGTGCTGGTGTCCACGGCATCCATCCGCGCCATCGCGCAGGTGGTGCAGGTGGAGGCCACGTCTTTTGACGTGCTGGTTGATCGGTCCGAGGTGGGTTCGGGTTGGGCAACCGAGACGGGGGCGCAGGCCGAGACGGCGACGCCGATCCTTGAGCGTGTGTCGATCCCGCTGCATGAGCTGTCGGCCATGCCCAAGGCGAGCCAGCGGTTGCTGGATGACAGCGCCTTTGATGTGGAGGGCTGGCTGGCTGCGAAGATCGCGACGCGGTTCCTGCGGGCGGAATCGGCGGCCTTTGTTTCCGGCGACGGGGTGGACAAGCCGAAGGGCTTCCTGACCGCGCCGAAGGTGGCGAATGGGGCTTGGGCCTGGGGGTCGCTGGGCTATGTGCCGTCGGGGGCGGCGTCGGACTTTTCGCCAACGGCTCCGGCGGATTGCATCATCACCCTCGTCTATGCGCTGGGGGCGGAGTACCGGGCGAATGCATCCTTCGTGATGAATTCCAAGACGGCGGGTGCCGTGCGGAAGATGAAGGATGCCGATGGGCGCTTTCTGTGGTCGGACGGGCTGGCCGCCGGGGAACCGGCGCGGTTGATGGGCTATCCGGTCCTGATCTGTGAGGACATGCCGGATATCGCGGCGGGCGCGCATGCCATCGCCTTTGGCGATTTCCGCGCGGGCTACACGATCGCGGAGCGGCCCGACCTGCGCATCCTGCGCGATCCGTTCAGTGCGAAACCGCATGTTCTGTTCTACGCGTCCAAGCGCGTGGGGGGCGATGTGACGGATTACGCGGCGATCAAGCTGCTGCGCTTCGCGGTGTCGTAATCGGTGAGGGGGCGGGGCCAACGCGGCCCCGCCCCAGTTTTGCAGGCGGGGGTGTGCGTGATGGTGCTGGAAGAGACGGGGGCGGTGCCGGGATCGGCGCTGCCGGTGACGGCTTTGGCCGATCACCTGCGGCTGGGGACGGCGTTTCAGGGCGATCCGTTGCAGGCGGGGTTGGTGGAGAGCCATCTGCGGGCCGCTGTGGCGGTGATCGAGGGGCGGACGGCGAAGGCGCTGATCGCGCGGGGGTTTCGGCTGGTGCTTTCCTGCTGGCGGGGGGATGGGGCGCAGGCCCTGCCCATCGCGCCGGTGGTGGCGCTGGGTGAGGTGGCGCTGGTCGATGCGGGCGGTGCGCGCGTGGTGCTGGAGGCGGCGCGGTTTCGGCTGGAGCGGGATGCGCTTCGTCCCCGGCTGGTGGCGGTTTCGGGTGCGCTGCCTGCGATCCCATTGGGCGGGCGAGTGGAAATCGCGCTGACGGCGGGCTTTGGCACGGAATGGGCCGACGTGCCGCCCGATCTGCGTCAGGCGGTGATCCTGCTGGCGGCGCAGTTCTATGAGTCGCGGCATGATGCGGGCGATGGGGTGGCGGGGCTGCCGGGGGCGGTGCAGGCGCTGATCGAACGCTGGCGGACGGTGCGCATCCTTGGCGGGGGTGCGGGATGAGGGGGGTGCGGTTGACGCGGCCCCTGATCCTTGAGGTGGCGGTGCGCGCGGGTGATGGCGCGGGCGGCTATGCGGAGGCATGGCAGGCACGCGGCACGGTCTGGGCCGAGATCCGACCGGGCGTAGGGCGCGAAGGCGCGGCGATGGGTGCGGCGGTCGCGGTGCAGCCGCTGCGGGTGATCCTGCGGGGTCTGCCGGTGGGCCATGATCTGCGGCCTGTGGCCGGGATGCGGTTCCGGGACGGGGCGCGGATCTTCCGTGTTCTGGCAGTGACGGAGGCGGATGCGGGCGGGCGGTATCTGACCTGCGCCTGCGAGGAGGTTTTGGGATGAGCTACGCTTTGGCTGGGGCGGTGCAGGCGGCGGTACATGCGGCGCTGATCGCGGAGGGCGATCTGGCGGGGGTGCCCGTTCTGGATGCCGTGCCGCCGGGGGGCGCAGGCGGCACCTTCGTCCTGATCGGGGCGGAGGAGGTGCGCGATGCATCCGACGCCACAGGGGCGGGGGCGGAGCATCGGGTAGAGATTTCGGTGCGGTCCGATGCGGCGGGGTTTCAGGCGGCGAAGGGCGTGGCGGCGGCGGTCTGCACGGCGATGGAGGGCCTGGCCCTGCCGGGGCCGGGGCGGGTGGTCGGCGTGCGGTTTCTGAAGGCGGTGGCGAAACGGTCGGGCGATGGCACGGAGCGGCGGATCGATCTGACTTTCCGGGTGCGGGTAGAGGCGTGAGGAGCGTGTGATGGTGGTGCAGAACGGCAAGGACGTGCTGGTGAAGGTGGATCTGACCGGGGACGGGCAGTTCGAGACGGTGGCGGGGCTGCGCGCGACGCGCATCAGTTTCAACGCCGAGACGGTGGATGTGACGAGCCTTGAAAGCGCGGGGGGCTGGCGCGAATTGCTGGCGGGCGCAGGCGTGCGGTCGGCGCAGGTGAGCGGGGCGGGTGTGTTCCGAGACGCGGCGACGGATGAGCGGGCGCGGCAGATCTTCTTTGACGGGGAGATGCCGGAGTTTCAGGTCATCATCCCTGATTTCGGGGTGGTGGAGGGGCCGTTCCAAATCTCGGCCATCGAATATGCGGGAAGTTACAACGGCGAGGCGACCTATGAGCTGACGCTCGCTTCGGCGGGGGCCTTGGCCTTTACGGCGCTGTGATGGCCAATCCTTTCGCGGGCGAGGTGGAGGTGGTGCTGGATGGCCGCCCCCATGTGGCCAAGCTGACGCTGGGTGCCTTGGCGGAGCTGGAGGCCGTGTTGGGCGAGGACAGCCTGATGGCGCTGGTGGCGCGGTTCGAGGCGGGGCGGTTTTCCACGCGGGATGTGCTGGCGCTGCTGGTGGCGGGGCTGCGCGGAGGCGGCTGGCAGGGGCGCGCGGGCGATCTGATGACGGTGGAAATCGGCGGCGGTCCGGTGGGGGCGGCGCGGGCGGCGGCGGAGTTGCTGGCCCGCGCCTTTGCCGTGCCGGGAGAGGCCGGGTGATGGATTGGCCCGGGCTGATGCGGGCGGGGATCGGGGGGCTGCGGCTGTTGCCGCGCGACTTCTGGAGTCTGACGCCTGCGGAATTGCGGGTGATGCTGGGGGTGGGGGCGGCGGTGGTGCCGCCCCTGTCGCGCGCGCGGCTGGCGGAACTGGCGGCGGCGTTTCCGGATGGGGAGAGCGGCGATGGAGCGGGACGATCTGGCGGAACTGGAGGCGCGGCTGGACGGGGCAGTGCCGGTGACGGCGGCCTTTGAGCAGGAACTGACGCGGTTGAGCCAGACCATGCTGTTCACGGGGCGCGAGGTGGGAAGCCTGTCCTCGGCCCTTGGCAGCGGGTTGAAGCGGGCCTTCGACGGGGTGGTGTTCGATGGGATGCGGCTGTCGGATGCGCTGGGGCAGGTGGCGGAAAGCCTGTCGCGGTCGGTCTATGCCACCGCGATGCGGCCCGTGCAGAACGCCTTGGGCGGGGCCTTGGCGCAGGGGATCAACGGGCTGTTTTCCGGCGTGCTGGGATTCGCCAAGGGCGGGGCCTTTGCGCAAGGCCGCGTGACACCCTTCGCGCAGGGCGGCGTGGTGGCGGGGCCGACGGTCTTTCCGATGCGGGGGGGAATCGGGCTCATGGGCGAGGCGGGGCCGGAGGCGATTTTGCCGCTGGCGCGGGGCGCGGATGGGCGGCTGGGCGTGCAGGCGGGCGGCGGGGCGCGGGCGGTGTCGGTGGTGATGAACATCACGACGCCGGATGTGGCCGGGTTCCAGCGCAGCCAGAGCCAGATCGCGGCGCAGGCGGCGCGCGCGCTGGCGCGCGGGCAGCGGAACCGGTGAGGGGGTAGCGATGAGTTTCCACGAGGTGCGGTTTCCGGCGAATTTGAGTTTCGGTTCGACCGGGGGGCCCGAGCGGCGGACGGAGATCGTTACGCTGGCCAACGGGTTTGAGGAGCGCAACACGCCCTGGGCGCAGTCGCGGCGGCGCTATGATGCGGGGCTTGGCCTGCGGTCGCTGGATGATGTCGCGGCGCTGATCGCCTTTTTCGAGGCGCGGCGCGGGCAGCTTTACGGGTTCCGCTGGAAGGATTGGGCGGATTTCAAGTCCTGCAAGCCATCGGGGCGGGTGGGGGCGCTGGATCAGGTTCTGGGCACTGGGGATGGCGCGCAACGGGAATTCGTGCTGGCCAAGACCTATGATCCGCTGGGCACGGCTTTTCGCCGCCCGATCCTGAAGCCGGTGGCAGGGACGGTGCAGGTGGCTGTGGCAGGGGATGCGAAGGTGGAGGCGGTGGATTATGCGCTGGACCTTGCGACCGGGCGGTTGACCTTTGTTGAACCGCCGGATGTGGGGGCGGTGATCACGGCGGGGTTCGAGTTTGACGTGCCGGTGCGGTTCGACACGGACCGGATCGCGGTGTCGGTCGCGTCGTTTCAGGCGGGCGAGGTGCCGTCGGTCCCGGTGGTGGAGGTGCGGCTGTGAGCGGTTTGCAGGCGCTGGCCGCGCATCTGGCCGAAGGGGTGGCGACGACCTGCCTTGCTTGGGCGGTCACCCGGCGGGACGGGGTGGAGATGGGCTTCACCGACCATGACAAGGACCTGAGCTTTGACGGGATCACTTTCCGCGCGGGCACGGGATTGACGGCGCGGGCGCTAAGCCAAGTGGCGGGGCTGGCGGTGGACAATTCCGAGGCGGTCGGGGCGCTATCGGATGACGGGATATCGGAGGCCGATCTGCGGGCGGGGCGCTATGACGGGGCCGAGGTGCGGATGTGGTTGGTGAACTGGGCCGCGCCCGAGATGCGGGCGTTGCGCTTTCGCGGGAGTTTGGGCGAGGTGGAACAGACCGGGCGCGCGTTCCGGGTAGAGTTGCGGGGGTTGTCCGAGGCGTTGAACAAGCCGCTGGGGCGGGTGATCCGGTCGGGCTGTGATGCGCTTGTGGGGGACCTGCGCTGCAAGGTGGATATGGAAGACGCGGCCTATAGGGGGCGCTTTACCCTGCAAGCGGTGCGCGAGGGGCGGGTGCTGGATCTGCTGGCAGAAACCGGGTTCGAGGGTGGCTGGTTCGCGGCCGGTCTGTGCCGCTTTGCAGATGGGGCGGCGGCGGGCCTGTTGGGGACGGTGAAATCGGACCGTGTCGCGGGCGGGTTGCGGATCGTGGAGTTGTGGGAGGAACCGGCGGCGGTGCCGGAGCCGGGCGCGGTGGTTTTCCTGACCGTGGGCTGCGACGGGCAGGCGCAAACCTGCCGTGGTAAATTCAGGAATTTCAGTAATTTCCGTGGATTCCCGAATGTGCCGGATGAGGATTGGGTGACCGCCTCGCCGCCGCGCGAACTGGCCTCGGGGCGCTGATCATGGGCGAGAGGGAGCGGATCGTGGCCGTGGCACGCGGCTGGCTTGGCACGCCTTATGTGCATCAGGCGAGTTGCAAGGGGGCGGGCACGGATTGCCTTGGCCTGTTGCGGGGCGTTTGGCGCGAGGTGATGGGGGCAGAGCCGGAGGCGGTGCCCGCCTATACCCCCGACTGGTCGGAAGCGGGAGGGCGCGAGGATCTGATGGCGGCGGCGGGGCGCTGGCTGCGCCCGGCGGCGGGGATGGCTGCAGGGCAGGTGCTGCTGTTTCGCATGCGTGAGGGCGCGGTGGCCAAGCATCTGGGGATTCAGGCCGAGATCGGGGCGGGGGCGAGTTTCCTGCATGCCTATGGCGGGCATGGCGTTGTGGAAAGCCCGCTGTCGGAGCCTTGGGCGCGCCGGGTGGTGGCGCGGTTCGATTTTCCGTTGGGAGTGTGAGCGATGGCGACCTTGATCCTTGGCGCGGCCGGGGCCTTCATCGGTGCGGGCTTCGGTGGCACCGTGCTTGGCCTGTCGGGCGCAGTGATCGGTAAGGCGGTGGGGGCCACCATTGGGCGGGCCATCGATCAGCGCCTGATGGGGGCGGGATCGGAAGCGGTCACAGTGGAGACGGCGCGGCTGGAGCGGCTGCGAGTCATGACCTCGGGCGAGGGGGGGGCGCTGCCCGTGGTCTGGGGACGGATGCGGGTGGGGGGGCAGGTGATCTGGTGTTCGCCCTTTACCGAACATGTGACCCATACCCAGCATAGCCAGACCCAGACCCAAAGCCGCGGCGGCAAGGGGGGCGGGCGATCCTCGACCGTGACCGGGACCACCACGACCACACATTACGACTACAGCGTGAACCTTGCGGTCGCGCTGTGCGAGGGCGTGATCCGGGGCGTGGGCCGGGTCTGGGCCGACGGGACCGAAGTCGATCCGGCGGGATTGAACATGCGGGTCTATCCGGGGGACGAGACGCAGTTGGCCGACCCCAAGATCGCCGCGCTGGAAGGGGTGGATGGGGCGCCCGCCTATCGCGGGACGGCCTATGTGGTCTTTGAGGACCTGATGCTGGAGGCCTTTGGCAACCGGGTGCCGCAATTCACCTTTGAGGTGGTGCGGGAGGCGCAGGGCGCGCTTGCGGCACAGGTGCCGCCCTTTGCGGGGGCGGTGAAGGCGGTCGCGCTGATCCCCGGGACCGGGGAATACTCGCTGGCCATGGACAGGGTGCTGCTGTCGAGCGGCGGGTCCGGGGTGACGGTGGCCAATCAGCACAGCGCGGGCGGGCGCAGCGACATGGCGGTGTCGCTGTCGCAGATGCGCAAGGAATTGCCCGCGCTGGGGGCGGTGTCGGTGGTGGTGTCGTGGTTCGGGGATGATCTGCGCTGCGGCTGGTGCCAGATCCGGCCGAAGGTGGAGACGCGGGCGCATGATGGCACCCGGATGCCGTGGCGCGCGGGCGGGATCGTCAGGGCGCAGGCGCAGGTTCTGGCGCAGGAGGCGGGCAAGTCGATCTATGGCGGCACGCCCGCCGATGGCGCGGTGATCGAGGCCATTCAGGCCATCCGGGCGGGTGGGCAGGCGGTGATGTTCTATCCCTTTCTGCTGCTGGATCAGTTGGTGGGCAATACGCTGCCCGATCCCTATAGCGGGGCGACCACACAGCCCGCGCGGCCATGGCGCGGGCGGATCACCCTGTCGATCGCGCCGGGGCGCCCGGGATCACCCGACGGCAAGGCCTTCGCCGTGTCGCAGGTGGCGGCCTTTTTCGGGCAGGCGCAGCCCGGGCATTTCGCGCAGGTGGGGGGCGAGGTGATCTATTCCGGGCCGCCCAATGATTGGGGCCTGCGCCGGATGATCCTGCACTACGCCCATCTTTGCGTGCTGGCGGGCGGGGTGGAGGCCTTCTGCATCGGGTCGGAATTCCGCGGCCTGACGCAGATCCGCGGGCCCGGGCACAGCTTTCCGGCAGTGGATGCGCTGTGCGCGTTGGCGGCGGATGTGCGGTCGATCCTTGGGCCTGCGACGAAGATCAGCTATGCCGCCGACTGGAGCGAGTATGCAGGCTTTGCCCGGGACGGGAACCGCTATTTCCATCTGGACGCGCTTTGGGCGCATCCGGCGATCGATTTCGTGGGGATCGACAATTACATGCCGCTGTCGGATTGGCGGGCGGGCGAGGATCAGGCGGATGGGGCTTGGCCCGCGATCCATGACCTTGGCTATCTGCGCGCCAATGTGGCCGGGGGCGAGGGGTTCGATTGGTACTATGCCTCGGACGAGGGGGTGGCGGCGCAGCGGCGCGAGCCGATCACGGATGGCGCCCATGATGAGCCGTGGATTTGGCGGGTGAAGGATCTGAAAAGCTGGTGGGCGCTGCCGCATCACCCGCGCCTTGATGGGGAACGGCAGACGGAACCGACGGCATGGGTGCCGATGTCAAAGCCAATCCGATTCACGGAATACGGCTGCCCGGCGGTGGATCGGGGGACCAATCAGCCCAACCTGTTCTTTGATCCTGCCTCGTCCGAATCTGCGGTGCCGCGCGGATCGAACGGGCATCGGGACGACCTGATTCAGATGCAATATGTCCGCGCCTTTACGTCCCATTGGGCAGAAGCGGAGGCCAATCCCATGTCGCCGCTTTATGGCGGGCGGATGGTGGATATGGACCATGCCTATCTCTGGGCTTGGGATGCGCGGCCCTATCCGGCCTTTCCGCTGCGCCGGGATGTGTGGTCGGACGGGCCCAATTACCAATGGGGGCATTGGCTGAACGGGCGGGCGACGGCACAGCCGCTGGAGGCCGTGATCTGCGAGATTGCGGAGCGCGCCGGGATGGGCATGCCGGACGTGTCGGGCATGCATGGTCTGGTGCGGGGCTATGTGCTGACCGATACGGGGACGGCGCGGTCGGCGCTGCAGCCGCTGTTGCTGGCCGGGGCGGTGGATGCGCTGGAACGCGACGGGGTGCTGCGGTTCCGGTCGCGCGGGGCGCGGGTGGTGGCGGACCTGGAGGAGGGCGGGCTGGTCGCGGGCAAGGAGGGCGATCTGACCCGGCGGCGGGCGGCAGAGGCGGAGGGGACGGCGCGGCTGCGGCTCTCTCATGCCGATGCGGAAGGTGAGTATCAGCGTCTGGTGGTGGAGGCGAAGCGCGTGGGCGATCCGGCGCAGTCGACCATGGATCAGGAGACGCCGGTCGCCCTACTGCCCGAAGAGGCGCGGCGGATGGCCGAACGCTGGTTGTCCGAGGTGCGGGTGGGGCGCGAGGTGGCGGAATTCGCGCTGCCCCGGTCGCGGATCGATCTGGGCGTGGGGGATGTGGTGGCGCTGGAGGGGCAGCGTTGGCGGATCGACCGGATGGAACAGGGCGAGGCGCTGCAGGTAGAGGCCGTGCGGGTGGAGCGGGGTGTTTATCTGCCCGGCCCGGACGGGGGGCTTGGCAGCCGGATCGTGCCGTTCCTGCCGGATGTGCCGGTTGATCCGGTCTTTCTGGACCTGCCGCTGATGTCGGGGGCGGAAGTGCCGCATGCGCCGCATCTGGCGGTGGCGGCCCAGCCATGGCCGGGGCGGGTGTCGGTCTGGTCTTCAGCGGATGGCGAGAGCTTTGCCCTGAATTCCGTGCTGGGGGCGGCTGCGGTGATGGGCGAAAGCCAGAATGCGCTGGCCGCGGCGCGGATCGGGTTCTGGGATCGGGGCGCGCCGCTGACGGTGCGGTTCGGCGGCGGGCAGGTCGCGGGGCGGACGCTGGAGGCGGTGCTGAACGGGGCCAATCTGGCGGCCATCGGTGACGGGCGCGAGGATGGGTGGGAGCTGTTCCAGTTCGCCGGGGCAGAGTTGGTGGGGCCGCAGACATGGGCGCTGTCGATGCGGCTGCGGGGGCAGGCAGGGACAGAGGGCGCAATGCCCGCCTTCTGGCCAGCCGGTAGCCGCGTGGTCTTGATGACGGGGGCGGTGGCACAACTGGACATGCCGCTGGCCGCACGCGGGCTGCAGCGGGTCTGGCGCGTCGGGGCGACCGCGCGCGGTGTGGAGGATGCCGATGTGGTGGAGCGGCGGCTGGCCTTTGCCGGCCTTGGCCTGCGGCCCTATGCGGTGGCGCATCTGCGGGCCGTGCCTGAAGCGGGCGGGGTGCGGCTGAGTTGGGTACGACGGACGCGGATCGACGGGGACAGTTGGGAATCGGTCGAGGTGCCCTTGGGCGAGGAGGGAGAGGCCTATTCGCTGCAGGTCTGGCAGGGCGCGACGGTGCTGCGACGGGTGGAGGTGGCGGGGACCAGTTGGCTTTACCCTGCAAATTGGCGCGCGGCGGACGGGCCGGTGCGGGTTGAGGTGGCACAGCTGTCGCAGCGGTTCGGGTCGGGGCCCACTCGGTGGTTGGACCTGCCCTGATGCGGCGGGTGCTGATCGGAGATGTGCTGGCGCTGGCCGCGTATCTGAAGGCCGATCCGGGCGCGGATGCCGGGCAGGTTCTGGCCGAGGTCCATGCCGCCCATCGTTTTGTGCGCCGGATGGGGCGGGGGCATCCGGTCTGGGGCAATGGTAGCGTGATGGGGCGTTTGGGGCCGGGGCGGATGGGCGTCGCATTGGACGCTGGGGCGCTGATGGCGCTGGGGGCAGCCTGTACGGCGCTTGTGGAGTGGAAGCTTCGACCATGGTTGGCCTGTCCAGCCGCCTGCCTATATGCTAAGGAGGTGGTTCGGAATGGAGGGCGCGTCATGGCCGAAGTGAAGGCAAAGGTCACCACGGTGGATCCGGTCTGGTCGCGGGTCTGCGACGAGGCACGCGAGGCGATTGCCGCAGAGCCGCTCTTGGGCGGGCTGATCCATTCGAGCCTTTTGCATCATTCCAGCATGGAACGCGCGCTGGCCTATCGGTTTTCGCTGAAGCTGGCTTCGGGCGAGATGAGCGAACAGATCCTGCGCGAGATTGCGGATCGCGCCTATGACAGCGACCCGGAACTGGGGGCGGCGGCGCGGGCCGATTTGATGGCGGTCTATGACCGTGACCCGGCCTGCCACCGGTTCATCCAGCCGATCCTGTTCTTCAAGGGCTATCAGGCGGTGCAGGCCTATCGTATCGGCCATTGGCTGTGGGGGCAGGGGCGCAAGGACCTTGCCTATTTCGTGCAGATGCGGGTGTCGGAAGTGTTCGGGGTGGACATCCACCCTGCCGCGCGCGTGGGCAAAGGGCTGATGATCGACCACGCCCATTCCATCGTGATTGGCGAGACGGCGGTGGTGGGCGATAACGTCTCCATGCTGCATTCCGTGACGCTGGGCGGGACGGGGAAAGAGGATGGCGACCGGCATCCCAAGATCGGCAATGGCGTGCTGATCGGGGCGGGGGCGAAGGTTCTGGGGAACATCACCATCGGCAACTGCTCGCGCATTGCGGCGGGGTCCGTGGTGTTGCAGGATATTCCGCCGATGAAGACGGTGGCGGGCGTTCCGGCGAAGATCGTGGGCGAGGCGGGCTGTTCGCAACCCGCCGTGTCGATGGATCACAAGCTGACCGGCTGCGTCGACTGCGATTGAGTTTTGGCATGAAAAAGCCCCCGGAAGCGATTGCTTTCGGGGGCTTTTTTTGTTTTCGCGCCGGTGTCAGGCCAGCATGGCCATCGGGTTTTCCAGATTGTCCACGATGGCCTGCATCAGCTGGGCGCCAAGCGCGCCGTCGATGACGCGGTGATCGACGGACAGCGTCATGGACATGACCGTGGCCACGCCGATGCTGCCATCTTTCATCACCACCGGCTTCTTGATCCCAGCACCCACGGCGAGGATCGCGCCATGCGGCGGGTTGATGACGGCATCGAAATTCTCGATCCCCATCATGCCGAGATTCGAGATGGCAAAGCTGCCGCCCTGATATTCGTGGGGGGCGAGCTTCTTCGTCTTCGCTCTGGTGGCGAGGTCCTTCATCTCGGCCGACAGGGTCGAGAGGGACTTCTGATCGGCATCTTTCAGAACCGGAGTGAACAGGCCTCCATCGATGGCGACGGCCACCGCCACATCGGATGGTTTCAGCTTCAGGATGCGGTCGCCCGCCCAGACGGCATTGGCATCGGGCACAGCTTGCAGCGCCAAGGCAGAGGCCTTGATGATGAAGTCGTTGACCGAAAGCTTCACGCCGCGGGTTTCAAGCTGCTTGTTGATCTGTTCGCGGAAGGCCATCAGCGCATCCAGACGCACCTCGCGCCGCAGGTAGAAATGCGGGATGGTCTGCTTGGCTTCGGTCAGGCGCGCCGCAATGGTGCGGCGCATGCCGTCGAGCGGGACCTCGGTGAAGGTCCGGCCCTGATACATCTTCAGCACCGTTTCCGTGGCCGGACCCGTAGGCATGGCAACAGGGGCGGCTGCGGGTGCGGGAGGCGCCACAGGCGCTGGGACCGGGGTGGCGGCGGAGGCTTTCGCGCCTTCCACGTCGGCCTTCACGATCCGGCCATGGGGGCCGGAGCCTTGCACGCGGGTCAGGTCGAGACCCTTTTCCGCTGCGATGCGACGGGCGAGGGGGGAGGCGAACACGCGGGTGCCCGCGACCTTGGGCGCGGCGGGGGCCGGGTCTGCCACAGCTGTGACAGGCGCGGCGGCGACGGGGGCAGGCGCTGCGGCTTTGGCCGGGGCAGGGGGGGCATCGGCGGCCTCGCCCTCTTCCACCAGAACGGCGATGGGGGTGTTGACCTTCACGCCTGCCGTGCCTTCGGCGACGAGGATACGGCCCATGATGCCTTCATCCACGGCCTCGAATTCCATCGTGGCCTTGTCGGTTTCGATCTCGGCGATGATCTGGCCGGATTTGACGGTGTCGCCTTCCTTGACCAGCCATTTCGCGAGTGTGCCTTCCTCCATCGTCGGAGAGAGGGCGGGCATCAGAATTTCGGTTGCCATGATCCCCTCCCTTACCGGTAGCAGACGGATTTGACGGCGGCGACCACCTCGGCGGTCGTCGTGAGCGCGAGCTTTTCAAGGTTCGCGGCATAGGGCATCGGCACGTCCTTGCCCGTGCAGTTGACCACCGGTGCGTCGAGGTGATCGAAGGCGCGCTGCATGATGGTGGCGGCGATGTGGTTGCCGATGGAGCCGACGGGGAAGCCTTCTTCGACCGTGACGCAGCGGTTGGTCTTCATCACCGAGGCGAGCACCGTGTCATAGTCGATGGGGCGAAGGGTGCGGAGGTTGATCACCTCGGCGCTGATCCCGTCTTTGGCGAGGTCCTCGGCGGCCTGTAGTGCGTAGGTCAGACCGATGCCAAAGGAGACGATGGTGACATCCGTTCCTGTCCGTAGGATGGAGGCCTTGCCGAAGGGGATGGTGAAATCGCCTTCGGCAGGCACCTCGAAGGAGCGGCCATAGAGGATTTCGTTTTCAAGGAAGATCACTGGGTTCGGATCGCGGATCGCGGTCTTCAGAAGGCCCTTCGCATCGGCGGCGGAATAGGGCATGGCGACCTTGATGCCGGGAATGGCGGCATACCACGCCGCGTAATCTTGGCTGTGCTGGGCCGCCACGCGGGCGGCGGCGCCGTTCGGGCCGCGGAAGACGATGGGGCTGCCCATCTGTCCGCCCGACATGTAGAGCGTCTTGGCGGCAGAGTTGATGATGTGGTCGATGGCCTGCATCGCGAAGTTGAAGGTCATGAATTCGACGATGGGTTGCAGCCCGCCCCAGCTGGCGCCGACCGCGATGCCTGCAAAGCCGTGTTCGGTGATGGGCGTATCCACCACGCGGCGAGCGCCGAATTCGTCCAAGAGCCCCTGCGAGATCTTGTAGGCCCCCTGATATTCGCCGACCTCTTCACCCATCAGGAAGACGTTCGGGTTGGCGCGCATCTCTTCGGCCATCGCCTCGCGCAGCGCCTCGCGGACCGTCATGGTCTTGGTCGGCACGCCTTCGGGCAGGTCGGAATGGGGCCAGCCTTGGGCGGCTACGGGGGCCGGAACGGCGGGGGCGGCAGCTTGTGCTGCGACAGGGGCGGCGGCGCCCGGAGCTGCCGCGGCGGCGGCCGGGGCAGGGGCCGCGTCGGCGGATTCACCTTCTTCAACCAAGAGGGCGATGGGGGTGTTGACCTTCACCGCGGCTGTGCCTTCGGCGACGAGCAATTTGCCCACGATCCCTTCATCGACGGCCTCGAATTCCATCGTGGCCTTGTCGGTTTCGATCTCGGCGATGATCTGGCCGGATTTGACGGTGTCGCCTTCCTTCACCAGCCACTTGGCCAACGTGCCTTCCTCCATCGTGGGGGAGAGCGCGGGCATCAGAACTTGCGTTGCCATATGTGGTTCCCCCCTTACGCGTAGATATCGGTCCAGAGCTCTTCCAGCGGAGGCTCCGGGCTGTCTTTGGCGAATTCGGCGCTTTCGTTCACGAGCGCCTTGATCTCTTTGTCGATGGCCTTCAGATCGTCATCCGAGGCAAGGCCACCCTGCAGCAGCAGGTCGCGGACATGTTCGATGGCGTCCTTTTCAGAGCGCATCTTTTCCACTTCCTCGCGGGTGCGGTACTTGGCCGGGTCGGACATAGAGTGGCCGCGATAGCGATAGGTCATCATTTCGAGGATGTAGGGGCCGTGACCCGCGCGGCAGTGCGCGACGGCCTTTTCGCCCGCAGCTTTCACCGCCAGCACATCCATGCCGTCAACCTGTTCGCCGGGAATGCCGTAGGCGAGGCCGCGCCCGAAGAGCGTGGTGGATTTGGTGGAGCGCTTCACACTTGTGCCCATGGCGTACTGGTTGTTCTCGATCACGAAGATCACAGGGAGCGACCAGAGTTCGGCCATGTTGTAGGTCTCGTAGACCTGGCCCTGATTGGCGGCGCCGTCGCCGAAATAGGCGAAGGTGACGTTGTCATTGCCGAGATACTTGTCGGCGAAGGCGAGGCCTGCGCCCAGAGGGACCTGCGCGCCCACGATCCCGTGGCCGCCGTAGAAGTGGCGATCCTTCGAGAACATGTGCATGGAGCCGCCCTTGCCCTTGGAGTAGCCGCCGATGCGGCCGGTGAGTTCGGCCATAACGCCCTTGGCATCCATCCCGCAGGCCAGCATATGGCCATGGTCGCGGTAGGAGGTGATGCGCTTGTCGCCTTCCTTGGCGGCGGCTTCCAGACCGACTACCACGGCTTCTTGCCCTATATAGAGGTGGCAAAAGCCCCCGATCAGGCCCATCCCGTAAAGTTGCCCCGCCTTTTCTTCGAAGCGGCGGATGAGAAGCATCTCACGGTAGTATTTCAGAAGGTCTTCCTTCGACACGTTCGGTCGATCGGCTGGCTTCTTCGCGGCCATCGGCGGTGTCCTCCCCTAGCAGGCTGCAAAAGTAGTTCAACGTTAAACGACCTATACGATATCGGGGATTGCTGGGTCAAAGCAAAAAAGCCGCCCGGAAATGGGGGCGGTGCATGGCTGCCATGCAGGAATGGAAAGGGTCGGACCCAGGTGCGCGGGCCGATCCGGGGCCTCAACCCAAGCGGGAGGCGGCGCCGCGGGCCTTATGCGATCACTGGATCACGACCTCGTCAGCACGGACATAGCCCAGCACGCTGCGCGCCTGTTCGTCGAGAAGGTCGATGTCGAGATAACCGTCAGAAAGGCGCGTGGTGCGGTTCTGCATTTCGGCCAGTTCGGCTGCGAGGCGGTCGCGTTCGGCGCGCAGCCCTTCCTTTTCGGCGGCGATCTCAACCTGACGGAAGACGCCGTAATCCCCCTGCACGGCGGCAAAGGTGAAATAGCTGCCCAAAGTGAAGGCGAGAAGGACATAGACCATGGCGCCGAGAGAGGGGCGCGTGGAGGATTGGTTCATCTGCATTGCCTCAGTTACCCCTCTGCGGGGGTATTTGGAACAGTTAACCGCAATCGCGGGACGGGACCAAGGGGAAGCGGGGCGAAGGCCGTCACGTCGGGGGCAGATGGGGCATCCGTGCCACAGGGGGCAGGCATGAAGAAAGGCCGCACCTTGCGGCGCGGCCTTTCCTGAAGCGTGGGCTGCCGATCAGCCGCGGCCCTTGTAGATGTCGATCAGCTTGGCCAGCATCGCCAATGCCTCGGCGCGCGGGCGCTGGAAGCTGTTGCGCCCGATGATGGACCCGTTGCCGCCGCCGTCGCGGATGGCGCGGGCATCGTCATAGACCGCATCCTTGCCCTTGGCTGCACCGCCGGAGAAGACCACGATGCGGCGGCCAGCGAAGCAGGCGTCGACGATGTGGCGCACGCGGGCGGCCATGGTCGATCCGTCGATCTGCTGTTTCAGATAGACCTTCTTCGCCTCGTCCTGTTCCAGATGGTCGGTCGGCAGTTTCACCTTGATGATATGCGCGCCAAGCATCGTCGCGATATGGGCGGCATAGGCGGTGACGTCGAAGGCGGTTTCGCCGTCTTTCGACAGGGCCTCGCCGCGCGGATAGGACCAGATCACGGTGGCGATGCCGCAGGCGGCGGCTTCGGCGCGCAACTCCTTGATCTCTTCATACATGTCGAGCGCCATGTCAGAGCCGGGATAGATGGTGAAGCCGATGGCCGAGCAACCCAGCCGCAGGGCATCCTGCACCGAGGCGACAACCGCCTGATTCTTGCCAGCCGTGGCCGACATCAGGCTGTTGGCGTGGTTCATCTTCAGGATCGTGGGGATCTGGCCCGCGAAGGTATCGGCCCCCGCCTCAAGATTGGCGAGGGGGGCGGCATAGGCGGACAGCCCGGCATCGATGGCAAGCTGGTAGTGGTAATGCGGGTCATAGCCCGCCGCATTGATGGCGAAGGACCGGGCGGGGCCATGCTCGAAGCCCTGATCGACCGGAAGGATGATCATCTTGCCGGTGCCGCCCAGCTTGCCCTCCATCAGCATGCGGGCGAGGTTCGCCTTCACGCCGGGGGTTTCGCCCTCGTACTGGCTCAGGATCTTCTGGACGGTCTTGGTGGCACGCATGGTCGGTCATCCCCTCGGGTCGGAACACGGTATGGCCCCGCTTTAGGCATGCGGGGCGGGCTTCGCAAACAGGTTAGCGCAACCACGGCCCGGGGCGCTGCGCTTTTTTCGTCGTCACTGCATCAGGGCGGCGACGCCGGGCAGGTCCTTGCCCTCCATCCATTCGAGGAAGGCGCCCCCGGCAGTGGAGATGAAGGTGAAATCATCGGCTGCGCCTGCGGCGTTCAGTGCGGCGACGGTGTCGCCCCCGCCTGCGACGGAGACGAGCGTGCCCGCCTTGGTCAGCCGCGCGGCGGCGCGGGCAGCGGCGTTGGTGGCGGCGTCGAAGGGGGCAATCTCGAATGCGCCGAGGGGGCCGTTCCAGATCAGGGTCTTGGACGCCTCGAAGACCGCCGTCAGGGCGGCCACGGTTGCAGGGCCCGCGTCAAGGATCATCGCGTCAGGCGGGCAGGCGGTGGCGGCAACGGTTTCGCTTGCTGCGCCTGCCTTGAATTCGCGGGCGACGACCACGTCGACGGGCAGATGGATGGTGCACCCCGCCGCTTTGGCCTTTTCAAGGATGGCGCGCGCGGTATCGGCCATGTCGCGTTCGGCGAGCGACTTGCCCACTTCGATCCCTTGGGCGACGAGGAAGGTGTTGGCCATGCCGCCCCCGATCACAAGGTGGTCGACCTTGGTCACGAGGTTGCCGAGAAGGTCGAGTTTCGTCGACACCTTGGCCCCGCCGACCACGGCCACGACGGGCCGGACGGGCGAGCCGAGGGCGGCGTCAAGCGCTTTCAACTCTGCTTCCATCAGGCGACCGGCGGCGGCGGGCAGCAGGGCCGCGATCCCGGCGGTGGAGGCATGGGCGCGGTGCGCAGCCGAAAAAGCGTCGTTGACATAGATGTCACCCAACGCCGCCATGGCCTGTGCGAGGGCAGGGTCGTTCTTTTCTTCCCCGGGATGGAAGCGGGTGTTTTCCAGCAGGACAACATCGCCAAGTCCCGCCGCCGCGATGGCGGATTGGGCTGGGGCGCCGATGCAATCCTCACCAAAGATCACTCTGCGTGACAGTTCAGCCTCCAGCGCAGAGAGGACATGGCGCAGGCTCATCTCTGGCACGACCTTGCCCTTGGGGCGATCGAAATGCGCCAGAAGCACAGGCTTGCCACCGCGGGCGATCACATCCTCGACGGTCGGGACGATCTTCTCGATGCGCGTGGCGTCCGTGACGCGGCCCGCCTCCATCGGCACGTTGATATCGACGCGCAAGAGGACGGTCTTTCCCGCCAGTGCCACGTCATCCAGCGTCTTCCAGCCCATGCTTGCCTCCATCACCGGGGTCCCGCCCCTCTTTCCGTTGCTTCGGCCCGCCCGTCAACCGTGCCGCAGGTGCAAATCGCCATTCGCCCTTCCCTTGCCGCCCCCGCGCCATTAGGTTCCCGGCCAGACAAAAACCGGAAGGAATGCCATATGGCCGAGATCAAGGATCCCGAGAACACGATCATCCTCACCCTGAAGGACGGCGAGGTGATGATCGAGCTTCTCACCGATATCGCCCCCAAACATTGCGAGCGCATGAAGGTTCTGGCCCGTGAGAAGGCCTATGACAACGTCGCCTTCCACCGCGTGATCGACGGCTTCATGGCGCAGACGGGCGATGTGGAAAACGGGAACATGGAGAAGGACTTCAACCTGCGGCGCGCGGGTACGGGCGGATCGTCCTATGACGACCTCCCCGCCGAGTTCAGCCGTATCCCGCATGATCGCGGCACTTTGGGCGCGGCGCGGTCGGCCAATCCGAATTCGGCCAACAGCCAGTTCTTCATCAACTTTTCGGACAACCACTTCCTGAACGGTCAGTACACGGTCTATGGCCGTGTGATTTCGGGCATGGCGCATGTCGACAAGATCACGCGGGGCGAGCCGCCGGCGTCGCCGGATCGCATGATTACAGTGCGGGTGGCTGCCGATGTCCTCTGATCGTCTCATCATCGCGGGGCTGTTTGCCCTTGGTCTGGGTGCGATTGGCGGTTTTGCCCTGACGCAGACCGCCGAGGCGCAGGATGTTGTCGATGGCCCCGGCCCGAATCTGGTGATCGAGGTGGCGGGGTCCACCACCGGGACCATCGTCATCGACATGGCGTCAGACGTGGCGCCTAACCATGTGACGCAGATCACCGCGCTGGCCAAGGAAGGCGCCTATGACGGCGTCGTCTTCCATCGTGTGATCGATGGTTTCATGGCGCAGACGGGGGATGTGGAATTCGGTCGTCAGGGCGGCGATCTGTCGATGGCGGGGATGGGCGGATCGTCCATGCCCGATCTGGCGGCAGAGTTCTCGCAGGCCACCTTTGACCGGGGCGTGGTGGGGATGGCGCGGTCGATGGACCCCAACAGCGCAAACAGCCAGTTCTTCATCATGTTCGCGCCCGCGCCGCATCTGGATGGACAGTATACCGTCGTCGGGCGTGTGCTGTCGGGGATGGAGGTCGTCGATGCCATCAAGAAGGGCGATCAGGCCGCCAATGGCGCGGTGGATGCGCCGGACTACATGGCCAGCGTGACCGTGATCGAATAAGGCCCGGGCCTTCTGGAAAAAAGCAAAAGGCCCTGCCGATGGCAGGGCCTTTCTTCATTCATGTGGACCAATCAGCTGCGGGCGCGACGGCCGCCACGGCGGCCACTGGCGGCCTGCGAGGCAGAGGCCGAGGCTTCGGCAAAGCTCATCCCGCCTTCTACGGCCTCAAGCACCTTGGCAAAGCGGATCCATTCGCCGCCGTTCGGGTCGTGGTTCATCAGGAAATTGGCGGCGCGGATTGCCTCCATCTCCTGCTGGCGGACGGGGTTCATGATGGCGGAGGTCATGCCCGCGCCGATGGCCATGGGCAGGAAGGCCCCGTTGATGCCGTGGCGGTGGGGCAGGCCGAAGGAGATGTTGGAGGCACCACAGGTGGTGTTGACGCCCAATTCATCCCGCAGGCGACGGACGAGGGCGAAGACCTGTTGACCTGCCGAGGCCATCGCACCCACGGGCATGACCAGGGGGTCGACGACAATGTCATGGGCCGGGATGCCGAAATCGGCGGCGCGTTCGACGATCTTCTTGGCCACAGCAAAACGGACATCCGGGTCGGGCGAGATGCCCGTGTCGTCGTTCGAGATGGCGACGACGGGGACGTCGTATTTCTTCACCAGCGGCAGCACGAGTTCGAGCCGCTCTTCCTCGCCCGTGACGGAGTTGAGGAGGGGCCGGCCTTCGCAGGCGGCGAGGCCCGCTTCCAGCGCGGCGGGGACCGAGCTGTCGATGCAGAGCGGCACGTCAACCGTCTGCTGCACGATCTCGATCAGCGCCTTCATCAGCGGGGGTTCGACGAAGTTGTTGTCGGCATAGCGCGGGTCTTCGGCCATCTTGTTGGTGAAGACGGCACCGGAGTTGACGTCGAGGACGGTCGCGCCGCAAGCGACCTGTTCCAGCGCATCCTTGATGACGGTCTCGTAATTGCCCGCCTCAAGTTCGGCGGCCAGCTTCTTGCGGCCCGTCGGGTTGATGCGTTCGCCGATCACGCAGAACGGTTCATCAAAGCCGATGATCACGGTTTTCGTTTTTGATTCCAGAACGGTACGGGTCATCGTTGAACCTTTTCTCAGGCGTTTGCGGGGCGGCCAGAGGCGCCGCCGTTTTCGGTGGTCCAGGTGGCATTGGTCTTGATGCCGCCAAGGGGGAAGAAGTGGACGGATTCGATCCCGAAATTGGGGTTCTTCGCCTTGTGCGCCGCCAATGCGCCGACGAACTCAGTGGGTTCGTAGGGCAGAAGAAGCTTGGTCACATCCATCGCGCGCTTTTGCAGCACGCGCAGGGAGGGGCCGACGCCGCAGGCGATGGCGAACTTGATCAGGGTCTGAAGCTTTGCAGGCCCGGCGACGCCGATATGGACAGGAAGCTTGATCCCTTCGGCCTGCAGACGATCAACCCAAGCGATCACGGGGTCCGCTTCGAAGCAGAACTGGGTTGCCATCGCCATTTTCGCATCGGTGCGTTCGGCGAAGGCGGATTTCCAGCGCGCGGCCTCCATCACCATCTTGTCCGATCCGTCGGGATCGATGTCCTTGTTGCCTTCGGGGTGACCGGCCACATGCAGCCGTTCGAAGCCGTCGAAGGCCCCGGATTCCAGCAGTTGCATGGAGGTGTGGAAGTCGCCCACAGGCTGCGGCACACCGCCCGCAAGGATGAGGCCCTGCTTCACATCGGCCTCGCCCTTGTAGCGGGCGACCCAGTCGATCAGCGTGGCTTTATCCTTGATGATGCGCGCCGGGAAGTGCGGCATCACCGGATAGCCTTCGGCATTCAGCCGCTTTGCGGTCGCGACCATGTCCTCGATCGGGGTGCCGTCGATATGGGCGATGTAGACCCGTGTGCCTGCGGGAAGGATGTCGCGGAAGCTTTCCACCTTTTCCGCCGTACGCGGCATCACCTCGATGGAGAAGCCTTTCAGGAAGGCTTCCATATCGGAGGGGGCGGTGCTTGCGGGGGCGGTGGCTTCGCGGCGGAAGTTGAACAGGGCCATAAGGCTCTCCCTCAGGGTCATCGGACTCAGGCTTTCGCCCAGCCCTCGGCGTCGATCAGCGCCTTGAGGCGCGCGGTGTCGTATTCGGCTTCGAGACGCGCGGCCTCGGACTTGGCGACCTCGTCCTGATCGCCGTCGACTTCGTAGGGGGGCGCTTTCCGCCATTCGGCGAGGTAGCTGTCGGTATCGCGCGCGCCAACCTTCATGGCGCAGCGGTCAATGGCCTGTTCGAACCGTTCGGTGAGTTGCACCTTGGAGCCGCGGCGACCCTTGCCGACGATCACCTGCGCAGGGATGTCGCGCCAGTAGACGATGGTGACTTCGGCCATGATTCCCTCGCGTTGCCTTGACCCTGTTGATAGCGCCGATCCCCGACAGCCGATGTCGGTTTTCGACATGGTGCGCGCGGAAGGCGACCCCGCGACTTGCGCGCCGAGAGGTAGCGCAAAACGGGCCGCCGCGCGACGGGGTGCAAGCGAAGTCTTATGGAAAAAGCTTCAACCTTTTCATGAGCCATATCGAAAGACCCTGGCAGGGCGCAGGTGGATGCTTGCCTTGGGCGGGAAAAGGGCGCTACGATTGGGGCAACCACAGATGGAGGGCGGTAATGGCGCCCGAGCGTCCCCGGGGGGCGGACGCGATCCCGCAGCGTATGGCTGCGCCCGAGGGCGTGTCGCTTGCGGTCGAACCGTCGGCCTCCTTTCCGCCGGGGGCGGGCACGCTTTATGCGGCGCTCGACCTTGGCACGAACAGTTGCCGGATGTTGATTGCCCAACCGAAGGGCAGTCAATTTCAGGTCGTGGACAGTTTTTCCAAGACTGTTCAATTGGGCGTGGGGCTTGAAGCCTCGGGCAGGCTGTCGCGTGCCTCAATGGGGCGCACGGTTCAGGCCCTTCGCATTTGCCAGAAGAAGATCGAAAAGCACGGGGTCAAGCGGATGCGCCTTGTCGCGACCGAGGCCTGCCGCCGCGCGCGGAATGCCAAGGAGTTCATCCGTCAGGTGCGGCGCGAAACGGGTCTGGGCCTTGAGATCATCGCCCCGGAAGAGGAGGCACGGCTGGCCGTCATTTCCTGCGCGCCGCTGGTAAGCCCGCGGACGGAGCAGCTTTTGGTGGTGGATATCGGCGGGGGATCGACGGAACTGGTCTGGATCGACCTGTCTGCCGTCCCGCAGGAAGAGCGGGCGCGGTCGATCATGGGGCTGCATCGCGGGTTTCAGCCGCAAGGGGAAAAGGCCGCGCGCGTGGTCGACTGGATCTCTGTCCCCCTCGGGGTGGCGACGTTGAAGGATCAGTTCGGGGATGTGGAGGATGACGCGGCCCGCTTCGCGCTGATGAGTTGGTTCTTCGAGGAGAATCTGGCGAGTTTCTCGCCCTATAATGCGCAGCAGGCGCGCGACGGGTTCCAGATCATCGGGACGAGCGGCACCGTGACCACGGTCGCAGCCAGCTATCTGAACTTGCGCCGCTATGACCGCACCAAGGTGGACGGATTGCAGATGACCTCGGATCAGATCGATCTGGTGATCCGCGAATACCTGCAGCTTGGCCCTGAGGGGCGACGGACCGATCCGCGGATCGGGCGCGACCGCCATGCGCTGATCATGTCGGGGGCGGCTATCCTTCAGGCGCTGATGCGGATATGGCCGACGGATCGCCTTTCGGTGGCCGATCGTGGCCTGCGCGAGGGGTTGCTTTACGCGCAGATGAGCGCCGATGGCGTTCTGGAGGACGGGCCCTACGCATGACGACAGGCAAGAATACATCCGGGCGCGGGCAGCGCGAATTGCGCGTCCGGGTCAAGACGGCAAAGGGGCGGAAGCTGTCTTCGACGCTGTGGCTGGAGCGGCAGTTGAACGATCCTTACGTCCAGCGGGCAAAGAAGGAAGGCTATCGCGGGCGCGCGGCCTTTAAGATCATCGAGTTGGACGACAAATACGGTTTCCTCAAGCCGGGCGCGCGGGTCGTTGACCTTGGCTGCGCCCCGGGGGGATGGTGCCAAGTCGCGGTGGTACGGGTGAATGCGCTGGGGCAGAACCCGAAAAAGCCCGTGGGCACCGTGCTGGGTGTGGACCTGCAGGAGGTGGAGCCGATTCCTGGGGCGGAGATCCACCAACTCGACTTCCTTGCCGATGATGCGGACGAGAAGGTCAAGGGCTGGCTGGGCGGCCGCGCCGATGTGGTGATGAGCGATATGGCAGCGGCGGCATCGGGCCACAAAGCGACGGACCATTTGCGCATTGTGGCCTTGGTTGAGGCGGCGCTGGCCTTCGCCTTCGACGTGCTTGAAGACGGGGGCACCTTCGTCGCCAAGGTTCTGGCCGGTGGCGCGGAGAACGAGATGCAGACGACCTTGAAGCGCAATTTCCGCAAGGTCGCCAATGTGAAACCGCCGGCAAGCCGGTCTGACAGTTCGGAGAAATTCGTGGTGGCTATGGGCTATCGCGGACGCGAGATCGACGCGGAGGAAAGCGAGGCGTAAGCCTTGCGACTATTCTGCGTCCAGTAATCCTTCTGACGACGGATCGTCGAGGACGGCTGTCAGCCGCCCCAGTGGCGGACGGGGCCACAGTCCATATGGACGAAGTTCGACCGGGAATACCGGCCAACACCGCCGGAAGCGCAGGCTTCGGCTGCGCGGGCCATCTGGCTGACCGAGCGGGACTTCAGCCGTAGGTCGGCGGCCTGACCCTTCATGTGCAGCGAGTTGCGCGCGACACCGCGCGATTTCGACCGCAACATCGCATTGGTCGCAGGGCTGCGGTAGCCGGAGAGGAGCATGTAAGGCTCTGTCACGTCCATCAGGCCATGTGCAGCGGCCATGATGTCAATCGTGCGCGCGTCCATCTGGGTGCGGTCATTGGACCGCCAGTCGCGCATGAAGTGGTTGATTTCCTTCAGGACTTCCGGGATGTATTCGCCCTCGATCCAGTAGATCGTGTCGATGCTTTCGCCCGTGCGGCCGGAATACATGCGAATACGGCGAATATCGCCTGCGCCCCGCAGCAGTCCGAAAGCGTTGGAATAGGTCGGTGCCGCAGCCACCACTGTGGCTGCAAAGACACCCAGCAATCCACGCCGCGTGACCCCAAGTCCGTTCGAATTTGTCATTCTGACGTCTGTCCCCGGTAAGTCGTCGCCGCCTTTTCACAGCAGCTTTCGTGCCACTTATCCCCCAAGCGCCCAGCAGTTATGGCACAGGTCGATTCGTCCCCCAAGCGCGGAATGGGGCCTCGCGCCCATCAAACGGCCAATCGGCAAATTTTTGCTGAACGGCTGCAGCGGGGCGGCGGAGTCCCCCGAAAGTGACGGTCCGGCCGGATTCCGGCCTTGGATGCGACATCGCCCTGCCTTCGTGGCGGAACTTCATGGACTCCCCGGTTCGAATCGCACAAATTGCCGGACAACAAGGATTTAGACGGATTTCGAGGTACGTGATGCGTGGTGACGGCTTGGGTTGGACGCGCGGCCGCACGGTCGGGGCCGCGATGGTGCTTTCCTTTGGCCTGTGCCTGTCGCCTGTCGCAGCGCGCGAAGCGGCGCCGCCCTTTGCGCAGGCTGTCGCCGTCGCGCTGGCCGAGGATGAGGCGCTTGCATCCTTCTATGCGGGGCGCGCCTACCGTACGCTGTGGACCGGGGCGCAGGATGCTGAACGTCGCGCCGCGCTGTTCGCTGCGCTGGATGGCGCGGCGGCGCATGGACTGCCGATTGAACGCTATGATGCGGCGGCGCTACGGGAGGCCTTTGCCGCCGCTGTGACCGAAGGCGATCGAGGGCGGCTGGAGGTGCGCATGACGCGCGCCTTCCTGACCTATGCCTCGGATGTGGCGACGGGGGTGCTGGACCCCGAAGAAGCGGATGCGGGCATCCACCGGACGGTGACGCGTCTCGACCCTTTGTCACTGCTGGCTTTGGTTGAAGCGGGCAATCCGCAGCAGTTGCTACGAGAGCTGCCGCCGGATGCCCCGGAATATGCCCGTCTGATGAAGGAAAAGCTGCAGATCGAGGCGCAAATTGCGCGTGGTGGATGGGGCCCGGCGCTGGATCTGGTGCCGCTGGCCTCCGGTGCCGAAGGCGCGGCGGTGGTGCGGCTGCGCGACCGGCTGGTGGCGATGGGCTATCTTCGGCATTCCGTGACGGCCGAGTATGACCGCGACGTCCAAGCAGCGGTGCAGCGGTTCCAGATGGATCATGGCCTGACCGCAGATGGCGAGGCTGACGAGGCCACGCTGGCCGAGATGAATGTGGCACCGGAAGAGCGGGTGAAATCCATCGTTGTTGCGATGGAGCGTCTGCGCTGGATGCATGATGTGGAACGCGGCGCGCGCCACATCTGGGTGAACCTGCCGGATTTCAGCGCCAAGATCGTCGATCATGGCAAGGTGACCTTTCAGACCCGATCAGTGATCGGGAAGAACGTCCCCGATCAGCGCAGCCCCGAGTTTTCGGACGAAATGGATCACATGGTCATCAACCCGTCTTGGGGGGTGCCGCGATCGATCATCGTGAAGGAATATCTTCCGCTTTTGCAGCGCAACCCGAATGCCGTCAGCCATCTGCAGGTGATTGACCGGAACGGGCGCGTGGTGCCTCGGGGAGCGGTGAACTTTGCCTCTTATTCGGCGCGAAGCTTTCCCTTTGGTCTGCGCCAGCCGCCGTCGGACGGCAATGCGCTGGGGAAGGTGAAGTTCATGTTCCCCAATCCCTACAACATCTATCTGCACGACACGCCCGCGAAGGATCTGTTCGATCATGAGGTCCGCGCCTACAGCCATGGCTGTATCCGTCTGGGTGATCCCTTCGACTTTGCCTATGCGCTGCTTGCGGCACAAAGCGCGGATCCCAAGGCCCTGTTCCACGAACATCTGGACAGCGACCGCGAGACGGTGGTCCGCTTTGACGAAAAGCTGCCCGTGCATCTGGTCTATTTCACCGCTTGGCCGACGGCAAAGGGCGAGATGACCTATCGGCGCGACATCTATGGTCGCGATGCGCGACTATTCGAGGCGCTGTCCGAGGCCGGGGTGGCTTTGGGCGACGTTCAGGGGTAATCCCTTGGGCATGCCGCCCGACTGGAGACCCTGACCATGGCCCATACGATCCGCGACATCGCCACCGCGCTGGGGGCAGAGGCGGCGGGCGACCTTGACCTGACGGTCGAGTGCGCGTCAGAGCCGCAGATGGCCGGGCCCGAGGCTTTGGCCTTGGCGATGGACCCGAAATATGCGCCCGGCATCGCCTTGGGAAAGGCGCAGGCGGCCCTTCTGTGGCCCGGGGCGGATTGGCAGGGGCTGGGCCTGAAGGCCGCGATTTTCGCGCCACGGGGGCGGCTGGCCATGGCGGGGCTTTCGGTGCTGATGGACCCGGGTCCGATGATCGCGCCGGGCGTGCATCCGCTGTCCGTGATCGATCCCTTGGCCGAGATCGGGGAGGGGGCGGCCATCGGACCCTTCGTGACCATCGGCGCGGGCGTGGTGATCGGTGCGCGGGCGCGGATTGCCTCGCATGTCTCCATCGCGGAAGGGGCGCGGATCGGGGTGGATGCGCTGATCCTGCAAGGTGCGAGGATCGGGGCGCGGGTGACGATCGGGGATCGTTTCATCTGCCAACCGGGCGCGGTCGTGGGGGCGGATGGCTTCTCCTTCGTGACACCCGAGAAATCGGGGGTTGAGGAGATTCGCGAAACCCTCGGAGAACGAACGGAAATCCGGGCGCAGAGCTGGACTCGCATCCATTCACTGGGGGCGGTTACGCTGGGCGATGATGTGGAACTGGGCGCAAATGTCTGCATCGACCGGGGCACGATCCGGGACACGGTGATCGGGTCGGGAACCAAGCTCGATAATCTTGTCCATATCGGGCACAACGTGCAGGTCGGCAGGGATTGCCTGCTCTGTGGGCAGGTTGGTATCGCCGGATCGGCGCGGATCGGGGACCGGGTTGTGATGGGCGGACAGTGCGGGGTGAATGACAACATCTTCGTCGGCAATGACGTGATCGCTGGGGGCGCGACGAAGATTTTCACAAATGCGCCCGGCGGACGGGTGCTGCTTGGCTATCCGGCGGTGAAGATGGAGACGCATGTCGAGATGCAGAAGGCCTTGCGCCGGTTGCCCCGGCTTGCGGCGCGCGTCGCCGAGATGGAGCGGATTGTCCTTGCGCCCCGGCCCGACGATGCCGGGGGAGAGGGCGCGTAGGGGGTGGCCATGCAGCTGCGGGACAAGGTCATCTCGATCATCGCTGAGAAGGCGGTGCTGGACCCTTCCGATGTGACGCTGGACGCGAGCCTCGCCTCGCTCGGGGTCGACTCGCTGGCCATGGTGGAGGCGATCTTCGCGATGGAAGAGGCCTTCGACATCTCCATCCCGTTTAACGCTAATGATCCGGCGGAGGGGCGTTTCGACATTTCCACCGTCGGCAGCATCGTGGCGGCGGTTGAGGATCTGCTGGCGCAGAAGGTGACATGAGGCGCGTTGTGATCACCGGCGCTGGCACGGTGAATGCGCTGGCCCATGACGTGCCGGGAACGCTAGCTGCCATGGCAGCGGGGCGGTGTGCGATCGGGCCTTTGGACATCCCGGATGTAGAGCGGCTGACGGTCCGGATCGGGGCAGCGGTCACGGGCTGGGACCCGGCCGCGCATCTGACGCGGGGGCAGCTTGCTGCGACCGACCGCTTTGCGCAATTCGCACTGGTTGCGGCGGCGCAGGCCATGGCGCAATCGGGGCTGGCGGTGGGCGAAGGCCATGACTGCGGGGCGATCATCGGCACGGCGGGGGGCGGGCTGACCACGACTGACGCAGCCTATCGGGCTGTCTATGCCGAAGGGAAGAACCGCGTGGCACCGCTGACGGTGCCGAAGCTGATGCCCAACGCGGCAGCCGGGCATGTGTCCATGGCGCATGGACTGCGTGGACCGGTCTTTGCCCTGTCCTCGGCCTGCGCGAGCGGCACTCACGCCATCGGCCTTGCCAGTCACCTAATACGGGCAGGTGCAGCGCGGGCGATGCTGGCGGGCGGTGCAGAGGCGATGCTGTCCTTTGGGGGCATCAAGGCATGGGAGGGATTGCGCGTGATGTCCGAACGCGCCTGCCGCCCGTTCAGCGCCACGCGGGACGGCATGGTGCAGGGCGAAGGTGCGGCGGTCTTCGTGCTGGAGGAACGGGCGGCGGCACTGGCGCGTGGCGCGCCGATCTTGGCAGAGGTGCTTGGCTTCGCCTTGACATCGGATGCAGGCGATCTGGTCGCGCCGTCCCAAGCCGGGGCGGAGCAGGCAATGCGGGCGGCCTTGGCCGATGCGGGCATCGCTCCGGCTGCTGTTGGCTACATCAATGCGCATGGCACCGGGACCACGGCGAATGACCGCACGGAAGCAGCGGCTATCCGCGCCGTTTTCGGTGCAGCGCCACCGCCAGTCAGTTCCACCAAGGCCATGCACGGCCATGTCATGGGGGCGACGGGGGCGGTCGAGGTTCTGGCCTGCCTGCTGGCGCTGCAGGACGGCATCCTGTCGCCCACAATCGGGTTCGAGACGGCCGATTCCGACTGCGATCTGGATGTGGTGCCGAATGCGGCGCGGCGGGCGGAGGTCGCGGTGACCCTGTCGAACAGCTTTGCCTTTGGCGGGTTGAACGCGGTGCTGGTGCTGGGCCGCATCTGAATCGGCCATGGAAAAGGCGCGCAGGTTGCCCTGCGCGCCTGTCGGGGTCGGATCAGGCAATCACTCCTGCGCTTGACCTTCGGCGGCGCGGGTGGCCGCCACGGCCTCGAACCCGGCGGTGAACCCGGCCAACGAGATATCGAGCACCACGGTCTGATCGGGCGCGACGGCAGGGACGATGGTCAAAACGGCCTTGTTACCCTTGCGGAACCCTTCCACTTCTTCGGCGGTGAAGCCCACGCGGGCCACGCATCCCACCTGCGAGCAGAAGGTGAAAGGATAGATCTTCGGCTGCGCCGCATCGACACCAAGACGCAAGCCTGCTGTCAGCAGCGTCTCGAGCGGCACGATGATCGTCGCACCCGCCGCTGCCTCGCCGCCGTCGGGCAGCGAGAACAAGCCCATCTCGGCCACCGACGTGCCCTCAGCATCCTTGAGCAGTTGATAGAGCTGGCAGGGTTCCGCGCCGCTTTCGACGCGCACGCAGCGCAGTTCCCAATCGTTGAAGGCTTCCTTCACATAGGTCGAACCGGGGCCATCGGCGGGGGCCTGCCCCATGGACAGGTCCTCTGCCGCCGTCGTCTCGGCAGGCGCGGCTGTTCCTTCGGTGCTTTCCTGCGCGAAGGCAAAGCTGCCGCCGAAGGCCGTCAGTCCAAGAGCGAGGGCAAGGGCAGTGGTACGGGGAAGAGAGAACAAAGACATGGGTCTGACCTCGTGTGATTTGCCGGGGGAATTACCATGGGCGGGGCAGAGTGTCAGGCCCCATTCGCGCGATGGGCGGAGGGCAGCCAAGCCGTGATGAGAAAAAAGAAAAGGGCCGGTCGCCCGGCCCTGTCCCGTATCGTTTTGTTTGCTCCCTGTCGGACTGGCCGACTTCATTAACTGGACGCTAAGCGGGATTTTCCGGCCCGTCAACAGGGAATATGATCTGGTCCCGTGCTGAAAACATTGGGGAATTCCTGTCCTTTCGGTCAAAACTGCACGTTTTGGTTGCGCGCTTCGCCGGCGGTGCAACCGGGGTTGCGGGCCTTGGTTCCAGAAGGCTGGAAAGCGGGCGGGAAGCATGTATCCTGCCGCCCGAAAGTCGGTCCCGGGGCTGGGCTGGCGCATGGCGCAAGGGTGGCGGAATGTCGGATCAGGCAAGCATTTTCGTTGGCGGTGGTGGCGAGGCTTACGGAGTGCCGCAACAGCTTTTGCTGAAATATGCCAACCGTCACGGACTGATCGCCGGAGCAACCGGAACGGGCAAGACGGTGACCCTGCAGATCCTTGCCGAAGGATTTTCAGCGGCAGGCGTGCCCGTCTTCATGGCCGATGTGAAAGGCGATCTGTCGGGTCTTGGGGCATCCGGGTCCGAGGCGCATAAACTGCATGGGCCGTTCACCGAACGGTCGACCAAGATCGGCCATGCTCTGACCTATCGCAGCTTTCCGGTCACCTTCTGGGACATGTTTGGCGAACAGGGCCATCCGATCCGCGCCACGGTGGCCGAGATGGGGCCGCTGCTGCTGTCGCGGCTGTTGGAACTGACCGAAGCACAGGAGGGCGTGTTGAACGTGGCCTTCCGGCTGGCGGATGAGGAAGAGTTGCCGCTTCTCGACATGAAGGACCTGCAAGCGCTGCTGGTCTTCATCGGCGAGAATGCCGAGACGATTTCTACCCGCTATGGCCTTGTGGCGACGGCCTCCATCGGCGCGATCCAGCGCCGCCTTCTGGTTCTGGAGAACGAAGGGGGCGCGAAGTTTTTCGGTGAGCCTGCGCTGGATCTGGCCGATCTGATGCTGCTCGACTCAAGCGGGGCAGGGCGGGTCAACATCCTCGCTGCCGACCGCCTGATGCAATCGCCCCGGCTTTATGCCACTTTCCTGCTCTGGCTTCTGTCGGAACTGTTCGAGTCCCTGCCCGAGGTGGGCGACCCGGACAAGCCCAAGCTCGTCTTCTTCTTCGACGAGGCGCATCTTCTGTTTGCCGATGCGCCGAAGGCGCTGATTTCCAAGGTGGAGCAGGTGGCGCGGCTGATCCGGTCCAAGGGCGTGGGGGTCTATTTTATCACCCAGAACCCGGCAGACGTGCCAGAGAACATCCTTGGCCAGTTGGGCAACCGCGTGCAGCACGCCCTGCGCGCCTTTACCGCGAAGGATCAAAAGGACCTGCGGATGGCGGCAGAGACCTATCGCCCCAACCCACGCTTTGCCACGGAAGAGGCGATCCGCGACGTGGGCACGGGCGAGGCGGTGACCTCGATGCTGGAGAACAAGGGCATTCCGGGAATCGTTGAGCGAACGCTGATCCGCCCACCGAGCAGCCAACTTGGCCCGATCGATCCTGCGCTTCGGGCGCAGCTTATGGTGCAGTCGCCACTGAAGGGGAAGTACGACACTGTGGTGGACCGGGAAAGCGCCTACGAGAAGCTGCGCGCCCGCGCCGAGGCCGCTGCGCGCGAGGCGGCTGCAGAGACGGAAGCCGCACCTTCGCCTTGGGATCGTGGCGCGGCGCGGGCCGAGGATGCCGACGGCTATCGCCGCGCGCGGCGTTATGAGGCCGACCGCGACGATACGCCTGCCCCCCGTCGCAGCAGCACCAGCAGCCGCAGCGATTCCATCGGGACGGCCTTCGCCAAGAGTTTCGCGCGCCAATTGGGCACGAAATCGGGTCAGGCGGTGGTGCGCGGGATCCTTGGGTCGCTGTTCCGCAGCCGCTAGGCCCGGGCGCGGGCCGTCTCAATCGCCCTCAGCCGCAGCCGCGTTATGCGGTTTTCACGCTTTTGCATCACTTCGAAGCGGAAGCCGTGGAAGATAAAGGCCTGACCCTCGGCCGGGATCATCTGCGCCTCGTGGATCACAAGACCCGCGATGGTGTTCGCCTCTTCATCGGGCAGCGACCAGTCCATCGCGCGGTTGAGGTCGCGGATCGTCATCGCGCCGTCGACGACATAGTCGCCGCCTTCGGCCTGGGTCAGCCCGCCATCCTTGGCAACCACGTCGAATTCGTCGGTGATCTCGCCCACAATCTCCTCAAGGATGTCTTCCAGCGTGATCAGGCCCTGCAGCGCGCCGTATTCATCCACGACCAGCGCGAAATGGGTGCGACGTTTGAGGAATTCGCGCATCTGTTCGTCAAGCGTGGTCGTTTCGGGGATGAAGTAGGGCTTCATCGCGACCTTCACGATGTCGAGGTCGGATAGATTGCCCAAGCCGCCTTCGCCGTCGGTGCGGACCAGACGGTCCACTTCGCGCAGAAGGTCCTTGGCATGGATCACGCCGAGGATGTTGTCATCGCTTTCGCGGAAGATGGGCAGGCGGGTATGGGGCGAGGCCAATGCCTGCGTCAAAATCTTTTCCGGGCTGTCGTCAGCATTGATCATCTCGATCTGGCGGCGGTGGCGCATGATCTCGTCCACCGTGCGATGGGTGAGGTCCAGCGCGCCAAGCAACCGGTCGCGGGCATCCTTTTCCACCGCACCTTCGGAATGTCCCAGCGCGATCGTCCCTGCGATTTCTTCGCGCATCGCGGTCAGGCGGCCCTCTTCGTTTCCAGTCACGCCAAAGCTGCGCAGGATCAGACGGACGACCGCCCGCACAACCGAGACGATGGGAGAAAAAATGACGATCAGCACCCGGATCACCGGGGCCACGCGCGTGGCAACCGGCTCGGGAAAGGTGATTGCAAGCGTCTTGGGCAGCACCTCGCCGAAAATCAGCACCAGCGCGGTCATCACAAGCGTGGCAAGGGCAACCCCGGATTCGCCAAAGAGTCGGACAAAAAGCGCCGTGGCCAGCGAGGCGGACAGGATGTTGACGATGTTGTTGCCCAAGAGCAGCGCGCCGATCATGCGTTCGCTGTCTTCGGTCACCTGCATGGCCGTGGCAGCCCCGCGTGAGCCCTTGTCGGCCTGCGCCTTGAGTTTGCCGCGTGAGGAGGCTGTCAGTGCCGTTTCAGAGCCGGAGAAGAAGGCCGAGAGGCAGAGAAGGCAAAGGATCGCAAGCGCCGTGATCCAGAAGGCGGCATCGAGGGTCATGAAAGGTCCGTTCGTGGTTCTGCTGGCATCATGGGGAAGGAATGCGGCAGGCTCAAGCCTTGCGCGTGCCCCGGGCAAGGGGGTGATGTTCCAGCACCAGGTCCTTCAGATGCTCGTCCAGCACGTGGGTATAGATTTCGGTCGTCGCAACATCGGCATGACCGAGTAGCGTCTGGATCACCCGCAGGTCGGCCCCGCCTGCAAGAAGATGGGTGGCGAAGGCATGACGCAAGGTATGGGGAGTGACGCGGGACGGGGCGATTCCCGCCAGCACGGCCATGTCTTTGACCATCAGATGGAAATGCTGGCGCGTCAGATGCCCCGCGCTGCCCGATCCAGGAAAGAGGTGGCGCGCGGGTGGGCGGCCCTTCTGGCGTGCGGCCTCGTCGGTGCGGTCAAGCGCGGCAAGCCAGTCGGCCAGCGCCGCGCGGGCAGGCGCGGAGAGGGGCACCATCCTCTCCTTGCCACCCTTGCCGCGCACGAGGATCATCCGTGGGTCGCCGCGCACGGCCGCCACGGGAAGAGAAACCAGTTCCGACACCCGCATGCCCGTGGCGTAGAGAAGTTCCATCAGGCAGCGGTTGCGCAGACGATCCTCTTCGCTCCGTCCTTTGTCGCGGGCAGCGGCCAGCAGGCGCTCCACCTCGGCAAGGGTCAGGGTCTTTGGCAGGCGCTGGGTTGCGCCCGGCCCGGTGATGCGAAGTGCGGGATTGTCAGGACGCCAGCCTTCTTCATGCGCGAAGCGATAAAGCTGTCGCAAGGCCGACAGTCGGCGGGCACGTGTCGCCTTGGACAGACCCTCCGCCTCGCAGGAGACGATATAGGCTTCGACATCCTCGCGCGTCGCCGAGGCGAAATCGCGCCCTTTGCGGCCAAGCCAGCCCATGGCATCGGTCAGGTCGCGCCCATAGGCCAGCCGCGTATTGCGCGCTGCGTCGCGTTCGGCGGCGGCAGCGTCCAAAAAGGTCGATATCCATAGGCTGTCGCCACGCGGGGCCATGGCTAGCCGCGCCGTTCGAGAAGGACGAGTTCCAGCGCAGTGCGCCGCGCAGCCTTTTCCATGCCGACTGCGCGCAGCAGGGCCAGACCGTCTGTCACCCCGTCCAGATCGCCCTGCACCCCGCGTTCAACCTTTTCGATGGCGATTAGGATCGCCTCGCCGATCCGGCCTTCGGCCACCAGTTGGGACAGGTCCGCATCGGGTTCATGACCCAGAAAGGCGGGTGCAATGGCGCGCGCTAGGCTGTCGGGTGGGGTCAGCCCGGCCAGATTGCCCTCGGCCAGCGCAATGAGAAAAGCTTCGCGCGGGTTGGCGGGGTCATGTCTGGCCGCGATGGATTCGAAATCGGGCGACAGAAGGCCCACGGCAAAGGCGATTTCGGCGGCCTCGCCGCTGAAGGGGATGGCCGAAAGGCGCGTGCCGTAAAGATCGGCGAAAGGCACCTCAAGCTCCGACCCGGTCATCTGGGACCAGATTTCTGGCAGGATACGGGCGATGGCCCCCTGATCGCCCTTGTCGAGTGCCGCCTCGAACCGCTGGAAAGCGGCGACACGATCCCAGACCCCGCCCGAGGCTGCGGCGCGACGTTCCGTGTAAAGCCCAAGCAGGACATTGGGCGAGATCGCCCCTGCCCGGGCCAGACGCTCTGCTGCCTCTACCTGCGCCTTCCATCCGGCCTGCGGGCGCAGTTCGGCATGGGCGAAGGCGATGGGAAGCGTGGCGGTGGAAAGCGGCTCGCCGATCGCCTCGAACATCCGCCAGGCAAGCGGGGTCACCCGGGCCGGGGTGGAAAGCGGCGGTTCGTCTTCGAAGAGGTCGGGGTCGAGGAAGCGCGACAGCAGCGCATCTTCCTCATCTGTGATGTAGCCCAGTGCTTGCCCGGTCCGCAGGGTCAGGGCCGCGGCGTTCCAGTCGCCCGACCGCGCAAGGCAGAAGATTCGCGCGGGGAAGGTGGGGGCGAGGCCGGGCGATTCTACCATGATCCGGCACCCGCGATCTTCCTCCCCGGTCAGAAGCGCCACGTCGAAGCTGCGCCGGAAAAGTCCCGGGTCGCGGCTGCCCGCCGCGTCAAGCAGCGCCCGCGCCTGATCAAGCGCGCCCATGTCGAGCAGTTTGTCGATCCGCGCCATGAGCAGCGTCGCCGCCGTGCCCGCATCGGCGGGCGGCTGAGCCTCGGCCAGAAGGACGGTCAGCAGCAGGCCCCGCAGGCTGGGCAGACTGTCCACCCGTTCCGCCGTCAACAGCGCCGCGATGTCAGTTGTGCGGCCCGGGCCCCAGAGACTGGCAGGCAGCCCCGTTACCGTGGGCGGCAGCAATCCCACCGCATCGGCCGAGGGTGCGCCGATGACCGTGACGGCCACCGCGCCTTGGGTGACACCGGTCGTTGCGGTGGGTCGCGCCGGATCGACCGGAACGGGGGCTGGAGTTGCCACCGATTGCGACAGCCAGTCGATGGCGGAAAGCGGTTCTTCCGCATGCCCCGGCAGGGGCATCAGCAGGCAGAGCGCGAGAATGCGCCCGATGCGGCGTGCCTCAATCGGCATTCAGCGTCACCGGAACCTTCACTTCGCCTTGGTCCGGCCGGAGATCGCCCAGATAGGCGAATCCCGTTAGCGCGACGAAACCGAGGATCGCCAGAACCAGTACTGCCTTGAAAATGCGCCCCATGAGTCTTGCCTCGTCATTATTGCCGCCGCTTGCTGCGGCGCTTGATCGTTACGACCCTTCGTCGGGCGAAGGGTTTTGTCCCTGATACACGCGCAGCGGGGACAACCACGATTATATATGGCTTTCGTGGCGAGTTCACGCCATTGAAGGAGCAAGGATGCATCTGTCGACGGGCGGAATTGCGCCGGACACGCAAAGGTGAAGCAGGCAGCGGGTGATGCGGCGGCTGAAGAAGACGGTGGTGATGGTGGGCATGATGGGGGCTGGCAAGACCGCCGTCGGCACGGCGGTCGGGCGGGCCCTTGGCGTTCCGTTCCTCGATTCGGACGAAGAGATCGTGAAGGCCGCCCAGCGCAGCATCCCCGAGATCTTCGAACGCGACGGCGAAGCCTTCTTCCGAGCCCGTGAAACCGAGGTGTTGGCCCGGCTTCTGCGTGGCGCGCCCTGCGTCCTGTCGACGGGCGGAGGTGCCTTCTTGTCCGAGACGAACCGCGCTTTGGTGCAGGAGGCAGGTGTTTCGGTCTGGTTGCGGGCCGATCTCGATCTGCTCTGGCAGCGGGTGCGCCATAAGACGACTCGGCCCTTGCTGCGCACTGCAAATCCGCGCGAAACGCTCCGCCAGCTTTACGAGGCGCGCGTGCCGTTCTACAGCCTTGCCGATGTCGTGGTGGACAGTGCCGCCGACCTGTCGATCGATGAGATGGCGGCCAAGGTCGTGGCAGCGCTGATGGCCCGGCCCGACGTGGTGGAAGAGGAATAAGGCATGGCGCTGGATGTTGTTCCCGTTGCGCTTGGCGCGCGGTCCTACGAGGTGCGCGTCGGCCCCGGGCTGATCGACAGAGCCGGGGCCGAAATCGCTCCTCTGCTGGCCCGCCGCCGTGCGGCGGTCGTCACGGATGACGCCGTAGCCGCGCTGCACCTGCCGCGCCTAGTCGCGGCGCTTGAGGCCGAGGGAATCACAGTCGCGACCCTTTCCCTGCCTGCCGGCGAGGCGACGAAGGGCTGGCCGCAGTTCACCCGCTGCGTCGAATGGCTGTTGGACCAGAAGATCGAGCGACGCGACATCGTCATCGCTTTCGGTGGCGGCGTCATCGGTGACTTGGTGGGGTTTGCTGCGGCTGTCCTGCGGCGCGGGGTGCGTTTTGTGCAGATCCCGACAACCCTTCTGGCGCAGGTCGACAGTTCGGTGGGTGGCAAGACCGGGATCAACACGACGCAGGGCAAGAACCTTGTGGGGGCATTTCATCAACCGTCTTTGGTTCTGGCCGATATCTCGGTGCTCAACAGCCTGCCGCGGCGGGACTTTCTTGCCGGATACGGCGAGGTGGTGAAATACGGATTATTGGGTGATGCGGCCTTTTTTGACTGGCTTGAGGCGGCGGGGCCGACCTTGGCCATCAGGTCGGATGATCTGCAGCATGCGGTGCGCCGGTCGGTTGAGATGAAGGCGGGCATTGTCGAACGCGACGAGACGGAAGAGGGCGAGCGCGCGCTTCTGAACCTTGGCCATACCTTTTGCCACGCGCTGGAAAAGGCCACCGGCTATTCCGACCGGCTGCTGCATGGTGAAGGGGTGGCGATCGGCTGCGCGCTGGCCTTTGAACTGTCTCAGCGGTTGGGCCTATGCGCGCAAGAAGCGCCGAGCCGGGTGCGGGCGCATCTGCGGTCGATGGGGATGAAGGTGGATCTTGCTGACATCCCGGGGGATCTGCCCGCGGCGCAGGATCTGTTGCGCCTGATGGGGCAGGACAAGAAGGTCGTCGATGGGCGCCTGCGTTTCATTCTGGCGCGTGGCATCGGTTCCGCCTTCGTGGCCGAGGATGTGCCGCCCGATCTTGTGGGCAGGCTTCTTGAGGATGCCTTGGCGCGGCGCCGCTAAGGCTGGCCGGAGCGGCGGTCCGGTCTAGCTTTGTCCGGGCAGGGATAGCGGGGGCGCGGCAGGGTGCGCATCGGTGTTGCGGTTCTGGCGTTGATCGCCAGTTTGCTTTCGATCTGGATGCTCGAGTCGGGCCGTGCCGGTTTGTCCATCGCGCCTTTTCCCGTTCCGGCCGGGCCGCCCGCGACCGTCTATGAACCGGACGGGCAGGGCCTTGCACCCGTGGTGATCGTGGCCCACGGCTTTGCCGGGTCGCGCCCCTTGATGGAGCCTTTCGCGCTGACTCTGGCGAAGGCGGGCTATCTTGTTGTCAGTTTCGATTTCATGGGACATGGCCGCAATCCGCGGCCCATGACGGGGGATGTCACCTCGGTCGATGGCACGACGCGCCTTTTGGTGGACGAGGTGCGCGCGGTGGCCGACGCGGCGCTGGCGCATCCGCGGGCGGATGGGAGGCTCGCCTATCTGGGGCATTCCATGGCGTCCGACATCATCATCCGCGCGGCTGCCGCGGGGCCGAAGGTTGACGCCATCGTGGCCATCTCGGCTTTCTCTAAGGCGGTCACGGCAGAGTTTCCGCGCAACCTGCTGCTGATTACCGGGGAATGGGAGGGTGGCCTTGCCGATGCGGCGCGGGACATGCTGCAGTTGGCCGATCCGGCGGCGGGCCTTGGCCAGACGGTGGGCGATCCGTCTGTGGGAACGGCCCGACGGGCGGTTCTTGCCCCGGGGGTGGAACATGTGGGCGTCCTCTATTCCGGCCCGGCGCAGGTAGAGGCAGTAGACTGGCTGAACGCCAGCTTTGGTCTTGCGGGGCAGGCCGATCCGCCGCCGCGCGGCCTGTGGATCCTTAGCCTGCTGTGCGCATTGGCAGCACTGGGCTGGCCCCTTGCGCGCGCCCTGCCCGAAGGACCCGCGCCCAAGCCAATTGCCCTGCGGCCTTTTCTGATGGCGGCTTTGATCCCCGTGCTTCTGGTGCCCCTTGCTCTGGCCCCGGTGCGGACGCAGCTTCTTCCTGTACTGGTCGCAGATTACCTTGTGCTGCATTTCGCAGCCTATGCTGCCGTCAGCCTTTTCATCCTGTGGCGGGCAGGGCTCCTGCTCGGGCAGTTTCCGGCCCGCGTCTGGCCCTTGGCCGGGCTGGTCGCTCTTTTCGCCATCGCCATGATCGGGGGCGTTCTGGATCGCTATGTCGCCTCCTTCTTGCCGAACCCCGGGCGGTTGCTGATCATCGTGGGGCTGGCCCTTGGGGCAGTGCCCTATCTTGTCGCCGATGCGATCCTGACTGAGGGTGGACGCGCGCCGCTGTGGCGGGTGCTGGCTGCACGGGGCGGGTTCCTGCTGTCGTTGATGATCGCGGTGGCGCTGAACTTCGACAGCCTGATGTTCCTGCTGATCATTCTGCCCATCATCCTGCTGTTCTTCCTTATCTTCGGCACGATGTCGGGCTGGATCGGTCGGCGCACTGGCCTGCCTGCCGTGGCGGGCGCGGGCTTCGGGCTGATGCTGGCTTGGGCGCTTGGCGTGACCTTTCCGCTTTTTGCGTAAGTCGGCCAAGTCACTGCTGTTCAATCCGAAACGCCCCGTGCCGCCTAACAACCCCGCAGCATGGGCCGTTTTCCTACCTATCCCGGTTGGGGACAATGGCGATGGTGCAAAGGGGCACGACAATCTTGGAGTCTCACACCCCATCACCCTGACTTGGACCACGACGCGCGTGAGACCGTTCCCAACCCGCTTTTCTCAAATACCTGGTGCCATGTACGACAGCGCAGCCGCCCCCTCCTCCGATCCGCCCGCCCCGGATTCCCGGCCTTCGCGCGCGAAGGCCCTTGCCGACCTGCGTGACAGCGAGCGTCTGCTGCGCGCCTCTATGGAGCATTCTCCGATCGGCATGGCCTTGACCCGAATGGATGGCAGCTGGATCGACGTGAACCCGGCGCTGTGCGATTTCCTCGGCTATTCCAAGTCCGAGTTGATGGAGGCGGGTTTTCGCAACGTCACCCTGCCCGAGGATCGCGAGGCAACCATACAGACCGCCAGACAGATGCTGGCCAGCGGGCAGAAGAGTGTTCGCCTTGAGAAGCGCTATATCCATGCCTCTGGGCGCATTCTGGTTGGCGTGTTGCACCTGACCGTGGTCCGTGATGTGGATGATCGGCCGATCATGTACATCTCGCAGATCACCGATGTGACGGCGGCGCGGCAACTCGACCATCTGAAAAGCGAATTCATCACCACGGTGAACCACGAGTTGCGCACACCGCTGACGGGGATCATGGGCGCGCTTAGGCTGCTGGAGGCGATGGCAGCCACCATGCTGCCCGACAAGGCGCAGGGTCTGGTCGGGGTGGCGTCAAAGAATGCGCAGCGGCTGAAATCACTGCTGGACGACATCCTCGAGATGGAGACGGTCATCGCCGACCAGAGCTTCTGGGTCGCGCAGGAGGTGGGCATGACCGAGGCGGTGGCGATTGCCGTCGAGGCGGTTGCCGAGAAGGCCGCGGCGGCGGCGATTCCCGTCCGCATCTTGCCAGAGGGGGCGCAGATCGCCTGCCAGACGCATCCAGAGAGGCTTGGGCGCGTGCTGCGCATCCTCTTGTCAAATGCCGTGAAGTATTCCGATCCGGGCGGCGAGGTGACTGTAGGCATTTCGGTGACCGAGGGCGCAGCGCGGGTGACCGTGGCCAATGGCGGGCTGCCGATCCCCGAAGACATGCGCGCACATATCTTCAAACCCTTCGTGCAGGGCGAAAGCACCGATGTCCGCCGCAAGCAGGGCAGCGGTTTGGGCCTTGCCATCGCTCATCATCTGATCAGCGCGATAGGGGGAGGAATTGACTACATCAGCACGGCAGAGGGAACACGATTCTGGATCGACATCCCAATGCGGCGTGCGGACTAGCCTTCGAAGGCCAGCGGAAAGGCGGGCGGCTGTCGAGATGGTGTCGCGGCGCAAGGTGCAGCGAGATGCTCAGGGGGCGATGATCTGAAAAAAGGTCAAGGCTTCTCTGCGGGGGATTATAGCGCATAAAGCAAGAGGTGGAGCAAAGAGTGGCGGGCCCTCTCCGAGACAGTCGATACGAGAACTGCGCCGACACGACATCCGCGCCAAAGCATGGCTTCTGGCAATAGGCCTGCCACCGAGCGCCTGCCTACCAAGCCGAAGCCCCGCCGGGCGCATGGTCGCGCCGAACGGGACCGAAGTCTCAGAAGCGAAAGTTCACGCCAAGCTTGACGGTCGTGAAATCGCCATTTCCGTCAAAGGTTTCCGAGACTCCATTGCTTCCAAAGCCCAATGTACCCAGATCGGTGAAGTTTGCTTCGCTCAGAAGGCTCACATTCTCCCTCAGCATGCGCTCCAGCCCGACACCGATCGTGTACCCGACCGCTGTCGAAGCACCTTGTTGCGCACTGTTCAGGATGCCGCCTTCAACCCTTCCAATGGCCACACCCACGGCACCGTAGGCAAGGGTGCCTGGATCAACCAGCATGGCGTAACGACCACGCAGCGTGGCAAGGCGCTTGATCGACACGTTGCACTCGCCGGTAAAGCAGGCCCAGTCCGGTCCTAACGAGTCGATCGGACTGGCGCCGTCAGGCCCTGTCGAGATTTCGGCATCTAGACCAAGCACGGTGTTGTTTTTTTGAACATTCCGCACGTATCGCAAGCCAAATGAAGCGCCGTCAACATCGACCGGAGGGCCCGCCTCGTTCAACCTGCTGACGCCCAGATCATAGGTGCCCGAACCATACCCCACAGTGACACCGTACCAGTTGCCCGACCAATCCTGTGCGCCGGACGGGCCGGCCATAAGCGCGGCTGTAATTGCCAGAATGGTGATTTTGGTTCTTTTCACCCAAATCTCCGATTTATTCTCGTCTAGTCGCAATGATAGCGCGGGCCTGCCCGGTGCCCAAGTGTCTTTCGGCGCTGTCAAGAGCGATCGCGGTATTGGAGAGGCTGACTTCGAGCGAGGCACCGTGAGGCGGTCATCGGTGGCTGGCTGGGGCGCTAGGATTCGAACCTAGGTATGGCGGTACCAAAAACCGCTGCCTTACCACTTGGCGACGCCCCAACCGTGCGGCGGTGTTTAGCGAAGCCCTTGGAGGGGTGCAAGGGGGGCCGCGCAAAAATCAGGGCGCGATTGCGGGGCGCGCGGCGAGGCGCTAGGGAAGGGCATGCGACAGGCCGATGTCATCGTTCTTGGGGCCGGGGCGGCCGGGATGTTCGCCGCGATAGAGGCGGGGCGGCGGGGACGTCGCACCGTCGTGATCGACCATGCCAAGGCTGCCGGAGAAAAGATCCGCATTTCGGGCGGTGGGCGGTGCAATTTCACCAATACAGGTATCGCGGCGGACCGATTTCTTGGGCGAAATCCGCGGTTTGCCTTGTCGGCGCTGCGCCGCTTTACCGCGCAGGATTTCATCGCCCGGGTCGATGCGGCGGGCATCGCTTGGCACGAAAAGACGCTTGGGCAGTTGTTTTGCGGCGGATCGGCAACCGAGATCATCGCCCTCTTGCAGCGCGATATGGCGCAGGCGGGGGTGGAGCTTTGGTTGGGCTGCAGCTTGGGCGAGGTGCGGCGGGTTGCGGGTGGGTTCGAGGTGGAGACGGGGCGCGGGCCGGTGCGGGCGCAATCGGTGATCGTGGCGACGGGGGGCAAGTCGATCCCGAAGATGGGTGCTACGGGATATGGCTACAAGGTAGCGGAATCGTTCGGGATTCCGGTAACGGAGACGCGGCCTGCGCTGGTTCCGCTGACCTTTGCGGAGCAGGAATTGGACTGGATGCGCCCGCTGGCGGGGGTGGCGCTGGAGGGGCGGGTGAGCCATGGCAGGACCCGTTTCGACGAGGCGGTGCTGTTCACGCATCGCGGATTGTCGGGGCCTGCGGTGCTGCAGATATCCAGCTATTGGCGTGAGGGCGAGGCGATCACGCTAAATCTTGTGCCAGACCGGGATGTGGCGGCGTTTCTGTCGGAGGAGAAGCGCGTGGCGGGGCGGGCGGCGCTGCGGACAGCGCTGGGGAAGCTGATGCCCGAGAAGCTGGCGCGGCTGGTGGAGGCGCAGGTCGGGGCGGGTGGGCCATTGGCCGAGATGGGGCGCGCGGCGCTGGAAAAGGTGGCGGGACGGGTGACGGCTTGGGAACTTCGTCCTGTCGGATCAGAGGGTTACAGGACGGCCGAAGTCACATTGGGGGGCGTGGATACCGACGCGCTGGATGCCCGCACGATGGAAGCGAAGGGGGTGCCCGGCCTCTATTTCGTTGGGGAGGTCGTGGATATCACCGGATGGCTGGGCGGCTACAATTTCCAATGGGCTTGGTCTTCGGGCTGGGTTGCGGGGCAGGCGGTCTGAGGCCGTATCGGTTGTGCCCTGTTTTGTGCCGCAAACTGTGCAGCAAACTGTGGGCACGCAGCGCGCGCTGGGGCAGTGTTTGGGTAAGCAAGAATAAACCCCGTCCGACGGGCGGATGGGGCGAAGCCAGCCCTCGGCCTGCCTGCGTCAGATCCGGATCGGATCGGCCTTGGCGAGGCGGTCGAAGGCCATCAGGCTGTCGATCAATGCGGGCATCTGTGCCAGTGGGATCATGTTCGGCCCATCAGAGGGCGCGCGGTCCGGATCTTCATGCGTTTCGATGAAGACGCCCGCGATGCCGAGCGAGACGGCACAGCGGGCCATGACGGGGGCGAATTCCCGCTGCCCGCCCGATGATCCGCCCTGACCGCCCGGCTGCTGCACCGAATGGGTGGCATCCATGATGACCGGCCAGCCTGTGCGGGCCATGCGGGGCAGGGCACGCATGTCGGCGACAAGCGTGTTGTAACCGAAGCTGGTGCCGCGTTCGGTGAGCAGGATGCGGTCATTGCCGGTGGAGGCGACCTTGTCGGCCACGTTGTCCATGTCCCATGGGGCGAGGAACTGGCCCTTCTTGATATTGACCACCGCCCCGGTTTCGCCCGCCGCCAGCAAGAGATCGGTCTGACGGCAGAGGAAGGCGGGGATCTGGATGACATCCACCACCTGTGCGGCGGCCCGGGCCTGATCGGGATCGTGGATGTCGGTCAGCACGGGCATGCCCATGGCACGCACCGCTTCCAGCACCTTCAGCCCGGCCTCCATACCCAGTCCGCGCTTGCCCGTGAGCGAGGTGCGGTTGGCCTTGTCATAGCTGGCCTTGAACACGTATTGCGCGCCCGCCTTGGCGCAGGCCTCGGCCATTGCACCCGCGATCATCTGGGCATGGTCAAGGCTTTCGAGCTGGCAGGGGCCGGCGATCACGAGAAGCGGGCTGTCATTGCTGACGGACAGCCCGCCGATCTGCACTTTCTTCATCTTATCCTCAGGCCGAGACCTGTTCGCGCAGGATTGCGGCGGTCATCGACAAAAGCAGGTATATACCCGCAAAAATCATCATCGCCACCATCGTGTTCTCGAATGCGCGGGGATAGGTCGCCTCGTCCGGCGCGACCGGTGCCACGGAGAGCGAGATGTAGCGGGCTTGACGGTTGGCCTCGATCCGCGCGGTTTCCATCGCCTGCAGCGCCTCGGCCAGCATCATCTGCCGGGTTTCGGCATCGGCCTCGGCGAGGGAGAGTTCCGATTGCACGCGGGCCAGCGATTGGCCGCTGTCGACATCCTCGGTCAGGCGCAAACGGAGGGTGGAAATCTGCTCTTCCATCGTGGCGATGCGCCGCTTGAGCGGGTCCATCCGTGCCTGATTGGGATTGGCGTTCGATTCCATCTGGGCCAGCGACAGCCGGTCGGCGGTCAGCTGCCCTTCCAACTGGGCGATCTGGCCGGTGATCAGGTTCACCTCAAGTTCAGAGGACAGAACCTTGTATGTTTCTTGCAACTGGACGGCACGCTGACGGGCTTCGCGCAGGGCAATCTCGGCCTCGGCATAGCTTTCGCGGGCGCCGCGCATCGCGTCTTCGCGCAGCCGCTGGGTCAATTGATCGACCTGTTCCTCGGCATAACCGATCAGCGCCTCGGAGAAGCGGACCGAGGTCGCGGGATTGGGGGCGATTACCTCCATCCGGATGATGCCTTCGGTCGGGTCGTAAGAGACGCGGACATTGCGCTTGTAGATCTTGTAGGCGGCCTCGTTCGAAGCATCGGCTTCGAGGCGCTGGATCGGGTCCATGACGGGATCGGTGAACACCTCTCGGAAGCCGATGTCCTGATCCAGCCGCAGCATCGCGTCGCGCGATTGCAGATAGCCCTGCACCGTGATCGAATCCTGCATGTTCGCCATGGGCGTGTTCATCAGCCCGCCCATGCTGGTGCCGCTGCTGCTGGGCGGCTGGGCGACCTGAATCACGAATTCGGTGTTGGTGGCATAGAGCGGCGTCGCCACGCGATAGTAGTAGAAGCCCGCAAGGAAGGTGGGCAGGACCACAAAGAAGATGAGCCGCGCCATCAGCAGCAGGGAGCGCCGCCGCCGCCGCTTCATCAGGTCCTGCTGCATCTTCAGAAGTTCGGCCGCGTGGTTCACCTCTTCCATCGCGGCGGGCATCTTTACGGGCTTGATGGTCTGCGGCAGACGCTGGCCTGCGGGTACGGGCATCATGGTCCCGCTTTGTGCGGGCTGTTCGTCATCCTCGGCGACGATGTCGACCACGGGATTGGGGCGGAAGGGATCGAGCCCCGCCTGACGCAGCAGGCGGACGGCGTCGAAATCGGATGTGGCGGGAAGGCCGTATTTCTGCGCCATGCGCCGTGCCAGCCGCAACTGACGGCCGGTTAGGCCTTCGCGGCGGATCGCGTCGAGATCGGCGCTGGCCGTGCTGCCCGTGCCGCCCGTCGCGACAGCGCCGTCGCCCCCCGGCGCGCGGCTGTCCTGTGCGGCGGCGGCGGTGGGGAAGGGGGTCGATCCGAAACCGTCTTCGGTCTGGGCGAACAGGGCCTCATCCTGCGGGAGGGCCCGGGCGGTGGACGATCCGGCGAAGGGGGTGATGGGAGAGGCATCAGAAGCGACCGGCGACTCTACAAGACGCGGGACGGGGCGAGGGGCTGCAGCTTCCGGTTGGGGATCGGGACGCCGCGTGTTGTACCGCTTAACCTTGAGTTTCATAATCATACAGCCGTTTTGCTTCTTCCAACGTCTCGAACATATGCAGTCGGCCGTTCTTCAGGACAGCCGCCTGTTTGCAGAACTTCTCAAGCGTCGTGGCCTGATGGGAGACGACGATGACCGTCGCATCCTTGAGTCTTTGACGCAGAACCGTTCCCGCCTTGCGGTTGAATTCTGCATCCGTGGTGCCGGGCATGCCTTCGTCGATCAGGTAGATGTCGAATTCGAGGGCCAAGAGCAGCGCGAAGGAAAACCGCCCGCGCATCCCCGAGGAATAGGTGCCCACCGGCATGTCGAAATATTCGCCAATGTCGCAGAGCCAGCGGCAGAAGCTTTCGACATAGTCGGGGTCCAGACCGTAAAGCCGCGCGATGTAGCGCGAATTCTCGGTCGCGCTGTGGCGGCTGACGACGCCGCCCATGAAGCCCAGCGGAAAGGAGATGCGCGAGGAGCGCCGGATCGTGCCTTCGTCGGGCTGTTCGAGCCCGGCCATCATGTTGATGATCGTTGTCTTGCCGGCGCCGTTCGAGGCCAGAATGCCCAGTGAATTGCCGAGTTCGACCCGAAACGTCGCCTGATCCAGAATGATCTTTCTGGTCCGGCCGGTCCAGAAGGACTTCGAGACGTTTTCGAACTCGATCATTCCTGCCCTTTCCGAAATCCGCCCTCGGATCGCCGGTTGCTGCCTCTGGCGGGCATCCCGATCTGCCACCGGATGCGCGCCTATCTGCCCTTTTGGGCGACATTATGTCGGAATTCACCGCCCTCTGACAATGGGCGAAGGAATCCTCGCACTGTTTCCCTAACGCTGCATGAATCGCGCCAGACCGATCGCGACTGGCGCGGCCAGAAGGGATAGCGCAAGCCCCAGCCGTGCTGCCTCGGCCATCGCGCCGCCGGGAAGGGCGCTGTCTAGCGCGAGGACGGGCGCGGTGAAGCCGATGCCCGAGATCACGGCCACGAGCACGAGGTCGCGGATACGCACGCCGGCGGGCATGGGCAGCCGGAAGAGCCGTGCCGCCAGCAGCGCGCCCAGCACGAGGCCCAGCGGCTTGCCGATCCAGAGGGCGGCCAGCACGCTGCCCGTGGTGGGTCCGAAGGCCCCGAGATCGACGCCGCCGCGCGTCAGCCCGAAGAGGAACAGCACGATGGACAGCGGCCGCACCATCAGATGCGCCAGACGGTTCAGCGGATCGGTGAGGAATTCCTCGGCTTCGGCAAAGAGTCCGAAGGCGCGGTCGGCATGCGGGATGGCCGGGATGATCGGCAGCAGGCCGAGCGCGCCGGGAAGCCCCGCCGCCACGACGCCGAACCAGCTTGCGGCCCCTGCCAGCAGATAGGGCCAGAGCGACAGGCCCCGCCGCCGCTCCAACTCGGAATTGCCCTGTCCGACGAAGCGGCCATGCAAGCGCCAGACGAGGATGGCCGCCGCCACGGGCAGGGCCAGCCAGAGCAGTTCCAGCCCGGCATAGGGGTAGACGAGGCCCAGCAGCGTGATGCCAATGACGTTCGATGCGATGGACAAAAGAAGCAGCAGATGCAGCGCGGGGTGGCCCGCGCCGAACACGGCCCGGCCGACGACATAGCCGATCACGATGTCCGATCCGATGGGCAGCGGCCAGCCCGTCCCCGCGGGAACCCATTCGCTGGTGGCAAAGAGCGCGGTCTGCGTCCACCAGAGCGCGACCGCGCCAAGGATCGCCCCCAGCGCCGCGCCCGTGGGCAGAAGCGCGCGCCGCCCCGCCAGCGCCCCGCGTTCGAGGATCAGCGCCTCCCACAGTTCCTTGCCGACGAAGAACATGAAGAAGGCCATCAGAAGGTCTGAGGCCACGATCATCGGGGTGATCACCAGACTGTCGCCCGCGATCCATGCCGGTTTGGCGATGTCGAGCAGCCGATATTCCACCGCATCGTAATAGGTGGCAGGCGAGAGGTTGACCCAAGCCGTGGCAAGGCCGACGCCACCCAAGAGCGCCCAGGCGAAGCGTCGGACGAAGGGGGATACGCGGTACATTCTCGCAGCTCCCGTGGCAGCGGGCTTTGGCCACCGCCTAAGCGCAGCCTGCCCGTCTCGCAAGCCATCTGCAACCGCGCCGTCGGCAGGTGTTGCCTCTGCGCCATCCCGCGCCCATCCTTGGCCCTTGCGCCTGTCGCGCCGTCCACCCGTCCCGCCGATGCCCCCGAGCCCGATCGAACCGACCATGACCGCCGCCTCCTCTGCCGCCGACCTCGTTGCTGCGATCCGTGAGTGCAGGATTTGTGCCGACCGCTTTGCCGCGACGGTGACGGCGCATGCGCCGCGGCCCGTGGTCTGGTTCCGCCCCGGCCCGCGCCTTTTGATCGCTGGGCAGGCGCCGGGGGCGCGGGTTCATGCCTCGGGGAGGCCCTTTTCAGATGCGTCGGGGGATCGGCTGCGCGACTGGTGCGGGTTGTCGGAGGATGAGTTCTATGACCAGTCCCGCGTGGCCATCGCGCCGATGGCCTTTTGTTTTCCGGGTTATGATGCGACGGGGGCCGATCTGCCCCCGCCGCCCATCTGTGCGCGCACATGGCGGGGCCGGGTGATGGCGGCTTTGCCGGAGGTGCGGGTGATCCTTGCCATCGGCGGCGCGGCGCAGGGCTGGCATCTGGGCAAGGGTCCCGTCGGAGCCCGCGTGGCAGACTGGCGCAGGCATGCCGCGCAGGGCATCTGGCCCTTGCCGCATCCGTCATGGCGCAATACCGGATGGCTGCGCCGCAATCCGTGGTTCGAGGCCGAGGTTATCCCCGCCCTGCGCCTTTGCATCCGCGGCCTTCTGGAGGAGACGCCATGACCCCGCTTGATGCTGCCCATGCCGCGATGGACCGTGATGGCGCCGACGAGGCGGATCGGCTGCGCTTTTACGATTGTCTGGCCGATGGCGAGTTCTTCTTGCTGCTGGAAGAAGAGGCCGAGGGGGCCGATCTGAAGCCGCGCCTCTTCCCGCTGGAGGATGGTCCCGTCGTGCTAATCTTCGATCTGGAAGAGCGGTTGGCCGAGTTTTCGGGCGGGATCGCGCCCTACGCGGCGCTGCCGGGGCGCGTGATCGCGCAGGTTCTGGCGGGGCAGGGGGTGGGTCTGGGGGTCAACCTTGGTGTCGCGCCGTCGCAGATGATCTTGCCGCCCGAGGCGCTGGACTGGCTTTCGGGGATGCTTGGGTCCGAGCCCGAAGAAATGGAGGCGCAGGCGCTGGCTTTCGAGGCGCCCGGTGCCTTGCCTGACCGCCTGATCGATGCCCTGCAGGCCAAGCTGGCCCGGGCGGGCGGTCTTGCCGCCACGGCCCTGCTGGCCGGTGTCACCTATGCGAACGGGGCGAAGGGGCATCTGCTGGCCTTCATCGACGCGGCCCCTGAGTCAGAGGCGGCGCTGGCGCGCGCTATGCGCGAGGCGCTGGCCTTTTCGGGGGTGGAGGCGGGCATGATGGATGTCGTCTTCCTTTCGGGACAGGATGCAGCCGTGGCACGGCTTGCCCGTGTGGCGCGGCGGTTCGACCTGCCCGCGCCCCAGCGGCCCGAGACAGCGGCACCCGCGGCACCCGGAACCGATCCGGATCGTCCGCCAAAGCTCCGCTGATTGGGGTATTATTTTACCTATTTTTTAAGACATTGAAAAGGTTTGGCTATTTGTCGTGCTGGGCACTTGACCCGCATGGCGTGACACGCGATAAGCCGCCATCCGAGATTCCGCGGGGGGTGCCCCCGCTTCAATTCACAGGGTTCGAGATGAAAACCTTCACGGCTACGCCGGCGGACATCGAGAAGAAGTGGATCCTGATCGATGCCGAGGGCATCGTTCTGGGCCGCCTCGCCACGATCGTCGCCAACATCCTGCGCGGCAAGAACAAGCCGACCTTCACCCCCCATATGGATATGGGTGACAATGTCATCGTGATCAACGCCGACAAGATCCAGATGACCGGCAACAAGCGCAACGACAAGGTCTATTACTGGCATACCGGGCATCCGGGCGGCATCAAGCAGCGCACGGCGCGGCAGGTGCTGGAAGGCAACCACCCCGAGCGTGTGGTGATCAAGGCCGTCGAGCGGATGATCACCCGCAACCGTCTGGGCCGTCAGCAGATGACCAACCTGCGCGTCTATGCGGGTGCCGCCCATCCGCACGAAGCCCAGCAGCCCACCGTTCTGGACCTGCGCGTCCTGAACCCGAAGAACACGCGGAGCGCCTGATCATGGCCGACATCAAATCCCTCGACGATCTGAAATCGGCCGTCGCCGGTTCGTCCGCCCCCGCCGCCGCCGAGGCTGCTGCGCCGAAGGCTCCGGTGCGTGATGCGCTGGGTCGGTCCTATGCGACCGGCAAGCGGAAGGACGCGGTCGCCCGCGTCTGGGTGAAGCCCGGCTCCGGCAAGGTCGTGGTCAATGGCAAGGAAATGGCGGCCTATTTCGCCCGTCCCGTGCTGCAGATGATCCTGAAGCAGCCGTTCCAGATCGCCAATGTGGAAGGCCAGTTCGACGTCTACGCCACGGTGGCGGGCGGCGGTCTGTCCGGTCAGGCGGGCGCGGTGAAGCACGGCATCTCGAAGGCGCTGCAGCTTTATGAACCCTCGCTGCGCCCGGCGCTGAAGGCGGCAGGTTTCCTGACCCGCGACAGCCGCGTGGTGGAACGCAAGAAGTACGGCAAGCGCAAGGCACGCCGGTCCTTCCAGTTCTCCAAGCGTTAATCTGCTTCGACATTCTTTTGCAAAGGCCCGCCTGTTCGGCGGGCCTTTCGCATTCCGGAGGCAAAAAAGAAGGCCGGGAATAACCCGGCCCAGTCAGGGGATCGGAGGCGGTTGCCGTCAGTCCCGCCAGAAGGGTTTGGCGCATTCGGCCTGCACGTGGTCGGGCGACAGGCCGATGTCGCGCAGCAGATGCGCGTCGAGCCGACCCAGCGCCCGGCGGCTGCGGCGGTGCGCATCCCAATCCGCCAGCATCAGCGCAACGTCGACCAGCAGCCGCGACAGCGGCGGCAGCGGCGAGGAGGGGGCGCGGGGCAGGGCGCGGGCCGTCATGGGGGCGTTCCTTTTGTATTGATACAAATGCGGGAATTTGCTATGGGTGATGAATACAATGATGCGCGTGGCCCGACCAGAGGAACATTGTGACTGACACAATATGGAAGCCCGACCTTGCGGCCTATCCCGGCCCCAAATACCTTGCGCTGTCGCGGGCGCTGCGGGAGGCGATCCGGTCAGGGGAGTTGTCCGAGGGGGCGCAACTTCCCACCGTGCGCGATCTGGCTTGGGAACTGGGTGTGACGCCGGGCACGGTCTCGCGCGCCTATGCCTTGGCGACGCAGGAAGGGCTGCTTGCGGCGACGGTCGGTCGGGGTACCTTTGTCGCGGCCCGTGCGCCGCGCCTTGGCCCGACGCAACCCCTGTTCGTGGAGAAGGAACCGCTTGCGCTGCGCGGGCGGATCGACCTGCGCGCGCCGCAGTTGGGGGATGTGGGCCAGACCGCGGCCTTCCGGGCGGCGCTTGCCGACATCGGGGCGCAGGTCGGCGAGGATTGGATCGATTATCCCACGCAACGGGCGGAGCTGACCCTGCGCGGTCATGTCTGCACGTGGCTGGCGGATCGGCAGCTTGGGGCCGTCGGCCCCGATGACATCGCCCTTACGGCGGGCGGGCAGAATGCCATCCTTTTGATCCTGCTGTGCTGTCTGCGCGGGGATCGGCCCGTCGTCCTGACCGAAGAACTTGCCTATCCCGGCTTTCGCCATGCCGCGCGGTTGGCGCGGGCCGAGGTGATCGGGGTGGAAACCGATGACGAGGGGCTGATCCCCGAGGCATTGGAGGCTGCCTGCCGCCGGCATGGCGCGCAGGTCCTGTGTTTGACGACCGAGGCGCAGAACCCCACGACCGCCCGCCTGACGCCCGAGCGGCGGTCCCGTATCGCGGCCATCGCGCGCCATTTCGACCTGCAGATCATCGAGGATGACTGCTACACCCTGTCTGAAAGCACATGGCCCTCGCTGCGGGCGCTGGCGCCCGAACGGGTTTGGCATGTGGGCAGCCTGTCGAAGACGATCTCGGCCGCCTTGCGTTTCGGCTATATCGTCTGTCCCGCCGGGATGGGCGAGACGGGGCGCCTGACGGCGCAGCATTCCTTCTTTGCCCTGCCGCGCCCGGTGAACGACATCGTGCTGCACCTGTTCGAAAGCGGCAGTGCAGAGGCCATCCGCCGCCGGGTGGGCGAGGAACTGGCCGAGCGCATCCGCATCATGGTCAACGGGCTGGGGCGGTTCGATCTGTCATGGCAGCCCGGTCTGCGCTTTGCCTTCCTGCGCCTACCGCAGGGGTGGCGGGCCTCGACCTTCACCCGGATGGCCGAGGCGGAGGGGGTGCTTGTCCGGTCGGCCGATGAATATGCCCTGATCCATGGCCGCGCGCCGCATGCCGTGCGCATCGCCTTGGCGGGACATATCAGCCTTGACGCGTTGAGCGATGCCATGAACCGGCTGTCGCAGCTTTTGTCGCGCCCGCCCTATGACCCGCCTGCCGTCTGACGGCGACGACGGGCAGGGCGGATTGTGGCGGCATTGTGGCGCAATCACGGCACCCCCGCCGCATTCCCCTGCGAAACCGGCCATTCTGTGGCGCGAATGCCCCGTCACGGCGGATTGTACCGCTGTGATCGGCGGCCGCGCTTGACCGGGGGGCGGCGGGCACCGATCTTTCACGCATAAAATCGAGCATCAACAAACGGACCCGAAAATGGGACAACAGGCATTCTTCCATGCGCCGCATGGCGGCGGTGACTTTCTTGGTATCAGACAGTCTCGCAGCGGCGCGACTGAGATCGTCTATGATGACGGCGTTGCCCGTCGCATGGTCTGGCGCGTCGAGGGCAAGCCGCAGGACGGCAAGCTGTCCGATGCGCTGCGCACGGCGGTCGGTTCGCTGCGCGTGGTGCCCACGCTGTATAACGAGCTGAAGAAACGCTCCATCTCGATCGAGCGCGTGGCGGGCTGACGTCAACTGCTTGATTTTCCGGCAGGTGCGGTGCATTTGATCGCCCTGCCGCAACGTTGTCCGCGTCATGGCTTGCGTCATCGCGTCTGTTGCGTCTAATTTGATCAAAGATTGGCCGTGAAGGCCGGCTGCGAACAGGGCCGACAGGGGGCGCTATGGCTTCGAATGGGGGAACGGGCGGCGGTACGGGCCGGTCCGAGGCGGCCAATGGCCTGCTTCTGATCAGTCCACCGCTTCTCTATGCTGTGCTGCTGCTGGCGGGACCGCTGTTCATGGTGGTGGTCTATTCGCTGACGCTGGAGGGCGGCGGTTACGGCTTTGACAATTACGTGGCTGTCTGGTCGGACCGGATCAACCAACTGCTGATGGTGCGGTCGCTGACTGTGTCACTGTCGGTGACGCTGGTGACGGTGATCCTTGCCTATCCGGTGGCCTATTTCGTCAGCTTCTACGTCAAGCCAGACAAGAAGGCGCTGTGGCTGTTCCTGATCACCATTCCCTTCTGGACCAGCTATCTGATCCGGGTGTTCCTGTGGAAAGTTATCCTTGGCTTTAACGGGGTGATCAATTCGGGGCTGATGTCGCTGGGGATCATCGACGCGCCCCTGACGGCCATCAATTACAATGTGCAGGCGCTGGTGGTCACGCTGGCGCATGCCTATGCGCCCTTTGCCATTCTGCCGATCTTCGTGGCGCTGGAGAAGATCGACCGGTCCTTCCTAGAAGCCGGGCGCGATCTGGGCGAGAGCCAGTTCATGACCTTCCTGCGGGTGACGCTGCCTTTGTCCATGCCCGGTGTGATCGCGGCGGTGCTGATCGTCTTCATCCCGACGGTGGGCGACTATGTGACGCCCGACTTGATCGGGGGTGGCAAGCTGCCCATGATCGCCAACCGCATCGAAGGGACGATGCTGAAACAGAACAACCGAGAGGTGGGTTCGGCCATCGCCGTGTCGGCCATGTTGGTGGTGGCGGCGGTGACGGTCATCTTCCTGCTGCTGAATCGGCGCTTCCTGAGGGGGCAGAAATGAAGTCCCCGGTCTTTCGCAGCTATGCGATCATCTATCTGATCTTCCTTTACGCGCCGATCGTGCTGTTGCCGATCTTTGCGTTCAACGACAGCAAGGTTATCGCCTTTCCGCTGCAAGGCTTTACCACGGCGTGGTTCGTCGAGATGTGGGAAGACGAGACGCTATGGAACGCGGTGCAGAATTCACTGATCATCTCGGTCTCGGTCGCGGTGATTTCGACCCTGCTGGGGCTGTTCGCGGCGCGGTCGACGACGCGGTTCCAGTTCCCGGCCAAGGCGGGGATCATGGGCCTGATCATGCTGCCGATGGTGCTGCCAGAGATGATTCTGGCCATGGCGCTGTTGGTGGTGCTGCTGGCGATCGGGATCAACCTGTCGCTGGTGACGATCATCCTTGGCCATGTGCTGGTCTGCACGCCCTTTGCGGTGGCGATCCTGTCATCGGCCTTTCAGTCGCTGGACAAGTCGCTGGAAGAGGCGGCCTATGACCTTGGCGAGACGCCGATTTCGACCTTTTGGCTGATCGTCCTGCCGCTGGTGATGCCGGGGATCATCTCATCCCTGCTGATCTGCTTCACGATCTCGCTGGACGAGTTCATCATCTCGTACTTCCTGGGCGGGACGGACACGGTTCTGTCGGTCTATATCTACGGGCAGTTCCGGTTCCCGGCCAAGGTTCCCGCCATCATGGCGCTGGGGACGATCCTCGTCCTTCTGTCCATCACCCTTCTTGCAACAGCAGAGTATTTCCGCCGTCGCGGTATCGCGAAAGCCGGCGGCAAGGATTCCGGAGGCTTCCTGTGACCAAAGACGCCATGATCGAGTTCCGGGACGTCCACAAGTATTACGGCGATTACCACGCGCTGCGCGGCATCACCGGGACGATCCGGCCGGGCGAGTTCTTTTCGTTGCTGGGGCCGTCGGGCTGTGGGAAGACCACGCTTCTGCGCACCATCGCGGGGTTCGAGGACATCTCGTCGGGCGCGGTTCTGGTCGATGGGCGCGATATGGCCGGGGTTCCGGCGAACAAGCGGCCCACCAATATGGTGTTCCAGTCCTATGCCATTTTCCCGCATCTGAGCGTGGAAGAGAATGTGGGGTTCGGCCTGCGCCGCGACTCTCGATCGAAGGAAGAGAAGGCGCGCGCCGTGGGCGAGGCGCTGGAGATGGTGGGGCTGAAGGGCTATGGCAAGCGCGCGGCGCATGCGCTTTCGGGTGGGCAGCGGCAGCGCGTGGCGCTGGCCCGCGCCCTGATCCTGAAGCCGAAGGTGCTGCTCTTGGATGAGCCGCTGAGCGCGCTGGACAAGAAGATGCGCGAGCAGATGCAGGTGGAGTTGATCCGCCTGCAGCGGCAGGTGGGGATCACCTTCATCCTCGTGACGCATGATCAGGAAGAGGCGCTGGTGATGTCCGACCGGATCGCCGTGATGTTTGAGGGTGAGATCGCGCAGCTGGCCGATCCCGAAACGCTCTATCGTCGGCCGAACAGCCGGAAGGTGGCGGATTTCATCGGGACGATGAATTTCCTGCCCGCCAAGGTGCTGTCAGAGGGCGGCGATGCGGTCGAGATCGACGCGGCAGGCTTTGGCCGCATCCATATCGAGGCGCAGCAGGTGATGGGCGGGGCCACGGCTGAAGGCGCGACGGTGGGCTTCCGCCCCGAGACGCTGACCATCCTTTACGAAGGCAGTGCCGCGACGGACCGTGAGAGCATGGCGACGATCGAGGAGGTCGTCTATTTCGGCGACATGACCTATTACGACGTGCGGATCGACGGGACGGAAAGCCCGGTGCGCATTTCCATGCGCAACGTGTTCGGGCGGCCCGTTCTGGACCGTGGGGCGCGGGCGCGGGTCGGCTGGTCGCCGGGGGCGCTGGTGCTGTTCCGATAGGGGTAGATGGAGATGGTTCCTTCGCACGAGGCGCTTCGGGGCGGGGGGTACCCGTTCTCGACCCCCACGATATGTCCGGTTGCCTCAATTCCCTTGCGTCCGGCCCTGACCTGACCATTATTGCTTCGTCGGCTCAGGTGGCGGTGTTGTGAGTGTTTTTGCGTAAGAGGTGCTTTATGACTCCTGTGGAAGAAGCGCTTGATGGCTTGAGTGCCGGATTAGGCACGCGGTTGATCCCTGATAGTGACGGATTCATCAAGTTGCGGCTTGCCGATGCCATCGACGTATTTGTCGAAGTTGTGTCGGAGAACGAGCTTGAGGTTTCGGTCCGTCTGACGAAGGGAAGCGAACCCCCGGACCCCACCTTTCTGGAAGGCGCTCTGCGTGCCAATGCGAACCTTCATGCTCCGCGCTTTGCACTTGAAGGCGGCAGCGACGTGAACCGCTCCGGGTTTGCCGGAGGCTGATTTTGGTTAGTTACGCGGCTATTGGT
>JACVZW010000070.1 GCA_014654775.1 Paracoccaceae bacterium | reverse complement strand
CCGACCACATCCTGGACGGCGCTGGAGACGGCGGTCTTCAGGGTTGCGGGCAAGGCCTCGACGCTGGCATCGAGGGCTTTCTGGCTTTGGAGGAGGGTGGCGATTTCACGCTCGACAGCGCTTGTGAGGGCCGCGACGGCTTTTTGCTGTTCTTCGGCAGCGACCAGGAGGGAGAATATCCGCTGCTCAGGGTTTTGCGGGGGGGAGGTTTTGTCCATGGGTCACCAGCCTATGTCATATCCGCCGCGATCCGGGTTGCGGCCCGGTTCGCGGCTTATGTCTTTGGTTTTGTTGTCTTTGGTTTTGCTGTCGCGGTCCTGACCGGATGTCCGGTCGGGCGCAGGTTCTGGCCCGCGTTCTGGCCCGCGCTCCAAGTTGAGGTTGCCGCGCCCGGGGTCCGCGCGATGCCAGATCTCGTCATCACGGGCCGGCAGGCGCGCAAGCGCTGCTTGCAGGGTCTCGCGAATGGGATGCTCCCCGGACAGGAACAGCCCTTCGTCCTGGCGCAGACGCGCCCGCAGGTCGCCTGCCAGCGCGGGATCGCTCTCGGCATCTGCGAAGCCTTCAAGGGCGCGGTCAAGGCCGGTCTGCTGCTCGGCACGCGTCAACCCGGGCCAGTAGGCAGAGATCTCGCGCCAGCGCTCCACAAGCCTGTCAACCTTTGCCGCCCGGAAGCGCGCGCGCGCCTCTGCCTTGCCCGCCTCGATCCGGGCCTGCGCGGCGACCTGCTCTGCGAGGGCGGCACGGGCGGCGGCCTTACCGGCTTCGAGATACTCGCCGGAGAGCGCAACGGGAGAAGCGGAGAGCGTCGGCTCGGGGGGGCCTGACCTCTCTGCGTCCCGGCCCGCGACATGGGCAGAGGATTCGGCAGACGGCTCCACAGGCGCATCGGCAGACCATGCGGCGGACTGCTCAACCGATCCAGCCTCCCGCGACACCGCCGCTTCCGGCCCCGCCACAGCGCGCAAGCTGTCCCAGACCAGGCTGACGCCCGTGCGCAGCCGTTCCACCGCCCGGATGGCCAGATCGAGAATGCGGGACAACCGGGCCGGATCGATGCGCCCCTCGGTTGTGCGGGGTTCGACATCGCGCCGCTCGGCATAGTCGAGGGAGGTCTCCTTGAGGCGGGCACGTGACCAGCGCCGGATCAGATGCTGCAGGGCACGGTCCGTATCGAGGGCGCGTGCGCCCGTCTCAACACTCCAAGTGTTGCGCAACACCTGACGGCCGTCCGGCAAGCGGACGGGTTCCTGGCCCGAGCAGACGAAGCGCACCTGCTCACCGGGGGTGACACCGGCCTCGGCGATGGCACGACCGAGATCGACGCCCCAGAGCGTGATCTCGCGCGCCTCGGCCGTGCGCAGGACCGCCTTGTAGTTCGGAGCCCCGCCGGGCTCGTCCTGCCATGGGGCCACCCCATGCGAGACCAGCACCCCCGGCGGCGCGACGGCGGCGAACAGCTGCACATCCTCGCGGTGCCGGGTCAGCGCCACATAGGCCAGATGCCGGTCGAGACCCTCGGAGCCAAGCACGAAGGCCCGGTCTACGGTCGCGCCCTGCGCCTTGTGGATGGTGACGCCATAGCCGTGATCGAAGGCGGCATAACGGGCGGGATCGATCTCCAGCTCGCGACCGCGACCGGGACCCTCGGGACTGTCGATCCGGACCAGAATGCGCCCCGCTTCAACCTCCGCCACCGTGGCCAGCATCCCGTTGCGCACACCAAGGTCGCGGTTGTTCTCGCGGAAGAGCAGCCGGTCGCCGGGTGCAAAACTGCGCCGCCCTTCGGTCGTGTCATAGTCCAGACCGGGGAGGATATCGCCGCGCGCGATGCGGGCAGCCCGGATGGCCGCGTTGATGCCGCGAACGGCGGCGCGCTCATGGGCAAGCCCGAGACGGGTGCCGTCCGGATGCAGGTCCATATCGGCGAGAAGCGCGGCAACAAGCGTCTCGAGGGCGGCCTCGGGGGAGGCGGCGAGATGGACATGCCCGCGCGCGGCATAGGCGGCGAGACCGTCGGCGCTGCGCCGCTGCCCCAGATCGACGGAGGCGCTGCGCATCCAGTCACTGCGCTGACGGCGCACCCCGGACAGCTCCACCGCCCCGGCACGCTCCACCACGGCGCGGAACGCCGCTCCGGCCCCGATGGGCTGCAACTGCTCGGGATCGCCCACCAGCACGATCTTGGCCCCGGCCTGCTCGAGGCGCGCCAGCACACGGCCCAGCTGCAGAGAGCCAAGCATACCGGCCTCGTCGAGGACAAAGACCTGATCGGCCCGGGGCAGATCGCGCCCGAGCGCCCAGGACCGCTCCCAGGAGGCGATGGTGCGGCTCGGGATCCCGGCGCTCTCCTCGAGGCCCTCGGCGGCCTTGCCCGCGAGCGCCGCGCCGATCACCTGATAGCCGGAGGCTGCCCAGGCGGCTCGGGCCGTATCGAGCATGGTGCTCTTGCCGGTGCCTGCAAGCCCGACCACGGCGGCCAGACGCCCCGGCGCCGTGACATGACGCACCGCCGCAACCTGCTCGGCCGCCAGATGCGGCGCACGGCCAAGGGCGGCCACCAGCGCCCGCTCCCGCACGCCGTGACTGCGCGC
>JACVZW010000069.1 GCA_014654775.1 Paracoccaceae bacterium | reverse complement strand
AAAACTGCCCTGTTTCAAAACAAAATCAATGGCATGGGAATTGTTCAGAGCAAACTGAGTAGCCTTTGAAGGTTCTGTTGCCGATGTGCGTTGTGTTGCGCTGGATGCGGGAGAGTGTCTGCAGCGCGGTTTTCGGGCTTGCGCTGTGGCCCTTGGCTTTCAGGCGCATGCGCATGACGCGGTAGAGGGTCAGGGCCAGGAAGCAGATGAGCGCGTGGGCGCGGATGCGGTCCGGCAGGCGATGGTGGACCGGCGCGATCTCGATGTCGGATTTGAGGACGCGGAACCCGCGCTCGATGTCGGCGAGGCCTTTGTAGCGGGCGACGGCCTCGGCGGGGTTGATGTCCGTGGTGTTGGTGATCAGCGCGAGCGTTCCGTCGAAGAGCTGCGCTTCGGACACGGCGTCTTCGTCCACCGACCAGGAGAAGCGATCGGCCGTCAGGTCGGCCTTGAGAAAGCGCGTCATCTCGGCCTCAGCCACGGCCCGGGTGAAGCGGCTATAGGCCCCCCGGTCGGAGGCACGGCGCCCCTGGGGTGTGGCGCCTGCGTCTTGGGCGTCCAGCCTGCCCACCATCTTCTCGGCCATGGCCTCAAGCTCGGCGATGCGCGCACGGCGAGCCTCGCCCTGCTCGGCGGCGCGCAGGGGATCATGGGCGACGATCAGGCGATGGCCGGCAAAGGTTGCCTCGGCAAGGCCCTCGGCATCGAAGGCGAGGCCGCGGAAGGTGTCCACCAGCTCGCCATAGCGCCGCGCGGGCACGGCGAGGATGAACTCCAGCGTGCGCCCGCCTTCCTGAGCCAGCGCCGTCAGGGCATCGATGTTGTCGAGGCTGAGCAGCCCGCGATCGGCGACCAGAATGACGCGCTCGATGGGGAAGCGCTGCAGCACGGTTGCCAGCATGGCCTGCAGGGTCTTGGTCTCGGCGACATTGCCGGGATGGACGGTATGCATGAGGGGCAGACCCTCGGCCGTCTGCACCACGCCCATGACGAATTGCCGGGCAATGCCGCCGGTCTCCTTGTTCATGCCATAGGCACGGATGTCGTCATCGACCGCCCCCTCGCCATGGATGCGCACCGTGGTCAGGTCGTAGAAGGCGACCGTGAGGTTACGATCCACCAGAGGCCGGATCTGCTTGGCAAGCTCGCTCCCCACCCTGTCAACATGGTCCATCAACGCATCCATGGCGCGCAGCAGATGGTGGTGTTCCACCGTTTCCGGCATGGCTGGCATCGCAACCGTTTCCAGCCAGCGCAGCACGCCAAGCGTGCTGTCCGGCGCGCAAAGCCGGTTGAAGACCATCGCCCTTACTAACGCCTCGACGTCGATCTGCCGCTTGCCCGATCGCAGCGCTCGTCCCAACGCACGGTCAAAGCCGAGGTGCTTCCAGATCTCGTGCAGCGCGAACACGTCGCCGTAGGAAAGACCCGCCTCTTGAACAACATCCGAAGCTGTATTCTCGGCGCGCCCTATGGCTCAATTGAGGCCATTTATCAAAGGGTCAAGCTGCTGTGGTCCGAGTTTGTCGAGGCGTCCGAGATTGGCGAGAACCCGAACACGTACCTGCCCCGCGTCGTTCCGGAAGGACTCGACGAGTTGTAGATACTGGCGGGAGCCTGTCTTTGTTATCCGAGTGTACATTGTGTAGCGATGCTACACTACCCACGGCCCTCGTGCAAAGGCCATTTCTGCCAAAACGTGTGACTACAATACTTTGGCGAAATCGACACTTGGCAGCCCGTAACACCCTGAAATTCCTGACCCGTCCTCTCCGTGCATCTGCTAAATCAGCCCGCAAGTGTCGAAGTTCGGGGAACCGCGCCATCGTCCAGTTGCTGGGCCGCACGCAGGATTTGGCGAGATGATTGGCAAGGGCCAGATTGCCTGTGAAAGTGATCGTGCCGATGATGCTGGGATCGCGCCAATCGAGCGTTTCGAACTCTGCGAAGATGCGGCGGATTGTGGCAATTGGGATGGTGACATCCGTATCGGTCGTGCGGCCCATGTCATGGCGTTCGACATGTAACTCGGAAGCATAGCGTGCGATGAAGCTTTGCGCGGAATATTCAGGGATTGTGACCCGGACCAAACCAATAATGCCTTCCGGGTTCTCGAAGCCGCCGCGCAGGAGGTCAGCGAAGCCGTAAATCGCCGCGACGTCAGTGTCGAAGGTGCTTTGTGGATAGGCGATGTTCATGCCACAGCCTCCTCCTGTGCCTTGCGCAGGTTCACCCCCGTCCAACGGTTGATGCGCCTTACCGTCCCATCCGGGTTGCGCTGCAAGCTGGTTGCTATCTCGTTGGGAAAGATGTTGTGGGTCATGTCGTGCAGGACCTCCCGGATGTTGTCATAGGGGGTGATCCAGTCGTTGAAGAACAACCGGCCGCCACAAGTCCATTCATCGCGTTGAAGGGCCCTGCCCGTGGAATGAACGTCGGCCTGAACATCATGTGTAAGTCAAGCCCAAGTCACCATCGCCGTCGGAACACCTTCGGGCGTTAGGTAAAAGCGCGTTTGTCCGCACCAGAGCGCGGGCGGGATCTCCGCGGTCGTGTCGCGAATGCTGTGGAAATTCTCTGACGGCGCGCTCCGGGCATGTGAA
>JACVZW010000068.1 GCA_014654775.1 Paracoccaceae bacterium | reverse complement strand
TGCAGCGCGACAATCAAGCTGAGAACGGCGCGTCAATCAGGATGAGAATGCCGCTGGTTGGGGCCGGCTGGCGGGCGTAGCCCGCCTGACGGCGCCAACCAGCGGGACGCCCTTGGTTTTGGGGCGTTTGGTGGCCGTGGCCGACCGGGTATTCGGATGGTTTTTCCGTTTTGGAGGAACTGCCTTGTGCCCGGCCGCCACCTAACCGACCACCAGACGAGGCTGTACATGCATCTCAGGAAGACCCATTCCGCGCCTGTCGCGGCGGCGAAGGCATCCATCAGCACGGCAACCGGATACCGTATCGAGGGGGACCCTCGGCTGCCCTCGCAGAAGAAGCAACCCCGCGGCCGCCGACGCCCCGATCCATTGGCGGGCATTTTCGAGGACGAGGTTCTCCCGCTGCTCAAAGCGGCGCCCGGCTTGCGGCCCATCGCCATCTTCGAGGAGTTGATGCGCCGGCATCCGACACTGGGCGAGGGCGTACGCCGGACCCTGGAACGCCGTATTCGGGAATGGCGGGCCCTGCATGGCGAAGAGCGAGAGGTTATTTTCCGGCAAGCGCACGAACCCGGCCGGCTCGGCCTATCGGATTTCACCGACATGGCCGGCTACGGCGTCATAATCGCCGGCGTCCCCCTCGATCACCGGCTTTATCATTTCCGGATGGCCTATTCCGGCTTCGAGCACGCCCATGTCGTTCTCGGCGGCGAGAGCTTCGTGGCATTGGCCGAAGGCCTGCAGAACGCGCTCTGGTCTCTCGGCGGCGCACCGCGCGAACACCGATCGGATAGCCTCTCGGCGGCTTTCCGCAATCTCGACAAGGATGCGCGCGAGGATATGACCCGCCGCTACGACGCGCTTTGCGGCCATTACGGCATGATCGCCTCGCGCAACAACGCCGGCATCGCCCATGAGAACGGCGCTATCGAAGGCCCGCACGGTCATCTCAAGCGCGCGATCGAGGATGCGCTTTTGCTGCGTGGCACCCGATCGTTCGACGATCTTGCCGCCTATCGACGCTTCATCGACGAACTCGTCGGCCGGCGCAACGCGCGCAACGCCAAGCGCATCGACGCCGAGCGCGCCACGCTCGGCAAGCTGCCCGAGCGGCGTTCCGCCGACTACGAAGAACTCGTCGTGCGTGTTGCTTCCTCGGGCGGGTTCACGCTGCGCAAGGTGTTCTATACCGTACCCTCGCGCCTCATCGGACATCGCTTGCGCATACGTCTGCACGACGACCGGCTCGAGGTGTTTCTCGGCGGCACGCACCTCATGACCCTCCCGCGCGGCCGCGCCTGCGCGTCGGGCAAGCACGATCAAGTCGTCAACTACCGACACGTCATCCACGCTCTCCGGCGTAAGCCGATGGCACTACTCAATCTCGTCTATCGCGACCGTCTATTCCCGCGCGAAGCTTATCGGCGAGTCTTCGATCTCCTCATCGACCGGCTCCCGGAACGCCAAGCTTGCCGTATCACGGTCGAGATTCTCGCTTTGGCCCATGACCGCGGATGCGAGAGCGAGTTGGCCGACGCGCTATCCGTCTGCCTGGAGAGCCGAACGCTCCCGGATATGGCGGCCCTACGCGCCCGCTTCGCACCCGATCCCGCACGCGTCCCGGAGGTCGTCGTCAATCTCGTCCCCTTGCAGGCCTATGAAGCCCTCATCGGCGTAAACAGCGAATGCGCGACGGGAGATGCCGCATGAAGACTGCCACCATCGACCCCGCTCGCCTCACGCTGCTTCTCAACGAACTGAGACTGCCCGCCAGTAAACTGATGTGGCCCACGTTCGCCGGACAAGCCGACAAGGAAGGCTGGCCCGCCGCTCGCTTCCTCGCCGCACTTGCCGAACACGAACTGGCCGAGCGCGATCGACGACGGATCGAGCGCCACCTCGCCGAAGCGCGACTACTCCCCGCCAAGACCCTCGATAGCTTCGTATTCGATGCCGTCCCGATGATCTCCAAAGCTCAAGTCATGGCCATCGTCGGCGGCGACGGATGGATCGACAAAGGTGCCAACCTCCTGCTCTTCGGCCCGCCAGGTACCGGAAAGAGCCACCTCGCTTCGGCAATCGGCCTCGCCCTCGTCGAGGCCGGATACCGCGTCCTGTTCACCCGAACCATCGATCTCGTTCAGAAGCTCCAACAGGCTCGCCGCGACCTCGTCCTCGAAAGCGCCTTGGATAAGCTCGACAAGTTCGATCTGCTCATTCTCGACGATCTCGCTTACGTCACCAAAGACCAAGCCGAGACCAACGTCCTATTCGAGCTCATCAGCGCCCGATACGAGCGCCGCTCGATGCTCATCACCGCCAATCAGCCCTTCGGCGAATGGAACAGAATCTTCCCCGACGCCGCCATGACCCTGGCCGCCGTCGACCGCCTCGTCCATCACGCAACCATCTTCGAGATGAACGTCGAAAGCTACAGACGAAGGCAAGCCGTCGAACGCAGAAAAGGACCAGGCAGACCCGCCGAATACGCAACCCCAAAAAACAGCGCCTCAGATTGACGCGCCGCGACAATCAAACAAAGCTCTTGCCCAATCCCCACAATCCCTCAATCATCACACCCGCCGCGACACCACATTCCCATCCAGAT
>JACVZW010000067.1 GCA_014654775.1 Paracoccaceae bacterium | reverse complement strand
GAGGTGGGGAATTTTGCGCCAGCACTTCCGGGGAAATTTGATCCAGCATTTACAATGCGACCGCGCAGACCGCGAGGATGGCCAGGCGGCGATCACTGCTGATGTCACGCAGGCCATCAGCGAAATAGCGTTCACCCTGACGCTGCAGGCGGGTCACCCGATGGGGTGGAACCCCCGCGAAGATGTTAGGCGACAGGTTCATCTCCTGCAGGAATTCCAACCGGTCGAGGAGGCGGGAGGCATCGGCCGAGTTCTGCCCCACCTCGAATTGGCGCAGCCAGACGAACCGGCTGACCTTGCCCTCGACCATCTCCGTCAGCAGGGCATCCAGGCGGGCTTTCATCGGCTCCTCCAGCCGAGCCACGATGGCGCTGTCGATCCGGCGCTCCGCCGAGACAAGCGCATCCGCGCAGAGGCGCTCGACCACGGATATACCCGGCAGGATAGTCTTGGTCCGGCGGCACTCATCGACAAATCGGCGGGCCAAATCATGGTTGGTGGTCGCGTTCTCCGCCTCGCCCGCCAGCCAGGCCTTCAGCTCGCGTGCGCGGTGACCGGAGAACATCCTGAAGCCGTAGACCTGACGCAACACGATGAGATGGTCACGCCTTGTTTCGGAGCGGGTGGCGTACTCGGCAAGTGCATCGGATCCCAGACCAAGCTGCGCCCCAAGGAAACGGGTTACTTCTGGGGGAATAACCTCGCCTGAGGCGAGCAGGCGCCCTGGATACCGCAGGGCGCATAACTGCAAGGCAAAGCCAAATCGGTTTCGGTCGCGACGGCGCTCATTGATGTGTTCGAGATCATCATCGGATAGCGTGTAGTGGTAAAGAATGCTCGCCTCGTCTGTCGGAAGGTCGATCAGTGCCGCGCGTTGCCGCGCGGTCAGGATGGTGCGGTGCGCCATAGTTCTTTTGCTTTCTGCAGGGTGTTTGTGTATCTTTGATTTAGATACAGATTAAGATTTACGAGGGCGAGGATATGCAAGATCGCGCCGAGCAGCATCGCAAACGTTCGTATAAGATAAAGCCATGCTGATAGGATATATCCGGGTCTCGAAAGCCGACGGCAGCCAATCCCTCGATCTACAGCGAGACGCGCTAATCGAAGCGGGTGTGGCAGCCGACGGCATCTACGAAGATCGGGCTTCAGGTAAGCGCGACACCCGGCCAGGCCTCGATGCGTGCCTCAAGGCCCTGCGCAAAGGCGACGTTCTGGTCGTCTGGAAACTCGACCGCCTCGGTCGCGACCTCAAACACCTGGTGACAATCGTACAGGAACTGACCGATCGCGAGATCGGCCTCCGTGTCTTGACCGGACAAGGCGCGCAGATCGACACCACCACCGCTGCAGGGCGATTGATATTTGGCATCTTTGCAGCCCTGGCAGAATTTGAACGGGAACTGATCCGTGAGCGCACCGTCGCAGGCCTCAAAGCCGCCCGGGCGCGAGGGCGAAAAGGCGGGCGTAAATTCGCGCTGACCAAGGCACAGGTGCGCCTTGCGCAGGCGGCCATGTCAAACCGCGATACCTCAGTCGCGCAGCTCGCCAAGGAGCTTGGCGTTAAACCTGTCACCATTTACCGATATGTCGGCCCTAACGGAGAGCTTCGGGACAACGGAAGGCGCGTCTTGGCCGCCTAACGTACGATCCTGCACTCAGCCGTAACAGACCCCAGAGTTGCTGGCGAACTAGTTTGCCTCGGTAAGGACGCGGCTTGCCCCGTCAAGGAATGGTTCGAGGAAATACTCGTAGGGCCGTCGTTCACCGATAATGATTTCGGCTGTAGCGATCATGCCTGGTGACAGAGTGAAATCAGCTGGCAGGTTCTTCAGTTGATTGGCCGTGATACGGAGGAGCGCCCGATGTCCAACCTCTCCGCGTCGATCATCTCTCCGTGGGGCATTGTCACGGATTTGCCGCTCGCCCTGTACGGCATCTGCGCTGATGGAGACAACCTCCCCGACCAGATGGCCATGCTTGCTACTGGGCAGGGCCGCAAGCTTCACGCGTGCCGGCATTCCGACCCTGACCCAACCCACATCACGCGGGCGGATGGTTGCTTCGACTTCCAGATCTGCCTCATCGGCAAATCGGGCCGCAATCAGAAGAGTGTCACCGGGCTGCACTACTGTACCGGGAGCGCGCTCCATCGCATCTAGCACGACACCGTCAAAGTTCGAAACGATACTGTCTTGCGCGCCAAGGTACTCGGCCTTGAGCAACTGCTCTTCCTTCTCCGCCAAGGTTCTGGTTACGGCTTCCAGCTCTTCGCTGGCGTTGCGCCGAAATGACGCAAAATAGCCTTGCTGTTCCGCTTGAATAAGCTGTACCTGCAAGGTGCTCTGATCGAGCTCTCCTTCCAGCTTTATCAACTCCCCCCTCAAGGTCATCAGGCGCACTTCGAGTTCGAACAACTGATCACGGGGAACCAGACCATTTTCGACGCCACGCCGCTTGGTGACGATTTCGGCGGAAACACGCTGGATCTGCTCCGACAAAAGGGCGACACGAGCCGCGAGTGTCACACGATCCTGCTCGAGATTTGCCGCCTTGATCGGGACTGTTGCATTAGCACTCCTTTGCGGGCAAGCGGTGTCGGCGAGCAGCTGTG
>JACVZW010000066.1 GCA_014654775.1 Paracoccaceae bacterium | reverse complement strand
GTATCGCGCGACAATCTGGCTGAGACACGCGCGTCAATCTGGGTGAGATTCTACGTCGCGGTGTCGGTGACGGTATCAGCCTGATTGTCGCTGGCAAGGGCGTTATCGCGGTTTGATTGACGCTCCGCGACAATCTGGGGCGTGTTGTTGATTGTCGCGAATGCAGCTGGCCGGCCGCGGGATCGCTTTGCCTCCATCGCGGCGCGTCGTCGGTAGCTTTCGACATTCATCTCGAAGATGGTCGCATGATGAACGAGCCTGTCGACGGCGGCGAGCGTCATGGCTGGGTCCGGGAAGACCCTGTTCCATTCGCCGAAGGGCTGATTTGCGGTGATCAGGATGGACCGGCGCTCGTAACGAGCGGAGATCAGTTCGAACAGCACGCTGGTTTCGGCCTGATCCTTGGTGACGTAGGCCAGGTCATCCAGAATAAGCAGATCGAACTTGTCGAGCTTTGCGATGGCCCCTTCCAGCTGCAATTCGCGGCGCGCGACCTGGAGCTTCTGGACCAGATCGGTTGTTCTGGTGAAGAGGACGCGCCAGCCGTTCTCGATCAGCGCCAGGCCGATGGCCGCAGCGAGATGGCTTTTGCCACCCCCCGGAGGGCCGAACATCAGCACGTTGGCACCCTTGGCCAGCCAACTGTCCCCGGCGGCCATGGCCATGACCTGCGCCTTGGATATCATCGGGACGGCCTCAAAGGCGAAGCTGTCGAGGGTCTTTCCGGGCGGTAAATGTGCCTCAGCGAGGTGACGCTCAACCCTGCGGTTGGCGCGCTCGGCCAGTTCATGCTCGGCGATGGCGGCGAGGAAGCGCGCGGCGGGCCAGCCCTCTCTATCGGCCGTTTCGGCGAACCGGGGCCAGAGGGTCTTGATGGTGGGCAGGCGCAATTCGTTCAGCATGATGCCGAGACGGGCTTCGTCGATGGGATGCGCGGTCTTCATGCGAACTCTCCCACACAAGCAGCGACCAGCGCATCATAGCTGTCGAGGGCGACTGGCAGCACCGAGATACTGGGCAAATCAGCCGGGTCCGGCCCGAACAGGCGACGCAGGGTCACCGGGTCGGGCAGACTGCTCGTGCCCAGTACCCTCTCCAGTTCATCCGCCAGCTCACGCTCGCAGCCACGATCATGGGCAAGGGCGAGAAGGTCGACGGTGATCTTGCAGGCCATCTTCTCGGGCAGTTGGGCTGATAGGGCCTCGAAGGCACGTCGATAGGCCGGGCGCGGAAAGAGCTTGTCGCGGTAGACCAGGTTCAGCAGCGCCATTGGCTTCTTGCGCAGGGCATGGATGACATGATGGTAATTGACCACCTGATCATGTCGCCCGTCCGAATGGGCCCGCCCCCGGGGTAGCGTCAGCAGCTGGGTGCCACCCATGAAGACCTCAAGCCGGTCATCATAAAGGCGCACCCGCAGCCGGTGGCCGATCAGGCGGGATGGCACGGTGTAGAAGACCTTGCGCAGGGTGAAGCCCCCGGTGCTTGAGACCGTGACGATCACCTCTTCGAAGTCTGTCGTGCGGTTCGCGGGCAAAGGCTGAAGATAGGCACGCTCTGCTGCGATCCGCTTGGCTCGCGCAGCGTTCCTGCGCCCCACGACCTCGTCGACGAAAGCCCGATAGCCCGCCAGATCCGGGAAGTCAGGCGTTCCGCGCATCAGTAGCGCGTCGCGGATCGCGGCCTTCAGGTGACCATGTACGCTTTCGATTGATCCGTTCTCGTGGGCGACGCCCCGGTTGTTGCGCGTCGGCGCCATGCGGTAATGGGCGCAGAGCGCCTCATAACGCTTGGTCAGATCCGCCTCGGTGGCCGCATCAAGGTTGCGGAATGCAGCCGACAAACTGTCCGTGCGGTGCTGATGCGGCGCGCCACCTGCCGACCAGAGGGCATTCTGAAGCCCCTCGGCCAGAGCGACATGGCTTTCCCCGCCCAGAATTACATGGGCATGTTCGAAGCCCGACCATGGCAGGCGGAAGTGGAACAGAAGATGCGCCAAAGGCTGGCCTGCAATCGTGACCCCGACGGCAGACAGGTCGGTGAAGTCCGAAAGCCCCATCCGACCGGGCTCATGCACCTGCCGAAAGATGACGTCTTGATCTGCACCATGCTGGGCCCGCCAAGACCGAATCCGCCGTTCCAGTGTGCGCCGGATACCTGACGAAAGTTCAGGGTGGCGGCGCAAAATCTCCTCGAGGATCGCCACGGGACGAAGCCCCGGCGCTTCCTTGAGAAGCGGCACAACCTCGGCGTCGAAAATCGCCTCGAGCGGGTCTGGACGCCGCCGCTCACGCGGCTGCGCCTTTTGCGATGGGAGCCGCGGATCCTGCGAAATCCGGTAGCCCGTAGCACGGCTGATATCCGCCTTCGCGGCGGCCACCTCGATCGGGTGGGTCTGTCGGAGCTTCATGAAAAGCCTCGTCTGTTGATCGGTTACGTGGCGACGCGGCACAAAGGTGGTTCTCCCTTCCAGAAAACCCCCAGCTTACCGGGCCGACCGCAAACGCAGACCCCTATTCAAGGCGCACGCGGTGGTGGGACTGTTCCTACAGTCGGGCTACGCCCTCCTTCCGTCACAGCCCCACCACCGCGTCTCATCCAGATTGACGCGGAATCTCATCCTGTTTGTCGCGCGGCA
>JACVZW010000065.1 GCA_014654775.1 Paracoccaceae bacterium | reverse complement strand
TCGGCCAGACCACCTTGCCGACTTCGGTGCGCACCTGCTGCAGGAAGGTGAAGGGGTTGGTCTTGGCCATCGGTCGCGTCCATGCATTGTTTGGGCGCAGATACGCCGGATGGGACAGGATTTCAAGCAGGCCGCTTTCGCCCCCGCCCCTTCGGCTGCACCAAAAGGGGCGCGACCATCCGCTCATACAGCGTGAACAGATGCTCCACCCTCTCCCGGTCGCTGGCGAAACCGCCGGGCCGGTACAGACGATCCACCGCCCGATCCAGCGCCGCATGCGCCGCCCGCAGATTGGGCGGCATCAGGTCGGGGTCATAGAGATCCGCCAGAGTCGCACCGGGATGCGCCGCCCGCGCATCAAGGACGGCCTGGGCGAGCGGCTCCAGCTTCGCCAGATCGGCAGAGGGGGGCAGGGGGAAGGTGTTGTAGACGATGTCCTTTGAATAACGATAGCGGCTTTCAAGACGCCCGCACACCGTTCGCATCCATGCCATGTGCATGGTTGATTGGATCAGGCCAAAGTGGCCTAGGGTGGCGTCAGGAATCGAGAGGCAGCTATCCGCCACGACCGCACTCGACGGAAAAAAGCCGAACGGCACATAATCCCGCCTCTCTGACGTGACCCTTGGCACCAGAATGTAATCCGACTTCGGCTGCGTGACCTGCCGAAAAAGCGTCGGATACGGATAGTTCCGCGTGGAAGCCGCCTTGCTTGCCCTACGAAAAGAAGCCACGGCAGCAATGCGTTCTCTTACCTTTGGCAACCTAGCCAATGCAGAGGGATCAGCATCCACAAGCCAGATGACCCAGCGCCTTTCGCCATGAAGATATTCCTTGGCACTGATGAAAGGCCGGATGAACTGTGCCGCCTCCGGCTATTGCATAAGGAACACTTCTTTCTCCTCATCGGTAAGAAGGTAATGGCCCCCATCTGTAGGCTTTGACCCGTATTGCATTTCGGGCAGGCCAAACAGGTTGCGGGATTGGTTTTCCAGCAGAATCCAAGGTCCATCGAACAGATACGGATTGATGCGCTTTGCCGCCACCTCCTGCGGCTGCGCGTTCGCATCGGCATATTCGAAGATACGCTTCGTTTCCCTCTCACGGCGAGAAAATCCCACGATGACACAGTAAACCGCCGCCTTACCCCGCGCCTCGCTTTCCCATTTGAACGTGCGATGCGCAAAATTGATCGTCAGGTTGTAGGGTGCCAAGGCACGCCAAAGAATGCCCACCTGTTCGCCCTGCGCGATGGAGTTCGTCGCGACGAAGGCACATTCCGCCTCGGTCCCTTGGGTGTAGCGGGCAGCTTTCACGAACCACGCCGTAACAAAGTCCATCACACCCGCGCTGTCACCCATCGGGCCATAGGTCCGTCGCAAAAGCGCCTTTTGCTCCTCCGTTTGCAGATGATGCCCCACAAACGGCGGGTTCCCCAGCACAAAGCTGCACCGCTCCGGCGGCAGCACGTCCGCCCAATCCACCTCCAGCGCGTCCGCATGAACGATGGTGGGCGATTTCTGCAACGGGATGCGCGGCCAATAGCCGCCAAAGGCCTCGGACAGCCGCAGGTTCATCAGATGGTCCATCATCCACAACGCGGTCGCCGCGATCCGGGCCGGAAACTCCGCGATCTCGATCCCGAAGAACTGGTCCACATCCACCCGGCTTAGGGCCTTGGCATCCAGCGCCAATTGCCCGTCGGGATAAAGCGCCTTCAGAACCTCGATCTCCAGCAGCCGCAACTCCCGATAGGCGATGATCAGGAAATTCCCGCAGCCGCAGGCCGGATCGAAAAAGGTCAGCCCTGCCAGCCGCTCATGAAACCGCTCCAGCGCCTGTTGCCGCCCCGCGCGCCGCGCCTGGATCGCCTCGAACTCCGCCCGCAGGTCATCCAGAAACAGCGGCCCGATCAGTTTCAGGATGTTCTGTTCGGTGGTGTAATGCGCGCCCTTCGCCCGCCGCTCCTTTGCATCCATCACCGATTGGAACAGGCTGCCAAAGATCGCGGGCGAAATCGGCGTCCAGTCGAACCGGCAGGCATTCAACAGCGCCGCCCGCATCTCGGCATCAAAGGCGGGCGCGGGAAAGTATTCGGAAAAAAGCTGCCCGTTCACATAGGGAAAGCGTTGCAGCGACGGGTCGAGTGTCGTCTGCCGCTGATCCTCGGGCATGTCCAGCACGGCGAACAACTCGTTCAGATGCTGGCCCAGATCGCGGCCATCGGGCCGCGTCTCGTTTTCCAGCCAGTCGAACAGGATGTCGCGCGGCTGGAAGATGCCCGTGTCATCCGCGAACAGGCAAAAGACCAGCCGCGTCAGGAACACCTCCAGCCGATGCCCGGTATAGCCCGACGCCGCCAACAGATCATGCAGCCTGCCCACCAGTTCGGCAGCGCGGATGTTGACCGGGTCCTGATCCTTGAACCGCCGCGTCTGGCGGCCAAGGATGAAGCTGAACTTGTCGATATGGCGCGGCAGGTCGGCCAGAGGGAAGGCCGCCTCTTCGCCCGTCTCGAAATCCACCAACTCGAAATTGCGGAAATCAGACAGCAGCAGGTAGCGCGGCTTTTCCTCGTCTTTCAGGGCGTGGATATAGTCCAGCGCCTGCATCCGCGCGCGCCCCAGATCGCGCCCCGCCGACTTCTGTTCCACCACCAGCGTGCCGGGCCAGAACAGGTCGATCCGACCCTTGCCGCCCGTCAGTTTCTCGACC
>JACVZW010000064.1 GCA_014654775.1 Paracoccaceae bacterium | reverse complement strand
CAGATATAGTCCAGACGCGCAATCCTGTCCGCGCGTCAGTCACCAATCCATTCCCATGCCGCCCCTGTCTTTGTTCTTAGCCTTGGTCTGCTCGACAGCTTTATCCTTTTCTTGCCCAGCGAACTTCGGCGGTAGGTTTAGCGCGGCGCGGAATTCGTCGACTCTGAGGTGGGTGCGCCGCTTAGCCCGCTCTGCAGCCGCCTTCTCCGAGAGGATATCCTCTCCGGGGTCGCGAACGATGCCAAGCTTGCTGTCCTCATCCATGGCAGCCTTGACCTTCTCGACGCGAATCCGTTGCTCCGCATCCAGGCGCTCCTTCACAGCTTTCGGTGACAGGGGGTCCTCGTTCTCTGGGCGTTCAATGCCGAGCTGGCGATCCAACGCTTTCGCCCTGACTTCTTCGAAAATGCGTTCGATTTCCGCTGCGCCTTGCTTGCGCATGAGGTCGAGATGTGCGGCCTGCCGATCATCGAACGCTTTCTCGGACAGAATGTCCTCTCCAGGCTCACGGGTGATCCCGAGCCGCTGGTCTTCGGCGTGGGCAGCAGCTTCTCGTTCGAGACGTCGGGTAACCGCTTCGCGCTCCTTCACAGCTTTCGGTGACAGGGGATCTTCGTTCTCTGGGCGTTCAATGCCGAGCTGGCGATCCAACGCTTTCGCCCTGACTTCTTCGAAAATGCGTTCGATTTCGGCTTCGCCCTGCTTGCGCATCAAGTCTAAACGCGCCGCCTTTCGCTCATCGACCGCTTTGTCAGACAGACCATCCTCGCCCGGTTCGTGCTGGATACCGAGACGCTTATCATCCGCGGGGGTCACAGTTTCTTGCTCAACGAGAATGACATCGTGATCTCGTTCGGTCACAGCTTTCGGGGTCAGCTGGTCTTCGTCTTTGGGCCGCTCTCCGCCGAGTTGGCGGTCTTGTTCTTTTGCCGGGCCTTGAGCGATGCTTTGGTCAGCCTTGGCTTTGTACTTAGCTTTGGAGAGTGCCTGCCGCGCCACATGTCGTTCATCGACCGCTTTTCTGGACAGGATATCCTCTCCCGGCTCACGGGTGATACCGAGCCGCTGGTCTTCGGCGCGGGCGGCCGCCTCGAGGCGCTCTCGATTCACCACATCGGGGCTGGGCTGAACGGGAGCGATGGCTTCTGCACGCTCCACCGTCGGCGCCCGATCGAGTTCTGCGGCTTTGTCCTCAACGGCTTTCGACAGCGCCGGATCGACGCGCTCGTCCTTACCGAAGCCGAGAGCAGGCAGCGCCTCTGGATCACGAGCGTAAAGCACGACGTCCTTGGCCTTGGCATCCATGGTGATGCCGGAGATCGGCCCTCGATCGAGGCGGGCGATGAGACCTGCATCCGGATTGTTGGCATCTGCGCGCTCGAGCCGGATGGTGACCGGTTTGCCGGCATCGTCTTTCGCGGAGGTGACGACATACCACAGATCCGGGCGGAAGGCCTTGTTGGCGATGATCGCCTCGGGGGCCTTGAGGAGATCGGGCAGTTTGCGAAGGGCGTCCTGCAGGGCCGGAAGAGGCTTGGGTCCGAATGACGCCTCGGCCGCGATCTGGCCGATGGCCGTTCCCGCGAGCGCAACGGGGCCGTCGAGCCCGGCGGCTTCGAGGATGTGCAAACGCTCGGGGACTGGAATGGCTTCGGCGCGCGTGGTGGGCCAGCGATCGAGGCGCTCTGCCCAGGTCGGCGCGATGGACGGGGCGATGGAAGCGGGTGACGGTTGCACCGCCTGTTCGAGACTGTCCGAGGGCGCAGGTGGCACGATCTGCCGTTCGGGCACTTCGACCGACGCTGCTGCGATATCCGCAACAGGGGGCAGGCCGTCGCGGGAACTCATGTCGATCTGGGTTTGCATGTTGGGTTCCAGAGTTTGGGCCGGATTTGGGGCCAGCGTTTGGACGGGTGCAGGACGGAACAGGTCGGAATGCGAGAGCGCGGCCTTGAAGAGGGCGGCCTCTTCGGCGCGGCCGGTGGTCGCGGCGAGAACGTAAGCCCGTGCCAGCGCACGCGTGAGTGGGTTTGCTGTCTGACCCTCGGAGGTTAAGGCGGCGGCGAGGTCATCACCTTCTTTGCGAAAGGCGTTGCGCTGCCAGAATGGAACATCCCGGAGCGCTTCGCGCCATCCACGTTGGGAGGTCACGGACTCTGCCAAGGACCAGAGCGCGTCACGCTTTTGACCATCAAGGGCGGTACCGGTCACCTCCACCCATGCAGAGGCCAGTCTTGCACGGGCTTCGAGAGCAGCAGATTGACGGGCCGCATTGGCGGGAACGCCCAAGGTCTGCTCGCGCGCGGGGGCTGTAGCGTCCGAGTTAGGCCGTGCCGCCTTGGCGCGACCCGCGCGCAAACCCTCCCAGAACTGCGCCGAGTCTTTGCGCCAGAGATAATCATACTCGTCGACCGGACGGTCGAGGTCGCGCAGGAAACCCGCCAGGAACCCACCGCGGTTGGGACGCCCGCGGGCATGAGGGCCCGGCTCGTCCCAGCGACGATGTCCGGTCCGGACGTGGCGATCGGCAAAGCGGTCGAGGGCGCGGCGGGCGGGCAAGCTGAGGGTCCGCTCGGGCGCATCGGAGGCGGGCAGTGTCGCGAATGCCGCGGCGATGGCCTTTGCCTTGTCAAAGCCATGATCGAGAGCGGCCGGGGCGAGACCGCTGCGAGAGACGATATCGGAGAGCCAGGACTGCACGCGGGCGGGGGAGCTCGCCGCATAGA
>JACVZW010000063.1 GCA_014654775.1 Paracoccaceae bacterium | reverse complement strand
CACAGCTGCTCGCCGACACCGCTTGCCCGCAAAGGAGTGCTAATGCAACAGTCCCTACGTAACACAGATTCTAACACATATTTAACACTACAGCCCTGTGGATAACTTTTCGAATGGGTGGCAAGCATGATGCGGACGACGATTTCCGTGACGCTTTCCTGCGGCTGATCCAATGGATCCAGGCGTTGATTTCCTGCTGAGAATAAGAAGGGAGGGTGCCAGTGAGGCGCTCTGTTTCGACCTGCCATCCGGTTGCTGGTGTCGAGACGAGGGAGATCAGCTCTTCCGCCCATGCGGCATGGCTCCGACGGAAGAGGACATGGCTGTAGAACGGGCGGTCCTTCCAGTGCTGACGCCACATCGCCCAGGCGAAGGTGTCGCAATGCGCTCTGGCGAAGCGCTCAAGCCGGTCAGGCTGGGTATCCCCGAAGTATGCGACATGCTTCTGCACGCGAGCTGGAGGACACGTTCCCGCCCACGTGCGGCCCGGCGCCCGCTGGAAGCCGCTCATGCATGGCCAATACGACCTCTGTCCCGTTGCTTTTCATTTCCGCTTTCTGGCGGGTTTGGTGCGGATTTTTCCGAGGCGTGTTTTGACGAAGGGGAGATCGAGACGCGCGCAGATCTTGCGCAGGCTACGGCCGAAGGTCTTGCGGGGCAGGGGGGGCATTTTCATCGGCGGATCACAGTCCTCGGGCGTAGTGCTGGTGCGGAGCCTGGACCAAAGCCACGCTGCGTCTGTGCTGACCTGGATGACGCACTGAGGGCACACAAGGGGAGCACAAGGGGCTCACCGCCGCGCAATGGCCAAGTGGCATGCAGGACCTGTCCGCCGCACCCATCCCGCAGGTCATATGCCGAGTTCCTGAGAGCCGCGCCCGGTGCTCCCCCCGCCAGAGGCGGGGTCTTGGGTGCCGAAGGTGCCCGCAGACGCTCCCGGCGCCGCTCCAGAGAGACCTGAGGCACCTTCACTGCCTGACGACGGGGGGGAGGTGAGAGGGGGCAGGTTCTTTGCCCGAGCATCGAGTTCTGCGAGGAGGCCTGTCAGTTCCTTCTGATCGACCTCTCGGGTTGCGTTTCTGCGCAGCGTGGTGGCGAGCCAGCGGGCCACCTTGGGGTCTTTCAGGGCTTCCGTGATGGTGATGGCACCGACGATGATCTTGCGGCGCGTGTCGGAGGCTTTCTTCCTGGTCTTGAGCCGCGCGAGCTTTGCCTCGGTCTCGGCAATCTGCTGGTTGATGGTCCTGCTGGTGCGGGTGGGCGTCATGCGGGGTGTTGATCTCGCTGTGTTCGGCCGCAGGCCATGGCGCAGCCTCAGGGGGTGGCCTCAGGGGATAGTCTGTGAACTGGGAGGGGCGACTTCTGTGAGGAAGCGTGCCGGGCAGCGGGTGGCCATGTAGGCGGCAAGGGTTTCTGCGCCGTTGACGGCATCAGCTGCGATTTCACGGCAGATGGTCTCTTCCGCGTCCCGCTCGGCTTGCAGAGTGTGACTGCGCGGATTGGCCCAGATCAGCAGGCCTCCGATCGTGACCGCGAAACAGGCGGTCAGGAGGATGTAATGTGTTCTGATCTGCATGGTTTCCGGACCCCGGTATGAGGCTTTTTTCTGGGGCTGATCAGGGGCGATGTCAACACGAAGTGCGCACTTACGAGTTGCGGGGCAACTCAGATGCGTTTATCGCTGAACGCATGGCGATCTACCATTGCTCAGTCAAACCCGTCTCCAGAACCGCAGGCCGATCCGCCGTCGCCGCCGCAGCCTATCGTGCAGCCGTCCGCCTCGTGAACCAGCGCGATGGCATCACCCATGACTTCCGCGGCAAGTCTGGCGTCATCCATGCCGAGATCATCCTCCCCCGCGCCATGGCCGATGCCGCAGATTGGGCGCTGGACCGGGCTACCCTGTGGAACGCCGCAGAGGCCGCCGAGACCCGCCGCGATGCCCGCACCGCCCGCGAGTTCGAGGTCGCTCTCCCGCATGAGCTCGACGCCGCGCAACGCCTCGCCCTGGCCCGCGACCTCGCCACCGATATCGCCGAGCGCTTCGGCGTGGCCGTCGATTACGCCATCCATGCGCCCCATGGCATGACCGATGTCCGCAACCATCATGTCCATATCCTCGCCACCACACGCCGCGTCACGCCTCAGGGCCTCGGTGCCAAGTCCGACCTCGAGCGCGCCGATGCCGATCTGCGCGCCGACGGCCTGCCCGTCGCCCGCGAGCAGATCCGTGCCCTGCGCGAGCGGGTCGCAGAGATCACCAACCAGCATCTCGCCCGCGCGGGGTTTGAGGTCGCCGTCGATCATCGCTCCCATGCGGACCGGGGCCTCGAGATCGAACCGACGGAGCATATGGGCGTCGCCGCCACGGGGCAGGAGCGGCGGGGCCTTGTTCCGGACCGCCTGCACCTCGATCCCGCCGCCGCCCTCCGCAATGCCCGCCGCCTGATCGCGCAGCCCGAAGAGATCCTCACCCTTGTCACCGGTGAGAAGAGTGTCTTCGACCATCGTGACATCGCCCGTGCCCTGCACAGGGCCATCGACGATCCAGACCTCTTCCGCCAAGCCTTGGGCCGCGCCATGGCCAGCCGGGAGCTGGTCCCGCTTGCCCCTGCCGAGTTTGACGAGGGTGGGCGCGAGATCATTGTCGCCCGCTTCACCACCCGGACCCTGCTTGCCGCCGAGCGGGATATGGTGCGGGCAGCTCTGGCGCTCTCGGGCGCGCGCAGTCACGGCGTGCGGGAGCGGGCGCTGGTGGCCGCCCTTGGCCGTGCGC
>JACVZW010000062.1 GCA_014654775.1 Paracoccaceae bacterium | reverse complement strand
GCCTATCGGCCTCCACGATATCAATTACTTAGCTGTTTTGCTGTCGAACTTCGGGGGCACAACTGTGCACCTGGACGCTGATCAGACTGCCTATCGCAAGGCAATTGCCGACGCCGTGCGGCGCGAACTGGGGCCGACGCATCAGGCGATCAAGACGGTGATGCGCTGGACCGGAGCGAGTGAACGGACGGCCAAGTACTGGCAGTCTGGCGAACGGGGGCTGAGCGGGGAGCATCTGATCCGGCTCGCGCAGCATTCAGACGCAGTGCTGATCACTACCCTCACCATGGCAGGGCGACTGTCGGAGAAGCAGCGGCACATATGTCCAAGCTGTCCGGAGCGGCTTCTTGTGTTACAAAACCTCGGACAGGATGATCCAGTGTCCGAGGGGTCATCACAGTCTTAAGTGCACCCTATGGTCAGAGTAAATCGGAGATGCGGAGAATAGGCCCATCATTCTCCGCATATCGTGCGGTGTTTTTCCTTGCGCTTGCGGAGAATGCAGCCCACAATCGCCGCACATAGTGCGGAGAATATGGTGTACATCTGGGAGCAACCAGACTGGCCGAAGCTGACATGGCAGGATGGCAGCATCGCCGCGCCTCTGGCTGCAGTGCGTCACGACCAGGGGCGACTGATCGGCCACATGGAAGCTTTGGGCTTCAAGCTGCGCGAGGAGGCGGTCCTGCAGACCCTGACGCAGGATGTCGTCAAGACGAGCGAGATCGAGGGTGAGCAGCTGGATGCCACTCAGGTGCGGTCATCCCTCGCCCGACGGCTTGGCATCGACATTGGCACCCTGCCCCCGACCGATCGCAATGTTGAAGGCATCGTCGAGGTGATGCTGGACGCGACGCGGAACTATCAGGCCGCGCTTACAGCCGAGCGCCTTTTCGGATGGCATGCGGCTTTGTTCCCCACCGGGCGCAGCGGCATGACGAAGATCATCGTCGGAAACTGGCGCGATGACAGCACCGGCCCGATGCAGGTTGTTTCCGGGCCCTATGGTCGGGAGAAGGTTCACTACTCCGCTCCCCCGGCACCGCGGATCGCGGCGGAGATGGAAGCCTTCCTCGCATGGTTCAACGCGCCTCAGGCCACCGATCCGGTGATCAAGGCGGCGCTGGCGCATCTATGGTTCGTGACGATCCACCCGTTCGAGGACGGCAACGGCCGCATCGCCCGCGCCATTGCTGACCTGGCGCTTGCCCGGTCGGAGGGAAGCTCACAGCGGTTCTACAGCATGTCTGCGCAGATCAGGGCCGAGAGGAACGCCTACTACGACCAACTCGAGCGCACCCAGAAAGGCGGCACGGACGTCACGTTTTGGATCCTGTGGTTCCTCGACTGCCTCGGCCGTGCCATCCTCGGCGCCGACGGCGTCTTGGCGGCGGTCGTCGCCAAGGGGCAGTTCTGGGAGCGCGCAGCAGAACTGGCACTGAACGAACGCAAGATCAAAGTGCTGAACCGCCTGCTCGATGGATTCGAAGGCAAGATGACCTCGTCGAAGTGGGCGGTGATCGCCAAGTGCTCGCAGGATACGGCGAACCGTGACATTGCGGCGCTACTCGAACTCGGGCTGCTGCGAAAGGGCGAAGGCGGCGGCCGCAGCACGCACTATGAGTTAGTCCTGTGACGGTACCGGCGACGATCATGTTGCCCGTCATAGGGGGCTCGATAAACGTAACCGTCCGGTCTGACCGCTACCCGCACCATTTCCAAGGGAGCAGGTCGTCGACCTTGGTGATCTTATAGTCGGGGATACGTGCGAGGGTGTCGGCGAGCCATGCGTGGGGATCGACGGCATTGAGCTTTGCGGTCTCGATCAGGGTGTAGGCGATAGCGGCGGCCTTGCCGACTGCTTCGGAGCCGACGAAGAGGTAGTTCTTGCGGTTCAGGGCTATGGGGCGGATGGTGCGTTCGACGGTGTTGTTATCGGGCATGTTGCCATCGGCGCCCCGCAGCAGGAAGGTGGGGTCAGGACGGCGCTTACGACCCTTCTATCCCTACGGATCACACTAGGCTTGCACGGCCAGAAGCATTGAACGAAGTCAAGCGACCCAGTAGGCGCAAAATGTGCGCCTTTCTCAAGGCTTTGGTCCGTGGTGCCTTCATGCGCCCAGATCACACCTTACCCGGAACGCGTTCGACGCGTTTTCTAAGCCTGTTTCAACAGGAACTGCATGAGCTTTTCGCTGGCTCTTGTCGGGCTCAATTCGCCGGGCCGCAGATCATAGCCCCAGCCGCTCGCGATCTTGCCGGGGAACGGCTCGACGAGCAAACCGCGCTGCACATGGACTTCTGCCAGTGAAGCCAGCGTCACCGCACAGCCCAGGCCGGCGATGGCCATTTCCAGGGCCACGTTGGAACTGTCCGTCTTCAGACCCTGAACAAGTGGCAGGTCGGGGATTCCGTGATGGCGTGCAAATGCCTCCCACAGCTCCTGTCGGCCAAGAATGTGGATCAGGCCCTTCTTCAGGACATCGGCAGGCACGCGCAAGGGATCCGGCCCGGTCAGGAAATCGGGCCGACAGACCATGACCAATCGCTCTTCACCCAGACTTTCACCGACAAGTGGTTGGCTGACATGGCGGGGAATGATCCGTAGGTCGACAATCTGTTCGGTGGACTCCGCCCATATCGTCGCGTGGACCGTGACTTCGACCTCTGGATTCTCGGCCCTGTAAGCGCTCAGACGCTCGGGAAGCCAATTGGTGGCAAGGCTTGCCGGGCAGGCAATCGTGACCTCTCTCCGGTGCCGGACAGTTTGCACTTGCCCTGTGGCGACATCGATCTGCGCCAAGGCGCGTTGCAGTGCCGGAAGGTATGCAGATGCAACTTCGGTAAGCGTCAGGCTACGCGGTGCACGGTAGAAGAGGGGGCGGCCGATAAACTGCTCCAACGCCCGCACATGGCCGGAGACTGCGGCCTGTGTCATGCGCAGTTCCTCTGCCGCCTTTGTGAAGCTGAGGTGGCGGGCAGAGGCCTCGAACGACCGGATGTAATTCAAGGGGGGCAGATACTTCATCGCGTCTCTCCTGCCGGCAGAGTAGTCGATCCCTTACGGTCCGGCCACTGACTATGCCCCAGAATAACTTGGGTTCAGGCCCCCGTTTCGGTTTCGTGACTCTGGTTGCCGAAGATTTAGGCTGTCGCAAAGGGCGAGGGAAGGCGATGCGGGAAGCAAGACGAGGGCGGCGCGAAAAGGCCGGGGCCAGCATCGCCCAGCTTCCATGGGAAGACGTAAGGAACCCCTACGCGCCGATGGAGATGCTGTCCGGCGACCAGATGCAGGATTTGCACGACACCTCGATCCGCATCCTGAAGGAACTTGGGGTGAAGGTGATGGGCGCCAATGTTCGCGCCCTCTTCGCGACCGCGGGAGCAATGATTGACGACGATGGCATCGTGCGGATCGACGAGACAATCGTCGAAGCCGCGCTGGCGACAGTACCGCGTGAGTACACACTTACCCCTCGCAATTCGGCGAAGCGCATTCATCTTGGCGGTGATCATCTGGTCTTTGGCTTGGTGGCGGGACCGCCCAATGTGCATGACCGGGTGAACGGGCGACGATCGGGAAACCTGTCCGATTATCGGAATTTCATCCGACTGGCCCATCACTTCAACGCCATCCACATGATCGGCAATCAGGTGACGGCGCCCCAGGAACTGCCTGCCAACAACCGGCATCTTGACACCTATTTCGCCAACCTCACGCTTTCGGACCTGACCTTCCATTGCACAGCCATCGGACGGGGTCGGGCCTTGGACGGGATCCGAATGATGGCCATTTCCCGGGGCATCAGCCTTGAGGAACTGGCCCGAGACCCCGGCGTTATCACCATCATTTCGGTCAATTCCCCGCGGCTGCTGGATGACGCGATGGGCGATGGCCTCATCGCCATGGCCGAGCATGGCCAGCCCGTCACCATCACCCCCTTCACATTGATGGGCGCAATGACCCCGGTGTCCCTGCCTGCCGCAATGGCCCAGCAGAACGCCGAGGCGCTGTTCGGTGTCGTTCTGACGCAGCTTGTCCGTCCCGGCACGCCGGTGATGTACGGAGCCTTCACCAGCAATGTCGACATGCGCTCGGGCGCACCAGCCTTTGGCACGCCAGAGAACACCAAGGCCAACGTGATCGCGGGCCAGCTGGCGCGGCGATACGGATTGCCGTACCGAACCTCTAATGCAAACGCCTCGAACGCGGTTGATCTGCAGGCGGCCTATGAAACGTCGATGGCCACGTGGGGTGCGGTCATGGGTGGTGCGAACCTGATCTATCACGCGGCCGGGTGGCTTGAGGGCGGACTGACGGCCAGTTACGAGAAGCTGATCCTCGATGTGGAGATCCTGCAGAACATGGTGGAGTTCCTGCGCCCGTTGAAATGGGATCCCGAGGAACTGGGCTTCGACGCCATCAAGGATGTGCCGGCAGGCGGCCATTTCTTTGGCGCGGCCCATACGATGGCGCGGTATGAAACTGCCTTCTACCAACCTATGCTGTCGGACTGGCGTGCCCATGAGAACTGGGCGCTGGCTGGGGCGAAAGAGGCTGGCGATCGCGCGACCCACCTCTGGCAACAGGCGTTGGCAGAATATGAAGAGCCGCCGATGGACCCAGCCATCCGCGAGGAACTGGAAGCCTATGTGGCCAAGCGGCGGGAAGAGATCGGCGATGACGAGCCCTGAGACAAAGCTGAAATCCCATGCCCAAGCCGTTGTGATCGGCGGCGGGCTGGTGGGCTGTTCGATCCTTTACCACCTGACCAAGCTCGGTTGGACGGATGTCATGCTGCTTGAGCGTTCGGAATTGACCAGCGGTTCAACTTGGCATGCGGCGGCCAACATCCACGGTCTGCACGACCAGACGAACATCAGTCGCCTGCAGCACTACACGATGGGGCTCTACAAGGAACTGGAGGCCGAGACGGGTCAAGGCTGCGGCATTTTCCAACCGGGATCGCTCTATCTGGCCCAGACCGAAGCGCGCGAGCATCAGCTTCGCCTGCAGGCAGCAAAGGCAAGCTACTACCGGATGGACTTCCACGAAGTGAGCCGGGAGGAGGCCGAGCGTCTGCACCCGCTCGTGAACTTCGACGGCATCCGCTGCATCATGTATGAACCGCAAGGCGGAAATGTCGACCCGTCAGGCGTGACGATGGCCTATGCTGCAGGCGCCCGGGCACGGGGCGCGCAGATTCACCGCAACTGCCCTGTGACGGCGACGCGGGCACAGCCGGACGGTTCATGGATCGTGGAAACGCCTTTGGGAGACGTGCATACCCAATGGGTGGTGAACGCTGCCGGCCTCTGGGCGCGGGAAGTGGCGGCGCTGGCGGGGATCGCTCTTCCCCTGATTCCGACCGAACACCAGTATTTCGTTACCGAAACCATCCCCGAGATTGCCGCGATGGACCGCCGCCTGCCATCGGTCGCTGACCGGGATGGCGAGTATTACCTGCGGCAGGAGGGCAAAGGCCTTCTGGTCGGTGCTTACGAGCGCGACATGAAGTTCTGGGCTGAAGACGGCACACCTCAGGGGTTTGGCCACGAACTCTTTGCCGATGATCTCGAACGGATCGAGCCCAACATGCTGCGCGCCATCGACCGTGTCCCCGCGGTGGGAACGGCGGGGATCAAGCGGGTCATAAACGGGCCGATGATTTGGTCGCCGGACTCGAGTGCACTTTTCGGCCCGGTACCCGAGTTGCGCAATTACTTCTGCTGTAACGGGATCATCCCGGGGTTCTCGCAGTCCGGGGGCCTCGGGTTGCTTTCGGCAGAGTGGATTGTCGAGGGGGAACCGAAGCTGGACATGTTCGGCTGGGACCTCGCGCGGTTTGGTGCTTGGGCGGGTAAGGACTTCACAAAGGCCCGTGTCCGGGACCAATACGCCAACCGCTTCAAGATCCATTTCCCGAACGAGGAACGTGCAGCGGGTCGACCGGTGCGGACCCGTCCGATCTATGAAAGCCAAAAGGCGATGGGTGGGGTATTCGGCCTGAACTTTGGCTGGGAGCATCCCCTCTGGTTTGCCGCCGACGGCGAACCGAAAGAGGAAACCATCGGGTTCGAGCGGCAGAACTGGTGGGCACCCGTGGGCCGCGAGGCGCGGATGCTGCGTGACCGGGCCGGGATCATCGATATATCGAACTTCGCTCGCTACCGGATCACGGGACCGGGGGCCAAGGACTGGCTGGAGGCATTGCTGGCAAACCGGATACCGGGCGTTCCGGGACGGTCCCGCCTTGCCCCACTCATCGGCAAACGCGGCGGGATTGCCGGGGATTTCACCGTCACCTGTCTGAGCGGGGACGACTACTTGATGGTCGGTTCAGGGATGGCCGAACGTTACCACAAGCGTTTCTTCGATGCGGTGCCGCTGCCGGCGGGCACGGTTTGGGAAAGCGCAACCGAAGCAATGGCGGGCTTCAACGTCGCAGGACCACTGGCACGGTCGCTGCTTGGCCGATTGACCAACGCGGATTTGTCGAATGACGCTTTCCCCTTCATGCGATCGGCGAGGATTGAGGTGGCGGGCGTGCCCTGCATCGCCTTGCGGGTCAGCTTTACCGGCGATCTCGGATGGGAACTGCATTGTGCCGAGGCCGATCAGCCAAGTCTCTACGCGGCCCTTCTGGAAGCGGGCAAAGAAATGGGCGTGGGTCCGGTCGGTTCCCGTGCGCTGATGAGCCTTCGGGTCGAAAAGGGCTACGGGTCATGGGGCCGTGATTACTCGCCGGAATACTGGCCACAGGAAACGGGGTTGGCGGGTCTTATCAAGGCGGACAAGGACTTTCTGAACAAGGCCGCTTGGCAGACCATTGCGACCCAACCCCCGCGAGAGGTGCTGCGCACACTGGTGGTCGAGGCGACCAAGGCGGATGCGACGGGGGGAGAGCCGATCTTCGACCGGCAGGGCAAACCCGCCGGAAAGGTCTCGTCAGGGGCCTATGGCTACCATGTCGGGCAGTCCTTGGCCCTCGCCTATCTGCGGCCCGACATTGCCGCCGGGTCGGAGTTGCAGGTGATGGTTCTGGGCCGCCCGCATCGGGCGCGGGTGCTGGAAGGGGCCGCCTTCGATCCGGACGGCAAACGGCTGCGGGCGTAACCAGCCACTCTGGTAGCTTCGCTTGCCCTGCCCGATCCGGCAAAAGGGACAGTCCGGCGCGCTCTGGATGGAGCGATCCTGCCGACGCCTCACTCAGACCGGGGTAACGGCCAGATCGAGCAGGCTTTCGATGGATTGCCCATGCCCAAGCGCCTCTGCCGCTTTGCGCAAGGCAATGGCCTTGGCGGCACCAAGAACCGGATCGGCGCAGGCGTGGAACTTGCCGTGCATTTCATCGCGGCTGACCATCGCCTCGGGGTCGCCACGCGCTTCGGTGGGCGGCGATTCAAGCCGGGTTCCATCCTGTAGAACCAATACGGCATGGGCGAAACGGCGGGCCGGGAAGGCGGCGTTGTAGGTGTCGGATTCAGTGACAAGCATCCCTTCCGCCAGTCGGCGGATTTCAGGGTCGCAAAAGGCCGCTTCGGTGATGTCCTCGGCCCCGATGGAGCCGCGCACGGCGGCGACAGCTGCGGGGAATGCCGTGGAATACTGTGCTTCTTCGGTGGTCAATGGCGTGCGTGTCGCGAGGCGCAAGGACTGGTGGAAGGTCACGATCTCGATCCGCGCGACATCGGTCGAGCGTAACCCGTGGGCCTGCATCAGCGACAGCACAGCCTGAACGGGGGGCTGCGCCCAGCGGCAGACCGGGAAGGGCTTGTAATACTGCTCCATCACCCGCCAAGTGCGGCCAAGGTCGCACCAAAGGTCGGCCACATCTGCGCTCTCCGCTGTGATCGCGGGCGCCCCGGTAAAGCCGGAACGTGCAAGATAGCCTGCCGAAACCCCGGCCATTCCGCCCCAACCGGAGCCGTCCTTCAGCATGGTCGGATGGTCGATGCAGCGCATCATCTGGCTTCGGGGACCGTGGTATTCGGCGATGCCGAGTGCGTGGTGCGTCTGGTCTGCGGGAAGCCCCAGATAGCGCGCAGCGATGGCGGCACAGGACAGCGCCGTCCATGCGCCAGTGGTGTGATAGTCGCAGGCCGTGCGGTGCAGCGCTATCCCTGCGCGGGTGCCGATCTCGTAGCCGAGGAGGAGCGAGACCATGAAGTCGCCACCGTCCAGCCTGGCCGTCGCCTCTGCCATCGCCATCGCGGCAGGAAGGGCCGCGCAGCCCGCATGTCCTTTGGTCAGGCGATGGCCGTCATGGGCGTCATAGGCGTCGATGGTCATACCACCGGTAAGCGCTGCCCCTGCCGGGCTGACCGGACGACCGTCCAGGATCATGCGGGCCGGGGCGGAACCGGCGGCAAACTGTTCAGCGGCATGATCCCGGATGATCCGGCTCAGGCGCGTCCCGATGCCACCCGCCGCCACGCCCAGCAGATCGACAAGGAAATCTCGTGTGCGATCTTGCACCGGCGCGGGAACATCCTTCCAACGCAAGCCATGGATGAAGTCGATCAGTTGCACGGCAGGTTCCCCGGAAAAAGGATCACGATGCAGTGTCAAGCAGCCCGAGGGCCGCTTCAAGTTCATGATGCTGCGGCAAGGGATCGGTCACTTGCCGACCGTTCTTCAACACGATCCGATCAGCCTGATCGCGCGCGAGAATGACGTTGAGGCTACGGGCCTGAAAGATCACCAGATTGGCCGGAAGGTTCGCGCCGATGCGCCCAAGGTCGGGCCGGCCGATCAGGTCGGCGGGCACACGACTGGCCATGGCAAGGCTGCCGGTAAGGGGCTCGTCGGCCTGAAAGACCCGTATCGCCTGTTTCAGTGTATCCAGCATGTCGTGATCGCCATAAGCAAACCACGCGTCACGGCAGTTATCGCCACCGATGGCCAAGGGCAGCCCGGCCGCGCGGATTTCCTTTGCCGCCGTGACCCCACGCCAACGCGGTGTGCGGCCCGGCTTTCGGTCCATCAGATACATCATCGGTGTCGGCATCGACACAAAGGCAAGGTCGGCCTCGCGGGCAAGGACCAGAGTCCGGTCGATGACTTCGGGCGGCATCAGGGAAAGATTCACGCAATGGCCCAGAACAACGCGCCCCCTAAATCCGCTGCGCAACCGGGCCTTGGCGATCTCGGGTATGGTGAAAGCGGAGAGGTCTTCGGTCTGGTCGACATGCAGGTCGACATCCAGTTCCCGCTCTCCGGCCAAGGCAAAAAGACGGTCGAGCGCCTGACCCAAAGCGTCATATGTGCCGTTTTCACCGCGGTCCAGCGTATCGGTGACCCCGCCAAGGATGCCCCCCATATCCGCTGCGAGGTCGGCAAGCGCGCGCGCTTCTGGGCCGATCCACGCCTCCATCGCGCAGATGGTGACGCCTTGCAGATCGACCTTGCCTGCCCACTTTGCACGCAGCCGGTCCAATGCGCGCCAATGACGCTGGGAATAGGCAAGCGTCTCGCTGTCGACATGGCTGCGCAGGGCCGAGACGCCATGTGCATGGGCGCAACGGACGCCAAACTCCATCCTCAAGTCCAGGTCTTCGTCCGTCCAGCGCGGCCAGTCCTCGGCGGTCAGGGAAAATCCGCCGTGGATCGTGCCGTCCGGACGGACACGGGGTATGGCATGGCCGCAATCGAGATGGGTGTGCATGTCGATGAAGGCGGGCCAAAGGTGGCGCCCTTCCAAGTCGACGCGACGGGCGGTTTCGGGAGCCGTTCCTGCCGGGAAAAGTGCTGCGATGCGGCCGTCATCAACAAGCAGATCCAGAAGCAAGGCGCCCTCTGCATCCCGACTTGCTCCGGGTGGCGGCTCTGCGACCAGTTCGGTCGGAACCCGTGCGTTTGACAAGACAAAGCGATAAACCTGCGGAATGCGCAGGCCCGTTTCGCGGGACATGACGTCTTTCTCCTGAAGTTGTCTGGTCAGAACCCGGCCTTGATCCGATCGAAGGTTTCCAGCTGCCTTTGCCGCTGGTCCAGATCGAACGGAAGTTGCGGCAGCGTCGGTCCGTTGATGGGGCCTAGACCGGCGGCATCAAGGACAGCAGGATCAATGGCCTGCATACCTGCGGCATTGGCGTGCCCGTAGCCGATACTGGTGACCAGAACCTCTGCCGCTTCGGGTCGAATCCACGAGTTTACATAATCATAGGCCTTGTCTTCGCTGCCTTTCCCGTTCTTCAGGTTCACCAGCCCGCAGAACCAGGTTGTCACACCTTCCTTCGGGGTGCGCTGATAGCCAACGGGGAAGCCTTCTTTCTTCAGGATGGACAGACCATCCGGCCAGGACCAGGCGATCATGACTTCGCCCGACTTCATGAGTTGTGCCATTTCGGTCGAAGAGTTCACGTAGGCGCGAACGCCGGGGTGGACCTTGCGCAGCCAATCGGCGGCGGCGTTGAACTGGTCGTCCGTCACCTTTGTCCAGTCCGTCACGCCGGTGGCAAGATAGGCCAACGCCCAGACATCGTCCGAAGCGTTGGGCATGGTGATTTTTCCTGCGTATTTGGGATCGGCGAAAACCTGTAATGTCGCGATGTCCTCTGCCGGAACCATCTCAGCGTTGTAAGCGATTGCGGTGGCACCCCAGTCGGCCGGGATGATCCAGACCCCTGCCTCGTCCTGGATTACTGGAGAGGCCAGAAACTCGGGCATGATGTTCTTGAACTCGGGGATGCGCGAGACATCCCAAGGCTCGATAAGACCGGCTTCGCGGTATTTGGGCACCATCTGGGCGCAAGGGTGCGAAACGTCGGCACCAAAGCCGCTGATCGCCTTCTGGAAGGTTTCGTCATCGGAGGTGACAAAGGCATAGGTCGGCCGAACGCCCCATTTCTCTTTGTAGGTCGCATACATGCCTTCGGCATCGAAGCCCGGCCAGTCGGTGACGATCAGTTCCGGGTCATCGGCTTGGACGCTCATGGAAAGCGAGACCGTAAAGCATACGGACAGAAGCAGGCGTGACGTCTTCAAGGCAGAGCTCCTTTTTTCCGGGGCTGATCGCTGAGAATTGGCAGGGCTCGAAAGCGGCTACGTTGGGGACCTTCGAGCCCTGCCCTTGATCGATCAGGCCTCAAGCCACACGGCGCCGAGGTCCATCTCGAAGGTTTGGTGTACGCGGTACCCCTTCAGCTTCGGGTTGGAATGCGAATAGACGTTCTGCCAGTAGGGCTGGATCAGGACACCATCGCCCTGCAGCATCGCCTGCAGTTCTGCCATGATCGCACGCCGCGCCTCGACATCCGCCGTGGCCAGTGCCTGTGCCAGCTTCGCGTCGAAGTCTGGGTTTGCGTAGGCGCTTTCGTTCCACGGCTCACCCGAGCGGTAGGCCAGCGCCAGAACCTGAACGCCAAGCGGGCGCATGTTCCAGTTGGTCATCGAGAAGGGGTATTTCGTCCAGTCATTCCAGAAGGTCGCGCCTGGAATGACCGTCCGCTTCATGGCGATCCCGGCATCACGGACCTGTGCGGCGATCGCGTCGCAGGAGGCCTGATGATAGTCCTGATCGATCGAGATGAGGTCGAACTCGAAATCCGCCTTGCCCGCCTCTTCCAGAAGCGCCTTGGCCTTTGCCGGATCGCGCGTCTGCTTGGGCAGTTCTGCGTATTCTGGGTGGATCGGGCTGACATGGTGGTTTTCACCAACCGTCCCAAGACCCGAGATACCCAGTTCCAGAACCAAGGCGTTGTCCACTGCGGCCTGTATGGCCTGCCTGACCCGCTTGTCCGTGTAGGGTTCCTGCGCGACGTTCATGCGCGCCACCACGGTATTGGCTGTTGCGATGGTGTTCCGCGTCGCCCCCAGAGCATCCAACGAGTCGAGGAAATTCTCTCCCGATTGCTGGTTCAGATCCACCTCGCCCGAAGCCCATGCATTCAGCTCGATGACGGGATCATTCCCGTAATCCGTGAACTCGATGGCATCGAGATGTGCTTCACCTCCCCACCATTTGCCATCCTTGCGGCGCACGACACGCGCCTTGTTGCCGACTTCGTGGAACTCCAGTTCGAATGGGCCGGTGCCGATCGGATGTGCCGCAAGATTGGAACCCGTCTCTTCATAGCTGCGGTGAACGATGAGAGCCGGATAGTCTGCCATGTTCGGAATGATGGCGATGTCGGGCGTCGCGAGGTTCAATTGCACCGTCATGTCGTCCACTTTGACGATCGCACCATCGCGCGCCTTGCCCGTCGCCTCGTCAATCATCGCCGAAAAGCGGGACGCCATGGAATTGCCTTCCGCCGACTTGTCGCACCAACGATTGATGTTGAAGACCACATCATCGGCAGTGAAGGCATCACCGTTGTTCCAGGTCACTCCGGGGCGGATGCGCAGCGTGTACTGGGTGGCATCGGCGTTCACCTCCCAGCTTTCCAGAAGCTTGCCCTCGAAGGTGAAATCCTGCGTGTACTTGACCAGCGGCTCCAGGAACTGGCGCGCGAGGTTTGCGATCTGCGACCAGTCTGCAGTGCGGGGGTCCTTCAGGTCCATCACCTGCATGCCCACGCGAAGCGTTCCCCCCTTCACGGGCGTTTCCTGCGCCAGGGCGGGCACGGGCAGGCCCAGCATGGCATAGGCGGTGGCCGTAGACGCTCCAAAGGCGGTGGCCGTGGCCAGAAACTCGCGTCGTGTCATGGGGTCACGACCGCCTGTCATGGCGGTACGGGTCAGGTGATCGGGAAGGGGTCGGCCGTTACGATCCATAAAGGTCATGATGGTCTCCTTGTTGGGACTGGGACGGGTGTTCCGCCTCGTTTTGAGTTCAAGTCTGGTGCAGGGCTTCGATGGCTTCGGGCGCCATGGTGCGGACACGCGCCCACTCGCGGCTTTTCGCGCTGTTCAGCAGGCCCAGAGGATCAAGCCGCTTCTTCCAAGCCAGATGGCGGTAGTCGGCCTTCTTCATGCCGCCCTCCTCGATGATGCAGGAATGCGGGTCCGAGGCAGGACAACCATGCGCCTCGTAAAGGCTCATGATCTGATAAAGCCGCTCGTCGGTCGTGTACCTCACGAGGGGCAGGTCGAAGGCGACCAACTGCCCGCCCATGCGCGAGAACTCGTGGTGCATGTAGACGTCATCGCCAAGCACGGCCTGCAGCTCGATGATCTTCGCCACGTTCAGAGGTGCGGGGCAAAGGATCTGCAGGTAAGTGACCTTGCGATCGGTCTTGAGCGCCTGCAGCGTGGTATGGTTGTAGGAAAACTCGAAGGCATGCGGCAGTTTGCGGGCCAGACGCTCGTCCTCGTCCATCGCAAGATCGATCTGGCCGCCATGTGTCGCGACAAGCCTGCGGAAATCCTCCATCTGGCCGCGCGGAACCAGAGTCACCAGCATCGCCCGCTCTTCGGGAACGATCTCCTTGAGCCGGTCGAAATAGCTGCCAATCCGTGCGTCGAGGGTGGAGCAGAGCTTGCGCCGGATGTCCGATGCCGCAAGGGCCATCCCGGCCGCATAGCAGGTGGGATAGCTGTCGAAGGTGGCGATGCAGCCTATCCAGTCCTCGGTCGGAACTGTGCGCAGCGTGAGTTCGGTGATGACGCCATTGATGCCCCAGGCGTGGTGGATCATGTTGATCTCTTCACCCGTAAACACCACTTCCCGCGGCGTCTCTTCAGCCGAGAGAACACGGATTTCGAGGATGTTGCCCGCATCGCGCAGCATCCCGTGACTGACCGTGCCGATCCCGGCGGATCCTCCTGAGATGAAGCCACCAATGGTCGCTATGTCTTGCGTTGACGGAAATACAGGCAGTTCCCGGCCCCGTTCCTTCAGCGCTGTATTCAGCTTCAGGATGTTGCAGCCCGCCTCTACCCGGACGAAGTCGCGCCCGATCTCCAGCACTTCACCCATCGCGGTGGTATCGATGATCAGGCCGCCGTCCATCGGGACGGACTGTCCATAATTGCCGGTTCCCCCGCCGCGAAGTGTCACGGGGACGTGGTGGCGTGCCGCTAGGGAAAGGCACTTTGCCATCTCGGCGGGGGATTTCGGCCGCGCGACCAGATCGCCGAAGCAGGTCTTCAGGCGGCGGTCGAGGATGGGCGAATACCAGAAGAAATCGCGGCTGCGTTTGCGGACCAGAACCGGTTCATCGATCACCTCGACCGGGGCAATTTCTGCCGCAAAGGCAGCCCAGTCGATAGCGGTCTTTCCGGAGATGCTGGCCATGTTCGGCTTTCAGAAGAGAGGCTGCCGGGAAAGCGTAAGTCTGGGGGCGTCCGCGTTCACGCAAGCAAAACGGGGCCGTGACCCAAAAGGATTCGACGTCATTAACTGGAGTGGATGATTTGGGTCAGCCCGGGTTGAACTGCGCGAAGGTGCCGACCAGTCGGGCCAGTCTTCTGGCGGCGGTATCGAGCAAAACATCGCCCTTTGCCGCCGTGGCCGCAGCAGCGTCGCCGATTGCGCCCTTTGCGTTGAGATCACCCATCAACCAGCCGGGGCGGAAAGGGGCCATGCCCAATCCCAAGTCAGGGTGATCACGCTGCCAGCCAAGATGCGCCGATCCGAAGGTTTCGGCGAGGTCCATGCGGACGCGTGCGGGGTGGGCGGCAAGCATGGCCGACGTTTCAACATCCCCGGCATGTAGTCCATTCGCTGCTTCGGCTTCCCCCACCACCACTTTCGTTCCGGCAAGATCATCCCATGCGACATGCGCGGTGATGAGACCGATCTTTGCCCGCAGGTCGCGGCAGGCAACATCCAGAATGGATCGGTTGCCCCCGTGTCCGTTCAGGAACATCAATCGGGAGATCCCGGCGCGATGCACTGATGCGGCAATGTCGTGCAGAACGCTCAGAAGAGTAGCCGCGGAAAGGGACAGCGTACCGGCCCAGGCCTCATGCTCTGTGCTTTTTCCGATTGCTTGCACGGGCAAGGCCAGCACCGTCAGATCGTGGGGGATCAATGGCAGGGCGCGCGTCAGAACGGCAAGTGTCAGATCGCGGTCGACGGAAAGCGGAAGATGCGGCCCGTGCTGTTCGACAGCGCCGATGGGAAGGATCGCCACGGCCTTCGCCCGATCGAGCGCGGCGAAGTCCATGGCGGTCAGGTCGGCCCATTGCCCGATATGGCCCATACGGCCTCCTAAAGCGGGATCTGCGCAATGCGGGCGCGGACCCGGTCGATGTAGCGTCGACGCGCAAGGTCCGTCTGCTCTTCGATCGCGTGAAGGCCAAGCCAGAAGGTTCGTGTCCGGGCATGCGTGCAAAAGCGCAAACCGCGCAGGATGATCTTGCGCCCCGGCGCGCCCATGAGAAATGTCCAGAACCACCACGGTGAGCCGAAGGTGGTGATCACGCCGATCAGCCGGATGTTGGCCAGAGCCGGTCGAAGGCGTTGGCCTTCCTCGTGAAGCGTGAAGGCAATTCCCGGCCGCCATACCCGGTCCATCCAGCCTTTCAGGATCGCCGGCTGCGCGTACCACCACGTCGGATAGACGAGGATCAGTCCGTCAGCCCATTGCAGTGCCTCAACATGCTGGACCAGATCCGCCGGGATGGGGACGTCTTCGGTGTAGCCGCGGCGCTCTTCGGCCGACATCACCGGATTGAATCCTTCGCCATGAAGATCGATCAGGCGGACGTCATGGCCTTGGGCGCGGGCGGTTTCCAGAGCGGCTGCGAGAAGCGCAGTGTTGAAGCTTTCGGGCACCGGATGGGCATGGACGAAGAGCAGTCGCATCAGGCAGGGCTCATGGGCTGGGTCACGCGGCGCAAGGTGTGCAGCGTCACGGTGACGATGATCACTGCCCCGCCGATAAGTGTCATTTGTCCCGGGTTCTCGCCGATCACGGCCCACACCAGCAAGGGCCCAAGGATCACCTCCAGAAGCGTGATCATCGACACTTCCGGCGCTGGCAGGTAACGCGGGCCCAGCATCAGCAGGCCGGCGGCACCGGGCAGGATGATTGCGCCGGACAGGAAGATCAGCATGGCCTGCTGGCTGCTGACAGGTTCGAAGTCGGCAAAGGGCACGGCGAGAAGCCCGCCGAGGATCGACCCCAGTGCCAGATGTGGCAGCATGTTTCGACTGCCGGTCGTCCGGAGGGTGACGTAATAGGCGGCGATGGTCAGCGCGTTCATCAGCGCAAACCCATCCCCCAGAAGCCGCCCGTGACCAAGGCTGCCGGAGCCGATGATCAGAACCCCGGCGAAGACGAGAGCGATGGCAAGTGCGGTCGCGCGGTCGATGCGCTCCTTCAAAAAGAAGAACGACAGGATTGCGGCGAGAAACGGGGCGATGGCCAGCACCAAAAGCGCGTTGGCGGCTGACGTATACTGCATGGCCGAACACCAGCTGAGCACGCCGCCCGCGTTCAGCCCGATGATGAGAAGCCCTTTTCGATCGAACCATTCACCCCGTCTGGGCATGGTCTGCGGGGCGAGGATTATGTTGCCCAAGAGAAAGATGCTGCCCGCAAGCAGCCCCCGCCAGAAGGCAAGCGCCAGCATGTCGCCCCCGATCAGCCGCATGATCAGCGCGTCTGGGATGAAAATCATCACACCGGCAAGCGTGACGAGGATGCCGAAAGCTTGGGGATTCCGCTGGGCTAGGGATGTCATGCAGTACCAAAGAGCTTTCGCAGGAAGCTGTAGAACCAATCGGCTTGTCGCGCGTCAGCCTCAAGCATCAGCGCGTCCTGTTCGGCTCTGGTCTGAACACCGGGCTTGCCATAGGGCGCCCATGCATTCGCCTGCCAGCGCCGGAAGCCTTCGATGGTGCATTCCGGGTGGAACTGGAAGGCATAGGTCTTGTCGCCGTAGCGAAAGGCCTGATTTGGATACATCGGGCTAGAGGCGAGGTGCACGGCCCCTTCGGGAATGGCGAAAGTGTGGAAATGCGCCTGCGTCATATGCAGCGTTTCCGGCAGGAAATCCCGACCCTCGGGCGTGGGCGAGATGGGGTAGTAGCCGAACTCGTGGACGGGCTGATCATAAGGCCCGACCTCTGCCCCAAGGACGCGGGCGATTTGCTGTGCGCCCTGACAAAGGCCAAGAAGGGGGATACCCGCAGCCATGCACCCCCTGATCCAGTCAGCCTCTTCGTTCAGGAAAGGGTGCTTGTCTTCCTCGAAGACATTGAAAGGCCCACCATAGACAACCGAACCTGCAACATCCGGATCGGGCAGCCCCAGCTTGTCGCCCTTGAAAGGGCGGCGAAAAACCGGCTCGAACCCGCTCTGTACGGCATAGGTCACGACCCGGTCATCCGGTGGATCATCGCCATGACGAACAAGCACGATCTTGCGGGACATAGGTTTCTCCTGTCGGGACCGGCGCGAGTTTAGAGCGATCCCGGTTCGGTTTGGCAAAAGGAAAACGGGGGTGTGATGATTGGTTTTTTTGCCCGGGCGGGCCGGTGCTTGGGGCATGTTAAGTGCTGACAACCGTGAGCGACGCCATGCGACCCCTGACACCTTCGACAATTGCAGCACCACTTGCGCGCTATGCGCACGGTGTCCTGCTGCTCAGCGGTGCCCGGATCATCAGGACATCGGGCCAATTGGGCCTTTCCCCCGATGGCACTGTGCCGGAAAGCATGACCGAACAGGTCGCGATCTGTTTTGCAAACATACGCGCAATCCTTGCCGAGGGCGGCATGGAAGTGAAGGACATCTGCCACATCTCAGCTTGGCTGACAGATCGCAACGATCTGCCGGCCTACATGGCGGCACGAGACGCCTTCCTCGGCGACTCGAAAGTTCTGCCTGCTTCGACCCTGCTGTTGGTCGCAGGCTTTTCGCGACCAGAGTTTAAGGTCGAGATCGAGGTCATGGCGGCAACGGGTTAGAACGCAAGAGCCTGCCGGATCAATGCTCCCGCGCTCTGACAAGGCTGCAAGGTGACGTTCAATCCGCCACTCGCCGCCGGTCAAGGTGATTGCTGCCACGCCCTTCAGCGCCTGCTTTGCCAGGCTTGCCGCGACCGTCCGACGTCTTGACGCTTTCCGCTCTTGGCTTTGCGCCGGGAGGGCGTGAGCGGCTCGAGCGAGGACGGTCGACCTCACTGCATGCGACCTTGAAGGTTTCACGAAGACGCCTTCTGAATGAGACATCGGCTTGTCTTGTGATCAAGGCAGCGGGCGAGTTCGGATGGTTTCACCATGACGGTGCTTCCCCGATGCGAGGCTCTGCAGCCTAATATGTGAAAGGGTGGCCTTTTCGTGCTGCGACGTCGTATCGGGGATCCACTTACCCATCTGTCGCTTTTGGCCTTGACCACCAATGGTGCGGGCCGTCGAAGATCAATCTTGCCGGGCTGACTGTGTAAGAACGCCGAGCACCAACAAGCTTCCCGCAGGGAGGGGGCAGCGCCCCCGACGGACCAGAGCCATAGCGGTTTCGGGTCAGCAATTCTGACGCAGGTTAGAGGTGGGCGGCAGGATGAAGATTGAAATCGACGAAACTATGGGCCCGTTCGCGTCCGAGACACCCGACGTGATTTTTGAAGTGCCTGAGGCCGATAACCGCGCGCCATACGCGGGTCTTGGGGGAGTGCTATAGATCGTGCTACGGCGGATCGCCCAATGCGCCGTGGCTGGAAGATGATCACGACGACTACTCAACTCAGTGAGTTGCGCGGCGCGCGCTTGCCCGTCAACCTGAGGTTACTTTTCCTGCTCGGGAAAGGCATACCACACGTTCAAACTGAAGTCCGGTAGAGCGAACCTACCGGACTTTTCTTTATGTGGGGGCGCCTATCACGCCCCTGGCCGGCGGTGGCGTCCCGATCTGTGGATGGGTTTGGCTCCCCAGCCGCTCCCGCCAGCCTCTTTTGGCGAAGCGGCCCGGAGAGAGGGCGTGTGCGGCGCGCCCCCTCTCCGGAAGCTGCTTTGGCTGCCCGCATCATGCAGGGGACCGAGAGGGATCTCCGTTTCTTCTGCGACGAAGCGCCGAGGACGGCATCATCGACGGAAAGCCTGCCGTTCGGAGGGCGACGATCGGTTGTGGCAGCGGGGAATGCGACAAGACGGTGCGGAGTGCGTGCTGCCAAGACCAACTGCCTCGCGCGCCTGTCCGGCGGCTGGGCGCAAGATGCAGGCCGACTGCCCCCGACATTCCGATTAGTACAAAAAGCGATCTTCCCCATCATGGCATCACGAAGCATTACGTAGCGGCGCGTAACGTATTTTGCCCCTTACGTGGCTTCTGATGTCGCCTGGAGATCCGTGATCTCCGGGCCATTTTTTTGAGGGGCTATGATCCTATACACCCCTTTGGACCGGCGGCTGCCTCAGGTGTCTTAGCCAGGGGCAACGTCCCCACGTTATGCCGCCGGTTCATCCCGCAGTGTCGGGGCTTCTTGGGTCCCGATGCCACCGAATGATCGATTAATCACATGCAGTAGTGCAAATCTGGTGCTTGTCTGGAAGCGATCCAGACGTCAGGCTATGTCTCGCTGCAACGGAAAAACTCTGGCAAGCACCTTGCCTGCGTCCGGAGATCGATAGATTTCCGGACGTTTTTTTAGAGGGATCGGGATTGGATTGGGGGTTTTCGATCTTGGCCCTCTTGCCGACGGCGGTCGTGACCAGGGGATGCGCCGTTGAGGAGGCGGCGCGGCCCCAATGGCCACCGTCGTGCATCTTTCGCAAGGAAGGCGACCCGGAGAGAGGGCGGATGCGCCCGCCCCCTTTCCGGGCCACGCCTGGGTACTATGCGTCCAGAGATGGTTGGGTCATCGCGACGCGACCTGCATCCCTGTAGCGGCCGCGCTCCTCACGTAGAGCACTCGGGTCTGCCACTGGCGTTCTCTGCCGACGTTGTCTTGCCGCTGGGTGGTTGTCCCGACAACAGGGTCGCGGGGGCGGGCGGTGAGTGTTGCAACTTGGGGCACGGGCGAGGAAAGGATCGAAACATGTTCCGGGGGCGGGACATGGCGCCCGTTCGTTCGGTCAAGCTCCACACGGACGGCAGAGGGAGGCCGCGCAGCGCAAGCGCAATTTGTGTCAAGAATGGAGGTCCCCGTCGTCAGAAAGGCTGGGAGGGGACCGTTGGCGGCCGATTGAGCTGTGCGCTGCCGCTGGCCAGTCTCGCCCTGTGAGCGGGGGATGTGCCTGGATTTCGCGCTTTCACCGGCAGGATGTCCTTAACCCGGCCCGAGGAGCGATTTGTGCCGTGTTTGGCCAATTCATGTCCCGCCACGTCCGGTCTGACTGCAGGTCGCCGCCAAGGGCGCGGATGGCACTGGTGGCGATGGCCCCCGGTGGACGGTGCTCATGATGCCATGGATAGGTTCGGTTTTGCTGGAGCCTTTGACGATCGAGCGATCCGGCAGGTGATGTGCGTTTTCCGAGGCGAGCAGCGCCCTGCTGATCGGCTCTGTTACAGATCTGGCAGACTGGAGAGATCAAGGCCGAGAGGGGCCACGAAATTCAATTAAACTCATTGGGTATTTTTTTGACTGCTATTTTAGTCTATCAAAAGTTAATTTTTTTTTTCAACACGCGAGTAGGTTTCATGCCCAGCGAACAGGTGGACGAATCTGAGGACGTCGAGAAGCACAAGCCAAGTGGTCGAGGTCGTCCGCGCCTCTCATTTCGGAAGTCGACCCTGATTGGAGTAAGGATATCGCCGAGCCTTGCCGCAGCGCTTGAAGAGTTCATCCTTGATCAGCATGAGGTGATGAGCCGTCCAGAGGCCATCCGGAGACTGGTATGCGAATGGTTGGCAACAAAGCGCTATCTTGGACCCCGCAGGGGTGGCTCATCCCAATTGGGCGTGCAGGTTGTTGACCCGGAAAATGAAACGCCAAGCGCTTATGCGCAGAGATAACGCATGACTTGATATCTTGGCGTCTGGATCGGCAATCGCCGGATATCTCGGCGGGCAGATGTCAGCGTAAGGGGAATTGAATTTGGAGATCCATGCCATGTCACAGAAGGCACATGTTGTTCGTCAGAACGAGAGGAAGACGATCCTGATCGGGGTTCATTGTCCTGACAGCATGGTGGAGGCCCTCGATCGCTTCATTTCTGATCAATATGTTGCGATGCCGCGCCCGGAGGCCCTTCGGTTGATTCTGGCAGAAGTCCTTGGCAAGTCGAACTACCTTTTGCCTGCGGGCCAAGTTGCGCGGGAAGGCTGATCGAACCGTGATGTGGTGAGAGACGATTGCGTCTTTGGTGGGCATGTTAATAAAAAATATCCATTGATTATTGAAAATAACTTTATGTGCTGTGATTGCACCAATTTAAGTGGTGACCTCGCTTCAAGCGCAGAATGCAATTGCGATGATGAGGGCATATGGCCCATCCCGATGGCATGCCTCAACGGCTTAAAGAAGGGATGAAATCATGAAAAAGCTTTTCTTGGCGTCCACCGTGCTGGCGGCAACGACGGGGCTCGCGGCCGCCGATGTCACGCTGTCGGGTGACGCCCGCATGGGTCTGACCAAAGCGGCGACCGCGAACTCGGATGCTCAGTTCTCGAGCCGTGCGCGTGTGACCTTCACGGCATCGGGCGAGACCGACTCCGGTCTTTCGTTCGGTGCGTCGTTCCGGGCTGACAATGCCGCGACGCGGCTGGTCCCGGATGGTTCTGACGCTGGCGACGCCCCGGACGTTGCGGGGGGCGCCAACTCGGGCGCCGCAGGCAGCGTCTTCATCGAAGGCGCGTTCGGCAAGCTCTCCATGGGCGATGTGGATTCGGCCGCAGAGGCCGCGGTTGGGCAGGTGGCGGCCATCAGCTTCGCGGGTCTCGGGGACACCAACGAGATCAACTACATCGGAGCGGGCGCGTCCGATGGCGACCCGGTGGTCCTCTACACCTACTCGGTTGATGCCTTCAAAGTGTTCCTCTCGGCCAATGACAGCAGCGCTGCGGCCACGCAGTCCTTCGGGATCGGTGCGTCCTACAGCATCGACAGCTACGGCATTTCGCTCGGCTATGAAGATGGTGGTGCCGACACGAAGACCTACATTGGACTGACGGGCACCTTCGGGCCGGTCTCTGCAAAGCTGGTGGCGGCCGATCAGTCCTCGACGGATGCTGCGCGTGAAGGGCGTGAATACGCTCTGAGCCTTACCTATGCCGCTGACATGATCGCTGTGACGGGCTTCTACAACGTGGATGATCGTCCGGCGGTTGCCCTGAAGAAGTACGGTGTGGGCGCTTCCTACGATCTCGGCGGCGGTGCCAAGCTTGTGGCTGGCATTGCGGGTGACAGCGCTGCCGGCAATGACACGGCCTACGATCTGGGCTTGACCTTCTCGTTCTGATCGAGGTCATAAAGTGTAAGGAAAGAGCGGGCATTCGCCCGCTCTTTTTTTATTCACGACGTGCAGAAGACACGTCCTGTAATTGGAAGACTGACACAATCGCCGAGCACGCAATTTGTGTCATGGCATGGTCGACGGCCATGTCGCAGGCGGATTAAAGCGGGCCACTGGGGTTCGGACCTCGGGGACACCATCGCCACTTTATTTAGTTTCCGTTGAGCGGCCCGAGGCTCAGGCGATATTCGAAACGGTTCATTGCAAGCGTCGCATCATCCGAGCCGTCTGCGCCCGCAGGAGACCGTCTTGTAGCAGCTGCGAGTGAATGATGGGAAACCGGTGATCCTTAGTGCTCCAGGTCGTCTCAGGTATCCTGACGCCTTTATCGTCGAAAGATATCCACTCTGCAGATCCTCGCCGAGACGTCTTTTCTGCATCGATTCGCTCGCATGCTGTCAAGTTGCCGGCTTGTCGTTGAGAGAGGCGAAAGACCTTTCGATGGCACATTGAAGATCTGCTCATGTCAACTGACCTGCGGCTTTGATTGCCGTGTCTGCTATCGCCGGATACGAAGATAAAATTAATAAAATTAATTATTAAGGGAGCCAAAGGTATGTTTTTGTGACGAATGAATGTTGAAAATCACCGACCTCTCCATTGAACGAGAAGAGATGCTCTATACGTTGAAGCGGTCTGATGGTTCCAAGCATCATGGAGGCTGCGATGGGTAATTCGGTTCTGGAAACGGCTGCCATGCAAGAAGGTTTCTATGCGCCTGCCATTACCCACGACTGTCGGATTCTTGCTGCGCCGCATCAGATGCCGCTGGCGCAGAAGGTGGCTGAAAGAGTTTCAAAGTTCAGCAAATGCGGCATCATGGATGCAAAGGCGCTCAGCGAGCTACGGGTTCGCTATGGCTCTGAGATGGGGGTCATTGTGGTCCTTATTGATGAGATGGCAGACCTTGCACCTGTCGAGGCCAAGATCAACCGAATTAGAGATGCCGGCGCATTTGTTGGCGTCCTCGGTGTCTCTGCGTCTTGCCTGGCGGCGCGGTCGCTCACGGTCGGCCCGTTCCTCGACGGTGTGATTAGTTTGGAATGGTCTGCTGCGGAGGCCATGATTGGTCAATTTGTCAGCAATCATCGCGCTCGCATTCAGAATCGTGCCTTTCGCGCTTATCTGGACAGTTCCAGTGAAGGATATTGGATCTGGAACGTTGAAGAGGATGAGATCGAATGGTCCAAGCGGACCTGCGAAATGACAGGCATGTCTGGCGCTTCAGTCCCGACGACGATCGGGGAGTTCAGTGATCTCATTCATCCGCTGGATCGGGATCGGGTGCAGCAGGCAATCGAGAATCACCTGTTCAAGTCGGCGCCCTACAAGAACATCGAAATGAGAATTAGAAGGGGCGATGGACGGCACGGGCACTTCCTCGCCAATGGTCAAGCATTGCGCAATGAGCAGGGCAAGGCGATTATCCTTGTGGGTTCGCTGACCGATCGGACGCTCATGCAGCGCGTAGAGCAGCAGCTCGAGGACACGCAGAAGCGCTTCATGGTGCTCTTCCATCATATGAACGATGCGGCTGTTCTTGCGGATATCGAAACCGGAATGATCTTGGAGGCAAATCAGCCTGCGGAGCGCCTGTGGAGGAAGTCGATCGCGGAACTTGTTGGGTGCCACCAGTCCGAACTGCATCCTCCCATGCTGACCGATGTGGCCAAGAAAGCGTTTCGTGATCATGTCGCGGCGTTGATGACCAATAAGCGCGACAGCATCCAGGTTCCGATCCTGCGCTCGGACGGTACCGAGGTGCCGGCGGAGATCAGTTCAAGCCTGATCGAACTTGAAGACAAGGTCATGGTGCTCGGTGTGTTTCGTGACATCAGTGATCGCGTGAAGGCAGATCGTGAGCTGCGCGAGCGCGATGCACAGCTGCAACTGTCATCGCATCTGGCCTCCATGGGTACCTTGGCCGCTGGGGTCGCCCACGAGATCAATAACCCGCTGACCTACATGTTGGGCAATCTCGAAATCCTCAAGGACCATTTGGCCGAGGAAGGCATCGAGGACGATGCCATAAGCGAGTCCCTTGAAGCGGCTTGGACGGGCGGTCGATATGTTCGTGAGATCGTCTCGGACCTGAAGGCCATTACCAAAATGGACTCGACCGATGACGAGTGTGATCCTTGTGAAGTCATCCGGATCGCATCCCGTATGGCCCTCGCCGATCTTAGGCACAGAGCTCAGTTGGACCTGAAACTTTCCGAAGTACCGAAAGCGAAACTGGCCTCGGCGCGCCTTTCGCAGGTGGTGCTGAATGTGCTCAGCAACGCCTCTCATGCTTTCCGGGAAAGTGATCGATCGACCAATCGCATCTTGGTTGAAGTCTTCAGCAAGCGGGATCGCGTCATAATTGTGATCGAAGATAACGGGATGGGAATATCGGAAGAAGACTTGATGCATGTATCGGAACCGTTCTTTACGCGACGCGGCGAGAACGGAGGCACAGGGCTTGGTCTTTCGATTTGCCGTCGCATCATCTCCGAGGCTGGCGGGGATCTCAAGATCACGTCGAAGCTCGGTGAAGGAACCAAGGTTTCGATTACGCTTCCAAGTGTTGGGCAAGAAGCAGGCGCCAAGCATCGCTTCCTTGAGGATAATGAAATCGTTTTGAGCGAACGCAAGCGCATCGTGGTTGTGGATGATGAACCTCTGGTCACCAATCTGGTCGACCGCGTCTTGCGCAAGCATTTCGAAGTGGTTGTTTTCAATGACGCCCGCGGCGCTCTTAAGTGCATCAATCAGGGTGCAGAATTCGACCTCGTCTTGTGTGACATCATGATGCCGGAAATGGACGGTCGGCGGTTTTATGAAGCCATCGGTGATAGGCTGCCCTTCCTGTTTCTCACAGGTGGTGCCGTGACCGAAGAAAACGTGGCCTTCGCCTCCAAGATGGATCAGGAAGGTCGCGTCATTTACAAGCCCTTCGAGGCCGCCAACCTCATTCGTGCAGTCAAGCAGATGCTGGTTGAGAACAGGATTGATACCCGTCAGCGGGTCGCATCTGACGCGCCCAAGGATCTTGAACCGGCAAGAACACTCACCATCATCCAACCCGATCCGATCACCTACGCGGAACTTATGGAAGTCATGGGTCGAGACACGCTGAAGGCACAATACGAAGCGCTGCAGCGTCAGCTCGCGGATCTCTGTGCCAAGAGTGAAGGCTACAATCTTGACGGACTCGCACAGGAGGCGCATCGCGTTGCGGGGGGCGCGGCTGTCCTCGGGCTAAAGCCAATCGCAAAGCTCCTCAAGGCTGTGCAGAATGCTGCGGAGGGGAAGGATGAAGCGGTTGCGCGCGGCTTGATATCAGAGGCGTCGTCGCTCCAGGCGCCGCTTTCTGCGTTTGTGGATAAGATGTGAATGGTCAAGTTGTACCCATTCAAGCGGCTTCTCGCAAGCTGGTGGTTTCCGTACCGCCCAGCATTACTCTTAGCTTCGAAGCCGTCCGGGCAGGCTAGCGGGTGTATAGCGCCGACCGTGCCGAAGCCATCGGTGCTCGAGTTGCGTCGAACACAATGGCCTTCTGCCTGAAAAGCTGCGCGTCTTCAGAAGCTACGGCCTGATTGTTGTCGATGAGCGGGCTATCAGTCTCTTATTTTGGGTGGGGTCACCCGTAAGCATTCGCCTGGGGCCGTCTGGCTGTTTTGATGTATTCTGTTCGGTAGGACATGCGTAACCATCCGGCGTAGGCCGCAGTTATGCGGCTTTGGGGAAGGGATTGGGCTTCCAGTTCCAAGGAAGCAGTTCCGGCAGACGCGACACGGGGATGTCTGGCAGTCGTGCCAGTACATCGGCCAGCCAGGCCTGAGGGTCGATGTTGTTCATCTTGGCGGTGACGATGAGGGAATACATGAAGGCGGCGCGTTCGCCACCGCGGGGCGAACCGGCGAAGAGCCACGCCTTGCGACCAAGGGCGACGCCACGTAGGGCGCGCTCAGCGGCGTTGTTGGTTAGGCAGATGCGCCCATCTTCAAGGAAGAGCGTGAAGGCGTCCCAGCGGCCCTCTTCCTCGAACATGTAGTTGATGGCTTTGGCGACGGGGTTGTGCTTCGACATCCGTGCGCGCTCGGCCCGCATCCAGTCATGCAGATCGTTGACCATAGGGCGGACCACGCGCTGACGGACCTCATGGCGGGCCGCGGCGCTCAGGCCTGTGATCTCTCGCTCGACATCGAAGATGACATCGATGCGTTTGACGGCTTCCAGTGCGATGGGCGAGATCTCTTCGGCGACCTTTTTGCCCTTCCGGGCGGTTGCCTTGATGTCGGCCAGTTCGAAGAACTTCCGCCGGGCGTGGCTCCAGCACAGGGCACTCAGCACCGGCGCGGGTTTGCGGGCCGCATCGTAGACGCCGTTGTATCCGCCATAGGCGTCGGCCTGCAGGATACCTGTCCAGCCCGCCAGATGCCGGGTCGGATGTTCCATCCTGCGGTCGGTCGAGAAGCCGTAGAGTGCCGCCGGTGGCGCGCCGCCTGCGAAGGGGCGGTCGTCGCGTAAATAAGTCCAGAGCCGGGCGGTCTGCGTGCCACCCTTTGCCATCAGTGGCACGGTCGTGTCGTCGGCATGCAATCGCTCAGCGCCGAGAACATGGGCGCGGATCAGATCGTGGATCGGCTGTAACGCCATAGCACAGGCGCCAACCTGGTCGGCGAGGGTGGACAGGCTGATCTCGACGCCTTCCTTCTCGTAGCGCTCAACCTGCCGGTTCAAGGGCTGGTGCTGACCGAACTTCTCGAACAGCACCATGGCCAGAAGGTTGGGGCCGGCCCAGCCCCGAGGCGTGGGGTGGAAAGGTGCCGGTGGCTGGCTGATCCTCTCGCAATCCCGGCAGGTGAACTTCTCGCGGACGGTCTGGATCACCTTCCACTGCCGGGGGATCACTTCCAGCGTGTCGGTGATGTCTTCGCCCATCTTCACGATGCGCGCCGAGCCACAGCAGGTGCATGAGGTCGGCGCCTCGATCACCACCCGCTCGCGAGGTAGATGCTCCGGAAACGGCTTGCGGGCGGGACGGCGACGTTCGAAAGCCGCAACTGTGGTCTTCGCCACGGCGCCATCCGTCCTTGCCCGATCCTGGCCAAGGTCCGTCTCCAGATCCTCAAGCTGCATCTCGAGCTGTTCGATCAGCCGGGTCTGGCGTTCGGCGCCGTGGCCAAACTGCGCGCGGCGGAGTTTGGCGATCTGGAGCTGCAAGTGCCGGATCATCGCATCGGAGGCTGAAACGACGGCACGGGCCTGCGTCAGTTCGTCCTCCGCTGCGGAAGCGCGGGCCTCTGCCGCGGCAAGGGCGGCGCGCAGGACAGCGATCTCCGAAGGGGTCTCCGACATGCCGAATATCTACCACAAGGGCGCGGAATAGTCCAATAAAACAAGGAGATTTTGGACATCATCCCGCCGACGCGGGCCGCTGTGTCCAGCGCGGATTGCGCCAGTCGATCCCCTCCAGAAGATAGCCGAGCTGCGCCGCCGAAACCGGCACAGCCGCCCCGCTCTGGCTTACCGGCCAGATGAACTTCCCCGCCTCAAGGCGCTTCAGATACAGAGACATGCCGATCCCGTCGTGCCACAGCACCTTGATCAGATCCCCCCTGCGCCCCCGGAAGCAGAAGATCTCGCCGCAATGCGGATCGCGCCCCAGCCCCTGCTGGACCTTCAGCGCTAGGCTGTTCATCCCGCACCGCATGTCCGTCACGCCGCCCGCGATCCAGACCTTCGTCCCAGCCGGAAACGCGATCATGCCTGGTCCAGAACCTGCACCAGGCGTGCCAGCACCATCGGATCGATGGCGACGGCGACCGCAAGCCTGCGCCCGTTGGCCAGCGTGATCTCGACGCGGTCTTCGCGGTCAGAGGTCGGCTTGGTGGTCGATTGGCGACCTGCCGTGCCGGTAGCATCCGAAGCAACCTGCACCGCAAGAAACTGAGGGCGACTGCCAGCGCCAAGGTGACCAGCTCGAAAATCCCGACGCCACCGCGTCAGCAATGCCCGCGAAATCTCATATCGCCGCGCCGTCGCCGCGCACTGCCGAAAACCCCGAAGGCTCTCTTCGACAATCCGAACCTTCTCGGCATCCGTCCACTCCCGCCGCCGACCTTTGTCGACAACCGAGAGAACCTCGATCTGTGATCTGAACTTAGGGTCATCCATAAGGTCTGCGTCTTAGCCGACATCAGTCCGCTGCATCAGACGGCCTTCACCGGATGAATACGGACATGCCCTAACGATGCTCCTATCCAAAAGGGGGCCCGCGGCGCATGAGCCGCGGGCATTGATGATGGCTCCTTATGCGCCCCGTGAAGAAGCCGCCGGATCTCAATTTCCTTGCGATCTATTCTCATTCGGTACACCACAATGAA
>JACVZW010000061.1 GCA_014654775.1 Paracoccaceae bacterium | reverse complement strand
AAAGGAAGAGGGGGCCTCTTGTCCGTTTGGTCTCCGCATCGGGAGATCGAGCATCGGACAAGGAACACGCACATGGCCCAGACCAAGGCAGTCGCCAAGGCCCCGACCCGGACCATCCACACCCGCCACCTTGGCGAGACCCGCTACCTGGACTTGCAGGTTTACTACGACAAGGGAGGCATGAACTACTGGGATTACAGCCAGAAGCCCAAAGGGATCTACTTCGCCTCGGAGCTCTACCAGCGCACCAACTCCACCTCGGGTGCGATCCGGACCTGGTCCACGGGCCAGAAGGGCGATGGCTACCTTTTGGTCACGGCGCTCGAGACCTACAGCGCGAAGGCGCTGCGCCTGGTTCAGGAGCGGGTGCGCAACCATGCCGATCTGCTGCACGACATCCTCGACGGCCGCTGCGGGACGCTCGCAGATCTCAAGGCCATCCTTGCCGGCACGGCCACCTCGGTCGCGTCGCCGTCGCCGGAGGCTGCGTGATGGGCTGGCTTTACTATGGCCGGGTTCCGGGCGACATCCGGGCCGAGATTGCACGGCTTTGCGAGAGCCAGACCACGGAGCCGAGCATGCGGGCCATCGCGATCGCCCGGGTTGGCACGACTTGGTACGCCGCCGTCGAGGCGCGCTATGCGACACCTGAGGCCGCCCGCGCCTGCTCCTACACGCGGCAGTTTCCGCCGACGGATGATGGCCGCTACGTCTTCGGGGCCGTGTTCCTGACGCAGATCGGCAGGGACGGATGGGGCTACAAGGACATGGACGAGACCATGGGTCCGGTCGCTTCCGAGGCGCCCGATGCGGTCCTCGATCGCCTCACGCCCACGACCGCGCCGCATGCGCTGGAGTGGAGAGAGCGCTGCCGATCGGGCTGTGCAAGGACGCCCGAGGAACTGTGGTTGGCAGAGAATCACGAGACCTAATCAACTCTGTGAGTTGCGGACCCGGCTCTGCCGCGTCAGGGTGTAGGCACTTTCCCTGCTCGGGGAAACGCTCACCACAGGCTTGTCCTGAAGTCCGGTAGGCTCTGCCTGTCGGACTTCTTTTTTTGGAGGGGCTTCCCTGCCCCCTCACTGGCCGGCGGTGGCCGGGACGAGGAGGTTCGCCGTTGGTGGAGGCGGTGTCTATCCTTCGGCCATCGCCGGCCAACTTTCGCAAGAAAGGCGACCCGGAGAGGGGGGCGGATGCGGCCCGCCCCCCTCTCCGGGCCACGCGCGGGTGCCGCGCGCCCAGCGATGGGCAGGCCATCGCAAAGCGGAGCGCGGCCCCGCACGGGCCGCGCACGCCATGGATGGTGCCGTTGGGAGCCGTTCAGAAAACCTGCAATCCCAGGCACCGTATGTAAAAGCACGAAAGAACTTCTGGCGGGGTCGAGCTGCTGGTCTGGCAGAGGGGGAGGGCCGCGCCAAGGATCGAAACAAGTTCCGCAGGCGGGGGCTGTGCCAGGCTGGACCCTCACCCGCTGAACCCGACCGGCAACGCAGACCCACCACCCCTCCGCCGCTGGGTCCGTCAAGGGCAGGGTAAATCGCCCGTCGAGGCAGGCCTCGCCGGACGACCCTTGACGGGCGGCAGAGGGGCGGCGGGCCAGCGGCCAGTCTGATCGGATCACCTGCCTTTGCCGTCGCGCCCCGAACGCCCGCCTGCAGAACTTCTTTCGCCCGCCAAGGCGGCGGCTTACGCCGTCCTTGGCCCAACCCTCCCCCTCTGCCTGCCCATCAGCACGCCCCCGCGATGGGCGCGGGTGGAACCGTTGGAGACAAGACCCCATGGACAGCGTTTATGACGCCATCGAATTGTTCGGCCTTACCGAAACCGCCGACGACCTTCCCATCCCCGCCGAAGATATCCTCGGCGATGGATGCGTGCGCGAGGCTTTCGAAGCCTTGTTCGCCCCCCTCACCGGAACCGGACTCGGCCCCGAGGTGGAACCCCTCGCCCATGCCTTCGCCACCCTCTTCCACCGCCGCCGCGATGCGCTGGACGAGGCCATGACCAAGCAGACGGACGCCCTGCGCGCCCTCATCCGCGCCAATGACGGCGGCGAAATCACCGACGTCGAAATCACCGCGACCCAGACCCGCGCCGACCACTTGCGCGAGATGCGCGACGCCCTCGCCGTCATGTCCGAGACCGCCGCCCGCTGCTACGAAATCGAAACCGGGCGCGCCTTCATCCCCGCCAGCAATGGCCGCAAGAACAGCGCCGCCCACCTCACAGGTGCCGTGTTTGAAGCGCGCCAATGGCTTGAACAGCACGAACGGCAGGAAGCCGCCCAATTCCAGATGGACGGAACCCCCCTCGCCCTCGCAGGGGATCGCGATTGGACCGACCACGCCAGAATCTGGGATACGCTGGACGCGATACAGGTGCGCTTCCGTGAGTCCTTCGCCTCATCCCTCATCCTTTACCACAAGGGCGACAAATGGGGCGCGGATGCCATCGCCGCCGCTTGGGCCAAGTCGCGCAAGGTACCGCAAGTCATCTTCGCCCCGAACTGGCGCGCCTTTGGCAAATCGGCAGGCTTCAAGGCGATTGACCAGATGCTGGACACGCCCCGCCCCTTGGGTGGTGTGGTGATCTTCGGAACCTCCGGCGTGGCCCTCAATCTTGCCACCAAGGCCGAAGAGCGCGGCATCAAAGCCATGCGTGTCCGACCCGCCACACCCAAGCCGCAGTAACGCAAACCACGGGGGGGCGGAGCCATCCGCCCCCCCACCCCAAACCGCAGCACACGGGGCAGGCCGCGCGGGATAATGCGATCCGGCCCGTATGGGGGCCGGATCAAGCCCATCCTCGCGTCGCCTCGCCGGCTGGGCCCCACCCAGCGGGGGCAGCCCGGCGCAGACCGGGGCAAGCCCCGCCAGCGCCAGACA
>JACVZW010000060.1 GCA_014654775.1 Paracoccaceae bacterium | reverse complement strand
TCGGGTCACGATCCTCGCCCGCTCTGGCCCCAGCCGATGGGATGAACGTCCAACCCGCGCGCTTGGCACAGCCGTCCCGCAAAAGGAAAAGGCTCCTTCGGGCTGGGTGATCTACAGAAATCGAAGGGAAAGCAGACTTACCCACATCGGGCTCGCTTCCCGCTGCTTCGTGGGGAGCCGTCCAGCTCGCCCGATGCGCGCCAACGGCGCGGCCACAAGGGCTGGATAAGTGTCTGGTCGCACCGCGCCAGGGGCGCGGCACATCAGGGGGATTCGGGCAAGCCGAACGCCGCTGATGTTCAATCAAAGCCGCGCAAAGTTGCGCGGCCGTCAGGGAACCGCCGGTTCCCCCGGCAACCACAAAATGCTGCGGCCCAAGGGGGCACCCCCATCTTCCGCGCCTCCTGCGTCGGCTTGTGCAGACGGGGCCCCCGACCCTCGGACCTTGATTTTGCAGTTGCCGGGCCCCCCTCCCGCCCTCGCCGGGAGGCAGTCCGACAGGTGAGGCGCGCAAGTGCGCGTCTCTCCTGCCGGACCGCCTGATTGTCAGGGGGCCGCAGGATCAACCTGAGCCGAAAGGAGGTGATTTTGTGAGTGAACTTACGCGTCAGCGCATCGCGGAAGCGTGGGTGTTGATCAGGAAGGGCGGCCTGTCCGCCAAGATTGGTACCGCCTTCCTGAAACAACACGGCGTCATCGATTAACGTCCTCGTCCGATCCCCTCGCGGGGGTCGGACATCCGAACGAAACCATGACCTCGACTCCCGTGCAAGAGGAAACCGCTATGCCCAACCTTCGCATCGTCTTCACCGATCCCGCCTCCCCTGATGCGCCCGCCGCGATCTGGTCGGGCTATGAGGATTACGCCGCCGCCCGTCGTGCCCTGGCCGATGCCGATCTCATGATCCCGCTGCGCTGGACCCACACCATCGAAGACGAGCCGGATGTCGCTCGCGCTTCTCTTTCCGCCTCACCCAACATAACGCACTGAAGGACCGCCCCCCATGAAACACCACCGCATGCGCCGCGTGACCCGCGCCCAGACGTTTCCGCCGCTTTCGGCTGACGAGCAGCACGCCCTGCTCGACTTTGCCACGAAGAATGGCAGGTTGTGGAAGGCGCGGCTCGCCGAGCTCTGGGTGCGCGCCGCCGCAGATCCCGTCCTGCACCGGCTGCGCAACACCCATGGGCCGGATTGGCTCAGAACCATCACGCCGGACAGCTTGCAGGCCCAACGAGAAGGACAGGTGCCATGAACAACGGAGCGGAAACCGACGAAGGGACGGCGGCCGAGCCTGACGGCTTCGCCGCCGCCCTCGCGGCCGAGATCGCCACCCTGCGCAAGGCGGGATTCTCGAAGGCCTATATCTGCGAGCGCTCTTTCGAGATCGAAGCGCGGGTGCGCGACCGGCTCGCTCTGGACCCGCCTGACCATCACCCCCGCAGCCCATATCCCTTTGACGAGGACTGACTGGTCCTCATTCGGTCCTCGCTCCCTGTAACCCCGTCATCTCCGGAGAGGCATCATGCCCCGCGATATCCTCATCATGACGTCTGACGCCGACGGCATCCGCCAGTTGAAACTCGAGGCCACGGCTTGCGAGTTGCGCCTGCCGGGCTTGCCCAGCCTGCGGCTCGGCCTCGCCGATCTCGAGTTCCTCGCAAGCTACCTGCCGATGATCGCGGAGGCGGCCCTCGCGCGTGCCTCGGTGCCACCCCTCTTCCCGGAGGAAGACGAGGTGGGGGCAGTCCCCCAGACGGGGGCAGTGAACCGAGGCGCAGCCGCGGTGGCGGTGCAGCCCGCTTCGGGCCGTCGCCGCGCGCCGCCCGCAGATCGGGGCTGCGAGGTCATCGACGATGACAGCCCGGCAGAGGCCCCCGCCGTCGCGGACAGCAAGGCCGAGGACAGCAAGGCGGGCAAGCGCTGGACGGACGAGGAAGAAGGCCGCCTGCGGCAGCTTCTCCTCGAGGGTCTTTCCATCCCGGAAGTCGCGGCAGTCTTGAAGCGCAGTCCGGGCAGCGTCATCGCACGCGCGCTGCTGCGCGGCATGATCGCGGTGAACGTTACACCGGAACTGGTGGAACAAGAGGATGGCCGCTCGGAGAAGGACCACGACGTCGGACCTGAGCAGCGCGCGGCTTGAAAGGCCGTGTCTTGAATATCCCGCATGTATTGCTGGGATATTCGTTTCGGGATATCCTTCCCTGAGGCCTTGGAGGTTTCGATGCCACTCTATATCCGTGACGACAGCGTGGATGATCTGGCCGTGAAGCTGATGAAGCTGACGGGTGCTTCCAGCAAGACAGAAGCCGTGCGCGAAGCGCTGCTTGCGCGCATAGCGTCGGTCGAACAAAAGCGGCCCCTACTGGACCGGATCACCGACGCCCAGACCATCGCCGAACAGATCGGTCCGGTGGATCACACGCAAGACCTAAAAGCCTTCATGGATGAGATGTGGGGGGAAGGGTGATGTTCATCGACGCCTCGGCGATCGTTGCCATTCTGAACAAGGAGCCCGGCTTCGAAGATCTGGTGCGCAGGATCGAAGATGCCTCAGGCCCGCGCTTTGTCTCGCCGCTGGTCCGCTTCGAAGCGACCACAGCCGTGGCGCGATCACGATCGGGCCGCGACAGGACGCCGGATGCCGCGCAGGTCGATCTTGCCGAGCAGGCCGTCTCCCGTTTTTGCGAAATCCTCGGCGTCCGCGATATTACGATAACCCCAGCCATCGGCGCGAAGGCTTTGAATGCCGCTCGACGGTATGGCAAGTTGGTCGGCCACCCGGCAGGTCTGAACTTCGGCGATTGCTTCGCCTATGCCTGCGCCGAAGCCTACAGCACGCGGCTTATCTACACGGGCAACCACTTCGCCCAGACGGATCTTGCCTAGCGGACGCTTGGCCTGTCCATCTCTTCATCGAGGCGCTTTGCAGCGATCATGACGGCCTGCTGCAAGCTCACCCCATGCACTGCCGCGTAACGGTAGAAGACCTCGCGCGCCTCAACGGGCAACCTCACCGAAAAGACCTCCGCCTTGCCCTTGCCGCGGCCTGCGCTGCGCCGCCTCTGGAACTCTGCCTTGAAGCCGGATGCGTCACCATCGCCATCGAGCCGCCGCTCAGTCTTGTCCGGATCGCTTTGTGGCCCGGAGTACTGTTCGGGGACCAACGCAACGTTCCCCGTAGCGCCCGCGCCGCGCTCTTCGGCCAGAACCTTGGCCAGCTCGTCGATCCCGGCGGGGCGGTCATTTGGGATCGCGGTTCCGAAGGCGTCGAGAAAGGACTTGTCGCTCATGCTGCGGTCTCCGGGGTGGCTGCCTCGTTTTGCCTGCCCGCGAGGATCTCCCGGTAGCACCCGGCGAGCGCCCGCAGGAGCGCCGCCGCGTTCTGCTGTGCCGTCTCGAGGCCTGTGACCGGGTTCACAACGGCGAGTGCGTCCAGAGTACAGCCCTCCAGAAGGATGGTGCGATACGCGCCCCGCTCCGCCAGGCGCACCGGGCAAAGGACCAGATGCCGTGCGGCCGCCTGCTCGGCAATGGTTCGCTCAACAGTCCGCTGGGCGCTGTCGCGGACCACGCCTGTTCTGGTCAGAACCACGACCGTAGGGATGGCCGCGCCGCGCATGGCGCCCACCTCGGCGGCGAACTCGACTGCGCGCAGCGCGTGCCGTCCGTCCTCCGGACTGGCCTGCATCGGGACGATCACCAGATTGGCAGCAGCGATGGCGAAGGTGGAGAGGGGATTGTTCGTCCCCTCCGTATCGATGATGGTGAAGTCCGCCCGCGCCTGCGCCGTGGTGATCTGTCCCCGGAATGCCGCCGCTTCCTGCGCCGCCCGCGTCACATGAATGCGGGCGGCCGATCCGGTAGCGTCACCCGGCCCACCGATGGTGCGGCCGGCATTCGCGGCCGTCATGGTCCAAGTGATGATCGGCGCGTTGGCATCGGCATCGATGATCTCGACGGTCTTGCCGAGGCGCGCGAGCTCGCCGGCAAGAACGAGCGCGAGCGTCGTCTTGCCAGCGCCCCCCTTCGGTGTGGTCAAGACCCATACAGCGCCCATGCGCGCCCCTCCATCAAGCTCCGCATCAGCGGACAATATGTTTACATTGTCTACACTGTAGTCTCTGTATACAAAGAATACAACGTATACCACGTCTACAGTGTCTACAGTGTCTACAGTGTCTACAGTGTCTACAGTGTCTACAGTGTCTACAGTGTATTTAGTGTATACAGAGTCTACAGGGTGTATACAGTGTCTACTCTGTATTCGATGTATACAGCGTCTACTTGGTATACGGTGTCTACCTTGTCTACTCTGAAGACCTTGTAGACTCTGTCTACATCGGGTTTACTGAAGGTCTACAGTGTAGACAGTGTAAACGTTTCGCGGTGGGCGCCCTAGTGGCAGGCTCAGCTGGCATTTTGTCTGGCCTTTGCCCTTGCGGTCGACCGCCTGACAAGAGGGATTTTGGCCTCCCTAACACTGCGCATCAGGAGCGGGCCGTAGACGCGCATGAGGCCGTTTCCGCGAGGGGGGTAGCCGGATCGGTCTCCGAGCGTGTTTCTCACCTCTCTGGCGCGCTGTGGCGGCCACTTTCCCCCTTCACCATCCATACGGGCGGCGCGGCGCGATGGGTCACCCGGTTCGCAGGCTCACCGGACGCGCGGCGTCGCGCGGCCAAAGGCTGCCCCATCGCGGCGGCATGCGCCCTGGTCGGACGCATCGGTTCATGCATGGCGTGGGCTTGATGCGGTCAGACTGGCATGGGGGCCGTGCGCTTTGAGGCAGCGGCTTCCAAGGCGGGCCCTTGGCCCGACGGATCCTCTCCCTCCTTCGCTTCCCGTTGCTTTGTGGGGAGCCGTCCAGCTCCGTCGCGAGACGCGCGGTCCGCGCGCCCAAAGGGGTGATCCGTCGGGCAGAGCATGCGCCCTGGTCGGGCGCATAAGCCAAAGCATTGGCGCCCTGCATGACTGTTTCATCCCTTCTCGGCCCTCTTCGGTCTGCGGCATCGACCACGGTCCCGTGCCTGACCAACGCGCTCCGCCCGAGCGCAGCTCTCAGCGGAAAGGGATGGCTTTCCGGCGCCCGTCTGAAGAGCTGACGCAACGGGGCCGGAGGCCATCCCAAGGAAGGTTTCGAAGAAACTGACTGAGGGCACGTCTATAGATTTTTCTGGCGAAAAATCTGGAACGGAAGTAGCTTCTGGAAATGGCAATCTACTACTTCGACGCGAAGGTTATCTCGAAAGGCGCCGGTGCCTCCGCCGTGGCCTCTGCGGCCTATCGCCATGCAACGACGATGATGACAGCCCGCAGCGGCGTGGTGCGGGACTACTCCTACAAAGCCAAGGAACTCGCCCACGAAGAGATCACTGTCCCGGACAACGCCCCGGATTGGGTGATCGAGCGCTACAAGTCGGGCTCCGTTGCGGAGGCTTCCGAGCGACTTTGGAACGATATCGAGGTGCGCGAAGGCCGCTCCACACGCCATCAATCCGCACAGTATGCCCGCTCGCTTACGATCGCCCTGCCCGCCGAGCTTTCACGTGAACAGCAAGTTGCTCTGATGCGCAGCTTCCTGACAGCCACCTTTGCCGACAGCGGTATGATCGCGGATTGGGTCATCCACGACATTGAGGGTAACCCCCACGCCCATGTCATGCTCACCATGCGTGATCTCGCGGAAGGCGGGTGGGCAAAGAAGAACGCATCTTGGAACAAGATTGCCCTTCTGCGTGAGTGGCGCTTCGAATGGGCGGCCTTTGCCAACGATGCGCTCGAGCGCGCGGGCTACGACATCCGTATCGATCACCGCACCCTGGCCGAGCAGGGCATAGAGATCGAACCCACGAGTTACAATCATTGGGTGGCCGACCGTGCCGAGGCCGCCGGCCAGATCGCCCGCGAGAAGGCCCGGAATGCCGAGGTTCGTGCCCGCAACGAGGCCTATCTCCTCGCTAATCCCGAGCACATCATCGCCATCGTCTCCGCCCAGAAGTCCGTCTTCACGCAAAAGGATCTCTCCGAGGCCTTTCAAAAACGTCTGTCTTCCATCGGGAAGGAGGCGTTCGAGGCCCTGATGGCGAGGGTCATGGCAGCTCCCGATCTCGTCCAGATCGGTTCCGATCCCGCCAAGGGCGTCGCCCTTTACGCCACGCGGGCCCAAGTTGCGATGGATGCGCAGATGCTGGTCGATGCCGTGCGGCTTGCGGGGGCGCGTCTCGAGGTGGACCCCGATCCCGCAACGCGGGTTCTGGCGGATCACCTCTCGGCCGAACAGCGCGTGGCGGCCGGGGCAATGCTGTCGGACAGCCGGCTCACGCTGGTTGCCGGGACCGCCGGTGCCGGGAAGACGACGACCATCGGCGAGGCCGCCCGGATCTGGCAGGAGCGGGGTTTCACCGTTCTGGGCGGTACGGTCTCCGGCAAGGCCGCACAGGAATTGCAGAAGGCCGCATCCGGCATGGAGGTCGCCTCATTGGCCGCCTGGGAGGCGCGTTGGTCGATGGGGCGTGTTCCAGATCAGGGGCGCTTCGTCTTCTTCATGGACGAGGCCGGCATGGTTGGCTCAGACCTGTGGTTCCGCATTCAGGCGCTGGTCGACCGGATGGGTGGCAAGCTGGTCGCCGTCGGTGATGCCGAACAGCTGCAGCCGGTGAGTGCAGGCTCCGCCTACAAGGAAATCCAGAACCAGATCGGATCGGCCTCGATCGGCATCGTGCGGCGCCAGAAAGACCCGCTCGAGCGTGGCGCCACCATGGATCTGGCCTCTGGTCCGGACGGCGCGGCCGAGGCGCTGGCCTTCTATCATCGCAAGGGGCGGATCGTCTTCGTGGGTGAAACCGAGGGCGCCAAGGCCATGAGGCTGGAGGTGGAGGCGGGGCGGGCCGAGAGTGAAGCTGCTCCGCAAGCCATTGCCCCCGCAAAGCCGCAACCCATCATCGATCCCCGCCATCGCATCGAGCCGGCGGCTTGGGATGCATTCCTGCGCGTGGTGGCTGGCGGCCCCGTGACTGAGAGAGAAGGGCGCGGCTTGCCTGATCCTGCAGAGGCTTCTTCCGATCGTGCCCGGCTGGCGGCGGCGCGGGCGGTGGTCGTGGAGGCGCTGCGCCCTGCGCTGTCCAAGCCCCGGGCGGCGGAGTTCGTGCGGGCCTTCGAGGAACTGGCCGGCACCGCCGCCGTCGAAAAGGTTGCCCGCGTGCTGAGCGGCGCGGAGATCGGACCGCCCGTGCCGCCGGAGCGCATCTTTGCCAAGACCGTCTCGGGGCTGGCCTTGCCGGTCTTGAGCGCGGCCTTCCGTGAGGCGCAGAGCTACATCCCAGCCATGGGGAGCGATGGTGAGCCGGGCGTCACGGAGGCTTGGAATTCCGATCTTAGGCTTCAGCGTCCCGACCTTGGGCCGGATCGTGCGCGGCTCGAGGCGGCGCAGTCCCTCGCGCGCGCTCTCGGACCTCAGCTTGCCCAGCGGCTGGTGACGCGCGTGGCACCGGCCGTTTCCGCCGCACTGGAGGGTCCAGGACCGTCCGGCCTGCTCGCCGGTTCCATAGACCGGGCCGGGGAGGCTACCCGTGCGCGCGATGGGTCGGGGGATGGTGCCGCCGCTGCGCGTCCCGTCTCGCCCGCCACGCGCGAAATCGCCCAAGTCTTTTGGACCACGGGCGAGCCCGACGAGACCCGCATGGCCATGGCCTATCTCAATGCGGATGTGGCCGAGCTCAACCGCGCCATCCGGGCCAAGGCGCTCGAGCTGGGGCACCTCGATGGTGGGGCGGGACATGCGTTCCTGCGGTCGGGCCCTGCCGTGCGCGGTGTAGATGAGCTCTCCATCACCCTTGCGCCGGGCGATCGCGTCCGCTTCGTGACCCCCGTTCAGGCCCATGGGATCAACCGCTCCGCTTTTGCGACCGTTCAAGCGGTTCGGCCTGATGCCGTGGACCTGATGGTCGATGGCGCAAAGACGGCGATCACGCTCGATGCGAGCGATGGCGTCCCTCTCGATTACGGCTATGCCGCGACCATCCACAAGCTGCAGGGCATGACGGTCGGTCACGCCTTCATCAAGCCGTCCTCGTTGATGACGCGGCATCTCTACTATGTGGCCCTGTCGCGCCACACCCAATCCGTCCGGATGTTCGTCGACGATCCGCGCATCGGGACCATCGAGGCGCTGACCCGTCAGGCCATCCGCGATGGCTACATGCCGCTCGCGGTCACGGCAGAGGAGGCTCCGGACATTGTCACGCGTCTGTCCTCGGCCAATACCCTCTCCGCCGATCTCGCCACAGCGGGCGACGTTACCGCGCGGCGCGATCATGCGCCTGAGATCCCGCCCCAATTCGTCACCGTGCTCGGCGATCCCCATCTGCGCGGCATCGCCTCCCGTTTTGCGGGCCTCATCGCCGCCGATGCGCCGACCGCGCGCGAAGGCGAGCCTGAACCCCCGCTCCTGCTCGATGACCCGCGTGGCTATGCCGAGGATCCGCGCCGCGTCGTCGACGATATCCTTGAGCGTCATGCGGTCCTGCGAGCAGAGGATGTCGCCACGAGACTTGCCGGCGTGACGAAAGATCCGCAGACCTTCCTGCGTCTCTTCGAGGAGGCGATGTCGCATGAGGGCCTCATTGCGCTCGCCGAGGATGCAACCGATGGGCGCGGCCGTGTCTATTCCACGCTGGATCACGTCCGGGCCGAACTGAGGCTCTCGGACCTCGCGGCACGCCTTGCTCTGGCGGAACCCGCCCGCTCGGCCGACGGCACGCCCTTGCGGGCGCTCGATCCGGACCGCCTTGTCCCGATCGCCCGTGATGACCGCCCCGCCCGGAAGGTTCCCACCCTCTCCGAGGACCAGCGCGCGGCCTATGCGCATGTCTTCGGGCCATCGCGGCTCAGCGTCATCACCGGCATCGCCGGTTCCGGCAAGTCCACCCTTCTGACATCTGTGAACATTGCGGCCGAGGCGCAGGGCTGGCGCGTCGTCGGAACGGCCCTGGCCGGCAAAGCTGTCGAAAGCCTTGAGAACGCCTCCGGCATCCGTGCGCGCAGCCTTGCGGGGCTCGAGGCTGAGTTCGCCCTTGCCGACGAGACAGGCACCGCCGTCTTCGATCCGCGCACCCTTCTGGTGATCGACGAGGCGGGCATGATCGGAACCGAGCAGATGACCCGCGTGCTGACCCGGGCTGAGGCCGAAGGCGCAAGCGTCGTGCTCGTCGGAGATGCCGATCAGTTGCAGCCGCTGGAGGCCGGGGCGCCCTTCCGGACCATCGCCGATCGCGTGGGGTCTGTCGCGCTCACCTCGGTCTGGCGCCAGAGCGATCCGGGCGACCGCGCGGCGACGCTTGGTCTCTGGGCGGGTGGCGCGGCGGCGAAGGCCGCGATACAGCACTATCTGGAAAAGGGGGCGGTCACCGCCATCGTCGGGCGCACGGATCTCCTGGAAGCGGCCGCACAAGCCTGGATCGCTGATCCCGCACAGGAGAAGATCGCGCTCGCGCATTCCAATGCGGATGTGCGGGCGCTCAATGCCCGCATCTCAGAACTGCGCCATGAGGCCATTCGCGAGGAAGCGGCACGGCTCGCCCGCGCGGCCGCACAGGCTCAGGCCGCCTATGAGGTTGCAAAGGCTGAAGCACTTGCGCGGGGCAATCCGCTCGCCTGGCTCAGGAAACCCCCGCGCGCGCCGGAGATCCCCGCACTTCCCGTCACCTATGCGCGTGGCGAGGCTGCGGCCATCACGCTGGCGGTCGGCGACAAGATTGTCTTCGAAACCAATGACCGAACCCTCGGCGTCAAGAACGGCACGCTTGCCAGCGTTGTGGATGTGAAGGACGACCGCTTCGTTGCCCAGATCGGCGAGGGCGAGGAACGGCGTCTGGTAGAGGTCGATCCCACCGCCATGCCCGCCTTTGCCCATGGCTTTGCTACGACCGTGCACAAGGCCCAAGGTCTCAGCATCGCCTCCGTCCATCTGGTGGTGACCGGCGGCTTTGACCGGACCATGGCCTATGTCGGTCTCACCCGTCACAAGGAAGACCTTGCGATCTATGCGGCCGCCTCGCCCGCCCGCGTGCAGTCCTGGCTTACCGACATCGTCTCCCGGAGCGGTCTCGCGCCAGCCGCGCTTGATCACGGATTTGACACGGGTCAGGCCCTCGCGGCCGCCTTCGAAAGCCTGCCCGCCTCCGATGCGCCTGAGCGCACGCTCACGCTTCCCGCCCGCCGCGCGCTCGATCGCTTTGCCGACCGCCATGTCCGGTCTGGGCACCGGCGCTGGGACGAACCGGGCGCATCCTCACGCGGGCGGCCGAACCGCGATGGTCTCGTTGCGGGCTTCCTGCGCGATCTCGACCGTCCGGTGGATGAGTATGATTATCTCTGGCGCAAGGACACAGCGAAGTTCTGGGACGGCTTGCGCTCTGGTCGCGCCAAGATCACCCGGTCGAGATCGGATCGCACCACGCCGCCCCGCGAAGCGACCCTCGCCGTTCCGGCCAATGAGGCCCGCCAGTCGGACGCGTTGGAAGCCCGTGCCCGGCTTGCCGCCGCCTGGTCGGAGGTGACCGGTGCCTCTCTCGACGGGTCGAAGCGTGACGCGCTCTGGTCTCTCGCAGAGGCCGTAACCTCCCAACGCGGTTGGCGCGACGCGCTCCGCGATGTGCCCTTCTGGCAGCGCAGCGGTCTGCGCAAGGATGGCGATGCCCTTGCTGCTGCTCTCGCCCCTGAAGGGCAGACACCAACCCCACTCTCGCGCGCGCTGGCGCGGGCCAACCTTCTGGCCGAAGCCACCGGCCGCCGCGAGGAAGCCGCTCTCTTTAAAGCTGCCCTCTCGAATTCTGATCTGCTCCGTCCTGCACCCACCCGAACCCTGGAGCCCAGCATGCAAACCCAGATGGACCTACCCTCCCGCGATGGCATGCCGCCCGTCGTGGGTCTCGCTGTGTCTTCCCCCGAAGACTCCAAACGTCAGATCGCGGCCCCCGTGCTCTCGGAAGCTCTCGAGCAAGCGGCAGATCAGTCCCGCGAGAACGTCTCGGCCTCCTGGGCCGCGCGCCTTGAGCGCTGGTCCACCACGCGCGCTGAATCCGTCCCCCTCCCCGAGCGCGCCTCCATCCTTGAGGCTGTCGGTCTGAACGGACCCATTGCACTCGCCGGCACAACCATCGGTCAGATCGAGGCGGAGGCCGCATTTGGGCCCAAACCCATCCCCGCCCTGCAGGACGCCCTGCGGAAGCTTCCCGATCTCCTCAAGGCCCCCGAGGCCATTATCGCCAACAAGGGCTTCCGTCCGGATCTGTGGTATGTCGTCACCTCCGCCAAAGACGATGTCGGCCAACCCATCACGATCCGCCTTGAGCGCACAGTTGTCGACAACCCAGAGGCAGGCCTAATCGCCCGGCTGGACCGCGGGCCGATCTCCGGCATCGCCATGGATGCCAAAGCAAAGGACATCGTGCTCTACCTCCGCGACCCGGAGGCGCTTCCCCCTCTTGGCTTTGCCAAGGACGAGCGTATCGATCCCGCGCTTTCCAAGGCGGTCGAGGAGAAAGCGGCCGTCATTGAGCGGGCGCCGACGCTGGAGCGTGCAGTAGTCATCGCACCCGCTAAGCCCAGCTCCGAAACACTGAAACGAGAGAGGCTGGAAGCGGCCGCTCGTGCAGAAGATCACCGTCTTGGCATCAGCCGCGAGCCCGGCGAGGACATTCTCTCGCAGAAGGCGGTTGATGAACGCGAAACAGCGCGTAGGGAACGGTTCAGAGCTGAGTATAGAGCCAAGGTTGACCGCAGCATCGCGCGCGGGCGTGCAAAAGAGCAAGACCGCCAGCTCGGGATACAGCGGCCCGAGAGCGAAGACCCGCTGTCGCCGAAAGCTGTGACCGAGCGTGAGGAGGCCATAAAGCGAGGGCATCGTGAAGCTGCAGCCCGAGAAGAAGACCAGCGTCTCGGTATCAGTCGGCAGCCAGGCGAAGACATACTGTCTCAAAAGGCGGTCGATGAACGGGAAACGGCGCGTCAAGAGCTGCAGAGATCTGAGTATCGAGCCAAAGTTGATCGCAGCATCGCGCGGGGGCGGGCTAAAGAGCGAGACCGCCAACTGGGGATACAGAGACCTGATAATGAAGACCCTCTGTCGCCGAAAGCCGTGAAGGAGCGCGCGGATGCGGAGCAGCGGATTCGGCTCGAGAAGGTCAAGGCTGCCATCGACGAGGACAAGAAGCTTGGCATCGTTCGCGACCCCGGAGAGGACGTCCTCTCGGCAAAAGCCGTTGCGGAACGGGCGCAACGGCATACCGAACAGCGGATCGATGAATTCCGCGCCGCGCTGAAGCTGCCGCCGAAGTTCGCCGGACAAGAAAAGGATAAGGCCGTCGATCAGACCAAGGCTAAAGACAAAGACAGAGGCGGTATGGGCATGGATTGGTGACGTCTGCTGCCAAAATCAAGGCAAGAATTGGACTACGTTTCCGATTAACAAAAAGGCCAAGATTCTACCCCGGCCTATGTTCGAGCGGAACGCAGCTAATCTTAAGAGGCGATGCGTGCCGATGAGTCCTGCCTTACAGCCTCAATCAGTCCGAGCATTTGCTCTGGTCTGCTGCCAATCAGCATAAGGTAGGCTCTGACACCGCCAATCGGGCGGGACCGTCGTTGCTCCCAATCTTTGATCTGCTGGACCGTGAATCCAAAAGCCGCGGCAAAATCTTCCTGAGTGAGCTTGGTCGCGTGACGGATATCCCTCACGTTGATATCGGTTGGTATAAATGTGTTTGCGGCCTTGACCTCGCCCTTGGCAATCGCCAGCGCTTCCAGTGCCGCCCCGATCAGTCTTTCACCCGCTTTTGTCATGCGCCGCTCCCAATCATTCTGGTCTTCTCCGCAAGGCTCGCCCTGTAACTATCGGCAAGATCGCCAAGAATCTTTCGCATCTCGTTACGTTCCGCTTGCGACAAGTTTATCTTGTCGCCTTTGGAATACACATCCAACAGGAACAGCGGGATGTCGTCGCCACCATAGTAGGTAATGACGCGCGCCCCTCCACTCTTCCCTTTGCCCTTGAACGGAACCCGGACCTTACGAGCCCCTCCCGTTCCTTGTATAAGGTCGCCAGCTTCAGGGTTTTTCGATAGGAACACGACGAGTTCGTGACGTTCTACGTCTGTCATTCCTGCGTCTTTAGCCGCACTGACAAACGAAAACGTCTCGATGACGGTGTGCAATATGAGCTTCCCTTCACTGTGTAAGTTACATATAGCCCTCGCCCTAAAGAGATCAACCCGATTCGTGGTTATTGCCAATGACCCACTGGCCCCAAACAATCCCTCCCGACCTACGGCGTAAGCTGGAAAACGTCACCAGCTACCGCAGCTTCAGACCACAGGATACTCTGGGGCGAGGTCAGGGAGTTGCTCACCATCCATGAGGTCACGGCACCCGCCGACCTGCCCGAAGACCCCAAGACATAGCCGCCGTTCTGCATGGGCGGGCTTTTCCGTTGGCAAAGTGGGTCCATGGGGACATGCAATCAAGCGTTTCACCAAACGCGCACCAGCCGATGCCGGATGGCTTGGCGGTCGATCCAGCCGAACACCCTAGAATCCAGCGACTTTGGATGTTCGCCCAAAACGAAGAGGTTGCCGTCTCCATCAATCACGGCAACCCGCTTCAACAAGGGCCTCCCACGCTGATCCTGCATGCAGACCGGAACGGTCGCCGTTGCCATGATCGGTACAGATGCGAGCGGCTTGGGCATGCAGAAGGAAACATAATCACCAACTGAGATTTCAGCCGCGTCATCAATCCGAAACACCACCCCCCCGACCGATGGCGACAGGTTCAACCGGAACCCCGCGACACCGGCCACTGAGGCAAGCAGCACGGTCGCTGCCGCGGCCGCAAGCAATGCGCGTTCCGCCGTCAGCATGCCTTACAAACGGAACCACAAGTAACCAAAGGACAGGAACATCACGACGGAGAACCAAAGAGAAATGACCATGACAATCAATGCCCAGCGTTCCCTGACTTCCAGATGGGCCTCGTGTATGGCTCTGGCCTCCAGGATATCCCGTGCAATGGCGGCAGCCGCTTCATCGGCCATTTGCACAGCGCTACCGAGACTGTGCAACTTGACATCAATTCTGTTGGCCAGACCCTGAACAACGGGATCAAGGTTGGAGACCACGCCCCTACTTGCTTCAGTTGGCATTTTTTCTGCCGCTTCACGCAGCAATTCGATGGCCTCGCGAACTTCGCGCAGAGACCCCTTCTCTCCTTCCGATACGGACGCCGACGCGAATTCTCCTGCGGCGGCAGCAGATGATGTCTTGGCGGCGGTGACGGCTTCGGTCATCCGGCCCGCCTGCTCACCAACAGATTCAATAACCCTGTCAAATTCCCTTAGCCGCACCACGATCGCCTCTAAAAGCTCACCGATAGAGCGGGGATCAACCGTATCCTTGGGCACTTCAACGGTCATTGCACTTTGGGCTTTCGTTTCAACGTCAGTCATTGTGTCATTCCTCCGGGACGTTGGCGGCCAGCACGATGGTTGTCGGCCAGGGAAAAGAGAGTAGCTTCGCTTGGGCGGCTTTGACGACAGATGCGCTCCAGCGGTCATTCGACACGACAGCCACCGTCGTGCTGCGGGCCATCAGGGCACGGACCCACGTCATCGGCAGGAAAGCTTCGTAACAGATGGCGAAGGAAACCCGCTCGCCATGCACTTCGACGTGTGATGCGAGGAACTGCCACGGCCAAGCCACATCATCATTGATGAGAGGGACCCCCTGCACTTGCCGGTGGACGGTTGCAACACGTCCATCGCTGAAGAACCGGACAACCTCTTCGCCGCTGGGGGCGCTGACACCAACAAGTAGATCGCGATCATGAGACTGCGCCAATCGGCTGAAAAACTCATGGCCGCGCTCCGCATCCTGACCGATGGTCGCCTCGGGCAACAAGACAGGTCCAGATGCAGTCCTCTGCGCGAGCTTGACGCCGATCGCCGCCCAATCTTCGACTGGAAACAGCGAGCGTTCTCCAAACGCTGTCGGGACAGGCTCGATCACAGAGGGCGACGGCGTGTCCGCATCGAGCACGCTGATGATCCAAAGTGCGATCAGGCAAACAAGAGTGGCGGCAGTTGTTCGGCGAATTGCCAGACTTGCGAGTATCGCGACCGCCGCGCACACACCTGCCAGCTCTCCCAACAATTGAAACGGCAAGACGCTGAAGACGCCGAACAGCGGGTGCCCAAACCCAAATGGCGATGCCGCCCAGAGACTGACACCAAAAAAGGGTGGCAAAAGTCCCACAACGATCGCCTGTGCGAACATCAACGTAAGGACCCCCACCCACGCCTCTGTCGGGGACAGACCATAGGCCATTGCCATTCCCGGCAACGGGGACCACAGGGCCGAATGGGCCGCAACAGATATGCCAATGCGCTGCATAACACCGTCGCTCAGCGCAAAGAGCATGAGAGGAACGACCAGGAAGATTGCCGGCGCATTCGGCACGAAAGCACCGGCATAGGCGCCGCCCCCGGCAAGAAGAACCGCACTGGCTGCCCGGTACCGCCCAAACTCTCTGTTCCGAGCTGATCCAGCAGAAATCACGGTGTGGTTCCGCTGGAACCTACCAGCGCTGCCTTAGACCGAGCTCGAGCCCTCATCGTCGCGCCATTGCCAAGAATAAGATCACGCAAGGAAATGGAATTCCCGGCGCTCAGGGGAGAAGAGGCGTCCGCCCATTCTGGACGGCGGAACCAAAAAGCTATCCCGGCTACCAGAGGCCTTTGACCCTTGACGAGGACCAGTGCCGCGTCCCCTGGCAGGGTGCGGATCTGGTCCGGCGAAATCAGCTTCGCTTCGCGCAGCGAGTTCGAACTCGACACGCTCTGGCTTACGCCCGAGAAGAGGCCGGGCTTGCTGGAGACCGACCGGCTTTCACCATCGACGTCCGCCGTATAGCTGCCAACGATCTCCGACAGAGCGCGGCATTCATCAAGCGCCTCTATGCCTGAGAACACCCTCGCCGAGACGCCGTTCATCCAGGATTGCAGGCCAGGGCGACCATAAAGATGCTCGATCTGGCCCTGGCTTTGGAAGATCATCATGAGATGCAGCCGCTTCTTGCGCGCCGTATCCCTAATGCTCTCGAAGATCTTCATGCGCCCGACGACGGCAGCTTCATCGACGATGACCAGCCGCTCATCGGGGGCATCGTCACCTTGCCTGTGATCCGCGACGTACAGAATCGAGCCGATGATCAGCCGGACAAGGGTCGGGTTTTCCTTCATGTCGGATTTGGTAACCTGAATGAAGATGTCCGTCTTTGCGCCCAACAATGACTCAGAACCGTCGGGGTCCGATGTGTACATGGCCAGATACTCGGGATAGGGCACCCACTTCAGAGCCTGCCCAACGGTGTTCTGGAAGCTCTGGAAAAACCGTGGTTCCGGGTCACGGTAATTGCCCAGATAGATCTGTACGAAATGACCTGGCTCGTGGGCATCCGCGATCCTTGCGATTTCAGCCTTGAAGAGGGGCAGCTCAAGAGAGATCAGCCGCACAATCTCGGCCAGAGGGCTTGTCACACCGACCTTGCAGTAATGGGCCAGCAATGCCGCAATGACCTTGGTTGCCTCCGTCTTGAAATAATCGCTCAAGCCATCAGTGTGGAGCCTCTCGTCTTCCGTGATGATCCCGGCCACGTGCAGGTAGCTCATGTCCGTGCGGTCAAATTGCGACTCCAGGAGCTTGAGCATATCGAACCCCTGCCCCGGCTTGATCACCCGGATGCTGTGGCCCATGGCCTTGCGCGCAGCCCCTGTGCGCGCAAGGATTTCGCCATCGGGATCGACCACAACGACGGGCTTGCGGTAGGTGAGGCAGGTCGGAATGACGATCCCGGCCGACTTGCCGCCACCTGCACCAGAAACGACCAAGACATGCCCAGAGATGTAGCTCGTACGCAGCGTGATCAGTTCTGAGCGACCGCCTCTGCCCCAAGTCTTGGGGTCATCCGTCCGAAACGCCATCGGGTTGCGCCGCGGATCATAGTCCTCGCCCAGCACAATGCCGCCCGGATCGGCGACGGTCTTGCGCATCGCGGCCCATGTGCCCCAGTCCGCATCGCCAAACACGGTCTCGGTGGAGCGGTAGCGATTGCCGCCACTGTGGCGCCTCGACGGTCTCAATTCGCGCACAGCCGTTTCCGTCAAGCGTAGAGCCAAAGGCAAGGCGAAGACCGCCAGCAACATGCCCGCCAAGGACGCCCGCGCCGTCCGTGGCGGCCAGAACGCAGGATCACGCCGCCCGAGAAGCACGTCCAAAGTGCCCTGCCCCAGCGTCTCGATGGCCCAGGCCGCGCCGCGCGGCACCAGAGGCAGCCACCTGGCCTGCTCGGGGCTCGTCACCAGCGGCCCGATCCCCCAGATCAGTCCGGCCGTCACCAGAAGCCAGGCCATCACGACCTTGCCGAAGGGCGCCGCGGTAAAATGGCCGAGACTGGCCCAGACAATACCAGCAGCCAGCCCTACCAGTTCCAGCCACCAATAGGTCTCGACTGTCGCAACGCTCAACAGCATGACGCGCGTCATCCATTGCAAGCCCAACACAAGGACCAAGGTTCCAAACGTCAGGAGCAGGGTCTCGGCGCGCTCCCGGGGTGTCATTGCGGACCGGTCTTGGAAGAGGCCGCTGGACGTATCCCCGGTGCCACCGCATCGGGTGCCCCGATGCCCAGCACATCTGCCAAGAGCGCCTTGTTGCGGGCACGCACGGTCTCATCCTTGTGTGTGTCGAGAAAGCGCAGGATTTCGCCCTGCATCCGTTCGCGCTCGAGCGGAAACCGTTCGAATCTGGCAAGCAGGAAACTTCCGAGCAGGATCTTCCGGCGGGCATCGAGCTTGCGCTCCTCCTCGCTCTCGATCTTCTTCACGCGCGCCATACGATCCTCCGCCAGCTTGAGTTGGGAGGCCCGTCCCTTGCTGCGAGCCTCTGCGAATTCCGTGAGGTGGGCGAGCAGTTCGGGCAGCGTCCAGTAATGCTCGAAAAGCCCCGCGCGCTTGGCGAGGCGCAGGACGCGGGCCTCGTCCCTCTCGCGTAACCTGCGGACATCCGCCTCCAGCGCGGCCATCCGATCCTTGCGGGACTGGGACGCAGCGGAGCGCCGGGAGGCATCTTTCGCCGGGAGGTGGGCCGCTGCAGGTACCGCTGGCTGTGCCATCCGCTCTACTCCATCGCAAACGGGTCGTTCGCGAAGACGAGGACCTGCGACGGCTCGAGCCGGCCGCCCTCAATGACCGTGGCATCGAAGGCCGTCGGCGGAGAGCGGCGCAGTTTCACCGGCTGATCACCCTCCGAACGGGCAGCGATCTGAACCGGAGCATCGACGCGGTCCCGAACCGCGCGACCGGAATCCTTTAGCGCCGCCTCGACGATGCCCGCATCCCCGCCTCTGCGAATGACCTCGAGATAAAGCTCCGGCGTGGTCAGCGCCTTGTTGCCGGCGAGGTCATGATACGCGGAACGCCCTTCGTTCTCGCCCGAGACCAGCGGTAGTGCGGCCCAGACCTGCGCCAGCGAGTTCGCGACCGCCTCGTGATCATCGCGGTCAGGATGCCAGCCGGCCATGGTCATCAACTCGAGCGCAAGACGATCCTGCATGGGAATGTCGAAGAGCTCGTCTCCCTTGAGCGCCATCCGGCGCTTCAGGAGGCGGAGCGTGTCTTCCATGATCTGATAGCGCCCCGCTGCCTCACTGATCGAGCGCGCGTCGATCTCGTCCTGCCAGGCCAGAACCTCATCGATCGTCATGGTGGTCAGCTGCTTCGGCGGAGGTTCCGCCACCCCACCGAAGTAATCGTTGTACCCGCGCGGCGCTTCCAATCCGCCGATGAACTCCATCACACCACGAGTGCGTGGATCGATGGTCATCGCGGTGGCGAGCAAAGGCGACATTGTCAGGCAAGCCGCAACCACAAATCCACCTGTCCGCCGAAACGACGTCATTGGGCGTGAGACGGGTTTCAGGGGAGCGCGGCGCATGCTCTCACCCCTGCCAAGGCTCGAGAATGATGTCTTTGCCGACCATGATGTTGAACCGATAGCCGGTGCGGATCATCAGGGTCGGCTTCGTTCCGGCCGTCTGGCTATTGAACACCGAAGCCGCGCTCGACCCCCCGGTTGACGAGGCCCCACGGGAGACCTGCGAGACAAGCTGGTCGATGTCGGACTGTCTGGCGCTTCCAGTGACGCTCTCCGCAATCTGCGCCTGCGCCGCCCGCTCGCCTGCATCGAGCACCGAGAAGAGAAGATTGCCACCCACCATCGTCAGGAAGTTGCCGCGCCGCTTGTCGGCAAAGCCGCTGCGCCCCGCGACATCCGCGCCCATCATGTCCTCGAGAAGCAAGGTCGAGCCATCCGGGAAGATCAGATGCGACCAGAGGACAACAGCGCGGCGCTGACCATATTCGACGTCGCTGTCATACTGGCCATAGAGACGCGCCCCCTTGGGGATCAGAAGCGTGCCGCCGGTGGTCGTATCATAGACGTCATCGCGCACCTGCGCCGTCACGGCTCCCGGAAGATCGCTGTTCACCTCGCTGATGAGCGTGGCGGGGATCACCGAGCCTTTCTTGATCTCGTAGGGCGATCGCGCCTCGACGGCGCCGTATGTGAGATAGCCGACATCCGGGCCCTGCCCCGCCGCCGCGCCAATCCCAGCCTGAGCCGTGAGCGCGACGGGATCGTCTGCGCGGGTCTCAGCAGGTCGGTTGCCGCCGCCCGTTTCGGTGTCAGCGGGGCGCTCAGCGCTCCCCGTCAGTGCCGCGAGGCTGGGGTCAAGGCTTGCTTCCAGCCCACCATCGACCCGCGCAGGCACAGTGGCCGCGCCCCCCGAGGCGAGTTCGTCAAGCACAGTCGGGTCGGGCTGGTAGATGCCCTGACCAATCACCCCGTTCTCGGCAAGGTTCTTGGCCTCGCGCGCAGCGGCCTCTTCGGCAAGTTGTGCCTCCAGTTCCCGCCGTTCGCGCTCGCGCGCAAAGGCAAGCTTTGGATCTTCCTCAGCGGGCGCGGCGGCGGTCTCTGGCGGTGACCCGGCCGGCGGGGCTTCAGCAACGACACCGGCCTCCGGAGGGGCCGCTTCCGCCCCGTCTGCTTCGATGATCCCGCTCCCACCTAGGCCGCTTGCGCCGAACTCGGCGGCGGTATTGTTGCGCGGTGCGGTATTTTCTTCGCCCTCAGCCATGACGCTGTCGGGTTTCTGCATGGCGAATGTGATGACCATGACGATCACGAAACCGACTGCGAACCCAATCATCACCGCAATCTGCCAGGTCCTCCGCGCCATGTTCATGCACGTTCCTCCTGGATATCTATGTCGCGGATGAAGAGGCCGAGCGGGTTGGTCTCAAGCCTTTCGAGATCGTTGATCACGCGGAACTCGACAAGCACGGTGGCCACGAAGCGCTTGCGCGAGATCTGCTTGCCATCCGTCCGGTTGAAGCTGGTTTCCACCCACTCAAGCCGCCATGACGAGCCGCCGACCGCATTGATCGAGCGGACATCGGCAGAGACCGTCATGGTCTTTGCCCGCTCCAGAGGGTTCATCCCCGGCTGGTTGAAGGCCGTCTCCAGCTTGGTGAATGCGGGTGTGCCCACTTCCATGTAGGCGGCCGCGGCCGCGTGGTTCGACCGCAAGACGGCGATGTCCGGTGTGACCGTGCGCAGCCGCTCAAGCCAGGTCTCCAGCTCGCGCTTTACCACCGGCACCGGCCAGTCCGTCACGACCGTCGGGCTCGGGGCAAGTGCGGCTTTGCCGATATCATCGACAGCGACGATATAGGGCACATAGCGGGCATTGATCGTGGCCCACATCCCATAGCCTGCCCCGGCAAGTCCGCCTGCGACCGAAAGAATGGTGAGGGCCGCCATGAAGCGCAGCGCGCGCCTTTGGCCGGCAAAGCGGTCATCCCATTCCGCGCGTGCCAGCGCATAATCGTCGCTGCCCATGGATCCCTCCCCCTCCCCGATCAAGAATTCCGCCCGAGGGCTGCTGAAACACGCGCCTTCATCGCCGACCCGCCCTTCATGCCGAGCCCGATCATTCCGGTCGGCTGTCCCTGCGGTCCGCCATTGCGGGATCCGATCGCCTTGCCCGCCGCTCCCGCCAGACCACCTCGTGCGGCCGAGCCAGCGCCGGAGGATCCCGAGGCCCCGCCGGCATTAGCGCCCGCAACCGCTTGCTCGAGGGCCGCAGGAACGGTCAGAACCACCATCATCATCACGGCGGCCGCGGCGACGAGCGTGAAAGCCTGCGTCATGAAATCCCCGACGCCCTCCGAGGCGAATGCACCGAAGCCCAGAGACTGGAACACGCTCCCGAAGATCGAGGAAAGGACCAGCATCGCGAAAAGCTTCAGGGACTTCGCGATGCCCGCCATCAGATAGCCCCGCGCGATGCCGTCGGTGCCGCTGAAGCCACCAAAGCCAAGCGCGATGATGCCAAGTCCGAAGACCACATGGATCTCGACATAGGCCACGACGATCATCGCAATGGTGATGGCCGTCAGAAGCACGATCACCACGCCGATCAGCGCCGCGGCGATCGTCTCGGCAATACCACTCGCCGCTCCATAGATCGACGAAGCGGTGCCGAGCGATTGTCCGAGAATGTCGGACGGCTTGATCGCCTGCCCACCGGAACCAAGCCCGGCCAGGGCTTCCGCCGAAGCGCCCACAAGACCATTCATGCCCCCGAAGCCCGGAAGGCTGTCCATCAGGAACAGATAAAATCCGGCGAGCAGAATCCGCTGCAGGAGCGCCGCGAACAACTCGCCCAGATCGGACCCCCGCACTACGATCTTGCCAATCGTGAGAATGAGTTCGATCAGCAAGAGTGAACCCAGCAGGGTCTTTGCGGCCGTCAAGAGATTGCCGGAGGCCGCGTTCACCGCCCCTTCGAAAGCGGAGACGATACTGTCGATACCGCCCCCTACAGCCGCGACCTGCGCAGCACTGGGCCCGCCAGAAAGAGCAAAGATTCCAAAGGCGACGAGCGCCCGACGACACCCAGTGCTGCGCATTCCTCGTGGCCCTTACTGGCTTTGCTCGTAAGCGCGGCTGGTGAAGCGGCCAAAGAGGTTCATGCCGCCTTCCGTCGGAATGGCTTTGGCGGCCTCCGTGGCCGAGCGCTTCGAGGCCTCATCGGCATCCATCTCCGCGAGCATCCGTGCCTGGAACACGGCCGTCGCCTCATTCTGCGCGGCCGTGATGGAGCGCAGCTGCGTCATCTGCCGCGCCATGGAGGCCGCCAGTTCATTGCCAACCTGAATGGCTTCGACCTGCCCATTGACCGTGCGACCCTGATCCTGGATGCGCTCGATCATGCGCGCCTCGGACTGGACGTCCTCCATCGTCATCCGGCCGGATTGCAACGTGGCCTCCAGAGCCGATTGCGACCGCTCGACCCAGTCGTCATAGCGCTCGGCGTAGGCGTCCCGGCTGTAGCCGCTCTCCGCAAAAAGCGGGTCATCCACCAGACCCCGCTTCAGGAATTCGTCAAGCTGCGCGCCCTTCATCGCGAGCGTGTTGGCCTGCTCGTAAACCGACCGCAGCTCACCAAGCTTCCCCGTCACATCGCCCCAGACCGTCTCCGGCAGATTGAGCGTGTTCTGGATCATGTTCTCATAGGCCTTCAGCTGGCCCTGCACGAGATCGAGCTGCGCCTTGAGCTGATCGACCTGAAGGCCGACCTGCTCCATCTCCAGCTTCCCGATCCCGATAAGCTCGGCATTGTTCATCAGCTGCGTCATCTCGGTGGCCTCCGAGAACGGCGTCGGAGCCGCGTGGCCTGCTAAGCCCGTGGACGCCATCAGAGCAGCGATCATTCCAACCTTGGCGAACCTCATCTTGCCGTCCTTTCCTCTGTGAGATGTCAGTGGAGCCGTTTCAGGCGGGACTCGATGAACCCCCGCCACCAGTCAGGGCCCTCAGACCGGGCCAGATGGGCCGCGCGCGCGCTGTCCTCGGTGTTGGTGGCCCCCAGCAAAGCCAGCGCCTTCGGCTGGATCGCGAAATCCACCACGCGCCGCCCTTCGGGCTTGACCACGTAATAGTCCCGTTTGGGCTTCATCCCCGCGACCAGCGCGATCTGCGCCTCGCTCAGCCCCAACTGTCCGTAGCGCTCGGCCTCCTGCACCGATCGGGCATCGGGGTCTGGCAGATAAATCCGCGTCCGGCAGCTCTGCAGCAATGCCCCCGCCAATTCGCTGTCGAGCGCATCCCCGATGAACTGCGTCGCAATCACCACCGAGGCATTGGCCTTCCGAAGTTCGCGCAGCCATTTCTTGATCCGCGCGCGGAAGACATCATGGCCGAGATAGGACCAAGCCTCGTCGAGAAGGATCAGGGTGGGTGCGCCCCGCAGCCGCGCCTCGATGCGACGAAAGAGATAATCGATGGTCAGAAGACCCGCCGCCTCACTGCTTTCAAACAGCGCTTCGGTCTCGAAAACGGTGAAGGGCGAGAAGGCGATCTCGTCTTTCAGTCCATTCAGGAGCCCCGCATAGGCCCCGCCCTCGATGTAGGGGGCCACCGCCCCCTTCACATCCTCGTCCTGCACCATCGCATGGAACGCCGCCAGCGCCTCACCGTCCAGGGTCCGGCAAGCCTGCAGGGCAGCCGTGATCTCCCGCGACATGGCCGGCGTCACCGTCTGCCTCGCGAGCGTGACCAGCCCCTCGATCCAGCCCTGCGCCCAGCCGAGGCCGAGATCATCAATCGCTCGCAGCGGCGCTATGGCATGACCCTCTTCGCCCAGTGTGTAATGCGCTCCCCTGGCGGCAAGACAGAGCGCCGTCATCGAGCGGCCCTTGTCGAAGGCAAAGACCTGTGCGCCGGGGTACTTGAGGAAGTTCGAGGCGAGCATGCCGAGCAGCACCGACTTCCCCGCACCGGTAGGGCCAAAGATCAACGTGTGGCCGACATCCCCGGAATGCAGGTTGAAGAAGTAAGGCTCGCCCGTGACACTCCGCGCCCGGATGAGCGCAGGCGATTTCGGGGGGAACTTGTCGCAAGGATTGGTCACCTCGCCCGACCAGATCGTGCTGACCGGAATGAGGTCCACGAAGTTCCGGGTCGAGAGGATGCCGCGGCGGACGTTCTCCTTACGATGGCCCGGCAGCGTCGAGACGAAAGCCTCAAAGGCGTTGTAGGTCTCGAGGCGTGCCGAGAAGCCCATTTCTCCCAGAGACTCGACGACGGAATTCGCCACGCGCTGGACCGTGCGCCCGTCCCCTCCGAGTTCATCAAAGATCGAGATCGTCGTGTTGAAAAACCCGTAGCGCAACTCGCCCGCTTCGACATCGGCGAGCGCCGCGCGGGCCTCCTGTTCCATCGTCTCGGTGAAGGCGTTGACGATGCCCTCGCCGGAGCGGCTCAATTGGGAGGCCACCGAGGTCTTGGTCTGCCCCCAGGCGCGTGCACGCTTGTCGATCTCGCCGCGAATGGCATCGCCGCTGAGCGGCATGAACCGCGTGGTCCAGCTATACTCGAGCGGAAGGTCTTCGAGCGTGGCCAGCATCTCGGGCGTGCTTTCCGCCGGATAGCCGTCAATGGCGATGAAGGCCGCGCGCCGTCCGCAGACCAGAGGCAATTCGCCCGGACGCTCATGCACCCATTCGGGGCGCAGGATCACATCGAGATAAACCGGGACCTTCGGGATCTGCACCTTGCGGAAACGCCCGGTCAGGCCCGAGGAGAGCCGCCCAAGCAGTTCGTCGCGCCCAGTCTCCAACCCGTGCAGGCCATCTTCCTCACGCACCACCCCCATGCGCCGGAGTTGGAAAATCGCCCCGAAACGTCCCTCAACGCTCAGGCAGCGCCGATCGAACTCTTCGAGCGCCTGTTCCAACGAAACGCCCGGGCCGGGCTGCCACTGATAGACCAGCGTGATCGCGTTGCGGTAGTTCTCATCCTGTGCACGTTCAAAGTAAACGCGCCGTTCCGCTTCAAGCGCCTGCAAAACGCCCGGTGGGAAATCTGCCTCTGTCGTGCTGTAGCCCTTGAGCGGGCGCCGCGCGAGATCCACCCAGAAGGCATCGCCCGCCTTGAACTCCGTCATGCCCCGCGCCAGCGCAAGCGTGCGCGCACCCACCTCATCAGGCCCGAGCGACTCCGTGTCGATGCCTTTCAGGCGCCAGCCCGCCAAAAGCGAGCCGTCCTTGCAGAGGACCACACCCTCCGCCACGAGACCATACCAGTTCAGCCGCTCCGAGAGAACGGGATCACCGGCCATTGGACACCGCCAGATACCGGTCCGATCCACGCCGGAGCCATTGCCGGAGAACCCGAAGGAAGAACGGATCAGACTCCGCCACCATGCGCAGGAACTTCCATCCACCGATCCCGTACACCGCCGCCACAAGCCCGAGCCACCAGATGCTCAGCATCACGCAGGCCACAACCAAGAGCAGCGTCGTCATCACGAGAATGATCCCGGGAACGCGCTCGACGCCCGCCCAAAGCGTCGGGCGATAGAGCGAGGACTTGATCGGAGCGCCGGGGGTCACAACAGCCACCTCAGGAGTAGACCCCAAAAGAGCAACCCCACCAGAAGCCCAGGGATCAGCCACCAGCCGGAAGGGAGGTGGCGAGGTATGTATGGATCGGGGAGGTCACTTGCCTCGTCGATCTGAAGGCTCAGGCCAGGGCCTGCATCGGCCACCGTGATCAGGTCGGAAACCGCGGCATTGGTCAGGCCGGGTGCCACGTCGGCCCATGACCGTTGAGACGACTCGAGCAAGATCTCCCAAGGTTGCGAGAGCCCATTCTTGGCCAGATAAGAGACGCTCCGCTCTGCCTGATCCGGGTCGCGAATGTCCTCGATCTGGCCATTCATCGACCGTTCCCGAATGAGGGGAGCCACTTCCCTCAGACGCTCAAGTGCGGATTTGATGGCGGTTTGCTCACTCACTGAACCACCCCTGCGGATCGCACGGACACCGGAGACACCGGATAGACGCCCCCCTCGCCCGGACGGTAAGCCCGGGTGACGACATAGCCCGGCAGGCGTGCGACCGCGATGAAACTGCCGACGGCCGCGCCATCACTCTCGCCCGCGCTTGCCATCGCATAGGTCGAAATCCCGAACTGCCCCTTCCCGGTCGCGTTCTCGGTGACCGCAAAGCCGGCCCGCCGCAGATACTCTGCGGCATGCAGGGTACAGCCGCCGGCGGCGGCCCCGACCCGGATCGGGGTGCCATTCACCGAGACGGTCTGGTAGACTTGGCGTGCAAGATCGTAGCCCACGGCGCATTCCTGCGCCGGGCTCAGGCTCACGAGCTCCCGCGACTGTGGTTCGACGCGCGCCGTCGCAGAGGTTCCCATGTGTATCGGTACACCGCCCGTGCAGCCCGCGAGGATGAACCCCAATCCCAAGAGGGCCAGAACCGGCATGGTGCACGGACGTTGCCTCATGGCGCCCTCCGAAACCGGATGGTCTCGGCCCGACCACCAACACCGATGGTCAGCTCACCCCCCGGCACGACCTTGTCGATGATGAAACGGTTGCCGGAGATCCGATAGTTGACGATCTCGTTGCCCCCGACGCCCGTCGCCACGAAGACAGGCAATTCGCCCCTATAGCTGTCCGGCAGATCGATGTAGGTGCGCGCACCATCGTTGAAGATCCGGGCCGGCTTGAAGGGCGCCTTGCCCGAGAGCCTGTAATCGAAGTCGAGCTCGTCGGCCGGAATGGATTGCCCCTCAACAGAAATCGACCGCTGCGCCACCTCCCGCGCCGTCCGCTCCGCCTCCACCTGCATCGCCGCCACCCGTCGCGCGTTCTCGGCCTCTCGATCCTCCGGGTAAGTGAAGGCAAGAAGCGGGGTATAGTGCGTGTTCGAACGGTGCAGCTCGATGTGGTAAGCCCGCTCATTCGTCGTGATGAACATGCTCGTCGGTTCGGCGGTCGAGGCTGGCTTCACGACGACATAGACGACCTTCTCCCGCCCATTGCCGCCCGCGCGAACGGCAACCGACCAACGGACGGAATCGCCCACGGTCGGCGCTTCCGTCAGAACTTCACCCGGCCGCAGGCGGACCGTGCAAATGTTCAGCACCTTGCATTTGAGAACCGGCTGCGTCTCGCCGTATTCCATCATCACGGCCCCAGCGACACCTTCCGCCGCAGCGCCTTTGCCCGTGCGCCAGCCCTCCGCCAATGCATCCACCTGCGCGTCCGTCGCGCCATCCGAGGCTCGAGCCGGCGTCATTCCGACCCCAGCCATGACGAGGCTCGCAAGGACGCCCGTCGCGAAATGGCGCAAAGGCTGCAACAATACCCTACGGGCTTGCCCCCGATGGTCGGACACTGTCGCTCGCATCAGGCTCGGCACATCCACCATCAGAGCGCCACCGCACCCGACAGCCCGAAAAGCTGCGCCAGAAATCCGGCGGCAAAGGCCAGGATCGACACGCCGATCACCAGGGTCATCAGCATCTTCGCGGCTGGACCGAGATCACCGCCATAGATCCAGCGGACGCCAAGCGCGATCAGCCCCATGAAGGCAAAGCCGAAGGCCACCGGACCACTCACCCCGTCCACAAGCTTCTGGATCGGTGCGTCCCATGGCAGTCCAGATCCACCGGACGCCAAGGCAGGGCCTGCCATAGCCAGCAACGCGCCCGCAGTCCTCAGCGCGCTACGCAGCATCCGACGTGATGTACCGCCCATTCTCATATCCCTCGACACTTATGATTTCTGAAACACGCCGACCGGCGTCGGTGCGCTCCATGAACACGACCATGTCAACAGCCGCGCCGATCACTTCGGGCAGCGCAGCCACGGAGGCTTCACGAACAAGAAGATCCAGACGCACCAAGGCATCGCGTGCGCTGTTGGCGTGGATCGAGGCCATTCCACCGGGGTGTCCCGTGTTCCACGCCTTCAGAAGCGCGAGCGCCGCTCCGTCCCGCACCTCGCCCACGAAGATCCGGTCCGGCCGCAGGCGAAGTGTCGAGGCAAGCAAGCGCGTGGCATCCGCACCAGCGCTCGTCCGCAGGAACACCGTGTTCGGCAGCGGTGAGCAAATCTCTGGCGTGTCCTCAATCACGACAACGCGCTGGGTCGGCTGTTGTGCATGCAATTCGCCCAGGAGGGCGTTTAGTAGCGTGGTTTTGCCACTTCCCGTCGAGCCTGCCACGAGAATGTTAAGTTTATTATCAATGGCGCGCTCCAATACAGACTTATGGTTGATGCACAAAACACCGCGCTCTGCATAATCAGACAGAGACGGAGATGTTAACCCATGGAAACGAATCGAAAAAACCGGGCTCTCGACCGCGGGGGGTAGCAACCCCTCAAACCGATAGCCAAGCTCTGGCAACCGACAGGATACGATCGGTGACGATGCCGTTACCACCACACCCGCCGCAGTCGCCGCAAGCCTGACTATCTGGTCCCTCTGACGGTCACCAAGCTCACCTGCCCGCGACAGGCCTTCGCCTGCCCGGTCAATCCAAATCTGGCCGTCCGAGTTCGCTGAGACCTCAACAATACCACCGTCGCCACAAAGCAGCGCAGCATGAGGGCCGAAAATCTTCCGTAGATGCGCGGTCAAGGTGGTCATGTGAAGCGGAAGGCCGTGGTGGTTGCGATTCAAGGAATCGCACACTGCAAAATGTAAGGCAATCCAAAATGTACCAAAGATACAAAATGCAACCTTCAAAGCTATCCGGCATTCAAGTTCGTCTCGCCAGGACCTACCTGGGCCTAACGGTCAAGGACATTGAGCAAGAGACGGGGTTGCACAAGAATACGATCATGAAAGCGGAAGCTGGCCTCGGTACAGACAAGACCCTGCGGACTCTGCGTCAATTCTTCCATGCGAAAAGCATAAGGTTCATCCGCACCGACGACGATCGAAGCGCCGGTATCCTGTACGATCTCGAAGACGAAATTGCTCTTGGAGAGATCGAACCAGTGGAAGCAACCTAGACCGACCAGTCGTCACCATGCGGGATCAATAGCTCCGACGGTGCAACTCCGGCTGCAGAGGCAAACTTTACTAGCGTTTCAAGTCTGGGATTACCTTTGCGCGCCTCTACGGTGGCTACTGAAACCTTGGACACGCCGACAAGGTCGGCAAACTCCTCCTGAGAGACCCCCCTTCCATGGCGGATCAACCGAACATTCTCTGCAAGAATTTCTTGGGCTTTTTCGAGGTCGGTCATGCCCAAGTAGTGACACGCTCCCAGCGAAGGTTAAAGACCAGCGCGGCGGCCCATTTTAGACCAAAGGTATATATTAGACTAGTTATACTGAACTTTCTTGCGAAGCAATCCATACATGTGACCTGTTTATCCTGCTCCACGGAGGTCCAAGCTCAGCACAAAACACAACGCCCGAGGCGAACCCCGGGCGCAAGCCGTAGGAGACAAAGCTCCGCCTTTCAAACGCATCACTTGAAGTGGGCCATGCCCCCCTGACCATCGGCATCAGGGCCAAACTGGGGAATTTTCATCCAGCCGTTTTGGGGAGTTTACGTCCAGCACTCACAATGCTCGCTGGCGTCCATGAGATCGGCGAGTTTGGGCCAGCGCGGGTGCAGTTGTTCGGCGACCTTGCGCCAGGTTTCGCCCGCATGGGCGCGGTCGGGCTG
>JACVZW010000059.1:229318-246604 GCA_014654775.1 Paracoccaceae bacterium | reverse complement strand
CGTGACCAATGGTCCCGATGTTCACGTGCGGTTTATTCCGTTCAAACTTTGCCTTTGCCATGTCCTCGGGCCTTCGGATTGGGGGGCCCGGATGGGCCCTGTGCTACTCGGGCGGCGAATTAAGCCGCCTACGGGGGAAAATCAAGCCGAAAGGGCGCGCCGCGCCACCCGCGGTCAGGGCAGCGACGGGCCGGGGATCGGCACCGGCTGCTGCGGCGGGGGCAACGGCACCGCCACCATCCGCGGCTTGGGCGGCGTGCCCGGGGCGGTCGTCGCGGCAGGGGCGGCAGGGGCGGCTGTGGCCGTCGGCACCGCCGCAGGGGCGGCCGGGGCCTCTCCCTCCGCCGGCAGGGGCACCGGCTGCGTGCCATCCGTCGGGAACCATTCGGGATGCTTCACCAGCCACTCCTCCACGCGCTTCACCGCGTTGTAGGACAGCACCTCCATCTGCTTGCGCTTGGTCCGCGTCAGGCCAGACCCGATCACCGTATCGCCCGACATGCCTTCGAAGATCGTGAACTGCTCCCCTTCCGGGTTCAGCTTCGTCTGCGTCGCGTCATCCCAGATGTTGGCCGTGATCACCAGCACCGACTTCGGCGCCGCCACCACCGGAATGCCGGGCGGGGCCAGCGCATAGCCATCCACCGATATCCCGATATTGTAGAGCCGCCCGCCCTGATAGCGCCCGAAGCGCGCCGCCACCGCCTCCTTCATCACCTCTTCCCATTCCTCGGGCGAGGCGTCGCGGGAAATCGGCACCTTCTGCACATTGTCGGCCACCACAATATTCAGGCCCAGCGCGAAATCCCCAAGAGGCACAGGCGGCTCTTCCAGATCGCTCGCCCCGCAGGCAGAGAGCAGGGCCAGCCCGCAGACAAGGGCCACTCGGCGCAGGTTCAGCATGGAATCTCCCGTCATTCGCGGCCCCCTCGGCCCTGCCCTATCGGATAACGGCTGCAGGCCCTGCGCGCAACGGTCGCCCTTTCCGCAGGGCATCCCCCCGCCTATCTCCCCTGCAGGAGGACCGCGCCGATGCACCCCATCTCCGCCGCAGACACCGACCGCGACCAGTCCCTGCCCGTCCGCGTGCCGCTGGCGACCCAGCCGCTCGGCATCCTCGGCACCCTGCGCGCGGGCCGCCGCAACGTGCTGGAACTGATCCCCGAAATCGCCACCCACGCCCCCATCATCACCAACACTGCCGGCAAGCGTTGGCACATGGTCACCGATCCTGATGCCCTTCGCCGCGTCCTGCGCGACCGGGTGGAGGATTACCCCAAATCCGACGTGACAAAGCTGATGCTCGCCCCCGCCATCGGCCAGTCCCTGTTCATCGCCGAAGGGCAGGAATGGCTCTGGCAGCGCCGCACCGCCGCCCCCGTCTTCTCGCATCGCAACGTGGCCAACCTCGCCCCGGTGATGACCGCCGCCGCCGACCGCGCCTCGGCCCGCTTTGCCGCCGCCGCAGGCCGCGCGGCGGATGCCTTCGATGAGATGGTCACCGCCACTTTCGAGGTGATCTCCGATGTCACCCTCTCGGGCGGCGAAACCTTCGACCGCGACGCCGTCCACAAGGCCATCGATGCCTACATGGCCCAGACGGCCAAGATCTCGCTTCTCGACGTGATCGGCGCGCCGCCTTGGGTCCCGCGACCGTCGCGCCTTCTCTCCGGCCCCGGCCTGCGCGACATGAAGAAGATGGCCGACACCACCATCGACCGCCGCCGCAGCGAAAAGGGCGGCAATCCGATTCCCGATCTGCTCGATCTTCTGATGGCGGGCGAGGACCCGAAATCCGGCCGCAAGATGACGACCGAGGAAATCCGCGACAACCTCCTCACCTTCATCGTGGCGGGGCATGAAACCACCGCCCTCACTCTGTCATGGGCGCTCTATCTCTGCGCCTTCGACCCCGCCGTGCAAGACCGCGCGCGGGCCGAGGCGCAATCCGTCCTCGGCACCCGCACCGCCACCGCCGACGATGTCCCGCGCCTACCCTTCATCCGTCAGGTGATCGACGAAACCCTCCGCCTCTACCCGCCCGCCGCCTTCCTGTCGCGCACCGCCCAGAAGCCAGACGAGTTGTGCGGCCGCGACGTCCGGCGCGGCGACACCGTGATCCTGCCGATCTACGCCCTTCACCGGCACAAAAAGCTTTGGTCCGATCCCGACCGTTTCGATCCCGACCGCTTCGCCCCGGGTCATCAGACCGACCGCTTCGCCTTCCTGCCCTTCGGCGATGGCCCGCGCATCTGCATCGGGGCCAATTTCGCGATCCAAGAGGCGGTCATCATCCTCTCCACCCTGCTTGCCCGCTTCCGCTTCGCCCGCATCCCCGGCAAGGACCCCAAGCCGGTGATGATCCTCACCCTGCGACCCGAAGGCGGGGTCTGGCTTTCCATCACCCAAGCATGAAAGTTTGCCGCGCATTTTCTCTTTCACGTTGAATTTGCGCGCCGCGGCCTTATCGTGATCGGTGAATGGGCGACGGGCGCCAGCCCCCTCCCGCCCGTTCTTGTGCCGTAACGAGTGATCGTCCGGAACATCGTCTGTTCCGGACGGTTCACGCCCTGCAAGCAGGATTGCTGCCGATCCCCGGACAAACCCTATCCGAAAGCGTCTCCCCCCGCACGAACGGAGGGGTTGTGAAAACCGATATCGTTCCCACATCTTAGGTCGACGGACATTCGGGCGCAGCCCCCTCCCGTCCGTTTTGGTCCGTAACGAGTTCTGTGCCCGGAACGGCCAGCCCGTTCCGGGCCATATTTCATCCGCAGATGCCGCGCAGCGCCTGCCACTCTGCCGCATTCAGCACCGGCTCCTCTGCCCCGCCCCCCGCCGACCGCGCCGCCTCGGCCCGGTTCCCGCTTGCCGGATGGGTGGACAGGAATTCCGGCACATCGCCCCCCATCCCCTCGATCCGGTCGAAAAACGCCGCCAGCCCCTCGGTCCCAACCCCTGTCCGCTCCAGCAGGTCATGGGCAAAGGCATCCGCCGCCGCCTCTGCCTCCCGCGTGTAGGACGCGCGCAGGATGTAATCGCCCGCAAAGGCGATCACCGTTCCCCCGGTCACATCCCCCAGCACCAGCGCCAATATCCCCGCCGATCCCGCCGACCGAAACGCCAGCCGCACGGGATCGCGCGCCTCCACATGGCCGATCTCATGCGCCAGAACGCCCGCCACCTCTTCCGCCGTCTCGGCCTCATCCAGCAGCCCGCGCAGGATCACCACATGCCCCCCCGGCGCGGCAAAGGCGTTCAACATCTCATGGTCAAAGACCGAAAGATCGATGTCATAGGTCAGCCCCTGCCCCTCGGTCAGCCGCCGCTCCATCTTCTCCAGCGCGGCCAGCCCCGCCGGGTTGTCGCAGACAAGGCTGCCCTCCGCGCCCAGCATCCCCTCCACCTGCCGCAGCACGGCCTGCCCGAAGACCACTTCCTGCTCCAACGGCAACTGATCGGCCAATAGGTCCGAAATTCGCGGCAGGAAAACGAACAGGATCGCCGCCAGCGCCACACCCGCCAGCGCAATCCGCCCCGCGATCTTCACCCCCGTGCCCCGCTTCAGGTCGCGCCGATGCAGGCCCGTCGCCCGCCCGCGCACCCAATCCGCCAGCGCCCCCTCGGCCAGAACCAGCCGCGCCGGATCATGCGGCAGTTCGTCCCCCTCCGCCACCGCCAGCGCCAGAACCAGCCCCTCGCCTTCAATCCGCCGCAGCCGGTCCAGCGGCCAGACCTCGCGCGCAAAGCGCAGGCCCCGCCCGTCGGGCGACACCTCCACCACAACCGTCTGCCGTCTGGCAGATACGCCATCGAACCAGACCGCCTCTTCCGGCGCGGGCCCCATCAGAAGGCCCCGCCCATGTCCAGCGCATCGGCCAGACCTTCGGCATCCGCCCCCCGGTCCGACACGCGCTGCCGCACCGCATCGATGGCCTCTGCCCCCGTCACCGTCACACTGCCCACGAAATGCCCAAGGATCGGCTGGCTTATGAAGACCAGCGCCAGCGCCCCGAACACCGTCAGCAGCAGCAGATAGGCCACCACCCCCATCACCGCGATCTCAACCTGCAGCAGCGCCGAAGGCTCCTCCACCCCCGCCATCATCGTCCCCAGCGGTGCAAAGATGATGGCCGAGGCGACACCCCCCAGCAGACCCACGATGAACACACCCTTGATATACAGCCAGACCACCCTCCCGGCCCGTGGCGCGGCACGAAAGCCAAGGCCCCCATCCATCTCCTTCGTCGCCATCAGATAGCCAAAGGCCCGCACGCGATAGATCACCAGCCCGATCATCCCCCAGACCGCGCCCAGCGCGCCCAGAAAGCCCGAAAGGCCCGGGCTGCCCCCTATCGCCACCAGCACCGAAAGACCGATCATCACGATCCCCACAACCACATGGAAATACGCTGAATAAAGTCCCGTCCACCGCCCGCCCTGCCGGAACCGCGCGCCGCCATACCATGTCCGCTCGGTCATGTAGGCTTCCAGCCGATAGGTCATCAGCGGCCACAGAAGGCCCAGCGACACCACCGTCAGCAGCAGATAGATCAGCCCCCGCAGCATGTAGCCGCCCGCCGCATTTTCCATCGCAAAGCGGATGCCCCGGAACCGCGTCCGTGCCAGCTTGTAGCGCCGCGCCCGATAGGCCGCGAACAGCATCAGGGGCAAAACCGCAAGGAAGGACAGCGCGATGGATATGCCCTGCGCGATCTCCTGCATCTCGTTCTGCGGATCAAAGACGAACCGGATGCCCACCGCGAACAGGATCAGTTGCACCACCGCCAGATAGACGGCCAGCACCACCACCGCCATCAGGAAACCAAGGAACATCTCCAGCCCCGTGCCGGTGAACTCCATGGCATCGTCGCCCACCCGCACCTGCCCCCAGACATGCCGCCGGATGCGCGCCTTGGCCCAGAACCGATAGATGCCCAGCGTGATCACGCCCAGCACCCCGGTCCCCAGGGCCAGTGGGAATAGCTTGGCCGGATCACCCCGGTAGGAAACCTGCAACTCCCCGGTGTGATCCATAAAAACCCGTCCCTACAAATGTCTCAGGTAAACTTGTTGTCCCGCGGGAATCCACGTGGCGCCATCTTGCCCGCCCCCGCCCGTGGGCCCTGCCATTCGGTCAGATCGGCCTCGGTCCGCGTCCGCCCCGCCGGGTCTTTCCACGTCAATCCCTCGGCCGCGACAAAGGTGATGGCATCCGACAGCCCGCCATCCTTGTATTTCTGCAAGCGCACGCCCTTGCCCTTGGCCATCTCGGGCAATTCCGCCAGCGCAAAAACCAAAAGCTTGCGGTTGTCCCCCACCACCGCGACCGTATCCCCAGTCACCTTGCGGCAAAGCGCGGTCTTCACCCCGTCCTTCACCGTCAGCACCTGCTTGCCCGCCCGCGTCTGCGCCAGCACCTCATCCGACGGCACCACGAACCCATCCCCCGCCGTGGATGCCACCAACAGCTTCTCGCCCGGCCGGAAGATCATCAGGTCCACGATCTCCGCCTCATTCGGCAAATCGACCATCAGGCGCACGGGTTCCCCCATCCCCCGCCCGCCCGGCAGGTTCGCACCCAAAAGCGTGTAGAACCGCCCGTTCGACCCGATCAGCAAGATCTTGTCCGTCGTCTCGGCGTGGAAGATGAACCGCCCCTCGTCGCCGTCCTTGAACTTCACTTCCGTATCCAGCGCGACCTGCCCCTTCATCGCGCGGATCCAGCCCATCTTGGAACAGATCACCGTGATCGGCTCGCGCTCGATCATCGCCTCAAAGGGCACCTCTTCCACATCGCCCATCTCGGCGAATGTGGTGCGACGCTTGCCCTCCACCGTATCCTTCCCGAACTGCTTGCGGATCGCCTCCAACTCCGACCCGATCTTCTTCCACTGGCGCTTTTCGCTCTCCAACAGATCGGCCAGATCGGCCCGCTCCTTCATCAGCGCGTCGCGCTCGCGGATCAGCTCCATCTCCTCCAGCCGCCGCAAGGACCGCAGCCGCATGTTCAGGATGGATTCCGCCTGAAGCTCTGTCAGCTCCCCCTCACCCGGGGGCGGCGAGACATAATCCTTCTCCGACGTCGCCCGCTTGTGCGGCTTGCCCCAATCCTCGGCCATCAACGCGCGCTTGGGATCGTCGTCATAGCGGATGATGTCGATCACCCGGTCAAGGTTTAGGAAAGCGATGATGAAGCCTTCCAGAACCTCCAGCCGGTGGTCGATCTTCTCCATCCGGTGTTCCGACCGCCGCCGCAGCACGTCGCGCCGATGGTCAAGGAAGGCCCGCAGCACCTCTTTCAACGAACAGACCTTCGGCACCTTGCCGTCGATCAGCACGTTCATGTTCAGGCTGAAGCGGATCTCCAGATCGCTGTTCTTGAACAGCGTTCCCATCAGGACATCGGGTTCCACCGTCCGCGCCCGAGGCTCCAGAACGATGCGCACGTCATCGGCGCTTTCATCCCGCACATCGGCCAGCAGGGGGATCTTCTTCGTCGTGATCAGTTCTGCCAGCTTCTCGATCAGCTTGGACTTCTGAACCTGATAGGGAATCTCCGTGACCACGATCTGCCACGTGCCCCGCCCCAGATCCTCCACCTCCCACTTGGCGCGCAGCCGGAAACTGCCGCGCCCCGTGCGATAGGCCTCAAGGATATTGGCCTTGGGTTCCACCAGAACCCCGCCTGTCGGAAAATCCGGCCCCGGCACGAAGGCCACCAGCTCCTCATCCGTGATGCCGGGATTGCCCAGCATCGCATGACAGGCCCCCACCAACTCGTCCAGATTGTGCGGCGGGATATTCGTCGCCATCCCCACCGCAATCCCGCTCGACCCGTTGGCCAGCAGGTTGGGAAAGGCCGCAGGCATAACGACAGGTTCTTCCAGCGTGCCATCATAGTTCGGGCGGAAGTCGACCGCGTTCTCCGCCAGCCCTTCCATCAGCGTCTCGGCAATCGCCGTCAGCCGCGCCTCGGTATAGCGGCTCGCGGCCGGGTTATCCCCGTCGATATTGCCGAAATTCCCCTGCCCATCGACCAGCGGGTACCGGACGTTGAAATCCTGCGCCAGACGCGCCATCGCGTCATAGATCGCGGCATCCCCATGCGGGTGATAGTTCCCCATCACATCGCCCGAAATCTTGGCCGATTTCCGGAATCCCCCCGTCGCCGTCAGCCGCAATTCCCGCATCGCGTAGAGAATGCGCCGATGCACCGGCTTCAACCCGTCGCGCGCATCCGGCAGCGCGCGATGCATGATCGTGGACAACGCATAGGTCAGATACCGCTCGCCGATTGCACGGCTTAGCGGCTCTGCCACCAGAATGGGCTCTATCTTGGGGCTCTCGGGCGTGTCTGACATGCATGTTGTGTAATTCGCCACGCGCCCCCGGTCCAGCCGAAACCGCAACACCGGCACAGCCGATCCGGCCCGGATCACAAGGTGAATTTTTCCTTAACAGGCTAACCTAAAGCCATGCGACTCGACCGAAGCCATGCTATGGCCTTGGATATTCAGGGTACGAGTCAAAGGCCTGCCAGATGTTCAAGTATCTTATCTTCTTTTCCGCAGCATTCTACCTGACCCTCCTCATCGGCGGTCAGGACAACGGACAACAACGCATGGGCCTGCGCGGGGCCTACGATATCGACCTGTCCACCCCCGCACCGCTCCCCGTATTGACCGCCGCCGCACCGGCCGAGGAAGCGGAAACCATCCCCGCCGCCGCAGCCCCGGGCGACACGCTCCGCATCCTTCCGCTCGCCCAAACCGCCGCGCCTGCCGTGCTGGAACAGGCCGCAGCCCCCGCCGAACCCGCCTTCAACGATTTCAACAACCCCACGGTCACCCTGCGTACCATCACGGCCGAGGCCGCGAATGTCCGCGACGCTGCCAGCCGCACCGGTGCCGTCATCGGCCGGGTCGAGCGGGGCGAGATCGTCCAGATGGTCGAACAGGTCGGCGACTGGGTACACATCCGCATCGAAGGTGACGGGGTCGAAGGTTTCGTCCATCGCCGCCTGATCTCGGACGAACCGCCGGGACTGACCACCACCACGCTTTTCCCCGTGGCCGATTGAGGAAAACCCCGCGCCCCGGGCCTGACCCGGGGCCGACACATCAACCATCGCAGCGAAAGACCCCGAAAGGTCGCGGGTCGGGCATGGGACGGCGGTCCGACTCCCTTTCCCCAAGGTTGCCAAACCTCCGCCCCTGCGTCACAAACTGCCCCAACAAAACAGTAGGCGGGCAGGTTCCATGCGTACCATCCTCATCACCGGATGCTCTTCGGGCATTGGCTACGACGCGGCGCATGCGCTCAAGGCGCGCGGCTGGCGCGTCTTCGCCACCTGCCGCCAGCAGGGCGATTGCGACCGCCTCATCGCCGAGGGGCTGGAAAGCTTTCCCCTCGACTACGCCTCCGAAGACAGCATCGCCGCTGCGGTCGAGGAAACCCTCACCCGCACCGGTGGCCGCCTTGACGCGCTCTTCAACAACGGCGCCTTCGCCTGCCCCGGCGCGGTGGAAGACCTGCCCCGCGGCGCCCTGCGCGAGATTTTCGAGACCAACCTCTTCGGCTATCACGACCTTGCCCGCCGCCTGATCCCCACGTTCCGGGCACAAGGCGCGGGCCGCATCGTGCAATGCTCCTCCGTCCTCGGGCTGGTGGGGGCGAAATGGCGCGGGGCCTATGTCGCCACCAAATTCGCGCTCGAAGGCCTCTCCGATGTCCTTCGCCTCGAAATGACGGGAACGGGTGTCGAGGTCATCCTCATCGAACCCGGCCCCATCGGCACCCGCATCCGCCAGAACGCGATCCCGCATTTCGAAAAGTGGATCGACTGGGAAAACTCCGCCCGCCGCGACGAATATGCCGCCCTGCGTGACCGGCTCTACAAGCCCGACGCGAAGAAGGACCGCTTCGAACTCCCCTGCTCCGCCGTCACCGAAAAACTCATCCACGCCATCGAAAGCCCGCGCCCCCGCGCCCGCTACTACGTCACCACGCCGACCTACATCGCGGGCCTCCTGCGCCGCCTGCTTCCGACCCGCCTTCTTGACCGCGCCATCGCCAAGGGCTGACGCGCCGCGACAGGCGCGGCATCATGCACATTCGCCTTTGCGCCATTCCCCGCTAGATCACGCGGACATCACAGGGAAACGCCATGCTCTCCGATCCGCTTTTCATCATCGCAGCCCTTGCTGCCTTCGCCGTCCTCGCCATCCTGATGGTGGGCATCGGCGGCTTCGCCAAGGGCGGCGAGTTCAACCGCAAACATGCCAACCGCATCATGCGATACCGGATCATCGCGCAGGCCGTCGCCGTCGCGCTGATCGTGGCCTTCGCTTATCTGCAGTCCAAGGGGTAAACGATGGTCGTCCTCTCGAAGATCTACACCAAGACCGGTGATGCCGGGGAAACCGCGCTCGGCAACGGCGCGCGCGTGGCCAAGCACGCCACCCGCGTCTCGGCCTATGGCACGGTGGATGAAACCAACGCCACCGTCGGCCTCGCCCGCCTGCATGCCGACCCGGAAACCGACAAGGCGCTGGCCCGCATCTCGAACGATCTCTTCGACCTCGGTGCCGATCTCTGCACCCCCGACATGCATCTCGACGCAACCCTCCCCTACACCCCCCTGCGGATGCAGGAGGCGCAGGTCCTCCGGCTCGAAAAAGAAATCGATGCGATGAACGCCCGCCTGCAGCCCCTGCGCAGCTTCATCCTTCCGGGCGGCTCGCCGCTTGCCGCGCAGCTTCACCTCTGCCGCACCGTGTGCCGCCGCGCCGAACGGCTGACGGTCGAACTCGCCACCATGGAATCGGTCAACCCCGAGGCGGTGAAGTACCTCAACCGCCTCTCCGACTGGTTCTTCGTCGCGGGCCGCATCGCCAATGACGACGGCAAGGCCGATGTCCTCTGGGTGCCCGGCCTGACCCGCGAAGGCTGACGCGCCAGAAAAACGCGACGTCTCGACGCGCGCATCTGTCGTATTTGGTCTGTTGCAACTGCGGCAGACGGTCTAACTACCTGACCGAGAGCTTGGGTGAGGTCCGCCCGTCGGACCACAATAAGGAGATGCGCGATGAAGGTCTTGGTGCCTGTCAAACGTGTGATCGACTACAACGTGAAGGTCCGCGTCAAGGCGGATGGTTCCGGCGTCGATCTCGCCAACGTCAAGATGTCGATGAACCCCTTCGACGAAATCGCCGTCGAAGAGGCGATCCGGCTGAAGGAAAAAGGTCTGGCGACCGAGGTCATCGTCGTCTCCATCGGCGTAAAGCAGGCGCAGGAAACGCTCCGCACCGCGCTCGCCATGGGCGCTGACCGCGCCATCCTGATCGAAGCCGCCGCCGATGTGCATACCGACATCGAACCGCTCTCCGTGGCCAAGCTGCTGGCGGGCGTCGTGAAGGAAGAGTCCCCCGGCCTCGTCCTCTGCGGCAAGCAGGCGATCGACAACGACATGAACGCCACGGGCCAGATGCTGTCGGCCCTTCTCGGCTGGAGCCAAGCCACCTTCGCCTCCGAAGTGGCCATCGAAGGCGACACGGCGAAAGTCACCCGCGAAGTCGACGGCGGCCTCCAGACCATCGCGGTCAAGCTGCCGACGATCATCTCCGTTGACCTGCGCCTGAACGAACCGCGCTATGCCTCGCTGCCGAACATCATGAAGGCCAAGACGAAGCCGCTCGCCCTCAAGACCCCCGCCGATTACGGCGTGGACGTCGCGCCGCGCCTCTCGGTCGTCAAGACCGTGGAACCGGCAGGCCGCAAGGCCGGCGTGAAAGTGGGTTCAATCGAGGAACTCATAGCGAAACTCAAAGACGAAGCAGGGGTGATCTGAGATGGCCGTTCTTCTTCTCGCCGATGTGAATGACGGGCAGCTTGCGACGGATGCCGTCGCCAAGGCCCTCTCCGCCGTGAAGGGTCTGGGCGAGGTTCACATCCTCGTCGCTGGCACCTCCGCCGCCGCCGCGGCCGAAGCGGCCAAGCTCGACGGCGCGTCCAAGGTCCTGCACGCCGATGACGCCGCCTATGACCATGGCATGGCGGAATCCACCGCCGCGCTGATCGTGTCGCTGGCAGGTGGCTACAGCCACATCGCCGCCGCCGCGACCGCGTTTTCCAAGAACGTCCTGCCCCGCGCCGCAGCCCTGCTGGACGTCATGGTGATCTCGGACGTGACCGCCGTGGTGGACGCCGACACCTTCGAACGCCCGATCTACGCGGGCAATGCGATCCAGACGGTGAAATCCTCGGATGGCAAAAAGGTCCTCACCGTCCGCACCGCCTCTTTCAACGCAGCCGCCTCCTCGGGCAGCGCCGCCGTTGAAAAGGTCGCCGTCGCCGCCGATGGGTCGCTGTCGAAATGGGTCGAAGACAAGGTCGCCGCCTCCGACCGCCCCGAACTCACCTCCGCCGGCATCGTCGTCTCGGGTGGCCGTGGCGTGGGCTCGCAGTCCGACTTCGCCCTGATCGAGAAACTGGCCGACAAGCTCGGCGCCGCTGTCGGTGCCTCGCGCGCCGCCGTCGACTCGGGCTACGCCCCGAACGACTGGCAGGTCGGCCAGACCGGCAAGGTCGTCGCCCCCACACTCTACGTCGCCGTGGGTATTTCGGGCGCGATCCAGCACCTTGCAGGCATGAAGGACTCCAAGGTCATCGTCGCCATCAACAAGGACGAAGAGGCCCCGATCTTCCAGGTGGCCGATTACGGCCTCGTGGCCGACCTCTTCACCGCCGTGCCGGAGATGATCGAAAAGCTCTGATCCCCTCCACGGGTCACAGGGAAGGGGGCGCGGGGATACCCGCGCCCCTTTTCACATCACCTCCCGCAGCACAGGCAGCAGCGCAGCCGCCACCTCCTCATGTGCTGTCACGCCAGGCAGTCCACGCGCCGCAGGCTCCGCCATGGCCGGAAACACCATCCCCTCCGTGCCCTGCGCCCGCGCCACGGCACTCGGCACTACGGTGACGACCGCATCCGCCCGCACCGCCGCCGCCTCCATCATCGCCGCATCCACCAGCACCGGCTCGCCGAAGGGCGCATCCCGCCTTGGCCCCGGCGGCGCATCCGCCATCCACAGCAGCACCTTCCGCCCCGGAATCCCCGCCAGCAGCCCCGCCATGCGTGCGCTCCACGATGCGCGCAACTCCTCCGCCACCAGCGCGAACCGCACCGGATCAGCCGCGAAAAGCGACCGCAGCATGTGGCGGGTAAAGCTGAAATCCGTGAAATCCACCCCCCGATAGATCGTCTGCAGCATGGGCGACGCGCGCAGGAATCGGTCATTCCGGCGCGGATGCACCGTGTAGTAGCGGTTCGACAAATCCGCCGCCCCCGGCACCTGCACCACCACGACCTCGGCCCGTGCCACCACCTCCATCACCGCCGGGTCGCCCAACCACGCATCCGGCCCCGCATTGGGACAGCCAAGGTTCACCACCCTGCTGCCCAACCCCGCCTCCAGCAGCGCCGGATAAGGCTGCGGGATATAGCGCCCATAGGCCTCGATCCCGCCCAACACCGCAACGAACCGCCCGGAAAGATCGCGCCGCGGTCCCCGAAACAGCAACCGCGACCGCCCATAGCGGCACGGCATGTAATCGAGCGATCCCTCGCCCGCATAATCATAGGCCATGGCCCACCCCACATGACTTCACCCGCAGCCAGCTTGCCCAGACCGGTATGAACAGCGGGTTAAGGTCGCATTTCGCCTAAAGATTTCAGCAACCGGCCCCGCGCCGCTTGCGCGCCCCCCGCCCCGATGCATAAGGTCGGGCGCGAGTGAAGGAGGGTTGGGCCATGGCAGAAATCCGCAGCGTGGGCGTCGTCGGCGCGGGTCAGATGGGCAACGGCATCGCCCATGTCTTCGCCCTTGCAGGCTATGACGTGCTTCTCTCCGACATCAGTCAGGCCAGCATCGACAAGGCCTTGGCCACCATCGAAAAGAACCTCGACCGTCAGGTCAGCCGCGGCAAGATCACCGCCGAAGACAAGGCCGCAGCGCAGGCCCGCATCCGCACCACGCTGCGCCTTGCCGATCTCGGCCCCACCGACCTCATCATCGAGGCCGCGACCGAACGCGAAACGGTGAAACAGGCGATTTTCGAGGATTTGCTGCCCCATCTCAAACCCTCCACCATCCTCACCTCCAACACCTCCTCCATCTCCATCACCCGGCTCGCCTCCCGCACCGACCGGCCGGAAAAATTCATGGGCTTCCACTTCATGAACCCTGTCCCGGTGATGCAGCTTGTGGAACTCATCCGTGGCATCGCCACCGATCAGGACACATGGGACAGCCTGCACGAAGTGGTGCGCAAACTCGGCAAAACCGCCGCCAGCGCCGAGGATTTCCCCGCCTTCATCGTGAACCGCATCCTGATGCCGATGATCAACGAGGCGGTCTATACCCTCTACGAAGGCGTCGGAAACGTGAAGTCGATCGACGAATCGCTGAAACTCGGCGCCAACCATCCGATGGGCCCCTTGGAACTGGCCGATTTCATCGGTCTGGACACCTGCCTTGCCATCATGAACGTGCTGCACGACGGTCTGGCCGACACCAAATACCGCCCCTGCCCCCTCCTGACCAAATATGTCGAGGCAGGCTGGCTCGGCCGCAAAACCCAGCGCGGCTTCTACGACTATCGCGGCGAGGTCCCGGTCCCGACGCGGTAATCGCATGGCCAAGGCCCCCACCTCGCGCATCGACAAACTGCTGTCATCGATGGGCTACGGCTCGCGGGCCGAAATGGCGCGCATGGCCAAGGCGGGCGGCATCACGCTCGATGGCACCGATATCACCGATGTCAGCCAGCGCATCCCCCTCACCCCCGACCTGCCCGCGCGCCTGATCATCGACGGCCAACCGCTCGACCCGCTTCAGGGCCTCGTGATCCTCCTGAACAAACCTCTCGGCATGACCTGCTCGCACAAGGAGGACGGGCCGCTGGTCCACGACCTCCTGCCCCGGCGCTGGCGGGCGCGCGATCCCGCGATCTCCACCGTCGGGCGGCTGGACAAGCAGACCTCGGGCCTCCTCCTCCTCACCGATGACGGCGATCTCTTGCACCGCATCATCAGCCCCCGCCGCCACATCCGCAAAACCTACCGCGCCACGCTCGCCCGGCTGCTGAACGGCACCGAGGCCGCCACCTTCGCCTCCGGCACCCTGATGCTGGAGGGCGAAACCAAACCCCTCGCCCCCGCCGACCTGACCGTGATCTCCGCCACCGAAGCCCTGCTCACCGTGACCGAAGGCCGCTACCACCAAGTCCGCCGCATGTTCGCGGCAACCGGCAACCATGTGGAGGCGCTCCACCGCGAAAGCCTCGGCGGATTGACACTGCCCACCGATCTGGCGCCCGGTCAGTGGACCTTGCTCGACCCGGCAGGAATCGCGGCGATCTTCCAATAAAGGGATGGTTTGGCCGAAAGGTCCGACGCCTGGTCCACGACAGGCGCGGCAACGCACCCTTCGCACGGCAGGATAAACCCCGCCCTACTTCTTCAACGAAAGCGTATGCTCGCGCAGCCACGCAAGGAACCCGCGCGGGTTCCCTTCCCAGTTCTTCAACTCCTCCGCCGGGATCGGCGCGCCGATCACGGGCCGCGTCGGCCGGAACAGGCAGCGCTTGATCTCATACAGCAGCAAGCCCTGCCGGATCGTGTCCGATACCTGATTGGCAATCTGGAACGCCCGGGAATTCTGCCCCGGGAAATAGATCGGCAGGATCGTCGCCCCCGAGGACCGCACGATCTTATGGGTGAAGACGTTCCACTCCGCCTCCACCGCAGGCCCCCACCAGCCCTCGCTCATCGCCACCTTGCCTGCGGGGAACAGGATGATCACGCCCCCCGCCTTCAGATGCTTCATCGTCTCGTCCCGCATCTGCAGGCCCAATTCCCGCGCATTGTCCTCATGCGGAAAAGGCACCGGGATCATGAACATCTCGACTTCCGGGATCCCCGTCAGCAGCGACCGCGTCAGGATCTTGAAATCCGACCGCACCCGCGCCACCAGCTCGGCCAGCACCATCCCGTCCACCAGCCCCGACGGATGGTTCGACACCACCACCAAGGCCCCCGTCTTCGGAATCAGCGCAATCTCCTCGGGCGGCGTCTGGATGGTGATCCCCATCTGCCGTATGGCCTTGGGCCAGAAGGGCGCGCCCACCGGCGCCCCCGTCCGCTCGAAATCCCGGATCAGCCGCAACAGCGTCACCTTCGCCGTCAGCCATTCGATGGCCCGGATCGTGTTCGCCTTGAACGGATTCTTGAACGTCCCGGCATAGGACAGGCGCCGCATGTCATAGGGGCGCTCGGCCCGCTCCGCCCGGCGGCGGGCCAGCTCCTCCTCGCTCACCTCAAGGGTGCGCACCTCTTCGCTCTGCGACGTATCGGTCACGCGGGATCTGCCTTCAGGGTTTGACGCGCCTCAGTAGTCTTCGCCGAAGCGGTTTGCAACCAGCGCCTCCAGCGCATCGGCAAGCTTCTCTGCTTCCGCGCCATGGGTGGCCACCGCGATCTCCGTCCCGCGTGACGCGGCCAGCATCAGCAGACCCATGATCGAATCCCCCGATACGGTCATCCCGTCCTTGGTCACCTGCGCCTGCGCGTCATGCCCTTCGACCACTTCCACGAACTTGGCCGAGGCGCGCGCATGCAGCCCCTTCTCATTGATGATCCGAAACACCCGTGCCGTCATGGTCCCCAGCTCACGCCCCGCCGCCAAGGTCCAGACTGTTGATATACTTCCGCCCGGCGTCAAGCGCTGCCGCCACCGCCTCGGCCACCGTCAGGTCGCGCGACTTGGCCAGCTTGATCAGCATCGGCAGGTTGGCCCCATAGACGATACGCCGATCCGCCCCCACGCAGGCCATCAGCGACAGGTTCGACGGCGATCCCCCAAACATGTCCGTCACCACCACCACGCCCGCGCCTGTATCCACCGCATCGGCGGCAGCACAGATCTCGGCCTGCTTGGCCTTGCGGTCATGGTCATCTTCTATGGCGATGGCCCGCATCGCATCCTGCTTGCCCACGACATGCTCCACCGCGGAAAGATATTCCCGCGCCAGCCCGCCATGTGCCACGATCACGATACCGATCACGCGCCCAACACCCCGTTTGCATGGGCAGGCGTCACCGCCGCCCTGCGTTCCAGTTCCCGGTGCCGTTTTGACACCGCCCAGCCAGCCTCTGCAAGCGCCTTGCCCAGCATTTCGGCCACCGCGACGCTGCGATGCTGTCCGCCCGTGCAGCCAAACCCGATGGACAGATGCGCCTTGCCCTCTGCCACCGTCGCCGGAAGCAGGAACTGGACCAACCCGCTCACCCTTTCGAAGAATTCCGCGAAACGCGGGTCACCGGACACATGATCCACCACCGCCGGATCGCGCCCATCCAGATCGCGCAAGGCGGCCTCCCAATAGGGGTTCCGCAGGAACCGGCAGTCAAAGACCATGTCCACCCCGCGCGGCAGCCCCCGCTTGTAGCTGAAGCTCTGCAGCGACACCGCCATCCGCGACGCCACGCCCTGCCCGAACCATTGCGCCAGTTCCGCCTTCAGGTCATGCGGGCTCATCTCCGTCGTTTCGATCAGATGATCCGCCCGCACCCGGATCGGCGCCAAAAGGTCGATCTCGCGCGCGATTCCGTCGGCGGGCGATTCCGCCGGGGCCAGCGGATGCCGCCGCCGCGTCTGGCTATAGCGCCGGATCAGTTCCGACGGCGCGCAATCGACATACAGCACCTCCAGCGCCACATTCGGATCGCGCGTCAGCGTGTCGATCAGTTCTATCACCGCCGTCACGTTGAAATCCCGGTTGCGCACGTCAAGGCCAAGCGCGATAGGCCGCTCCAGCGGCGCCCCCTCGATCAGCCGCGGCACAAGGCGCAGCGGCAGGTTGTCGATCACCTCATAGCCAAGGTCTTCCAGCGCGTCGATCGATGTCGACCGCCCGGCCCCCGAAGGACCGGTGACCAGCAGCAGCCGGTGCCCCATCGCCTGTAAGTCGTCCTGCATCGCGGGACTTTCCGTCACTCTCTGCGCCCTGCCCTGACATAGTGCAGGAGTGCTGCGGGGAAATGGGGCCCCGCGCCCCCGCGCACAAGGGCCACTGTCCGTCCGAGGTAGGTCACCTCGCGTCGCGGCGGCAGCCGCTCCGTCTCGGCCTCCCCCAGATCGACCACCAGCGCCACCTCCGCACCGTCCAGCGACTCCGCCGCCAAAAGGCCAAGTCCGCGCGCCTCGATCATTCCCCGGATCG
>JACVZW010000059.1:50340-229218 GCA_014654775.1 Paracoccaceae bacterium | reverse complement strand
ATCTGCTTGGAAATCGCCAGACCCAGCCCCGAATGCTCGCCGAACTGGACCTGCGGACGTTCGCTGTAGAACCGCTTGAACACCTTGGTCAACGCCTGTTCCGGGATGCCCGGCCCGGTATCTTCCACCACGATCAGCACCCGGTTCTCGCGCCGACGCGCCCAGATGCGCACCGCATCGCCATCCTCGCAAAAGCTGATGGCATTGGTGATCAGGTTCACAAAGACCTGCGCCAACCGCGCCTCAAGCCCGCGGATCAGGATCGGCTCGCCGGGGAAATCGGTGATGAACTCGACGCCCTTCTCCTTGGCCTGCTGGCCCAGATATTCCGACAGGTTGGTCAGGGTCCGGACGAGGTTGAACTCCTCCTCCTCCTCCTTCACCAACTCGCTGTCCAGCCGCGAGGCATTGGAGATGTCACTCACCAACCGGTCCAGCCGCCGCACGTCATGCTCGATGACATCCAGCAGCTTTTCCTTCTGATCCTCTCGCTTGGCCAGCCGCATCGTGCCCACGGCCGACCGCAGGCTCGCCAGCGGGTTCTTGATCTCATGCGCCACATCGGCCGCGAATTGCTCATTCGCGTCGATCCGGTCATACAGCGCCGCCACCATGCCCCGCATGGCCACCGACAGCCGCCCGATCTCATCGGGCCGCGCAGCCAGATCAGGGATGCGCACCCGTCCGGGCGCCATCTTCCGCGCATCCCGGTCACGGCCCAACTCCGCCGCCGCCGCCAGATCGGACAGCGGATTGGCGATGGTCGAGGCCAGCATCAGGCTCAAGCCAAAGGACACCATCAGCGAGGCGATGAAGATCAGCAGAACCTGTTCGCGCTCGGCCCGGGCCAGAATGTCGATCACGCCCTGATCGCCGGTCAGAACCACGACGGCAACCACCTCACCCTGCCGGAACACCGGTTCCGCCACGGCAAACAGCCGCCCGCCATCCGACGCGCGGCCCGCGACCTGTGCCCCTTGGCCCTGGACCGCAGATGAAAACAGCGCCCGCGCCAGCGCGAAGCGGTCCACCTCTTCGGCCTCCGGCGTCGCGCGCTTGAACAGCCCCGCCACCCCGTTCCATGCCGCCGTCAGCGTGTCCACGATGGGCGTGGGCCGCACCTGCAACTCGCCCTCGATCCGCTGCTGCCCAACCTTGCGCGCCGCCAGCGACCCGTCAGGCAGCATCACGAAGGCCTCACCCTCGGGTCCCACCTGCACCGTCTCCAGCACGCGGCCCGCCCGTTCGGCATCCAGCGGCGCCTCCGTCTCGGCCACCACCGCCTCGAACACGTCCGACACCAGCAGCGTCTCGGCAATCAGCGCCTCTTGCCGCAGCACGACAAGGCTTTCGCGGAACGGGTTCAGGAACATCACCCCACCCGCCAGCACCAAAAGCGCCAGCAGGTTGAACAGGATGATCTTGCGCGCCAAAGGCGACCGGTTCAACGACACCACGCCGCGCCGATCCCGGCTTGCCCGCAGGGCCGGATCGACGAGTCCCTCGCCTGACGTCCAGTCCTCTCCAAGGACGACGTCATCCGAACGGTCCCGCCGTCCTTCTTTCCCGATGCGTGGCGCTGCCGTCATTTACTCTTCGTTGTAACGATAACCGATTCCATACAACGTCTCGATGGCCGAAAAGTTTTCGTCCACCGCACGCATTTTCTTCCGCAGCCGCTTGATATGGCTGTCGATGGTGCGGTCATCGACATAGACCTGATCGTCATAGGCCACATCCATCAGCTGATCCCGGCTCTTCACGAAACCGGGCCGCTGGGCCAGCGCCTGCAGCAGCATGAACTCCGTCACGGTCAACGCCACATCCAGACCCTTCCAGGTCACCGAATGGCGCAGCGGGTCCATGCGCAGGTTGCCCCGCTCCATGATCTTGGTCTCTTCCGTGGTGGCCACTTCGCCGGTCGCGATGGCGTCCTGCCGCCGCAGCAGCGCACGGATGCGCTCCACCAGCAGGCGCTGGCTGAAGGGCTTCTTCACGTAATCATCCGCGCCCATGCGCAGGCCCAGAACCTCGTCGATCTCATCATCCTTCGAGGTGAGGAAGATCACCGGCATCGTCGTCTTCTGACGCAGCCGCTGCAACAGGTCCATCCCGTCCATGCGCGGCATCTTGATGTCCAGCACCGCCATGTCCGGCAAGCGGCGGTTGAAGGCGTCCAGTGCAGACTGCCCGTCATTGTAGGTCTCGACCTCGAACCCTTCGGCTTCCAAAGTCATAGCGACCGAAGTCAGGATGTTCCTGTCATCGTCGACAAGCGCGATCCTTGCCATAATGGTTATCCCTTGCTGCCCGTATACCAGTCACGAAGACTTTTCTTTTGCCGGGCATGATCATTTTTCCGCCGCCGGGAATCAACCGATATGTGCGAATCACGGCATTTGCGCGGCGAAACCGTCGCGCAAAACCCACAGACTGGCCGAATTGCCGCAGGATCGCACAACCCTGACGAATGGTTGCGCTAAACCCCGGGTGGTTGCGCTAACGAAACGGAAGCGACCTGTTCCCAACCGCAACCGACGTGTTATAGCCCTTTCATGGCGTCCCCCCTTGGCCCGGGGGATGCCATCCAACCCTTTGGCCCGGGTTGGCATTTTCGGGAACCGACAAGGCCGGGCACGCCCGGCGGAGGAGCTTGCAGCATGACGAACGGTCGCGTGAACCCCGCGCAGGAATTGGCACATCAAGGCATCACCGGTCTCGGGAACGTCTATTACAACTTCCTCGAACACAGCCTCGTCGAAGAGGCGGTCAAGCGCGGCGAAGGCCGCCTCGGCAAGGGCGGCGCCTTCCTCGTCTCCACCGGCCAGTTCACCGGCCGCTCGCCCAAGGACAAGCACGTCGTCCGCACCGCATCCGTCGAAAACACGATCTGGTGGGACAACAACGCGCCTATGCCGCCCGAAGGCTTCGACCGCCTACATGCCGACATGCTCGCCCATATGAAGGGGCGCGACTACTTCGTTCAGGATCTCTATGCCGGGGCTGACCCCGTTCACCGTCTCGACGTGCGCGTGGTGACGGAACTCGCATGGCATGGCCTCTTCATCCGCCACCTCCTGCGCCGCCCGGACCGTGCAGAGCTCGACAGCTTCGTCCCCGAATGGACCATCATCAACTGCCCCAGCTTCAAGGCCGATCCCGCACGCCATGGCTGCCGCAGTGAAACCGTCATCGCCTTCCACTTCGACAAGAAGCTGATCCTGATCGCCAACACCGCCTATGCAGGCGAAAACAAGAAATCGGTCTTCACGCTCCTCAACTACATCCTGCCCGAAAAAGGCGTGATGCCGATGCATTGCTCGGCCAACCACGCCATCGGCAACCCGGTCGACACCGCCGTCTTCTTCGGCCTGTCCGGCACCGGCAAGACCACCCTCTCCGCCGCCCCCGACCGCATCCTGATCGGCGATGACGAACACGGCTGGTCCGACCGCGGCTCCTTCAACTTCGAAGGCGGCTGCTACGCCAAGACGATCAACCTCGACCCCGAAGCGGAACCCGAGATCTACGCCACCACCCACCATTTCTCGACCGTGGTGGAAAACATGGTCTACGACCCGGAAACGCTGGAACTCGACTTCACCGATGACAGCCTGACCGCCAACACCCGCTGCGCCTATCCGCTGGACTTCATCTCCAACGCCTCGGCCACCGGGCTCGGCGGGCACCCCAAGAACATCATCATGCTCACCTGCGATGCCTTCGGCGTCCTGCCGCCCATCTCGCGGCTGACGCCTGCGCAGGCGATGTACCACTTCCTGTCCGGCTTCACCGCCAAGGTGGCTGGCACGGAACGCGGCGTGACCGAACCGCAACCCACCTTCTCCACCTGCTTTGGCGCGCCCTTCATGCCCCGCCGCCCGGAAGTCTATGGCAAGCTCCTGCAAGCCAAGATCGCCAAGCACGGCGCCACTTGCTGGCTGGTCAACACCGGCTGGACCGGCGGCGCCTATGGCACGGGCAAGCGGATGCCGATCAAGGCCACCCGCGCGCTGCTCTCCGCCGCGCTCGACGGCTCGCTCGCCACGGTGGAATTCCGCCGCGACCCGAATTTCGGCTTCGACGTGCCGGTGGCCGTGCCGGGCGTGGACACCGCGCTCCTCGACCCGCGCAACACATGGTCCGACAAGGGCGGCTATGACGCGCAGGCGATGAAACTGGTCGAGATGTTCTCGAAGAACTTCGAACAATACGTGCCCTTCATCGACGAAGACGTGAAGGCCGCCGCCATCGGCTGACCCTGTCGCGTAGGATGGGCAGTATTGCCCATCCTACCCACCGACCTCACCGCGTAGGATGGGCAATATTGCCCATCCTACGCCTCACATCACTGCCTGCCGGACAAGGTTCAGCCCCGTCAGCACCAGCAATCCTTGGGTCCAGCGCCGGAACCGCGCCTGATCCAGCCGGTCCTGCACGCGGTAGCCGACCATCATCCCCACCATCGCGGGCACCACCAGCGCCGCCGAAAAGCCAAGGCTCGCCGCATCCGCCACGCCCGTCCGCAGATGCGCGATCAGCAGCGCCACCGCCCCGATCAGGAACACCACGCCCTGTACCCGCACGGTCTCCACCTTCTCCGCCCCGATCGACAAGAGATAGACCAGAAGCGGCGGCCCCCAGATGCCCGACACCCCGCCGAACAGCCCGCCCAGAACCCCCAAGCCCCATTCCGCCCGCGCCCGGTGCCGCAGCGGCAGAGCCAGCGGCACCCCCATCAACTGGGCCGCCGCAAAGGCCGTCACCGGCACCCCCAGCACCAGCAGATAGGCCGTTCGCGGGATCACCGTCAGGAAAGGGGCCGAGATCAGGATGAACACCACCGTCCCGATCAGGAACCGCCGATAGGTCTTCACCGAAGCCCACGCCGCCCCGATCCCCTGCCGCGTGGCTTGCGACATGTTGGTGATCAGCGTCGGCAGGATCAGCCCCGCCACCGCCATCTCCGGCGGCAAGAAGGCACTGAAGGCCGACACCATGATCAGGGGCATGGCAAAGCCCACCGCCCCCTTCACGAAACCCGCGAACAGCGTCACCGCCATCGCCGCCCAGAAGGCGGCAGGCTCCATCCCCGCCATCGCCCAGTCCATGCCGCATCCCCCGCTCGCGCTCCGGACCATGCCCCGCCCCCGGCGGGATGCCAAGCCCCCGCACAGCGCCCGACTCACGCCCTGCGCCGCAACAGCACGGTAAGGTTAACGCCCGATCACCGTGCGCTGCGTGCCCACAGTTTGCGGCACAAAAGGCGGCACAAAACAGGGCACAGCCGATTCATCCTGAAACCGCGGATTAATCCAACGCCCGCAACAGCTTGCCCCGACTTTCCTCTGCGGCCCGAAAAACCCGCCCGCTTCCCCCGTCCGCCACACCACAAAATTCCGCTGCGACATTTTCCTTCACTTGATCTTTTCCACGCGAAATTAAGTTGCTCTGCGACTGCAAACAGCCTACCTCTCTCGCAACCGCAGAATGATGCCCCGAAGGTGCCCACCATGCCGCACGATGGCCAGCCGATGACCGCCTCGCCCCTCCTTGCCGATCTCCTCGGCCTCACCGCCGAAGCGCTCCCCGAAGTGGAGGCGATCTTTCATGATGCCCGCGAAAACCTGCGCGGCATGGTCACCGTGGCGGGCAAGGTCTCGTCGCAGGCGCTGGAAGACCACCAATATGCGGCCCATGCGCTGGCATGGCTTGCCACCTATACTGAATCCCTGCGCCAGATGCAGGCTTGGGCGCTGCGCCTCGACGCCGCTGGCCAATTTTCGGAAATGGAGTCGCTTCTCCTCCAGATCGCCTATGGCGAATATCTCAACCAGATCCACGGCGGCATTTCCATGAGCCAGGGAGAGGTCGCGCGCTTGCAGGACCTCGGCCTCACCCCGGCCCAGCCCGGCGCGGCGGCGGTGGCCCTCATGGCCCGAGGCAACACCGCCGCCGCCCGCACCCGCCTCGTCGCGCTGATGCGCGACAATCACGGCCGCGCCACCTTCGGCGCCTCCGGCCTCGATGAAGAGCTGGAGATGATCCGCGACCAGTTCCGCCGCTTCGCCGACGACAAGGTCGTCCCCTACGCCCATGAATGGCACCTCAAGGACGAGTTGATTCCGATGGAGATCATCGACTCCCTTGCCGAAATGGGCGTCTTCGGCCTGACGATCCCCGAAGAATTCGCCGGCTTTGGCCTGTCCAAGGCCAGCATGGTGGTGGTCTCCGAAGAACTCTCGCGCGGCTATATCGGCGTGGGCTCCCTCGGCACGCGCAGCGAGATTGCCGCCGAACTCATCCTCTGCGGCGGCACGCCCGACCAGAAGGCGAAGTGGCTGCCGAAGCTCGCCTCGGGTGAAATCCTTCCGACCGCCGTCTTCACCGAACCCAACACCGGCTCCGACCTCGGCTCCCTGCGCACCCGCGCCCGCCGCGATGGTGACGACTGGGTGGTCAACGGCAACAAGACCTGGATCACCCACGCCGCCCGCACCCATGTGATGACGGTCCTCGCCCGCACCATCGACGGCACGACCGATTATCGCGGCCTGTCCATGTTCCTTGCCGAAAAAACCCCCGGCACGGACGAAACCCCCTTTGTGGATCAAGGGCTTTCGGGCGGCGAGATTGAGGTGCTCGGCTATCGCGGCATGAAGGAATACACCGTCAACTTCGACGATTTCAAAGTGAAGGGCGAAAACCTTCTCGGCGGCGTCGAAGGTCAGGGCTTCAAGCAGCTGATGCAGACCTTCGAATCCGCCCGCATCCAGACCGCCGCCCGCGCCGTGGGCGTGGCCCAGTCCGCGCTGGAAGTCGGCATGAAATACGCCGAAGACCGCAAGCAATTCGGCAAATCCCTGATCGAATTCCCCCGCGTCGCAGGCAAGCTTGCCATGATGGCGGTGGAAATCATGGTCGCCCGCCAGCTCACCTATTTCTCCGCATGGCAGAAGGACCACGACAAGCGCTGCGATCTGGAGGCCGGGATGGCCAAACTCCTCGGCGCCCGCGTGGCATGGGCCAGCGCCGACAATGCGCTGCAGATCCATGGCGGCAACGGCTTTGCGCTGGAATACCAGATCAGCCGCATCCTCTGCGACGCGCGCATCCTGAACATCTTCGAAGGGGCTGCCGAAATTCAGGCGCAGGTCATCGCCCGTCGCCTTCTGGATTGATTAACCTGTCTCCGTCAGGATGACCCATGAAACGCGGACCGGCCCCCCGGCCCGCGTTTTTTCACGCGAGGGGCCGTCCGCCACGTTAACCTCGCCTTAAGGAAAGCGATCTTTGGCGCAAAGATCGTGACGATATCTGCGCGGGATTTCGCCCCCTCATTCCCCCGCAAAGGGTCGCCCATGCGACGGGCGTAGCGTCCCCAACCGCGGATGCAGCCGCGACGCGACGGCATAAGCCCCGGCCATCCCCACCCCCGTCACCGCGAAAAACGCCGCCAGCGGCGCGCCGAAGGGCACCAGCACGACCCAGGCCGCCGCCGGTGTCAGGATGCCGCTCACATCGCGGAAGCTGCTGTAAACCGCAGACATTTCCGTCCGCTCCGACGGTTTCACCGCCATCAGGAAGGGCAGCCCGCCCACCACATCCAAGAGCACCAGAAAGACCGACGCCACCATCATCGCCAACACCGCCACCCATGGCATCGGCGCAAAGGCCGCGCTCACCACAAAGAACAGCCCGCACAGGCCAAAGGCCATCCGCACCGCCCGCCGCACCGAAGTCCGCCGCGCATAGCGCAGCATCAAAGGCGAAATGAACAACAGCGCGTTCGAGATGGACAGAGCCACACCCCCCACCTTGTCACCCAGACCGCTCTCGATGCAGAAGATCGGCAGATAGACCACATAGACCCACCACCCGCAGGACCGCATCACGGCGAACATCCACCCTGCGATCAGCCGGGGTTGGCGGAAGAACCGCCCCAAATAGGCCAAGGGGTTCAGCGCAGGCCCCTTGGCCCGTTGGATCTGCTTGCCGTTCCCCAGCCGCAGCACCCAGAACACCACCAGCAGCAGCACCGCCACTGCCCCCGCCAGCAGAAAGGGCGCCGGCGCCCACCAATCATGCAGCCACACCCCCGTCATCGGCCCAATGGCCCAAGGCCCCGCCGCATAGACCATCTGCGTGGATTGGCTCCGCCCCAGATCGGTACGATCAATGTAATCAAGGACATAGGCGTTGAAACAGACAAAGGTCGTCGCCGTCGCGCTCGCCAGACACATCACCGCCAGCGGCACTGTCACCGGCGTGGCCATCACCGCCAGCGCCATCCCCACCAGATAGAGCAAGCAGCCCGCCGTATACATCCACCGCCGCGGCACATGCCGCGTGAACCACGGCACCAGCAGGCCCCAGACCAGCGCCACGATCCCAGCCCAGAAATAGGCGCTCGACGTCGCCTCCGCGCTGCCCAGCCCCTCATAGACGACCAGAGGCATGGCCGAGATCAGCACCCCCCGTACCGTCGCCTCGATCCCCGCCAGCAGGGCGAAATCCTCCACCCTCGGCGTGGGGCTGTGGCGCAGGAAGAGGGGAAGGTATCGGGTGGCCATGATCTGTCACAAATTTGTGCAATTTGCGCATCCAAAGGCCATCCCCGTCTGCATCAGGCGCGACAGCGCGGGTCGGGAACAGACTCCCCCCTACCCGCGAAGTTCCCCCGTCACATCCACCGGCCCGACAGACCCCCTCAGGATCGCGCGATAGATGACAAGGCTCTCCGTCACCCGCATCACATAGGTCCGCGTTTCGGTGAAGGGGATCATCTCCACCCAATCGATCACATCCACCGATGCATCGCGCGGATCGCCGAACATCCCCATCCACCGCTTGGGCCGCCCCGGCCCGGCGTTGTAACCCGACGCGATCAGCGCCACCGAAGGCCCGAATTGTTCCACCAATTCCGCCAGATAGCCCGTGCCGATCCGCACGTTATAGCCGGGATCGTTCAACCGCCCCGCGTCATAGACCAGCCCCACGCGCGGCGCGACCAGCTTTGCCGTCGACGGCAGCACCTGCATCAACCCCCGCGCATCCGCCGCCGACCGTGCCGCCGGATCGAACTCCGACTCCCGCCGCGCAATAGCCAAAGCCAGCGCCCGGCTAACCCCGATCCCCTCGCCCGGCACGAAATCCGGCACCGGGAAATAGGCGCGCGGCAGGATGATCCCCCGCTCCGCCGCCTGCTTGGCCACGACCACCGCGATATGCGGCTCGTCCATCTGCAGCGCCAGATCGGCCAACTGATCCAGTTCCGCCCCGTTCAGACTTTCCGCCAGATGCAGGAAGAACCGTTTCGACAGCGTCCGATCCCCCGCCCGGCTCAACAGCATCGCCGCCTCCAGCACGGAAGAGGACGCAAACCCCGCCCCCCGCCAATCCGCAGGCCGCGCTTGCGACAAAAGCGACGGGTCCAGCGATTGGCCCAGCGCCTCTGCCGCCAGCAGCCCGTAATAGGCCGTGTGATGCTGCGCCGCCTGCTGCAACTCCGCCGTCCCGCCCGCGCGATCCCCCGCCGCCAGCAGCGCCCGTCCCGCCCAGTAATGCGCCCGGCTCACGGAAATGGGCGTCGCCACCCCTTCCCGCAGGTTCCGGAAATGGCGCAACGCGGTATCGGCATCCCCCAGCTTGCGCAGCGCGATGAAGCCCGACAGGAATTCCAGATCGGCATAGTCGCTGCCTTCCGTCAGGAAATGGCTGGATGCCACGCGATAGGCCGCCTTGGGCTTGTCTGCCCGCAGCAAGGCCCGCGCCAGCGCCCCCCGCCGATCCCCCCAGACCGCCGGATCGCCCAAGCTCGCAGCACTCTGCGACTGCGCGATCACCAGCTCCGCCGCGTCATCATCGCGGTCCCGGCGCAGACGCCAATCAAACCGCTCATAAGCCAGCCCCGGATCGGCCTGCAGCGATGCCGGAACCTTCTCAATCAGGGCATTCACCCCATCCGCATCCGCCCGCAGCGCCATCCGCGCCTGCGCCAAGGCCTGCCACCCCGCTCCCACCCGCGGCAACATCCGTTTGGCCTCTGCCACCCGGTCCTGCCACAGCAGCCGATCCAGCCGCACCTCATGCGCCACCTTCAGGGCATCGCCATAAAGCCCAAGGATTTCCGCCTCTTCCTCGGCCCCAAAGGGCAACTCGGTCCATGCGCGAAAGGCCTCCGCCTCCGCTGCCTCGCCCCGCCCCAAGGCCCGCAGCGCCTTGATCAGCGCCAGCGACCCTTCCGCCGTCTCGGGCAATCCGGCGCCAAAATAGGCCACCACGCGGCTGGGATCGGTGGACCGTGCCACCGCCTCCTCGCCCTTCTCCTTCAACAGCGGCATGCCCGGCCAATCCGCCCGCCGCGCAAGGAAATCCTCGTACTCCCCCAGCCGCCCCTCGCCCGCGCGCAGCCGCTGCCATTCGATGATGTCGGCCGCCACCTGCCCTCCGCCCTGCGCCGACGCCACCGCGCCCGCCCAATCGCCCGCCGCCGCACGGTCCAGCCCGGCCCGCAGCGCATCCGCCGCCCCGGCCATCGCCCCGACCGGGGCCACCATCAAAAATGCCGAAAATAGCCACCCGAGGCGGCGCGTCCTTGCCATCATCTGCCCGATCATCGTTCTTGTAGGTTTTCGTGATCCTTGGGGCAGAGTCTGCCGCACCCCGCCGCCCCCCGCAACCCACAAGCACGTCAACACCTGCCCCACTTGGCAAGGCCTTGCCACAGGGCTAGGAAGGGCGCGTTTGCAACCGGGCGACCCTCGCCCAGACACAGGAGACGCGTGCCATGATCCAAGGGTCCATTCCCGCCTTGGTAACGCCGTTCAAAAACGGCGAACTTGATCTGGACACGCTGAAAAAACTTGTCGACTGGCAGATCGAACAGGGTTCCACCGGCCTTGTCCCCGTGGGCACCACCGGAGAAAGCCCGACCCTGTCGCACGAAGAACATGAGGCGGTGGTAGAGGCGGTGGTGACATTCGCCGCAGGCCGCGTTCCGGTCATCGCGGGCGCAGGTTCCAACAACACCGTCGAAGGCATCCGCCTGATCCAGCATGCCGAACGGGTGGGCGCCAACGCCGCCCTCGTCGTCACGCCCTATTACAACAAACCCACGCAGGCAGGGCTTATCGCGCATTACACCGCGCTGCATGATTGCTGCGCCCTGCCCATCGTCATCTACAACATCCCCGGCCGCTCGGTCGTAGACATGTCGCCGGAAACCATGGGCAAGCTCGCGCAACTCCCCCGCATCATCGGGGTCAAGGATGCGACCGGAAAGATCGAGCGTGTCTCGATGCAGCGCGCCTCCTGCGGCCCGGATTTCATCCAGCTGTCGGGCGAAGACGCCACCGCGCTGGGTTTCAACGCCCATGGCGGCACGGGCTGTATCTCGGTCACGGCCAACGTCGCCCCCAAACTCTGCGCCGAATTCCAGCAAGCCACGCTGGCAGGCGACTACCGCAAGGCGCTTGAATACCAAGACCGCCTGATGCCCCTGCACGAGGCGATCTTCCTTGAACCCGGCCTCGCAGGGGCCAAATACGGCCTCTCCCTCCTTGGCCGCTGCACCGAAGAGGTGCGCCTGCCCCTCGTCGGCCTGACCGACGCCACCAAGGCCCGCATCAGGGCCGCAATGGAACACGCAGGCATCCTGTGACGTCAAAAGCCCCGCGCAGCGCCAACCTGCGCGGGTCGCTCTGGATGGTTGCCGCCATGGCGGGCTTCGCGGTCGAGGACATGTTCCTCAAATCCGTCACCGCCCATATCCCCTTGGGCCAAGCGCTCCTGATCTTCGGCCTTGCCGGGACTGCCTTCTTCGCGGTCCTGACCAAAGGCGCGGGTGAAACCCTCCTCCACCCCGCCCTTCTCTCCCGCCCCCTGCTGATCCGCTCCAGCTTCGAGGTGGCGGGCCGCCTCTTCTACTCCCTCGCCGTCGCCCTGACGCCGCTTTCCACCGCCTCGGCGATCCTGCAGGCCACCCCCCTTGTCGTCGTCGCGGGCGCGGCGCTCCTCTTCGGCGAAAGGGTCGGCTGGCGGCGCTGGGCGGCGATCACCGTGGGCTTCGCGGGCGTCCTCCTCATCCTACGCCCCGGTGTCGAAGGCTTCACCCTGCTCTCCCTCGTCACTGTGGCAGGCATGCTGGGCTTCGCAGGCCGCGACCTTGCCACCCGCGCCGCGCCCCCAGCCCTCTCCAACCGCCAACTCGGCCTGATCGGCATGGCCATGCTTGCCGTGGCCGGGGCCATCATCCTCGCCGTCACGGGCGGGGCGCGGATGCCGGACCCCAGGGCGCTTGCCCTGCTGGCGGGCATGACGGTCTTCGGCATCTTCGCCTACAACGCCCTCACACTGGCGATGCGAACCGGTGAAGTCTCCGTCGTCACCCCCTTCCGCTACACCCGCCTCGTCTTCGCGATGCTCATCGGCATCCTCGTCTTCCACGAACGCCCCGACGCCCTTACCCTTGCGGGCTCCGCCCTCATCGTGGCCTCCGGTCTCTATACCCTCACCCGGTCCCGCCGGGCATAACTGGACTCCGCGCCCCCCTTCGCCTATCTCGGGCGGATCATGGCCACGAAATCCGATCCCAATTCCAAACTGATCGCGGAAAACCGCCGCGCCCGCTTCGACTACCACATCGAAAGCGATCTGGAGGCGGGCATCATCCTGCAAGGGTCCGAGGTCAAAAGCCTGCGCCAAGGCGGCTCCAACATCGGCGAAAGCTATGCCTCCGTCGAAGGCGGCGAACTCTGGCTCATCAACGGCTATATCGCGCCTTACCTTCAGGCCAAAACCTGGGGGCACGAGGAACGCCGCCGCCGCAAGCTCTTGGTCAGCAAGAAGGAACTCTCGCGCCTCTGGAACGCCACCGCACGCGAAGGCATGACCATCGTGCCCATCAAGATGTACTTCAACGACCGCGGCATCGTGAAGGTCAAGCTCGGCATCGCCAAGGGCAAGAAACTGGCCGACAAGCGCGAAACCAGCGCCAAGCGCGACTGGGACCGCGAAAAGGCGCGGCTCCTCAAGATGTCCAAGCGCGACTGAGCCAAATTCCTTCGAAGGAATTTGCAAAATTCTTCGAAGAATTTTGGCCAGCCCCGGACGCCGGAAATTCGCCCCGATTTCCGCGCCAAACCCCGCCCCGCCCTTGCCACAAAGGCCCGATCCCGCTACTTGCCCCCAGACCGCAAGGCCGGAGGCCCCCGTGACGAACCCCGTGACCGACGATCCCAAGACCCTTGTTTCCACCGACTGGCTCGCCGCCCATCTGCGCGACCCCGACCTGCGCATCCTTGATGCCTCGTGGTACCTCCCCGATGCGGGCCGCGACCCGCGCGCCGAATACACCGCCGCCCATATCCCCGGCGCGCGCTTCTTCGACATCGACGAGATTTCGGACCAGCGCTCCGCCCTGCCCCACATGGCCCCACCGACCGAGAAGTTCATGTCCCGCATGCGCGCCATGGGCGTGGGCGACGGGCATCAGGTTGTCATCTACGATGGCGCCGGTCTCTTCTCCGCTGCCCGCGTCTGGTGGACCTTCCGCCTGATGGGCAAGACCGACGTCGCCGTCCTCGATGGTGGCTTCCCCAAATGGCGCACCGAGGGGCGCGAGGTCGAGGACCTCGCTCCGATCGTCAAGGACCGCCACATGACCGTCAGCCGCCAGAACCAGCTGGTCAAGGACGTCACGCAAGTGGCCCATTCCTCCAAGCTGCGCGAGGCTGAAATCCTTGATGCCCGCTCCTCCGCCCGCTTCAAGGGCGAGGCCCCCGAACCCCGCCCCGGCCTGCGCGCAGGCCACATCCCAGGCTCGAAGAACCTGCCCTTCGCCACACTGCTGAACGCCGACGGCACGATGAAATCCGTCGCCGACCTGCGCGCCACCTTCGAAGCGGCAGGGGTGAACCTCACCAAACCCGCCATCACCACCTGCGGGTCAGGCGTTACGGCGGCGATCCTGTCGCTGGCGCTGGAACGGATCGGCCATAGGAACCACAGCCTTTATGACGGCTCATGGTCCGAATGGGGCATGTACGACGATTTGCCCGTAGAAAAGGGATAGACGAATGTTCGACCAGCTGAAGGCGCAGCCGCAGGACAAGATCCTGCAACTCATCGCCATGTACCGGGACGACCCGCGCAGCACCAAGATCGACCTCGGCGTCGGCGTCTACAAGGATGCCACGGGCCTCACCCCCGTCATGCGCGCCGTCAAGGCCGCCGAGAAAAAGCTGTGGGAGACGGAGACGACCAAGACCTATACCGGCCTTGCCGGGGAACCCGCCTATAACGCGGCGCTCTCGTCCATGATCCTTGGTGATGCCGTCGGCGCGGACCGCATCGCCTCCATCGCCACACCGGGCGGCACAGGTGCGATCCGGCAAGCGCTGGAACTGATCCGCCTCGCCACGCCCGACGCCACGGTCTGGATCTCCAACCCGACTTGGCCGAACCACCCTTCGATCATCCGCTATCTCGGCATGTCGATGGCCGAATACCGCTACTTCGACGCCGCCACCCGTGGTGTAGATTTCGCGGGCCTGATGGAAGACCTCGCCACCGTCAAGGCGGGTGACGTGGTCCTTCTCCACGGCTGCTGCCACAACCCCACGGGCGCGAACCTTGATGCCGCCCAGTGGGATCAGGTCATCACGCTGCTCTCCACGAAAGGGGCCATCCCCCTCGTCGACCTCGCCTATCAGGGCTTCGGCGACGGGCTGGAGGATGACGCCGCCGCGACCCGCAAGATCGCGGCCGCCTTCCCCGAAGTGCTGATCGCCGCCTCCTGCTCCAAGAACTTCGGCATCTACCGCGAACGCACCGGCATCCTGATCGGCATCGCGCCCGCCGCAGGCAAGGGCGTGCTGCAAGGCAACCTCAACTTCCTCAACCGCCAGAACTTCAGCTTCCCGCCCGATCACGGCGCGCGGCTGGTGACGATGATCCTCGAAGACGCCGCCCTCAAAGCCGACTGGATGGCCGAACTGGAGGAGGTGCGCCAGAACATGCTGACCCTGCGCCAGTCGCTGGCGGATGAATTGCGCAAAGCCACCAATTCCGACCGCTTCGACTTTGTCGCCACCCATCGCGGCATGTTCAGCCGTCTGGGCCTGACAGAGGCGCAGGTGAACACGCTCCGCGAGGACCACGGCATCTACATGGTGGGCGATAGCCGCATCAACATCGCGGGCCTCAACACCCGCACCGTCCCCATCCTCGCCGCCGCCATCGCGCAGGTCGCAGGCTGATCCAGCCCGAACGCCAGACAGAAAAACGGCCCGCGGGGGGAGGATCCCGCGGGCCGTTCCAGTTTCGCGCCGAGGAAAGGGAGGAGGAACCCCGACACGCCGTTCTCAGGCGGGGCCGCCCGAAGGCGGCCCTGCGTACTCACATGTTGTAGGCGCGCTCGCCGTGCTCGGCGATGTCCAGACCTTCACGTTCCACTTCCTGCTTCACGCGCAGACCGATGGTCATATCCACCAGCTTGAAGAGGATGAAGGAGCCGATGCCCACGAAGACCACCGTGAAGGAAACCGCCTTCACCTGCGCCATGAAGGCGGTGGAGAAGACATATTCGGCCACCTGCAGCGTGCCCGGCTGCGACAGGTAGTCGGGAATGCCCGCCCCGCCCAGCGCCGGGTTCACGAGGATGCCGGTGCCCAGCGCGCCGATGATGCCGCCCAGACCGTGGATCCCGAACACGTCGAGCGAGTCGTCCAGCCCGAACTTGTTCTTGATAAAGCCCACGAAGCCGAAGCTGACCACGCCCGTCACCAGACCCAGCACGATCGCGCCCATCGGCCCGGCAAAGCCCGCCGCCGGGGTGATCGCGACCAGACCCGCCACCACACCGGACACGAGGCCCAGCAGCGACGGATGGCCCTTGGTGCCCCATTCCGCGAACATCCACGCCACACCACCGGCAGCAGCTGCGACGAAGGTGTTGACGACGGCCAGAGAAGTGATCGCGTTGGCTTCAAGGTTGGACCCGGCGTTGAAACCGAACCAGCCAACCCACAGCAGCGCCCCGCCGATCATCGTCATGGTGAGCGAGTGCGGAGCCATCGACTCCTTGCCATAGCCGATCCGCTTGCCGACCACGATCGCACCCACCAGAGCCGTAATGCCCGAGCTGATGTGAACCACGGTGCCGCCCGCAAAGTCCAGCGCGCCCCAGTTCCAGATCAAGCCGTTCGCAGCCAGATTGGCAGCGGCAGCTTCGGCAGCGGCGGTGTCACCCGCGGCTTCGGCAATCAGAAGCGCAGTCTGCTGTTCGGCAAGGAAGTCCGGACCACCCCACCACCAGACCATATGCGCCATCGGGAAGTAGATGAAGGTCACCCACAGCACGACGAAAACGATGATGGCCGAGAACTTCACCCGTTCGGCAAAGGCCCCGACGATCAGCGCCGGCGTGATGCAGGCAAAGGTCATCTGGAAGGCGATGAAGGTGTATTCCGGCAGCCAGATCCCGTTGGAGAAGGTCGGAACCAGCGTCGTGTAATCCACGCCCGCCAGGAACATCTTCGAGAAACCACCCACGTAGGTGTCCATCGCCCCGCCGTAAGAGAAGGCGAGCGAATAGCCATAGGTCACCCAGATCAGGCAGACGATGGCGGTGATCGCAAAAACCTGCGTCAGCAGCGACAGCATATTCTTCGTGCGCACCAGACCGCCGTAGAACAGCGCCAGCCCCGGGATCGTCATCAGCAGCACAACGATGGTCGCCACCGTCATCCACGCGACGTCGCCCTTGTCCACGACCTTTTCATAGACGTAGGGCGTCAGCTCCTGCGCCATCGCGGGCAGGGCCGACAAGCCCGCGGCGATCGCGGACAGCCCCGACAATTTCAAAAAGCTCTTCATTGTTACGGTTTCCCCTTCCCTGCGGCTCTTAAAGCGCATCGTCATTGGTTTCGCCGGTGCGCACGCGCACCGCATGCTGGACGTCCAGCACGAAAATCTTCCCGTCGCCGATCTTGTCGGTCTTCGCGGTGCTGCGGATCGTCTCGACAACCTGATCTGCCAGGCTGTCGCTCACCACGATCTCCAGCCGGACCTTCGGCACGAAGTTCACGGCATATTCGGCACCACGGTAGATTTCGGTGTGCCCGGACTGCGAGCCGAAGCCCTTGATCTCGGTCACCATCATGCCCCGCACTCCGATGGTGGTCAGTGCCTCACGCACCTCCTCCAGCTTGAACGGTTTGATTGCTGCAATGATGAGTTTCACGTCGTTCCCCTTCCATTGGCGGGGGCCCGTTCCGGACCCTTGCACCGCATCAAGGAGGGCTACGCCGCAGCTGCACAAGGAAACGGGGCCGATCACCCGGGCGTGAATCCGGGAAATTTGCACAATTTTTGCACTTATTGCGGCGGGTGATTAAATTTAAGGCGGATCACGTAAGCGAATCGTTGCCGATCCGTAAACACGATGCCGTCTCCACATTCCTCCTCTGTCAGGCTACACTCAGGCAAAAGCAGCGCGCGAAAGACGGGCAGTACAAGGCATGGCAGTATCCGGTAACGGGCGCGGACCCCGCGCCCCTCTTGTGGCGGACAGGCGCGTGGCAGCCTCCCGTCCGGCGGCGGCGCGCACGCCTCCGGGCGCACGCACCAGTGGAGGCGGGGGCAAACCGCCGCGCCGCGGCGCGGGTCCCTCCAACCGCACTCCCCGGCGCCGCGGCCCCATCGGCCGCTTCTTCGCAGCGGTCTTTGGCCTGATCTGGCGCGTCCTCTGGGGCATCGGCTGGCGCATCGGCTTCGTCATGGGCACGATCCTCGCCGCCGCCGTCTTCTACTTCTACGCCCAACTCGCCCCGGTCACCGACCTGATCGATGCCCGCTCGCGCGGGTCGGTCACCTTCCTCGACCATGAAAACAAGGTCTATGCATGGCGCGGCGAAACCTTCGGCGGCATGATCACCGCCGAAACCGTCTCGCCCTTCCTGCATGATGCCGTGGTCGCCACCGAAGACCGCCGCTTCTACCGCCACCTTGGCATCTCGCCGCGCGGCATCGCCTCGGCGATCCGGATCAACCTTGCCGAAGGGCGTGGCCCCTTCGAAGGCAATGGCGGCTCCACCATCACCCAGCAGGTGGCGAAACTCCTCTGTCTTGGCGTCCCCTACGACCAAACCCATTGGGAGTCCGAGGCCGATTACGAGGCCGACTGCCGCCGCGGCAGCATGTGGCGCAAGATCAAGGAAGTCCCCTACGCCATCGCGATGGAGTTGAAGTATTCCAAAGAGGAAATCCTCACCATCTACTTCAACCGCGCCTATCTGGGCGCTGGCGCGCGGGGGTTCGAGGCCGCCGCCCAGCGCTATTTCGGCAAATCCGCCAATGAGGTGAACGCGGCCGAGGCGGCGATGCTCGCCGGCCTGCTCAAGGCCCCCTCCTATTTCGCACCGACGAACAACATGGACCGCGCCCGCGCCCGCGCCAATGTGATCATCGGGCTGATGGAGGAACAGGGCTACGTCACTTCCGAACAGGCCGCCGAGGCCCGCACCAACCCCGCGCGGCTGTCCGAGGCCGCCGCCTCCCGCTCCGGCGGCTTCTTCGCCGACTGGGTGATGGAAACCGCCCCCGCCTTCCTCACCACCCAGACGACCGAGGATGTCATCATCCGCACCACGCTTGACCAGCGGCTGCAGAAGGCCTCGGAAGAGGCGCTCGCCTACATTTTTGAAACGAAGATCAAGCAGGGCTCCAACGCGCAGGCCGCCATCGTGGTGATGTCCGCCGACGGTGCCGTCCGCGCCATGGTCGGCGGCCGCAAGATCGAGGCGGCGGGCAGCTTCAACCGCGCCACGCAGGCCCTGCGCCAGACGGGATCGGCCTTCAAACCCTTCGTCTATGCCGCCGCGCTCGATCTCGGCTGGTCGCCCGAGGATTACGTCGAAGACACCCCCTATACCATCAACATCCCCGGCTCCGGCCCGTGGTCGCCCAAGAATTACGACGAAGAATTCAAGGGCATGGTCACTCTGACCCAAGCCCTTGCCGAAAGCCGCAACATCCCCGCCGTCAAGGTGTCCGAGGCCGTCGGGCGCGACAATGTCCGCAAGATCGCCGCCGATTTCGGAATCCAGAGCGATCTGGCCGCAGGTCCCGCCCTTGCGCTGGGCGCTTCCGAATCCACCCTGCTTGAAATGACCGGGGCCTATGCCGGCATCCTCAACGGTGGGTCCTCCGTCACACCCTACGGCCTTGTCGAACTGCGCCTGCAGGGCGAAGAGGAACCGCTGATCGGCGCGGCAGGAGGGATCGGCGAACGCGTCATCAGCGAACAATCCGCGCGCCTCCTCACCTACATGATGACCAAGGTCATCGAAAACGGCACGGGTGGCCGCGCCCGCCTCGACGACCGTCAGGCGGCGGGCAAGACGGGCACCACGCAGGCCGCCCGCGACGCATGGTTCGTGGGCTATACCGCCGATTACGTGGCGGGCGTCTGGATGGGCTATGACGACAACACCCCCCTCACCGGCGTCACCGGCGGTGGCCTTCCGGCCGAGATCTGGCACGAGGTGATGGTCCGCGTTCATGAGGGCGTCGAACCCAAACCCCTGCCAATGGACATCCCGGAACCCCGCACCCCGCCGCAGCCGGAATACCAAGACCCCGGTCAGGTCGCGCAGCAGCCCACCCGCGACCGCTCGCAAGAGGACCCTGTCGAATCCCTTCTCAAGGATTTGCTTGGCCTTTACTGACCCAAATGAAAAACCCGCCGGATCGCCCCGGCGGGTTGCCCAAGGCCATCCTTACGGGATCAGAGCGTCTTCAACTCCGCCACCAGCGCGTCGATATCGCCCCGGTTCTTGTCCAAAAGCGCACCGATCTCCGTCCGCTCCGAGGCCAGCATGTTGACCCCTTCGATGATGATGTTGAAGAACAGGCTGCGTCCCGACTTGTCCGACACATGCCAGCGCAGGTCAAAGGGCGCCTCGCCCTGCAGATGGGCGACCGAGATCACCTCGAAATAGCTCTTGATCGGGCGGGCATCCACGACCTCGATCCGCCCGCCGATGAACTCGCGGAACCGGCGCCCGTATTTCCGGCTGATATAGCCTTGATAGGCTACGGTGAAGGCAGACAGCTGCCCCCCGCTCGCCTGCCGCGCCGCAGGCCCCAGCGCCGACCGCGCGATCACCGGGACATCGGCATATTTCACGAAAACCCGCTCGAAATCGCCGAACATCGCGCTTTCCGATTTCCCCGAGCCGATGATGCTGTTCACATCTGCCACAGCCCGGTCGATCAGGGCACGCGACTCCTCCACCGTCAGGGCCTGCCCCGGAACCGGCAGCGCAAAGGCCGCCGAAGCCGCCAGCGCGATGGTGGTGAAACTCCGGCGCGACAGCCGGCTAGAGGCGGGATCATTCGGCATAGGGATCCTCGAAATCAGCATAAGGGTCTTCGAAACCGGCCTCGCCCCCGGCAGAATCCTGCCCAAGTTCGAACCGGCGGTTCTGCAGATACAACAGCCGCGCCTGCGCATAGCTGTCGGCGCTTTCGTACAGGATGGAGTCAACCGTATCGGAAAACCGCGCCCGGTTGCTCAGCCCCGAGGCGACCTTCGTCACCGTGGCATAGCCCGCTTCTGGATTGGGCAGCGCCAACCGCACCGGGTTCAGCGCCACGTCAACCACCAGCCCCACCATATCGCGGCTCGTCGTCGGCCCCACGAAGGGCGCCTCGACATACTGGCCCTCAGGCGCGCCCCAGACATGCAGCGTCTCGCCGAAATCCGTGGGGTCGCCCGCCACGCCAAGGGCCGTCGCCGGATCGAACAGCCCGCCGATCCCCACCGTGGAATTGATGGCAAAGCGCAAGGTATTCTCGGCCGCCTTGCCAATGCGGAACTGCAGCAGGTTGTTCACCACATCGCCCGGCGCATCAAGGTTGCTGGCGAAGTTGGAAATCCCCGTCTCCACCGGTTCGGGCAGTACTCGGCTGTAGGTCGTCGCCGTGGGGCGCAGCAAATAGCGGTCCAGTCCCCGGTTGAACGCGTGCACCTCACGGTTATGCACCTCATCCGGGTCGTCGATGCCCGACGGGATCGCCGCCGGACCGCAGGCGGACAGCAGCAGGGCCAGCACCGCAAGGGCGCCAACCGGACGCACCACACCCCTCTGCATCACTCGCCTGTCCATCGCCCTCATCCGGTTCTCTGCGGCCCGGGCCAACGCTCCGAACCTGTGTCACGCATATGACGCTACGCCCGCCAAGACAACCGCATCGCAACCATCCCGCGATCACGTCTCGCGGAAACCTGCCATCCGGCGTCGTCACAGACTATTGCCGAAACGGATACGCAGCCAGCCGCCCGATGGATGCATCGCCGGGCCCGATTGTCACGGTGCCCCACCGCGTGCTAACGTCGCCTCCGGTTCGGGCAAGCCGCCTTCGCAGGCGCCCGGATCATGTAAACCGTGTCAGGATTGCCAGTGAAAACCCCGCAGACGACGCCCGCGCCGCGTCTTTCCCGCCGCGCCTCCAACCATCCCGGACTTGCCGAACTCGCCCGTCACCGTCAGCCCCGGCTGCTCGGTCTGGCGATCCTCTTTTCCGTCATGGCCAACCTGCTGATGCTGACCAGCCCGATTTACATGCTGCAGGTCTATGACCGCGTCCTCAGCAGCCGCTCCGAAGCGACGCTCATCGCGCTCTCGCTTCTGATCACGCTGCTCTTCCTGCTCATGGGCGTCTTCGACCACGCCCGCAGCCGCATCCTCGCCCGGATCGGCGCGCGGCTGCAGGATGGGCTCGACCGTCGCGTTTTCGCCGCCGCCCTAGATGCGGGCAGCGCCAATCCCGACGATCCCTCCGCCACCACCGCCCCCCGCGATCTTGATGCGATGCGGCAGTTCTGGGCCTCGCCCGCGGTCACCTCCCTGATCGACATGCCCTGGACGCCGATCTTCCTTGCAGCCATCTTCATCTTCCACCCCATTCTGGGCTGGCTGGCCGTCGCAGGCGGCGTCATCGTTGTTGCGCTCGCGGTCTTCAACCAGATCTCCACCCGCCGCGCCGTCGCCCGCAGTTCCGCCGCCAGCATCGCCGCCGACCGCAGCGCCGACCGAATGGTCGCCGAAGGTGAAACCATCCGCGCCCTCGGCATGACCGGGGCCGCCTTCGACCGCTGGCAGCGGACGCGCGGCCTCGCCCTGACCGAAGGCCTCCTCGCCTCAGACCTTGCCGGGGCCAACGCCACCGCCTCGCGCACCTTCCGCCTCTTCCTGCAATCCGCCATGCTGGGCCTCGCCGCATGGGTCGTCCTGAAGGGCGAACTCACCCCCGGCGCGATGATCGCCGCGTCCATCCTGATGGGCCGCGCCCTGCAACCGGTGGAGCAGGCCGTCGCCCATTGGTCCACCCTGCAGCGCGCGACCGAGGCGCGCCACCGCCTCGCCGACCTGCTGGCACAGGTGCCGCCCGCGCCGCCGCGCATCGCGCTGCCCCGCCCGAAAGGCCATCTCACCGCCGCCGCCCTCGCCATCCGCCCGCATGGCCAGACGCTTCCCACCCTGCGCGGCATCTCCTTCAGCCTCGAACCCGGTCAGGCGCTTGGCGTCATCGGCCCCTCCGGCGCAGGCAAGTCGACCCTCGCGCGGGCGCTCATCGGTCTTTGGCCCACCGTCAGCGGCAGCCTGCGCCTCGACGGCGCCACGCTCGACCAATACGACCCCGATCAACTCGGCCAGTGGATCGGCTACCTGCCGCAGCGCATCACCCTCTTCGACGGCACCATTGCCGAAAACATCGCCCGCCTTGCAAAGCCCGACGATGCCGCCGTCATCGCCGCCGCCACCAAGGCAGCCGCCCATGACATGATCCTGCGCCTGCCCGATGGCTATGACACCCGCATCGATGCCAGCGGGGGCCGCCTCTCCGGCGGCCAGATGCAGCGCGTGGCGCTGGCCCGCGCCTTGTACGGAAATCCGCCGCTCCTGATCCTCGACGAACCCAATTCCCAGCTCGACAATGACGGCTCCCTCGCGCTCAACACCGCGTTGCGCGCGCACAAGGCTGCAGGCGGCACGGCCCTTGTCATGGCCCACCGCCCCGCCGCCATTCAGGAATGCGACCAGCTTCTCATCCTCGAGAACGGCCAGCCCACCGCCTATGGCCCCCGCGATCAGATCCTGCGCGACCGGATCCAGAACGCCGCCGAAATCACCCGCGCCACCGCCCCCGGAAGCATCAGATGACCGCCACTCCCTTCCCGGCCCGCCGCCCCATCCTGCTGGGCCTCGCCGCTCTTGCTGCCCTTCTGGCCACGCTCGGCTTCTGGGGCGGGCTCACCACTCTCGACGGCGCCGTCATCGCCCCCGGTCAGGTGGAGGTCGCGCAGAACCGTCAGGTGGTCCAGCACCCCGATGGCGGCGTGGTGGCCGAAGTGGCGATCCGCGAAGGCCAGCCCGTCGCTGCGGGCGACCTGCTCCTCACCCTCGACGGCACCGCGATCACCGCCGAACACCGCATCGTCACCGCCCAGTTCCTTGACCTGCGCACACGCCGCGCCCGGCTGGAGGCAGAGCGTGACGATGCCCCCGCCCCCGTCTTCCCCGCCGATCTCGACCGCACCGATCCGCAGGTGGCTGACCTGATCGAAGGCCAGCGCCGCCTCTTCTTCGCCCGCCGCGACACGCTCGCCCGCCAAACCGAACAACTCAGCCGCCGCCTTGGCCAGATCGCCTCGCAGATCGAAGGCATCGATGCCCAAAGCGCCGCCCTCACCCGCCAGCTTTCGCTGATCCGCCGCGAACTGACCAACCAACAAGAACTGCTCGACAAGGGCCTCGCTCAATCCGCCCGCGTCCTTGCCCTCGAACGTGAAGAGGCGGGCCTGCAAGGCCGCCTCGGCGAACTTGCCGCCTCCCGCGCGCAGGCCGAAGGCCGCATCACCGAATTCGATCTCGAAATCCTTCGCCTCGCCGCGCTCCGCCGCGAAGAGGCGCTGGCCGAACTGCGCGACATCGCGCCCCTCGAACGCGAGGCGGCCGAGCGCGCCGCCACGCTGGCCGAGCGGATCGCCCGGCTCGAGGTGCGCGCGCCCGTCTCAGGCCTCGTCCTTGGCCTCGCCGTCACCACGCCCCGCGCCGTGATCCGCCCCGCCGACCCGATCCTCTTCCTCGTCCCGCAGGACCGCCCGCTGGTGATCGCCGCTCGCGTGCCCCCGCTCAACATCGACGAGGTCCATCCCGGCCAGCCCGTCCGCCTGATGCTCTCCGCCTTCCCGCTCAACGACGCGCCTGAACTGACCGGTACGCTCTCAGTGATCTCCGCCGATGCGCTGGCCGATCCCAACACCGGCATCCCCTATTACCGGGCCGAAATCACCCTGCCCCCCGACCAGATCGCCCTTTTGGGCGACCGCGCGCTGCTGCCCGGCATGCCGGTGGATGCCTTCCTCCTCACCAGCCCGCGCACGCCGCTGGCCTATCTCTTCCAGCCCGTCGCCACCTACTTCCGGCAGGCCTTCCGCGAAAGCTGACCGCGCCCACCCTTGCCCCGCCCCACCCAGAAGGGCTAGCCTCCGCACCAAGCAACCGGAGGTTCCCATGTCCATCGAAGCCCGCCTCGCCGAACTCGGCGTCACCCTGCCCGACGCCCCCGCCCCGGCGGCGAATTACGTCCCCTTCGTCGTGGTGGGCAATCTCGTCCACGTCTCCGGCCAGATCAGCCAGAACGCCTCCGGCCTCATCAAAGGCCGCCTCGGCGACGACCTCGCCATCGAACAGGGGGCCGAGGCCGCGAAATCCTGCGCCATCTCGCTCCTCGCGCAGGTGAAAAAAGCCTGCGGCGGCGATCTCTCCCGCCTTGTCCGCGTGGTAAAGCTTGTGGGCTTCGTCAACTCCACCCCCGATTTCACCGATCAGCCCAAGGTCATCAATGGCGCCTCCGACTTCCTCGTCGCAGCCCTCGGCGATGCGGGCCGCCACGCCCGCTCCGCCGTCTCCGCTGCCTCCCTGCCCTTGGGCGTGGCGGTGGAAATCGAAGGCCTGTTCGAGATCCGCTGACCCCAAATGCGCGCGCCCCTGCCCCCCGCCTTTCTGACCACGCCCATCGCCCACCGGGCCTATCACGACCTCGCGCAGGGCCGCCCCGAGAACAGCCGCGCGGCCATCCGCGCGGCCATCGCCGCAGGCTACGGAATCGAGATCGACCTGCAACTGTCCCGCGACGGCGTCCCGATGGTCTTCCATGACGAAACCCTCGAACGCCTCACCCCGCGGGACGGCTGGCTCTGCGATCTGACCGCCGCCCAACTGGCCGAAATCCCGTTGAAAGGCGGGGATGAAACCATCCCCACCCTCGCCGAGGTCCTCGCCCTCGTCGCAGGCCGCGTCCCCCTGCTGATCGAGCTCAAGGATCAGACCCTCCGCATGGCCGAAACCGATGGCCGTCTTGAACAGGCCACCGCTACCGCCCTCGCCACCTACACAGGCCCCGTCGCGGTCATGTCCTTCAACCCCCATTGCATCGCCCGCATGGCCAGCCTCGCCCCGACCCTGCCGCGCGGCCTCACCACCTCCGCCTACGATCCCGCAGACTGGCACCCCCTCGCCCCAGAAATCTGCGACCGCCTCCGCCCCATCCCCGATTACGACCGCACCCTGTCCAGCTTCATCAGCCACGAACATGCCGATCTCGCCCGCCCCCGCGTGGCCGAACTCGCCGCCCAAGGCACCGCCATCCTCTGCTGGACGATCAAATCCCCGGAACAAGAAGCCGTCGCCCGCCGGATCGCGCAGAACATCACCTTCGAACACTACCCTGCGCCCCACCCCGCGTGATCCCGCCACAGGCCTGCCCTTCATCTTGGTGCAAATACTCTCGGGGGGCCCGGGGGGCAGAAGGCCCCCCGTTCCGCCCCCCGTCCCGCCCCATCCGCCCGGCCGGATCAATGCCCCTCCGTTGATCCTGCGGCTTGACCGGCGCGCCCTGCGCCCCACCTCTGGCGTAACCGGCACGCCGGGAACGACCCAAAGGGGGGGGTCCGGGGGGCCGGATGGCCCCCCGGCCTCGCCAGAAAGACCGACAGGCGGGCATGACCAGAACCGATCTCCTCGACCGCTTCGCCGATCTCCCCGCCGCCGACTGGGATGCCATCGCCTGCCCCGAGGCGGCCGACGGCAGCCGCCCGCAAGACCCCTTCACCACCCACCGCTTCCTTGCGGCCCTCGATGCCTCCGGCTCCACCGGCACCGGCACGGGCTGGACCCCCCGCCCCCTGACCCTGCGCGACGACACCCGCCTCCTCGCGGCCACACCGCTCTACGTGAAATCCCATTCACAGGGCGAATATATCTTCGATCACGGCTGGGCGCAGGCGCTGGAACGCGCAGGCGGGCGCTACTACCCAAAGCTGCAGATCGCCGTCCCCTTCACGCCCGCCACGGGCCGCCGCTTCCTCGCCGCCCCCGACGCTCCCCATGCCCGCGACGATCTGGTCGAGGCGGCGATCCACCTTGCCCGCTCCAACCGCCTTTCCTCGCTCCACGTCACCTTCTGCACGGGCGAAGAGGCGGACACGCTGTCCGCCCGCCACGGCCTCCTGCACCGCGTCACCCAGCAATTCCACTGGGAAAACCGCGGCTATTCCACCTTCGACGATTTCCTGAACGACCTGTCCTCGCGCAAGCGCAAGATGATCCGCAAGGAACGCGACACCGCCCGCGCCTCGGGCCTCACCCTCCGCGCGCTCACGGGTGATGCCATCCAGCCCCATCACTGGGATGCCTTCTGGGCCTTCTATCAGGACACTGGCGCGCGCAAATGGGGCACCCCCTACCTCACCCGCCGCTTCTTCTCCCTTGCCCATGAAACCATGCGCCATGACATGCTGCTGGTGCTGGCCGAGCGCGCGGATGGCACCCCCGTCGCGGGCGCGCTCAACTTCATCGGGCGCGACACGCTCTTCGGCCGCTACTGGGGCTGTCTCGAAGACCACCCCTGCCTGCATTTCGAACTCTGCTATTACCAAGCCATCGACTGGGCCATCGCCAACCGCCTCGCGCGGGTCGAGGCAGGGGCACAAGGCGAACACAAACTCGCCCGCGGCTACTTGCCCACCCCCGTCCATTCCCTGCACTGGATCGCCGATCCCGGCTTCCGCGAGGCGGTCGCCCAATACCTGCAGGCCGAACGCCGCGCCGTGGACGAAGAGATCGAGGTCCTCACCGCCTACGGCCCCTTCCGGCGCATCGACGCCGAGGCGTGATCACAGCCGTTGACGCCGCGCCCCACGGGTGCATGCTGGCCCTGTCCTCCAGAGGTGCCCATGACAGACCGCCCCGCCTACCAGCCCGTCACCGATACCGGTCTCGCCCCCCTTATCGCGTCGGGCTGGATGGTGATCGAAGGCGGCCGCGCCATCGCCAAGGTCTACACCTTCGCCAATTTCATCGAAGCTTTCGGCTTCATGACCCGCGCCGCCCTCTGGGCCGAGAAATGGAACCACCACCCGGACTGGTCCAATGTCTACAAGACCGTCACCGTCACGCTCACCACGCATGACACGCATGGCCTGACCGACCTTGACCTCCGCCTCGCCGCCAAGATGGACGCGCTGGCCTACGACTGACGCCGCCCCCGGCGGCGCAGCGCATAATCCAGCGCCAGACAGCCCAGCGCGGCCATCCCCAGCCATGTCGCCACGCGGTCAAGCTGCCCGGCAGCCCGGCCAAGGCCCTCCGTCCCGAACAGGGCGTTCACCGAAGGGTCGCTGCGCGCCACCAGCAGCGCCCGTCGCTCGCCCACCGTCACCGTCTCCCATGTCTCGCGCGACACGACGCTGCGATCCTCGCGGGTCTCGCCCGTCGCCGGATCGAGAAAGCTGAAAGACAGGTAATGCGTCGGGATCCCCTCCCGCGTGCCGCCATCGCTGTCACTCCGCGTCGGCACATGCACCCATTTCCGCAGGATCTCGGCCTGAACCTCCACCCCCTCGCGCTGCAACAACCGTACCTCCGCGCCAAGGCTCCGCCCATACCACCCCGCCGCCACCGCCAAGGCCAGCAGAAGCAGCGCAAAGGGGATCAGCAGCGCCCGCAGCAACTCCACCCGCTCAATCCTCCACCTCGACTGTGGCCCAGGTCTCAAAGCAAACGCCCCCCGCCAGCGCCATCACCCCGATGGTCGCGCGGCCCCCAAGCCCCCGCTCACGCCCAAAGACCTCCACGAACAGGTCTGACAAGCCGGAGGACACCTTGTGCACCTCCTCATAATCCGGCGCGCAGACCACGAAGTTCAGCGTCCGCACGATGCCGCGCACCTTGTCCAGCGACCCGACCGCCTGCCGTATCCCGCCCAGCACGTTCAGCCCCGTCCGCCGCGCCGCCTGATAGCCCTGTTCCGTCGTCAGGTCCGCGCCCAGCCGCCCCTTATGGGTGATCTCGCGGCCCACCTGCGCCACATGACCGGACAGGAACAGAAGGCTCCCCACCCGGTGAAAGGGCTTCATCGTCCCATACTCCGCCCCGTAATACCCGATCCTGTCGAAATCCGGGATATCCAGCCCCATCTCGATCGCCAGCCGCTCCGGTGTCATCGCATTCCCCCTTGCCCAGACAGGCCCAGCCTGCCCCGCGCCCATCAGCCGATCAAGCCGCCTCTGGCGTCAGCCACGGCCGCAGCAGTGCCATCGGATGCGCCCTAAGCGTCAGGCGCAGCGACACGTAATCTTCCACCACCTGCTCGCCCATCGTCATCTCGCGCAAGCTAACGCCGGGTTCCACGATCCCCTCGCCATCGATGTCCCCGGCAAACAGCGGCAAGGGCGCCCCCTCCACCAAGGCCTTTGCCGCCCACAGCGCCTCGCGCCGCGTCACGCCCAGCGCCGCAAAGGCATCCGCCTCCGCAAGCCTCGCCAGCATCCGCGCGCTCACCCCCGCGCGGCGCCAGACATCCTCCACCACCGCATAGCCATTGCCGCGTGCAGCGACGATCCACTGCGCCTCTTCCTCCACCATCCCCTTGATCTGCCGGAACCCCAGCCGCAGCGCCAATCCCCCCCGCCCGTCAGGTTCCATCACATTGTCCCAATGGCTGGCATTGATGCAGGGCGGGCGCACCACCACCCCATGTTCCCGCGCATCCCGCACGATCTGCGCGGGCGCATAGAACCCCATCGGCTGGCTGTTCAGCAGCGCGCAGGCGAATATCCCCGGATGATGCCGCTTCAGCCACGCACTGGCATAGACCAGCAGCGCGAAAGACGCCGCGTGGCTTTCGGGAAAGCCGTAACTCCCGAACCCCTCGATCTGCGCGAAACAGCGCGCGGCGAACTCCTCCTCATAGCCATTCGCGGCCATCCCCGCCATGAACCGATCCCGGAACTCGCTCACATTGCCATGCTTCTTGAACGTCGCCAGCGACCGTCGCAACCGATCGGCCTCCGTCGGCGTGAACCCCGCCCCGATGATGGCGATCTGCATCGCCTGTTCCTGAAACAGCGGCACGCCCAGCGTCTTGCCCAGCACCCGCCCCAATTCATCGGAGGGGAAGGTCACCACCTCCTGCCCGTTCCGCCGCCGCAGGAAGGGATGCACCATATCCCCCTGGATCGGCCCGGGCCGGATGATCGCCACCTGAATGACAAGGTCATAGAACGTCCGCGGCCGCATCCGCGGCAGGAAATTCATCTGCGCCCGGCTTTCCACCTGAAACACGCCAAGGCTGTCGGCCCGGCACAGCATCTCATAGGTCGCGGGGTCCTCGGCGGGCAGGCTGGCCAGCGAATGGCGCAACTGGTGATGCCGCTCCATCAGGTCGAACGCCTTGCGGATGCAGGTCAGCATCCCCAAGGCCAGCACATCCACCTTCAATATCCCCAGCGTGTCGATATCGTCCTTGTCCCAGCAGATGACGGTCCGATCCTCCATCGTCGCATTCTCGATGGGCACCAGCTCATCCAGCCGCCCCTCGGTGATGATGAACCCGCCGACATGCTGGCTTAAGTGCCGGGGAAACCCCTGTATCTCGTCAATAAGCTGCATCGTCAGCGCCAGCCGCCGATCCGTCGGGTCCAGCCCGATCTCGCGCAGCCGGGTTTCCGTGATCTGCCCCGGCCCGCCCCAACCCCAGATCTGGCTCGACATCGCCGCCAGCGTGTCCTCGGTCAGCCCCATCGCGCGGCCCACCTCGCGCACCGCCCGCTTGCCCCGGTAATGGATCACCGTCGCGCATAAGCCAGCCCGGTGCCGCCCATAGCGCGCATAGATGTGCTGGATCACCTCCTCGCGCCGCTCATGTTCGAAATCCACGTCGATATCCGGCGGCTCGTTCCGCGCCTCGGACACAAAGCGCTCGAACACCATCGTCCCGATCTCCGGGCTGACACTCGTCACCCCCAAGGCATAACAGACCACCGAATTCGCCGCCGATCCCCGCCCTTGGCACAGGATCCCCCGCCCACGCGCGAAATCGACGATATCATGCACCGTCAGGAAATAGGGCTCGTACCGCAGCTTCCCGATCAGCGCCAACTCATGCGCCATCTGCGCCCGCACCCGCTCCGGCGCGCCATCCGGGTATCGCCAGTCCAGCCCCGCCCAAGCCAGCCGCGCCAACCGCTCCGCCGCCGTCTCGCCCCCCGTCACCTCGGACGGATATTCATAGCGCAACTCATCCAGCGAAAAGCGCAACCCCGCCGCCACCTCCCCCGCCCGATGCACCGCCTCCTCGTGGCCAGAAAACAGCCGCAGCATCTCGGCCTCAGACCTTAACCGCTGCTCGGCATGGGGCAGCGCGCGGCGGCCCAGCGCATCCACCCGCACCCCCAGCCGGATCGCCGTCAGCACATCCGCCATCCGCCGCCGCGACCCGTGATGCATGATCGGCAGCGCGCTCGCCACGGGCAGGACCCCCACCCCTTCGGCCAACCGCGCCAGCCGGGCAAAGCGCGCCCGATCCTGCCCGTCATAGCGCGGCCCCATCAGCAGGAAACACGCCCCGCCAAACCGGCTGACCAGCCGCGCCACCACCCCCCGCCACGCCTCCATCTGCCCGCGCGCAGGCGGATGGATCAGCAGCACCATCCCCGCCCCCCAGTCCAGCAGATCGTCCAGCGAAAGGTCACATTCCCCCTTCACCGCCCGCAACCGCCCCGTGGAAATCAGCCGACACAGCCGCCCCCACCCCGCGCGATCCTGCGGAAGGCAGGTCACTGTGAACCCATCCCGCAACACGATCCGCGCGGCCGGGATCAGCCGCGTCCCCGGCCACTCCCGCCCCTCCTCCGCCGCCAGCCGCGCCAGTTCCCGCGCATGGGCATGGGCCCGCACGATGCCCGCCACGGAATTCACATCCGCCACCGCCACCCCCGCCATCCCCATCTCGGCGGCACGCGCCATCACCTCCTCGGGATGCGACGCCCCGAGAAGGAAGGTGAAATTCGACAAGGCCGACAATTCGACGAAAGCCATGGGCAGCAGAGGATTCGCAGATGTTCCAAAAGAACATTATAGGAACATTTGCACCAAGGACGAGTCCCCAAACCCACCCTTCCGGCAAGGATCAGAAGCCGTCAAACAGGATATCCACCGCCCGCATCAGCGCATCCCGCTGCGCGCCAAGGCTGGTGACAAAGTCGCGCAACTCCACCCCCGGAAGCGCGGCCATCTCCTGCACCCGCACAATCCACACGGTCCCCTCGATCTCCACCATCGGCGTCAGACCGGGAAAGCCCGCATAGCGCCCCGCCTCGCGCAGCGGCGCCACCATCCGCGACGCCTCCATCCCGATCAGATCGGTCTGCAGGTCCACGACCAGCGTCCCACTTCTCAGGCGAAACACGTCAAACTGCGCCACAGGACCGAACCATCAGAACGTGCGATAGGACGCCAGCGGCAACCCCTCGCGCGCCACTTCCTCGGCATAGGCCTCCAGCGCCGCGCGATTTTCCTCGCGCCACAGACGGTTGCGCTCGGCCTTCGTCGCCTCGGCAATCGCCGCCTCGGCAAGACGCGACATGTTCAGCCCCAAGGTCCGCGCAGCCTCCGCCACCTCGGAGTCCAGCGTCAGGTTCACCTTTATCCGGCCCAAGATACACCCCCTCTTCACCCGTATGTTTCAGGAGTATACTCTTGGCCCTCCTCCCGATCAACCCGCCTCACCCCATCCCCAGGATCGCCTCCACCGCCTCCTCCGCCGTCTCGACAAAACGGAACAGCTCCAGATCCGCCGCGTTGATCACCCCCTCCTCCGCCAGCGCCTGCCAGTTCACGACCCTCTCCCAGAAAGCCCGCCCAAACAGCAGGAAGGGCACCCGCTTCATCCGCCCCGTCTGGATCAGGGTCAGCGCCTCGAACATCTCGTCCAGCGTGCCGAACCCGCCCGGAAAGATGCAGATCGCCCGCGCCCGCATCAGGAAATGCATCTTGCGGATCGCGAAATAGTGGAAGTTGAAACACAGGTCCGGCGTCACATGGGCATTGGGCGCCTGTTCATGCGGCAGCACGATATTCAGCCCGATCGACTGCCCCCCCGCCTCCGCCGCGCCAAGGTTGCCCGCCTCCATGATGCCCGGCCCGCCCCCGGTCACCACCACCAACTCGCGGCCATAGCTCTTCAGGCTCTCTTCCGTGATAAGGAAGGACAGCGTCCGCGCCTCCTCATACCACCGCGCCAATCCCCCCGCAGGCCCCGTGCAATCCGGCCTGACCCGCGCTGACCCCATCACCACCACGGTGGACCGGATCCCCCGCTCATCCAGCACCATCTGCGGCTTCAACAGTTCCAGCTGCAACCGCACCGGCCGCAACTCCTCACGCATCAGGAAATCCGTATCGGTGAAGGCCAGCCGATAGGCCGGGGCCCGCGTCTGCGCCGTATCCGGCAACCGCTCCGCCGCCGCCGCATCCTCCGTGCTGTCGCGGAAAGGGTGCGCCCGTCCATCCTCCTTGGGTGTCATGCCGTTCCTCTTGTTGCGAAGGGCTTTCGGCCTCTCTATAGGGTCGCACCGGATCAGACCAATCAAAAGGGGGGAAGGCCATGTCCTACGCCGCGCTGGAAGCCGCCATCGAAGCCGCATGGGAGTCCCGCGACACCATCACCCCCGCCACAAGGGGCGAGGCGCGCGACGCCATCGAAGCCACGCTGACCGCGCTCGACAGCGGCACCCTCCGCGTCGCCGAACGGCAGGCCGATGGCAACTGGCACGTCAACCAATGGGCCAAGAAGGCGGTCCTTCTGGGCTTCCGCATCAAGGACATGGAACATCACGCAGGCGGCCCGCAAGGCGGCGGCTGGTGGGACAAGGTGGACAGCAAGTTCAACGGCTGGGGCCCCGACCAGTGGCGCGCCGCGGGCTTCCGCGCCGTCCCCAACTGCGTCGTCCGCCGCTCGGCCTTCATCGCCAAGGGCGTGGTCCTGATGCCCTCCTTCGTCAACCTCGGCGCCTTCGTCGATGAAGGCACGATGGTCGACACCTGGGCCACCGTCGGCTCCTGCGCCCAGATCGGCAAGAACGTCCACCTTTCGGGCGGCGTGGGCATCGGCGGCGTGCTGGAACCCATGCAGGCGGGTCCCACCATCATCGAAGACAACTGCTTCATCGGTGCGCGGTCGGAAGTCGTTGAAGGCTGCATCGTGCGCGAAGGCTCCGTCCTCGGCATGGGCGTCTTCATCGGCAAATCGACCAAGATCGTCGACCGCGAGACGGGCAGCGTCACCTATGGCGAGGTGCCCGCAGGCTCCGTCGTCGTCGCAGGCTCGATGCCCTCCAAGAACGGCATCAACCTCTACTGCGCGGTGATCGTGAAGAAGGTCGACGCCCAGACTCGCTCCAAGACCTCGATCAACGAACTCTTGCGCGACTGATCGGCACGGGTGGGGCGCAACCCCACCCTCCCCCGGCCCGAAGGGCAACACCGACCCTGCCCCTTCACCTTGGCCCAAATACTCACATCCACGACCGCCGCCCCGCGCCACGGCGGAAGATCGTGCCCCTGCCTGTAGGATGGGCAATACTGCCCATCCTACGCTGCAAGCCGCGCACCCGTCGGGTGGGGTTCCACCCCACCCGCGCTTACCCCGCCAAAAGCCGCGCCTCGCGTGCCTTCAACTCGACCCGCGCCAGCGGCCCATAGGCCGCCGCGTTCTCACGCAGCACCGGGAACAGGCGCAGCACCTCGTCCCGCGCCTCCTCGTCGCAGCCCGCCAGACTGGCCGGGTGATAGCTCTCGCAATCCAGCCCGTTCGCCGTCACCACCTCATGCCGGTCGAACAGCAGGTGCAGATAGGCGACCTGGCCGCCCTCCAGCACCCGCACCGCGCGGCCATCCACCAGATGGCGCGCCTTGACCAGTACCTCCGCCTCGCCGAACAGCAGTTCCGCCCGCGCGCCCGTCACCAGCACCCGGTGATTGGGCGACAGCCGCACCGTCCCGTGATCGCCGAAGGTGCCCGCCGCGATCTCCACCGGCGCATCAAGGCCCACCGCCGCCCGCACCGCGCGCCCCACCCAGCGCAGCACCTGCGGCCCGTGATCCCGAGTCAGCACCCTGTCGCCCGCCCGCAGCCGCTCCACCGCCACTTGCCCGCCCGGCACATCGATCAGCGTGCCTGCCGTGAAACAGGCGATCATGTCCAGCTTGACGAAGGCCACATCCGTCGTGCCCATGCCATCCGTGACCTCATAGGTCAGGACCCGATCCTCAAGACTATTCACCGACTCGACGTAAAGCAGCCCGCCCTTTAGCGTGATCGTCTCACCGGAAGGCAGCTTCACGCTGTCGCCCTCCGAAACCGCCACACCGTTGATCTTGGTGATCTTGAGCGTCTCGGGCCAGCTCGACATGTCGTTCTTCAGAACGTCAAGTTCGCCGACATCACCCTTCCGGATCGTCACCTCGTCATCCTGCGCGATCAGCGCCACCTGCACGGAATCCGCCGCGATCATCACGGCGGAATCGAACGCACTGTCGCCGCCATCGGCGATCGCCATGCGGAAGGTGTTCACCTCTCCCACCTTCACCGGCACCTTCAGGGTCAGCGTAACGGTGAACCCGTCCATTTCGGTGTTGTAGATGTTCGAGGCCGCCGCATTGTCGATGTAGAGGTTCGAGTTCACCTTGTTGTTGATGTCGTCGATGGTGATGTTGCCCTTGCCCACCACCAATTCCGCAGGCACCCCGTTCACCCAAACGGCGAAGGCGTCGTTATAGCCGGAATTCACATATTCCAGATATTCTTCCGACGACCAGACGATCTGCATCGACAGCATGTCGCCCGTCGGAATGAAATTCGCCTCGAAGATCGCCGCGTCAAAGGTCGTCTGCCCTGACACCTTGCTCAGCATATCGTCGCCCGCCGTGCCGAAAGCGGTCGACGTCCCTTCCGAGATATTGGCATCCCCGTCGGTCTGCGTGAAATCCCTCACCCGCCCGGTCGACAGGATCAACCCGCTGTCCGACGGCGCAACCCCCGGCATCGTCTTTTCCGCCCCGGAATAGATACCGGCCTGATCCTTCTGCCCAACAAAGCTCGCCGAAACGATCTTCACGCCTTCGCCAAAGATGGTGGCGGCCATCTGTTCGGCGCTTGCGGCATCGATCTGCAATTCCGTCGCGTTCATCAACCCTGTCTCCCGGCAGTCTCTCGGAACGGGGAAACGACCGCGAGTTAAACATTGTTAACTTTTTCCCGTCAGCCGGGGCCGCTCCCTGCCGCTTTGCGCTTGCCGCGCCGCGATGCTATCGCTTCCCCGCAGCACGCGCGGAGCCAGCCATGACCGACGACCCCACCCCCCAGCCCGAGAAACGCGCCGCCAAGCGGCCGCAGCTGGTCTACACCCTCGTTGTCGAAGTGGGCCGCAAACCCGGCGACGGCCTGCCCGACACGGCCACCGGGGCCGCGCTGATGTGCTATGCCTCCGGGGTGGACGAGGAAGAGGCCGTCCGCGAAACCGTCGCCATCCTGAAACAGGCCGATCTCGCACCGCTCGACGTGTCGGGCTATGGCACGCTGGAAGATCGGCTCAAGGCAGGGGATGAGATCGACGCCGAAGAACGCGCCCTCATGCAGCGCGCGCTGGACGAGAATTCCGTCATCGTCGCCCAGATGACGCCCTTCTACGACTGACGGCTCACACCGCCCGCCGCTGCGACCCCAGCAGCGCCGCGCGCAAAGGCTGCGCCTCATAGGCATCCAGAAGCCGCCGCACCGGCGGCAACCCGGCCGCACCCGCCGTGGCCAAAAGGCAGCCATCCGCCCGGATCAGTTCTGCCGCGCCAAGGTCCAGCACCACGCCGATGGCGACCGCGCGTCGGCTGTCGGCCACCGCCATCTGCCCGTCGGCCAGATGCCGCGCCAGCACCAGCACCTCCTCGTCGCCGAACAGGTACTCCGCCTCAGGCCCGCCCACCCAGACCGCCTGATCCGGCGAGACAAGGATATCCTCCCGCGCCCCGTAATAGGGCGCGCGCAGCCGGATCGGCGCAAGACTGCCCCGGCTCGGCACCGCAATCCGCGTCACCCCCGTCACCGCCACCGCGTCATGATCCGCCGTCATCACCCTGTCTCCGGGCTTCAACTGCCCGGCCGGCACCGCGCCCCGCGGCGTCTCGATTGGCGTCGTCATCCCCAGCCAGGCCTGCGGCCCCGGCAGCGCCGCGCCCTCCGTCACCCCGAACCACAGCACCGCCGGATGGCGCAGCACCCCGGGCCCGCCCGCGCAAAGCCGCTCCAGATCATCCCAGCGCAGGGGAAGCACCTGCGCGCCCTCCGCCGCGATCCGCCGCCCATCCTGCTCCAGCGCCAGCGACCAGCGCCGCGCCCCCGCATCCCAGCCAAAGCTCAGCCGCGCCACGCCCCGCTTCTGCGGCAAGGGGCCCGGCAGCACATGGCGCAGCACCTGCCCGCCTTGCCGATGCAAAAGTGCGATACCCGCCCCCAGATCGTGAAACAGCGACAGCGCCACTTCCTCGGCCCCCGTCCCCGCCCGCAGGTCCAAAAGGACAGCCGCCTCCGCCAATGGGAATTCGATCTCCGCCACCAGCAGACCACGCCCAAGAAGGCCCACCTGCGGCGCGGCAAGCGGGGCGGTCTGTTCCGAAAGGGCGATCCAGCGGGTCAAATCATGCGGCGGCGTTTACCAAGCTTCCGCGCATCATGACCTCTGCCTCAAAGGCGCGCAACACGCGCCGCGCCGTCGGGCCATATCCGGCCCCGGTTTTCGGGTCGATTGCGGGGAAAAGCGCACACAGCTCCGCCCGCACCCCTGCCTCCAGCCCCGACAGAGACGTCGCCCCGGGATAGAAACTCTCGCTCGGCAGACCCTCGGCCCAGATCACCTGATGGCGGTCGAACATCAGATGCAGATACTCCACCTCGCCTCCCGCCTGCCGCCGAATGCTGTGATCGTTCACAAGATGCTTGGCCGCGACCAGCACCTCCTCCTCGCCGAAGAGCACCTCCGCCAGCGCCCCGGTCAGCAGCACGCGATGTTCGGGTGACAGGCGCAGCGCGCCATGATCGCCCAAGGCCCCGTCGGTAAAGGCGATCGGCGCGAAATCCCCCTCCGCCGCCACCCGCCGCCGCCCGATCCACCGGACCGGCTGCGCACCCTCATCCCGCGTCAGGATCAGATCGCCCGGCTCCACCGCTTCCACCGGCACCAGACCGCGCGGTGTCAACACCCGGCACCCGGCGACAAAGCACTGCACGATGTTCAGCGTGACCATGCCCACATCGGTGCCACCCACACCGTTCGAGATGGTGTAGGTAAAGCTCTGCGTCTCCACCGTCGCATTGGTCGCCACCGTGAAGGTGCCATTGGCGTTCAGCGTGATCTGCTCGCCCGAGGCCAGCGTGATCGTCTGCCCCGCCACCACCGGCTGGCCGTTCACATGGGTGATCGTCAGCGACCCCTGCGTCGTGCTGTCATTGGCCAGCACGTTGATCGTGGTGGCTTCGTTCGGGTCCACCTGAAAACTGTCCGGTCGCGCCACGGTCGATGTCTGCAGCGAATCCCCCGCGATCAGCAGGTTGGAATCAAAGGCCGCATCGCCCACATCCGCGATCCCGATGCGGATCGTGTTCTGCACCCCCGCATTCACCGGGATCGACAGCGACAGCGTCACCGTGAACCCGTCCATCTCGGTGTTGAAGTCATCGGTCGTGTTGTTCACGAACAGGTTCTGTTGCGTCGCACCGTTGATGTTGTTGACGCTCGCCGTGCCGCCATTCACCACCATCGGCACCGACACGCCATTCACCCAGACGCCGACCACATCGTTGAAATTGCTGTTGATGTATTCGGGATACTCTTCCGACGCGAAGACAAAGCGCATCGTCATCATATTGCCCGACGGCGTGAAGGTCACATCCAGCCACGAGGCGTCAAAGCTCGACGCCCCCGCCAGCGTGTTGAACTGTGCATTGTTGTTCACCCCGCCCGTATCGGTCGATGTGCCAGCATTCCGGTTCGGATCGCCGTTGGATTGGGTAAAATCCACCACCCGCCCGGTCGACAGGATCACCCCCGTCGTCGACGGCACCACCCCCGGCGCAAGCTGGCCGTTGGAATAGATCGCCTTGGACGCGTTGTCGCCCGTGTAACTCGCGCTGTTCACCACGACGCCATCGCCGAAGATGGCATTCGCCATCTGTATCGCCGTCGCGCCGGTGTTGTAGGTCAGCTCTGCGCCTGTCGCCATTCCCGCCACCCGCTGCTCTGCCGACCCCCCGGCAGGTGATTAACTTTTTTTAACAGATGCCGTCAAAATCGACCGAAAGTATGGCCGCCATGGTGCATTCGTCAGGCAGGACCCCATCCTTTCCGCAGGCGCGGCGTCCCGGTTGCGGCGCCGCTGCGCAGGGGCTATCCCATGGCCGACACAGCCGGAAAGCCCGCCCCATGCCCACCGATCCCGCCGCCCTGACCGCCGCCCTGATCCGCTGCCCCTCGGTCACGCCCACCGAAGGCGGCGCGCTGGTGCTGCTGCAGGACCTGCTCTCCCGCGCAGGCTTCACCTGCACGCGGGTGGACCGGAACGGCACCGCCAACCTCTTCGCCCGCTGGGGCGCGCGCGGCGCGAACCGCAGCTTCGGCTTCAACGGCCATACCGACGTCGTCCCGGTCGGAGACCTTGGCGCCTGGACGCAAGACCCCTTCGGCGCCGCCATCGTGGACGGCTGGATGTATGGCCGGGGCGCCACCGACATGAAATCCGGCGTCGCCGCCTTCGCCGCCGCCGCCATCGACTTCGTGACCGAAACACCCCCCGACGGGGCCGTCATCCTCGCCATCACGGGGGATGAGGAAGGCGACGCCACCGACGGCACCGTGGCCCTGCTCGACTGGATGGCACAGACCGGCGAACGCATGACCCATTGCCTCGTCGGCGAACCCACCTGCCCCGATCACATGGGCCAGATGATGAAGATCGGGCGCCGCGGCTCGCTCACCGCATGGTTCACGGCAACGGGCGTGCAGGGCCATTCCGCCTATCCCCACCGCGCCAAGAACCCGATGCGCGCGCTCACCACCCTCCTGTCGCGCCTGCCCGACCAGCTGGATCAGGGGACGGATCATTTCGATCCGTCCACCCTGCAGATCACCACGATCGATTGCGCCAACCCGGCCAACAATGTGATCCCGGCGAAGGGAGCCGCTACCGTCAACATCCGCTTCAACGACGCCCATTCCGGCGCGACCATCGCCGCATGGCTGCAGGCCGAGGCGGCCAAGGTGGAACAAGAAACCGGCGTGCAGATCGCCACCCGCATCCAAATCTCGGGCGAAAGCTTCCTCACCCCCCCCGGCGACCTGTCCGCCCTGATCGCCCGCGCCGTGCAGGCCGAAACGGGCATCACGCCCGAGATGTCCACCACCGGCGGCACCTCCGACGCCCGCTTCGTCAAGGACCACTGCCCCGTGGTGGAATTCGGTCTTGTGGGCCGCACCATGCATCAGGTCGACGAACGGGTGGAGGTGGCGCAGATCCACCAACTCAAGGCGATCTACACCCGAATCCTGCGCGACTATTTCGCGGCCGCCTGACCATGACAGTGCAGATCACGACGACCCGCGACATCGCCACCTGCCGCCACATCCGCCGCGTGGTCTTCATCGAAGAACAGGGCGTGCCCGAGGCGGATGAGATCGATGACAAGGACGACACCGCCCTCCACCTTCTGGCGACCGAAGACGGCACCCCCGTCGGCTCCGCCCGCCTGCTCCTGCTGGGTGACATTGGCAAGATCGGCCGCGTCTGCGTGTTGAAATCGCATCGCGGCACGGGCCTCGGTGCAGCGCTCATCCGCGCCGCCCTGACCGAACTCCGCACCCAAGGCATGACCACCGCAAAACTCGGCAGCCAGACTCATGCCATCGGCTTTTACGAAAGGCTCGGCTTCACCCCCACCGGCCCGGAATACATGGACGCGGGTATCCCCCACCGCGACATGGTGCTGACCCTCTGAACCCATCGGAGCGCGCCCCGCAAGCGGGCCACGCAAGCCTTTCCTGTCGCCTGCCGCGCGTGCCGCGCGTCCGGCTCCGCGTTCAGGGGGCCTTCTGCCCCCTCTTGTCCCGCCTTCGGCGTGCCAATTCACCCCCGAGGATTTTTTCAGACAGAAGATACAGAAAGAGCAATGCGTTAAGGTTAACGCGCCGCGCCCTATCCATCTTCTGTCCAGAAATATCCTCGGGGTTCCGGGGGCAGACAGCCCCCGGGGGTTGGGGCCGGGAACCTCCCCAAAGCGATTGGCCTTTGCCACGCCCCGTGCTAGGCCATTCCCATGCAGGAGATCCCCACCAAAGCCCAGATTCTTCAATGGATCGCCGACAATCCCGGCCTTTCGGCCAAGCGCGACATCGCCAAGGCCTTCGGCATCAAGGGCGCGGCGCGGATCGACCTCAAGCGCATCCTGAAAGAACTGGAGGGCGAAGGCGCGGTCACCAAGAAGGCCCGCACCTATCGCGACCCCGACACGCTGCCCCCCGTCACCCTGCTGACCGCCCTGCCGCCTGACAGTCAGGGCGACATCTTCTTGACGCCGATGGAATGGCAAGGGGCGGCGGAAGACGCCCCCCGCATCCTGTTCATTCCCAAGAAGGGCGATCCAGCTTTGGGCGCCGGTGACCGCGTGCTCGCCCGCCTGTCCAAGGTCGATCTCGACGATTACCAGTATGAGGCCCGCCTCATCCGCCGCCTCGGCTCCAACCCGGTCAAGGTCCTGGGCATCTTCCGCAAATCCGCCGAAGGCGGGCGGATCATCCCGATCGACAAAGGGTCCGACAAAGACTGGCTGGTGGGCCGCGACGACACGCTCGACGCCCGCGACGGCGAATTGGTGGAGGCCGAACAGCATGGCCCGAAACGCATGGGCCTGCCCCGCGCCCGTGTTGTGGCCCGGCTGGGTGATCCGATGGGGCCCAAGGCCGTCTCTCTTATCGCGATCCACCAGCACGGCATCCCCGACCGCTTCCCCGACCAAGTCATCCATGAGGCCGAGGCCGCCAAGCCCGCCCCGATGGACCACCGCGAGGACCTGCGCGACCTGCCCCTCGTCACCATCGACCCCTCCGATGCCCGCGACCATGACGACGCCGTCTTCGCCGAGGCCGATACCGACGACCACAACCCCGGCGGCCATATCGTCTGGGTCGCCATCGCCGATGTCGCCCATTACGTCCGCCCCGGTTCCCCGTTGGACCGCGAGGCGAGGAAGCGCGGCAATTCCACCTATTTCCCCGACCGCGTGGTGCCGATGCTGCCCGATGTGCTCTCGGGCGACCTCTGCTCGCTGCATGAAGGCGTCGACAGGCCCTGCCTCGCCGTCCGCCTGAAACTGGACGCCGAGGGCAACAAGATCTCGCACCGTTTCGTCAGGGGCATGATGCGCTCTGCCGCCTCGCTCACCTATGAAGAGGTGCAGCAGGCGCAGGACGGCCACCCAACGCCCCGCAGCGCCGCCCTGATGGACCGCGTCATCACCCCGCTATACGCCGCCTACCAAGCCGCGACGAAGGCCCGCCACCTGCGCCAACCGCTCGACCTTGATCTGCCCGAACGCAAGATCATCCTGTCTGACGACGGCAAGGTCCTCTCCGTCGCCTTCCGCGACCGGTTCGACGCGCACCGCCTGATCGAGGAATTCATGATCCTCGCCAATGTCGCGGCGGCCGAGGAACTGACCCGCCTGAAACGCCCCCTCCTCTTCCGCGTCCATGAGGAACCCAGCCCCGAGAAACTCGACGCCCTGCGCGAAGTGGCCGAGGCGTCAGGTTTCACGCTGGCCAAGGGGCAGGTGCTCAAGACCGCCCACCTGAACCGCCTTCTGGCACAGGCGCAGGGTACAGAGTTTGACGAGTTGATGAACATCACCACGCTCCGGTCGATGACGCAGGCCTATTACCACCCGCAGAATTTCGGCCATTTCGGCCTCTCCCTGCGGTCCTACGCGCATTTCACCTCGCCCATCCGCCGCTATGCCGATCTGATCGTCCACCGCGCCCTGATCGCAGGGCATGACTGGGGCCGCGACGGGCTGTCGCCGCAGGACATCGAAAACCTCGACGACACGGCCAAGCTCATCTCCGACGCGGAACGTCGGTCGATGACGGCGGAACGGGATACCAACGACCGCTACCTCGCCGCCTATCTGTCCGACCGCGTCGGCAGCGAATTCACCGGCCGCATCTCGGGCGTGCAACGCTTCGGCCTTTTCGTAAAGCTTGACGAAACCGGGGCAGACGGGCTGATCCCGATCCGCGAGGTGGGCCGCGAATTCTTCCACTACGACGATCAGACCCAGACGCTGATGGGTGCCGATACCGGCCTCACCTTGGGCATCGGGCAAAAGGTCACCGTGCGGCTCTCTGAGGCGATCCCCGTCACTGGCGGCCTGACGCTGGAACTGATCTCGCTCGACGGCGCGCCTTTGCCGCGCAGCCCCAACACGGGCAAGCGTGGCCGCTTCTCGCCCCGCAAGCCGGGCGCCGCCGCCGCCCGCGATGCCAAGCTGAAGCGCAAGGTCATCCGCAAGCGCCGCTGATCCGGCAGAACTCCGCCCGGCACCTTCCCTCCTGCCTTCCAAGGCAGGCCACCTCGCCCTATCTTCTGTCGCAACCAGAAGAAGAACCGACAGGCAGGTGACGTCATGCGTGCAGCGATCCTTTCCCTTTCGCTCCTTCCCCTGCCGGCCCTTGCAGGCCCCGCCGCGATGCCGCAGCCTGACAGCCCGCAGCACCGCCCGCCCGGAGGCATCGTGACCGTTTCCAGCTCCCAATCCGGCCTTGATCAGTGGATCGCTGGCTTCCGCCCCCGCGCCTTGTCCGCAGGTATCGCCCCCGCCACGCTCGACCTTGCGCTCCGCGGCATCCGCTACAACGACGGCGTCATCGAAAAGGACCGCAATCAGGCCGAATTCACCCGCACCATCTGGGATTACCTCGACAGCGCCGTCTCCGACCTGCGGGTGGAAAACGGCAAGGCCGCGCTCAGCCAGCACCGCCGCACGCTCGACCGGCTGGAAGCGCGTTATGGCGTCCCCGCCGAGGTCGTCACCGCCATCTGGGGGCTTGAGTCGAGCTATGGCGCGAACCGGGGCGACATTCCGGTGATCGAGGCCTTAGCGACGCTCGCCCATGACGGCCGCCGGGGCGCCTTCTTCGAGGCGCAGCTGATCGACGCGCTGAAGATCCTGCAATCGGGCGATGCACGCATCAACACTTTCACCGGCAGCTGGGCCGGGGCGATGGGCCATACCCAGTTCATTCCCTCAAGCTTCCACAGCTTTGCCGTGGATTTCAACGGCGACGGGCGGCGCGACATTTGGTCGGACGATCCCACCGACGCGCTCGCCTCCACCGCGGCCTATCTGGCGAAATCCGGCTGGCAACCCGGCCTGCCCTGGGGGATCGAAGTCACGCTGCCCGACGGCATCGACTACATGCTGGCCGGGAACGGCCAGGCGAAGGCCATCGCGGACTGGGCCGCCCTCGGCCTGCGCGATGCGACCGGCGGCGCCCTGCCCGACATCGGCCCTGCCGAGCTTCTGTTGCCCGCGGGCGCCAAAGGGGCGGCCTTCCTGATCACCCCCAATTTCCGCGCCATCGAACGCTACAACACCGCTGATGCCTATGTCATCGCGGTGGGCCACCTGTCGGACCGCCTCGCAGGCCTCCCCCCGATCCGCGCCGCATGGCCACGCGAAGACCGCGCTCTGACGGGGCCAGAACGGCGCGAGTTGCAGGAACGCCTGACAGCGGCGGGGTTCGACACGAAAGGGGTCGATGGCAAGATCGGCCCCAACACCCTTGCCGCCCTGCGTGCCTTCCAGCGGTCCATTGGCATGGTGCCGGACGGCTATGCCTCGGTCGATATCCTGAAACGGCTGCGCTGATGGAACCTGCGGGACCGGGGGCCAGCCCCCGGACCCTCGGGATATTTTCAGACAGAAGATGATCAGGGCTGCCGCTTCGGCTCCCGCAGCCAGCCTTCGACAAAGGCCACTTGCGCGCAGCCCGCAAACGCCGCCAAACGCTCCAGTTCAGCCTCCAGTTTGGTGATGCGCCCCTTACCGAACATGACCCCCGGCTCCGGCCAAACTGCGCGCACGGCGAGAGCGGAACCCGCCCGCTTCACGTCCATCCGCCCCACCAGCCGCTCCCCTTCCAGCAGGGGGAAGACATAATAGCCGAACACCCGTTTCGGTTCCGGCACGAAAACCTCGATCCGGTAGCGGAAACCGAACAGGAACTCCGCCCGGTTCCTGTCGCGCAGCGCCGGATCAAAGGGCGACAGCACCCGCAGCCGCGCGGGCGGCTCCGGCACCTCCACCCCCGCCAATCCCGGCAGCGCAAAGACCCGCCGCCGCGACCCATCCGCGCCCTCAACCTCCACCTCCTCCACCCGGCCCGCCCGCAGTGCCCCGGCCAGCCAGCCCCGCGCCGCCTCCACCGGCACCGCGTTCCAATAGGCCGCCACCTCCGCCGCCGTGCCGAACCCCAACCGCTCCAGCGCGCTGGCACAGGCCCACTCCACCTCTGCCTCAGGATCGAAGAGCACCGCCCGCACCGCCGCCGGGATCACCCGCTCGGTCAGGTCATAGACCTTGCGAAACCCGTCCCGCCGCGTGATGGCCAGCCGCCCTGTCCGCCACAGCCATTCCAGCGCGGTCTTGGACGGATGCCAGTCCCACCAGCCGCCTCGCCCCCGCTCCTCCCCCTCGCCCACATCGGACGAAGAAACGGGTCCATCCCGTGCGATCCGGTCCAGAATCGTGTCGAATTGCGCCTCATAGCCGTCGCGGAACCACTTCCGCCAGCCGTCATGCAGCCGCGCCTCATCCCGCGCGAACCGCCCCCGCCACATCGGCCAAAGGTCCACGGGCAGGATTGCGGCATCATGCGTCCAATGCTCCCACAGGCTGCGTTCCCGCTCCAGCGCCTGCTTCAGCGCGGCCGGACGATAGCCCTGCCTGCGCGACCACAGGATCATGTCATGCGCCCGCGCCACCGTGGTGATGCTGTCCACTTGCACGAAGCCGATCCGCCCCACCAGCCCCGCCAGCGCCGCGCCCGAGACCGCGCCGACCGGCACTTCGGCCAGCGCATGCCGGTCCAGAAACAGCCGCCGCGCGTGGCGGTTGGGGATCACGGAAAGCTCCATCCCCAAGGCCTAGCAGGCCCCGCCGCGCCCCGCCAAGGCCGCTTTCGCAACAGTCTGAAAGATTGCCGCAGAAATCGTGATCACCAACCGGCCCTTCCCCGGTTGCAACCGTCCCGCAGACCCGTAACTTGCTTTGTGTTTCCAAGCCTTCCGCCAAGGATCAGGCCCGCGCCCATCGGGTGCCGGGTCCCTGCGGCAAAGCCATTTCAACGCCCGTTTCCGAAAGGACCGCATGCCCCACGACACGCCCCTGATCGCCACCATCGTCGCAGGCCTGACGCTTGCCTTCCTCTTCGGCCTGCTGGCCCAGCGGCTGCGCCTGCCAATGATCGCGGGCTATCTGCTGGCGGGCATCGTGATCGGCCCCTTCACCCCCGGCTACGTCGCCGATCAGGCCATCGCGACCGAACTGGCCGAACTGGGCGTGATCCTGCTGATGTTCGGCGTGGGGCTGCACTTCTCGCTCCGCGACCTTCTGTCGGTGAAGAACATCGCCATCCCCGGCGCCATCGGCCAGATCCTCGTCGCTACCGCCGCGGGCCTCGGCCTTGCCCTTCTGATGGGCTGGGGCCTCGGCGCAGGGCTGATCTTCGGCCTTTCCCTCTCCGTCGCCTCCACCGTCGTCCTTCTGCGCGCGCTGCAGGACCGCGACCTCGTCGCCTCTGACCGGGGCCGCATCGCCGTGGGCTGGCTGATCGTCGAGGATGTGGTCATGGTCCTCGCCCTCGTCCTGATCCCCCCGCTGGCGGGCCTGCTCGGCGGTCTGGCCCAACCCGTCGAGGGCGAGGCCGAGCAAGAGGTCATCCGCCTTGGATTTGGCCCTTTCACCGCCACCCTCTCCGTCACACTGGCGAAATTCGCGGCCTTCGTCGCGCTGATGCTGATCGTCGGGCGCAAGGTGATCCCGTGGGTCCTGCATTACGTCGCCCATACCGGCAGCCGGGAACTCTTCCGCCTCGCCGTCCTTGCCATCGCGCTGGGGGTGGCCTTCGGGTCGTCGCAGATTTTCGGCGTCTCCTTCGCGCTCGGCGCCTTCTTCGCGGGGATGGTCATGGCGGGCTCCACCCTTTCGCAGCAGGCGATGCGCGAAACGCTGCCCCTGCGCGACGCCTTCGCCGTGCTCTTCTTCGTCTCGGTGGGGATGCTCTTCAACCCGATGATCGTGCTGTCCGAACCGCTCGCCCTTTTCGCGACGGTCCTCATCATCCTCGTGGTCAAGTCGATCGCCGCCTACGGCATCGTCCGCGCCTTCGGCCATGACCGCAGCGTCGCGCTGACCATCGCGACCAGCCTCGCCCAGATCGGCGAGTTTTCCTTCATCCTCATCGTGATGGGCGTGAAACTCGCCATCGTCCCGCCCGAGGCGAAGGATCTCGTCGTCGCGGGCGCGATGATCTCCATCCTCGCCAACCCGCTGCTCTTCGCAGGGCTCGACCGCTGGACCGCGCGCCAGACCAAGACCGAAGACCCGCAGCCCACCCCGCCCTGACGGCGCGGCGCGGCGGGCGCTATTCCTGCGCCCGCAGCACCTGCGCCGGTCGCGCCGCCAAGGGCCGCAGCGCGAACAACAGCCCTGCCGCCATGGTGGCGAACACACCCCCCGCCACGATGGCGATGGCCGAAACGGGCTCAAAGAAGTAATCCGCCTCCATCACGAAGACCATCACCGCCCATCCGGCCAATCCCCCCGCGACAATCGCCACGCCCCCCGCCGCCGCCCCGGTCAAGGCCGACCGCAGCGCGAAACTGGCCAGTATCCGCCCCCGCGTCGCCCCCAGCGTCTTCATCACCGCCGCCTCATAGACCCGCGCGCGTTCCCCTGCCGCCGCCGCCCCGATCAGCACGACGAACCCGGTGACCAGCGTCGCCGCCGCCGCCCATGCCGTGGCCGTCGCAATTGCCTGCAACGCCTCTGTCACCCGGTCGATCGCCTCGCGGATGCGGATCGCGGTCACGTTGGGATAGGCCTTCGACACATCCCGCAGGATCGCGGCCTCCGCCTCTTCCGTCGCATAGACCGTGGCGATGAAGGTATGCGGCGCCCCCTGCAGCGCGGTGGGGTTCATCGTCATCACGAACCCCATCCCCGCGCTGGAAAAATCCACCTGCCGGAAGGACGTGATCGTCGCCGGGATATCCCGCCCCAGCACATTGACCACCAGCTCATCCCCCAGCTTCAGCCCGATCTCTTCCGCCTCCTCGGCGGCAAAGGACACCTGCGCGGGCCCGGTATAGTCGGCAGGCCACCACTCCCCCGCCACCACCTGCGCATTGGCCTGCGGCTCGGCGGAATAGGTGATGCCCCGGTCGCCCCGCACCACCCAATGCTCCCCCGCCACCTCTTTCGCGGGCCGCCCGTTGATCTGGGTCAGCACCGCGCGCAGCATGGGCGCGCTTTCCACTTTGCTCACCGCCGCATCGCCCTCCATCCGGGCGAGGAACCCCTCCACCTGATCCGGCTGGATATCGACGAAGAAATAGCTCGGCGCCCGCTCCGGCAGGTCCGTCGCGATGGCTGCCCGAAGGTTGGCATCGATCTGCCCCACCGCCGCCAGCACGCTCAGGCCAAGACCCAACGACAGGATCACCGCCCCCGCCTCATCCCGTGGCCCGCCGATGCTGGCCAGCGCCAGCCGCAGCGCCACGCGCCCGCGCGCCAGCCCCGCCCGCGCCGCCGCCCGCGCCACGCGCCGCAGCCCCACCGCCGCCAGCGCCAGCACGATCAGCGCCCCGATCACGCCCCCGGCAGAGCCGAGCGTCAACTCCCACGTCCCCGAAAACCACACCGCGCCCCCGATCAGCAGCACGGCCAGCCCCGCAATGGCCCACAGATGCCGCGCCGCAGGCCATCCCGCCTTGCCCGACCCACGATACAGCGCCGCCGCCCGCACCCCTTCCGTCCGCGCCAAGGGCCAAAGCGTGAAAAGGAACGCCGTCACCACCCCATAAAACGCCGCCTCGATCAGGGGCAGCGGATACAGACCCACCTCCGCCGGGAAAGGCAGCGCCGCCTCGATCACGCCACCAAAGATCAACGGCACCGCCGCCCCCAGCGCAAGGCCAAGCGCAACCCCCAGCCCCGCCAGAACCCCGATCTGCATAAGGTAGATGCGAAAGATCAGCCGCCCCTCGGCGCCAAGGGTTTTCAGCGTGGCAATCGTCGCCACCTTCCCCTCCAGATAGGCCCGCACGGCCGCCTGCACGCCCACGCCACCCACGGCAAGGCCAGCAATGCCCACAAGGATCAGGAAAGACCCGATCCGATCCACGAACCGCTCCACCCCCGGCGCGGCGCGGCGGCTGTCATCCCAGCGCATGCCCGCATCCGCGAACTCCACCTCTGCCCGCTGCTCCATCTGGGCCAAGTCCGTGCCCACGGGCAGGATCAGCCGATACTCCGTCTCGAACAGCGATCCGGGCTCCAACAGCCCCGACCCCGCCAGATCGGCCGTGCGCACAATCGTGCGCGGGCCCAGCGAAAAGCCCCCCGTCGCGCTGTCAGGCTCGCGCAGCAGCACGCCACCCAGCCGGAACTCGCCCACGCCCATCCTGACTGGATCGCCCAGCGACAGCCCCAGCCGATCCACCAGCACCTTGTCCATCACAAGGCCCGCGCGCCCCTCGACCACGGCCAGCGCCTCGGGCAGCGTCCCCGCCTCCAGCACGACAGACCCCAGCAGCGGATAGGCATCATCCACCGCCTTCACCTGCGTCAGCGCCGTCTCCTCGCCCACCACCACCATGGACCGGAAATCCACGATCTCCGACACACGGTCGGAAACCCCTTCCATCCACGCCCGTTCATCTTCCGTGGCAAAGCGATAGGTAAACTCCATCTGCGCATCGCCGCCCAAAAGCACCGCGCCCTGATCGCTCAGCCCTTGCTGGATCGCCGCCCGCACCAGCCCCACGGCGGCAATCGCCGCCACGCCCAGCGCAAGACAGGCCAGAAAGACCCGGAATCCCTTCACCCCGCCGCGCAATTCGCGCCGGGCAATCGTCCAAGCGAGACTCACGCCGCCACCTCCGGCTGGACCACCCGCCCATCGGCCAGCCGCACCACCCGGTCACAACGCGCCGCCAGTTCCGGCGCATGGGTCACAAGAACCAGCGTCGCCCCATGCCGATCCCGTAGCCCGAACAGCAGGTCCATGATCGCCTGCCCATTCACGCCGTCCAGATTCCCCGTCGGCTCATCCGCCAGCAGGATCGCCGGACGCGGCGCCGCCGCGCGGGCCAGCGCCACGCGCTGCTGTTCGCCCCCCGACATCTGGCTCGGGTAATGCCCCATCCGCGCGCCCAGACCCACGGCCTGCAACTCCGCCTCCGCCCGGGCAAAGGCGTCCGGCACGCCCATCAACTCCAAGGGCACCGCCACATTCTCCAAGGCCGTCATCGTGGGCATCAGGTGGAACGACTGGAACACCACCCCCATCTTCCCCCGCCGGAACCGCGCCAGCCCATCCTCGTCCATCGCCGTCAGGTCCTGCCCCAAGGCGCGCACCTCGCCCCCCGTGGCCCGCTCAAGGCCCCCCATCAGCATGAGCAGAGAGGATTTCCCCGATCCCGACGGCCCGATCAGACCAACCGTCTCGCCCGCATGAACTTCCAGTGATATGCCCTTGAGGATATCGACCGGCCCCGCATTTCCCGCCAAAGTCAACCGAACGTCCTTCAGCGCCAAAACCGCACCGAGCACCGCATCCGCCATGAAAATCGCCTTCCAACTGTCTCAAGCCACATATGGCGCGCGCCGCTGCCTGCGCAACATCACATTGGCGACAGCCTCTGTAACGCTGACCGCCCTCCTTTCCGTCGCAGCGCTCGGCGCGGCCCCCGGCGCAGCGCAGGCCGAACCGACCATCGTCGCCCTCGGCGACAGCCTCACCGCAGGCTACGGCCTGCCCGAAGGCGAAGGGCTGGTCCCCCAACTCAATGCCTGGCTCGCCGCCCAAGGCTCCACCGCCACGGTCCTTAACGCCGGCGTCTCGGGCGACACCTCGGCGGGCGGCCTCTCCCGCCTCGACTGGTCCCTCACCCCCGAAACCGACGCGCTGATCGTGACGCTGGGCGGCAACGACCTTCTGCGCGGCCTGCCGCCCACGGAAACCCGAAAGAACCTCGACAGCATCGTGAAATCCGCCACCGACCGCGGCCTCAAGGTCCTCATCGTCCCGATGGAGGCGCCGGGCAATTTCGGCCCCGACTACAAGGCCGATTTCGACGCCCTCTATTCCGACATCGCCACCACCTACGGCGCGGCCATCACCCAACCCTTCTTCCGCCTCCTCGACGCGCAGGCCACCGATCCGGGCCAGATCCGCCAATGGATGCAGGCCGACGGCATCCACCCCAACAAGGACGGCGTGGCCCGCGTGGTGGCCAGCCTCGGCCCCACCCTTCTCGATCTCGCCAACAGCACCACCGACTGACCGCGCCCCCCCTTCATCTTGGGCCAAATACTCCCCTTGCACCCTCTCCCTCGGGCGCAACGCCGGACAGCATACCCCCTTGCAACTCCCCCCCGCCCGTCCGATGACTCTCCCGCAGACCGGAGCGTCCCATGCCCCTCATCCCCGCCCTCAAGGCCCTCCTCGGTGAAACGAATGTCCTCACCGGCCCCGATACCGCGCGCTATGCCCGCGACTGGATGGGCACCTACGAAGGCACCCCCCTCGCCGTCGCTCGACCCGGTTCCACCGCCGAAGTGGCCGCCACGGTGACATGCGCCGCCGACCACGGCATCCCCGTCATCCCGATCTCCGGCAATACCGGCCTGACCGGGGCCACCTACACCGAAGGCGGCCTCCTCCTCTCCACCGAACGGCTGGGCCGCATCCGCGAGATCCGCCCCGCCTCCCGCCTCGCCATCGTCGAATCCGGCGTGATCCTCTCCAAACTCCACGACGCCGCCGCCGACCACGGCCTCTACTTCCCCCTCTGGTTCGGCGCGCGCGGCTCGGCCATGATCGGCGGCGTGCTCTCCACCAATGCGGGCGGCTCCAACGTCCTGCGCTACGGCTCCACCCGCGCGCTTTGCCTTGGGCTCGAAGTCGTCCTCCCCGATGGCCAAATCCTCGACCTCATGTCAGAACTGCACAAGGACAATTCCGGCTACGATCTGAAGGACCTCTTCATCGGCGCCGAAGGCACGCTCGGCATCATCACCGCTGCCGTGATGAAACTCGTCCCCGCCCCCCGCGCCCACGCCACCGCCACCCTCGCCGCCCGCTCGTTGCCCGACGCGCTCCTCCTCCTCAACCGCCTCCAAGCCGCCACCGGGGGTCTGGTAGAGGCCTTCGAATACATGCCCGCCGATTACATGACCCGTCTGGAAAAGGTCCGCCCCGACCTCGGCATCCCCTTCCCGGCGCATCGCGACTGCACGATCCTCGTGGAACTCGCCGCCACCGCCCCCGCCCTCACCACGGAAACCGCCCACGGCACGCTCCCCCTCACCGACCTTCTCGAAGACACCCTCGCCGCGCTGATGGAAGAGGGTCTCATCCTCGACGCCACCCTCGCCCGCTCCACCACCCAGCGCGCGGCGATGTGGGCGCGGCGCGAGGCGGCGGCCGAACTCGGCGCCGCCGTCAAACCGATGATCGACAGCGACATCGCCCTCCCGCTCGACAAGGTGGAAACCTTCCTCACCCGCATCGCGCCCCGGCTGGCCGACATCGCCCCCGGCGCGGAAACCCTCACCGTCGCCCATCTGGGCGATGGCAACCTGCATTTCTCCGTCTATCCCGGCGACCCGTCAAAAGACCTTTACGACCGCGTCATCACCGCGATCGAAGATATCGTGCAGGATCTCGGCGGCTCCTTCTCTGCCGAACATGGCGTGGGCCTGTCCAAACGCCCCTCCATGGCCCGCCGCAAGAACCCCGTCGCGCTGGACCTGATGCACAAGATCAAACAGGCGATCGACCCGGCAAACCTCATGAATCCCGGCAAGGTCCTCCCCCCAAGATGACCACCCTCTCCGTCCTGCGCGACCCGACGCTGCGGCTCATCGCATGGTCGATGCTGCTTCTCGGCGGCCTCTATGCCTCGGTCTTTCCCTATCAGTCGCTTGTGGGGATCGAACGGCTGGGCCTTTCCGAAACGACCTATGCCCTCATCCTCGCCCTCGCCTCTGCCGTCTCGGTCACCTCCTCGGTCCTGCTCGGCATCCTCTCCGATCAAAAGGCCAACCGACGCCGCACCGCCCTTCTCACCGCCGGGTCCGGAACCCTTGGCGTCGGGCTGATGCTGGTTGCCCCCTCGCCCCTCACCTTCGCACTCTGCCACGGGCTGCTATTCCCCGTCGCCACCTCGCTCTACGGCCAGTTCTTCGCGCTGGCCCGCCTCGCCCAGTCCGAAGACGGGGCGGCGCGCGATGCGGTCCTGTCGACCCTGCGCTCGGCCCTCTCGCTCAGCTTCCTCGCCATGCTGATCTTCTGGACCTTCGCCTTCGACTGGGGCCTCGACGTGATGACGGTCTATCTCACCGCCACGCTGGCCGCCGTCACCCTCTCCACCCTCCTCCACCTCCGCTGGCCCCGCGACGGCCAGACCACGTGGGAGGATCGCCCCTCCGGCCTGAACTTCCGCCGCGCCTTTGCCGAGATCGCCGAAGGCCGAATCCTGATCCGCCTCCTCCTCCTTGGGGCCATCGCCTCGGCGGGCAACCTCTACATGATCCTCGCCGCGCTGGTCTTCAACGCTTCGCCGACGCGCGATACGGGCGATGCCGCGCTCTATATCGGCCTCGTGGCGGGGTGGGAGGTGCCCTTCATCCTGCTCCTGCCGCTGCTCACCCGCCGCATCCGCCGCGCCACGCTCTTGGCCGCAGGGACGCTCCTCTATGTCACCCATCTCGCCCTGATGCCCGTGCTGACGGAAAGCGCTTGGCTCTGGGTCCTCACCCTTTTGGCGGGGCTGGGCGGGGCGGCGATCCTCACCCTCCCCATCGCCTATTTTCAGGACCTGCTCGACGGCCGCCCCGGCGCGGCCGGAGCCATGCTCGCGCTGCAACGTCTGGCGGCGGAACTGCTGGCCGCCGCCGCCTTCGCACTCGGCGCGGTGATCGGCGGGGGCTATCTCGTCACCGCCCTGATGGGCGCCACGATCGCGCTTCTGGGCGCGATCGCGCTCCTCTGGATCGACCGCCCGCGCCGATCCGCTTTCTGACGCGAAACACCCGCGCCAGAACGTGGCACCCATTCCGGGTCCAGTCCGGCCCGGCGCCCTGCGGCATTCTCTGCGTCATAAAACGCCGCGAAATCCGCGTCAGATTTCGCCCACCACGCACTCCGGCGACTCACCCCGGCAGATGATGGTTAACCGCGTGAAACCGCACCGCGCGTGGCCACAGTTTGCTGCACAGAATGCGGCACAAAACAGGGCACAGCCGGTTTCGTCCCGATCAGTGAATTAATCCAGCGTTCGCAGCGACTTAGCGCCAGCTGAAGAACCCCGAAGGGGCCCGCCCCAGCACCTCATCCGCCAGATCGCGTCCCATCGCCACCGCGTCGGAAACCGCACCCCGCCGCTCCCCGGTGATCGACTCCGATCCGTCCGGCCGCAGGATCTCGCCCCGCAGCCAAAGCCTATCGCCCTCGATCACCGCCAGCCCCGCAATCGGCGTCTCGCAAGACCCGTCCAGCCGCGCAAGGAAGCCCCGCTCGGCGGCCAGCCGCACGCCCGTCGGCCCGTCATGGATCGCGGCCAGAAGGTCCGCAACCCGTTGATCCGCAATGCGTCTTTCCACACCGATCGCGCCCTGCGCCACGGCAGGCAGCATCTCTTCCGGCGCAATGGCCGACCGCGCCACATGGCTCATCCCCAGCCGATTCAGCCCCGCCATGGCAAGGAAGGTCGCCACCGCCACCCCCTCGTCCAGCTTGCGCATCCGCGTCTGCACATTCCCCCGGAACTCCACCAGCCGCAGATCGGGCCGCCGCAGCGCCAGCTGCGCCCGCCGCCGCAAGGACGAAGACCCCACCACCGCCCCTTGCGGCAGATCGGCCAGCGACGCCACCCCCGGCGACACAAACCCGTCCCGCACATCCTCACGCGGCAGATAGCAGTCAAGGATCAACCCTTCGGGCTGCATCGTCGGCATGTCCTTCATCGAATGGACCGCAATATCTATGGTCCCCTCGATCAAAGCCTCCTCTATCTCGCGTGTGAACAGCCCCTTGCCGCCGATCTCCTTCAGCGGTTTGTCAAGGATCTGGTCCCCCGTCACCTTGATCACCACGATCTCAAAGGCCGCCTCCGGCAGGCTGAAGGCCTCCATCAGGCAGCGCCGCACCTCATGCGCCTGCCAGAGCGCAAGGGGCGAACCACGGGTTCCGATCTTCAAGGGCTGGGCGGGGGAGGGAAGCGGATTTGTCATGCACCAAGGCATACAACTGTCATCTTTACCTGACAACTCTTGACAAGACCCCGCCGCCAGCCGACGCATGGATCATGACGCCGCTTCGCGCCCCGGCTCCGGCCCCTTTCCCTGCCCTCCGGCCCTTCCGGCCCGGAGACTGCGCCCTGCGCCGCACCCAGACACCCCTCCCGCCCCGCAGGGGCGCGCCCACGAAAGCCACCCCATGACCCAGCCCGCCAAGACCATCCTGCGTGCCCTCGCAGGCGAAACCCTGCCCACCCCGCCGATCTGGATGATGCGTCAAGCGGGCCGCTACCTGCCCGAATACCGCGCCACCCGCGCGCAGGCCGGGGACTTCCTCTCACTCTGCTATACCCCTGATCTTGCTGCGGAAGTCACGCTGCAGCCGATCCGCCGCTATGGCTTTGACGCGGCGATCCTCTTTGCCGACATCCTGCTTCTGCCTCAGGCCTTGGGGCCGAAACTCTGGTTCGAAACCGGTGAAGGCCCGCGGATGGAAACCACCACCACGATGGATCAGGTCAAGGCGCTCAAACCCACCGACGCGATCCATGATACGCTCTCGCCCGTCTATGAAACCGTCCGCATCCTCGCCCGCGAACTGCCCAAGGAAACCACCCTCATCGGCTTCGCCGGTGCCCCTTGGACCGTCGCCACCTACATGATCGCGGGCCGTGGGTCGAAAGACCAAGGCGCCGCCCACGCGCTCAAGAACACCGACCGCGCCACCTTCGAGGCGCTCATCGACCGCATCACCGAGGCGACAGTCGAATACCTCTCCGCCCAGGTGATCGCGGGGGCCGAGGTGGTGAAACTCTTCGACTCATGGGCAGGCTCCCTCAAGGGCAAGGATTTCGACGATTTCGCCGTCAAACCCGCCGCCCGCATCATCAGCGCGATGAAGGACCGCCACCCCGGCCTGCCCATCATCGCCTTCCCGCGCGAGGCGGGCGATGGCTATATCGGCTTCGCCGCCAAAACCGGCGCTGATTGCGTCGCCATAGACAATTCCGTCAGCCCCGAATGGGCCGCCGAACATGTCCAACCCGGCGGCTGCGTTCAGGGCAACCTTGCCCCCGAACACATGGTCACGGGGGGCGAGGCGCTGGTGCGCGAAACCCGCCGCGTCGTCGATGCCTTCCGCAAGGGTCCGCATATCTTCAACCTTGGCCATGGCATCACGCCCGAGGCGGACCCTGCCAATGTCCAACTCATGATCGACACGGTCCGCGGGGCCTGACATGTCGCTCCCGCTCTGGGTCTGGGCCGCGCTGCTGGGGGCGCTGGCCCAGACCGGGCGCAACGCCACGCAGGCGGGGCTGACGGCGGCCTTGGGCACAGTCGGCGCGACGCAGGTCCGCTTTCTCTTCGGCCTTCCCTTCGCCGCGCTTTTCCTTGCGATTCAAACGGGTTGGACCGGATCGCCCATCCCCTTGCCCGGCCCTGCCACACTGGCATGGACGGCGCTTGGCGCATGGGCGCAGATCGCGGGCACCGCGCTCATGCTCCTGCTGATGCGGGATGAAGGCTTCGGCGTTGCCACCGCATGGATCAAGACCGAACCCGTCCTCGTGGCGCTTCTCGGCATCGCCCTTTTGGGCGACCACCTCACCCCCGGCACGCTCGCCGCCATCGCCATCGCCACGCTTGGCGTCCTGATCCTGTCCATCAAACCCGGCCCGCTCCGGACCCTGTTCCAGGTCCGCCCCGCCGCCCTCGGCCTGCTGGCAGGCGCGGGCTACGGCATGGCCGCCATCGGCTTTCGCGGTGGCATCACCGCCCTGCCGGACGGGTCATTCTTCACCCGCGCCCTCACAACCCTCACCCTCGCCCTCACGATCCAATCCGCCACGCTGCTGATCTGGCTTGCCCTTTTCGACCGCAAGGCGCTGGCAGGCTCCTTCCGCGTCTGGCGCAGCTCTCTGGCCGCAGGCTTCCTCGGCGCCTTCGCCTCGGCCTGCTGGTTCACCGGCTTTTCACTCACGACGGCCGCCAATGTCCGCACGCTCGCGCTGGTCGAGGTGCCGATGGCCCAACTCGTCGCGCGCCTGCATTTCAAACAGAGAACCGCGCCGCGCCAATATCTCGGCATGGCCACCATCCTCGCCGGTGTCGGAGCACTTCTGTGGCAGCAAGCCTAGGCCGCCCGGTTCAGCCGTCCGCGATCAGGGCCAGCCGCGCCTCTGTCACCCGCACCAGATGCGCCATGCTGCGCTCCAGATTCCCCTCTGTGATCAGGTCCCACTCCGCCCCCAGACGCCACATCGTCTCATAGGAGCCGGGGCGCAGCCGCGTTCCATCGGCACGGTCAAGAAAGAATCTGTGGCTCATTTGCCTGGAAACAGCCCGCCCCGGCGCGGCAAAGATCAGGTCAACCACCATCCGTCCCTCCGGCACCACGGCCGTGACGCGCGTCAGCTCACCCTCCGCCTTCGCCTCACCGCCAAAGCGCCCGATCAGCGCCGCTACAGCCGCCTTGCGCAAGGCCGCGGGCTTGACCGGCACCGCCTCTTCCCACCGCTCCAGATGCGGGCGCGGCGGCTCTGCCTTGGGTCCGTCCAGTTGGAACAGCCGCGCCACCCCGTCGAAACCGCTCTGCTCCTCGATCAACCGCGCCATCAGCTTGACAGGGATCGTCCGCGCCGACCGTTCCGGCGCAGCCCCGACCCCCATAACATCCCGCAGCACGGGGTACGCCGCGACTTGTGCTTCCAGCGCTTCCTGCTCCATCGGCGCGGTCTCTTGCGCCTCTACAAGGTCCGACAGGGCCTCGGCCAACTCCACCCGCTGCGCGTCGTCCAGCAGATCAGCCCGCGCCAACCAGCGCTGCACCGCCGTCGCCGGACAGCCCCGCAACAACGGAAATCCCGCCAAGGCCTCTGCCTGCCGATGCGCCCGATCCGCCACCTTGCCCATATCGCACCCCCGCAAAGGCCCAAGGGCCGAAGGTCAGAGCAGCCCCCGCAACACCGCCAGCGCCGCTTGCCCGTCCGCGTCATCCGCCGCGACGAACACCGCCACGGTCCCGACCATCCCCAGCTTCGCCCGCATCGACGCCCTGATCGTCAGAGCGAAGCCATCCGCCGTGAACTCCACCCCCTCTACCGCATCCTTCGCGGCAAAGATCTCGTCGCTCACTTCCAGATACAGCCCCTTCCGGTCACCCGGACGGCCTTCGAAGATCACATAGCCATCTTCCGGGTCCTCGCTCGCGGCAAAGCCCACGGCATGCTCGCCGCCCTCAGTGTCGGTCCAGAAGGCCCGCGCCCTGATCTCGATATCCGCCGCGTTCCCGCCCATGCCTGCACCCTTTCGCTTCACCGCGTGCCGTTTACAGGCGGCGCGGGGTCAAGTCCACTTGGCGATGGGCGGCAGGCTCATCAGCACGGCATTGGCATCATGCCCCGTCTCCAGCCCGAACTTCGTGCCCCGGTCGTAGACAAGGTTGTATTCTGCATAAAGCCCGCGATGCACCAGTTGCGCCTCGCGGTCCGCCTCGGTCCACGGGCTGCCCACGCGCCGCTCGGTCACGGGCACGAAGGCGGGCAGGAAATGCTTGCCCACCTCCTGCGTGAAGGCGAAATCCGCCTCCCAACTGTCCCCCGCGGCCCCGCCCGTGTTCAGGTCGTCATAGAAGATGCCCCCCACGCCCCGCGCCCGTCCCCGATGCGGCACGAAGAAATACTCATCCGCCCAAGCCTTGAACTTCGGGTAGTATCCCGCATCGTGTTTGTCGCAAGCGGCCTGCATCTGCGCGTGGAAATGCGCCGTGTCCTCGGCATATTCGATCGCCGGGTTCAGGTCGGACCCACCCCCGAACCACCAGGCATGCGGCGTCCAGAACATCCGCGTGTTCATGTGCACCGCAGGGGCGTGCGGGTTCACCATATGCGCCACCAGCGAAATCCCCGACGCCCAAAAGCGCGGGTCCTTGTCCATCCCGGGCACGCCCCGCGCCGCCATCGCCTTCTGCGCCCGCTCGCCCAAGGTGCCATGCACCTCGGACACATTCACCCCCACCTTCTCGAAAACCCGGCCCCCGCGCATCACGCTCATCAGCCCGCCGCCGCCATCGGCCCGCACCGTGGGTGTCACTTCGAACCGGCCCGGAGTTCCCTGCCCGAACCGATCCTCAAGCCCCTCGAAGGACGCGACGATCTGATCGCGCAATTCACGGAACCAAGCGGCGGCACGGGCCTTGCGGGTATCGAACAGGTCGGTCATCTGTCTCTCCAAGTTGACACTTCCATGCCTAGCACTGCGCAATTCGCTCGCCAACATGGGATTTGGCAGCATCCCCCGCCCCGCGCTAGAATGCCGCCAAACCGGAAAGACCCAACCATGCGCCGTATCCTTCTCCCCGCCCTCGTGATCCTCGCCGCCTGCGGAACCCCGCAGGAACAGTGCATCAACCGGGGCACCCGCGACCTGCGGGTGATGGAAAAGCTGATCGCCGAAACGCAAGCAAACATCACGCGCGGCTACGCGATCGAGGAATACACCGTCACCGTCCCCGTCTGGCAACTCTGCAGCGCCCCGGCCCCCGCCCCGGGCCAGCCCGCGCCGCCGCCCTTCTACTGCTTTGAACAGGAAGCCCAGACCCGCACGCGCCCCAAGGCCATCGACCTAAAGGCCGAATCCGCGAAACTGCAAAGCATGCTGGACAGGCGCGACCAGATGGCCCGCGCGGCGGAACCCGTCATCGCCCAGTGCAAGGCGCAGTATCCCGAGTGATCCCCGCGCGACCGCGTTAGAACGACGGCGCCGCCACCACGTCCAACAGGCCCCGCCCGCCATCCAGCGTCAGCACCTGCCCGGTCATGAAGCCTGCCGCGTCGCTGGCGAGGAAATGCGCAGCCTCTGCCACCTCGTCGGCGCTGGCGATGCGGCCCAGCGGCGTGCCCGCCTCCACCACATCGCGCCACTGCGGGTTTTCCTTCAGCGCCCCCTGCATCGACGCGCTCAGGACGCTGGCAAAGGACACCGCATTGACCCGTATCCCCTTCGGCGCCAGCGCCACGGCCAGCGACCGCGTCATCTGCTCCACCGCGGCCGAGCTGATCGAATAGGCCAAAAGCTCCGGCTGCGTCCGTACCGCGGCCAACGACGACAGGTTGATGATCGACCCGATCATCCCCTCCGTCCCCGCCTTTTCCGCTTTCTGGATCATGCGTTTCGCCGTCATCTGGCTTAGCCTGAGGCTGGTCAGCACGTTCTGCTGCCACAACTCCTCGACCCCGTCCGCCTCGGGATCGATAGGGTTCGACATCCGGCATTGTCGGCTGGCATTCACAAGGATGTCGACATGCTCAAAGGCATCCACCGTGGCCGACAGCAGGTTGGCGATGGTCAACTTCTGGCGCAGATCGCCCGCGAACATCCGCGCCTGCCCCTCGCCCCGCGCCTCGGCGCCCACCTCATCCTCAAGCCGCTCCTCATCCATATCAGCGAACATCACATTCGCCCCCTTGTCGAGGAAGTGCCGCGCGATGGCCAGACCGATGCCATTGGCCGCCCCAGTGATGATGGCCGTCTTGCCCGATATCGAAAAGCTCATCCCGTTCCCCTTATCGGGTCCGCACCGGATAGGCGGCCCGCGTCACCCGAAAGGCGGCATCGCCGCCGATCTCCTGCACCTCGCGGAACAGGCCTTTCAGAACCCGATCATAGGGCAGGTGGCGATTGGCGACCAGCCACAGCACCCCATCGGGCGCCAAGGCGCGCGCCGCAGCGCCGATGAAGGCCACACCCAGCCCCGGATCGGCATCCCGCCCCGCATGGAAAGGCGGGTTCATCACCACATGTTCCATCAGCTTGGGCAGCCGATGCACAGTCGCATCTGCCCAATGGAACACAGCCCGCGGATCGTCCACATTCACCCGCGCGCAATCGATCGCCTCTGCCTCCGCCTCCACCAGATGGCATTCCTTCACGCCCGGCCGCGCCAGCACAGCCCGCGACAGATAACCCCAGCCCGCGCCCAGATCGGCGACCTTGCCTTTCATCTCGGCAGGCAGCGCCGCCGCCAGCAGCGCCGACCCCCGGTCCACGCCATCCGCGCTGAAGACACCCGCCACAGTGCGGAACCCGTCCACCTCCGCAGGCCGTGCGGCCCAATCCTCCAGCCCAGGCCCCGCCGGGAAAACCGCGATCTTGCCATGTGCCTTGGACAGCGCCTCAGACATCGACACCCGCCCACGCAGCGCCTTCAGCAGGGAATCGACGCCATCCGTCTTCTGCCCGTCCACCGCGACAGGGCCACCGGGCGTCACGCAACCCGCCGCCTCGGCGATCAGCGCCTCGGCCTGCGCTCGCGCCCGTGGCAGGCAGACCACCGCCGCCGCATAGGGCCCTGCCGCCCGCGAGACGACGCGGTAACCCCGACCCTCGAACCAGTCGGCATCCGGCTTGAAACCCGTCACCACCTCGAGCCGGTCCTTGGGCAGCGCCGACAGGTCATCGCCCAGCCGCGGCCGGATCACCGCGATCCGCCCCTCGGCAGGCAGCGGCCAAAGCCCCGCCTCCAGCGCCTGTTCCAACCGTGCAGACCGCATCGCGCATCCCCCCAACAATCGTCGCGCACCCTAGGCGGCGGGGTGCGGAATGCCAAGCAGGGCTAAGTCAATAGGGACTCCTCTCTCCCGCACATCGTCATTTCAACTCTGTAGGAAAATGCGCCTAAAGCGGTTGCGGCGCCGGCTTAGCGCGAAATCGCCCTCTTCAGGCGACGCAACAATGCAACGAAGGAACGGAACGCACTGCTTCGTTGCAACATCACTGACAGGCCCGGGAAACGCAGACTCGTGTACCATCGCAGCACGCTGGCGATGCTCCACTCGGGAAGCGGATATTCTTGGTAGATCGGCAATTCACCTTCTGGCACCGCGTAGGTTTTCCGAAGAAATGCGTCAAGATTGGAATCTGCTCGAATAACCTTCTGGTAGTGCTGCACGAAGTCCGGTCGGCACCAGTACGACTTGTTGAAGCCTATCGCGAACTGCCGAAACTCACGCTGAAAATCAACGTTCGAGAAGACCGCCTGAGTTACATCTGGCCATTCAGGGCGATAGGTATCGTCGATCGCGACCACCCCGGACGGGGTGACAGTTCGAAGCGCCAATTCAAGATCATTGGTCACGGCGGACATATGGTGTCCACCATCTATGTGGAAAAAGCTGACCGGTCCGATAGCCGAAAGAATTTCCGAAGCCGACACGTCATTCGACAAACGCTCGTCGATTGTGACGCGCGACGCGTCGACACCGAACGCATGCAAGTTGCCAAGGAAGGCAGTTTTGTCCCCATGACCGGATCCGTCGACATTCAGATCCTGCCTCCCGAAGACATCGATCGCATAAAGCTTCCTGTCCGCAGAGAAATGCGCCAGCGGGATGAAGGATTTTCCGTGGTGGACACCTATTTCAAGAACAGCCGCGCCTTCCCCGTTCTGTGCAGAAACGACAGTCCGGATTATCGAAAAGTCCTGCCAAGCCAGCCATCCCGAAAGCTTTCGGATATCCTTGAACATCAACATGAATAAACCGCGATCATTTGGTTAACTCGTGTTAAGTCGCGCTTTCTCCTGCTGCAAGGAAAAACCCGGCATCATCCATCCAGGTACCTCGCAAAAGCAGGCAAACAGGCACTAGAGGGACAAACCGAAGGCGTGGGTACCCTGGGCCGACATGGGAACATCCCTCGCCCTAAACGCGCGCAGCAAGCCGCATCGACCTTCTGAACGGGAAGTTGGCGCTGTTGCCGAGTTCCTCTACCGCACCCGATAGTGCGAGATCAGAAACCATTCCACCGCCAAGTCTTACCCATCGACCCGTCGTTTCCAGCCCCGCTGTGCTTTTGCGCGATCAAGTCGCGCGAGGAAACGCCATTCAAGCGGCAAGAAAACCGCTCAGCGGACCCAGTTGTCGAAAGAGGAAATCACGAAGACCGTTGTCGAAATACGGAAAGGCCGATGGCGAACGGATCTATTCCTTCTCCATCGTGCATTGCAGCGGGTGCTGATGGCGGCGCGAGAAATCCATCACCTGCGCCACTTTCGTCTCGGCCACCTCGAACGAGAACACCCCCACCACGGCCAGCCCCTTCTTATGAACCGTTAGCATGATGTCGAAGGCCTGCGCATGGCTCATGCCGAAGAACCGCTCCAGCACATGCACCACAAACTCCATCGGCGTGTAATCGTCGTTCAGAAGCAGCACCTTATACATCGGCGGGCGCTGCGTCTTGGCCTTCGTCTTGGTCAGGACGCTCGAGTCATTCCCGGGGCCTTCGGGGCTTCCAGACAGGATCACGGGCGTCAGGCTCACGGGTCGCAGGCTCCGCTGGGACAAAGGGGAATCGATCATTCGACTGAGATCACGAATATAGTCCAATCCTGCGTCCGGAAAAGGGCCTCCCGTGCCACGATCTGACCTGAATCCCCGCAGCCATGCCCAGACTTGCACCGCCCGCCGCCACAGGGCAGAAATCCCGGCGGAGGAATAGCCATGCCCGCCCGCCGCATCACCACCATCGGCTTTGATGCCGACGACACGCTCTGGCAGAACGAGGCCTTCTTCCGCCTCACGCAGGACCGCTTCACCGCGCTTCTGGCGGACTATGCCGAACCGGATCACCTGCATGATCGCCTCCTTGCCGCAGAACGCCGCAACCTTGGGCATTACGGCTTTGGCGTGAAGGGCTTTACCCTCTCGATGATCGAAACCGCCATCGAAGTGACCGAAGGCCGCGTCCCCGCCGCCGTTATCGCCGAACTCATGGCCGCCGGGCGCGAGATGCTGGAACATCCGATCGAACTTCTCCCCCATGCCCGCACGGCGGTCGAGGCGCTGGCCAAAAGCCACCGCGTGCTGCTCATCACCAAGGGCGACCTCTTGGATCAGGAACGCAAACTGGCCCAATCCGGCCTTGGCGATCTCTTCCACGGGGTCGAGATCGTGTCGAACAAGACCGCCCCGGTCTATGCCGCCATCTTCGCCCGCCACGGCGAAGGGGCCGACCGCGCCCTGATGGTGGGCAACTCGCTCAAGTCCGATGTCATCCCCGTGATCGATGCGGGCGGCTTCGGCGTCCACGTCCCCCATGGCCTGACATGGGCGCTGGAACAGGCCGATCCGCCCGAAGGCCACCCCCGCTTTGCCGCCCTGCCTGATCTGGGCCATCTGCATGATCTTGTGTCGCGGCTGGACTGACCCACTAAACCTAGGCCAGGCGAAGGCACAACCCACCCATCCCTTCCGCGAAGTTCTACCCGAAAGTCATTGAAATTCAGGGGTTTTCCGGCCCACCGCCTTATGCTAATCTGCGCGACAGCAGACAAGCCCCACAAAAAAACCGGGGCGATTTGAGGCAGGAACAAGGAACCGGCGACGTGGCATCGCTCATTGGGCATTTGGCCCGGCTCTTCTCTTTCTGGCTGATCGCGGGACTGGCGTCCCTTCTGGCCTCCGCGCCCGGTTTCGCCGCCCCCTATGCCGCGATCGTGATCGACGCCCGCACCGGCGAGATCCTCTATTCCGAAAACGCCGAGGCCCGCCTGCATCCCGCCTCCCTCACCAAGATGATGACGCTCTACATCGCCTTCGAGGAAATCCAGCGCGGCAACATCTCGCTCGACACGATGGTGACCGTCTCCAAGCACGCCGCCGCCCAGCCGCCCTCGCGCCTTGGGTTGCGGGCGGGCCAGAAAATCTCGCTGCGCAACCTCATCCGTGCCGCCGCCATCAAGTCGGCCAATGATGCCGCCGCCGCCATCGGCGATGCCATCTCGGGGAACGAGGCCGATTTCGCCCGCCGCATGACCCGCACCGCCAAGGCGCTGGGGATGAAGAACACCACCTTCAAGAACGCCCACGGCCTGACGGCGCAGGGCCATCTCTCCAGCGCCATGGACATGACGATCCTCGGGCGGCACCTCTTTTATGACTTCCCGCAATACTACAACCTCTTCTCCCGCCGCTCCGTCGATGCGGGGCTGGCCACGGTGAACAACACCAACCGCCGTTTCCTTGACGCCTATGAAGGCGCCGACGGCATCAAGACGGGCTACACCGTCGCCGCGGGCTTCAACCTCACGGCCTCCGCCGAACGCGGCGGCAAGCGGCTGATCGCCACCGTCTTCGGCGGCAAATCCACCGCCGACCGCAACGCCAAGATGATGAAGCTTCTGGATGTCGGCTTCGGCAAGGCCCCGCGCAACGCGCCAGTGAACCCGCCCGCCCCGCCCGCCTATCAGGGCGGCGACGACATGCTCGTGGCCGATACCGACCTGCCCGAGGTCGCCGATGGCGCAGGCAAGACCGTGCGCGCCAGCATGCAGATCACCACCTCGCCCCGGCCCCTCGCCCGCCCGGGCAGCGCCGCCCCGGCCCAGCCGCCCGAAACCGTCGTCGCCACGGCCGAGGCCGTGAATGCCATGCAGGACGGTATCGAAGGCGCACTCGCCGCCGCCCTTTCGGGCGAGGCAGCACCCGCCGAAACCCCCGAAACACTCGGCGTCGACGCGGTAGAGCTTGCCTCCGCAGGCACAGCCGCCACCGACCCGGCCCCGGCCGCCGGGGCAGCCACGGAGGCCACCACCGAGGCCACCACTCAGGCCATCGCCGCCCTCGCGCCCGAGGCCCGCCCCGAAACCGCAGCCTCCGCCCAGCCCGAGATCATCCCCTTCCAGGTCGTCTCGGCCTCTGGCGCGGTCCTGTCCTCCCCCCGCCCCGCCAAGCGCAGCGCGCCGATCTATGACGATGTCGCCGCACCCGCCCCCGACACGCAGGCCGAACCCGAGGTGGTGATCTCTGTCTCCACCTCCGGCGACCGGCACTGGGGCGTGAACGTCGGCCGCTTCGGCAGCAGCTTCGAAGCCGAACGCGCCCTCCTGCGCACCCAGCTCGTCGAAACCGCCACCCTTGGCACGTCGCTGCGCAAGGTCATGCCCCGCTCCGGCGGCTTCGAGGCGACCTTCGTCGGCCTCACGCAGGATCAGGCCGATCTGGCCTGCCGCCGACTGCAGGCCCGTGCGATCCAGTGCTTCACGATGGGGCCGTAAGGGTGCCCGCCCTGCCCCCCATTCCGGCCCCTGTCACGCTGCCGATCCACGAAAGCCACCAGCGATTCCCTGTCCGCCGCATCTTCTGCGTGGGCCGCAACTACGCCGAACACACCCGCGAAATGGGCGGCGACCCCACGCGCGAGGCCCCCTTCTTCTTCACCAAACCCGCCGATGCCTGCGTCCCATCGGGCGCAACGATCCCCTACCCGCCGCGCACCGCCGATCTGCACCACGAGGCAGAGCTTGTCGTCGCCCTCGCTTCGGGCGGCCGCGACGTCGCGGCCCAAGACGCCGCTGCCCTGATCTGGGGCCATGCCGCCGGAAACGACCTCACCCGCCGCGACCTTCAGGCCGAAGCCAAATCCGCCCGCCGCCCTTGGGACATGGCCAAGGCCTTCGATCATTCCGCCATCCTCGGCGCACTGGTGGAAGGCCCGATCGCAGATGCCCCGATCACCTGCCATGTGGGCGACCGCCTGACCCAATCCGCCCGCCTGTCAGACATGATCTGGTCGGTGCCAGAGATCATCGCCCACCTGTCCACCTATGTGGACCTGCACCCCGGCGATCTGATCTTCACAGGCACCCCCGCCGGCGTCGGCCCCATCGCACGGGGCGAAACCTGCACCGTCACCGTAGGCGACCTGCCCCCCGCCACCGTCAACCTCGCCTGACCCAAATTTCTTCGAAGAAATTTGCAAAAATCTTCCAAGATTTTTGATCCATGCGTCACGGCTTGGGCCGGTCGTCCCAGTCCTTCGTCAGGATGCGGTTCGCGTCCCCCTCCGGGTCCTCGAACTGCTTCGTCTTCATCGCCCAGAAAAAGGCCGCCAGTCCCATCCCGCCGAGAAACAGCGACACCGGGATCAGATAGGTCAGGATCGCCATGCCGTTCTCCTCACTTCAACCGTAACGCATTCAGCGAAACGGTGATCGACGACAGCGACATCGCCGCCGCCGCCGCCAGCGGTGTGGCCAGCCCGACAAGGGCCAGCGGCACCGCAATCACGTTATACCCCGCCGACACCGCGAAATTCTCCACGATCCGCCGCGAGGCCTGACGGCTGATCCGCAGCGCATCGCCGATGGGCGCCATGTCCTGACCGAGCAGCACGATATCCGACGCCACCCGCGCCGCATCCAGCGCACTTGCCGGAGAGATGGACACATGCGCCGCCGCCAGCGCCGCCGTATCGTTCAGCCCATCTCCCACCATCAGCACCCGATGCCCCGCCTGCGTCAGCCCGGTTACCGTCGCGGCCTTCTCGGCAGGCAGCGCGCCCGCCGTCCAATCCACAATCCCCAGACGCGCCGCCAGACCCGCCACCGCCCCCTGCGCATCGCCTGAAATCAGCATCACGCGCAGCCCCTGCGCGCGCAAACTGGCCACCGCCTCCGCCGCACCTGGGCGCAGACTGTCGGCAAAGGTGAAGGCCCGCGCCGGGCCTTCGCCGGTGCAAAGATAGGTCGCTGTCGTATGAACAGGTTCCGAACCGCACCATTCTGCCCGTCCCAGCCGCACCCGGCGGCCCTTCCAGACCCCTTCGACACCATAGCCCGGCAACTCGCGCAGGTCTTCCACCCGTGTGGGGAAAATCCCAGCCGCCCGCGCCCCCGCCACAAGGGCCAGCGCCAGCGGATGCGACGACGCCGCCGCCAGCGCCACCGCCACCTCCACCGCCGCGCGGGGATGGGTGCCCAGATTGGTCACCTCCGGCGCGCCCATGGTCAGCGTCCCGGTCTTGTCGAAGACGACCGTATCCACCTCTGCCAGCCGCTCCAGCGCCGTGCCATGCTTGATCAGCAGGCCCTTGCGGAACAATTTCCCACTCGCCGCCGTCACCACCGCCGGCACCGCAAGGCCCAGCGCGCAGGGGCAGGTGATGATCAGAACCGCCGCCGAGATATTGACCGCATAGCGCAGATCGCCGCCCGTCTTCCACATCCAGAAGCCAAAGGCGCTGAAGGACAGGATATGCACCAGCGGCGAATACCATTTCGCCGCCCGCTCGGCCAAGGATGTGTAGCGTGTCTTCGCGCTCTCCGCGACCGCCACCAGATCGGCCATCCGGTGCAGGCTCGAGTCCCGCCCCGCCGCTGTCACCCGTACCGTCAAGGGCCCGGTCAGGTTCACCTCCCCGGCCGACACCACCGTGTCCGGCCCCGCGAAGACGGGCAGGCTTTCCCCCGTCAGCAGCGACCGGTCCAGTTCCGACTGCCCCTCCACCACCACGCCATCGACGGGCATCCGCCCGCCCGGACGCACCCGCACCAGATCGCCCGCCATGACCTCGGCAATCGGCAGCGTGACTTCCGCACCCGCGCGCAGCACCACCGCGCGCGGCACTTCCAGCGCCGCCAATTCCTCCGCCGCCGACCGCGCCACCGCCCGCGTGCGATGGTCCAGATACCGCCCCGCCAGCAAGAAGAAGGACAGCATCACCGCCGCGTCGAAATAGGCGTGATGCCCGCTCTTCCACGTCTCGAACAGCGAGATCGACGAAGCAAGGATCAGCGCAAGGCTGATCGGCACATCCATCCCCAGCCGCCCCACCCGCAAACTGGCCCAAGCGCTCTTGAAGAAGGGCTGCCCCGCAAAGACCACCGTCGGCAGCGCAATCGCCGCCGAAATCCAGTGGAACAGATCGCGCGTCGCCGCCTCCGCCCCCGACCAGACGGCGACGGACAGCAGCATGACATTCATCATGCTGAACCCCGCCACCCCCAGCCGCATCAGCAGATCGCGCCCCTGCCGATCCGTCTCTGTCGCGCTCAGAAGCCCGGGGTCAAGCTCATGCGCCTCATAGCCCACGCCCTTCAGCACGCCGATCAGCGCATCCGCCGTCACCTCCGGCCCCGCCTCCACCGACAGCCGCCGCAGCGTCAGGTTCACCCGCGCGCTGCGCACGCCGGGAACTGCCTGCACCGCCTGCTCCACCGTGGAAATGCAGGCCGCGCAATGCGCCGTGGGCAAGGACAGCATCAACCGCGCGCCCTTTTCCGCCGCTGCCGCCGCCGCGATGGCCGCCGCACTGGGCGCGGCCACGCAGGCCGGGCAGGCCGAGGCGGTCACATGCTCCTCCTCGCGCGGGGCCGCCGGGAAGGGGGCGGATATCGTCATGGCGTTACCCCTGCACCTGATCCATCACGAACAGTTCCAGCCGCTGCCGGAACATCGTCCCATCCGGCGCCACCGCCTCCACCTTCAGCATCCACTTGCCCCGCGCCAGCGCCAGATGCGTCTCCCAGATGCCCGACACCCGCGTCAGCACCGGTCGCACGTCGTCATTAGACGCCGTCGTCCGCCCCACCAGCAGGTCGATGGATTTCACCGCCGCAGGCAGCCCTTCGGCATCCATCAGCGTCAGCGTCAGCTTGCCGTCGCGATAGTCCGGCACCGCCGTCCATCCCAGCGCCAGCTGCGCCTTCCGCTCGGCATCAAAGGTCTGGCTCGCGATATAGCCGTTCGCCACCTCCAGCCCCGGAAAGGTCCGCACCGCCTGCACTGCCATCACCATGTTCACCGTGATGATGATGCCAAAGGCCCCCACCGTGATCCCCAGCACATGCCGCCCCGTCAATTCAGTCATCGGACTCTTCCTTTCCGTTGAAGACCGTTTCATGCGACACCCGATCCTTGCCTTCGGTATCCGCCACCCAAAGCCGCAGCTCCGTCCGATCCTCGGTCGCGGCTTCCGATCCCGGCGCCGCCTCGACATAGACCCGCTGTTGCAAGGTCTCGTTCGCAGGCACGCGCACCAGTGCATCCTCCGTCCCTTCCAGCCTGATCGTCAGCTCCTCTTCAGAGGTGATCGCGATCGAAAAGAAGGCGTCATCCCCCGTCTTGTTCCGCAACCGCAGGTCATAAGTGTTGCGGATCGTCCCATCCGACAGCGTCACATAGGTGGGGTTTCGGACCGGCGTCACATTCACGTCGATATCCGACCGCAGGAACAGCGCCACCACCAGCGCGATCCCCACCCCCGCCCAGAGCACCGTGTAAAGCACGGTGCGCGGCCGGAAGACATGGGTCCACACGCTCTTGGGCGCCTTGCCCTCGCGCTCGCGCACCTCGTCGGTCAGCGCGAGATACCCGATCAGGTCGCGCGGCTTGCCGATCTTGTCCATCATGTCGTTGCAGGCATCGATGCACAGCCCGCAGGTGATACAGGCCAGCTGCTGCCCGTTGCGGATGTCGATCCCCATCGGGCAGACATTCACGCAGGCCTTGCAGTCGATGCAATCGCCATGCCCCGCCACATCCTGCTTGCCCCGCGGCTCGCCCCTCCAATCGCGATAGGCGATGGTGATCGTATCCTCATCCATCATCGCCGCCTGAATGCGCGGCCATGGGCAGGCGTAAATGCACATCTGTTCGCGTGCAAAGCCCCCGAAGGCAAAGGTCGTCGCCGTCAGGATCAACATCGTCGTATAGGCGATGGGATGGGCATTCCCGGTGACCAGATCGACCGCCAGCGTCGGCGCATCGGTGAAGTAGAAGATCCACGCCCCCCCCGTGGCCAACCCAATCAGGAACCAGATCGACCATTTGATCGCCCGTTTCCGGATCTTCTCGCCATCCCAGCCCTGCCGATGCAGGCGGATGCGGGCGTTGCGGTCCCCTTCGACCCAGCGTTCGACAAGGATATACAGGTCCGTCCATACCGTCTGCGGGCAGGCATAGCCGCACCACACCCGCCCGGCGGCGCTGGTGAACAGAAACAGCCCCAACCCGGCCATGATCAAAAGCCCGGCCACGAAATAGAATTCATGCGGCCAGATCTCGATCATGAAAAAGAAGAAACGCCGGTGCGCCATGTCGATCAGCACCGCCTGATCCGGCAGGTTCGGCCCCCGGTCCCAGCGGATCCACGGCGTCAGGTAATAGATGCCCAAGGTCACCGCCATGATCCACCATTTCAGGGTCCGGAACGCCCCCTTCACCCGGCGCGGAAAGATCGGCTCGCGCGCGGCATAAAGGCTCTGCGGCTCGGTATCGGGGCTGGTCACGGCATTCTCCGGGGGATTCGGCTGTCCTCGGTATCCCGCGCCGGGGCGGCCGCCACCTTGACCTGCATCAAACCGTCATCCGGAATGCAGCTTTGTCGCAGGCAAACCCCTGTTCCAACGCCACCCGCCGATCACCATTCCGTCATCGACGGAAACGACTCGCCCCGTCCCGGCGTATGGACAGCCAAGCACAGGCCGACAGGCCGCCGAACTGCACGGGGATGCCATGATCGAACTGCTCTTCGCCTATGGCGCCGGCCTTCTGACGCTCATCAATCCCTGCATCCTGCCTATCCTTCCCATTGTCCTGTCCACCGCACTTTCCGCTGACCGCCGCGCCCCCCTCCGCCTCGCCCTCGGGATGAGCCTGTCCTTCGTCGCCCTCGGCCTCACCCTCTCCGCCGCAGGCCCGGGCCTCGGCCTTTCCCCCGACGCCGTGGCGCGCGGCGCGGCACTGGTCATGGCCGCCTTCGGCCTGATGATGCTGGTCCCCCGCCTCTCAGCAGGCTTCGCCTCCGCCACCACGGCCTTGGCCAGCCGCGCCGATCAGAACCTCGCCGCCGACTGGGCCACCTCGCCCAAGGGACAGCTTCTCGGCGGCCTTCTCCTCGGCGCAGTCTGGAGCCCCTGCATCGGCCCCACCCTCGGCGCGGCAATCTCCCTTGCCGCCAGCCGTCAGGACCTCACCGCCGCCGCACTGGTGATGACGGCCTTCGCCGCTGGGGTTTCCACCCTGATCCTGCTGCTCGCCTATGGGGCCAAGTCCCGCCTTCAGGCCCGCAAGGCCCTGATCGCCCGCCTTGCCCCCAAGGCGCGGCCCATCCTCGGCGGGGCTTTCCTCGCCGTCGGCCTCTTCCTCTGGTTCGGCCTCAACCACCCGGTCGAGGCATGGCTTCTCGACACCCTGCCGCCGTGGCTGACGGATCTCTCCGTCGCCCTCTGATCCCTCCGAAGAAAGGACATGTCCATGATCGACCGTCGCAGCCTGCTTCTGGCCTCCGCCGCCAGCCTTGCCCTCGCCCCCACCGCATCGCGGGCCGAGATGGAAAAGCTCTTCTACACCCCCGGCCTCGCCGAAAAGGACATGGCCGATGGCAAGGTCATCCTCCTCGACTTCTGGGCCAGCTGGTGTTCCACCTGCCGCGCGCAAGTCCGCGTGATGGACGCGCTGCGCGCCGAAAACCCCGCCTATGACAAGGCGATCCGATTCATCACCGTGGATTGGGATGCCTATGGCGACGGCGAACTGGCGCAGAAACTGCAGATCCCGCGTCGGTCCACCCTTGTGCTTTTGAAGGGGGAAGAGGAACTCGGCCGCACCGTTGCAGGCACCTCGACAGAAGAGATCAAGGCCCTGCTGGACGCAGGCCTTGCCGCCGCCGGGGCCTGACGCCCACGCGTAGGATGGGCAATACTGCCCATCCTACAAAATGAAAACGGCGGGGCCTTCCGACCCCGCCGCCAGAAAATTCCGGCACCGGCACCCCCAGGAAACGCGCGAACAGGTGGGGCACCGGTGCCTTCCCCGGCGGCGGACCGCCGGGAAATGGATCACTCGCCACCCCCGCGGGAATGGACATAGGCTGCGACCGCCCGGATTTCGTCCTCGGTCAAACGGCCGGTCCAGCCCGGCATCACGCCAAAGCGGGCATAGACCACCGACTCTTTGACCTTCTCGCGCGACCCGCCATACAGCCAGATCGCGTCGTTCAGCGCGGGCGCGCCCTGTGTCGGATCGCCCTCGCCCGCCTCCATATGGCAGGCCGCGCAGTTGTCGGCAAAGATCGTCGCCCCTTCTATGGCCAGCGTGGCGTCATGCTCCTGCCCGGAAATGGCCAGCACATGCTCCACCACTGCATCAATCTGCGCCCCCTCTAGGATGCCATCCACACCGAATTTCGGCATTTCCGAATAGCGCGCATCCGGGTCTGTCGTGTTACGGATGCCATGCGTGATCGTCAGATGGATATCCTCGATCGTGCCACCCCACAGCCAATCGTCATCCAGCAGGCTGGGATAGCCCTTGCCTTCCACCCCTGCCGCGCCCGACCCGTGGCACTGCGCGCAATAAGTGCGGAAGACCGACGCCCCAGCCGGTTCGGCATAGGCCATCAGCGCCTGATCCGTCGGGATCGCGGCAAGGGGGGCCGCCACCAGCTGGGCCTTGATCTCGGCATTGGCGGCATCGAAACGCTCGATCTCCGCCGCCACATCGGCCCGCGTGCTCGCCCCCAGAACCCCCGGCGTTGCGCCGTTGATCAGGGGCCATGCCGGATAGGCGATCATATAGCCGATGGCCCAGAGGATCGTGGCGTAAAAGGTCCAGACCCACCAGCGCGGCATCGGGTTGTTGAGTTCCTCGATGCCATCCCATTCATGGCCCGTCGTCTCCACCTGACCGGCGGGCTTCTTCGTCACTTGCTTGGCGCACATCTCACGCCTCCCTCTCGCTGCGGGCGGGGGCAGGCGCTCCCCCTCCGGCGGGTTTCAACTCGTTGCGGAAGATCGACTTCGCCGCCTCGTCATGCAGTTTGCGGCTGCCCGGTCTCCAGGCCCAGAACACGGTCCCCAGAAAGATCAGGACCAGAAGCAGCAGCATCCAGCTGTCCGCGAACTCTCTCAGCAGGCTATAGGTTTCCATCTCGCCCTCCCCTTACCGGCTCGCATCCGGCGTGAAGGTCGAAAAGTCGACCATCGTCCCCAGCACCTGCAGATAGGCGATCAGCGCGTCCATCTCGGTCAGCTGCGGCTGCCCGTCAAAGTTCGAGACATTGGCCTTCGCATACCGCTCCTGCAGCCCCGCGAAATCGCTGTTCGGGTCCGCCTGCGCGACAAAGTCCGCCACCGCGTTCTCCATCATCGCATCGTCATAGGGCACGCCCACCAGACGATGCGTCCCCATGATGTCCTCGATATAGCGACCATCGATCTCGCGGTTCGACAGGTAGCCGTATTTCGGCATCACCGATTCCGGCACCACGCTCTGCGGATCGGTCAGGTGATCCACATGCCATGCGTCCGAATAGCGCCCGCCAACCCGGGCCAGATCCGGCCCCGTCCGTTTGGACCCCCACTGGAACGGATGGTCATACTGCGACTCCGCCGCCAGGCTGTAATGCCCATAGCGCTCCACCTCGTCGCGCATCGGCCGGATCATCTGGCTATGGCAGACATAGCAACCCTCGCGGATATAGATGTCCCGCCCCGCCAGTTCCAAGGGCGTGTAGGGGCGCACCCCTTCCACATCCTCGATCGTGTTCTCCAGATAGAACAGCGGCGCGATCTGCACGATCCCCCCGATGGTCACCACCAGAAAGGACAGGACCAAAAGCAGGGTCGCATGGGTTTCGATTGCCTTGTGCTTGTCAAGAAAAGCCATCTCTCATGCCCCCCTTATTCCGCCGGAACGAAGTTGTTGGCATTGGCGGCAGCCTTTGCCGGCTGTGCCCGCACCGTCATGTACAGGTTGTAGGCCATGATGATCGCCCCGGTCAGGAACATCACCCCGCCCAGACCGCGCACCACATACATCGGGAACTTCGCAGAGACCGTGTCGGCGAAGGCGTTCACAAGGAACCCGTTCGCATCCACTTCGCGCCACATCAGCCCTTCCATGATGCCGGTGACCCACATCGCGGACGCGTAGAGAACGATCCCAATCGTCGCCAGCCAGAAGTGCCAGCTCACCAGCTTCAGGCTATACAGCCCGTCCCGGTTCCACAGCCGCGGCGTCAGGAAATACAGCGCCCCGAAGGTGATCATCCCGTTCCAGCCCAGCGCACCGGAATGCACATGGCCGATGGTCCAGTCGGTGTAGTGGGACAGCGAGTTGACGGCCTTGATGCTCATCATCGGGCCTTCGAAGGTCGACATCCCGTAAAAGCCCACCGAAACCACCATCATCCGGATGATCGGATCGGTCCGCAGCTTGTCCCAGGCCCCCGACAGCGTCATCAGCCCGTTGATCATGCCACCCCAAGACGGCATCCACAGCATGACCGAGAAGGTCATCCCCAGCGTGCTCGCCCAATCCGGCAGCGCGGTATAGTGCAAGTGGTGCGGACCCGCCCAGATATAGAGGAAGATCAGCGCCCAGAAGTGAATGATCGACAGCTTATAGCTGAAAACAGGCCGCTCTGCCTGCTTCGGCACGAAGTAGTACATCATCCCAAGGAAACCGGCGGTCAGGAAGAAGCCCACCGCGTTGTGGCCGTACCACCACTGGATCATCGCATCCTGCACGCCCGCCGTGACCTGCACCGCCTGCGACGAAAAGATCGACACCGGGATGGCAAGGTTGTTGCCCAGATGCAGCATGGCGATGGTCACGATCATCGACAGCAGGAACCAGTTGGCCACATAGATATGCGGCTCCTTCCGGTTGATCAGCGTGCCCATGAAGACCGCGAGGAAGGCCAGCCAGACGACCGTGATCCACAGGTCGATATACCAGACCGTCTCGGCATATTCCTTGCCGCTTGTGCCGCCCAGAACATAGCTCGTCGCGGCCAGCACGATCATCAGCTGCCAGCCCCAGAAGACAAACCACGCCAGATTGCCGCCCCACAGCCGCGCTGCGCTGGTGCGCTGCACGATGTAGAAGGACGACATGATCAGCGCATTGCCCCCAAAGGCGAAGATCACCGCGCTGGTGTGCAGCGGGCGCAGGCGGCCGAAGTTCAATATCCCCTGCGACCACTCGAAATTCAGCGCCGGATAGGCCAGCTGAAAGGCGATCACGACACCGACGAGGAAACCAACGACACCCCAGAAGGTCGTCGCGATCACCCCGGCGCGCACCACGCCATCCATGTATTCGTTGCGATTGATGCGCTTCGGCTCGCCCATAGTCCGAAGCGTCCAGATGAATGTCAGACCGGCGGCCAGCATGACCACGATCGCATTCACCTGATAGGCCAGATCATGACCGTAGTTGGAGGCAATCGCCGCCAGAACGGCGATCGACCCCAACACGATCAGTTTCAGATAATCCCACATGTTTGCGTCCCTTCGTCTCTTGGCCCGATCAGAACCGGACGAATCCGGGGCGTGCGGGGCACTTTGCGACTGGTCCGCTTTTGCAATCACCGACCGGCCGATGCCTTGATCCATGTCAACCGTTGGGGCGCCATGCCTTGACCTCGGTCAAAGTAATGGCCCGCACATCGCTTTATTGCGGGACCATCCAACCGAAGGAGGCGACAATGGCCTACAAATCCATCCTCACCGTGGTGACCGGTGCCGAACACGTCGATCTGGCGATCTCCGGCGCTGCGGCGCTCGCCCTCGCCCATGACGCCCATCTCGACATCCTCGCCCTTGGCGTGGACCGCACGCAGGTCGGCTATTCCTATGTCGGATCCGGTGCCGTGATCCTGCAGGCCGCACTCGAGCGCGCCGAACAGGACGTGCGCGAGACAGAGGCCGCCATCCGCCGCGCCCTCACGGCGCAATCCCCGACCCTGCGCTGGTCGCTCGAGGCGGCGGTGACGCAGCTTGGCGCACTCACCGATCTGGTGGCCCAGCGGGCACGTTTCGCCGATCTCGTCGTCCAGCCCCGGCCCTATGGCCCCGGTCTGGGGGCCGAGGCCGAGGCCGTGGTCGAAGCCGCCCTTTTCGAAGGTCAGGCCCCGGTGATCGTCCTGCCCAATTCGGGCGCGGGCCGCGCCGCGACGCCCCGCCGGGTGGTTCTGGCCTGGAATCAGGGGGCCGAGGCGATGACCGCCATCCGCAAGGCGCTGCCCCTCCTGCAATCGGCCGATCTGGTGACCATCGCCGTGATCGATCCGCCGCAGCACGGACCGGAACGCTCCGATCCCGGCGGGATGCTCTGCCAGATGCTGGTGCGCCACGGCGTGCGCGCCGAGGTGTCGGTCCTCGCCCGTACCTTGCAACGCATCTCCGACGTGCTGGCCCGGCATGTGCGCGACAGCAATGCCGATCTTCTGGTGATGGGGGCCTATGGCCATTCCCGCTTCCGCGAGGCGATCCTCGGCGGGGCGACGCGGAACATGCTGGAACAGGCCGAGGTCCCGGTCCTGATGGCGCACTGAACCCGTAGGATGGGCGATATCGCCCATCCTCCTTTTGGACCCATCCGCCTCCTCAACTGGACTCATGCATCCGGGCACACCGGATGCAGCGGGTGGGGTGCAACCCCACCCTACATCTTGTAAACTACGTGCGCCTACGCACCCTTAACCATAATTCGACAGAGATATCTGCCGAAATTTGTATGTACACTTTGCTGCACAAAAGACGGCACAAAACAGGGCACAGCCGTTGCGCGGCCATCCCTGCCAATTCCCTCGAAATTTCAGAAAGTTAACTCAGACCAGATAGCCGCCATCGCTGTCATCCCCCGTCTCTTCGATCAACCGATCGAAGTCGGGAACGATGACATGGCGCTTGCCTTCCAGCTCGATCACGCCATCCCGTTTCAGCGCGCTCACCTGACGGCTGACCGTTTCCAGCGTCAGCCCAAGGTAATCAGCCATCTCTTCCCTCGTCAGCGGCAGGTCAAAGACGATCGCGCCCTTGGCCGATTTCAGCTTCAGATGCGCATCCCGCCGCGCAATGATTGCGAGGAGCGAGGCGATCTTCTCCCGCGCCGTCTTGCGCCCCAAAAGCAGCATCCATTCCCGCGCGGCGTCCAGCTCGTCCAGCGTCATTTCCAGCAGACGCTGCGCGACATGCGGGGTTGTGGACATGAGGTCCTCGAAAGGTTTCTTTCGAAAACAGCACATTACAAGGTCAGTTGTCGCCGTCACGTCATAGGCCGCCGTCGGCCGCCCGGGCCGCCCAACGAAATCCGACGGCAGCAAAAGGCCCACCATCTGGCGCCGTCCGTCTTCCATCGTTTGGGTCAGCGTGGCGATTCCCGTCACCACCGAGGCCACGAAATCCATCCGGTCCCCCGACCAGATCACCGTCTGCCCGGCCTGATAGCTGCGGTAGTATTTGATCTGCTCAAGCCGCTGCAACTCGTCCGTTTCACAGCGCGCACACACGGCCCGGTGCCGGATCGGACAGTCCCCACACTCATGAGACACCGTCTGCAGATCATGATGAGCCACGGCCAGCCCTTTCGTCTCTCAGCCCGGGCGCAGGACCCTTGCGGGTTTGATCTGCATCAAGGCCGAATTTCTTTCATTTCATAAAGCTATGCGAATGAACCAAGAATCGCAACTGATGCGCCTCGGTCTTTTTGACGCGCGGGTGCCCCGCTACACCAGCTATCCCACCGCCCCCCACTTCGGCGGGGGGGTCGGACCGGCAGAGTTTACCGATTGGATTCAATCGGTTCCGGCGGGATCATCGATTTCGCTCTACCTCCACGTGCCCTTCTGCCGAAGGCTGTGCTGGTTCTGCGCCTGCCGGACACAAGGCACCTCGTCGGACGAACCGGTCCGCGCCTATGCCCAGACATTGAAGGCCGAGATCGCGCTTCTCAAGCGCCACCTCGCCCCCGGCATCACCCTCTCGCGCCTGCATTGGGGCGGCGGTACGCCCACGCTCCTGCCCGCCGACATCATGCGCGATTTGGCCGAAACAATCTTCGATGCCGTCCCCATGGGCCCCGGCGCTGAGTTCTCGGTCGAGATTGACCCGAACGAGATCGACGATGCCCGCCTCGACGCGCTGGCCGCCGCAGGCATGAACCGCGCCTCGATCGGGGTGCAGGATTTCGATCCCGACATCCAGAAAACCATAGGCAGGGAACAGGGTTACGAGCTGACAAAGCGTGTGGCCGACCTCATCCGCGCCCGCGGTGTCGGCAGCCTGAATGCCGATATCCTGTATGGCCTGCCCCATCAGAACCGCGCCCGCATCGCGGATTCGGTCCAGAAGCTGCTGACGCTCTCACCCGACCGCGTGGCACTCTACGGCTATGCCCATGTGCCTTGGATGAGCCGCCGCCAGCAGATGATCCCGTCCGACGCCATGCCCACGCCCGAAGAACGCCTGCGCCTTTTCGAGACCGCGCGGCAACTCTTCACCTGGGACGGATATCAGGAAATCGGCATTGACCATTTCGCCCGCCCCTCGGACGGCATGGCCGTCGCCGCCCGCAACGGAACGCTGCGCCGAAATTTCCAAGGCTATACGGATGACACGGCCCCCGTCCTGATCGGGCTTGGGGCCTCATCCATCAGCCGCTTCCCGCAAGGCTACGCCCAGAACGCCTCTGGCACGTCGGACCATACCAAGGCCATCCGCGACGGCAGGTTCTCCACCCATCGCGGCCATGTCTTCGCGGGTGAAGATCTGCTCCGCGCCCGTATCATCGAGGCGCTGATGTGCGACTTCCGCGTCAACCGAGCCGAACTGATCCGGGATTTTTGCACGACAGATCAGAGACTTACCGAAATGTTCAGGACGGCAGCCAAGGCCTTCGACGGCTGGGTGGATGTCGATACCGAAGGCTTTGCCATCCCGCCGAAAGCCCGGCCCCTTGCCCGGATGATCGCCCGCGCCTTCGATGCCTATGACCAGACAAAGGCGCAGCATTCGGCCGCGATTTGACCGGTAGGATGGGCAGGATTGCCCATCCTACGGCGCAAATCGCTCCACCATCGCCACCATGCGCGGCAGGCAGACCGAGCGGAGGTCGTATTTCTCCAGCACCGTCTGCCGGGCCGCCGCGCGCAAGGGCAGGAATTGCTCCGGTGCCTCCAGCGCCTTGGTCAGCGTCCGCGACCAGCCCGCGATATCAAAGAAATCGACCAGCAGGCCGTTCTCGCCATCCCGGATCACCTCGCGCACCGGTGCGGTATCCGACCCGATCACCAGCGCCCCCGCCGACATCGCTTCCAGCATCGACCAGCTGAGGACGAAGGGATAAGTCAGATAGGCATGCGCCCGGCTGACCTGCATCAGCGACACGAAGGTGGGATAGGGCACTTTCCCAAGGAAATGCACCCGCGAAAGGTCCAGCCGATCCTTCACCTCATCAAGATAGATGTCCTTCCAGCGCCGCCCATCTTTGGGTGGCGGACCATAGCTCACGTCGTCCCCCCCCACGATCACAACCTGTGCCTCCGGCCGCGCGGCCAGCACCTCAGGTAGGGCCCGCATGAAGCTGTGATAGCCGCGATAGGGTTCCAGATTGCGGTTCACGAAGGTGAGAACCTCATCCCCCGCCCTTAGGATGCGGCCATCCGGCAGCGTCACACTGGCCGCCGGATCGGGCTTTACCGCCACGCTATCAACGCCATCAAAGATCACCTCGATCATCTGCCGCAGCGCGGGCGGATAGGTGGACGCCTGCCATTCCGTAGGCGAAACGCCCGCATCCGCATGCAGCAGCGACTGCCCCAGATGGGCCGTCCGGCCTTGTGCGATGAGCACCTGATCAAAACTACTATCGCCCGCATCTGGGTCGAAACCCACATCCGCACCCTGCCCGCGATAGTAGAATTCGGCATAGACGATCAGCTTCGCCTCGGGCCAGACCTCCTTCAAGAACAGCGTCTCGCCCCAGCCGGAATGACCGAAAATCACGTCAGGCACATACCCCGTTTCACGCCGCAGCCGGAGGCAAGCGCGCGCCACGGTCACGCCACGGTCGCTCTGCGTTGTGTAGTTGCGCCCCAGACGGCAGGCCTGCGCGTCCACCTGCGGCGCATCATGGCGATAGCGCAGGGTGCGCACTTCCGACTCGCGCTTGTTCAGGGTGTCGGTCAGGGCGACCACGTCATGCCCGCGCCGCTTCAACTCGGGCGCAAGATACAGGAACTGGGCGGGGAAATTTTGGTGAACCAGAAGGATCTTCACGCCACGACCCCCCCGAAGGCCGCAGCCATCAGGGATCGCGTATAGTCGCTCTTTGGCGCGTCAAACACGCTTGCACACTCGCCCGCTTCCACCACATCACCCGATTTCATTACCATTACCCTATGCGACAACGCCTTCACCACCCGCAGATCGTGGCTGATGAAGATATAGGCCAAGCCCCATTTCCGCTGCAACGCCCTAAGAAGATCAACGATCTGCACCTGCACCGTCATGTCCAGCGCCGAGGTGGGCTCATCCAGCACCACCAGCTTTGGCCGAAGGATCATCGCCCGCGCGATGGCGATGCGCTGCCGTTGCCCACCCGAGAATTCGTGCGGATAGCGGCCCATCCACGCCGGGTCGAGCCCCACCTCGGTCATGATCTCGGCCACCATCTCGCGGCGGTCGCGTCCGGGGTCCACGCCATGCACGCCAAGCCCTTCGGCGATGATCTGTTCCGCCGTCATGCGCGGCGAGAGGCTGCCGAACGGGTCTTGGAACACCACCTGCATGTCGCGGCGCAGCGCGCGCAGATCGGCGCCGTGGACGCCCTTCAGTTCGCGCCCCAGAAAGACGACGCGGCCCTCCGAAGGCGTCAGCCGCAACACGGCCAATGCGAGCGTCGTCTTGCCCGATCCGCTTTCGCCCACAATCCCCAGCGTCTCACCCGCCCGAACAGAAAGGTTGGCATCGTTCACCGCCTTCACATGGCCAACCGTGCGACGCAGCAGCCCGCGTTGGATGGGAAACCAGACGCGCAGGTTTTCCGTCCGCGCCACTTCGGGCGCGTCGGCGGAGATGGGCTCCGGCACGCCTTTTGGTTCGGCCGCCAGCAGTTTCTGCGTATAGGGATGCTGCGGATTGGCGAAAATCTCCTTCGCCGGGCCCTGTTCGACGATCTCGCCGCCCTGCATCACGCAGACCCGGTCCGCGATCCGGCGCACGATGCCAAGGTCGTGGGTGATGAACAGAAGGCTCAACCCCTCCTTCGCCTTCAACTCGGCCAGCAGGTCGAGGATCTGCGCCTGAATCGTCACGTCCAACGCCGTGGTCGGTTCGTCCGCGATCAGAAGCTCTGGCCCGTTGGCCAGCGCCATGGCGATCATCACCCGCTGCCGTTGCCCGCCCGACAGCTGATGCGGATAGGCGCCAAGGCGGCTTTCGGCATCGGCGATGCCCACCTTGTTCAACAGGTCCACGATCCGCGCCCGCGCGGCATCGCCCGACAATCCCTGATGCAGGGCAAGGCTTTCGCCCAATTGCCGCTCGATCGTGTGCAGGGGGTTCAGGCTCGTCATCGGCTCTTGGAAGATGAAACTGATGTCGTTGCCGCGCACGCGGCGCAACTCAGCCTCCGACGCCCCCACCATCTCGCGTCCCAGATAGCGGATGGACCCCTCCACCCCCGCACTGTCGGGCAGAAGTGATACTGTCGACAGCGCAGTGACCGACTTTCCAGACCCGCTTTCCCCCACCAGAGCGACCGTCTCGCCCTTGCCGACGGTGAAACTCACGCCCCTGACCGCCTCGATGACGCGGCCATCCTGACGGAAGCGGATAGAGAGATTCTCGACCTCCAGCACCACACTCATCTGAAGGTCTTTCTGGGGTCGAACGCATCACGCACGCCTTCGAAGACGAAGACAAGCAGGCTGAGCATGATGGCGAAGGTGAAGAAGGCCGTGAAGCCCAGCCATGGCGCCTGCAGGTTCTGCTTCGCCTGCTGGGTCAACTCGCCAAGGCTGGGCGCACTTTCCGGCAGGCCGAAGCCGAGGAAATCCAGCGTCGCAAGGCTGCCGATGGTGCCGGTGATGATGAAGGGCAGCATGGTCAGCGTGGCGACCATGGCGTTGGGCAGGACGTGGCGGAACATGATCACAGGGTCCGACACGCCCAGCGCCCGCGCGGCGCGGACATATTCGAAGTTCCTTGCCCGCAGGAATTCGGCCCTGACCACGCCCACCAGCGCCGTCCAGCCGAACAGAACCATCAGCCCCACCAGCAGCCAGAAATCCATGGTGAAGATCGCGGCCACGATGATGATGATGTAAAGACTGGGCGTCGCCCCCCAAATCTCGATCACCCGCTGAAAGATCAGGTCGGTCAGCCCGCCGAAATACCCCTGCACGGCCCCCGCAGCGACCCCGACAACGGATGTGATCAGCGTCACGATCAGCGCGAAACTCACGGACAGGCGGAAACCATAGATCACACGCGCCAGCACGTCGCGCGCCGTGTCATCCGTGCCCAGCCAGTGGTTTTCATCCGGGGCCGAAGGGGCCGGACCGTCCAAATCGTTGATCGTGTTATAGCTGTAGGGGATGATCGGCCAGATGATCCAGCCTTCCACAAACTCTGCGTCCACAGTCGCACGCGTGCCATCCGCCACCTGCGCAATCACGCCTTCCGGATCATCCCAGCAATCAAGGCTACCGCCCGACTTGATCAGGCATTGCACCTCGACATCCGTGTATTTCGCCTCGGTCCGGAAATCGCCGCCGAAGGCGGTTTCGGGATAAAAGGTCATGAAGGGCGTATGCAATTCGCCCCGATAGCTCACCAGCAGGGGGCGATCATTCGCGATCAGTTCGGCGAAAAGCGAGATGCCGTAGAGAACAAGGAATATCCACAGGGACCAATAGGCCCGCCGGTTGGCCGTGAAGTTGCGCCAGCGGCGCTGGTTCAGCGGGGACAGCGCCATCATGTCCTCCGCGTGCCGAAATCGATGCGCGGATCGATCCAGACATACATAAGGTCCGAGATGATCCCCATCACCAGCCCGATCAGGCCAAAGAAGAACAGCGTGCCGAAGATCACGGGATAATCCCGTTCCACCGCCGCGCGGAAGCCAAGCTGGCCGAGGCCGTCGAGCGAGAAGATCGTTTCGATGATCAGGCTACCGCCGAAGAACACCCCGACGAACAGCGCCGGAAAGCCAGCAATCACAATCAGCATCGCGTTGCGGAATACATGGCCGTAAAGGACACGCGATTCCGTCAGGCCTTTGGCCCGCGCCGTCATCACGTATTGCTTCTTGATCTCGTCCAGAAAGCTGTTCTTGGTCAGCAGGGTCAGCGTGGCAAAGCTGGAAATGGTGGACGCGATCACCGGCAGCGCGATGTGCCACAGGTAGTCGCCCGCCTTGCCGAGCAGCGACAACTCTTCCCAGTTGTCGGAGGTCAGGCCCCGCAGCGGGAAGATCTTCCAGTAAGACCCGCCCGCGAACAGCACCAGCAACAGGATGGCGAACAGGAACCCCGGGATCGCGTAGCCCACGATGATCGCCCCGCTGGTCCATGTGTCAAAGGGCGTGCCGTCCCGCACCGCCTTGCGGATGCCCAGCGGGATAGAGATCAGATAGGCGATCAGCGTGGACCACAGGCCCAGCGTGATGGACACCGGCATCTTTTCGATCACCAGATCGACCACCTCGATCGACCGGAAGTAGCTTTCGCCGAAGTCGAAGCGGATGTAGTTCCACATCATGATGAAGAACCGCTCTGTCGCGGGGATCATCTCCTTTTGGCATTCCGGCGCGGTGACCGACGGCTCGCCAGTGAACCCTTCCGCGCAGACGATGCGGGCAAAGCCGAACTGCACCTCCAACTGCGCCAGAAACTCGGGCGGCAGGCCGCGCGCGCCGATGTAGCCGTCATCCTGACCCTGCGTTTCAACCCCGGCATCGCCGCCACCCGACACGACTTCCATCGCGTCGCCGTCGCCTTCCAGCCGCGCCGCCACCTGTTCGATGGGGCCGCCCGGCACGAATTGCGTGAGCGCGAAGTTGATGACCATGATCCCGACCAGCGTCGGGATGATCAGCAAAAGCCGCCGCAGGATATAGGCGCCCATTCGGAGCTGTGCCTTCCGGTTATCTGATTGCGCCCGCGGCCCGCAGGGCTTCGGCCTTTTCGGCGTTGAACCACCAGAAATCAAGCTCGCCCAGAGCATAGGGGGGCAGATTGGCGGGGCGGTCATACATGTCGATGTAGGACACCCAATGCGTCGCCTTGTACCACTGCGGCACCCAGAAGCGTTCGGCCCGCAGCACGCGGTCCATTGCCTTGGTTGCCACGGTCAGATCGTCCATCGACTGCGCCGCCATCACGACATCGATCATCCGGTCCACAGCGGGCGATTTCAGGCCCATTTGGTTAAAAGCGGACACATCCGCCGTGGCAGACCCATAGAACTGCTTCAACTCGGACCCGGAGATATAGCCGGACCGGGCGTTCCCAACCACGATGTCGAAGTCATATTCCGGCGGACGGGTCCGCGCCTCCATCTGCGCGTTGTCGATGCCGGTCAGCACAGCATCCACGCCCAGCGATTTCAGGTTCTCGACATAAGGGATGATGACCCTGTCAAAGGAGGGGGAGTCGTTCAGGAACTCCACCCGCAGCACCTCGCCCGCCGCATTCCGGCGCAGGCCATCCTCGCCCACGGCCCAGCCCGCGTCATCCAACAGGGCCGAAGCGGCGCGCAGGTTGGCGCGATCCAGCTGCCGGTCACCGCTGGTGGGCGCGGGCACCGGCGGATCGGTCAGGATGCTGGCAGGCAGCAGCCCCTCATCCACCAACGGCTGCAGCAGTGCCGCTTCTTCCGGCGAGGGCGGGCCCTCCGGTTCCAGCCAAGAGTTTTCCCAGACGGAATCAATGCGGTTGTACAGCCCATAAAAGAGCGTGGCGTTCGACCATTCGAAGTTGAACATCAGACCCAGCGCCTCGCGCACACGGGGGTCTTGGAACTTTTCGCGCCGCAGATTGAAGATAAAGGCCTGACCACTCGCCTTAGCGCCCGAAGGCACCTCTTCCTTCTTGACCCAGCCATTCGTCAGGGCGGGGAAGTCGTAGCGCGTGGCCCAGGTGATGGATGAGGCTTCGTTTCGGAACGTGTAGTCGCCGCCCTTGAACCCTTCGAAGGCCGCATCGTAATCGGCGTAATACTCATAGCGGATAAGGTCGAAATTGCCCCGCCCACGATTGATCGGCAGGTCCGCCCCCCAATAATCAGGATTGCGCTTCCAGCTGATCGATTTGCCCACTTCCACCGCATCCAGCACGTATTGCCCGGTGCCGAGGAACGGGGTCAGGCTGGATTTCTCAAGGTCAAGCCCGTTCGCCTCGTAATGCGCCTTGGACAGGATCGGCAGACCGCCGACTTCGGACGGCAGATCGCGAGTCGGCACATCTGGCTTGAAGGTGAACTTCACCTGATGGGGACCAAGAACTTCGGCCTTCTCCACCTGCTCGGCAAGAACGGTGCGGAAATCGGTCAGACCCTTGGCAAGGAAGGTCTGATAGGAAAACAGCACGTCATCCGCCGTCATCGGCGTTCCGTCGGCGAAGGTCACTTCGGGCCGAAGGTTGAAGATCACCCATGACCGGTCGGCGGGATACTCCATCGTCGTGCAGAGCAGGCAATAGGAGGTGCCGATCTCATCCGCCGTTCCGGTGAGGATCGATTCATAAGGGGCAGAGGCCAGCGCGGCAGAGCGGCCCTGCACGGAATAGGGATTCAGGCTGTCGAACCCGCCAAAGGCCCATTGCGAGATCTCTCCGCCCTTAGGGGCATCGGGGTTAACGTAATCCAGATGCGCGAAGTCGGCGGGATACTTGGGCGGATCGCCGAAGGTAGTGATCGCATGGCTGACGATCACATCATCCTGAGCCTTGGCCGACACGCCCCACGCGGCCAGCGCAAGCGCAAGAAAACCCACGCCGATCCAGTGAACCCGTCCGGCACCCTGCGCCGCCCGCGTTTCCACCTTTGCCTGAACCGCACCGCCACCGCGTCTGATCATCCCGAACTCCCCTGCCAAGGACGGCTGTCGCGCCCGTCTTCTTGACGGAAAGCTAGACCGCCTTTGCCGGAAGTCACAAGTTGCGTTTGCGTGAAAGTGGCGGGTCTTCGGGCCGAGGGCCATCTTTTCGGCCATCAGGGCCGTTTCGCGATGCAAGCGGGCATCTCCATGCCCGACATTCAACGAAACGGGCCGCGCCCAAGACGGACACGGCCCGGAAACGTGGCACTGGAATGCCGCTTACTGGACGGTTGCCAGATAGGCGATCAGGTTCGCACGCTCTTCGATCTTGGGCAGGCCGGCAAAGGCCATTTTCGTTCCCGGCATATAGCCCTTGGGGTTTTCGAGGAAGCCGTCGAGGTTCTCGGGCGACCAGACTTCTGCGGTCAGAGCCGCCAGCGCGTCCGAATAGGCATAGCCCGCCGAGGTGCCCTTGTTCTTGCCCACAATGCCGTTCAGGTGCGGGCCGACGCCGTCGGCACCGTCCAGCTTGTGGCAGGACTTGCACTTGGCGAAAACCTTCTCGCCAGCCGCCGCATCCGCAGCCGCGAAGACCGTCGCGAAGTCGGGAGCGGCTTCCGCATCACCTTCCGCAGCCTCTTCCGCGCCGGTATCGATCGTGTAGGCCTGTGCGATCTCTTCATCCCCGTGGCCGGAATGGCCGACATGGTAGAGCGAGTCCGCTCCCCAAGCAGCAAAGAGATAGACCAACAGCGACCCGCAGACCGCGCCGGTCGCCTTGGTTATGGTCATCGTATCGAACATGTCGCGCGTTCCCTTGGCACTCCGTTTGCGCGGCTATGTATCCGCTTCCCCCCTCCAGTTTCAAGGTGTAGTAGCGCGACCAATCGCCCCTCTTTACGGGGTTTTCGAAGGCAAGGGCCGTAAGTCATGACAGGACGCATCGCTTTCCAGGGGGAACCGGGGGCCTATTCCCACCAAGCGTGCACCCAAGCGCGCCCGGGAATGGAGGTCGTACCCTGCCAAACCTTCGAAGATGTGGTGGAACTCACCCGCTCGGGCGCGGTCGATCTGGGAATGTTGGCCGTCGAAAATTCCACCTATGGGCGGGTGGCGGATGTGCACAGCCTGCTGCCGCGCGCCGGGCTGCATATCGTGGACGAGGCCTTCGTCCGCGTTCACGTGAACCTTTTGGGAGTGAAGGGTGCCACGCTGGACCAGATCGCTGAGGCGCATGGCCATGTGGTGATCCTGCCGCAATGTGCGGGCTTCCTGAAGACCCACGGCATCAAGGGCAAGGTAAGCAGCGACAACGCCCGCGCGGCGCGCGAAGTGGCCGAAACGGGCGATCCGACCCGCGCCGCGCTGGCCAGCGAACTGGCCGCCGAGATCTACGGGCTGGATGTCGTCGCGCGGCACATCGAGGATCAGGCCAACAACACCACCCGCTTCCTTGTCATGTCGCGGATGCCGGACAGTTCACGCCGCGGCGACGGCAAGATGATGACGACCTTCACCTTCCGCGTCCGCAACATCCCCGCCGCGCTGTACAAGGCGCTGGGGGGCTTTGCCACCAATGGCGTGAACATGACCAAGCTGGAAAGCTACATGGTCGGTGGCAGCTTTACCGCGACGGAGTTCTACGCCGATATCGAAGGCCATCCCGAGGATGACAATGTCCGCCTCGCCTTCGACGAGCTGCGCTACTTCACATCCGCCTTCAACATCCTCGGCGTCTACCCGGCCGACCGCCAGCGCGGGTGATCCGCGCCGGCGACACGGCGGTGTCAGAGCGTCGGCTGACCAGCGAAGCGCTGTTCCATGTCGCGGGCAATCTCGGCCAGCCGCCCTTCAAAGCGCCGCTGCACCCGCTTGCGCGCCAGCCGCATCGACTGGATGAACAGCCGGGCGGCCAAGGTGCGCGGCTTGAGGTCAACCTGCATCATGACCCGCGTCCGCCGCGCGGCAAGCTGCACCAGCTCGATATTCAGCGTTCCTTCGACCGACGGGCCGTCGAAATCCAGCGTCAGCCCCTGCCCCGGGTCCACACGCTTGAGGCGCAGCTGCAGTTGGCGTTCCTTGCCGCGCCAGGCGAACCGGGCCTGCCATGTCATCCCCGGGCCAGTCGCGCGCAACTTGTCGGTGCGGTTCACCTCTGCCCCGCGACGCATGGCCGAGCGTTCCCATCCTTCGAAATCGGTGAAGGCTGCGTAGACGAAAGCGATGGGTGCCCCGATATCCGTTCGACCGCTGATCTTCATGCCTGTCCTAACCTGCCTTATCCAACCTTGTACTGTCTCTTGCCGGTTCCCGACGAGAACCGTCGATGCCCGTTCTGCCCTGTTCAATCAAGCCTGTCTGCCAGCCAGTTCGCAATCAGGAAATGCGCGATGGCCCCACGTCGGGCGGGCTTGATGCGCGGATGCCGCCCTGCCACGGCCAGCACCATCTCTTCCCGGGTGATCCAGCAGGCATCTTCCAGCTCTGCCGGGTCGATGCGGATCTCCTCGGACAGGGCCTCACCAGCGCAGCCGAACATAAGGCTTGCGGGAAAGGGCCAGGGTTGGCTTGCAAGATAGCGCACGGCTCCGACGGTGACTCCCGCCTCCTCCAGCACCTCGCGCCGGACGGCGGCCTCCAACGTCTCGCCGGGTTCGATGAAACCGGCGAGCAGGGAAAACATCCCCTCGGGCCAGTTGGCGTTGCGGCCCACCAACACGCGGTTGCCGCGCGTGATCAGCATGATGACAACCGGGTCGGTGCGCGGGAAGTGATGGGCACCGCAGGCCGGGCAACTGCGCTGCCAGCCTGCCATGGCGGATTCCGATGCCGCGCCACAGGTTGCGCAAAAGCCATGCGATCGATGCCAGTGCAGAACCGCTTTGGCCGTTGCCGCCAGTTCGGCATCGCGCGGGGAAAGCGCGGTCATCACACCGCGCAGTTCCAGAAAGCTGTGATCCTCAGGCAGGGCCGGATGGTGCTGCGCGGAGGGATCGAAGAAGCCCTGTTCAACCGCCTCGGCCCCGGCTTCGGGCGACCAGCCCGAGATATCGGCGGCAAAGCGGGCTTCACCGTCATCCAGTCCGAGGAAAACCGTCTCGCCCGCATGCGCAAGAACAGGACTGCCTATCCGCACCCAGCCAAGGCGCTCGCCTGCCTGTAGCAGCGGCTTACCGCGCCAAACAGGAAGCACGGTTCCGGACTGTTGCAAGGCGGCCAGTTGCGCGGTCTCTCCGCGCAGATGCGCGGCCCGATCCAGCGCCGATCCGCCGAATGTCACCGTCTCTGCATTCCGCATGGCCTGCCTTTCGATCCTGATGCGCGCCTGAATGCCATGGCGGCCCCGACAAGGCAAATCACCACATTTCATGGCCGTTATAGGGCGATTCGTGCCGTTCTCCTTGACTTGCCACGCAAACGCATCATGGTTGTAAGCAGAAGTTGACACACAACCTGTCCGCTTTCTTGTTCGTGGTGATTTTTCTGGGTTTATGGGTTGTCAGAGGTTCATGCCACCCTGCGACTGCTTGCGACGACCGATCTGCATGCTCATGCGCTCGGCTGGGACTATCGTCGTGATCGACCGCAGAGCGGGCTGGGCCTTGCAGCCCTTGCCGAAAAGATCGCAACGGCGCGGGCGGGCTGTCCCAACACGCTGCTTTTGGACAATGGCGATTTCCTGCATGGCAGCGCCTTGGGCGATTGGGCGGCGGGGGAAGGGGCAGGCCAACCCCATCCGATGATCGCCGCGATGAATGCGCTGGGCTATGATGCCGCAACCTTGGGCAATCACGAATTTAGCCGCGGTTTGGACGTGCTGGAGCGTGCGCTGGACGAGGCGCGTTTTCCTATGGTGTCGGCCAATCTCTATGCCCTTGACGGGCGGCGCTTCGTACAAAGCGGCATCTTGATCGAGCGCCAAATCCACGATGATCGGGGACACCCGCACCGTCTGCGCATCGGGATTACCGGTATCGCCCCGCCGCAGACCGCTATCTGGGAATCGGCCCGCATCGGCGGTCGGATCGGGGTGAGCGACCCGATCCCTGCCGCGACCGAAGCCGTCACGGACCTGCGCCGCAAGGGCGCGGATGTCGTCGTCCTGTTGGCGCATACTGGGTTGGGCGAGGCGACAGAGCAGCCGCAGATGGAGCATTCCGCGCAGCCGCTGGCGCGTTTGTCGGGGGCGGATGCCATCATCCTTGGGCATGAACATGCGGTCTTTCCGGCCCAATCAGCGCGGAACGGCGCCCTTCTGCATGGGCGACCGGCGGTCATGCCGGGGTTTCACGGGTCGCATCTGGGGAAGATCGACCTTTCCCTCGCAAGCGATGGGGTCGGCTGGAAGGTGCGGACCCGGGATGTCGCCGTCTTTCCGACGGCAGGTGCGGCCCGCCCGCGGCAAGAAACAGAAGACCAGTCGCGTGTCACGGCGGCCTGTTCGCGGGCGCATCGGGCAACGCGGCGCTGGCTGGGGCAGGCGGTGGGGCAGACGACGCAGCGGCTGCACAGCTATTTCGACCTTGTCTCGTCCAGTCTGGCGCTGCGCACCGTCGCTGCGGCGCAGGCCGATCATGTGCGGCGGCGACTGAAGGGAGGGCCGCTGGACGGGGTGCCGATCCTTTCCACCACCGCCCCCTTCCGGACCGGAGGACGGGGCGGATCGACGGAATTCACCGATATCCCTGCTGGGCCGCTGTCGCTGCGGCATCTGGTCGATCTCTGCCCGCATCCCGATACCGTGGTCGCGCTGGCCATCACCGGGTCGGAATTGGCCGACTGGCTGGAGCGGGCGGCCATTCTCTTTGCGCAGGTCCGCCCCGGCCTGCCCCATCAACGCCTGATCCGCGAGGATGTGCCGGGCTTCGACCTGACCTTGATCGACGGGCTGTCCTTCACGGTGGATGTGACCTGCCCGCCGCGTTTCCTGCCCAGCGGCGATGCCGCCAAAGGTGGATCGCGCCGCATCGGTCCCCTGTGGCGAAACGGCAAAAGGGTGGCGGCGGAAGAGAGATTTGTCCTTGTTACCAACAGCTTCCGCGCCGGGGGCAGCGGCGGATTCCCGGCCTGCCAGCCCGATCGTGTGCTGCTGGACGATGGCGTGGAGACACGCGCCACGGTGATGAATTTCCTTGCAAATGGGGGCAGCGTGTCGGCCGTGGGGGCGGAAGGCTGGCGCTTTCGGCCGATGGGCGGGACATCGGTGGTGGTGGAGACGGGGGTGGGGGCGTTGGATTGTCTGGCCGATATCGCCCATCTGTCGCCGGAATTCCTTGGGCCAGCCGAGCGGGGGATGGCGCGCTTCCGTCTGCGGCTCTGATCGGGTAAGGCCGCAGGGAACGGCTGGAGGTTCCCATGTTTGACGCGGTCTTCTTCGATCTGGACGGCACGCTGGTGGATACCGAACGGGTGGCGCTGGTCACCGGGATTCAGGCCTTTGCAGCCATGGGTCACGCGGTGGACGCCGCCTTCATGCACCGCCTTGTCGGCAAGGCCGAGCCGCAGGCGGCCGAGATCATCCGCGATACGCTGCCGGGGATCGACCTTGCAGCCTTCCATGCCGAATGGCGACGCGCCTTCGACGGCGGCCTTGTCACCGGGCTGGACCTGAAGGCGGGGGCGGTGGAACTGCTTGAAATGCTTGAACATCCGCTTGGCCTTGTCACCTCGACAGGGCGGCAGGGGGCGCATCACAAGCTGGGTCTGGCGGGCATCGCGCATCACTTCCGCACCGTCGTCACCTTTGATGACGTGCGCCAACCGAAGCCCGCACCCGAACCCTATCTGCTGGCGGCTGAGAGGCTGGGGGTGGACCCGGCGCGCTGCCTTGTCTTTGAGGACAGTGACGTGGGGGCAGAGGCGGCGCATCGCGCGGGCTGCGTGGTGGTGCAGGTGCCGGATGTGGCCCCGACCGAGGGGCGGTTCGCGCGGCATTTGGCGGCGGACTTACTGGCGGGGGCGCGGGCAGCGGGCGTGATCTGACGGCCAAGCCCTTGCGAACGCTGCATTAATCCTGCCAAATCGCTGTCATCGCTTGTGCCGCATTCTGTGCAGCAAACTGTGGCCACGCCCTGTGCAGCAAGAATTCGGCAATCTTCGTGGTTAACCACGAATCCGACTCACTTTCTTGACGAAGGATGAAGAACGGGGCGGTTTGGTTAACCCAACGTGAACACCCCTCAGACCACCATCACCTGCGCCGGGTCCAAGAGCCAAGGCGCGATGATCCCGCAGGTATCGGCCAGCGGCAGCAGGGTTTCGGGGCAGTCCATCCCGATCACCTCGCGCAGGAACCTTGCGCGGGCCTCGCAGCGGGCAGCGGTTTCGGGGAAGTCGCGGGCGAGCGTGGCGCGCAGGGTGGCATCGGCGATGACATAGCCGTCCTCCATCCGGGTGGAGCCATAGAGGGGATGGCCCGGGATCACATCCATCTGCATCGCCATGCCAGAGGCGAGGGGGATGTCAGAGCCGGGCATGATCGGGGAGGAGAGCCATTCATCCAGCCCGATCAGATGGCCGGGGTTGAGCGTGATGCCAAAGGTGGCGGGGGGCAGGCGGGTCTGGATCATCTCCCACACCGCGCCGCCCGGGACGCCGGGGCGCATCATCGCGCACCAGTCGGACATGGCCTGCATATAGGGCTGGACGAAGCTTTCGAGATAGTCCTGCGCCGTGACGGGAAGGTCGGCGGCCCCGCGCGCCACCCATCCGGCGCGGCAGATATTCGCGCCCCAGTGGCAGATGTTGAAGGAGATGGGCGAGCCAAGCGTCAGCCGCTGCCCCGTCGGGCCAGAGAGGCCCTGCGCGGCGCGGCCCCCGGTGGCGAAGGTCACATGGCAGCCCAAGGGAAGACCGCCGATGCGCGCGGCCTCGACCGCCGCAAAGTCGGTCTGGCCGTCGCGGAAGCCTTGCACCATGCGGCGCAGGGCGGCAGCGGCCATATGGTTGGCGAATTCCAGTCGCGCGATCTCGGCCGCATCCACCCGGGCGCGCAGGCCATGGGCGGGATGCATCAACAGATCGGTCGCGTTTTCCACCCGGGCCGCGTGGCGACGCAGCGGATCGGCAAGGAAGGCAGGAATGTCGAGCGCGGTGGCAGGGTCGTCCACCTCATCCGCGCCGAACCATTTCCAGCCGATCGCGCCGATGGCGCCCTTGGGCAGCACCTCGGCCAGCAGGTCGGCAAGCCGAGCCGTGCCGCGCGGCTGCGACGGCAGGGACAGCGAGGCGCAATGCGCGGTACGGATGATGCCTGCGGCGACGAGGGGCGAGGTTTCAGTATAGGGCAGGCATTCGTTCCCCGCGAGGAGGAGCGCATCGGTCGGGGTGACGGCCAGCACCGCCTCTTCGAAGCGGGGGTCGAAGCCCGTCAGCCAGTGCAGGTTGGCGGCATGTTCACGATCGCCGTAGATGACAAGCGCGTTATAGCCGCGGGCGGCGGCGGCGGCACGCAGGGCGGCAAGGCGCGCGGCGAGTTCGGACAGGCTGAGCGGCGGCGGCAGATCTGGCGTGCCGTGTTCGGGCCAGTCGATGCGGATTGTGCCGGGCATATGCGTCCCTCCCCTTTTGCCGGGGAGGTTAGTCCACCAGCGCGGGCCAGACCAACGCATTTGCGCGGGCCAGCGGGCCAAGATGGCCAAGCCGGGCCAGACCGAAGGCGGCGGGATGCAGGACGAGTTGGCATTTCACCGCCTCGGGATAGTGCCGCATCAGCCGCCAGACGGCGGCGGTGGGGACCCAGTGGTCATCGGCGGTGGCGACAAGACGCATCTCGGCGGTGACGCGGGACGGATCTGGGAAGGGCAGGCGGTGGCCGAGGTCTGACAGGAAGAAGCCGGGGGTCAGGCACCAGCGGCGCCAGTCTTCCCATACACCGCGCGGCAGATCGGCACCCAGCCCGGTGTGCCGCCCGGGATGGTAACCCAGTGCGCGGGTGAGCGCGCGGTGCGGGCCGTGCCAGAACACACGCGCCAGCGCACGGAAGGCGTGCGGGTGGTCGGTGACGTGGACCGGGCCAGAATTGACGGTGATGACGCGGGCGACTCCCGCCATTTCCGGATGGAAGGCGAGGAAGAGGCCGCCGAGCGACTGGCCGATGACCCAGCGCGGCGTGCCGGGAAAGAGGCGGGTCAGAGTCTGGAGCGCGGCCCCTTGGTCGTGGAAGCCCCAGTCCGCCATCGTGGCGCGGGAGGCGCGCGTCGGGGCGCGGGCGGAGGCGCCGAAATCGCGGTAGTCATAGGTCAAGACGGCGACGCCGCGGTCGGCGGCCAGCCATTCGGCGAAGGCACGGTAGAAGCCCATAGGGACCCCAGTCGCCCCGTGCAGGACGGCGGCGGCGCGCGGGGGACCGGGCGGCAGGAAGAGCCGCGCAGCCAGCGTGGCGCCGGTGGCGGCGATGGTCAGGGACTCGGCCCCGGCGGGGTGGAGCGGTGGGCGGCTCATGCCCATGGGCAGACCTTTCGCAGCATTAGACCGATCGGCCTAGTAACAGGTGTAGACCGTTCGGTCCAGTCTTTTCGCCGCCGCCGGGGGCGGCTAGACTGGGCGTCATGGACGAGGGGCTTTCGACGCGCGACAAGTTGGTGACGGTGGCCGCGAGGCTGTTCCGGCAGAAGGGCTATCACGGCACGGGGATCGCCGAGGTGCTTGCGCAGGCGGGGGTACCGAAGGGGTCGCTCTACCATCATTTCCCGAATGGGAAGGAGGATCTGGCGCAGGCGGCGGCCGAGTGGACGGCGGCGATGCTGGTACGGGTGGTGGAGGATGCCTTCACCCCAGCGGTGGAGTTCCGGGCAGGGGCGACGACCTTCTGCCACAAGCTGGCCAAGCTGTTCGACCTGTCCGACAGCGCCGACTCGTGCCCGATCCAGGCGCTGATCTTCGACGGGCCGGACGGGGCGGCGTTCCGCGCGCAGGCGGCGACGCTGTTCGACCGGCTGATCGGCGCAGTGGCCCGGCAGGGCGAGCGGCTGGGGCTGGAGGCGGACGCCGCGCGCGAAGCGGCCGAAACGCTGTTGATCGCGGTCGAGGGCGGCTGGACACTGGCGCGGGCGCGGCGGTCGTCGGACGTGCTGCGGTCGATCCCGGCGCGGCTTTACGGGTGAGGCTTGCGAATCCGGGGGCGCAGGCCTATATGCAGCGGCGAGAGGTTGGCGCGGGCGAGCGCCTCGCCAACCCGGTCAGGTCCGGAAGGAAGCAGCCGTAACGAGCCCCGCTTGGGTCGTTGTCCAGCCTCTCACCTTCTCCCTTTCATCCTGTTGATGATGCATGAAACTCTTTTCGGGTAAGGGGTTATGCTGCATGCGCTGCGACAGAGCGGTGCTTTGTTCAGTATTGACCGTGCGCCCGCCAGTGCCCTGCTGGAAAGCGAAGGTGTCCATCTCTTCTTGACCAACACCGATGCTTGTCCATCCATCCGCGAGCGTCGCCGTGCCGAGGCCATGATCGACGCAGAGGCGGAACCCGAGACGCAGCGGGCCGACCCTGTGCAATTGTCGGCGCAGGCTTGGCCGGACCATGACGGCGCGCTTTGCCTGCATTCCGCGTGATCAATTCTGACGGATCATGCCCATGCGCCTGAGGACCGTCCTCTCGATCCCCTGCGCCACGAGGTAGAGCGCAACGGACAGGATCACGCTGACCGCTGCGACGGTCCAGATCATTCCGAAATCGAGATAACCGCGGGACTGGTTCAGAAGGTTGCCGAGACCCCGCCCCGTCGCCAGCCATTCCGCGATCATCACGCCCAGAAGGGCGCGCGGGGCGGTCAGCTTTACGGCGGCGAAAAGCCATGGGAGGGAGGCGGGCAGCGTGACGAGGCGCAGTTCACGCCACCCCGTCGCGCCATAGGCGCGCGGCAGTTCCAGCGCCGCGCGGGGGACTTGGGCGATGCCTTGGGCGATCATGACATAGGCCGGGAAGAAGGTCACCGATATGGTGATCCAGAGGGTGACGGCCGTGCCACGGCCCAGAAGCAGCACCAGCAGCGGGGTCAGCGCCACCAGCGGCATCGTCTGCGTCACAAGCGCTATGGGAAGGAAGGCGCGGGTGAAGGCGGGCGTCAGCCGCCCGGCCACGGCCAAGGCGAAGGCAAAGGCGAGGCCTGCGGCCATGCCCGCCAGCGTGATGGGCAGGGTCTCTGCCAAGGCGGCAAGGAGCTTTGCCCGGGCGGCAGGGGCGGTGTCGGCGAGGAAAAGGTAGTCCACCACGGCCCATGGCGTCTTTCCCAGCATGTCGGGCACCTGCATGGCCCACAGCAGCGCCCACCAGACGGCGAAGGGCATCAGGATGGCGCCGAGGCCAAGCAGAGGCGAGGCGGCCCCCATCGGAACCTGCGGCGCCGCTGCCGGGTTCAGGCTGAGCGAGATCGACGCCCCGAGCATCCGGCGCGAGATCAGGGCAAAGACGGCGTAGGACAGTCCCGCGATGATGGTCGCCACCAACCCGATGCCCCAGAGCCTGTCCGGCTCGCCGCGCCCGAGTGAGCCGAGGAGATAGGCCCCCAGTCCGAAGCGCCCGCCGCCGCCGAATTCGGCGAGGATCGCGCCAAGGACGGCGTTCGGGGCTGCGACGCGGAACCCGGACAGGATGGCCGGCACGGCCCCGCGCAGACGGACCAACCGCAGAACCGCCCCCCGCCCGCCGCCATAGGCGCGGACAACATCGGCGGCGCGCGTGTCATACTGGGTCAGGCCGGTGACCGTCGCCTGCATGGTGACGAAATAGACCCCCAGCGCGGCCAGCACGATGCGCGGCGTCATCCCTTCGAGCGTGAGGGTGAGGATCGGGGCAATGGCGATCGGAGGCAGGGCGAAGATCGCGATATTCACGCCGCGCGACAGCCGTTCCGCCACGGGGGACATCACGAAGACAAGCCCGGCAAGCACCGCCAGCAGGTTGCCGATCACGAAGCCCGCACCCGAGGCGAGAAGCGTGGCCGTCACATGTGCGGGATAGTCGGCGCGGTCTACCCACAGGCGGATAAGGATTTCCGAAAGGGCCGGAAGCGCCCCGGACGCGACAAGGTCGAAGCGACCCAAGACCTCCCATGCCGCGAGCAGCAGGACCGGTGGCAGCAGGACCGGGGGCAGCCACCTGCTCAGGTCAAGCGCCATGCAGGACCCCGGCGATCCGGTCGCAGAGTTCGTGGAAATGCGGGGCAGAGAACAGCGCCGTCTCGCGGGGGCGCGGCAGGTCGATGTCGACCACGTCGACGATCCGGCCCGGTTCGGCCTGCATCACGGCCACACGGTCGGCAAGGAAGACGGCCTCGTCGATCCCGTGCGTCACGAGAAGCGTGGTCACGCCGGTCTCGGCCCAGATGCGTTGCAGTTCGATGTTCATCTGCCGCCGCAGGATTTGATCCAGCGCGCCGAAGGGTTCGTCCAGAAACAGCACCCGGGGTTCGCTGACCAGAGCGCGCGCGATGGCGACGCGCTGGCGCATGCCACCCGACAACTCTCCCGGCAGCGCGTCGCCATAGCCCGTGAGGCCCACGAGCGCGATCAGGTCGCGGATGCGCCCGGCGGCCGGGCCGACATCGCGGCCGAGCACTTCCAATGGCAGCGCGATGTTGCGCGTGACTGACCGCCAAGGCAGCAGCCCCGCATCCTGAAAGGCAACGCCGGTGATGCCTGCCGCCGTTGCCCGTTCCGGTGCCTGCCCGCCGATTTCGACCTTGCCAGCGTCCAGCGGCTCCAACCCCAGCGATGCGCGAAGGACGGTGGACTTGCCACAGCCGGACGGCCCGATCAGTGCGGTGAAACTGCCGGGCGGGCAGATCAGGGAGACATCCCGCAGGGCCGTGACCGACTTGCCGCGACCGTGAAAGGTCTTGGTCAGGCCGGAGAGCACGATCCCTGCGGGTGCCGTCATCAGATCTCTTCCAGAAGCGTGGTGTCGAACATGTCGCGCGTGGCCATGATGCCCACTTTCGACAAAGCCTCGATGTTTGCCGCGATCCCGTCTTCGGTCATCGAGAAGAAGCCGCCTTCTGCCACCATCAGCGGCATCTGCGCCGTGTTGAAGAAAATCTCGTTCTCGATCGTGCGGCCGGTGCCGGCAAAATGCGTTTCAGCCCATTTCGGCGGCCAAGCGGCGGGATCGATGAAGTTCTCGTCCCAGCCTTTGCGGCTGGCGCGCAGCCAAGCGACCAGTTCCTTGCGCTTGGCGGCGAGGACGTCTTCGGTCACGACCACGGTGTCGTTGTAGATCGTGTAGCCGAAATCATAGAGCAGGAAAGAGGTCGCTTCTTCACCCGCCTGCGCGATCGTGTAGGGGACGTTCGTCGTGAAATCGAGGCTGGCATCGATTTCGCCCTTGATCAGCGGGGTCGGGTCATAGGCGTAGGGGACGATGTTCACGCTGGCGCGGTCGATCCCGTTGGCGGCCAGCACGGCTTCGACGCTGATCGTGTTGACGGGTGGCACGGCGATGGTCTTTCCGACCATCTCGGCGGGGCTGGTGATCGGGTTCTTCTTCAGGCTGACGATCCCGATGGGGTTTTTCTGATATTGCGCCCCGATGATCTTGAACTTTGCGCCCTGATCCGTGATCGCCTTGATCGTGGTGTCGGGGGTGGTCAGGGCAAGGTCGGCCCGGCCTGCGACGATGGTGCTTTCCGGGATGACGTCCGGACCGCCCGGCAGATAGGTGAGGTCCAGCCCCTCGGCCGTGTAATAGCCCTGATCCATGGCCAGAAAGTAGCCCGCGAATTCGGCGTCGTTGATCCATGCCGCCTGCATGGCGAAGGGGGTCGCGGCGCGGGCCGTGCGCGGCAGGAGCGGCAAGGCCGACGCCGCAGCAGCCGTGGATAGGAAGGATCGGCGGGACAGTGATACTCTCATGGCAGCGGTCCTGTTGTTTGGGGATGAGGAGGGAGGGTCAGGCAATTCCTTGGATGCGCTGCAATTCCTGCAGCGGCGGCGTATCGGCGATCTGCTGCGGATCGAGCAGGTTCCATTTGACGCCCGAAGGCCGCTTGGCCCGGCGTTCCACCTGATGCAGACCCGACGGCGTGGCGATCCAGTCGACGAGGATGTCCGTTTCGGACGGGGTCAGCTTTTCCTGAACCATCTGGCAGTCATGCACCACGGCGACGACTGGCGTCGTCTCGTCCACGAGGCCGAGATCGGTGAACATCCCCCATTCGAGGTCGAAGAACCCGTGCCCTTTGCCAAAGCGCACCCCATCGACCGACACCGCAGATGCCCCCGTGACCATGAAATCGAAGCGACCACGGCGCGCCACTTCTTCGAGCGTTATGGGGCGGGCGAAGTGTTCCATCCCATCCAGCCATGCGGCGTAGAGTTCCGCCCCTGCGGGCACCATCCCCGGCTCCATCAACAGGAAGCCGCGATAGATGCCGTAGGTGGACATGACGAAAGGCTTTCCAGCCGCGATCATCCGGCGGCGCAGGTCCACGAGGCAGTTGTCCGGCGTGATGAAGGCGAAGGTGGTCTGCTGATAGGCGGGCAGGTCCACCAGATGGTCGGTTGCGACCTCGGACCCTTCGAAATCGGGGATCACCTCGGCGAAGTTCAGGTGAAAGCGCGTGTCCGGCTTGGCCACATGATGCAGTTTCGACCAAATCTGCTGGCGGATGATCTTGGATTTGGACATGATCGACCTGTGTCGTTTCATTGTTTCATCACATTGAAACGCTGGTTTCACAAAAGCAAGCGCGCTGATGCGCAGCAAACGGGCACATGGCGACACGGCTAACACTCAGAATTCAGGAAAGGATTTCTCGACTTACGAAGTCCGAGCAGAATCTGGCCGTGCTGCTGCTTGAGAATCAGGCACTGATAGAAACGCATAGTGCGACCGAACTGTCGGCGCTGGCCGGGGTGTCAAAGGCCACGACGGCGCGGTTTTTCCGGAACCTCGGCTACACGGATTTTGACGAAGCGCGCACGCAGGCACGCGAGGAACGCAATCGCACGCAGCCCTATGCCTATTCGCAGCAGGCGCAGGATCACGGGGCGCTGGGACGGTCGCTTGCCGATCATCTGGAACTGGAGCTTCTGAACCTGACCCGCACCTTTGAAGAGATGCGCCCCGACCTGCTGACGGAGGCCGCGCGCCTTATCCTTGATGCGCCGCGCGTCTGGTGCATGGGCTTTGGTGCCGAGGAAGGGCTTGCCCGTCTTGCACGGCTGACCTTTGCCAGACTCCGCCCCGACGTGCATCTTCTCGCAGCCAGTCCGGGGGCATGGGCCGAAGACCTTGCCATGACGGGACCGCGCGACGTGCTGCTGCTGCTGACGCTTGATCCGCGACCGAAGTTCCAGTCGGCGCTGACGGCATATGCCCGCACCTCGCGCATGAACGTGATCACGCTGACCGACCATCGCTACCTTGCCCGCGCGCAGCGATTTTCCCGGCTGGCGATCGGAAGCCATGTGGCGACCTATGGGGCTTTGCCGACACATACGACACTGACCAGCCTGGTCCGCCTTCTGGCGGTGGCCTTCATCGGCCAAGCCGGGGAGCCCGCCCGCCAGCGTTTGGGCGTCATCGACGAGATCAACGAGGAAATCGACCTGTTCGAGTAAAGGATTTCGATTGCACTCAAAACGGGGCGGCACAGCCTGACTGCGTGGACGGATGCCCGTTTGCAGCTGGGGTCAGCGCAGTATGGGACGGGCGGCGAACTCGAATGCTCGGCTGCTGCTCTATCTCTCTGAATGGACCGCAGGCATTTTGGGGATCATGGCATCCCACTCAGCACCCGCCGATCCGCCGCCCGCTGCTGTGGCGCTGCGCAAAAGAGGTTTACGGCGTGTCATCTGCACATCCGACCAGACAAGCTTGCACATGGACCCGTCTGCTTGCGGAGCCTGCAGCACGGCGCGCAAGCATGATCGATGGGTCCCGACCCTAGTGCGGTGCCTGCACCCGGAGCATCGATGCAATCGCCCCCATCAGATCGGCGCGCAGCAGGGGCTTGGCCAGATAGGTGCCGAAACCGCCCGCGAGGTAGTCGTTGATCTGTTGCGGCATCACATTGGCCGTGACCGCGATGGCGGGAACGGCGGGCAGACCGCGTGCCGTCTCTTCGGCGCGGATGTCTTTCAGGGCTTCTAGCCCGTCCTTCACCGGCATGCGGATATCGACCAGCAAGAGATCGAAGGGGCGGCCTTCGACCTGTGCCTTCTGCCATGCCGCCACCACCTCGGCCCCGTTGGTGGCCCCGACGATGGTGATGCCGGTCGGGGCCAGCATTTCGTTCAGGACGAGGAGGTTGGTCGGATTGTCATCCGCGATCAGCACGCGCCTGCCCTTCAGCATGTCCACTTCGATCACCTGATGGGCTGGCGCGGGCGGGTCGGCATCCACCTCGACGGTGGGCAGCGGAAGCGTCACGCGGACGGTGGTGCCTTCACCGAGACGGCTGGAGAGTTCGATCTCGCCCCCCATGAGGTGCACCAATTGGCGAACGATGGAGAGGCCGAGCCCCGTGCCGCCGAACCGACGCCCGATGGAGCTTTCGGCCTGTTCGAAACTGTCGAAGGCGCGGGCGACCTGTTCTTCGGTCATGCCGATGCCGGTGTCCGAGACCTCGATCAGGACGGGGCGGTCGGGTTTGGAGGAGACGATCATCCGCACATCGCCGTGATCGGTGAACTTGATCGCGTTGCTGAGCAGGTTGTTGAGGATCTGCGTCAGGCGATGGGGGTCACCCAGCCGGGTCTGGATCTTGCCGCCGCTGCAGAGCACTTCGAGGTCCAGCCCCTTTTCCTCGGCCTTGACGCGATAAAGCGCCTCGACCCCGAAAATGAGGTCGGGAATGCGGATCGGCACGCTGTCGAGGGTGAGTTTGCCCGCCTCGATCTTGGACATGTCGAGGATGGAGTTGAGGACAGCCAGAAGCGTTTCGCCCGATTGCCGGATGGTCGCCACCATGCGCTGCTTTTCAGGGGTGGTGACCATGCTCTGCAGAACCTCGGCCATCCCCAGCACGCCGTTCAGCGGGGTGCGAATCTCGTGGCTCATATTGGCGAGGAAGTCGGATTTCGCGCGGCTGACCTCTTCGGCCTTCTGGCGAGCCTCCTCGAGCCGATGGGTGGCGGCAAGGCGTTCGGTGATGTCTTCCACCGCGCAAACGACGGAGACCGGGGTGCCCGACTCGAGGATGGGCGAGGCGTTGACGGACAGGATGCGGCGCTGGCCATCGGGCCAGACGATGGCGTGGCGCAGGTCGCGCAGGGGCTGTCCGTCGCGAAGGACGCGCGCAACGGGAAGATCTTCGACCGGGAACGGGCCGCCATCGACGGTTTCGATCCGCCAGCGGGCGTCATCGAAGCGGCGCTGGGAGATCTCGGTCTCGGTCAGGCCAAGGATGCGGCGGCATTCGTTGTTGGTGACCGTGATCGTGCCGTGGCGGTTGACCGAGAGCACGGCGACCGGAACGGTTTCGAGGATGTTGGCCAGCTGGTCGCGTTGGCTGGCAAGGTCGCGACGGACGGAGTCGAGCGTCTGAGCGGTGGACAGGAGGCGAAGCTGGTCGTTCACGCTGCGGCCGAGACGGTGGAGGGTGTCGATCTCCTCTTCCGTCCAGTCCCGCGGGACATGGTCGATGACGCAGAAGGACCCGATCACCTCGCCCGTGTCAGAAATGACGGGAACGCCGAGATAGGCCACCACACCCAGAAGATCGATAACCGGATTGCCCGCCACGCGACTGTCGACGCGGGAGTCGGTGATGCGCAGATGGGCGTTCTGTTCGAGGACCAGACGGCAGAAGGATTGGTTGAGCGGGGTTTGCCGGGTTTCTGACCATGGATGCGGCAGGCCGCATTGGCTTTTGAAGAATTGCCTGTCGCCGTCGAAATCGATCAGCGACACGAGAGAGACCGGGGCCCGCATGAGCCGCGACGCCAACTGGGTGAAATTGTCGAAGACCTCTTCGGGGGGCGTATCCAGAAGGGCCCGCGCTGCGGGAGAAGTGAACGATCCGGTTGTCAGATTCAAAACGTCACGCTCCTAACGGTCTGGCCTAGCCGATGGCGCACTGCCGTCACTTTCACCATGCCTGACATGCCGAGAGCTTTATCAATCCGTGCTTCTATGGTGTCCTGCTCTACTATAGATTGCGTAGATTGCATTTAAGTCACCTTGATTCAAGTCAAGCTGCAACCGCTTGCATGAGAGTTTTTGGCGGCCCATGAGCGCGTGGCCGATCAGTTTGATTTTTGCCTAAACGATAGGCGTTCTCTGCCATGCCGGAGCTTAACGATAAACTTATGTCATGAAAATATATGTTTACGGACGGATGACCGAAGATTTCGATGGCTGGACAGTGTCAATCCGGTCTGGTGCCTACAGGGGTGAGGTCGCCTGATTCGTACCGATTTGGTAGCGAAAAGGAGGGACCGCCTTACCTCACCCTGCGGCTGTTCGCGCATCTCTCCGCCGGGGCCGATGCAGCGCTACGGGCAGCAGAGATCGCCACGTTTTTGGCGGGTGCGCTCGGTCTATGCCGCAGACCTAGACCGCAACCCCGAACATGCGCCCGACACCGGCCGTGATCGCCATTGCCGCCGCCCCCCAGAACAGCACCCGCGCAGTGGCGCGCAGCTTGGGCGCCCCCCCGGCCTGCGCACCCAAGGCGCCGAGTCCGGCAAGGCTGACCAGCGTTGCGATGACGACCACCGGGATGATTTGCCCTTCTGGTGCCAGTGCCGCCGCGACAAGCGGCACGGCCGCTGCCACCGTGAAGGTCAGCCCCGACGCCATCGCCGCCTGCAGCGGGTTGGCGGAATGCACCTCGGACAGGCCGAGTTCATCGCGCACATGGGCGGCAAGCGCATCCTTCTGCGTCAGTTCCCGCGCGACGAGCGCCGCTGTCGCCGGTGTCAGGCCACGCGATTCGTAGATCGAGGCAAGCTCGCGCTCTTCCGCATCGGGGGTGTCGATCAGGGCCTGCCTTTCGCGGGCGATGTCAGCCCGTTCGACATCCGACTGCGAGCTGACCGAGACATATTCACCCGCCGCCATGGACATGGCCCCCGCCGCCAGCCCGGCAGCCCCGGCGATCAGGATTGCGGTGCGGCTGGGGTCGGCTGCCGCCACACCGACGATCAGAGAGGACACCGAGACGATGCCGTCATTCGCCCCGAGGACAGCAGCACGCAGCCAGCCCGCGCGATCGAGGTAATGCAGTTCTTCATGGGCGGATTGATAGGGAAGGGTCATGTCGGGGTTTCCGTCTTGTGCGAGGAAGGACCGGGATGGCGAAGGGCGGACCTAAAGCCGCCGGTCTTGCCCGATCTTAGGGAGTGAAGGACGAGAGGCCCGCCGATGCGTATGGCGATGATGTTTGTTATGGCAAGGCCAATCCCGCCGCCCTGACCCTTGCCAGTGCCGTGCGGGAATTTTTGGGTCCGCGATCCGATCATGCCCGGTGGGACGGCCAGTCTTACAATCGTGACGGCGACCTCTATCCGCGCGCAAAGGGCGATCGGTCGATACCGTTTCCGCCCCGCGCAGCCGTATCGACCTGAGGGATGCCGCCAGCCCTGCGCGGGCTGTCAGGCAGATGGCTGCATTTCGACGAGCCGCGTGTCGATGCGACGGAGTTCGATCCGGTGGCCCGAGTTCGCGTCGAAGAGATGCAGCGCCTCTTGCGTGAGGCGGATGCCGACCGGCGCGCCGGTAGCAAGGGCGGGGCGACCCTCGGTCAAGACGGAGACGGGGATATCCTCGAAGAGCAGATGGCACAGCCGTGCCGCCCCCATTTCTTCGATCATATCAAGCCGTGCATCGAAGGCCCCGCGCCCGGGTTCGACCAGTTCGGCCTGTTCAGGCCGGAAGCCGACATGGACCATGGCGCCGTCCCCCGCATCAAGTTGCGAGAGGATGGGCAGGAGGGTTCCATCTTCGAGCAGGACGCCGCGACGGGCGGTGGAGACCTGACCCGGAAGGATATTCATCGGCGGGCTGCCGATGAAGCCCGCGACATAGAGCGACTGGGGGCGTTCGTAGATCTCGGCCGGGGTGCCGATCTGTTCGATGGTGCCCTTGTTCATCACGACGAGGCGGTCGGCGAGCGTCATGCCTTCGTGCTGGTCATGGGTGACGAAGACGCTGGTCGCGCCGATGCGGTTGTGGATCTTGCGGATCTCTTGCCGCATCTGCAGGCGCAGCTTGGCGTCGAGGTTTGACAGAGGTTCGTCGAAGAGGAAGACCTTCGGTTCGCGGATGATGGCGCGGGCCATGGCGACGCGCTGCCGCTGGCCACCCGACAGCTGCCCGGGGCGGCGGTCGAGGAAGTCGCCCAGACCGACCGACTCGGCCGTGGCGCGGATGCGGGCCATGCGTTCGGCCTTGGGGATGCGGGCGACCTTGAGCGCGTAGCCGATGTTTTCCGCCACGGTCATATGGGGGTAGAGCGCGTAGTTCTGAAAGACCATCGCGCAGCCCCGTTCGCGCGGTTCCAGCGCGTTCACGACCGTGCCGCCGATTTCGACAAGGCCTTCGCTGATCTCTTCCAGACCCGCGATCATCCGCAGGAGCGAGGATTTCCCGCAGCCCGAGGGGCCGAGGATCACGACGAATTCGCCATGGGCGATCTGCAGGTCGATGCCCTGCATGATCGTGGTCTTGCCATAGGTCTTGGCGAGGTTGCGGATGCGGATTTCGGCCATTTGCGCCTCACTTGTCGGTGTTGATCAGGCCGCGCACGAACCAGCGCTGCATGAGGATGACCACGGCGATGGGGGGCAGCATGACGACCAGCGTCGCCGCCATCGCGAGGTGCCATGTCGGCGTGCCGCCGCCGGTGGTCAGCTGGTCGGGGACGAGGTCGGAAAGCTGCACCACGACCATGCCGTAATTGGCCCGGTCGGTGATGATGAGAAGCGGCCACAGATACTGGTTCCACGCATAGACGAACATGATCGTGGCCAGCGCCGCGATGTTGGTGCGCGAGAGCGGGATGAGCACGTCCCAGAGAAAGCGGAGGGGGCCCGCGCCATCCATCCGCGCGGCTTCGACCAGATCATCGGGGATGGTGAGGAAGAACTGCCGGTAAAGGAAGGTGCCGGTCGCCGTGGCGACAAGCGGCAGGATGAGACCCGTGTAGGAATTGAGGAGGTTCCATTCGAGGCGGACCTCGACCCCCGACAGGGTGGCGATCAGACCGCTGAGCCCGGTCGCATCAAGGATGGTCTGGAAGGGCGACAGGGCATTGGCCGCCACCGCATAGGTGGGCACGATCCGCACTTCGAGCGGCAGCATCAGGGTGATGAAGATCATCCAGAAGATCACCATGCGGCCACGGAAGTTGAAGAAGACGATGGCGAAGGCGGTGATGCAGGCCAGCGTGATCTTGCCCACAACCACGCCCGTGGCCACGATCAGGGTATTGATGAATTTCGGCCCGAAATCCGACAGGGCCCATGCCTCGCGCAGGTTCACCCAAAGCTGGTCGCCCGGCCAGAACTCCACCGGGGCGCTGTTGACGGCCTGCAGGGTCTGGGTGGCGGCGACGAAGGCCAGCCAGATCGGGATCAGGATGATGACAAGGCCCGAGATGAGGATCAGGTGGGTCAGGATGTTCAGGATCGGCGTGCGTTCGATCATCTTGCGCCCTCAGGAGTAGTGAACGCGCCGTTCGACATAGCGGAACTGCACGAAGGTCAGCGCTATGACGAGGAGCATCAGGATGATGGATTGCGCGGCGGCACCGGAATAGTCGAAGCCTCGGAAGCCGTCGGAATAGATCTTGTAGACCATCAGGTCGGTCGCCCGGAACGGACCGCCGCCCGTCAACGTATCGACGATGCCGAAACTGTCGGTGAAGCTGTCGGTGATGTTGATGACGATGAGGAAGAAGATCGTGGGCGTCAGCAGCGGCAGTTGCAGGTCGAGCATTCGGCGCAGCGGGCGCGCGCCGTCCATCGCGGCGGCCTCGGTCAGGCTGCGGGGGATGGATTGCAGCGCGGCAAGGAAGAAGACGAAGCTGTAGGCCACCTGTTTCCACGCGCCCGCGATGATGATCGCCAGCACCGCCTGTGCCGGATAGCGCGACGGGTCCCAGAGGCCGGGGGAGATCGTGTTGATGTAGGAGAAGATGCCCGCGCCGGGGTTGAAGACGAATTGGAAGGCCAGACCCACCGCAGGCGCGGCCACGGCATAGGGCCAGATCAGCGCGACGCGGAAGGCGCGATAGCCAGCCAGTTGCCGGTCGACGAAGAGGGCGAGCGTGAGGGCCATGCCCATGGCAAGCGCCGTGGTGGCCAGCGCGAAGATGACCGAGACGCGCACCGAACTCCAGTAATAGGGATCAGAGAGCACGTTGCGGAAGTTTTCGAAGCCCACCCAAGTGTTCCCGCCACCCCAGGGCTGTTCCAGCGTGAAGGCCCAGTAGAGCGCCTGCGCCGAGGGCCAGTAGAAGAAGACGAAGATCACCAGAAGCTGCGGCGCCAGAAGCGCGGCCACGATCCAACTTGTCTTGAAATGCGCGCGGCGCATGGGCGGCTCCGGTCGGAGGGGAAAAGGGTGGCGCGGCGGCAGGGGGACCGCCGCGCCGGGGAAGGCAATGTCAGGGGAAAGACTTGCCTTCGTAGGTTTTCGCAAAGCGGGCGAGGATCTCGTTGCCGCGCGCGGCGGCAGTGTCGAGCGCCTCTTTCATCGGCTTCTGGCCAGCCAGCGCGGCCTCCACCTCGGCGGTCCATTCGGCGCGGATCTGGATCATGCCGCCCAGACGCAGACCCTTGGTCAGGTTGGAGGGTTCGGTCCAAGTCAGCGACTTCATCGCGATGTCGCGGTTGATGAAGGGCTCTTTGGCGTAGAAGCCTTCGGCCAGCAGCGCGTCATAGGTGGACTTGGTCACCGGGATGTAGCCGGTGTTTTCCAGCAGGAACTGCTGTTCGTCCTTGGTGGCGAGGAAGGCGAGATAGGCGGCGGCCGCCTGATATTCGCCTTCGGTCTTGCCCGAGAGGACCCAGAGCGAGGCGCCGCCCACCACGGTGTTGTGGCGTTCGACCGCTTCATAGGTCGGGATGATCTGCACGTCCCAAGACAAGCCTTCCGGCGCGATCTTGTGGATCGTGTTGTGGTCGGCGATGGACGAGAAGAAGATCGAGCATTCGCCTTCGACGAAGCTGTCGCGCGAGGTCTTGCCCGCGGCCTGCGTGCGGATCGCGGCATAGCCTTCGGTGATCCAGCGCTGGATATTCTCCATGTGCTGGACATGCAGGGTGGTGTTGAACAGAAGCTCGGTGTCCAGCCCGGTATAGCCGTTGTCATTCGAGGCGACGGGGATGTTGTGGGCCATCGAGAACTGCTCGAGGTCGATCCAGGACGAGGGGGCGTAGGCGAGGCTGCATTCCTGACCCGAGGCCTTGAGGGCCTTGAACGCCTCTTCCATCCCTTCCCAGGTGACCGGGGCTTCGGTGATCCCGGCCTTTTCGAAATGGGCTTTGTTGAAATAGTAGACGGGGGTGGAAGAGTTCCACGGCATCGAGAAGAATTCGCCCGTGGAGGCGGAGTAGTAGTTGGCGATGCCGGGGAAGTAGTCGGCCCAATCCACCGTCACGCCGGTGTCCTGCATAAGCTTGTGCACGGGATAGAATTCGCCCGACAGCATCAGGTCGGCGGTGCCGGCGTCGAAGGATTGCAGCAGCGTGGGATGCTTTTGCGCGCGGAAGGCGGCGATGGCGTTCTGCACGGCCTTTTCATAGCCGTCCTGCCCGACGCAGACGGCTTCATACTGGTCCTGCGCCGCGTTGAAGCGGTTGCAGGTTTCGGCGACGACGGCGCCAAGATCGCCGGTCAGACCGTACCAATATTCGAACTTGATCTTCTCGGCCGAGGCCGAACCGGACGTGGCGGCAAGCGCCAGCACGGCAGCGGTTGAAAGCTTTTGGATCATCTTCCCTGTCTCCGTTTGGGTGGACTGCAGAGGGTGCAGCGCGCAGCCCTTATCGGAAGATTCGATCACAGGCGGACAACGCAAAGTTGAAATTTTGATAACAAAACCAATACTTTAATGAGTGTCAAAAGTTCCCTCGCCCCAGTTCGCATCGAGGCTGGGCCAGAGGTTCCAATAACGCGCCCGTCAGGCAAAAAGCCCGGGGGCGAGCGTGAGATGCCGTTCCGAATGGTCCTGAAAATGGATGGTGACCCCATCGGGCCCTGCGAGAACCACGGCCATCTGGGCAGGGCCTTCAAGCTGTCGCTGTCCGCCGGGGACGCCCGGAACATGCGGCGAAACGGAGTAGTGCGACCCGGCCAGCGTCACCATCGGGATTCCATGCCAGAAGGCCGCGCTGGGCAGATGGACATGGCCCGCGATGACGCCGCGCAGATCGGGATGGCGCGAGAGGAGGGCCAGATAGTCTGCCCCGTCCTCGAGGATGATCTGATCGACGGGCAGGGACAGGGGATTGGCATGGTGGTGCTGGACCACGATCACGGGGCGGTCGCGCGCCTCATCCAGACAAGCGGCGAGCCAGCGCTTGCGTCCGGCACAGAGCCTGCCGCCGACGAGGCCCGGCTCGGACGTGTCGAGCAGGATGATGCGATAGCCCTTGGCATCAAGCGCGCGGGAGGCCCGCCCCTCGGGATCGTCGTGGCGGGGACCGAAGACCGATAGAAAGGCCGTCCGGTCGTCGTGATTGCCCAAGGTCAGATGCACGGGCGGGCCCAGTTCTGCCAGCCTGTCGCGTAGGTGATGATAGGCGGCCGCCTCGCCCTGATCGGCCAGATCGCCCGCGACCAGCACGAAGTCCGCATCGGCATGGTCGCGGTTGATTGCGGCCACCGCCTGCGACAGGCGCGCGCCGGGGTCCAGACCATTCACCGCCACCCCCGCTGGGCCGAGATGCAGGTCGGAGAGGACGATGAATTTCAGCAGGCTCACTGCGCCAGCCCCAGCGCGGCAAGGTGGCGGGCCGAGGGGATGACGCCGGCCTTGTCGCGCAACTCAAGGATCAGGCGCGGATGGGCCCCGGTTTCTGCGATGGCGGCAAAGACAGAGGGCCAGAGGATCGTGCCATGGCCGATCTGCCAATGCCGGTCCGCGTGGCCGTCGGCATCCTGCAGATGAACATGGCCAAGCCGTTCTCCTGCGGCGCGGATGAAGAAATCGACGGGCGGCGCGCCAGTGGAGATATGGGCGTAATGGGCATGGCCGGTATCGACCGACAGTTCCAGCGCCTGCCAATCCAGCGCGGCGCAGAGCGCGGCGCGGTCGGCGGGTTCGATATCCTCGATATTCTCTAGCATGAAGGTGATGCCCATGTCGGCGGCCCGGTCCAGCACGGGCTGCAGCGTATCGCGCGCCGCGTCGAGCATCCGCGCGGCATCGCGGGGATAGAGGCCGCGATGGTTGTAACCCCATGTCGTGAAGGGGGAATGGATGACGACATGCGTCCCTTTCACCGCCGCGCAGACATCCAGCGCCTGCTGGAAGCGCCGCGTCACGAGGCGGCGCACCTCGGGATCATAGGAGGCGATGGTGAAGCCCCAGAAGGGCCCATGGATGCCAAGCCGCCCTTCATGCCCGTCCAGAATGCGCAGCGTATCGGCGGCCAGCGCGGACCAGTCGCCATCCAGCACCTCGGCGTCGACGAAGGCCTGCAGTTCCAGATCGCGCGGCGCTTCCAGCAGCCAGTCACGATGGGCGGGAAGGCTGGCGTGATCGAGGGCTGCGCCAAGGATGGGACGGTGGTTCATCTTCTGCTCCGTGGAAGGTTCGGGCACAGCGTCGGGCGATTGCGTAACGCGCCCGTTGCCGCTGCATGACGGGTTCACGATGTTTCTGTGGCAGGAGATGACGGTCCGGCCGGGTCAGCGGACCCGCGCGGCGCGGAGGGCGAGGATTTGGTGGATCACCGTTGCAAGGCCCACGGTGCGGAAGATGTCGCCCAACATGCGCAGGTCATGGGCGAGGCCGCGCCGCCAGCCACGCTTGGCCGCTTTCGAGGGGCTGGAGACGCCCATCAGCGGCACGATGGCGATGCGCCCGCCCTGCCGCAGCCAGAGGCGGTTGAGAAAGACCTCAAGCCCGAAGCCGCGCAGCCCGGAGATGGCGGCGAGATGGGGCCGGATGGAGCCGGCCAGCATTGCCCGTTCGCCCGAGATGTAATCCAGCCCGATCACGCGCCATGGCAGCGGCGCGTTGGAGCGCAGGCTGATCGATGCAGCGGCAAGCCCGGTGCGGACCGGCATCAGCAGGTCGGTCACGTGGCGTTCCGTCAGCCCGCCGAGATCGGCGTCGATCAGAAGGACGATCTCGCCTGTGGCCTGCGCCAGCCCCGCCGCCACGGCGGCGGATTTTCCCCCGTTCGGCAGCAGGCGCAACACGCGCGCCCCGTGGCGGCGCGCGACCTCGGCCGTGTTGTCGGTGGAGCCGTCATCGATCACGAGGACCTCGGTCACCCAAGGATGACCCACGACGGCGGCCAGCACCGCAGGCAGGCGCGCCGCCTCGTTCCATGCCGGGATCAGGCAGGTGACCGTCAGGCCCATCGTCTTGTCCACAGACCGAGAAGGATCACTGCGAGAGCGACCGCCAGCCCGCAAAGCAGCGCAGTCGCCTGCCCCGCCTCCTCGGACAGCACCGCCTGCCAGAAGACCCAGCCGACCAGAACGATGGCCGACACTTTGGGAACCGTGGCGAGGAAGTTCCAGAGCAGGAAAGGGCCGAAGGGCATGCGACCGAAGCCCGCCGCGACCAGCGTGGGCAAACCGGCGAAATGGGTGAGTTTTGCCATGACGATCAGCCGCGCGCCCGACCTGTGGAACATCGTCTCGGCCTTGTCGCGCAGGATGCGCGGGCGGTGGCGGGCGGGCAGGCAATCGGGCAGATGGCGGCCCACCAAGTAGAGCAGTGCATCCCCGAAAAGGTCGGCAAGAATGGCGATGGCCCAGACCGCGCGCACATCCAGCATGCCGATCTTTGCCAGCGCCGTGGCCGCAAGCACGACGAACGGCCCTTCAATCACGGCAAGGGCGAAGACCACCCAGAGGCCGTAGGTTTCCAGCGCTGCAATCAAGCCGTCCATTCGGGGCCTATTCGGCGCTTTGGGCCGCCTGCGCGGGCGCCATTGACGTGCCGCGCCAGACGATGCCCCGGCTGCGGAAGGTCGCCAGCCAGATCAAGGGGATCATCGCGTCGCGCAGGATCATCGCGGGGAGGGAGAGCGCACCCAGCGGCCAGCGCATCGCGCGGCAGAGGAGGAGTTCGGACCCGTAAAAGACCGCTGCCACCGCCGCCGCGCCCAAGGGGCCGGTGGCAAGGCCAGCCGCAGCAACAGGCAGGGCCGCACCGTTCAGAGGTTCGGCGAGGTAGAGCAGGGGGAACCCGTCGCGCCGCACCTTGGACCAGCGCAATTGCCGCGCCCAGACCGCCGACATCCGCCGCGTCCCGATCGGCTGGGCGAAGGGTTCGGCCGACAGGCGCACGCGGCGCCCCGCCTTGCGCACGAGTTTTGTGGCCGCCACATCCTCGGCAAGGTTGCGGCCCAGCGCACGCAGCCCGCCGTGATCGTCAAGGAAGGCGCGCGACCACATCAGCGTTTTGCCCTGCGCGAAGCCCTGCCCCATCTCATCGGCGAAGAGTTGCATCCGCGCCTGATTGCCGTTCAGGAAGGCGGCTTCCACCTCAGCCCAGAAGCCCTGCGCCTCGGTCCCGATGGGGGGAGAGCTGATCAGGCCCACATCCGGGCCGTCCACGGCCATCAGCCGATCCAGATAGTCGGGGGGCAGAAGAAGGTTGGCATCGGCCATCACGATCCGCTCCCCGGCGGCGGCGCGCCAGCCTTTGACCAGATTGTTCAGCTTCGGATTGCCGGACACGCGATCCTCGCCGATCAGAAGGCGCGCTGGGATCTGGGGGTTGCGCGCGATGAGGGTGGAGACGAGCGCGACGGCCGGATCATCCGCCCGCGCGGCGCAGAAGACGACCTCGTAGCGCGGCCAGTCGAGGTGGAAGGAGGATTGCAGCGTGCGCGCATCAAAGCGGTCGATCCCGCAGACCGGGCGCAGCAGAGTCACAAAGGCCGATCTGTCGCGCGCGGGGGCGACCGGGCGGCGGCGCAGCACGGCGAGGCAGGTGATCAGATGGGCCAGCGTCAGGCCAAGGGCGAAGAGGCCGGGGAGGAGATCGATCATGCGCCGCCTCCCAGCGCCACCCCCATCTCGCGTGCGGGCAGGCCCGTGCCGTGGGGTGCGGCGGAGAGCAGGCGCAGGCGGCCATCCTGCGTTTCGACCACGGCGGTGAAGCTGTCGACCCAGTCGCCGCAGTTCACATAGAGAAGGCCATGGTCGTGATGCATGGCGGCAAGGTGGAAATGTCCGCAGATCACGCCATCCAGACCGTCTGCCGCAGCGAGGGCCACCAGTCGGCGCTCATGGCTGCGGCTGCGATAGAGCAGGTCATTGACCGTGGAGAGGAGCAGTTTCAGCGGCCCACGCCCATGCGGACCAAAGGCGATACGCAGGCGGCGCAGCAGGCCGTCGACCAGCACGAGAAGGCTGTCGATGCGCGATCCGATCCGGGTGAGCAGGTGAAAGCGCAGCGGGCGTGCATCGCAGACATCGCCATGCAGCACGAGGTAGCGCCGCCCGTCCTGCGCGACGAAGAGATCGGTCAGCTTGGGTTCGACCGGCAGGTCGCCTGCGGTTCCCAGCGGGGAGGCCGCGCCCTCTGCCATGAAACGGGTGTCGTGGTTGCCCAGAAGATAAATGATCCGGCTGCCTTCGGCGGCGCGTTGGCGTAGAAGCTCTATGATCCGGGTTTCTGTGGCACCCCAGCGGATGACGAGAGGGTGCCAAATGTCGAGGATGTCACCGACCAGATAGATCGTGTCGCCCGTGTGCGCCTCGAGGAATTCGAGGATCAGATCGGCCCGGCTGCCCAAAGTGCCCAGATGCAGATCCGACAGGAAGATAGCCCGGTGGCGTTCCGCACGCCGCGGCGTCGCTTGGATGGAATGCACTGCCCTGCTCCGTTTCTTTTTCCTGCAGAGCGTCGCATGCGCAATTCACGGGCGTGTGAAGGAAGGGTTAAGGGAATGCAAAACTTTGGGGTGGTGCGGGTGGATTGCGGGCCGGTAGACCTGTGTCCGGCAAGATCACGCGTGCATTCCATCTTTCGCGTTTCGGAACGATTGTTCTAGTCTGCCACCAAGAACAGGGCGCAGGCCCGCGCGACGGGAGGAGAACATGGCCAGACGAGAGTACAGCCTGCTGGGGCCGGATGGCGCGCGCGCCGTTGAGACGGGGCTTGCCGCCGCCGAATGGTATCACACCGACGTGCCGCGCAAGGTGATGAAGGAATTGATGCAACGGTCGGACCAGCCCGCAATCCGCGACACGATCCTCCTTTATGGCTGCATGGTCGGCTTTGCCGCAGGGGGCATCGCGCTTTGGGGGACGTGGTGGTGCGTGCCGTTCTGGTTGGCCTATGGCGTGCTTTACGGATCGGCGTCGGATTCGCGCTGGCATGAATGCGGGCATGGGACGGCTTTCAAGACGGCGTGGATGAACAACGCGGTCTACGAGATCGCCTCCTTCATGATCATGCGCAACTCGGCCACGTGGCGGTGGAGCCATGCCCGCCACCACACGGACACCTACATCGTCGGACGGGACCCCGAGATCGCGATCATGCGCCCGCCTGCCTTCGTCAAGCTGATCGGCAGTTTCTTCGGCATCCCCGAGGTGATCGATTTCTTCCCCCGGATGATCCGCAACTCCCTGTCGGGACCGACGGCGGAAGAGCGGACCTTCGTGCCGCAATCCGAATGGGGCAAGGTGCAGCGCGTGGCGCTGATCTACACAGCGATCTATGCCGCAACGCTGGCCGCCGCGATCGGGATGCAGTCGATCCTGCCGCTGATGGTGGTGGGTCTGCCCCGCATCTATGGCGCATGGCACCATGTGATGACAGGCGTTTTGCAGCATGGCGGGCTGGCCGACAATGTGATCGACCATCGGCTGAACTCGCGCACCGTTTATATGAACCCGGTCAGCCGCTTTGTTTATTGGAACATGAATTACCATGTGGAGCATCACATGTTCCCGATGGTGCCCTATCACGCCCTGCCGCGGCTGCATGAGGCGATCAAGCACGACCTGCCCGCCCCCAACCGCTCTATCGTGGAGGCCTTTGCCGAAATGTGGCCCGCGCTGCGGCGGCAACTCGCCTATGAGGACTACTTCCTGCGGCGCGACCTGCCCGCCGGCGCGAAACCCTATCGCGAGGATTTCCACCGTGCGGCGCTGGGCGATATGCCTGACGCCCTGCCTGCTGAGTAAGGACACACCGATGCCCCAATGGATTCGCGCCTGCGCCACCGGGGATGTCGAGGAGGAGGATCTGATCCGCTTTGACCATGGCGGGGCAACCTATGCGATCTATCATTCGCCCGAGGGGCGGTTCTATGCCACGGCGGGGCTGTGCACGCATGAGAACGTGCATCTTTGCGATGGGCTGGTGATGGGTCATCTGATCGAATGCCCCAAGCATAACGGCCAGTTCGACTATCGTACCGGCGCGGCGAAGCGTGCGCCCGTCTGCGTCGATCTGCGGACCTATCCGGTTAAGGTGGATGGCTCTGACGTCTTTATCGAAGTGCCGTGACGCGCACGCTTGCCGGACAGGTCACTCCCCCGCCAGCCGGAGGGCAAGGAGGGGGGGACCGATGGGTTCCGCCACCTTGGGTTCGGCGGGCTGAACAGGACGCACGCGGAACCATGCGGCATAGAGCGCGGGCAGGAAGAAGAGTGTGAGCAGCGTCGCGACGATCAGCCCGCCCATGATCGACATGGCCATCGGCCCCCAGAAGATCGACCGGGCGAGCGGGATCATCGCCAGGATCGAAGCCAGCGCCGTCAACACCACGGGCCGGGCGCGGCGGACGGTGCTTTCGACGATGGCATCCCAAGGCGCGGCCCCGGCGGCAAGATCCTGATCGATCTGATCCACGAGGATCACCGTGTTGCGCATGATCATCCCCGCCAGTGCGATCACCCCCAGCAGCGCGACGAAGCCAAAGGGCGCGTTGAACAACAGCAGCGCCGCCACCGCCCCGATGGCCCCCAAGGGCGCCGTCAGGAAGACGAGGAAGAGCTTTGAGAAGCTGCGCAATTGCAGCATCAAAAGCGACAGCATCACGAGGAACATCAGCGGGAAGATCTGAAACAGCGCGGCATTGGCCTTGGCGCTTTCCTCCACCGCGCCGCCGGTTTCGATGCGATAGCCCGGGGGCAGCGCATCGATCACCGGCTGCAGGGCGGGCAGCAGCGCCGCCGTCACCGTGGGGGCCTGCACGGATGGCGGAACGTCGGCGCGCACGGTCAGGACCATGTCGCGGTTGCGGCGCCACAGGATCGGCTCTTCAAAGCCGTAGGAGATTTCGGCCACCTGCGACAGCGGCACGGCGGCCCCTGAGGGCAGCAGGATCGTCAGGTCTGCAAGACGCGAGGGATCGCTGCGTTCGGCAAGCGGGGCGCGAACGATGACGTCGATCAGGTCGGTCCCATCGCGGTATTCGGTGACCTTCACGCCCGACAGCAGGGTCTGCAGCGTGTTCGACACGTCCTGCGTGTTCAGGCCGAGGGCGCGGATGCGGTCCTGATCCAGCGTCAGATGCAGGGTCTTGGACTGTTCGTTCCAGTCGAATTGCGGTTCGATCGCATCGGGATTGGCGACCATCACCGCGCGGACGTCGGACGCGATACGGCGCACCTCGGCGGGATCGGGGCCGATGACTCGGAACTGAACGGGAAAACCCACGGGCGGGCCGAAGACGATCTGGTCAACACGGATGCGCGCCTCGGGCACTGCGCCAGCGGCCACCGCCGCCTCGATCTTGGTGCGCAAACGGTCGCGGGCGGCGCTGTCCTTGGCCATGATCACGGTCATGGCGAAAGAGGGGTTCGGCAGCGCGGGATTGAGCGCGAAGAAGAAGCGCGGCGCGCCCGCCCCGACATAGGTGGAGACGAAGCGGACATCGGGATCATCCTTCACCAGCGCCTCGGCGGCCAGCGCGGCGCGGGCCGTGGCCTCGATCGCCGTGCCTTCGGGCATGCGTGTTTCGATGAAAAGCTCGGCCCGGGCGGAGGTGGGGAAGAACTGCTGCTGCACGAAGCCCATGCCGACGCCCGTCGCCACCAGCGCGGCCATGGTCGCGCCGATCACCCACCAGCGCGCGCGCAGGGACGCGGTCACGCCTGCCCGCAGCCAGCGGTAGAGGCGGCTGTCATAAGCGGCGTGATGCGCGCCGGGTTTGGGTGGCGGCAAGAGCTTGAGCCCCAGATAGGGCGTGACAATCACCGCGACAAACCACGACACGATCAGCGCGATGCCGACGACCCAGAAGATGTTGCCCGCATATTCCCCGCTGGTGGATTGCGCGAGGCCCACGGGCAGGAAGCCCGCCGCGGTGACCAGCGTGCCGGTCAGCATCGGAAAGGCGGTGGAGGACCATGCGGCAGAGGCGGCGGCGATGCGGTCGTAGCCCTGTTCGATCTTCACGACCATCATTTCGACCGCGATGATGGCGTCATCGACCAGAAGGCCCAGCGCAATGATGAGGGCACCCAGCGTGATGCGGTCGAAGTTCATTCCCCAAGCCTGCATGACGACGAAGACCACGGCCAGCACGACGGGCACCGACAGCGCCACGACAATCCCCGTCCGCCAGCCCAGCGTGACGAAAGAGACGATCAGCACGATCACCAGCGCCTCGACGAAGGCGGTGATGAATTCGCCGAAGGCGTCTTCCACGATGGCGGCCTGATCGGAGGATTGCGTCACCTCCACCCCAAGGGGCAGGTCGGCACGGAAGGCGTCCACTTCCGCCTCCAACCGCTTGCCGAGTTGCACCACATTCGCCCCGTCGGCCATGGCGACACCGATGCCCACGGCGGGCTGCCCGTTGAAGAAGGCGAGGTAGGCGGCCGGGTCTTCGTAGCCGCGCCGAATGTCCGCGATGTCGCCAAGGCGCAGGATCGCGGACCCGGCGGGGATGGGTAGGTCGCGCAGGGCGGCGAGGCTGCCCAGATCGCCGGTGATGCGGACCTGCACCTCATCCGCCGCCGTCTGGATGCTGCCCGAGGCGGCCATGGCGTTCTGCCGCGCGATGGCGTCGAAGATCGCCTGCGGCGGGATGCCAAGGGTGGCGAGGCGGCTGTGGCTGATTTCGACGAAGATGCGCTCTTCCATCTCACCGATCAGGGCGACCTTGGCGGCATCTTCGACCGCGAGAAGGCGCGTGCGCAGGCGTTCGGCATAGGTCTTCAGCTCTGCCCGGCCCAGACCTTCGCCGGTGAGCATGTAGACGGCGGAAAAGACATCGCCGTATTCATCGTTGAAGAAGGGGCCGATCACGCCCTGCGGCAGGCTGGGGCGCAAATCGCCGACCTTTTTGCGGATCTGGTACCAGACCTCGGGCACCTCATCGCGGACAGTGTCCTGCAACTGGACTTGCAGCACCGTCGCCCCTGCGCGCGAGAAGGTGCGGATATGGTCAAGCTGCGGCAGTTCCTGAATGCGCTTTTCGATGGGTTCGGCGACGAGGTTCTGCATCTGGTCTGCCGTTGCGCCGGGCCAGACGGCAGTGACGACCATGGTCTTGATGGTGAAGGTCGGGTCTTCGGCGCGGCCCAGATTGACATAGGCCAGCGCCCCGGCGGCAAGCGCGACAAGGATGGCAAAGAGCGTGACAGCAGGATTGCGGACGGAGAGGAGCGAGAGGTTGAGGCTGCGCATGGGATCAGCCTTCCGGCGTGGGGGCGGTTTCGACCACCCGCACCGGGCGGGCGGGATCGATCTTGTACGCGCCAAGGCTGACCACACGGTCGCCTTCGGCCAGCGCGCCGCGGAGGCGCGCGGTCCTGTCGGTGAGGGAGACGATCTCGACCGGGATGCGGTCCACCCGCGCGCCCGTGGGATCGACCCGCCAGACCGCCGCGCCGCTGCCATCGTTCAGCACCGCCGCGAGCGGCAGGGTGGCGGTGGGGGCTTCGGCGGGCAGGAGCAGGTCGACCGTCACCGTCCGCCCGAAGGCTGCGCGGTCATCGGGCGCGGTGATGGCCATGCGCACCCGGTAGGTGCGCCCTGCCGGGTCGACATCGGGCGAGATGTCGCGCAGCGTCAGCGCATAGCTGCCCACCGCATCGCCCCAGAGTTCGGCCCGCGCCGTGGCCTGCCCGATCAGAGCGCGGTCCTGTTCAGGAAGCTGGAAGACCACATCCGCCGCGCCATCCAGCGCGACGGCGACGATGGGCTGACCTGCCGCGACCACCTGCCCTGCCTCGCCCGGGGTGGCGATGACGATCCCGTCCACCTCGGCCCGGAGTTGGGTGTAATCCAGCCGGTTCTGCGCCAGCGCGAGGGCGCGGGCGGCACGGTCGGCACGGGCTGCCGCCTCGGCCTCGCCACTTGTGGCGCGGTCGAGCGTGGCCTTGGGGATGTGGCCGTCGGCGAAAAGGGTGGCGGCGCGCGCGGCATCGGCCCGGGCACGGTTCAGGTCGATGGCAGAGGCGGTGGCCTCGGCCTGCGCCAGTTCCAGTTCCAGCAGAGTATCGGCGTCATCAAGGCGGGCGATGACCTGCCCGGCGGTGACGCGGTCGCCCACCTCTACGTCGCGGGCGGTGATTTTGCCGGGAAGCCGGAAGGACAGCGCCACCTCCTGCCGGGGGCGGATGGTGCCGGTGTGGCGCGCGATGCGGGCGGATGCGTCAAAGGCGACGGGCGTGACGCGCACCGGTTGGGCCGGGCGTTCAGCCGTTGCGGAGGGCGCCGCATTTGGGGCCATGACGGCCCCGGCCGCAGCCAGACCGCCCAGCGTCATCACCCCGAAGGCCAGAAGGGCCCAACTGCGCCTGCCAAGTTTGCGTGCCATGTCGCCCTCGCGATGATTCTTGCAAAGTTAGTGCCTCTAACTTATGTAAGAGTCACTTACATGGCAACCCCCCCCTTCATCGCCCCCGTTGCATCGCGCCCGTGAATGACCCCTAATCCCCGCGCCGCCCCTTCCGAGAAGAGCCCATGTCCGACGACACCCCTTCGCGCCGCAGCAGCTATCACCATGGCGATCTGCGCGCGCAGTTGATCGCCGCCGTGCGAGACCTTGTGGAGGCGCATGGTCCCGACGGGTTTTCGGTGGCCGAGGCCGCGCGGCAGGCCGGGGTCAGCTCTGCCGCGCCCTACAAGCATTTCCGCGACCGACCCGAGCTGTTGCGCGCCGTCGCTGCCGAAGGGATGGACAGGCTGCGCGACGCGATGGAGGCGGGTCTGGCGCAGCATCCGGCAGGATCGCTCCAGTCGGTGGCGGCGATCGGTCAGGCCTATGTGGATTTCGCGCGCGGCGGGCCGGGCGTGTTTCGTCTGGTCTTCGGGCTGACAGAGGGGCATGAGGGCGACCCCCTGCTGCAGGAGAAAGGCAGCAGTTGCTTTGGCGTGGTGCTGCGGGCGACGGCGGCGGTGCTGCACCTGCCGATGGAGGATGCTGCGGTGCGGGAGCGGGCCTACATGCTCTGGACCTGCGTGCATGGCCATTCCTTTCTGACCATCGACCGCAAGACGGAAGGCAAGTTCGACATGTCGGGCGACTGGGCCTATCTGATGGGGATAAGCGCCGCGATCCTTGGCCCGCGCGGCTAGCCTGTCGCGAAGATCGCACGCAGGCGGGCAGTGTCGAGCGCGGGGCAAACCTTGCCCGGCGGTTTGACCAGCGGGACCTCCTCGCCTGCGACGAGGGCGTTGATGACGGATTCCTCTACCGCCTCCACAGCCGCGAGATACAGCGGATCGATCCATTCGGGATTGATCTCGGTCCGTTGCACCAGAGGGCCCTGCGCCTGTGGCATCGGCCCGTCATCGGTGGTGGAAAAGGCGAGGAAGATGTCGCCCGAACTGTTCCCCCCCGGCGTGCCGTTGCGACCAATGCCGATCGCCGCCCGCTTGGCCAATTGGCGCAACGACAGGGGCGAGAGCGGCGCATCCGTGGCGAGGATCACGATGATCGACCCCATCTCGGCGCTGCGGAAGGCCCCTTCGGGCATCAGGCGGCCCACGGGGCGGCCAAGGATGGACAGCCACGGGCGGATGCCGTGATTGGCCTGCACGAGGGCGGCGACCATGTAATCGGCCCCGCCCAGCGCCACGCGGCGGGAGGACGTGCCCGTGCCGCCCTTGAATTCGTAGGCGATCATGCCGTTGCCGCCGCCGGTGGACCCTTCGGCCACCGGCCCGCCCGACAGTGCAGCCAGCGCGGCCAGCGCATGGTCGGGCTGCACATGCAGGGCATTGATGTCGTTGAGAAGCCCGTCATAGGTTTCCGCCACGATGGGCATGGCCCAAGCGTGCTGGTCGCGGAACCAGTCGGCATAGGTGTCGATCATCCAGCGCGTGGCCCCCAGATGCGCGGCCCCCACGCCATGGGTGTTGGTAATCAGCACGGGGCCGAGGAAATAGCCCGCATCATCGACCCAATGGGTTCCCGTCATCTCGCCATTGCCGTTCAGCGCGTAATGGCCCGCCCGCACCGGGCGAGGTTCGGTTCCCGGGCGGGGGAGAATGGCGGTAACGCCAGTGCGCATCTTCCGCGCCGGATCGGTCAGGGTGCAGAAACCCACCTGCACACCCGCAACATCGGTGATGGCGTTTAAGGGGCCGGGCGTGCCGGGGAAGGGCAGGCCGAGGTCGCGGGCGCGGGGTCTGGTCATGTCGGTCTGTCCATCCGGGACGAGGGTGAGGGAACGCTTTGCGCGACTGTCCGGCCTAACGGCGGCAAGCGCAAGGTGGGGATGGCCGCCCGGCGGCGGGCGGATTGTCCCTTGTTGCGCCCCTGCGCCTGATCCAAGAAGGGGCAGGTCCGGGGATCGCTGCTGCCGGACTGAAGACGGCGGTTTGGCGGGAAAGGCCCGGGATGACGAAGCGAGACAGCATGCCTTCGGGGCCGATGGACGGGCTGCGCCCCGAGACGCTGGCGCTGGATGGCGGGCTGGTGATCGACCCGGTGACGGGGGCGATCCAGCCCGGCGTGACGATGAGCGTGAACCATTTGGTCGTGCCCGGCGAGGGGGCCTTCTCGGCCGCCGAACTGGGCGATATCGCGGGCGAGCCCTTCACCTATGCGCGCTGGCTGAATCCCACGGTGCGGGCGCTGGAGGCGCGGATGGCCGCTTTGGAGGGGGCCGAGGATGCGTTGGCCTTTTCCACCGGGGTGGCGGCGATGGCAGGGGTCTTCCTTGGACTGTTGAAACAAGGCGACCATCTGGTGATTTCGGACGTGACCTATGCCGGGGTGGCGGAACTGGCGCGGACGATCCTCCCCGATCTGGGCATCGCGGTGACGCCGGTGAACCTGACCGAACCCGGCGCGCTGCAGGCGGCGCTGCGCCCCGAGACGCGGCTGGTGCATTGTGAAAGCCCGGCCAACCCCATCCTGCGGCTGACCGATCTGGCCGAGGTGGCGCGCATCGCGCATGCCCATGGCGCGCTGGTGTCGGTGGACAGCACGCTGGCCACTCCGGTGGCCACGCGGCCGCTGTCCCTTGGCGTCGATCTGGTGATCCATTCGCTGACCAAGTTCATCAACGGCCATGGCGATGCCTTGGGCGGCATCGTCGCGGGGCGGCGCGAGGTGATCGCGGGGCTGCGCGGGCGGGCGGGCGTCTATCTGGGTGCGGCGATGCCCGCGATGAACGCATGGCTGATCCTGCGGGGGATCGACACGCTGTTCCCGCGGATGCGGCAGATTTCCGAAACGGCGGGAAGGGTGGCGGCCTTTCTGGAGACCCATCCCAAGGTGACGCGGGTGATCCATCCGGGGCTGCCCTCGCATCCCCAGCGCGACCTTGCCGCGCGGCAGATGGATATTCCGGGCGGGATGATCTTTTTCCGCACCGCCGATCCGCGCGGGATGGCCGCGCGCATGGCGGCGCGGTTGAAGGTGGCGCATTACGCCTTTTCGCTGGGCCATCAGCGCAGCATCGTGGTGTTGCTGGACACCGAAGAGATGATGCGCGGCACCTACCGCCTGTCACCCGCGCAGGAGGCGGCCTATCGGGATTACGCGGGCGCGGGCGGGTTCCGCCTGTCCATCGGGCTGGAGGCGGCGGAGGACCTTATTGCCGATCTGGACCGGGCGTTGGCGGACTGACGCCCCAGCGGGAAGTTATCCCGAAGAAATGCCCCGCCCGCATCCCACAGGGGGACGCCATGTCTTGCCCCCGCAGGGCCGCTGGCACTAGGTTGGCCCCGACCGAGGAGCGTGCATGACCGAGACCTCTGACAAAGCCTATCGCGTTCTGGCCCGGAAATACCGGCCCGAAACCTTTGCCGATCTGGTGGGGCAGGAGGCGATGGTGCGCACGCTGCGCAACGCCTTTGCCGCCGACCGCATCGCGCATGCCTTCATCATGACGGGCATCCGGGGGACCGGAAAGACGACCACAGCGCGGATCATCGCCAAGGGGTTGAACTGCGTTGGCCCGGACGGGACGGGAGGGCCGACCACCGATCCTTGCGGGAAATGCGACCCCTGCCGGGCGATTGCGGAAGGCCGGCATGTTGATGTGATGGAGATGGACGCCGCGAGCCGGACTGGCGTGGGTGACATCCGTGAGATCATCGACTCTGTGCATTACCGCGCGGCCTCGGCGCGCTATAAGATCTATATCATTGACGAGGTTCACATGCTGTCGAACAGCGCGTTCAACGCGCTGCTCAAGACGCTGGAGGAACCGCCCGCCCATGTGAAATTCATCTTCGCCACCACGGAAATCCGCAAGGTTCCGGTCACCGTCCTGTCGCGCTGCCAGCGGTTCGATCTGCGGCGGATCGAGCCTGAGGTGATGATGGCCCTTCTGCGCCGGATCGCCACGGCGGAGGGGGCGCAGATCACCGATGGGGCGCTCGCGCTCATCACACGGGCGGCGGAAGGGTCGGCGCGGGACGCGACCTCGATGCTGGATCAAGCCATCGCCAATGGGATGGGCGAGGTGACCGCCGATCAGGTGCGGGCCATGCTGGGGCTGGCGGATCGCGGGCGGGTGCTTGATCTGTTCGATCTTGTGGTGACGGGGGATGCGGGCGGCGCGCTGGCGGAACTGGCGGCGCAGTATTCCGATGGTGCCGATCCGATGGCGGTGCTGCGCGATCTGGCCGAGATCACGCATTGGCTTTCGGTGGTGAAGGTGACGCCTGCTGCAGCGGAAGACCCGACCACCCCGCCGGACGAGGCGGCGCGGGGCCTTGACATGGCAGGGCGGCTGCCGATGCGGGTGCTGACGCGGCTGTGGCAGATGCTGCTGAAGGCACTGGAAGAGGTGGCGATGGCCCCCAATGCGATGATGGCCGCCGAGATGGCGGTCATCCGCATGACGCATGTGGCCGATCTGCCCGATCCCGAAACGTTGATCCGCAAGTTGCAGGATGCGCCCGCGCCCGGACCGACGGGCGGCGCCCCTGCGGGTGGCGGCGGCGGTGGCGGACGGGTGATGCATGCGCCTGCGATGCGAATGGCCCCGGCCAGCCCCACACGCGGCCCCGTGCACGGCCCGGTGATGCAAGGCGGGCAGGCGCTCGCCGTGGCGGAAGGGACGCTGCAGGTCTTTGTCAGCTTTGATCAGGTGGTGGAGTTGATCCGCGAGAAGCGGGACATGAAGCTGCTTTACGAGGTGGAGCAGGGGTTGCGCCTTGTGCGCTATGCCCCCGGGCGGATCGAGTTCCAGCCCACGCCCGAAGCGCCTCCCGATCTTGCCGCGCAGCTTGGTGCGCGGCTGCAGATGTGGACGGGCGCGCGCTGGGGCGTGTCGGTGGTGAACGAGGGCGGCGCGCCGACGCTGGCCGAGGCGCGCGACGCGGCGCGGCGGATGGCCGAGGCAGAGGCGATGCAGAACCCGCTGGTGCAGGCGGTGCTGGCGGCCTTTCCGGGCGCAAGGATCGCCGATATCCGCACGCCAGAGGCGATGGCAGCGGCAGCCGAAGCGGCGGCCCTGCCGGAAGTCGAGGATGAATGGGACCCGTTCGAGGACGGCTGATCGCGCTTTTGCCGCTGCTTCCCCTGCCCGCGCAGGCCGAGGTTTGCGACAAGGTCCGCCCCGGCTGGACCCCGGTCGATGGCCCCGTCGGCGCGCTGGCAGAGGCGGGCTATGTGCTGGCCTCGCCCGTGGGTCTGATCCTGTTGGCCTTTGTGGCACTGGCGATGATCTGGCCGCGCCGCTGGCTTGCGGTGCTGGCGGCTTTGCCGCTGCTGGTGCTGGCGGGGCTTCTGTTTCTAGCGCGGCGGGCGGATGTCGCGGTGCAAGCGATGACCGAGGGCTGTATCGGCGGGATCGGGCCGACCGTGGTGCTGCTGATCCTGATCGCGGCGGCGGTTCTGGTGCGGGGCTTTGCCGCGCGGCGGCGGCAGCCTTGAAGCGGCAGGGGGCAACCCCTATCACTGCAACAGGCGATCAAGGGAGCGGTGCGATGCTGAAGGGTTTGGGCGGATTGGGCGGTCTGGGCGACATGGCCAAGATGATGAAGGCCGCGCAGGACATGCAGACGAAGATGGCCGAGATGCAAGAGCAGATGGCATCGACCGTCGTGATCGGTGAATCGGGCGCGGGCCTTGTGAAGGTGCGCGCGACGGCCAAGGGGGATGTGACGGGGCTGGACATCGACCCGTCGATCCTTGTCGCCTCGGAGAAAGAGGTGGTGGAGGATTTGATCGTCGCCGCCATCAAGGACGCGCAGGTCAAGGGCCAGCAGCGGATGGGCGAAGAGATGCGCCGCATGACCGAGGCGCTGGGTCTGCCCGCCGATATGAAGCTGCCCTTCTGAGGCGGGGTTCATGGGCAACGGGGGCGAGGCCCCGCGCGAGATCGAGGCGTTGATCGACCTGATGGCGCGGCTACCGGGGCTGGGCCCGCGCTCGGCCCGCAGGGCGGTGCTGGTGCTGTTGAAACGGCGGGGGGCGCTTATGGCCCCTTTGGCGCAGGCGATGGCGCAAGTGGCGGCCTCGGCCCGCGATTGCCGGGTCTGTGGAAATATCGGGACGGCGGATCTGTGCGGCATCTGCGCCGACGACCGCCGCGCCACGGGCGAGATTTGCGTGGTGGAGGATGTGGCGGACCTCTGGGCGCTGGAGCGGGCGGGGGTGTTCAAGGGGCGCTATCACGTGCTGGGCGGCACGCTGTCGGCGCTGGATGCCGTGGGGCCGGAGGAATTGCGCATTCCTGCGCTGATCGACCGGGTGGCAGATGAGGGCGCGCGCGAGGTGATCCTTGCGCTGAACGCCACGGTAGATGGGCAGACCACGGCGCATTACATCGCCGACGCGCTGGCCGGGACCGGGGTCACGGTGACGTCTCTGGCGCAGGGCGTGCCCATCGGCGGCGAGCTTGATTACCTAGACGACGGCACGCTGGGCGCGGCGCTGCGGGCGCGGAAATCGTTCTGATACTGGCAAAAGGAAAAGGGCCGGGGAAATGCCCCGGCCCCCTGATCCTGTCGCCCGCGATCAGCGGCGGCGGGTCGTCTCTTCCTCATCCTCGTCGTCATCATCCGACTGCGGCAGGTTGAAGAAGCTTTCGGCATCCGAGAAATCGGCGGGCTTCTCTTCCTCTTCGCGGCGGGTGAAGGCGGCCAGCCCTTCGATGCCTGTGGGCATTTTGGGATCGTCGGACATGCCCAGCGACTGTTCGGTCGACACCAGCTTGCGCCGTTCATCATCCGACATGACCGAGCCTTCCGAAGCCTTGCGGCGGGCGGCCTGCTGAACGGCGGTGTCAAGCTCCGTCTGGCGGCACAGGCCCAGCGCGACCGGGTCGATCGGTGTGATGTTGTTGATGTTCCAGTGGGTGCGTTCACGGATCGACTGGATGGTGGGCTTGGTCGTGCCGACCAGCTTGCCGATAGCGCCATCCGACAGTTCGGGATGGAACTTCACCAGCCAAAGGATCGCCGCCGGGCGATCCTGCCGCTTGGACAGGGGGGTGTAGCGCGGACCGCGGCGCTTTTCTTCGCCCACGGCGGCAAGGTTGTGCTTCAGGCGCAGCTTGTAGGCCGGATCGGCCTGCCCACGTTCAATCTCGATCTGTTCCAGCTGGTTGTTGGCGATGGGATCGAAGCCCTTCACCCCCGCCGCGACGTCGCCATCTGCGATGCCCTGCACTTCCAACTCGTGCATCCCGCAGAAATCGGCGATCTGCTTGAAGGAAAGGGTGGTGTTGTCCACAAGCCAGACGGCGGTGGCCTTTGCCATGAGGGGCTTCGTCATCGGATCGCTCCTTGCAATATCTCTCTCGGGCCGGGAAATCGGCTGCGGCCGGGGCCGCCATTCCACGATTTCGGGGAAGTTCAGGCGCGGATATAGTCAGTTTCGCAAGCGGAGGGAAGGGAAAATGCGTGTGATCTTTGCGGCGCTGCTGGCGCTGGCGCTGGCGGGCACGGCGCGGGCCGAGGGCGAGCGGGCGGGGGATTTCGACTATTACGTGATGGCGCTGTCTTGGTCGGCCAGCTGGTGCGCGCTGGAGGGTGATGCGCGCGACGATCCGCAATGCGATGCGGGGCGCGGTGTGGATTTCGTGCTGCACGGGCTGTGGCCGCAATATGAGGACGGGTGGCCCAGCTTCTGCCGGACGGTAGAGCGGGACCCGCCTCGCAGCCTGACTGCCATGCAAGCCGATCTGTTCGGTGGCGCGGGCGCGGCCTTCTATCAGTGGAAAAAGCACGGGCGCTGTTCGGGCTTGCCTGCGGCGGGGTTCTACGACCTTGCGCGGCAGGCGAAGGCGCGGGTCGCGGTGCCAGAGGTGTTCCGGGGACTCGGGCGTGATTTGCGGCTGGAGGCGGATGTGGTGGAAGAGGCGTTTCTGGAGGCCAACCCCGCGCTTGATCCGGCGGGGGTGGTGGTCACCTGCCGTCAGGGTCTGGTGCAGGAGGTGCGCATCTGCCTGACCAAAGACCTCGATCTCCGCCCCTGCGGTGGTGATGTGGGCAGGGTCTGCCGCGGTGTCGTGGGGATGGAGGCAGTGCGGTGAGCATTGCTGCAGATCAGGGCGGAGACCGCTGATCCGGGTGTCTAATGGCCTTCAAGCTTGGCTTTGAAAGGATAGGACATGGCACTTCTGGCAAAGGGAACGTGGGCGGTGGTGATGGACGAGGAACGTGCCATCATTCTTGAGAACACGGGAACGGTGGACAGGCCCCACATGCAGGAGGTGGAGCGGATCGCGGCGGAACCGCTGGCCCGCTATAGCGACAGACCGGGGCGCGTGCATGAATCGACCGGGGATCAGCGTTCGGCGATGGAAATGCCAGATCTGGACCGGATCGCCGGCGCAAGGCTGGCCGCGCATGTGGTGACGCATCTGAAACAGGTGGCCGGGGATCGACCGGTGCTGATCGCGGCGGCACCGCAGGTTCTGGGCGCGGTGCGGGCGGAATTGAATCGGCAGGATGCGTTGGCAGGGCCTGGAAAACTGAACCTTCTCGGAACCATCCCCAAGACGCTGACCGGCATGCCCGCGTCGAAGTTGCCGCCCATCCTTCACGCCGCGCTGGACGAGGTCTGATCACTCCACCTTCAGGACGATCTTGCCGACATGGCCGGAGCTTTCCATCCGGGCATGGGCGGCGGCGGCATCGTTCAGGGGGAATTCGCTGTCCATCACGGGGCGCAGCTTTCCTGCGGCGATCATTGGCCAGACATGCGCCTCCACCTCGGCGGCGATGCGGGCCTTGGCGAGGTCGCTCTGCGGGCGCAGGGTCGATCCGGTGATCGTCAGGCGGCGCATCATCACCTCGGCGAAGTTCAATTCCACCTTCGGGCCTTGCAGGAAAGCGATCTGCACCAGCCGCCCCTCGGTGGCCAAGGCTTTGACATTGCGAGGAAGATAGCTGCCCCCGACCATGTCGAGGATCAGGTGCGCACCGCCTTCGTCATGCATCATGGCGACGAAATCGCCGTTGCGGTAGTTCAGCGCCTTTTCCGCACCCAAGGCTTCGCAGGCGGCGCATTTGTCGTCGGAGCCTGCGGTGGTGAAGACCCGCGCACCCAGCGCCTTTGCGATCTGGATGGCGGTCGTGCCGATGCCCGACGATCCGCCATGGACGAGGAAGCGTTCCCCCGCCTTCAGCCCGCCGCGCATCACCACGTTGGACCAGACGGTGAAGCAGGTTTCGGGCAGGCAAGCCGCCTCTTTCAGCGACAGCCCCTCGGGGATGGGCAGGGCATGGGCTTCTGGCGTGGTGACATATTCGGCATAGCCGCCACCGGGCAAAAGCGCGCAGACCTTGTCGCCGATGCTCCACCGCGTGACACCGGGGCCGATTTCGACAACGGTGCCAGAGGCTTCCAGCCCCGGCAGGGGCGAGGCATTGGCGGGGGGCGCATAGCTGCCTGCGCGTTGCAGCGCGTCGGGGCGGTTCACCCCGGCATAGGCCACGCGGATGACGATCTGGCCGTGACCCGGCACCGGAACGGGGCGGGTGCAGGGTTTCAGAACCTCCGGCCCGCCGGGTTCGGTGATTTCCACGGCGCGCATCGTGTGGGAAAGTTCCATAGCAAATCCTTGGGCTTAGCCTTGGCGGAAGCGGTCCATCATCTTGCCGGGCAAGTCGTCGGGGACCGTCGGCACGCGCCATTTCTCCATCACCTTGGCGGGGCCTGCAAGCAGGGCCTTGCCCAAGGGGTTTTCGCGCAACTTGGCCTTCAGCGTTTCGATCTGCATGACGTCACCGATCCGGCGGTCGAGGAAATCCCATGTCGCCTGATGGCCGAGGCTGTCATCCCCCAGCCAGTAGAGGACGGTGGAGCCATAGACCGCCGACAGCGTGGCGCGTTTGGAATACCAGTTCAGGTCGCGCGTCGTGTCGCCGAGCGCGGTCCAGATCGCGTCGGAGGTGCCCCAGATCAGCTTTGCCCCTTCAGGGGCATGCTGTGGCAGAGCGAAAAGCGTGGTGCCCCGGCGCACCAGTTCGCGGTCCTCCACCTGATCGAGGCGGGTGCGGACGGCGAAGCCGATGCGGTCGCGGAAGCGCATCTGCGACAGGTCGGTCGCGGCCAGCGTGGCCACCATGCGGCGATCGCCGTCCTTGTGATAAGCCACGGCGAGATCGATCCCTCCGCGCGGATAAAGGGCGCGGGCCAGCCCTTCCGCCACACCCGAATCGGCGATGGCGGCGCGCAGCGTCAGCGCCGACCAGCCGTCGAAGGGCACATGGGGGAGCGCGGCCTGAAGCACGGCCTCGTGGGCGTTTTCAGTGGCTTGCTGGCTTTCCATGACAGTCTCCTTCGCGGGCATTGGTGGACAGGGGCGGTTTCCTTTGTTATAGGGCGCGCGCCTGCACACTGTAGTGCAACTCTAACTTAGGAAGGTGGTGACAACCACATGCAGGTCAGCGTCCGCGACAATAACGTCGAACAGGCACTCCGTGCTCTGAAGAAAAAGCTCCAGCGCGAAGGCGTTTTCCGTGAAATGAAGCTCAAGCAGCATTTCGAGAAACCGTCGGTCAAAAAAGCGCGCGAGCAAGCCGAAGCGGTCCGCCGTGCGCGCAAACTCGCGCGCAAGAAGGCGCAGCGTGAAGGCGCCATCTAAGGCGTTAGCGACACTGGGGGAGCGATCCCCACCCGATCAACCCCCGTCCGCAAGGCCGGGGGTTTTTCATTTCGGGTGCTTCATGATCCTGCCTTTTCCCTAGCGATTTCAGGAAGATGCGCCGCAACGGCTGTGCCCTGTTTTGTGCCGCATTCTGTGCAGCAAACTGTACATACAAATTTCGGCAGGGTAGCACGGGGAAAACTGGTTAACGGTGCGCCTGCGCACAGAGGCCACGGGGCGCGGCGGCGGGTTCAACTGGACGGGTCACGATTGTCGCGCCCGATATTGCGCAAGAGGTAGAGCGCATAGATCGCGTTGGGCAGCACGAGCAGGACCGGGAAGAGCATCGCCCCGATCCCCGGCGGGGTGGCGGTGGCGGCATCACCCGCACCGCCTGCGGCGGCCCCAAAGGTGAAGGTGGAGAAATCCCACAAGCCATGCAGCAGCATCCCGGGCCAGATGGACCCCGTGCGCAGGCGGAGCGCCATGAAGATCAGCCCGCTGAGCGCCGCCGCGCAGGACTGGATCAGCGATTGCGCGACCTGCCCGGTGGTGAAGATGTTCAGGCTGTGCACCGCGCCGAACATGAGCGAGGTGATGATGACAGCGGGCCAGATGCTGTAGCGCGACCGGAAGGCCTGCAGCAGGACGCCGCGGAACATCAATTCTTCCGAGAAGCCCACGAAAAGCGTGTTGATGAGCACCCAGAGCATCACCGTCGCAGGCGGCAGGCCAAGGGCTGTGGCTGCCGCCAGACCGGCGAGGATATAGAGCATCGGGAACCATGCCAGTCGCAATGTTCCGGGATGGCGGATCGGGCGCAGGCCGGTTTCATTGCCCCATCCCTTCCAGAGCGTGACGGCAAGGACGAAAGCCGCCGCCGCGACGATCTGCCAAGCCGGGCCTTGGCTGAGCATGTCGCCCAGACCTGCCTCGCCCCCCTGAAGAAGACGCGCGCCCCATACCGTGATGACCGCCCAGATGACGAAGGTGACAAGGGCTATGGCAATTCTGTGGATGGTCATGACGGGATTCCTTTGCGCTGTCACGGCGAGGGGATCACGGGGCCGGAGCGCCCGCTATCCGTTTTCCGAAAAACCCAAAGCGAAGCGTGCCGCATGGTTTGCCTCGTCCTTAACTTTCGATAGCATCGCCTTGACAGACGCGATGGGTGCATTGCCGTGGAATGGATCATTGCGGACCATCAGATTGAACCGTGGCTGGCGCTGTTCGGCCTGTTGGTGAGTGTGGGTTTCCTGTGGCTCTTGCTGCGCGGTGTCACGCGTATCGGACGACGGCGGTCTGATCGACGGACCTGCAAATGGAAACGGGACCGATCCAAAGGTTCCGCCAATCTGACCGCGTGGACCTGTCAAACTTGCGGGGTCTTGGCCTATTCTGCGACGAAGCGGCGCCCCTTGGAATGCAAAGCCTCTGTGCGACCAAAGCCGCTTTAGGCATTACACCGCCAAGGCCGTGGTCTGCACCACGGTCCGCAGGGCGAAGGAGGAATGCATCTGCCGCACACCCGGCAGGCGCGACAGATACTGGCGGTGGATGCGGGCGAAATCTTCGGTGTCCTGTGCGAGGATTTTCAGCAGGTAATCCGCCTGCCCCGCCATCAGATGGCATTCGAGGATGTCGGGGATGCGCGCGACCTCGCGTTCGAAGGCATCCAGCAACTCATCGGCCTGACCTTGCAGGGTGATTTCCACATAGACCGTCGTCGGGCGACCCAAGCGGCGGGGGTCGAGCAGGGCGACATAGCCCGCGATGAACCCCTCTTCCTCTAGCCGCTGGGTGCGGCGGTGGCAGGCGGAGGGCGAGAGGTTCACCCGTTCCGACAGGTCTGCATTGGTGATGCGGCCTTCCTTCTGCAACACGGTCAGGATGCGGCGGTCGGTTGCGTCAAGTTCGGACATTGCGGAAGAAACCTTCGCCAGAGGGGCCATTTGCGGCGAAATCTACCGCAAAGCGCGCCTTGCGTCATGCAGTATTCAAAGCAATTGCACCCGATCTGGCGGAAGCTTTTCCCATCCGGGCCGAGGAGGGCCCGCACGGGAGAGAGCAAATGAAGATCGGATGTCCGAAAGAGATCAAGCCGCAGGAGTTTCGCGTCGGCATGACGCCGATTGCGGCGCGCGAGGCGGTGGCGCATGGGCATGAGGTGCTGGTGGAAACCGGCGCAGGGCTTGGCGCGGGCTTTGCCGATGCCGATTACATCGCGGCGGGGGCGAAGATCGCCGCCGATGCGGCGGAGGTTTTCAGCAAATCCGAGATGATCGTGAAGGTGAAGGAGCCGCAGGCGGTGGAGCGCGCGCGGCTGCGCGAGGGGCAGGTGCTGTTCACCTACCTGCATCTGGCCCCTGATCCGGAGCAGACGAAGGAACTTTTGGCGTCTGGTGTGACCGCTATCGCCTATGAAACGGTGACGGATGACCGGGGCGGTCTGCCGCTCTTGGCGCCGATGTCCGAGGTGGCCGGGCGGTTGGCCCCACAGGTAGGGGCATGGACGCTGCAGAAGGCGAATGGCGGGCGCGGCGTGCTGCTGGGCGGCGTGCCCGGCGTGCTGCCTGCGAAGGTGGTGGTGATCGGCGGCGGGGTGGTGGGCACCCATGCGGCGCGGGTCGCGGCGGGGATGGGGGCGGATGTGACCATCCTTGATCGGTCGGTGCCCCGGCTGCGCTATCTGGATGATATTTTCCACGGCACGGTGAAGACGGGCTATGCCAGCGCGGGCCTGACGGCGGAGCTGGTGGCCGAGGCCGATATGGTGATCGGCGCGGTGCTGATCCCCGGCGCGGCGGCGCCCAAGCTGGTGACGCGGGCACAGTTGAAGACGATGAAGCCCGGTGCTGCCATCGTGGATGTGGCCATCGATCAGGGCGGGTGTTTCGAGACCAGCCGCGCGACCACGCATCAGGACCCGATCTATGAAGTGGACGGCATCCTGCACTATTGCGTGGCCAACATGCCGGGTGCGGTGGCGCGGACATCCACGCTGGCGCTGGGCAATGCGACGATGCCCTTCATGCTGGCCTTGGCCGACAAGGGGTGGAAGCGCGCCTGCGCCGAGGACAAGCATCTGCTGAACGGGCTGAACACGCACAAGGGCAAGCTGACCTATGCGGCGGTGGGCACCGCTTTGGGCCTGCCGTCGATCAGCGGGGCCGAGGCGCTGGCGCTGTGATGCGAAAGGGCCGCGGGGTTGCCCCCGCGGCCCCTTGGCCCGATCGGTGACGGTGTCACTTCTTCAGGGCGTCCCGAATCTCCATCAGGATATCCAGTTCGGTCGGGCCCGCCGGGGCGGCGGCGGCTTCGGCGGCCTCTTTCTTGGCGGTGGCTTCCTTGAGCTTGTTCACCGCCTTGACCAGCAAGAACACCACCCAAGCGATGATCACGAAGTTGATCACGGCGGTGATGAAGGCCCCGTAGGCAAAGACCGGCTGTCCGGCCTCACGGGCGGCGGCAAGCGAGGCGGGACCCGCGCCCGACAGATCGATGAAGAGGTTGGAGAAATCGACCCCGCCCGTGATCAGGCCGATGATGGGGTTGATCAGATCCCCCACGAGCGAGTTGACGATGGCCGTGAAGGCCGCACCGATGATGATACCGACAGCAAGGTCCACGACATTGCCGCGGGCGATGAACGTCTTGAATTCGTTGAGCATTCCACTGGTTCCCTGGGTTTTTCCGCTTTGGCCCCGCAGCGTTTGGCACGAGACATCCGAAAGTATGCATAGAATTTAGAACATTTCACCTGTTTCGCGCGCTGCGGCGCGAAAGGCCGCGGTGATTGTGTTCAGACGGTCCGCACCATCGTATGGGCGGCGTTGAATCCGAAGATCAGGCGCAGGGGGCCGATTTCCGCCGTGCGGTCCACCACGAAGCCCCGCCGTTCATAGAGCGCCCTTGCCCGCCAATTGGTATCGACCACATCCAGCCGCACCGCCGGATAGCCGCGCGCCCGCGCCTCGGCCACGATCGCCTCCAAGAGCGCGGATCCCACGCCTTGCCCGCGCGCGCGCCGGCTGACGCAGAGACCGTCCAGCAGGAAGCGGCGGTTGTCCACCTCATTGCCCAAGAGCCGCAGCAATAGGCCGCGCCAGCGACCGCCGATCTGGCCGTAGACGGCGCGCAGATCGGCCTCGCTGCCCCCGGCAAAGCTGCCGCGCCGCGTCTTGAACCCCGCGAGGCCGACAAGGCGGCCTTCGGCATCGATGGCCGTCAGGCAGTGATCGGCGCGCATGACGCGGGTGAGGAAGCGCAACGCGAGGTCTTCGGGGCCGAGCACCCGCCCCAGCTTGCCGCCGAAGGCCTGCCAGTAAAGCACGGCGGCCTCGTCGCGCAGGGCATCGGGCAGGCCCTGTTCAATGCGGATGCTGCGGCGGGTCATGGGGCCTCCGCTGCTGCGAGAAGCGCGGCGTCGTGGCCCGCGCCGAGGATCCAGCCTTCTTCGGTGATATCGTTGATATCGGGCGTGGCAAGAAGGGCATCCAGCATGCCGTCTTGCGACAGCCGCCAGAGGGCGCGGGCAAGGAGGGTGACCTGTGCCGCATCCTTGATGCCTGCCGCGCGAGACACGAGGGGGGCGAGGAGCGAGGGATAGACTTCGGCCAACACCGTGGGCGACGTCCCCGGCCGATGGAAGGGCCAGACGGCAATGCCCTCGCGCTGTGACAGGCGGTGGATCATGGGCAGGCCCATAAGAGCCTGCGATCCGACGGAGCCTGTGGTGTAAAGCTTCCACACCGGCTGGGCGCGCGGCACCGCCCGTTCGACCGCCCGGCGCTCGGGCAGGCCGAGCGCGGCGTAATCGACGGCCTTCTTTTCCGGCAGATGCGGCAGGGAAAGGGTGGAGGGGCGACCCCAGAACGGACCGCCGCCCATGACGGCATTGATGTTATCGGCCACGGCAAAGCGGTTGTTGCGGTTGCCCCCGTCCGTGATGCGCCCTGCCAGCCAGCGCCAAATGGCGCGGGGATCGCCCTGCCCCGTCAGGCGCGCGGCAAAGCCTGCCGGATAGCCCATCGGGAAATCGAACCCCACCAGCAGACGGCGGCCTGCGGCGCGTTCCGCATCGATCAGGGCGGACAGATGCGCCTCTGCCTCGGCCCTTGTGCGGAAATAGCGTGCCTCTGTCCCGGTGGCGGTGGCGGTGCCGATCCAGATCGCATCGGGCGAGGGTTTGGCGGGCGAGGGGCCGTTGGTGGCCGACCAGTCCACGATGGCGACAGTGTCGAACCGGACCGGACCAGACAGTCCCACTTCGGACAGGATGAAGTCGGCCACGGCACCGGTGTCGTTCAGGTCCAGCACCGGAACAGGCAGCGCGAGGTCGGCATCATCCGTCGCCACGGCACGCACCAGCGGGTCGCCAGTCTGGATCAGGGGTTGGCCGGTTTCGCGCCGCCACACCTCGACCTTGCGGTGGCTGTCACGCTTGTAGCCTTCCACCAGCACCAGATCGACAGGGGCGAGGCGGGCCAGCACGGCGGCAAGGTCTGGTTCCGGGCCGCGATGTTCCACCATCAGGGCGAAGCGGTCCTTGGAGGCCAGAACCACCTCGCGCGCGCCCGCCTGACGGTGGCGGAAGGTGTCCTTGCCGGGCTGGTCGAGGTCCACGTCATGGTGCACATGCTTGACGGTAGAGACGGAGAAGCCGCGCGCCGTGATCTCGGCCACCAGACGTTCCATCAGGCCGGTCTTGCCCGAATTCTTCCAGCCGATGACGCCATAGACCCTCATGCGGCACCCTTCAGCCGGGATTCGGCGGCGGCAAGGTCTTCGGGGGTGTTGAGGTTGGTGAAGGCCCCGTCATCGGGGAAATCGGCGCGGGCGGCCTGCAGGGTCGCGGCGAAGTCGCGGACGCGGGGCTTTGCGCCGCTGGCGAGGAAGGCGCGGAGCGGTTCGCGGGCGGTGATCGGCCAGAGGCCGCAGGTCGGGTGATCATTGCCGCCTGACCGTGCCAGCGCCGCGCCCGGGCCTTCGGCGGCCAAGAGCAGGCGGGGAACAAGGTCGGGCGGCAGGAAGGGCGCATCCACAGGCGCGGTGACAAGATGGGTCGCGCCAAGGGGGGCGGCCCAGTCCAGCGCGGCGAGGAGGCCGGAGAGGGGGCCGTGCGAGCCATCGCCATCGGGCAGGACGGGCAGGCCGAAGCGGGCAAGGCGGGCCGGATCGCCATTCGCGCTGATTGCCAGCCGTTCCACCTGCGGTTCCAGCCGATCCAGCGCATGGGCGATCAGCGGGCGGCCTGCGAGCGGCAGGAGCGCCTTGTCCGCCCCGCCCATGCGGCGGCCCTGCCCGCCTGCAAGGATTGCCCCGAAAATCCGCATCCCGACCTTTCCCTTCACTGCGGAAAGGCCTAAGCCCTTCCTTGCGCAAGGTAAAGCGCGAGGCCCCGTGAACCTTCGTCGATGACCCCCCACCGTACCGCATTCCTGCGCGGCCTGCTGGCCGCCCTGCCGATGGTCGTGGTCGTTGGCCCCTTCGCGCTGCTGTTTGGCGTGGTGGCGACCGAGGCCGGGCTGAACGTGGCGGAAACCATGCTGTTTTCGGTGTCGGTCTTTGCAGGGGCGTCGCAATTCGCGGCGCTGCAAACGATGCAGGAGAACGCGCCGGTTCTGGTGGTGCTGGCCACCGCGCTGGCGGTGAATCTGCGGATGGTGATGTATTCGGTGACGCTGGCCCCGCATTTCGGGGAGTTGCCGCTGCGGTCGAGGGCGCTGATGGCCTATTTCCTTGTGGATCAGAGCTTTGCCACCACGATGGCCGAGATCGACCGCCGCCCTGCGATGACGGCGCAGGAAAAGCGGGCGGTCTTCTTTGGCGCGGTGGTGGCGGTGGCGCCGCTGTGGTTTCTTGCGTCACTGGCCGGGGCGCTGATCGGGCGGGCGATCCCGCCTGACTATGCGCTGGATTTCGCGCTGCCGATCACCTTTCTGGCCATGGTCGCGCCCATGCTGCGCAGCCTGCCGCATCTGGCGGCGGCGGGGGTGTCGATCCTGCTGTCGCTGCTGCTGGCGGGGATGCCTTATGGCACGGGGCTTTTGGTCGCGGCGAGCATCGCCATGGCGGCGGGCGCGGGGCTGGAGCGGTGGCTGGAGGGGCGGCGGGCATGATCGACAAATCCACCTTCTGGATCGTGATGCCGGCGCTGGCGGCGGGGACCTATGCGATCCGCTTTTCCTTCCTTGGCACGCTGGGGGCGCGGCCCCTGCCCGGCTGGCTGACACGCAGCCTGCGCTATACGGCGGTGGCCGTGCTGCCCGCGCTGGTGGCGCCCGGTGTTCTGTGGCCCGCCGCGACGGGGGGCGAGACGGACCCCGCGCGGCTGTCGGCGGCGCTGGTCACGCTGGCGGTGGGGGTGGCCACGCGCAGCACGATGGCGGCGATCCTTGCCGGGGGCGGGACGTTGTTCGCGCTTCTGGCGCTGACGGGTTAGATCGGGCTCTCGCCTGCCTGCACCAGCAGGACGCCGTGGTTCTTGTCGGCATCCTCGTCATAGATGATGCGGCTGGTGACGCCGGGAAGGCGACCGAAATCCTCCATCAGCCGGTTGGGATACCAGGTGGAGCCGATGGATTCGAAGCCCGGAACGCCGCGCAGGATATCGGAAACGGAGCGGGCGCATTGCGCCTTGGGCACCGCGCCATAGGCTTTGACCCGCCGCGCCACCAGATCGGCCACGCCGGGAGAGACGACAACGGTTTGCTCCACCACGCGGAACGTCTCGCGCGCATGATAGTCGATGTAGAAGTTGACGATGCGCGGGGTGATCCCGAAATGCACATCGTTGCGTTCGGGGATGCGCGGATGCTGCCATGTCCCGGCCGGATCAAACATGATCCGTTCGGAATCGTTGATCATCAGCCCGCTATGCGCCCCGGCGTCGGAGCGGTTGTTAATCACGGTGAACAGCGTGATCGTATTCGGGCCGTCATGCACGTAGCGCGCCGCCTCGACCTCGTGGTCGGGGGCCCAGACGGGTTCCGCCCCGCAGCCCGCAAGCGTGAGGAGCGCGAGAAGGGCAAGAGCGGCGCGCAGCATGATCAGGTCCTGAAATGGCGGAAATGGGGGGCCGATCCGGCCTTAGGCGCCGACGAGGGCGAGGAAGATCAGGATCGCGAAGATGATGATCACGCCCCATTTGGTGAAGGCGATGAAGCCCGCGAAGGTCTTTTCCTGCGCGCGGATGTCCATGCTGCCGGGCTTGAACTCGTCGTGATGGTCGGCCATGTCGGTTCCCTTTTCTTCGTCTTTCCGCGCCGAATACCCGATTCACGCCCGCCTGTCACCCCTTGTGCCCTGCGACGTTCAAGCCGAGCCGTCGCCGGACTCGCCCCCTGCCCATTGGCGCATCATCTGGAACCCGATCCGGCGCGGCGGGTCTTCCGGCTGATCCTTCGGCACGGCGCGCAGCAGGACGTTCAACTGGCTGACATGCTGGATGAGCTGGGTTTTCAGCCCGTCCTCGTCCCGGCCGTAGAAGGTGACGAGGTCGGGGTCGAAGAACCCCACCCCTTCGATGGCCAGAACCCCGGCCTGCCCGCCGGCAAAGCCCATCGCCACCTCTTGATCGGCGTTAAGCTGGGCCTCGAAATTCTGGATGTAGAGGATCAGGCGTTCATAGGCCCATTCGGCGGGGCTTTTGTCTTCGACCTTGCGGCGGGTGGCGGCCTTGGGCAGGGGCGCGGTTTCCAGCGTGCCGCATTGCGCGGGGTCGGAATGCACGGCCTTTGCGCGCGGCTGGGCCGAGGCGGTGGGGGGGATGTCGTTGCTCATGCCGTCCTCCTGTTACGGTCAGGGAACGGGATCGCGGGCCGTCTGGCAAGGGTGGAGATCAGCCGCGCGGCGCGGCGGCGCGGCGGAGGCGATCATTTATCGCGCGGCCAAGGCCCGTTTCGGGCACCGGGGCGAAGGCGATGCGCCCACGGTCGCCCGCAACCTCATCCGCCTGCCGCAGGAGGTGGAAGAGCCGCGCCGCCGCCTCGACCAGATCGCCGCTTTCCGACAGCGACAGCGCCGCACCGGGACAGGGGCCGAAGCCCACCCAGACCTCGCCCGCCGCTGGCTGCGTGACCTCCAGCCGCACCGCAGCCCCCGGCGCGTAATGGCTGGCCAGTTGCCCCGGCGCGTTGGGGCGGGTTTCGGACCCGCCGATGGGCAAGGGGGTGCCGAGCGCCTGTTCCAGCGCCTCTACCGTCACCCCGCCGGGGCGCAGCAGGGCGGGCGGGCCGTCAAGGCCAAGGATGGTGGATTCCACCCCCACCGCGCAGGCCCCGCCATCGACCACGGCCGCGATGCGGCCCGACAGCCCCGCAAGGACATGGGCGGCGCGCGTGGGTGACACCTTGCCCGACGGATTGGCCGACGGCGCGGCCAGCGGCCCGCCGAAGGCCCGCAGCAGCCCCTGCGCCACGGGATGGGCGGGCACCCGCACCGCCACCGTGGCCAAGCCCGCCGTGACGAGGGGGGATATCCCCGCCTCCTCTCGCAAAGGCAGGACGAGTGTCAGGGGGCCGGGCCAGAATTGCGCCGCCACCGCCTCGGCCCGATCATCGAACACCGCCACCGTCCGTGCTGCCGCAAGATCGGGCACATGCACGATCAGCGGGTTGAAGCTGGGCCGCCCCTTTGCCGCAAAGATCGCCGCCACCGCCCGGTCGTTCCGCGCATCGCCGCCAAGGCCGTAGACCGTTTCCGTCGGGAAGGCGACCAGCCCGCCCGCACGCAGCAGATCAGCGGCGCGGGCAAGGCCGTCCGGCGTCGGGGGCAGGGTCAGGGTTTCGGTCATGGGCGATACCGGGAGGCGTTACCGAGGGGCGATCCTACGAGGGCGTGACGCAGCGTTGGGCTTGAGTGGGGGGCGCGGGCCTGTAAACCTTTGCAGGTCCGTCGTCCTAGCGCGCCTCGGCCCTGATGCCAAGCGGCCTGCGACGGCAATGCCTCTGCCTGAAGGAAAGACCGATGCCCTACCGCGCGCCCCTTGCCGATTACGACCTTCTTCTGTCGCAGGTGCTGGGATACGGGCGCGTGGCGGCAACCGACCGTTTCGCGGATGCCACGCCCGACACCGCCCGCGCCGTTCTGGCCGAGGCGGCGCGGCTGAGCGAAACCACGATGGCCCCCCTGAACCGCGTGGGCGACAAGACCCCGGCACGGCTGGAAAACGGCATTGTCCGCACCCCGCCCGGCTTTGCCGAAGGCTATCGCGCCATCGCGACGGGGGGATGGATCGGCATGGCGGCACGGCCCGAGACGGGCGGAATGGGCCTGCCCATGACGCTGGCCACCGCGGTGAATGAGATGATGGCAGGGGCCTGCCTTGCGCTGCAGATCGGCCCGCTGCTGACGCAAGGCCAGATCGAGGCGTTGGAGCATCACGCATCGGACGCGCTGCGGGCGGTCTATCTGCCCAAGCTTGTGTCCGGGGAATGGGGCGGGACGATGAACCTGACCGAACCGCAGGCCGGATCGGATGTCGGGGCGCTGCGGACGAAGGCGGAACCGCTGGGCGACGGGCGCTATGCGATCACCGGGCAGAAGATCTACATCTCTTACGGCGACGCGGATTTCCTGCCCAACATCTGCCATCTGGTGCTGGCCCGCCTGCCCGATGGCGCGCCGGGAACGGGGGGTATCAGCCTGTTCCTCGTGCCGAAGTTCATCCCCGACGCCGACGGAAACCCCGGTCGGCGGAACAGCCTGTCGGTCGTGTCGCTGGAACATAAGCTGGGCCTGCACGGGTCGCCCACCTGTGTGATGCAATATGACGGTGCGACCGGCTGGTTGGTGGGCGAGGCGCATAAGGGCATGGCGGCCATGTTCACCATGATGAACAACGCGCGCCTTGGCGTGGCGGTGCAGGGCGTGGGCGTGGCCGAGGCGGCCTTTCAGCATGCGCTGGCCTATGCCGAGGGCCGGGTGCAGGGGCGCACGCCCACGGGGCGCGGGCCGATCACCGATCATGCCGATGTGCGCCGGATGCTGGCGGGGATGCGGGCGCAGGTCTTTTCGGCCCGGGCCATCGCGCTGTCCTGTGCGGTGGCCATCGACATGGCGGCGGCGACGGGTGCGCCCGAGTGGCAGGCGCGTGCAGCGCTGCTGACCCCGATTGCCAAGGCCTATGGCACGGATACGGGCAACGAGGTGGCGCAGATGGGGCTGCAGGTCCATGGCGGCATGGGGTTCATCGAAGAGACGGGGGCGGCGCAATTTGCACGCGATGTGCGGGTGACGACGATCTATGAGGGCACGAACGGGATTCAGGCGATGGACCTGACTGCCCGCAAGATGGCCGATGGCGGGGCCGCTGCCTTTGCCCTGATCGACGAGGTGCAGGCGGCGGCCGAAGCGGCCCGCGTTGCGTTGCCCGATCTGGCGGGGGATGTCTGGAACGCGGCCGAGGCGCTGCGCGAAGGGACCGAGGCGCTGCTGCGGCAGGAGTTGACGGACCGTTTCGCGGGCGCGGTGCCCTATCTGCGCGCCTTCGCGCTTGTCCTTGGCGCGGATGCCCATCTGCGGGCGGCCCATGTCGCGGGGGGGCCACGCACGGCGCTGGCGCGGGTGGCGATCCGGCGCCTGTTGCCCGCCCATGCAGGGCTGCTGGCCGAGGCGCGGGAAGGGGCGGCGCAGCTTTACGCCCTGTCGCCGGAGGACCTTGCCGCCTGAGGGCGGGCGGCATAAGCGGTGGCCATGACCGACGCAGGTATCCGCCACCCGTTCGACACGGCCCCCGCCGAAGGCGCGGCGGTGGAGGTTGCACCCGGCATCCTGTGGCTGCGCCTGCCGCTGCCGATGGCTCTGGACCATGTGAATGTCTTCGCGCTGGACGATGGCGATGGCTGGACCATCGTGGATACAGGCTTTGCCAGCACACGCGCCAAGGCGATCTGGGAGGGGCTGCTGGCGGGGCCTTTGGCGGCCAAGCCCGTCACGCGCGTGATCGTGACCCATTACCACCCCGACCATATCGGGCTGGCCGGGTGGTTCCAGACGCGCGGAGCGGAATTGGTGACGACTCGCACCTCATGGCTTTATGCCCGGATGCTGGTGCTGGACGACCATGCCTTGCCTTTGCCGCAGGCGGTGGACTTTCAGCGCCGTGCGGGCGTGCCTGCGGATCGGCTGGAGCGCTATGCCACGACCCGGCCCTTCAACTTTGCCGATGTGGTGGCCCCGCTGCCGCCCGGCTTCACCCGCATCCGCGAGGGGGATGTGATCACCGCCGGGGGCCGCCGCTGGCTTGTGCGCTGCGGCGATGGCCACGCGCCGGAACATGCCACGCTATGGTCGCTGGATGATGGGCTGATCCTTGGCGGGGATCAGCTGTTGCCCGGCATCTCGGCCAATATCGGCGTCTATCCGACGGAACCCGAGGCCAACCCCCTGACCGAATGGCTGGAGAGTTGTGCGCGGTTCCAGCCCTTGGCGCGCGAGGACCATCTGGTCCTGCCCGGCCACAAACTGCCCTTCGCCGGGCTGCCTTTGCGTCTGCGCCAGATGATCGACAATCACGAAGGCGCGCTGTCGCGGCTGCAGGAGCATCTGGCGGTGCCGCAAGTGGCGGCGGATTGCTTTCTGCCGCTGTTCAAACGGCAGATCGACGGGGCGGAATATGGCATGGCGCTGGTGGAATCAGTGGCGCATCTGAATTGCCTTCTGCGCCGGGGTCAGGTCACGCGGCGGCTGTCGGCGGAGGGCGCGTGGCTATGGCAGGCGTGCTGAGGCGCGCCCTCAGTCGAAGATGCCCGTCACCCGCCCGAAGAGCATGAAGGCCCGCGCCGTGCGGGTGTCGGCGATTTCGGCCAGATCGGCGTCGGAGGCGACCTTTTCGAATTCCTGAAACGTCTTGTCGAAGCTGCGCAGGAAATGATGCGCCGCATCGCGGAAGACCGTGTCCTCGCGCATCCGCGCCGCTGTCAGGGCAAGGGACGACCGGTCGCGCACGCCGCCCAGCGCGGCGATGGTGCGCCCGCGTTCGCCTTGGGCGAAGCGCCGCCACAATTCGGGCCGAGCGCGATCGGGGCGCAGGTCATCCATGTAGATGCCTTCCTGCGACAGAAGGGTCAGCACGTCCTGCGCCGCGCGGATCAGCTTGGCGGTGTTGCGATCCTCCAGCGCCGCACGCAGGGCGCGGAAGCCTTCGCGGTCATCCGGGTTTTCGGGGAAATTCAGCGCGCGGATCACGTCCGATACGGACAGGGGCGCGCGCAGGTCCTCGGCCGGGGTGCCAAGGGCCAGCGCGGGCTGTTCGTCCTGCACCGTGGCGCGCACGGGCGGCACCAGCGCCGCCTTGCGGTCGGCGGAGGGGACGGTCAGGCCGGGGTCGCGCCGCGTCTGGAAGGTGGCCAGAACACCAGCCACCTCGTCCAGCTTCTGCTCGACCACAGGCTTGATCGCGGCCTGTGTCTGCTGCGACAGAAGATAGGCGTTGCGCATCGCATCCACCGTGGCCTGCAAACGCGCCGCCTCGGCCCGCAGCACGCGGACGGAGCGCAGCGTCGTCACTGCCGCCCAGATCAGCGCAAGCGGCAGGAACACCACCAGAAGCGTCATCACCACGCCCAGAAGGCCGCCACCATCAGTGGCGGGAGAGATCAGCGCATAGGCGATCACGGCCACGACCCAGACCAGCGCCAGCAGCGTGGCGACGATCTCGGTCGGGCCGAAGGGGGGGCTGTCCTCGCTGCGCAGGAACAGCCCGAGCGGTTCGGGCCTGTCGCGATCTTGCGGCATGCGGTCCCGTTCCTCCTTCCTTCTGCGTCAAACGTAACGGATGGTCAGGATCTCATAGCTTTTGGTGCCGCCGGGCGTCTTGACCTCGACGCTGTCGCCTTCGTCCTTGCCGATCAGCGCACGCGCGATGGGCGAGCGGATGTTCAAAAGCCCGCGTTCGATATCGGCCTCGGCCTCGCCCACGATCTGGTAGGTGCGTTCTTCGTCCGTATCTTCGTCCACGATCGTCACCGTGGCGCCGAACTTCACCGCGCCGGACAGTTTCGACGGGTCGATGACATCGGCAAGGGACAGCATCCCTTCGAGTTCCTTGATGCGGCCTTCGATGAAAGACTGCTTTTCGCGTGCGGCGTGATATTCGGCGTTCTCGGAGAGGTCGCCATGTTCGCGCGCCTCGGCGATGGCGCGGATCACGGCGGGGCGTTCGACCGATTTCAGAACCTTCAACTCTTCGTCCAGCGCAGTGAAGCCCGCGCGCGTCATCGGAATCTTTTCCATCGGCCCCAACATAACAAAAGGAAGGCCACGGCCCTGTTTCCGGGGCAGTGGCGCGATCCGTCCAGCGATTGCCCCTTCACCCAACCCGACCGAGGCGGCAATTGCAAGGCCCTGCCGTGGCGGAATGCGGAAATCAGCGGCGGTTGCGGGGCACGGAACGCGACGACATGCCGCGAAGCGACATTGTGATGCCGCGTTCCGATTGACCCCTTGGCGCAGCATCGGCTAGGGGATTGCGAGCCGCCCGCAAGATTATTGCGCGGGCATGCAAGGGATAGCGGGGAAGGAGCAGGCGGTATGGCCGACATCGTCCGTGAGTCGATGGAATATGACGTGGTGATCGTGGGGGCGGGCCCGTCGGGCCTGTCGGCGGCGATCCGGCTGAAGCAGCTTGACCCCGATCTGACGGTGGTGGTGCTGGAAAAAGGGTCCGAGGTCGGCGCGCATATCCTGTCGGGCGCTGTCCTTGATCCGTCGGGCCTTGATGCGCTGCTGCCCGACTGGCGGGCCATGGGCGCGCCGATCAAGACCGAGGTGAAAGAGGACAATTTCTACATCCTCGGCCCGGCGGGGCAGGTGCGGATTCCGAACTTCCCGATGCCGCCCTTGATGAACAACCACGGCAATTTCATCGTCTCGATGGCCAATGTCTGCCGCTGGATGGCGGGTGTGGCCGAAGGCTTGGGCGTGGAGATTTTCCCGGGCATGTCCGCCTCGGCGCTGGTCTATGATGGCGACCGGGTGAAGGGTGTCGTCGCGGGCGAGTTTGGCCGCGATCCAGAGACGGGCGAGCCGGGGCCGAGCTATGAGCCGGGGATGGAGTTGCACGGGAAGTATGTCTTCCTGTCGGAAGGCGTGCGCGGGTCGCTGTCGAAGGAGGTCATCGCCAAGTATGACCTGTCCAAGGGCAAATGCCCGCAGAAATTCGGCCTTGGCATGAAGGAGATCTGGGAGATCGACCCCGCCAAGCACCGCGAGGGCACGGTCACCCACACGATGGGCTGGCCGCTTGGGTCCAACGCCGGGGGCGGGTCGTTCATCTATCATCTGGAGAACAACCAGGTCTATGTCGGCTTTGTCGTTCACCTGAACTACGAGAACCCGCATCTGTATCCCTATATGGAATTCCAGCGGTTCAAGCACCACCCGATGGTGGCCGAGCTGTTGAAGGGCGGCAAGCGCGTGGCCTATGGCGCGCGGGCGATCTCCGAGGGCGGCTGGCAGTCGATCCCCAAGATGGTGGCGCCGGGCGTGGCGCTTTTGGGCTGTTCGGCGGGGCTGGTGAACGTGCCGCGCATCAAGGGCAACCACAACGCTATGCTGTCGGGCAAGGCGGCGGCCGAGGCCGCGCATGCCGCGATCAAGGCAGGCCGTGCGGGCGACGAGCTTTCGGCCTATGAGACGGCGGTCCGCAACGGCCCCATCGGCAAGGACCTTCGCCGCGTGCGGAATGTCAAACCGCTGTGGTCAAAATACGGGCTGGTGGCGTCGCTGATGGGTGGCGGCATCGACATGTGGGCCAATACCATCGGCATGACGATCTTTGGCACGCTGAAGCACGGCAAGTCGGATGCGGCGGCGACGGGTCAGGCCAAGGATCACAAGCCGATCGATTACCCAAAGCCCGACGGCGTGCTGTCCTTCGACCGGCTGACGAACGTGGCCTACAGCTTCACCAACCATGATGAGGCACAACCCGCGCATCTGAAGCTGAAGGATCCGTCGGTTCCAATTTCGATCAACCTGCCGAAATATGCCGAACCCGCGCAGCGCTATTGCCCGGCGGGTGTGTATGAGGTGCTGGGCGAAGGCAATGACGCCAAGTTCCGGATCAACTTCCAGAACTGCGTCCATTGCAAGACTTGCGACATCAAGGACCCGTCGCAGAACATCAACTGGACCACGCCGCAGGGCGGGGGCGGGCCGAACTATCCCAACATGTAAGCGATGCGGTGACATTTGCGTGTAGCGCGGCGGGCCGGGTGGCGAAAAGCCCCCGGCCCGATTGCCAGCAGGGGCCTGCACCGCTAGCTTTCCCCTGATCCTTGATGCCGGAGCGCCGCCTGATGCCCACCCGCCCCCTGCCTGCGCTGCTTGCCCTTGCCCTGACGGCGGCGCTTGCCTTGCCTGCCGCCGCGCAGGAAAGGGTTGACGGGTCGGCCGGGGCCTTCCTTGCCGCGCGCGTGGCGGCATCCGAGAACGATTTCCGCGAGGCCGCGCGCTGGTACGACCGGCTGATCGCGACGGGGGTGAACGATCCCGCTACGCTGGAAGGCGCGGTCATCGCGCAACTGAGTCTGGGCGAGATGGAACGGGCCGCCGAGTTGTCGCGTCAACTGGTGCAGAAGGGCGGGCGCAGCCAGACGGCTTATATCGCGCTGCTGGCGGATCAGGCCAAGCGCGGCGACTATGCCGGGCTGATCGCGGATACCAAAGCGGGGCGGTCGGTCGGGCGGCTGGTCGATGATCTTGTCGTGGCTTGGGCCGCGCTGGGCGACGGGCGGATGTCGGATGCACTGGCAGCCTTTGACGCGCTGGCCAAATCCCCGGGGCTGGAGGCGTTCGGGCTTTATCACAAGGCGCTGGCGCTGGCTTCGGTGGGGGATTTCGAGGGGGCCGACAACATCCTGTCGGGCCGGGAGGCGGGGCAGATCGCGCTGATGCGGCGCGGGGCCATCGCCCATGCGCAGGTTCTGAGCCAGTTGGAACGCAACCCGGATGCGCTGGCCCTGCTGGACCGCGCCTTTGGGGCGGAGGCCGACCCCCAGCTTGACGCGCTGCGCGCGCGGCTGGCGGCGGGGGAACCGATCCCCTTCGACATCGTGCGCAACGCGCAGGACGGGATCGCCGAGGGCTTCTTCACCCTTGCCACCGCCCTGCGCGGCGAGGCGGAGGATGGCTATACCCTCGTCTATGCCCGCGTCACCGGCGACCTGCGCCCCGACCATACTGAGGCGCGGCTGCTGGCCGGGGGCCTGCTGGAGGCGCTGGATCAGCACGCCTTGGCGGGCGAGGTCTATGCCACGATCCCGCCCGAGGACCCCGCCTATCACGTGGCCGAGGTGGGCCGCGCCGACACGCTGATCGCGGAAGGCAAGGTCGATGCGGCGCTGGAGGTGCTGCAGGCCCTGACGCGCAGCCATGGCCATCTGGTGGAGGTGCAATCGGCCATGGCCGATGCCCTGCGGCGCGAGGAACGCTTTGCCGATGCCGTCCCCTATTACACCGCCGCCATCGACCGGATCACCGAGACGGAACAGCGGCATTGGACGCTGTATTATTCGCGCGGGATCGCGAACGAACGCGCGGGCAACTGGCCCGAGGCGGAGGCCGATTTCCGCCGCGCGCTGGACCTGAACCCCGATCAGCCGCAGGTGTTGAACTATCTGGGCTATAGCTTCGTCGACCGGGGCGAAAATCTGGACGAGGCGCTGGGGATGATCGAACGCGCCGTCGCGGCGCAGCCCGATGCAGGCTATATCATCGACAGCCTTGCTTGGGCTCTGTTCCGCTTGGGCCGCTATGACGAGGCGGTGGAGCCGATGGAACGCGCGGCGCTGCTGGAGCCTGTCGATCCGGTGGTGACCGACCATCTGGGCGATGTCTACTGGGCTGTGGGGCGCAAGCTGGAAGCGCGGTTCCAATGGCACCGCGCGCTGTCCTTCGATCCGACGGAAAAAGACGCCGACCGAATCCGCCGCAAGCTGGAGGTGGGCTTGGATGCCGTGTTGGCCGAAGAAGGCGCCAAACCCCTGACCGAAGTGGCGAATGGCAGCAACTGACTTCGCGCCTGCCAAGATCAACCTCTGCCTGCATGTCACGGGACGGCGGGCGGACGGGTATCACCTGCTTGATTCGCTGGTGGTCTTTGCCGGGGTGGGGGATCGGGTCAGCGCGACGCTGGAGGGTCCCCCGTCCCTGACGGTGGAGGGGCCAATGGCGGCGGGCCTGACGGGCGAGGGCGACAACCTCGTCCTGCGGGCCGCCCGTGCGATGGGGGTGTCGGCGCGGATCGTGCTGGAAAAGCACTTGCCCGTGTCATCGGGCATCGGTGGCGGGTCGGCGGATGCCGCCGCCACTTTGCGCCTGCTGGCGCGGCTTTCGGGGCGGCCCCTGCCGGATGCGGCTGCGGTGCTGGCCCTTGGGGCGGATGTGCCCGTCTGTCTGGCGGGCCGCCCCGTGCGGATGACCGGGATCGGCGAGGGGCTGGCCCCCCTGCCCGCGCTGCCCGAGGCATGGATGGTGCTGGCCAATCCGGGGGTGGCCGTGTCCACCCCCGCGATCTTTCGCGCATTGGCGCGGGCCGACAACGCCCCTCTGCCGCGCGACCTGCCACGCCTGAGGACGCCCGCCGAACTGGCGGCCTTCCTCACGATGCAGCGGAACGATCTGGAACCGCCGGCCGTGACGCTGGAACCCGTCATCGGGCGGGTGAAGGCGGCGCTAACAGCGCAGGCAGGTTGCCTCATGGCGCGGATGTCGGGATCGGGGGCCACCTGTTTCGGCCTCTTCGCCGATCCATTGTCGGCCAATGCAGCCGCCCGCGCGATCCGCGCGGTGGAACCGGGCTGGTGGGTGGCCGACGCGCCGCTCCTTCAGCCCCAGTCGTGACGGAAGGCCACCTCGCTGCCATCGGCGCGGCGGATGGCGCGGGCGACAAATTCCGGGGGAAAGCCTTCCTCCAGCGCGCCCACCACCGTCACTTCTTCGCCCACCTCGACCGGCAGGCTGTTCGGGCCGACATAGACAGTAACGACCCCCGTCTCATCCTTGAGCCGGAAGGCATCAGCATCGGTGATCCGCAGCACCTTGCCCGCCAGCGTGACGGGCTGACCACGCGGGGCCTTGGTGATGGGAACGGGGGCCGCGAAGGCGGCAGAGGCCGAGAGCAGAACGGCGGCCATCGCGGCGGAACGGATCATCGTCATCTCCCTGTTGTTGTCTTGTTGCAAAGGGAGGTGGGAAAGCCGCCCGCCCTTCGCAAGGGGGCGGCCTGCCCAGATCATTCGTACTGATGAGTGAAGGTCACCCGGCTGCCATCGGCGCGCACCGCGTCGCGCGCATAGACCTCCAGCCGCCCGAAGTCGCGGTCCACGATCCCGCTGAGGGTGATCGTCTCGCCCGTGTTGAAGGGCACGATGCCCGGGCCGATATAGACAAGGACCGACCCGCTGTCGTCGCGCAGGCGGAATTCATCCTCATCCGTGATCTGTTCCACCACGCCGCTGATCGTGGCGGTGGTGCCGTATTGCAGGTCGTCAATGGCGACCGTGGTCGCCGCGGTCGTCGCCAAGGCGGGACCGGCCACGAGCAGGCCGGAAAGAAGAAGAACACTGCGCATCGAACCCTCCGTGTTGTCACTTTCACGAAGGTCGGGACGCGACCACGCCTGCACAACGATCCTGACGCGGAGTTTATCGGGCGTGAGCGGCGGATCAGCTGATCCGCGCCACCACGTAATCGGCAAGGTCGGCCAGCATGTCGCGCAACTCATGCGCGGGCAGGAGATCGAGCGCCTGCCGCGCCGTCGCGGCCCAGCCCAACGCCTCAGCCCGGGCGGCCTCCATCGCGCCATGACGGGCCATCAGCGCAATCGCATGGGCGAGATCGCCGTCGCGCTGATCGCCCTTTTCGATGACGCGGGTCCAGAAAGCGCGTTCTTCGGCATCGGCCCGCGCCACGGCTTTGATGACGGGCAGCGTGAGCTTTCTTTCGCGGAAATCATCGCCCGTGTTCTTGCCTATAGCGGCATCGGTGCCGCCGTAATCCAGAAGGTCATCGACAATCTGGAAGGCGATTCCGAGCGCGTCGCCATAGGCGCGCAGCGCCTGCACCTGTGCCTCGGGCACGGCGGCGATGACGCCGCCCACTTCCATCGCGGCGGCGAAAAGCGCCGCCGTCTTGCCCCGGATCACCTGCAGATAGATGGCTTCCGTCGTGGCCAGATCCTGCGCGGCGGTGAGTTGCAGCACCTCACCCTCGGCGATCACGGCAGAAGCATTGGCAAGGATGTCCATCACGCGCAGCGACTGCGTTTCCACCATCAACTGGAACGAGCGGGCGAACAGGTAATCCCCGACAAGGACCGAGGATTTGTTGTCCCAAAGCAGGTTCGCCGTGGGCCGCCCCCGGCGGCGTTCGCTTTCATCCACCACATCGTCGTGCAGGAGCGTCGCGGTATGGATGAATTCCACCGTCGCGGCGAGTTTCACGTGGTTCTCGCCCTGATAGCCGCACATCTGCGCGGCGGCGAGGGTGAGCATGGGCCGCAGCCGTTTCCCCCCCGCCTCGACCAGATGGGCGGTCACCTCGGGGATGCGCGGGGCATGTTCGCTGGCCATGCGGGTGCGGATCAGGGCATTCACCGCCGCCATATCCTGTGCCAGCCATTCGGCCAGCCGGTCGTGCGGTTTCTGCGCGGCCTCGTCCAAACCCATTCCCCCGCCTCTCGACATTCCGGGGCGGTGCCCCTTAACTCTGTCCCATGAAAGAACTTCTGCGCAGCACCGATCCCACGATCATCGCCTTCGCCTCCGCCCTTCTTGAAGGCGAGGATATAGAGGTATTCGATCTGGACGTCCACATGAGCATCCTTGACGGGAGCCTCGGCATATTGCCGCGCCGGTTGATGGTGCGGGACGAGGATCTGTTCATCGCCCGCGCCGTGCTGCGCGACAACGGCATCCCGACGGGGCTGGAGTGAACGTGTTTCCCGACAACGCGCTGTCGGATGACAAGTTCCTGATGGGCCGCCTGCGCCTGCTGCAACCGGTCAAGGGCTATCGCGCGGCGACGGACCCTGTGTTGCTGGCCGCCGCCTGCCCGGCGCGGGCAGGGGAAAGCGTGCTGGATCTGGGCTGCGGCGCGGGGGCGGCGGGCCTGTGCCTTGCGGCACGCGTGCCGGGGGTGGTGCTGGCGGGGCTGGAGGTGCAGCCCGAATACGCCGATCTGGCGCGGCGCAATGCGGACCGCAACGGCGTGGCGATGGAGGTGGTGGAGGGCGATCTGACGGCGATGCCAAAGGGGCTGCGCCGCGACTTCGACCATGTCATCGCCAACCCGCCCTATTACGATGCGGGCGGATCGCCCTCGCCCGTGGCGGGGCGGGACCGGGCGGTGCGGGTGGCAACGCCCATCGCCGCCTGGGTCGCCGCCGCAGGGGCGCGGCTGCGGCCAGGCGGCTGGTTGACCATGATCTTCGCCACGCCCTGCCTGCCCGAGGCGCTGGCGGCGCTGGCACCGAAGCTCGGCTCGGCCGCCGTGCTGCCGCTGGAGCCGCGCGTGGGCCGCGCGCCGCCGCGCGTAATCCTGCAGGCGCGGAAGGGCGGGCGGGCCGCGTTCCGCTTGCTGGCCCCCTTCACGCTGCATGCGGGCGCGGCGCATGACGGCGACCGCGAAAGCTATACCCCAGCCGCAAACGCGGTTCTGCGGGAAGGCGCCGACCTCTTGGCCGCTTTCGGCAGGGATGGGAACACCTGTCCGTAAGTCGGCACCGAATGTCCGTGACACGACTCGGAGGTTGTGTTGCACTCAAGGGATCGGACCCAACCACGAGGAGGACGGATATGACGATTGCTTCGCATCTGCAGGAACTGCGCCGCAAGCATGAGCACCTCTCTGATATGGTCGAGCGTGAGCAGCGAAGCCCCGGCGCAGATGCCCTGAGGATTGCCGAGCTGAAGAAGCAGAAACTCAGGCTCAAGGAAGAAATGACCCGCCTGCAACAGGCGTAAGGGATCAGTCCCCGGCGCTGGTGCCCGCCCGGGCCGCCAGCGCCGCCCCCCCCGTGATCAGCACCGCCGCGCCGAGGATTGTCCACGATGCCGGGCTGATGCCCGCGACGACAAGGGCAAGGGTCGACAGCAGGGGCGCCGCGTAGGAGGCGACGCCGAGAAGTTGGATGTCTCCCTTCTTCATCCCGATATCCCATGTGAAGAAGGCCGCGCCCACCGGCCCGATGCCCAGCGCCAGAATGGACAGCCAGCCCAAGCTTGTGGCGGGCCAGACGGTTTCCTCCACCATCGGATGCACCAGCGCCGATAGCAGCGCCGTGCCAAGGCAGAAGACGGTGACGCTTTCCGTGGGCACGTCGCCCAGACGGCGCGAGAGGGTGGAATAGCCCGCCCAAGTGATCGCGCAGAGAAAGCCCAAGAACAGGCCAAGCGGGGTGGCCGCCCCGCCGGAGTCGCGCCCCAGTACGATAAGCGCCGCGCCCGCAAAGGCGATAAGGGCCCCGATCAGGACCATCGGGCGCAGCCGCTCTCCGGGCAGGAAACTGGCGAAGAGCACAATGAAGAGCGGCCAGAGATAGGCCATCAGCCCGGTTTCCGCCGCAGGCGCGATGCGGAAGGCGGTGAAGTAGAGCGCGTGGTAGCCGAACAGGCCAATGATGCCGAAGGCATAAACGCGCCAAGAGATACCGCGCAGCCGGTCCAGCCCGTTCCGCAAGGTCCAGATCAGGCCCAGCGTGCCGCCGATGCCGAAGGTCAAGGCGTTCAGAAGGAAGGGCGGCACCGGGGCGGACCCGATGGTGAAGAGCGCCAGAAGCGCCCACATCAGGACGGCGGTAAAGCCGATGGCCGTTGCGCGTGTCGTCGTCATCCCTGCCCCGCCAAATTTCTTCGAAGAAATTTGCAAAAATCTTCGAAGATTTTTGGTTTCTCTAGCGGGTGCGGGACAAAAGAGAAAGGCCCGCGCCGGGCGCGGGCCTGTCCATTCGAAACGCCGGGATCAGACGAAGAACTGCCCGCCATTGGCCGAGATCGTCGATCCGGTGATGAAGCCCGCCTCATCGGCGGCAAGGAAGACCACGGTCCGCGCGATTTCTTCCGGTTCGCCAAGACGGCCCACAGGAATCTGCGGGATGATGCGTTCGGCCAGCACCTTCTCGTCGATCGCCTTCACCATCTCGGTCGCGATGTAGCCCGGGCAGATCGCGTTGACCGTGATCCCGGCCCGCGCGCCTTCCTGCGCCAGCGCCTTGGTGAAGCCAAGATCGCCCGATTTGGCCGCGGAATAGTTGGCCTGCCCGGCCTGCCCCTTCTGACCGTTGATGGAGGAGATGTTGATTACGCGCCCGAACTTGCGGTCCCGCATCCCCGACCAGAGCGGATGGGTCATGTTGAACAGACCCGTCAGGTTGGTGTCGATCACCTCTTTCCACTGCTGCGGCGTCATCTTGTGGAACATGGCGTCACGGGTGATGCCCGCATTGTTGACCAGCACATCCACCGGCCCGACTTCGGCCTCGACCTTGGCGATGCCCGCAACGCAGGCATCGTAATCCGCGACCGACCACTTGTAGGTCGGGATGCCTGTCTCCTTGGTGAAGGCCGCCGCGGCCTCATCGTTTCCGGCATAGTTCGCGGCCACTTTGTAGCCCGCCGCCTTCAGCGCCACCGAAATCGCGGCACCGATCCCGCGCGAACCACCCGTCACCAAAGCCACTCGTGCCATTCGTCCCTCCTTGAGAATCCAGACTTGTTTGAAATGGTGTTACCGAAACGAAGAAGGGCGCGCAACATTATTGCGCGCCCATTTTGCAGATGCGGCAATGTGGCCGCAGCATTTTCCGATCAGGCGCGTTCCAGGCACATGGCGACGCCCATGCCGCCCCCGATGCAGAGCGTGGCAAGGCCGCGCTTGGCGTCACGCCGCGCCATCTCGAACAGGAGAGTGTTGAGGATGCGCGCGCCCGACGCGCCGATCGGGTGGCCGATGGCGATGGCGCCGCCGTTGACATTCACGATGGACGGGTCCCAGCCCATGTCCTTGTTCACCGCGCAGGCCTGTGCGGCAAAGGCCTCGTTCGCCTCGACCAGATCCAGATCGCCCACCTTCCAGCCTGCCTTGGCCAGCGCCTTGCGGCTGGCATGGATCGGGCCCACGCCCATGATCGACGGGTCAAGCCCCGCCGTTGCGTAGGAGGCGATGCGGGCAAGCGGCGTCAGACCGCGCTTCTCGGCCTCTTCGGCAGACATCAGCAGCACCGCCGCCGCGCCATCGTTCAGGCCCGAAGCGTTGCCCGCCGTCACCGAACCCTCTTTGGTGAAGGCGGGTTTCAGCTTTTGCATCGATTCCAGCGTCGCGCCATGGCGGATGTATTCGTCGGCATCCACCACGATGTCGCCCTTGCGGGTTGCGATGGTGAAGGGGGTCACCTCATCCTTGAACTTGCCCGCCTTCTGCGCGGCCTCCGCCTTGTTCTGGCTGGCCAGCGCGAATTCGTCCTGCATGTCGCGGGAAATCTGCCATTGCGCGGCCACGTTCTCGGCCGTCTGGCCCATGTGATAGCCGTTGAAGGCATCCCACAGCCCGTCCTTGATCATCGAATCGATGAACTTCATGTCACCCATCTTGGTGCCCGCGCGCAGATGCGCGACATGGGGCGAGAGAGACATGTTTTCCTGCCCGCCCGCGACGATGATCTTCGCATCGCCCAGCTGCACATGCTGTGCGCCCAGCGCCACCGCCCGCAGGCCCGATCCGCAGACCTGATTGAGCGACCATGCGCTGGCTTCCTTGGCCAGACCGGCCTTGATATGCGCCTGCCGCGCCGGGTTCTGGCCCTGACCTGCGGTCAGCACCTGACCGAGAATCGTCTCCTCCACCTCGGCCTTGTCAACGCCGGCGCGGGCCACCACGGCCTCGATCACCGCCGCGCCAAGATCATGGGCCGGGGTATTGGCGAAGGCGCCGTTGAAGCTGCCCACGGCCGTCCGTGCCGCGGAAACGATGACGACATTGGTCATGGCTGATCCTCTCTCTCCCAGACCGGGCAGGGCCCACGCGACCCTGCCGCCTTGCAGCATGGCCTAGACGCCGGGGGAAACAAAAGCAACAATCTTGCCCACGCAGATTGACGCAGGGTCATGGCTTGGGGCATGGCGCGCGGCCACGGCGCGGGATCACAGCCCGTGGGGATACAGTTTCGGCACCCCGAAATGATGGCCCTGCAGGCAATCCACCCCCAGCGCGGCAAGCCACTGCGCCTCGGCCGCCGTCTCTACCCCCTGCGCCACGGTCAGCATGTCGAATTCCCGTGCCAGGGCCAGGCAAGCCGACATCATCACCTGATTGTCCGCCTGCCCTGCGACACCGCGGGTGAAACCCGCATCGATCTTCATCATGTCGAAATGCAGGTCCCGGAAATGCCGCAGCGTGATCGGCCCCGCCCCGAACCCGTCCAGCGCGAAGGCGATGCCCTTGGGCCGCAGTTCCGCCATCAGCCCGGCCAGCAGTTCCGGCACGGTCATCGCGCTTGCCTCGCTGATCTCCAGAATAAGCCGCTCGCCCAGCCCGGCCTCGCGCGCAAGCCCTGCGCGCAGCAGCCGCAGCCAGCGCGGCCAACCGACCGACCGCGCCGACATGTTGATCGACAGCCGCAGGTCGGGATGGCGGACCAGCGCATCCAGCCCGATGGCCAGCGCCGCACAGTCGATGTCGCGGCCCAGCGCATGGGGTTCCACCGCCCGAATGAAGTCCCGTGCCGGGATGACCTGCCCGCCCGGATCGAGCAGCCGGATCAACCCCTCATGAAACCCGATCCGCTGCGGACTGCGCGCCACGACCACCGGCTGATAGGCCAGCCGCAGGCGGCGCTCACGCACCGCGTCCGCCACCCGGTCCAGTATGCGTCCCTCGCCCTCGGCCAAAGCTGCCGAGAGCGGGCTTCCCAGCCCGTCTTCCATCGCCCGCGCCCCCTGCGCCCTGTCGATCCAAGCCTTGGCAAGACTGCCCGCATCCCCGTAAAGATCGGGTAAAGCCGCATGCCGGGGCCAAGGGAGAGCCGCAGGATGACAGACCGCTGCCCATGGTGCGGCACCGATCCCCTCTATATCGCCTATCACGATGAAGAATGGGGTGTACCAGAACGCGATCCCCGCGCGCTGTGGGAAAAGCTGATCCTCGAGGGGTTTCAGGCCGGGCTCAGCTGGATCACGATCCTGAAAAAGCGCGACAATTTCCGCCGCAGTTTTGCGGGCTTCGATCCCGCCATGATCGCCTCATGGGGAGAGGGCGATGTCGCCCGCCTGATGGCCGATCCCGGCATTGTGCGCCATCGCGGCAAGATCGAAGGCACGATCCGCTCTGCTCGCGCCTATCTGGCGGTGGAAGAACGCGAGGGGTTTGCGGGCTATCTATGGAAACATGTGGGCCACCACCCTGTGCAGAACGCACCACGCAGCATGGCCGACATCCCCGCAGAAACCCCGGTCTCGCAGGCCATCTCGAAACAGTTGAAGGCGGACGGTTTCACCTTTTGCGGCCCCACCATCGTCTATGCCTTCCTGCAGGCCGCGGGGATGGTGAACGATCATCTGGTCACCTGCCCGGCCCATGCCCGCATCCGCGCCTTGGGCGAAACCGCCTGATCTTCATCTTGGCCGGAAATACTCCGGGGGGAGTCACGGAACGGGACGGGGGGCTGGCCCCCCTCTGCCGCGGCAAAGCCGAAGGCGGCGCCGCGGAAAAAAGGAATGCGCGACGGGCGCCTGCGCCCGGCGCGCGCCGATCAATTGGCCGCCATCAAGGCCCGGATCACCGTCTGCGCATGGGCGCTGTCCCATTCCGCATCGCCGATCAGACGGCCCACCTCTTGCCCGTCCGGGTTCAGGATCACCGTCACCGGCAGGCCCATCACCGCCATCGGCCGGGCGAATTCGCTGCGCGGGTCGCGCAGGATGGGCAGGGCCTGCACGCCCGCCTCTTCATAAAAGCGTTCGATCCCCTCCACCGCATTGCGGCCCGTCGCCACTGGCAACACCGCGATCTCGGGCATCGCCTGCTGCAGGCGCAGAAGCGAGGGCATCTCCTTCCGGCAGGGCGCGCACCATGTGGCCCAGAAGTTCAGCACCACCCATTGCCCGCGCCATTGCGCCAAGGGCACCTCGGCATCAGCGGCATCCAGAAACACCCCGTCCGGCACCGCGACCGGTTCAGAATGCAGGGCCAGCTTCTTCATGTCGCCGTCGCGCAGGTCCGCCACATCGCCCGCAAGGGCCGCATTTGCACCGATGGCCAAGGCCGTGTAGACGACGACCAGAATTTTCCGCAGCATCATCCCTCCGAAGGCCCCCGCCATGTCCAGTCCCGATCCGTCCCGCACCGCCAACCAGATGTGGGGCGGGCGCTTCGCCGAAGGGCCGGATGCCATCATGACGGCGATCAACGCCTCCATCGGCTTCGACAAACGGCTTTACGCGCAGGACATCGCAGGGTCACGCGCCCATGCGGCGATGCTCGCCGCCACAGGCATCCTGACGAATAGTGACGCCGAGGCGATCGGGGAAGGGCTTCTCACGGTCTTGTCAGAGATTGAAACGGGCGGTTTCCCCTTCCGCACCGATCTGGAAGACATCCACATGAACGTGGAAGCCCGGCTGAAAGAGATCATCGGCGAACCCGCAGGCCGCCTGCACACCGCCCGGTCGCGCAATGATCAGGTGGCGGTCGACTTCCGTCTCTGGGTCCGCGACCAGTGCGATGCCGCCATCGCGGGGCTTGAAGCGCTGATCCGCGCCTTCCTTGCACAGGCCGAGGCGGGGGCGGATTGGGTCATGCCCGGCTTCACTCATCTGCAGTCAGCGCAGCCCGTGACATGGGGCCATCACATGATGGCCTATGTCGAGATGCTGGCGCGCGACCGGGGTCGGTTCATCGATGCCCGCGCGCGGATGAACGAATGCCCACTTGGCGCGGCGGCGCTGGCGGGCACCTCTTTCCCCATCGACCGGCACATGACGGCGCGGGCGCTGGGCTTTGACCGGCCCACGGCAAATTCGCTGGATTCGGTAAGCGACCGCGACTTCGCGCTGGAATTCCTTGCCGCCAGCAGCATCTGCGCCATGCACCTGTCGCGCTTTGCCGAGGAATTGGTGATCTGGTCCAGCGCCCAATTCCGCTTCGTGCGGCTGTCGGACCGCTGGACCACCGGGTCCTCGATCATGCCGCAGAAGAAGAACCCCGATGCGGCGGAACTCTTGCGGGCAAAGCTGGGCCGCATCCTTGGCGCAACGGTGGCCCTGTTCACCGTGATGAAGGGGCTGGCGCTGACCTATTCCAAGGACATGCAGGAGGACAAGGAACAGGTCTTCGACGCCGCCGATACGCTGATGCTCGCGCTGGCCGCAATGACAGGGATGGTCACCGACATGACCGCCAACCGCGCCGTGCTGGCGCAGGCGGCGGCTTCGGGCTTTTCCACCGCCACCGATCTGGCCGACTGGCTGGTGCGCGAATTGGGTCTGCCCTTCCGCGAGGCGCATCACGTGACGGGCACCCTCGTCGCCAAGGCCGAGGCGAAGGGCTGCGACCTGCCCGACCTCACGCTTTCCGAGATGCAGGCGGTGCATCCCGGCATCCGCGCCGATGTCTTCGACGTGCTGGGGGTGGAGAACTCCGTCCGCTCGCGCCGCTCCTATGGCGGGACGGCCCCGGATCAGGTGCGCGCGCGTATCGCCGACTGGACGGCGCGGCTGGGCTGATCGGGGGAGCGGCGCGCGGGCTGCCTTGCCTCGGCGGCCGGCTTGAGGGACAGTTGCACCCATGATCCCTCCCACCGCCCTGACCCTTGGCCTTCTGCCGCTCTTCGCGCTCTCTGCCTGCGAGGACAGACGCCTGCCGAACCTGAGCGTGCCGATGGGCCATAATACCAGCTTCGGCACCGACCTCGGCGCCGATGACCCGGTCCTTGGCATCACCGTGATCGACCCGTTCCACAGGCTGCCTGGATGACGCGCGTTCTTGCCCTTGCCACCCTGATCGGCCTTTGCGCCTGCAGCTCGCCCCGGCTGAATGCCGGGCTAAGTCTTGGCGCGGACGGGCTGACGGTCAGCCCTTCGGTTTCTGCCGGACTGGCTGGGGGACGGATCAGCTATTCGCCCTGAGCCCGCTGCAGTGCCCTTTTGTGAACCGGATAGAGGATTGCCATGACGCGCCTTCTCGCCCTCGCCTCCCTTGCCCTTCTGGCCGCTTGCGGCGCGGATGGCCCGCCCGTGCCGCCGTCACAGGCGGCAGCCGAGGCACAGGCCAGCGGCGTCTCGATCTCGGGTCAGGCCCAGATCGGTATCGTGGGGGGCAACGGATGACACCGATGCGCTGGGTCTGGCTGGCACTGGCCGTCTGGGGTGCGGTGCATCCGATGTACTGGTTCGTCACCTACATGCGCGAGACAGGGACGGGCCTCTCGGGTCTGATCGACGCATGGTATGTCAACGCCTCCACCACGGGGCTGACATGGGACCTGACCATCGCCGCCGTCACCCTGACCGTCTGGGTGATCGCGGAATGCATCGCGCAGCGGAATTGGCGGGGGCTGGTGGCCATCCCGGCCACCTTCTGCATCGGGGTCAGCTGTGGCCTGCCGCTTTACCTGCTGCTGCGCCGCGCGGGCTGAAGCCCGCGAAGGAAGATTTTTCGTCCGAAAAATCTTCGCCGCTCTGCCAAGGCAGAGCGGTGCGAAAAATTTTCGGACGAAAATTTTTCGGCCCCAGCCGCGAATTGCGCCCCCGGCGGTGTCTGTTATAGCAACGGGCGACACGTGTTTTCCGCAGGGGCCGACGGATGGACCATTTCCTGTATCGCAACGGCACCCTGCATGCCGAGGATGTGCCGATTGCCGACATCGCGGCGCAGGTGGGCACGCCCTTCTATGTCTATTCCGCCGCCACCCTGACGCGGCATTACCACCTCTTCACCGAGGCGCTGTCGCCGCTGCCGCACCTCGTCTGCTTTGCCATCAAGTCGCTGTCCAACGTGGCGGTGCTGAAGCTGCTGGGGGATCTTGGTGCGGGGATGGATGTGGTCTCGGGCGGTGAATACCGCCGTGCCCGGGCGGCGGGCGTTCCGGGAGAGCGGATCGTCTTCTCCGGCGTCGGCAAAACGCGGGAAGAGATGCGTCTGGCCCTGACGGGCGGCATTCGTCAATTCAACGTGGAAAGCGAGCCGGAACTGCGCGCCCTGTCCGAAGTGGCCGCGTCGCTGGGCGCGACGGCACCCATCACCATCCGCGTCAATCCCGACGTCGATGCCCGCACGCATGAAAAGATCGCGACAGGCAAGAAAGAGAACAAGTTCGGCATCCCCATCGACCGCGCGTCCGAGGTCTATGCCGAGGCGGCCCGCCTGCCGGGGATCGACGTGATCGGGATCGACGTCCATATCGGCAGCCAGCTGACCGAGCTGGAACCCTTTGAACAGGCCTATCTCAAGGTGGCCGATCTGACCCGTCGCTTGCGGAGCGAGGGCCATGACATCCGTCGCCTCGATCTGGGCGGTGGCTTGGGCATTCCCTATACTCGGTCAAACGAGGCCCCGCCGCTGCCCACCGATTACGGCGCGCTGATCAAGCGTACCGTAGGTGATCTGGGCTGCGAGATAGAGATCGAACCCGGTCGCCTGATCTCTGGCAATGCCGGGCTGCTGGTCGCCTCGGTGATCTATGTCAAGAACGGTGAAGGGCGGGATTTCCTGATCCTCGACGCCGCGATGAACGACCTCGTGCGCCCGTCCATGTACGGCGCGCATCACGACATCGTCCCGGTCACCGAACCGCCGCCCGCCGCCCCCACCCAGCCCTTCGATGTTGTGGGTCCGGTCTGCGAGACGGGCGACACCTTTGCCAAGGCTCGCGACCTGCCCGCGCTGGGCGAAGGCGACCTTGTCGCCTTCCGTTCGGCCGGGGCCTATGGTGCGGTGATGGCATCGGAATACAATTCGCGCCCGCTCGTGCCCGAGGTTCTGGTGAAAGGGGATCACTTCGCTGTCATTCGGGAAAGACCGACCTTTGACGAAATCCTGAACCGCGATACCATCCCCACGTGGTTGTAAGGCGGCCTTGCCGCGCCAGACGCGACAAAGGCCCCGCCCGAACGGATGACACAGCATCAGGACAGCACCCTTTCGGCCCTATCCCGCCCACTGCGGCTGACGCTGCTGGGCCTTTGGGCAGAACGGCTGGCGCGCTGCTTCTGGCCGTTCTGGACAGTCCTGCTCATTGCCCTTTCGGCCCTGTCCTTCGGCCTGCAGGATCACCTGCCGCTAGAGGCGGCATGGTTCGCGTTGATTCTTGCGCTGGCCGCCGCTTTGGCGACGCTTTGGCGCGGGCTGCGCGCCTTCCGCCGACCGACGCGGGCCGAGGCGCTGGTGCGTCTCGATTCCCGCCTGCCCGGCCAGCCCATCGCCGCCCTGACCGACACGCAGGCGATCGGCGGGGATGATCCGGCCTCGCTCGCCGTCTGGCAGGCGCACCGCGCCCGCATGGCGGCCCGCGCCGCCACCGCGCGCCCTGTCGAACCCGATCTGAAACTCGCCCGTCGCGACCCTTTCGCGCTGCGCTATGTCGCGCTGACGGCTTTCGTCATGGCGATGATCTTCGGCTCGCTCTGGCGCGTCACCTCGGTCGAGGCGCTGGCCCCCGGTGCGGGGAACGCGCTTGCGGCAGGCCCGGCTTGGGAAGGCTGGGCGCAGCCGCCCGCCTATACGGGCAAGCCGTCGCTCTATCTGAACGACATTGCCGAGGGCAGCCTCGACCTGCCTGTGGGCACGCGGCTGCAATTCCGCCTATATGGCGAGGTGGGCGAGCTTACGCTGTCGGAAACCGTGTCGGGCCGGACGGGGACGGATGTGCCCCCCGCCTCGGACCCGCTGCACGACTTCACGCTGGAACGCAGCGGCGAGGTGACGGTGGGCGGCCCCGGCGGGCGGACATGGCGGTTCATCGCCACGCCCGATATGGCCCCCGCCGTCACCCCTGCCGAAAGCGCCGAACGCGAAGGCGACGGCCAATTCACCATGGAATTCGCCGCGACGGATGATTACGGCGTGGCCTCGGGCCGGGTCAGCATTGCGCTGGATCTGCCCGCCGTGGACCGCCGCTTTGGCCTTGCGGCAGACCCCGAACCGCGCGAACCCGTCGTGCTTGACCTGCCCATGCCGATGACGGGCGACCGCGCTCAGATTGCCGAGACGCTGGTCGACGATCTGTCGCAGCATCCCTTCGCCAATCTGCCTGTCGCCATGACCTTCACCGTGGACGATGCCGCAGGGCAAGAGGGCAGCGCCGAACCCGTGCGCCTGACCCTGCCCGCCAAGCGCTTTTTCGATCCCCTCGCCGCCGCCCTGATCGAGATGCGGCGCGATCTTCTGTGGACCCGCGCCAATGCGCCCCGCGCCGCGCAGGTCCTGAAGGCCGTCACTCACCGCCCCGAAGACCTGATCCGCAACCAGCGCGCCTATCTACGTCTGCGGGTCCTAATGCGGGATCTGGAGGCGCAGCAGGCCAGTCTATCGCCCGATGCGCGCGATGCCATCGCCGCCGAACTGTGGGAAATCGCCCTTCTGGTGGAGGAAGGCGATCTCGCCTCGGCGATGGAACGCCTGCGCCGCGCGCAGGATCGTTTGGACGAAGCGATGCGGAACGGGGCCGATCCGTCCGAAATCGAACAACTGATGCAGGAACTGCGCGAGGCGCTGAACGATTACATGCGCGAACTGGCCGAAGAGGCAGAGCGCAATCCTGACAGCCAGCTTTCCCAGAACATGGAAGGGATGGAGATGTCGGGCGACCAGCTGCAGCAGATGCTGGATGAATTGCAGCGCCTGATGGAAGAGGGCCGCATGGCCGAGGCGCAGGAATTGATGGAGATGCTGCGCCAGTTGATGGAGAACATGCAGGTCGCGCAGGGCGAAGGGCAGGGGCAAGGGCAGGGTGGCCCGGGTCAGCAGGCCATGCGCGAATTGCAGGATACGCTGCGTGGCCAGCAGGGCCTGTCGGACGATGCCTTCCGCGATCTGCAGGACGGGCAAGAGGGCAATGACGGCCAGCAGCCCGGCCAGCAGCAAGGCGAAGGCCAGCAGGGCGAAGGCGAAGGTCAAGGCGAAGGCGAAGGGCGGAGCCTTGCCGAACGCCAGCAGGAATTGCGCGATCGTCTGGGCCGGCTGCAGGGTGGCCAGCTTCCGGGCGATGGCAGCGAGGCGGGCGAAGAGGGCCGTCGCCAGTTGGATCGTGCAGGCCGCGCGATGGAAGAGGCGGAAGAGGCGCTGCGCGACGGCGATCTTCCCGGCGCGCTGGATCGGCAGGCCGAGGCGATGGAAGCCATGCGCGACGGCATGCGGCAATTCGGCGATGCGATGGCCGAGGAACAGCAGCAGCAGGGCGATGCCGAACGCGGGCAGGAATTCGGGCAGGCCGATCCCAATGGCCAGCGCGATCCGCTTGGGCGCGAACCGGGCAATTCGGCCCGCATCGGATCGGACCGCAACATGCTGCAGGGCGAGGATGTCTATCGCCGCGCGCAGGATATCCTTGACGAAATCCGCCGCCGGTCTGGCGAACAGGCCCGACCCGAAAGCGAAAGGGATTACCTGCGCCGCCTCTTGGATCAGTTTTAGGGCTGGGGCGGCCTTAGCCGCCCGCCACGCCCCCCTCGCTGGCGGTCATGCCGCGCAGCAGGTCGGTGGCCGCGCGCATCGCGCCATCAAGCCACAGGCGAAGCCCGTCCACCCCGGCAACATAGGCATCCAGACCTCCGGCCAGCGCGGGAATCTGCGCCTTGATCTGCGGCGCGGCGACATAGGCCGCCAGCAAGATCACCGCAGCGAACAGCGCCAGCGCGAAACCGCTGCGGAAGCCGCGCGCCTCGGCGGCGGCGGCGGCACCGGGGCGATCCTCGTCCCAAGTCTCGACCGGGGCCTCGTTGCCCTTGAGCGAGGAGTTGATCTCTTCGATGTCCGGCAACAGATCGCGCCGCGCGGCGGGGCGCGGCGGGGCGGCGGGCGCAGCATCGGGATCGATCCCCTGCATCTGTGCGATCCGGCGCGCAGCACCGGCCAGACCTCCGCCCGCCGGGGGGGCCGAGGGCGGCGGGGCGGGCGGCGCGGCAAGGCCCAGATCAGGCTGCGTCTCGATCGCGCTGCCCTCGCTGCGGCGCGCGGCGGCCTCCCGCTCGGCCTCTTCGCGCAGGATTGTCATCAGATTGTCGTCCAGCGTCCGACGCGGCGGATCGGAGGGCACGGGGCCAGCCGACGCGGCCTTGGGCGGATCGGCCTTCAGGGCGGCGGCCAGCACCGCCTCTGCGTCCTCCTGCGCGGGTGCGGGGTCCCGCATCGGTTCGGGCGCGGCAACAGGTCCGGCCATGGCCGGGTCGGCAGCTGCCGCCTGACCGAAAAGTTCGTCTTCCTGCTCCAGCGCCAGTTCGATCTCAGGCGGAAGCTGGAACCAGGCATGACCGCAATTCGAACATTGCACGTCCCGCCCGGTATCCGGAATGGCGGAATCCTCCACCTCGTATTCCGCGTCGCAGTTCGGACAGATGAGCCGCATTCGCCACTACCCCAAGTTCACCCAAGCCCCAGATCAGCCCCGGCTTTCGCCGCAAGACCCACCGTCGCCGCAAGATGACACCAACCCACCGGCACCACAACCGCCAGTCAGCCCGCATTGCAACCGCCGCCACCTTGGGCAATGCTGCCTGCGCAGGCAAGGGCCCGCAAGCAAGGGGCAGTGAATACTCGTGATCGCCTTCGACAACGTCGCCTATAATTACGGCGGGGGAGAGCTTCTTTCTGAGGTCACCCTGCGCCTTGCCCCAGGATCTTTTCATTTTCTGACCGGACCCTCCGGCGCGGGCAAGACGACATTCCTGAAACTGGCCTATGCCGAGTTGCAGGCCACCGCGGGACGCGTGACGATCTTCGACCGCGATGTTCGCAGCCTGACCCGCGATGATGTCGCCCGCACGCGGCGGCGGATCGGGGTGGTGCATCAGGATGTGCAGTTCCTTGATCATCTGCCGATGGCGGCCAATGTCTCGTTGCCGCTGACCGTATCGGGGCGGGCGGGCGATCCGCGCGACCTAACCGACCTTCTCGCTTGGGTGGGCCTCGGCCAACTGGCCGATGCCCTGCCACCGCAGCTTTCAGGCGGGGAACGCCAGCGCGCGGCGCTGGCGCGGGCCGTCATCATGGGCCCCGACGTGATCCTTGCGGATGAGCCGACCGGCAACCTTGACTGGGAGATGTCGCTGCGCCTTCTGACCCTGCTGGTGGAGTTGAACAAGATGGGCAAGACCATCCTCGTTGCCACCCATGACATGAACCTGATCCGCACCGCGAAAAATCAGGTCGCCGCGCGCGTGCTGCGCATCCGCAACCGCCGAATCCAGCTTGCGGGGGCCGACCTGTGATCGACCGCCTCCGCCTCTTCCTCACCCCCGACCGGCAGGCCGACCGCGTGGTCCCGCCCACCGGCCATACCGCATGGCTGACGGGCTTCACCGCCGGGGCGATGACCTTCCTTGCCGTCTTCGCCCTTGCCCTGTCGATGGCCGCTGACCGGTTGTCCGACCGCTGGTCCGATGCGCTGTCGCGCACGGCGACCATCCGCATCAGCGCCCCGCCCGACCAGATGGCGGCGCAAACCGCCGCCGTTCTGGAAGTGCTGCGCACCACCCCGGGCATCGCAGAAGCCCGCGCCCTGACGGATGACGAACAGCGCGCCCTTCTGACCCCGTGGTTCGGCCCCGACCTTCCCGTCGACGCCCTGCCGCTGCCCCGTCTGGTGGAGGTGACCGAAGCCCCCGAAGGCTATGATGGCGAAGGTCTCCGCCAGCGCCTTCTGGCCGAGGCACCGGGGGCCGTGCTGGATGATCACACCCGCTGGCGCCGACCGCTGGCCACGGCTGCCGCGCGGCTGAACCTGCTGGGCGGACTGTCCATCGTGCTGATCGGCGCGGCGATGGCCGCGATGATCACGCTTGCCGCCAATGCAGCCCTTGCCGCCAATGCGCAGGTGATCCGCGTGCTGCGGGTGGTGGGCGCGCAGGACGACTATATCGCCGCCGCCTTCGTACGCCGCTTCACCCTGCGCGCGCTGGCCGGTTCCGCGGTCGGTGCAGCGGCGGGGATGATCGGCATCGCCCTGCTGCCCCCGGTGGATGAGGCGGGCGGCTTCCTTACCGGCCTTGGCTTTCAGGGGGCTGGATGGCTGCTGCCGCTTCTGCTACCCCCGGTCGCGGCGCTTGTCGCGCTGCTGGCCACGGGGGCCGCGGCCTTCCGCAAGCTTCGGGAACTGCCATGACCTATGCGCTGCGCTGGCTGATGTCGCTTCTGTTCATCATCCAGATGTATCTGGCGATGGTGATCTACGCCTTCGCCTATGCCCCCTATGCCATCCTCAGCCGCAACGGCGCATGGGCGGGCATCCACGCCTATTGCCGCTATGTGCGGCTGACGGCGCATCTGATGATCGGCCTGCGGTCCGAGATTCGCGGGCAAGTGCCCGAGGGCGAGGTTCTGATCGCCTCCAAGCATCAAAGTTTCTTCGACATCATCCTGATCTGTTCCGTCGTCCGCCGCCCGAAATTCATCATGAAGAAGGAGTTGCGCTGGACGCCCCTTCTTGGCTTTTACGCGTGGCGGATCGGCTGCATTCCAGTGGATCGCGGCAAGAAGGGCCGCGCCATTGCCGAGATGAAGAAGGCCGTCGCCGCAGGCTCCGCCGTGCCGGGACAGTTGATCATCTATCCGCAGGGCACCCGCGTCGCCCCTGGCAAGCCCATGCCCTACAAGGTGGGCACGGGGCTTCTTTACCAGCAGATCACGCAGCCCTGCATCCCGGCGGCCACCAATGTGGGCGTGTTCTGGCCGCGCCACGGCATCTATCGCAAGCCGGGGCTGGCGGTGGTGGAATTCCTGCCCGCCATCCCGCCGGGCCGCTCCGTCGCGGATTTCATGGCAGAACTGGAGCAGGTGGTTGAAACCGCCTCGGATGCCCTGATGGCCGAGGCGGGCTTCACCTACGCCAAGGCGGCCTGATCAAGGCCCCCTTCCTGATATCGAAGTCCCCCTCCCCCAACCCCTCCCCGGTCCGGGGAGGGGAGTGTCTCCCTCCCCCGAACCGGGGGAGGGTCGGGGAGGGGGGACCTCACACCTCGAACCGCGTCGCGCCCCGGCGCTTTTCATCCACGGGCTGGGACAGCACCACCGCCTGATGCGCCCGCTGGTCGCAGCCCGACCTTGGGCAGATGCGGCAGTTGATCCCCACCGGTGTCATCCGCGCGCCCGTTACCGAAAAGGCCTCGGCATAGCCGATTTCGGGCGCGTGTTCGATCGCGCAGCCCATCGCCACGGCCAGCCGGTTGTCCTGCGCATGCCGCGCCCAAGTCGGGCGATCCACCGTGCGGGAAAAGACGAAGAATTGCGACTTGTCCGGCATCTCCACGAATTGCGGCACGATCCGCCCCGGCGTGCGGAAGCTGGTGTGCACATCCAGCCGCGGACAGGCCCCGCCATGTTCGGCCAGATGGAACCCCGTCGCATTGAACCGCTTGGTGACGTTCCCGCCCTTGTCGATGCGCAGAAAGAAGAACGGCACGCCCAGCGCCCCTTCCCGCTGCAGCGTCGTCGCCCGGTGGCAGGCCTGTTCGAAACTGACGCCAAAGCGCGTGGCGATATGATCGAGGTCGTATTTCGTCGCCCGCGCCTCGGCCATGAAGGCCTCATAGGGCATGAGCACGGCCGCCGCGAAATAGTTTGCCAGTTCCACCCGCAGCCGCGCCACGCCGCGCGGATCGGTGATGCCCGACCGCGCCACGAGGCTGTCCAGCAGCGCGCGCTGCTCCAAAAGCCCCGCCATATGCACCAGTTGGAAGATGCGGTTGGTGTGATCCAGCGCCTCGGACAGCAGGATTTCGCGCCGCCCTTCGTCATATTGGCGCAGCGTGTCGGGCAGATCCTCCACCCGCACCAGCCGCACGGTGACACCCACCCGTCCGCGCAATCGCCGCTTGAGCGCGACATAGATCTCATCCGGCTCCACCGCGGCGCTGCCCCAGAAGCCTTCCGCCGCCTCTTCCAACTCGCGGAAATGGTTCCGATGCTTGCGGAATTCATTGTGCACCGCCGCCTCGGGCGTTGACAGGATTTGCGGCGCCTCCCCTTCGGTCAGCGCCAAAAGCTGGTCCGTCGCCGCCTGATAGGCACTGTGCAGGCGCAGAAACGACGCCGCCAGCCCGGGCGAATGCACCAAAGCCGCGCGCATCTGGGCAAGGTCTGGGCGGGTTTCCGCAAACAGCGGGTCCTGCATCACCGCCCGCAGATCGGCAAGCTGGCTGGTCCCGTCCTCATCCGCGATTTCCCGCCAATCGACCCCATAGACATCGAACAGCCGCAGCAGGACCGAGACGGAAACTGATCTTTCATTGTTTTCCAGAAGGTTGACGTAAGAGGGGCTGATGCCCAGCGCCTTGGCCATGGCGCCTTGGGTTTCGCCCCGTTCGATCCGCAGGCGCCGCAGATGCGGGCCGATGAAGGTTTTCTGCATACCGTCGCACACATTCCCGGCTTCGTCATGTTTACAATATTACAAATTACACCGTTTGTAAATTCTCGCATTCACAGCAGGACCCGCTTTCGGTTTGCCGGAATCGATCTCGGTGGCATCTCTCCTCTCAACAGAACAGGCGAAACGTCAGGGAGGACCCCAATGAAGACCGGAACCCAGCACCTTTACATCCCCGGCCCCACCAATGTGCCAGAGGCGGTGCGTCAGGCGATGATCGTCCCCATGCAGGACCATCGCGCCCCGGACTTCGGCGATCTGACCCTGAACCTCTTCGCTGATATGAAAAAGGTTTTCAAAACCGAGACCGGCACCGTGATGATGTTCCCCGGATCGGGCACCGGCTGCTGGGAAGCGGCGATCACCAACACGCTGAACCCGGGCGACAAGGTGCTGATGGCGCGTCACGGCCAGTTCTCGCTGCTCTGGGCCGATATGGCCGTGAAACTGGGCCTCGATGTGGAAATCGTCGATCTGGCTTGGGGCGCAGGCACGCCGGCGAATGAATTCGCCCGCATCCTTGGCAATGACCGCCACGGCAAGATCAAGGCCGTCTTCGTGACGCACAACGAAACCGCGACGGGCGTGACCTCCGACGTGGCGCAGGTTCGGCGCGCGCTGGACGAATCCTTCCACGACGCGCTGCTGTTCGTAGACGGCGTGTCCTCCATCGGCTCCATCGACTTCCGCATGGATGAATGGGGCGTCGACCTTGCCGTCACGGGCAGCCAAAAGGGCTTCATGCTGCCCGCCGGTCTGGGCATGATCGGCGTCTCGGCCAAGGCGATGGCGATGGCCGAAACCGCCACGATGCGCCGCGCCTATTTCGACTTCGCCGACATGGCCCGCGTCAACGCCACCGGCTACTTCCCCTACACGCCCCCGGTTCCCCTGTTCCACGGCCTGCGCAAGGCGCTGGACCGCATGCTGGACGAGGGGATGGAGAACATCTTCGCCCGCCACCGCCGCCTTGCGACCGGCGTGCGCAATGCCGTCGCCGCTTGGGGGATGGAGCTGTGCGCCGAACACCCCTCACTCTACTCCGACACGGTCAGCGCGATCCGCGTGCCGCAGGGCGTGGATGCGCGTGACGTGATCCGCATCGCCTATGACCGTTACAACTGCTCTTTCGGGGCGGGCCTCGGGCCGCTGAACGGCAAGGTCTTCCGTATCGGCCATCTGGGCGACCTGAACGAAGGCATGTGCCTCTCGGCCATCTCCATCGCCGAGCTGTGCCTTGCCGCCGCTGGCGCACAGATCCGCTTTGGATCGGGCGTCGCCGCCGCGCAGGAAGTCTATGCCGAACCCGTCGCCCGCGCCGTGCAGCGCAGCGCCCGCAGCGCAAGCCGCATCGCCGCCGAATAAAGCCATCTGAGGAAATCATGTCCCACACTTTGTACCCGCTGCGGCGTCAACGCCTGCAGCGCTCGGAACTCGCTGTCCCGGCCTCCAACCCGACGATGATCGACAAGGCCGCCCAAGGCCCCGCCGATTATGTTTTCCTTGATCTGGAAGACGCCGTTGCGCCCCCGGAAAAGGAACAGGCCCGCAAGAACGCGATTCAGGCCCTGAACGACATCGACTGGGCCGCCAAGGGCAAGACCGTTTCGGTCCGCATCAACGGGCTCGACACGCATTACATGTATCGCGACGTCGTGGACGTGATGGAGCAGGCGGGCAGCCGCGTGCACACCCTCCTCGTGCCCAAGGTCGGCGTGCGCGATGACCTTTACATGGTCGAGGCGATGGTCAACCAGATCGAACAGGGCAAGGGCTACACCACCCGCGTGGGGCTTGAGGCGCTGATCGAAACCGCCCTCGGCATGGCCAATGTCGAAAGCATCGCCCAATTCGGCGGGCGGCTTGAGGCGCTGCATTTCGGCGTCGCTGACTACGCCGCATCGATGCGCGCCCGGACCACGAATATCGGCGGTCTGAACCCGCACTATCCGGGCGACCAGTGGCACGCCGCGATCAGCCGCATGGTCATCGCCTGCCGCGCCTATGGCCTGCGCGCCATCGACGGGCCCTTCGGCGATTTCTCCGATCCGGAAGGCTACAAGGAAGGCGCGCGCCGCGCAGCCGCCCTTGGCTGCGAAGGCAAATGGGCGATCCATCCCAGCCAAGTCAGTATGGCAAACGAAGTGTTCAGCCCGACCGACGCCGAAGTGACCAAGGCCCAGCGCATCATCGAGGAACTGCGTATCGCGGAATCTCAAGGCAAGGGCGCGGCCAGCCTCGACGGCAAGATGATCGACGCGGCATCGGAAAAGATGGCGCGCAACGTGCTGGTGATCGCGGAAGCCATCGCCGGGAAGTGACCAGAGCCGGGGATGGGCCAATGGCCCATCCTACAGGCCCGTAGGATGGGCGATCCGCCCATCCCTGCATCAGGGAGGAATACCGAATGGACATTCACGAATATCAGGCCAAGGAAATCCTCGCCCGCTTCGGCGTGCCCGTTCCGCGTGGCGGCCTTGCCTACAGTCCCGAACAGGCGGGCTACCGCGCCCGCGAACTGGGTGGCAGCGCTTGGGTCGTCAAGGCGCAGATCCATTCCGGCGGCCGTGGTGCCGCAGGCGGGGTGAAGCTGTGCCGCTCCGAGGCCGAGGTGCAGGAATTCGCCGCCACCCTCTTCGGGCGCCAGCTGGTCACCAAGCAGACCGATGCCAATGGCAAGGGCGTCTACCGCCTCTGGGTCGAAGGGGCCTCGGACATCAAGCAAGAGCTCTATCTGGGCTTCGTCCTCGACCGGAAATCCGAACGCATCATGATCGTCGCCTCCGCCCATGGCGGGATGGAGATCGAAGATCTTGCCGAAAACGACCCCAACTCGCTGCGCCGCATGACGATCGACCCGGCGGTGGGCCTGTCAGAGTTTCAGGCCCGCGAACTGGCCTTCCAGCTTGGCCTGAAGGGCGGCCAGATCGCCCAGATGGTCAATATCCTCAAGGCCTGCTACCGCGCCTACCGGGATCTCGACGCCATGATGGTGGAGATCAATCCCCTCGTCATCACCGGCGCGGGCGACCTTGTCGCGCTCGACGCCAAGATGTCCTTCGACACCAATGCCCTCTTCCGCCGCCCCGAGATCGCGGAACTCCGCGACCGCAGCCAGGAAGACCCGCGCGAAAGCACGGCGGGCGACCACGGCCTCGCCTATGTCGGCCTTGATGGCGACATCGGCTGCATCATCAACGGTGCGGGTCTGGCGATGGCCACGATGGACATGATCAAACTCGCCGGGGGGGAGCCTGCAAACTTCCTCGATATCGGCGGGGGGGCCAGCCCGGAGCGGGTGGTGCGGGCTTTCCGTACCGTGCTGGCCGACCGTAACGTCAGCGTCATCCTCGTGAACATCTTCGCGGGCATCAACCGCTGCGACTGGGTCGCCCAAGGCGTGGTGCTGGCCTATCGCGAGCTTGGCCTGACCCTGCCCGTCGTCGTCCGCCTCGCCGGAACGAATGTCGAGGAAGGCCGCCGCATCATCGATGCCTCGGGCCTGCCGCTGATCACCGCCGACACGCTGGAAGACGCCGCCCGCAAGGCCGTCGCCACGCGCCAGAAACTCGCCGCGTAAGGGGGAAACATCATGGCCATTCTCATCACCGAAAAGACCCGCGTCATCGTGCAGGGCATGTCCGGCCGCATCGGCCAGTTCCATGCCGAGGACATGATCAAGCACGGCACCAATGTCGTGGGCGGCGTGACCCCCGGTCGGGGCGGCGAAAGCCTGCTGGACCGTCCGCTTTTCAACACCGTGCGCGAGGCGGTCGAGGCGACGGGGGCAGAAGCCTCCCTCGTCTTCGTGCCCCCGCCCTTTGCCGCCGATGCGATCATGGAAGCGGCGGATGCGGGCATCAAGACCGCCGTCTGCGTCACCGACGGCATCCCGTCTCAGGATATGATGAAGGTGAAGCGTTTCCTGAAACGCTATCCGGCCGACCGCAAGATGCGCCTTGTCGGGCCGAACTGCGCGGGCATCATCTCGCCCGGCAAGGGCTTCATGGGCATCATGCCGCCGCATATCTACATGCCGGGCCGCATCGGCATCGTCGGCCGCTCTGGCACGCTGGGCTATGAGGCAGCCTCGCAGATGAAGGCGCTGGGCATCGGCGTCTCCACCTCGGTGGGCATCGGCGGCGACCCGATCAATGGCAGCAGCTTCCGCGACATCCTTGAACTCTTCGAAGCGGACCCGGAAACCGATGCCGTGATGATGATCGGCGAAATCGGCGGCCCGCAGGAAGCCGAAGCCGCGATCTATGCCCGCGACCACATGACCAAGCCGGTCGTCGCCTATATCGCGGGCCTGTCGGCCCCCAAGGGCCGCAAGATGGGCCATGCCGGGGCGATCATCTCGGCATTCGGGGAAAGTGCGCAGGAAAAGGTGGAAATCCTGTCCGCCGCCGGCATCACCATTGCCCCCAACCCGTCGGCGATGGGCGAAACGATGGCCCGCGTGCTCAGCACCCGCCGCGCTGCGGCCTGACAGGTCAGCTTGATGAACAAAGGGGCGGTCCGAGTGGCCGCCCCTTCTTCAATACTCTTGGCTTCATCTTGGGAAAGATACTCTGGGGTGCCGACGGTTCGCCATTGGGTCAAGAACCAATCGGCACGGGGTGAAACCCCCCGGGGGGGGTCCGCCCCACGCCATCACGCGAATTTCAGCGCCAATATCCCGGCGATGATCAGGCAGACACCCACAACCCGCATCAGGTTGACCGGATCACCGAACAGGAAGACCGACAGGATCGCCGTCCCCACTGCACCGATCCCCACCCAGACGGCATAGGCCGTGCCCACCGGCAGGTCCTTCATGGCGACGGACAAAAGCCAGAAGGACGCCGCCGCCCCGATCACCGTCAGCACCGAAGGAATGGGCTTCGTGAACCCGTCCGAATACTTCAAGCCCAGCGCCCAGCCGGTTTCCAGAAGACCCGCGATCAGAACGATCAGCCACGCATTCACGCGGCCAGCCCTTTCGACCCCATCTCCATGAATTTCGCGCGGCGTTCCTTGATCAGGGTGTCGGGCTTCTTGCCCGCCATCTCTTTCAGCATCGCCTCGATGCCCTTGCCCACCGCCTCGATCGTCTCTTTCCGGCTCCGCTGCGCGCCGCCCAGCGGTTCCTTGATGATCCGGTCGATCACGCCCAGCTTCTGCAGGTCCTGCGCCGTCAGGCGCAGCGCTTCCGCCGCCTCGCGCATCTTCTCGGCATCCTTCCACAGGATCGAGGCGCAGCCTTCGGGGGAAATTACGGAATATACGGAATGTTCCAGCATCGCCACGCGATTGGCCGTGGCGAAGGCCACCGCCCCGCCCGACCCGCCCTCACCAATCACGACAGAGATCAGCGGAACCCCGATCTCAAGGCATTTGGCGGTCGACCGCGCTATGGCCTCGGCCTGCCCGCGTTCTTCCGCGCCCTTGCCCGGATAGGCGCCGGGCGTGTCGACCAGCGTGATCACCGGCAGGCGGAACCGATCCGCCATCTCCATCAACCGGATGGCCTTGCGGTACCCCTCGGGGCGCGCCATGCCGAAATTCCGCTCAATCCGGCTTTTGGTGTCGTTGCCCTTCTCATGCCCGATCACCACCACGGGCTGATCGTTGAACCGCGCCACCCCGCCCATCACAGCATGGTCATCGGCAAAGTTCCGGTCCCCGGCAAGCGAGGTGAATTCCGTGAACAGCGCGTCGATATAATCCTTGCAATGCGGCCGGTCCGGGTGCCGCGCCACCTGACATTTCCGCCAAGGCGTCAGGTCCTTGTAGAGGTCTTTCAGCAGCGCCTCTGCCTTGCGGTCAAGCGCCTCTGCCTCCTTCGTCACATCCATGCCGGAATTGCCCCGCGCCATCGCGCGCAGCTCTTCCGCCTTGCCCTCGATCTCGGCCAGCGGCTTTTCGAATTCCAGATAGTTCATGGGACACCCCCTAAGCGCGTCGTCCCTATATGGCCAGAGGCGGGGCAAGATGCAACTCGCCCGCGCCTCCCCCCGGCCCTATCCCGCCGCCTGCCCCTGATCCAGCGCGATCAGATGCGCCACGTGGTCCGGCCCGCAGGACAGCTTCTTCGCCACCTTGCTGTCAGGCATCACCACCCGCCAGAAGGGCACAACCTGATCCAGCGGCTTGCCCTCGGCCAGATCGGCCAAGGCCACCTCGGCCACCACGCGCAGGTAGATGGCCGTTGTCACCGGGCACATCGCGTTGGCCCCCGCCTTGCGCGCCAATTCGTTGCGCAGCCGATCCATTGTCCGCGTCTCGCCTTGCGGGATGCGCGCCAGGTAATTGGCGATCTCGCCGGGAGAGGAGATCAGCATCGTGTTGCCCGCCTTCACCCCAGCAAAATCGGCATGCAGCATCACCACATGCGGGTCCTTCGCCGCCCCGAACCGCTTGCGCCAATCGGTTGGCTTCTTCTTCCGCTCGGCCATCACATCCCCTCCACACGTGCCTTCAGGGCCGCCAGATAAGTGGTGGCAAAGACCTCCGGATCAAAGAGGAGCCGCGCGAGAATCCGGCCAAGGGGCGATGGCACCGTTGCCCGCTCCACCACCGAAACCCGCGTGCTGTCCCCCTCCGGGACCAGCGCCGCCTCCCACGACCCCGAATATCCGGCATCCGACGTAAAGCGCAGCCTAATGCGCGCCTCGCCCATCTCCTCAGCCAGGAAGGTGATCCGCTCCGCCCGCGCCGTCACCTCGACCCAACCCTCGGCCGTCTGCTCCACCGCCGCGATCCCCTCGCGCCAGTCGGGCTGCGCCTCGACATCGGCGATCACCGCCACGATCCGCGCGGGCGGCGCCGCGATCACCACCTCCGCCCGCCCCTCGCGCGTGGCGGGCAGAAGCCAGCCCACCAGAAACACCAGCCCTGCCAGCACCAGCAGGGCGACACCCGTCCAGACCAGAAACCGCATGAAATCCTCCGCGTGAAACCTGACCCAGCGCTAGCAAAGGATCAGACCGCGCCGAAGTATGTCGATTTTTCGGGTTTTATATCAAAGCGTTGCGCCAAAACCGCGCCCAGAAACAGCAGCGCCCCGTGGCCGGGCCACGGGGCGTGCGTCCTCCCATCTGCTGCGCGGGGCCTCCTCTCCCCGTGGGTCGCAGCTCGGGTAATCTTTGCAAAGCGCCTTGTTTTGCCGCTTCGGTGGCCGAACCCTGCCCGCTGGACAGGCGACCTGTCAACGATTCATTGTTGACGCAACGTCAACCCGCGATCAGTTCCGCCTGCCGCACGATCACCTCGGCCTGCTTGATGCTGGCGATGTCCACCAGACGGCCCTTGTAAACCGTCGCGCCCTCGCCCCGCGCCTTGGCGGCCTCCATCGCGGCGAGGATTTCGCGCGCCTCGGTCACCGCCTGTTCCGACGGGGTGAAGACCTCATTGGCCAGCGTCACCTGCTTGGGGTGGATCGCCCATTTCCCCACCATGCCCAGCGTGGCCGACCGCCGCGCCTGCGCACGGAACCCCTCGTCGTCGGAGAAGTCGCCGAAGGGCCCGTCGACAGGCAGGATGCCATGCGTCCGGCAGGCCGCGACGATGGCCGCCTGCGCCCAATGCCACGGGTCCGACCAATGCTTCGTCCCCTCGCGCAGCATGTAGTAATTCTCCTGCGTGCCGCCGATGCCCGTCGTCTGCATCCCCATGCTGGCCGCGAAATCCGCCGCGCCAAGGCTCATGGCCTGCAGGCGGGGTGAGGCTTTGGCGATCTCTTCCACATGGGAAATCCCGGCCGCCGATTCGATGATGACCTCAAAGGCGATGGGCTTGGTCCGCCCCATCGCGCGTTCCACTGCCGTGACCAGCGCATCGACGGCATAGATATCCTCGGCGCAGCCCACTTTGGGGATCATGATCTGATCCAGCCGCTCGCCGCCCTTTTCCAGCAGATCAACCACGTCGCGATACCACCACGGCGTGTCCAAGCCGTTGATCCGCACCGACAGCGTCTTGCGCCCCCAGTCCACGGCAGAGATCGCCTCGATGATGTTCTCCCGCGCCACAGCCTTGTCCGACGGCGCGACCGAGTCCTCCAGATCAAGGTTGATCACATCCGCCTCGCTCGCCGCCATCTTGGCAAAGATCGCGGGCCGCGATCCGGGGCCGAACAGCTGGCAGCGGTTCGGGCGGGCGGGGGCGGGGGGTTGCAGGCGGAAGCTCATGGTCGGTCTCGCAAGGAAATTTCGGTTTGGGCTGCCATAGCGTTATAATCTTGCGCTGCACTGCGCAAGCGCCATTTCGCACTTGCAGCATGACTTGACAGCGCATCCCCTCTCCCGCCCCCTCCGACCATCAGGAGACACCGATGATCACCGCCACGCTCGACACCTTTCCCCTCGCCCGCACCTTCACCATTTCACGCGGGTCAAAGACCGAGGCGCGGGTCATCACCGCAACCGTCACGCGCGGCGGGGTCACGGGGCGCGGCGAATCCGTCCCTTATGCGCGCTATGGCGAAACGCCTGACTCCGTGCTGGCCCAGATCGCCACCCTGCCCAACGGCATCACACGCGCCGCGCTGCAGGACGCACTCCCCCCCGGTGCCGCGCGCAACGCCGTCGATTGCGCGCTTTGGGACTGGGAGGCGAAATCCGCAGGCACCCGCATCTGGCACCTCGCGGGCCTGCCCGCGCCGAGGCCCTGCATTACCGCCTTCACCCTGTCACTCGACATCCCTGATGCTATGCGCGCGCAAGCGGCCGAGAATGCCCACCGCCCGCTTCTGAAGATCAAGCTCGGCACCCCGGACGACATGCCGCGGCTCGAGGCCGTCCGCATCGGCGCGCCGAAAGCCACCATCATCATCGATGCCAACGAAGGCTGGACGCCCGAGATCTATGCCGACCTCGCCCCGCACCTGTCGCGCATTGGCGTGGCGCTGGTGGAACAGCCGCTGCCTGCCGGAGCGGATGATCTGCTGGCGGAGATTCCCCACCCCATCCCCATTTGCGCCGACGAATCCGCCCATGACCGCCACAGCCTGCCCGCGCTGCGGGGCAAGTACGACATGGTCAACCTCAAGCTGGACAAGACAGGCGGCCTGACCGAAGCGCTGCTGATGGTGGATGCCGCCCGCGCGGCGGGCCT
>JACVZW010000059.1:0-50240 GCA_014654775.1 Paracoccaceae bacterium | reverse complement strand
CAGGCGGCCTGACCGAAGCGCTGCTGATGGTGGATGCCGCCCGCGCGGCGGGCCTGCCCCTTATGGTGGGTTGCATGGTCGGCACCTCGCTGGCGATGGCCCCGGCGATCCTGCCCGCGCAGGCCGCCAGCTTCACCGATCTCGACGGCCCCCTCCTTTTGGCCCGCGACCGAGACCATACACTAGAGTATAGTCACGGCTGCGTTCATCCGCCAAAGTTCGAGTTGTGGGGTTAATCGTTCATGATTTTGTTTGATGGGTTGCGAGTTAGGGTGTCACAAGGTTTTCTAAGTGGCTGGAAAGTCGAAGATAAATTTACGGGAGCGATCTCAATACCCAATCGTATGATTAAGGAGAAAGTGGGTTTTGTTTGGATGCAGGTAAGGCGTGCAAAGCGATCTGCTTCTGTCGATCCTCAAATGTCGGAGGAAGTCATGTTTGGCTCCTTCGGTAATGCTGTAGTCGACCCATCTTCGTCGGATGGTGCGCTTTGGTTTGAGAACAGTCCGGACGAACTTGCAGACTTCTTCATTGGACAAGGCAACGCATACATGAAAGATGCCGGCAAGCAGGATTAGCCAAGCTATTTCGCCAGAGTTTGAGGAACCCCATGACCCGCACCGTCTATGTCAACGGCACCTATCTGCCCGAGGATCAGGCGACCGTCTCGGTCTTTGACCGGGGCTTTCTGATGGCGGACGGGGTTTATGAGGTGACCTCCGTCCTCGACGGCAAGCTGGTGGATTTCGACGGCCACACCCGCCGCCTTCACCGCAGCCTTGATGAGTTGGAGATGCAGGCCCCCTGCTCGGACGCCGACCTGATCCAGATGCACCGCGAATTGGTGCGCCTGAATGGCATCAATCAGGGGATGATCTACCTGCAGGTCACGCGTGGAAATCCCGGCGACCGGTCCTTCGTCTTTCCCGACGGGTCGGTGAAACCCACCATCGTCGCCTTCACGCAGGATATCCCCAACCTCGCCGATGCCCCCGCCGCCAAGACCGGCTTCAAGGTCATCTCGGTGCCCGACATCCGCTGGGGCCGCCGCGACATCAAGACGGTGCAGCTTCTTTATCCGTCCATGGCCAAGATGATGGCCAAGAAGGCCGGGGTGGATGACAGCTGGATGGTCGAGGATGGCGTCGTGACCGAAGGCACGTCGAACAACGCCTATATCATCAAGGGCAACCGCATCATCACGCGGCAGCTGTCCAACGACATCTTGCACGGGATCACCCGCACCGCCGTCCTCCGCTTCGCCGCCGAAGCGCAGTTCGAGGTGGAGGAACGCCCCTTCACCGTGGACGAGGTGAAGCAGGCCGACGAGGCCTTTGCCACCGCCGCCACCATCTTCGTCATGCCCGTGGTCGAGATTGACGGCGCGGCGATCGGGACCGGGAAACCCGGCCCCGTCGCCACCCGCCTGCGCGAGCTTTACATCGACGAGATGCGCAAGGCGGCGGTCTGACCGCCGCCGCGCCCGTCAGGCCGTCAACCGCGTGAAGACGAAGGTCACCGGCTGCACGGCGGCAAGGGTCTGTCCTTCCAGTCGCAGCGCGGCTTCGCCGTTCAATTGCACCACCACAGCCCCATCGACCTGCTGCAAGGTCAGCGTCGGCTGGGTCGCGCCCAGATAGCCGATCTCGATCGAATCCTCGGCCGGGTTGAAATCCGTCACCACCATGTTGGAAGGAGTCGCGGCAAAAAGCTCGTCTTCGCCCGCGCCCAAGGTGATGCGGTCCGATCCGTCACCGAACAGGATGTCGTTCCCGGCCCCACCATCCAGCGTGTCGGTCCCCGTCGCTGTGCGCTGCGTGGCGTCCGGCAGATTGGTGCCATAGAGCACGTCATTGCCCGCCCCGCCGCTTAGGCTGTCATTGTCGGCACCGCCGATCATCGTGTCATTCCCGACACCGCCCAAAAGCGTATCGGTCCCCGCTCCGCCATCCAGCAGGTCAGAGCCGAACCCGCCGTTCAGGACATCATTCCCCGCGCCGCCGGACAGTTCGTCAAGGCCGGTCTCCCCGAACAGGGTGTCATTGCCTGCCCCGCCTTCAAGCGTGTCTCTGCCCGCACCGCCGCGCGCCAAGTTGCCGCTGCCATCCGTCGCGCCGCTGAACTGGTCATTCCCGACACCCATATAGAAGGCATCCACATCTTCGTCGGCAAGCGCCGCGACAGAGTCATTCCCTGCCCCGCCAAAGAGCGTATCCTTACCCAGACCGTCGGCCATGGTGTCATTGCCCGCGCCACCCAGCAGCAGGTCGTTGCCTGCGCCGCCAGCGACCAGATCGTCGCCCGCGCCGCCGCTCAGTTCGTCGGCATCCTCGCCCCCGAACAGACTGTCGGCACCGATGCCGCCCGTCAGGATGTCGTTTCCGGCCTGCCCCAGCAGCAGGTCATTCCCCGCGCCGCCCAGCCCGGTGTCGTTGCCGTCTCCGCCATAGATACGGTCATTGTCATCGCCGCCCTGCAGGAAATCGTTCCCGCCCCGGCCCTGAAGGGTGTCATTGCCATCCTGTCCGAACAGCCGGTCGTTCCCATTCGTGCCGTTCAGGTTCTGATCCGCCTGCGACATGGCCACGTCCAGCGGCGACGACAGTTCGCCCCCGTTTCTGGACGAAGCCTCGTCCGGACCATTCCCATCTTCAGAGAAGACATCGTCGGCAGCGGCGTCATCGTCATCGCCACCCATCGCCGAAAACAGCGGCATCCCCGCCAACAGAAGCAAAAGCGCACTCATCACCACACCCCAGAAACTTGGAACAAAACGTCCGAATTAAACTGACATTCCCAGGTTGATTCGGACAAATTTCTTTTTCGAAAAGCGACGAAAGCGAAAGAATTTCGAAACAATTCCATGGTCTGCGCGGAAACGCTTTCTGAATCGGGGACAGTTTTCCAACCCCGTCTGCGCCGAGGTCGGGCAGAACGGCCTAGCCGTGGGTCTTGAAAGATTCGGTGAAGGCCGCCTTTTGCGCCTCGCTCGCCTCGGCCTGATGCTGGGCCTTCCACGCGTCATAGGGCATCCCATAGACCAGCGTCTTCGCCTCTTCCTTGCCCAGCGTCACACCCGCCTCTTCGGCGGCCTCGGCCATCCAGCGGCTCAGGCAGTTGCGGCAGAAACCGGCAAGGTTCATCAGGTCGATGTTCTGCACGTCGGTGCGGGTGCGCAAATGGTCACGCAGCCGCCGATAGGCGGCTGCCTCAAGGGCCTGCATTGTCGCGTCATCAATCTCGGGCATGGTCTGGGTCATCGCGGGCCTCCTGTCGTTTCCCGCAGAATGCCCCGCAACGCCTCAAAGGACCAGAGCCCGCATCACGCCGTGAGACGCAGCACCTCGATATCCCCGGCGACCACATCGCCTTGCTGCAGCCCGGTCAGCAAGGCCACATCCCGCCCGTTGAACACGATCCACAGACCATCCTGATCGGCATCGACCCGCAAGGTGAAGGGGTCGACCGAATCCGTCTGGATTTGCAGCCTGTCCAAGCCCGGCTCAAAATCCGCGATCCCCGCGACAAAGCCAAAGCCCGCGTCGTCCGGATCGTCCGGCTGCGGCGGTGCAAGGACGGAAAAGACATCCGCCCCCTCGCCGCCAAGCATAAGGTCGCCCCGGTCACCCAGCAGCGTGTCATCGCCCGTGCCACCTTCCATCCGGTCGAAGCTTCTGCCGTTATCCGTGGTCAGGCTGTTGTTCCGGATCATCTGGTTAAAGCTTGCCGTCTGGGAACCGAACACCTCTTCCATCGGCGCGATGATCGCAGAATTTGGGTCCGCGCCGGATAGCGGGTCGCGCGCCGTGCCGGGCGCGGCTTTCCAGCCGACGATGACATCGTTCCCGGCCCCGCCCCGCAGGATATTGCCTCCGGTCTCGGGGTCGCCGCCGTTGACGTCGATCAGGTAATCGTCGCCGTCCCCGCCATCCAGCACGTCATCCCCCGTGCCGCCGTTAAGCGCGTCATCATCGGCACCACCGTTCAGGGTATCGTTGCCCGTGCCGCCCAGCAGCAGATCGGCCCCATCACCGCCTGACAGCGAATCCGCCCCGGAATCCCCGACGATCAGATCGTTTCCACCAAGCCCGGACAGCGTGTCATTCTCTGCAAAGCCCGCGATCAGATCCTGCTCTGCATCCCCGGTCAGCACATTCGCCCTTGGGCCGCCGATCAGAACGTCGGCCTCACCATTGCCGCCACCAGTGCTGCCGCCATCATCGCCGCCGCCATCCTCATCAGGCGGAAGTGCGGCCACCACCTCTGGGTCGTCGTCCCCCCCAGCGAACAGCCCTGCAAGGGCAACCGGGACCAAAGCGAGAAGAAGAATCATACCCATGACAGCACTCGTACAATCGAAAGACGCAGACAAAGAAGAATTCGAACTTCGGTTCTGTCAAACTTGACTCGAAACTGGACGCCATCACGAAACACTGGCGCAGGCTGCCCCGCGATCTGGGGCAGTCCCTGCGCCAATTAACCATCCACCCGCGTCAGCGCCCGTTCCAGCAGCGGCGCCAACCGCGCGCCCCATGCCGCCTGCGCCGCCGCCGTCCCGATCAGATCGTTGCGCAGCTCGACCAGCGTGTTCTGCCGCCCCCAGCGCAGCGCATGCCGATCGATCGCATCCCCCGGCAGATGCCCGCTATAGGGCTCGTTATCCCCCACGCACAGGTCCGGCTCGGCGCGCAGCACGTCGATCAGGGCGCGGCTCAAACGTTCGTCCATATGCGAATGCAGCACCCCCACATGCCATGGCCGGGGGCTGCGTCCCTTCAGGCAGGGGGTAAAGGAGTGGATCGCCACGATCACCACATCGGGCCGCCGCCCCGCCAACCGCGCAAGCGCATCGTGATAGGGGCGATACAGCCGCTCCAGCCGCTCTGCCACCCCCGCTTCGCCGATATGCCGATTGGCCGGGATGATCGTTCCATCATACAGCTTCATCACCAGCGTCGGGTCATCCTCGCCCCGGTTCGGATCGATCACGAGGCGCGAGAAATCCGACAGCACCACAGGGCTGTCCAGCGCCGCACCCAGCGCCTCGGCCACCCCCGCCGCACCGATGTCATAGGCGATATGGCGGCCCATGTCGGCAGGCCCGATCCCCAGATCACCCCCCGCCACCCAGTCCGGCACAAGGTTCGTCGCATGGTCGCAGGTCACCAGCCAGCGCCCCGGCCGCCCCTCCCCGATGATCCGATACGCACACACCCCCGCCAACCCCCTGCCGCCTTCATGAATTCGTCATTTATTCTGACGAAAGGGAAACCGCCAGTTGCGGCAGGCCCCCGATTGCGCCATAACCCGCCTCGGCCCACGACAAAACGAAGAACTGCATAAGGAACGAGGCATATGAGACGCCTTCGGAACGTCAAGATCGTGGCCACTCTCGGACCGGCCTCCAGCGATTACGCAACCATCCGCGCCCTGTTCGAGGCGGGCGCCGACGTGTTCCGTCTGAACATGTCGCACGGCACGCATGACGACATCCGCGCGCGCCATGTCATCATCCGGCAGGTGGAGGCCGATACCGGCCGCCCCATCGCCATCCTCGCCGATCTGCAGGGGCCCAAGCTTCGCGTCGGCACCTTTGCCAATCCAGCGGGCGAAGAGCTGGTCGACGGCGCCGCCTTCCGCATGGATCTCGACCCCACGCCCGGAGATGCGACCCGCGTGCAACTCCCGCACCCCGAAATCTTCGCCGCGCTTGAACCCGGCTCCTCGCTTCTGGTCAATGACGGCAAGATCCGCCTGCGCGTCGACACTTGCGGCAAGGATTTCGCCAACTGCACGGTGACGGTCGGCGGCACCATTTCCAACCGCAAGGGCGTGAACGTCCCCGACGTCGTCCTGCCCCTTGCCGCGCTGTCCGACAAGGACCGCAAGGATCTGGAATTCGCCTGCGAGCTTGGCGTGGACTGGCTCGCCCTCTCCTTCGTCCAGCGCCCCGAAGACGTGATCGAGGCGAAGGACCTTGCCAAGGGCCGCGCCGCCGTCCTGTCCAAGATCGAAAAGCCCGCCGCCGTAAAGGCCTATGACGCCATTCTTGAGGTGTCGGACGGCATCATGGTCGCCCGGGGCGATCTGGGCGTGGAACTGCCTGTCCATTCCGTGCCCCCGATCCAGAAGAAACTGGTGCGCGGCGCGCGCGCGGCGGCCAAACCCGTGATCGTCGCCACCCAGATGCTGGAATCGATGATCGAATCGCCCATGCCCACCCGGGCCGAGGTGTCGGACGTCGCCACCGCCATCTATGAAGGCGCAGATGCCGTCATGCTGTCGGCGGAATCCGCCGCCGGGAAATACCCGGTCGAGGCGGTCACCACGATGAACAACGTGGCGATCAGCGTGGAAAGCGACCCGGTCTACCGCCAGATCATCGAAGCCAGCCGCAGCGTCAACCGCACCTCCGTCGCCGATGGCATCGTCTCCGCCGCGCGCGAGATCGCCGAAAGCGCCGATATCAAGGCGATCTGCTGCTTCTCGCAATCGGGCACCACCGTCGCCCTCGTCGCCCGCGAACGGCCCCGTGTGCCGATCATCGCGCTGACGCCGCTGATGGAAACCGCCCGCCGCATGTCCCTCACCTGGGGCGCGCATTGTGTGATCACCGAAGAGCAGGACCGTTTTAAGGGCGCTGTCATCTCGGCCGTTCGCGCGGCGCGCACCTATGGCTTCGCCACCGAAAAGGACCAGATCGTGCTGACGGCAGGCGTTCCCTTCAACGTGCAGGGCACCACGAACATCCTGCGCGTCGCGCCCTGCGACGAACGGCTGATCTATCGGGTCGATCCCGAATAATCGTCCCGAATGTCAGGCAATCACGGGCCCGCCTCTGCGCGGGCCCGTCGTCGTTTGTGGCGCCCGCAGGATCGGCACCGGGATAATCCCGCGCGCCCGCTGCCGTTCGTCCCCAGTCCGACCGGGTCGAAGGCCCACCCCCCGCCGCGCGTCTTCGCCCGCCTGCGCGGCTGGCCCCGCCCTGTCACGGCGTGCTGTTGCGGACCGCACTTGATCCGCGCCCGTGCCCGTGGCCTATTGGCAGGGGGTTGGGTGCGGTGTGGGTGCGCAATGGATTATGATCTGATGCTGATCATCGGGCTGGCCCTGATGATACTGGCGCTGCCCTCGCTCTTCTCGGCGCTGATCGAGGATCGGCTGCCCTTCGCCGCAGGCGTCGGCCTTGCAATCGGCACGGGCCTTGCGGGCTGGGCCGTCCTCGCCGGGGATCGCGGCCTTGATCCCCGCGCGCTGCCCGATGTCCTCTTCACCGTGATCGGCCGCTACATCCTTTAGCCCCGCTTTTCCGCTTGCACCGCCGCCGCGCCCCGCCTATACGGCCCACCTTGCGATACCCGCGCGGCCGGCCAATGTGGCATGCCGAGTCGCGCCTGCAACCACGGAGATGGAAATGCCCAAGATGAAGACCAAGTCGGCGGCGAAGAAGCGGTTCAGCTTCACGGCCTCCGGTCGGGTGAAGGCCGGCGTCGCCGGCAAGCGCCACGGCATGATCAAGCGTACGACGAAATTCATCCGCGATGCATCGGGCACCATGCTCCTTTGCGAAAGCGATGCGAAAATCGTCAAGAAATACATGCCCTACGACCGGTAAGGAGAACACCAGATGTCCCGCGTCAAATCCGGTGTCGTGACTCACGCCCGTCACCGCAAAGTCATCAAGCAGGCCGCTGGCTATTACAGCGCCCGCTCGCGCAACTTCCGCACGGCCACGCAGGCCGTCGACAAGGCGAACCAGTACGCCACCCGCGACCGCAAGGCCCGCAAGCGCAACTTCCGCGCCCTGTGGATCCAGCGGATCAACGCGGCCGTGCGCCTGTTCGACCTTGAGATGACCTATTCCAAGTTCATCAACGGTCTGGCCAAGGCTGGCATCGAAGTCGACCGCAAGGTCCTCGCCGATCTCGCCGTGCACGAGCCCGAGGCGTTCAACGCCATCGCCGCTCAGGCCAAGGCGGCGCTGGCCTGAGCTTCAGGTCGGATCGAATGGAAAGGCCGCCCCGACCGGGCGGCCTTTTGCTTTGCACCCGCACAGGTCAAAGGCGCGTCGCCCCCATCACCTGCGCGACCGCCTCCACCGACCCGGCGGCGAAGCGGTCCGTTTCCGGCGTTTCCAGCACCACCCGGATATCCGCCCCCACCAGATCCTGCGGTCGTAGGCCCAACAATAAGGCATAGCCCACGCTCGCCCCGTCCCCCAGCGCCGCGGCGTCGATCTCTTCGGTTCCCGTCGGTTGCACAAGCGTGCCCCGGCCCAGCTCGGTCTCGACTTCGCGCAGCGTGTAGCCCAGTTCGATACCGTTCGCGCCCACCGGCAGGGCGACGTCTGGCGCAAAGACGCCCAGCAACAGCGCATCCTGTTCTGGATCGAAATCGCTGATCACCGCGCCCGGATTGTCAGCCTCGCGGGTAAAGACGGTGACGTGATCCTCGCCCTCGCCCAGCGAGACGAGATTGACGCCATCCTGTACGATCACCCCGTCATCCCCGTCTCCGGCCACGATCACATCGGTGCTGTCAGTATCCGTGCCATCCGCCGTGCCGTCATACAGGGCATCATTCCCAGCCCCGCCATAGATCACATCCGAACCGACATCCCCGTAAAGAAGGTCCCCACCGGCGCCACCGGCCAGCGTATCGTTCCCCTCATCCCCGAAGATTTGGTCGAACCCGCCGAGACCGAACAGAAGGTCATCCCCTTCGCCCCCGGCCATCGGATTGTCGCCCGCATTGCCGATCACCACATCTTCCCCGCCAGCGGCACGGATCAGGTCATGATCCGACCCCACATCCTCGGGGATGGCGATCAGGTCGCGCGCCGCGCTCCCATCGATATCGGCAAAGCCGTTCAGATCCTCGTAAGGCTCCAGCGCCTCCTCCTCGGGCCCGACGGCGTCTTGCGCAAGCAGCGGGTCCTCCGCCAGCGCTTGCTCCATGCGCTCGATCTCAGACTCGTCCAACAGGGGCAGGTCGTCGTCCAGATCGGCCTCATCGACGGCCCGGACAGCCGCCTCCGAATCGTCGTCCATCAGGCCCATGGCCATCGCCACCCCTACGACCCCGACCATCGAAAAAAGGATGATGCCCAGCATGGTACCCCTCCAATCGTTAAAAACACCAACGGTCTTACCAGCGTGCCCTCCCTCAACCCTGAGTCAATCTTTCCGCGATTATGCCACTATTGGCTGCATTGCTTCACACCGCCGCCTTGACGCTGCCGCCTTTGCCTCGCAACCGTGGCGCGAACCCTTTTGCAAAGATCTGCTTTCATGCTCCGTGCCCTGCTTGCCCTCCTGTCCCTGTCCGTCCTCCTGTCCTGCGGCGAGATGGTCACCGAAAGCACCAAGGACGCCCGCATCCTGTTGATGGGCGATTCGATGATGGCCGCGAACCGTTCCTCGGGGCGCAGCGTGGCCGACGCGCTGGAAAGCAAACTGGGCGAAGAGGTCATCGACCGCTCTGTCTATGCCGCGCGCATCATCTACAACCTGCCGCTCACCGGCGCGGCGGGCCTGTCGATCCCCAAGCAATACGCGCAGGGCAATTGGGACTGGGTCGTCCTCAACGGCGGGGGCAATGACCTGATCTTCGGCTGCGCCTGCGGCTATTGCAGCGCGATGGTCGATCGCCTGATCTCGTCCGATGGCAGCACGGGCCGCATCCCTGAACTGGTGAACCGCCTGCGCGCAGGTGGCGCGAAGGTTGTTTATTCGGGCTATCTGCGCAATCCGGGCCTCTTCTCTCCCGTCCGCCCCTGCAAGGTCTATGGCAACGAGCTTGACCGCCGCCTCGCCCGGATGGATGCCCGCGACCCCGGCGTGATCTTCCTGCCGATGTCCGACCTCGTCCCCGAAGGCGACCCCTCGCTGCACCAAGAGGACCTGATCCACCCCTCGCCCAAGGGCAGCGCCGCCATCGCCGCCCGCATCGCCACGGCGATCCGCGCCAACACGCCCCGCTGACATCCCCGATGGCCCCCTGACTTCAGCTTGGCCGAAATACTCTCGGGTGGGTCCGGGAGGGCAGACAGCCCTCCCGGGGGCCGGGGCCGGGCGCGCCCCTTGCATCGAAGGCCCCATCCCGCTACCACCGCCTCGCACCTTCAGGAGGCTTTCATGGACGGGCTCGACACGCTCAAGGCCAAGTATCTGACCGCCGTTTCCACCGCGGCCGATGAATCCGCGCTGGAAGAGGTGCGCGTCGCGGCCCTTGGCAAGAAGGGCGAGATCAGCGCCATGATGGCCACCTTGGGCAAGATGGACCCCGACGCCCGCAAGGCCGCAGGCGCCGCGCTCAACGCCCTGAAGGACGAGATCGACGCCGCGCTCCGCGCCCGCAAATCCGGCCTTGCCGATGCGGCGCTGGACGAACGGCTGCGCACCGAATGGCTGGACGTCACCCTGCCGGGCCGCCCCCGCCGCACGGGCACCATCCATCCCGTCAGCCAAGTGATGGAAGAACTCACCGCCATCTTCGCCGACATGGGCTTTGCCGTCGCCGAAGGCCCGCAGGTCGAAAGCGACTGGTACAATTTCGACGCGCTCAACATCCCCCCGGAACATCCCGCCCGGCAGGAACATGACACCTTCTTCATGCACCGCGCGACAGGCGATGACCGCCCGCCGCACGTCCTGCGCACCCACACCTCCCCCGTCCAGATCCGCGCCATGATGGACAAGGGCGCCCCCATCCGCGTCATCGCCCCGGGCCGCGTCTACCGCATGGACATGGACCAGACCCACACCCCGATGTTCCATCAGGTCGAAGGGCTGGCCATCGACCGCGACATCTCCATGGCCAACCTCAAATGGGTGCTGGAGGAATTCTGCCGCGCCTTCTTCGAGGTGGACAAGGTCGAACTCCGCTTCCGTGCCTCGCACTTCCCCTTTACCGAACCCTCGGCCGAGGTGGACATCCGCTATTCCAACGTGGGCGGCCAGCTTCGCATCGGCGAAGGCGACAAGTGGATGGAAATCCTCGGCTCCGGCATGGTCCACCCCAAGGTTTTGGCGGCGGCGGGCGTCGACCCCAACGAATGGCAGGGCTTCGCCTTCGGCATGGGGATCGACCGTCTGGCAATGCTGAAATACGGCATCCCCGACCTGCGCGCGTTTTTTGAAAGCGATCTGCGCTGGTTGCGCCATTACGGCTTTGCCGCACTGGACATGCCCGATCTTCCCGGCGGCCTCAGCCGCTGATCCCCCGGCCCCGCCGCACAGAAAAAAGCCCCGCCAAGGCGGGGCTTTCTCCAATCGCAACAGGCAGATACGGCACTCAGAACGCCAGCATCAGCAAAGCCACCAGCGACAGGCCCATGATCGTGATCAGGCGCCAAGCCGGCACACGGCGAGAGGGTTCGGGGGGTGTAAACATCGGGTCCATGCGGGCAACCTGCCGCCCGACCCGTTCGAAAGTATGGCAGCCCCGCGCATTATAGAGGGCACCCCCTGAACAACCCGTTTCCACATCGGAAACCCCCGCCCGGCCTTGCGCCAGACCGCTTCCCCTTGCCCGCCCTTTAGGCTATCCCCTCCCCTGCATTTCCGAAGGACGGCACCGATGAAGTTCACCCTCTCTTGGCTGAAGGACCATCTCGACACCACGGCCACGCTGGACGAGATCCTCTACGCCCTGACCGATCTCGGTCTGGAAGTCGAAGAGGTGACCGACCGCACGGCCAAACTCGCCCCCTTCACCCTCGCCAAGGTGCTGCATGCCGAACAGCACCCCGATGCCGACAAGCTGCGCGTCTGCCGCGTCCTGACGGATGAAGGCGAAAAGCAGATCGTCTGCGGCGCCCCCAATGCCCGCGCCGGGATCACCGTCGTCCTGTGCAAACCGGGCGATTATGTGCCGGGCATCGACGTCACGCTGGGCGTGGGCAAAATCCGCGGCGTTGAATCCCACGGCATGATGGCGTCCGAGCGCGAGCTGGAACTGTCCGACGAACATAACGGCATCATCGAGCTTCCCTCGGGCGAGGTGGGCGAGAAATTCGCCGACTGGCTGGCCAAGAACCGGCCCGAGGTGGTGGACCCGATGATCCACATCAAGATCACCCCCAACCGCCCCGATGCGCTGGGCGTGCGCGGGCTGGCCCGCGACCTTGCCGCGCGGGGTCTGGGCACCCTGAAACCGCTGGCGATCCCCGCGATCAAGGGCGGCTTTCCCTCGTCCATCACCGTGCAGATCGCGCCGGAACTGAAGGCAAAGGGCTGCCCCCTCTTCGCGGGCCGCCTGATCCGTGGCGTCAAGAACGGCCCCTCGCCCGCTTGGCTGCAGGCCCGCCTCACCGCCATCGGCCTGCGCCCCATCTCGGCGCTGGTCGACATCACCAACTTCTTCACCTTTGCCCTAAACCGCCCGCTGCATGTCTTCGACGCGGCCAAGGTCCACGGCCCCCTGCACATCCACCCCGCCAAAGGGGGCGAGGAGCTGCTGGCACTCGACGGCAAGACCTACACCCTGCAGCCCGGCATGATGGTCATCTCCGATGACAACGGGCCGGAATCGCTTGCAGGCATCATGGGGGGCGAGGTTTCGGGCTGCACCGAGGCGACGACCGATGTCTTCCTCGAATCCGCCTATTGGGACCCGATCACCATCGCCTCCACGGGCCGCGCGCTGAAAATCAACTCCGATGCCCGCTACCGCTTTGAACGCGGGGTGGACCCCGCCTTCACCCTGCCGGGGCTGGACCTTGCCACGCAGATGATCCTCGATCTCTGCGGGGGTGAGCCGTCCGAAATCGCACAGGATGGTGCGGTCCCGGACGTCTCGCGCGCCTACCGTCTCAATCCCGCCCGCGTCATCTCGCTGGTGGGGATGGATATCCCCGAGGCAGAACAGCGCCGCACGCTGGAAGCCTTGGGCTTCACATTGAACGGCGACATGGCCACACCCCCGACATGGCGGCCCGATATTCTGGGCGAGGCTGATCTGGTGGAGGAAGTCGCCCGCATCGCCTCCCTCACGAAACTGGAAGGCAAGCCCCTGCGCCGCAGCCTGCCGGGGGTGCCCAAACCCATCCTCACGCCGCTGCAGACGCGCGAAAAGGCCGCCCGCCGCACGCTGGCCGCCTTGGGCTACAACGAATGCGTCACCTACAGCTTCATCGATGGCGAAGCGGCGACGCTTTTCGGTGGCGGGGCCGACGCGGTGCGGGTGGACAACCCGATCTCGTCGGAAATGACGCATCTGCGCCCTGACCTGCTGCCCGGCCTGCTGCGCGCCGCCGCCCGCAATCAGGCGCGCGGCTTCTCCGACCTCGCGCTCTGCGAGATCGGGCCCGCCTTCCACGGCGGCGAACCGGGGGAACAGCATCTGCAGGCGACCGGGCTTCTGGTCGGCCACAGCGCCCCGCGCGATCCCTTCGGCAGCCGCCGCCCTGTGGACGTCTTCGACGCCAAGGCCGATGCCGAGGCGGTGCTTGCCGCGCTGGCCGCACCTGCCCGTGTGCAGATCACCCGCAAGGTGGCCGCATGGTGGCATCCCGGCCGCTCCGGCGCGATCGGGCTTGGCCCCAACACGCTCGCCACTTTCGGCGAGGTGCATCCCCGCATCCTAGCCGCTATGGGCGTGAAGGGACCTGCCGTCGCCTTCACGATCCTCGTGGCCAATGTGCCCATGCCCAAAACCAAGTCGCCCACCCGCCCCGCGCTCGCCATCAGCGACCTGCAGGCCGTGGAACGCGATTTCGCCTTCGTCGTGGACAAGGGGGTCGAGGCACTGACCGCGATCAACGCGGCGCAAGGGGCCGACAAGGCCCTGATCGAAAGCGTCCGCCTCTTCGATCAGTTCACGGGTGACAAGGCCGAGGCTCAGATGGGCCCCGGCAAGAAATCCATCGCCCTGACGGTGCGGCTCCAACCCACCGAAAAGACGCTGACCGAGGCAGAGATCGAGGCGGTCTCCGCCAAGATCATCGAAAAGGTTGCCAAGGCGACGGGCGGAACTCTGCGCGGATGATCCCAATGTAGGATGGGCAGTATTGCCCATCCTACGCATCAGCGCACGGTTAACCATCTTTCGGCGCCCGACTCTGCCCAAATTTGTATGTACACTTTGCTGCACAAAAGGCGGCACAAAACAGGGCACAACCGCCGCAACGTTCCGCTTCCAAATTTCCCCTCTCCGCGAATAGCTTAACCGTCAAAGCAGGGGGACGTATGGAGTACGATTACATCATCGCCGGTGGCGGCTCTGCCGGTGCGGTTCTGGCCGCCCGGCTGTCGGAAGACCCCGCTGTCACCGTTTGCCTGATCGAGGCGGGGGGACAGGGAAAATCCTTTCTGATCAATACCCCCGCGATGGTGGCGGCCATGGTTTCGGGGCGGCCACGGCTGCACAATTGGGCCTTCCGCACCGAACCCCAGCCGCATCTGAACAACCGCCGCTGCTATCAGCCGCGCGGCAAGGCGTTGGGCGGGTCCTCCGCCATCAACGCCATGCTCTATGTCCGCGGCCACCCGTCCGATTACGACCAATGGGCCGACCTTGGCGCCGATGGCTGGGATTGGCAGTCCGTCCTGCCTTACTTCCTGAAATCAGAGGGAAATTCCTCGGCCACCGGCCCCCTGCACAACAACAGCGGCCCGCTTCAGGTCACCGATCAGCAAAGCCCCCACGCCATCACCCACGCCTTCGTGCAGGCGATGGAAGCGGTGCAGGTCCCCGCAAACCCCGATTTCAATGGCGATAGCCAGTTCGGCGCGGGTCTCTATCAGGTCACCCAGTTCCACCACGGCCCCCGCAAAGGCCGCCGCTGCTCGGCCGCCGCCGCCTATCTTCACCCCGTGCTCTCGCGCCCGAACCTCACCGTCCTGACCCATGCGCGGGCCGAAAGGATCATCCTCGACGGCATCCGCGCCAAGGGGTTGATCGTAAAGCAGAAAAATCGCCGCCTCACCCTCACCGCGCGGCGCGAGGTCATCGTTTCCGCAGGCGCCTTCGGGTCCCCGCAACTCCTCCTCCTCTCCGGCATCGGGCCGGAGGAAGAGTTGCGCGCCCACGGCATCCCCCTTGCCCATGCCTTGCCCGGCGTCGGGCAGAACTTGCAAGATCATCTGGACCATACCCTCATCTGGCGCTCTCCCCGCCCCGATGTGGTGGGGTTCAACCCTGCGGGCCTCTTGCGCCTGATGCGCGGCTGGCGGCCCTTCCGCGACCATGGCAATGGCATCCTGACCACGCCGGGGGCGGAAGGCGGAGCCTTCCTCATGTCCCGCCCCGGCCTGCACATCCCTGATCTGCAAGTACATTTCGTCGTGGCCATCGTGGACGACCACATGCGCCGCATCCATCTTTCAGATGGCTGGTCGGCGCATGTCTGCGTGCTGCGCCCCGAAAGCCGGGGCCATGTCGGCCTGCGCGATGCCAACCCCGCCAGCCCACCGCGCATCGACCCGAACTTCCTGTCCGACCCGCGCGATCTGGCCACGCTGAAGGCCGGGGTCCGCCTTCTGGAACAGGCAATGTCCGCCGACGCCCTCGCCCCTTGGCGCGGGCAGCGCCTCTATCCCCATGACGGCAGCGATGCGGGGCTGGAGGCCGACATCCGCGCCCGCGCCGACACGATCTATCACCCCGTCGGCACCTGCCGCATGGGGCGCGATGCGATGGCCGTGGTCGACCCCGACCTGCGCGTTAAGGGGTTGGAAGGACTTCGCGTGGTAGATGCGTCCATCATGCCCCGCCTGATCGGAGGAAACACCAACGCCCCAACCATCATGATCGCCGAAAAGGCGGCCGACATGATCCGCGCCGCGCGCGGGACGGCAAGCACCTGATTTTTGAGTATTTTTGCCAAGATGAAGGGGCTGGCCGAAGCGCCTACTTCCGTCCAAAGACCCGCCGGAACCAGCCACCCACCCCCGCCTTGGCCCGATCCGCGCGGCGGTCCAGATCATCCAGCGTTTCCTGCGCCTCGATCACGGCGGGTTCGATCATCCGCTCCTTGAACTGCGCCCACATCCGCCAGCCCATGAGCAGCACGAAGCCAAGGAAGGACAGGATCACGATATTCACCCAAGGGATGACCCGCACATCTGGCCCCTCGACCTGCCGCAGCGAGATGGCGTTGGGAAAGATCGTGAACAACTGGTTGCGCCAGCCGTAATGCGTCACCGCCACCCATTTCGGTGCATCCACGGTGGATTGCAGCTCTTTCGCCGCGGTATTGGTCGACGAACTGTCCATCTTGAAATAGGGCGGCCAGCCCCACCCCGTATCCTCGTTGCGGTATTCCATGGTCTTGCCGTTCGGGTAGACGGCATTGATGAAAAAGATGTCGCGGCTGCTGCCCGACCCGGTGCCCACATCGGGAGAAGCCCAGAACCAGCTGTTTTCACCCAGATCCATGCGGCGATTCTCGGTCCCGACGATGCGGACGATATCGGTCTGCGGCAGGGTGTAATGCAGGAAGGAGAACACCAAGAGCGCCAGCATGCCGAGGATAGACCATTTCAGATAACGCATTGCTGCCTCAGGAAAAATTCAGGATCCAGACCAAGGCGATGACCACCGCCGTGGGAATGACGAAGACCAGCCCGATCAGCCGCCGCCGCAGGCTGCGTTCATAATCGGCAAGGCCCTGCGCCACATGGCCATCCCGTGTGCCCTCGATACCGCCATGATCATATTCCTTTTCCAGCCTCTCCCGCTCGACCGAGCGGAAGTAGATGGCCAACAGCCAGTAGATCACAGTCAGCGCGATATAGCCGAACAGCGCCAGCTTGAAAAAACCGATCATGCCCAGAAATCCCCATCCATTCCCCCAATGTGGCCCCGCGCCCCTGCCTTCGCAAGCTTTCCCCTTGGCAGGACGGCGCGACGCACCCACCATGGGGCCATGACCGACGCGCTGATCCACGCCATCGACACCCGCCGCACCGCCCTGATCGGGCTGGCGCAGGACCTGATCCGCATTCCCACGCTGAACCCGCCGGGGCGGAACTACCGCGAGATCTGCGACTACCTTGCCACCCGCCTGATCGCCCAAGGCTGGACGGTGGAGTTGATCCGCGCGACAGGGGCCCCCGGCGACAGCGACGCCTATCCCCGATGGAACATGGTCGCGCGGATGGACTCGGGCCGCCCCGGCGATTGCGTTCATTTCAACAGCCACCATGACGTGGTCGAGGTCGGCCATGGCTGGACGCGCGATCCCTTCGGCGGCGTGTTGGACGGCGACCGCATCTTTGGCCGGGGGGCCTGCGACATGAAGGGCGGGCTGGCGGCCAGCCTCATCGCCGCCGAGGCCTTTCTCGCCACCACCCCGGATTGGCGGGGCAGCATCGAGATCAGCGCCACGGCGGATGAGGAATCAGGCGGTTACGGCGGCGTTGCCTATCTGGCCGAGAGGGGCCACTTCTCGCCCGACCGCGTCCAACACGTCATTATCCCCGAACCGCTGCACAAGGACCGCATCTGCCTTGGACATCGCGGCGTCTGGTGGGCCGAGGTGGAAACCCACGGCCGCATCGCCCACGGCTCCATGCCTTTCCTCGGGGACAGCGCCATCCGCCACATGGGCGCGGTGCTGGAAGAGATCGAAGACCACCTCTACCCCTTGCTGGAAACCCGGACGACCGCCATGCCCGTGGTCCCGCCACAGGCGCGGCAATCCTCGCTCAACATCAACTCCATCCATGGCGGAGAGGCGGAACCGCCCGAAGGCTCCACCGCCCTGCCCGCACCTTGCGTGGCCGACCGCTGCCGCATCGTGCTGGACCGCCGCTTCCTGATCGAAGAGGCGGTGGACGAGGTGAAGGCCGAAATGCGCGCCGTGCTGGACCGGGTGCAGGAACGCCGCCCGAACTTCCGCTACACGATCCGCGACCTGTTCGAGGTGCAGCCCGTGATGACGGACCGCGACGCGCCTGTGGTCCGCTCCACCGCCGCCGCCATCGAACGGGTGCTGGGGCAGGTGGCCGATTACGTGGTCAGCCCCGGCACCTATGACCAGAAACATATCGACCGCATCGGTCGGCTGAAGAACTGCATCGCCTATGGGCCGGGCCTTCTGCACCTTGCCCACCAGCCCGACGAATGGGTCGGCGTGCAGGACATGGCCGACAGCTCCAAGGTCATGGCGCTCGTCCTGCGCAACCTGCTGGGCTGAGGATCACACCGCGATATTGTCGATCAGCCGCACACCATCCAGCCAGGCCGCCGCCAGCATCCGGATCGGGCGCGCGGGATCGGTCACGGGACCCAGCGTTTCGGCATCGCGCAGTTCGATATACTCCACGTTCTCGAACCCTTCCGCCATCACCGCTGCCGCCGCCCGCGCCATTGCCTGATCCTGCGGCACGCCCGACCGGACATCCCGCGCCGCCGCCAGCATCGCGGCATAAAGCGCAGGTGCCTTTCGCCGCCCCGCCGCCGTCAGCCGCACATTGCGCGACGACATGGCAAGCCCGTCGGGATCGCGCACCGTCTCGCAGCCCACGACCGTGACGGCAAGGTTAAGATCGGCCACCAGCCGCTGCACCACCTGCAACTGCTGCCAGTCCTTCTGCCCGAAATAGCCCCGATCCGCCTGCGTCATCCCGAACAGCTTGGCCACCACCGTCGCCACGCCGTCGAAATGCCCCGGCCGCAGCGTGCCTTCCAAGGGTTCCGACACGCCGCCCACCGAAACGGTCGTCACGAAGCCTTGCGGATAGACCTCTTCCGGCGCGGGCGCGAAGACCACCTCCACGCCCACCCAGCGCAGCAGGGCGGCATCGGCATCCTCGCTGCGCGGGTATTTCTTCAGGTCTTCGGGGTTGTTGAACTGCTTGGGGTTCACAAAGATCGTCGTGATCACCCGCCCGCATTCCGCCTTGGCCCGCCGCGCAAGGCTCAGATGCCCGTCATGCAGCGCGCCCATTGTGGGCACCACGCCCACCACATGCCCCTCGGCCTTCCAGCCGCGCACGACCTCGCGCAGTTCTGCCACCGTCCGCAGGATAACCGTCAAGATTTCACCTGATCCGCAAAGCCATGTTCCGGGCCAGGAAAGGCGCGGGCGCGCACCTCTTCGGCATAAGCGGCGATGGCCTGATCCGCCGCCGCGCCCAGTTCCGCATAGCGTTTCACGAATTTCGGGCGAAAGGCCGTGAACATGCCCAGCATGTCGTCGATCACCAGCACCTGCCCGTCGCAATCCACCCCCGCGCCGATCCCGATGGTGGGGATGGAGAGGTCCGCTGTGATCCGCCCGGCCAACCCCACGGGAACCTTCTCCAGCACGATGGAAAAGGCCCCTGCCGCCTCGCAGGCCTTGGCATCGGCCATCACCCGCGCGGCCTCCGCATCCCGCCCGACGACCTTATAGCCGCCCAGCGTGTTCACCGACTGCGGCGTCAGCCCGACATGGGCCATCACCGGCACGCCCCGCGCCGTCAGGAAGGCGATCGTCGCGGCCATATGCTGCCCGCCTTCCAGCTTCACCGCCGGGGCGCCCGTCTCGGCCATCAGCCGCGCCGCGTTGCGATAGGCCTGCTCGGGGCTTTCCTCATAGCTGCCGAAGGGCATGTCGATCACCGCCATCGCCTTGGCCAGCCCCCGCACCACCGCGCGGCCATGCAGGATCATCATCTCCAGCGTAACGCCAAGGGTCGATGGCATCCCGTGCAGCACCATCCCAACGGAATCCCCGACCAGCGCGATGTCGCAATGCGCATCCACCAGCCGCGCCATCGGCGTGGTATAGGCCGTCAGCACCACCAACGGCACGCCGCCCTTGCGGGCGGTGATATCGGGCGGCAGCACGGGCCGGGTGGCGGCGGTCGCGCTCATGGGCGTCTCCCTTTCACATTCTGCCCGATATAGAGGCACAGCCGCGCCGGGACAGCAAGTTGTCATCGCTGCGTCGCGGCATGGCCTTGCCGTTCCTGCATCACCAAAACGCTTGACCCGCGCCCTGCCCTGCCCTCCCATTCCGCCATCAGCCGAGCGGTCAACAAAGAGGGAGACCCATGTCCAACATCCAGCGCGTCCTCCGCGACGGCATCACCCCAGAGGTGGAGCGTCCCGATCCCGCCAAGGTGATCTCCGGCGATCCCGTCCATACGACATGGAGCATCGAGGAGCGCGGCAACATCTATTCCGGCCTGTGGCAATCCACCCCCGGCAAGTGGAAGATGCAGTACAGCGAATGGGAATATGTCCATATCCATTCCGGCCACTCCATCCTGACGGACAAGGACGGCAGCGTGACCCATCTGAAGGGCGGCGACAGCTACATCATCCGCCCCGGTTTCGAAGGGACTTGGGAAGTGGTGGAAACCACGCTGAAGGATTACGTCATCATCACCTGATGCGTCCGCGCAAAAAGAAACGGGGCACCCTTCGGATGCCCCGCAATTGTCGTGCGAAGGGGGTTCAACCTGCTGGAACCGATGCCGGTTCCCCGGTCAAGACCTCCAGCGTCGGGCATTCGGACTCGTCGATCCCGCGATTGCGGCAGATGCGCAGGCGGCGGCGTTCATCGCGTTCGGCCTGTTCGGCAGCGGCTTCCGCAGCCAACCGCTCATTCTCCACCCGCTGCGCCTCGGCCTCGGCGATGGCGATCTGGTCTGACTGAAACTGCGCGCGGTTCTCCACCGTGTCGGGCACGGCGCGACCATAGGCATCGTCCATATAGGGGCCTTCGGCGGCAAGGCTCTGCTCCAGCGTCCGCACCACGATCCGATCCCCGATCTCGGCATTCTCGAACAGATGGATCGCATCCTGATTGAACAGCCGGATGCAGCCCGCACTCGTCGCCCGCCCGATAGAGGCATTGTCGATCGTGCCATGGATACGGAACATCGTGTCCCGCCCACCACGATAGAGGTACAGCGCCCGCGCGCCCAACGGGTTGTCCAGACCGCCGGGCAGCCCGCCCGCGAATTCGGCATAAAGATCGGGGCGCGTCCGCACCATGTTCGAAGTCGGCGTCCAAGACGGCCATTCCTGCTTGCGCCCCACATAACCGGTCCCGCGGAACGAGATGCCCTCACGCCCCACGGCGATGCCATAGCGGGTGGCCTTTCCACCCTCCATGACGTGATAGAGCACGCGGGCATGGGTATCGACCACGATGGTCCCCGGCTCTTCCGGCCCCGCATAGGCCACTTCGGCGCGCGGATTGGTTCCGAACAGATGCAGCGGTTCCACCGCCGGGATCAGGTAGTCCCCATCCTGAACGGCCTGATAATGCACCGGCACATCGGCGGGAGGCGGGGCGGTTTCGCGGCTTGGCGCATCGGCACAGGCGGCAAGGCCCAGAAGGGCCATCAGGGCAGTCACACGGATCAGGAAATTCGGCACGATGCGCTCCCGGCGCTTGAGGTTCGTTAAGTGCTAAAAGCACGTTTGAATATCTTCCCGTCAAGCCCCGGCAACCCGATCCGGACCGATTTGCGGCCCCGTCACCCGGGCATCCCGCAAACGATGACAGCAAATCTTTGCTGCCCCGACTTGTGAAGCGGCACATCGTGCCCATCTTCGACGCAATGCTTCCCTGCACAGGAGACTTGCCCGATGCTTTGCCCGGTGGACAACGAAACCCTCGTCATGGCCGATCGCAACGGGGTCGAGATCGACTATTGCCCGAAATGCCGCGGCGTTTGGCTGGATCGGGGCGAGTTGGACAAGATCATCGAACGCGCGGGCGAAGGCGCGGCCCCGGCCAAGGCCGCCCCCGCCGCCGCGCCCGTGCCGCCGCCGCCGCCCGCGCAGGGCTATGCCCCGCCGCCCCCGGCGCCCGGATATCCGCAGGGCCAACCCTACCCGCAGCAAGGCTATGCCCGCGGCGGCTGGGACAGCGACGACCGCAACGATGACGACTATTACCGCCGTCACGGCCATTATCCGAAGAAGAAGAAGTCCATCCTGCGCGATATCTTCGACTTCTGATCGAACCCTTTCTTCGGTGCCGTTCCTCCGGCGGCACCTCTTGGCGGGACGGGCGGTCTTCCTGAGGGGCCGCCCGTTTCGCTTGCAGCCTCAGCCCCGTCGTGCCACGGCTTGGATCAACAATACCGGGGCGCAGGAGGAGCCGCGCGCATGACAAGATGTCCGATCCTCGGCACAGACCGCGCACCGGCAACCCGCCTTTCGCGCAGGCTGTGATCCCATGCGCCCCGGTCCCCGGAACATGATCACCGATGTGACGGGCCTCTTCGTCGGCCATGCCCATGACACGCGGCTGCGCTCTGGTGTCACCGTCCTGACCGCCGACCGCCCCTTTACCGCCGCCGTCAACGTCATGGGCGGCGCACCCGGCACGCGCGAGACGGACATCCTTGCCCCCGACAGGCTGATCCAGCAGGTGGATGCTTTGGTCCTGTCAGGCGGGTCGGCCTTCGGGCTGGATGCCTGCTCCGGCGTGGCGGATGTCCTGCGCGCGCAGGGGCGCGGCTTTGCCGTGGGCGATCAGCGGGTGCCCCTTGTCCCCGGCGCGATTCTCTTCGACCTGCTCAATGGCGGCGACAAGCACTGGGACCGGAACCCCTACTACGCCCTAGGCCGCGCCGCAGTCGAGAACCTGACCGAAACCCCACCCCTTGGCAGCGCAGGCGCGGGCTATGGCGCGACGACGGCCGACCTCAAAGGCGGGCTCGGCTCTGCCTCTGCTATCCTCGCCTCGGGCCATACCGTCGGTGCACTGGTCGCGGTCAACGCCCTCGGCTCGGCCATCGTCGGCGACGGCCCCCATTTCTGGGCCGCCCCATGGGAAATGGGGGATGAATTCGGCGGCATCGGCCCCGCCCCCACCCATGACCCCGACCACGAACCCCCGCCGAGAAAGCGGCTGGGCGAAGCAACCACCATCGCCATTGTCGCCACCGATGCGGCGCTGACGCAGTCCGAATGCCTGCGCCTTGCCACAGCCGCGCAGGATGGATTGGCGCGGGCGCTTGTCCCCTCACATACGCCGCTGGACGGCGATCTCGTCTTTGCCATCAGCACGGCTGTGCGTCCGATATCCGATCCTGTGGCCGATACCTTCGCCCTCGGCCATGCCGCCGCCTGTTGCCTAGCCCGCGCCATCGCCCGCGCCGTGTATCTGGCCGAACCGATGGCTGGCGACCGCCAACCCGCCTACAGGACCCGCTTCACCAGCGCGTAAGAGCCGCCTCGTCGGCCTCTTTTGCCGCGACCCATGCCGCGCCGTCGGCGCCGATCTCCTTCTTCCAGAAGGGCGCACGGGATTTCAGATAATCCATCAGGAATTCCGCCGCCGCAAAGGCATCGGCCCGATGCGGTGCTGCGGTCGCCACCATCATGATCGCCTCACCCACCTGCAGCCGCCCATGCCGATGGATCACCAGCGCGTCGGTCAGCGCCCAGCGCTCCATCGCCTGCGCCGCGATCCCGGCAATCGCCTTTTCCGTCATGCCCGGATAATGCTCGATCTCCATCGCGGCCATGCCGCCATCGCCGCGCACGACCCCGGTGAAGGTGACAACCGCCCCGGCCCCCGCGGCACCCGCAGCAAAGGCCCGCGCCTCATCCCCCAGATCAAAGGCTGCCTCCTGCACAGCGATCCGCATGGATCAGCCCCCCGTCATCGGCGGAAAGAAGGCCACCTCGCGCACCCCCGCCAAGGGGGCATCGAAGGACGAAAGCTCCTGATCCAAGGCCACGCGCAGACTGGCCAGATCGGCGAAGGCGGCCTCGTACCGCTCTTCCCGCGCCCGCAACTCCTCCACCAGCGCCATCACAGTGGGTGCCGTCGTCTCCACCCGCTCTTTCGGCAGGCCGATCCGTTCCCGCACCCAAGCGAAGTAGAGGATGTCGATCATGTCCCATCCCTCAGGAACGGCAGCGACTTGCGGAAATAGTCCCATCCGGTGACCAGCGTCAGCACCGCCGCGATCCAGATCAGCACCAGACCCACCAGCGTGGCATAGGACGAACAGCCCCGCGTCCCACAGGACCGGATCGGATCGGCCAGCCCCTGACTGACAAGGTCCGCATATTGATCCATCGTCAGGCCCTGCCGCGCGATGCCCTCCACATGCTCCAACCCCGTGCCAAGGAAGAGGACGGAAATCGCCACCATCTGCGCCGTGGTCTTCCACTTCGCCAGTTTCGTCACCTTCAAAAGCCCGGCCTTGGCCCCCAGAAACTCGCGCAGGCCCGAAACAAAGACCTCGCGGAACAGGATCGCCGTCACCGGCAGGATCAGCCACGGGTTCATCCCCGAATAGCCCGTGATGATCACCAGCGCGATCACCACCATCGCCTTGTCGGCAATCGGGTCCAGCATCGCGCCGAACTTCGACTCCTGCTTCCACGCCCGCGCCAGATAGCCGTCGAACCAATCCGTCACCGCCGCACTGACGAACAGCGTCAGCGCAAGCCAATCCGCCCATGGCCGATGGAAATAAAGAAACATCACCGCCACGCCGGGCGCCGCCAACAGACGGATGACCGTCAGGATATTGGGCAAGGTCCAGTTCATGGCCGAAGGGATAGCAGGGGAAGGCCACCGGGGAAAAGGGCAAAGCGACCATCGGCGGTTGACGCGCGCCCGCCGCTTCGTTAGCAGGCCGCCTTCACCCACGGAGGCAGGCATGGCGCGCGGGAAAAAAGGCAGGGCGGTTTCGGGCTGGCTCATCGTGGACAAGCCCGCCGGGATCACTTCCACCTCCGTCGTGAACAAGGTGAAATGGGCGCTCGCCGCACAGAAGGCGGGCCATGCCGGCACGCTTGACCCCGCCGCGACCGGCGTCCTTGCCGTGGCTCTGGGAGAGGCGACGAAAACCGTCCCCCACATCACCGACGCGCTGAAATGCTATCGCTTCATGGTGTGCTTCGGTGCCGCCACCACCACCGACGATGCCGAAGGCAGCGTTATCGCCACCTCTACCGCCCGCCCGACGGATGACGCCCTCCGCGCCGCCCTCGCCCCCTTTCGGGGCCAGATCGAACAGGTGCCGCCGCAATTCTCGGCCGTGAAGGTGGATGGCGAACGCGCCTATGATCTTGCCCGCGAAGGCGAACGCCTCGACCTCGCGCCCCGCCCGCTTTGGGTGGAACGCCTTGACCTGATCGACCGTCCCGATCCCGACCATGCGCTCCTTGAGATGGTCTGCGGCAAGGGCGGCTATGTCCGCTCCATCGCCCGCGACCTTGGCGCGGCGCTCGGTTGCCATGGCCATGTCCTCTGGCTGCGGCGCGAATGGTCCGGCCCCTTCGAAGCCAAGGATGGCCTCACCCTCGACGAGATCGACCAGATGGCCCATAGCCCCGAACTCGACAGCTACCTGAAACCGCTGGAGATCGCGCTGGAAGACCTGCCCCATGTCACCGCCACACCCGAAGGCGCGGCGCGCATCCGCAACGGCAATCCCGGCATGGTCATCGCTTCCGGCATCGACTGGGGGACAGAGGTCTGGGCCTCCTATCAAGGCCGCCCCATCGCCATCGGGCGCTATCAGGCGGGCGAACTCCACCCCAGCCGGGTCTTCAACTGACCTCTTCCCACTTCATCTTGGGAAAAATACTCTCAGGGGTATGCCACGGTTCGCCACCGGTTCAAGAACCAGTGGCATACGGGGCAGAATGCCCCCAGCGGCCAGCCACAGGCGACCACGCATGATCACCCGCCACCACCAGAAGGGCGACGCCGCCTCCACCGCCGTCTACTCGCCCTGCGAAAGCTATCGCTACCTGCTGACCCGTGTCTGGAACCCGGCGGGGCCGAAAGCACTCTTCGTCATGCTCAACCCCTCCACCGCGACGGAGTTCCAGAACGATCCCACCGTGGAACGCTGCGAACGCCGCGCCCGCGCCTTGGGCTTCGGGTCTTTCCGCGTCACCAACATCTTCGCCTTTCGCGCCACCGACCCGCGCGTCATGCGGGCGGAACCTGATCCGATCGGCCCCGCCAATGACGCCGCCATCCAAGACAGCGCCACCGATTGGGCCGACCGCATCCTCTGTGCTTGGGGCACTCATGGCGCGCATCTGAACCGCGGCCCGCAAGTCGAGGCACTTCTCCGCGCCACGCAGCGCCCACTCTTCACCCTCGGCCTGTCGAAGGACGGCCATCCGAAGCATCCGCTCTATATCGGCTACGATCAGCAGCCCGAGCCGTGGCCGCAAAGGTCCCAGCCATGACCGAAATCCCCGGTTTCACCCGCCGACCTGTCGCCCTGCCGGACATCACCCTGTCGGTGCAGGAGGCGGGCGCGGGCGAAGCCCTGATCCTGCTGCACGGCTTTCCCGAAAACAGCCTTTGCTGGGCGCGCGTCGCGCCCGCCTTCACCTCGCGCTTCCGTGTCATCATCCCCGACCTGCGCGGCTATGGCCAAAGCGACGCGCCCCCCGACGATTCCCTCCACACCACCTATTCCAAGCGGCAGATGGCCGCCGATGTCGTCGCGCTGATGGATCACATAGGCCTACCCTCCGCCCATATCCTCGGTCACGACCGGGGCGCGCGCGTGTCCTATCGCCTCGCGCTCGACCATCCCGCGCGGGTGCGGCGGCTGGGCATCATCGAAATCGCCCCCACGGCGGAATACTGGGATGCTTGGGGCTATGACCTTGCCATGTCGGCTTGGCACTGGACCTTCCTCGCCCAACCCGCCCCCGTGCCGGAACGCATGATCGCCGCCGATCCCGTGGCTTGGCTCGACCATACGCTGCAAGGCTGGACCCGGGCGAAATCGCTGGACGTCTTTCCGCCCGCCTCGCTGGCCTCCTATCGCGCGCAGGCACAGGACCCGGCCCGCATCCACGCCATGTGTGCCGATTACCGCGCCGGAGCGACCACCGACCGCGCGCATGACATCGCCGACCGCGACGCAGGCCGCCGCATCGCCGCCCCGCTGCATTTCCTCTGGGGCCACCACGGCTTTCCCGCCCGGACCGGCGATCCGGCAGGCATCTGGCGGCGCTGGGCCGATCACGTCACCGATACGTCCTGCGACTCGGGCCATTTCGTGATGGAGGAAAACCCGCAGGCCGTGCTGGACGCCTTCCTGCCCTTCTTCACTCAGGCAGGCTGAAGGATCAACTGATCCGCCGTCAAACCCGCCGCACCGATGACCCGCGCCACCACCGTGCCGTCCACAAGGATCAGCGCGTCCTCGCCAGACTCCCGCACCGCAACCTCGGGCACCGCGCCGCCCGCCGCAGGCTCCAACATCACGACAAGCCGGTCGGTTCCGGGGTCGTAATCCGCCACCGTCGCCATTCCCGCCCCGGCCTCCATCGGCATCAACTCGAACCGATCCGCCCCCTCCCCGCCGGTCGCAAATGTGCCGCCAGTCAGGCGCAGCAGGTCATTCCCAGCGCCGCCATTCAGGAAATCCGCCCCCGTCCCGGCATTCAGCGTGTCATTCCCCGCCCCGCCATCCACCGTGTCATCCCCGGTACCGCCAGACAGCGCATCATCGCCCCAGCCGCCCTCCAGCCAATCCGCCCCGGCACCGCCCCGCGCCGTATCATTGCCCTCGCCGCCCAGCAGACTGTCCTCGCCCAGACCGCCCGCCATCAGGTCATCGCCGGATTGCCCCGCCAATTGATCCGCGCCCGCACCACCGCGCAGCGTGTCCGCCCCCGCGCCTGCGGTGATCGTGTCATGGTCGGCCCGCCCCTGCAGCAGGTCATCCCCCGCCGCGCCGTCCAGAACATCCGCGCCGTCGCCGCCCCAAAGCACGTCATTCCCACCCGATCCGGCCAGCGCATCCTGACCGTCGCCGCCGATCAGCGTGTCGTCACCACCCCCGCCATTCAGGATGTCGCCCGCTGCCGTCCCCGTCTGACGGGTGGCCGGATCGGGCTCGTCCGGCAGATCATCGCTCAGCGCGACGCCCTCTTCGGCAAGGCTTTCGGCCAGCGCGGCCCCTGCGGCCGCCATTTCCGCCGCCTCCAACCGCGCGCCGTCCGCATCGACAGAGCTTGCCGCGACGCCTTGCTCGGCAGTCTCCACCCCGTCCTCGTCGGCGGGATCGTCCTCCGGATCGGAACTGTTCAGAACGGCATCCGCGGCAACGCCCGCGGCGACAAGCCCAATAAGCCCCATCAAGGCCAACATGCCACACCCCTGACCACACACACCACGCCGCCCCCGGCGCGCCACACCCCGAAATGGTGCCAGAATCACCCCCGCGACTCCAGCAAAACGCCCCGCCGCCGGCCCGCTATCTGCAGGCTTGGTAAATGAAATCCCCGGCCCCTCGGCCATCCGCAACCGCTGTGGAACAAGGGAAAAGGGCTTTCCTTTCGCGGAAATTCCCCCTATACGCCCGCATCCGCCCCGGGTTTCGCGACTCGGGTAGCGGTTCCATAGGCCCTGCTGGACGACATCCCGGCTTGTGCCTTCACCCTCTTCACAGGAGATATCCGATGTCGATCACCGTCGAAGAAAAGACCCGCCTGATCAAGGACTACGCGACCAAGGAAGGCGACACCGGTTCGCCCGAGGTTCAGGTCGCCATCCTGTCGTCGCGCATCGCGACCCTGACCGAGCATTTCAAGACCCACAAGAAGGACAACCACTCTCGCCGTGGCCTTCTGATGCTGGTTGCCCAGCGCCGCAAGCTGCTGGACTATCTCAAGGCCAAGGACGAGGCCCGTTATGCCTCGCTCATCTCGCGCCTCGGCCTGCGCCGCTGATCCGCAGCGCAGCAGGAACAGGAACGCCCGCGCCACCCGCGCGGGCGTTTTCCTTTGTCACAGATGCCTGCCCATCTCCTGCACGCTGGATTGGCCGTTTTCCACCAGCCCCTCGATCTCGTCCGTGATGTCCGAAACCTGATTGGCCAGCTTGCGGATCTCCTGCGCCACGATGGCAAAGCCCTGCCCCGCATCCCCCGCCCGCGCCGCCTCGATCGAGGCATTCAGCGACAGAAGGTTCGTCATCTGCGCGATCGTCCCGATCCGCTGGTTGAATTGGATGATGTTGCCTAGCAGATCCTGCACCACCCTAATCGTCCGGCTGGCCATCGCCTTCTGCGCGGTGATGTCCTTCAGGAAAGCGGTGTAAAGCTTCGTCCCATCACCCAGATCGATCATCGACAGCAACAGGATCGCCGTGCCGATCTGGCCGTCCTTGCGATGGATGCTGACTTCCCGGCTGGTGCCCACGATCCGGTTCTCACCCGTTTTCCGATGGCGGTTGACGAACCCGTCATGATCCCCCTGCATCTGCGGCGGGACCAACATCTTGACGTTCTGACCCACAACCTCGGCCGCCGTATAGCCCCAGAGCTTTTCGGCGGCGGCGTTGAAAAAGGTCACCATGTTGGCGGCATCGATCGACACCACGGCATCCATCGTGCTTTCCAACGTCTGGCGTATGGCGACGCGGTTCTTCCTGTCTTCGGTGACGTCCCGCGCGAAAACGGCGCAGCACGCCGTGCCATCCTCGGCGCGCAGCGGCGACATCGACAGCGCAACCCACACCCTGCGACCATCCTTGCGGTCCACCTGCACCTCGCGCGGCGATCCCGTGACAAAGGTCTTCTGCGTCCCCGAAGGCCGATTGACCCGGGTCTCATGCGGTCCGCGCAGGTCTGCGGGCAACAAAATCTCGACGTTGCGCCCGATCACCTCGGCTTCGTGATGGCCCCACAGACGTTCGGCAGCGGCGTTGAGATAGATGATGCAGTTCCTGTCATCGATCAGGACAGCCGCATCGATGGCCTTATCCAGCACCAGCCGCAGATTGATCCGACGGTCGAGCGTTGCATGTGCGTCCAGCATCCAGTCCTCCTGCAAGTTGGGGGAAAGACTGGCGCCAAAAATCTAACATTCGCTTATCGGCGGTGCAGGCGCGCGGGCGAATCTGCGTCCTTTCCAACGACCCGCTTTTCCTGTATGCGCCGCCCATCTGCGACGTGAGGCCATGCCCCCGGCCACATGCGAAGGATAGGGGGCGGCGGCAATGGGGCCGCCATGAAAACGGGGGGCCGGCAGGGGCCGGACACCCTCAGATAGGATCCGCTGATGTTCAACGTTATCAAGAAATCGATCCAGTGGGGCGGTGAAACGCTCACTCTGGAAACCGGGAAGGTTGCCCGTCAGGCCGACGGCACCGTGATCGCCACGCTGGGCGAAACCTCGGTCATGGCCAACGTCACCTTTGCGAAAAGCGCAAAGCCGGGGCAGGACTTCTTCCCCCTGACCGTGCATTATCAGGAAAAATACTACGCCGCCGGCAAGATCCCGGGCGGCTTCTTCAAGCGCGAGGCGCGTCCTTCGGAAAAGGAAACGCTGACCTCCCGCCTGATCGACCGTCCCTGCCGCCCGCTCTTCGTGGACGGCTTCAAGAACGAAGTCCTCGTCATGGCGACGGTGCTGTCGCATGACCTGCACAACGAACCCGACATCGTGGCGATGATCGCGGCCTCCGCCGCCCTCACCATCTCGGGCGTGCCCTTCATGGGCCCGATCGGCGCGGCGCGCGTCGGCTTCTCGAACGGCGAATATGTTCTGAACCCGTCGGTCGACGATCTGCAGAACCTGCGCAACAACCCCGACCAGCGCCTCGACCTCGTCATCGCGGGCACCAAAGACGCCGTGATGATGGTGGAATCCGAAGCCTATGAACTGACCGAGGCAGAAATGCTCGGCGCGGTGAAGTTTGGCCATGCCGCGATGCAGCCGGTGATCGACCTGATCATCGACCTCGCCGAAGACGCCGCGAAAGAACCCTTCGACTTCTCGCCGCCGGATTACTCGGCCCTCTATGCCCGCGTGAAGGCGGCAGGCGAAACCCAGATGCGCGCCGCCTTCGCCATCAAGGACAAGCAGGACCGCACCAACGCGATCTCGGCTGCCGTCGATGCGATCAAGGCCGCGCTGTCGGACGAAGACCGGGCCGATGCTGACCTCGGCTCGGCCATCAAGAAGCTGGAAAGCGCCATCCTGCGCGGCGACATCATCACTGGTGGCGCACGCATCGACGGACGCGACAACAAGACCGTGCGTCCGATCATCTCGGAAACCGGCGTCCTGCCGCGCACCCACGGCTCGGCCCTCTTCACCCGCGGTGAAACGCAGGCGTTGGTCGTGACGACGCTGGGCACCGGCGAGGATGAGCAGATCATCGACGCGCTGCACGGCAACTCGCGCTCTAACTTCCTGCTGCACTACAACTTCCCGCCCTATTCGGTCGGCGAAGTGGGTCGCGTGGGCTCGCCCGGTCGCCGCGAGATCGGCCATGGCAAACTGGCCTGGCGCGCACTGCAGGCGGTTCTTCCCGCACCGACCGACTTCCCCTACACCGTCCGCGTCGTGTCCGAGATCACGGAATCGAACGGCTCCTCCTCGATGGCCTCGGTCTGCGGCGGCTCGCTGTCGATGATGGATGCGGGCGTTCCGCTGAAGGCACCTGTTGCGGGTGTGGCCATGGGCCTGATCCTTGAAGACGATGGCCGCTGGGCCGTGCTGACCGACATCCTCGGCGACGAGGATCACTTGGGCGACATGGACTTCAAGGTCGCGGGCACCGAAAACGGCATCACCTCGCTCCAGATGGACATCAAGGTCGCGGGCATCACGCCCGAGATCATGGAACAGGCGCTGGCACAGGCCAAGGACGGCCGCCTGCACATTCTGGGCGAGATGAACAAGGCGCTGTCCGCCCCGCAGGGCTTCAGCGAATACGCGCCCAAGATCGAAACGCTGACCATCCCCACCGACAAGATCCGCGAAGTGATCGGCTCGGGCGGCAAGGTCATCCGCGAGATCGTGGAAACCTCGGGTGCCAAGGTCGACATCAACGACGACGGCGTGATCAAGATCGCGTCGAGCTCCGCCGATGCGATCAAGCGCGCCTATGACATGATCTGGTCGATCGTAGCGGAACCGGAAGAAGGCCACATCTACACGGGTCGTGTGGTGAAGCTGGTCGATTTCGGCGCCTTCGTGAACTTCTTCGGCAAGCGCGACGGTCTGGTCCACGTGTCCCAGATCGCCAACAAGCGCCTGAACCACCCGAACGAGATCCTGAAGGAAGGCCAGGAAGTGAAAGTCAAACTTCTGGGCTTCGACGACCGCGGCAAGGTCCGTCTGGGCATGAAGATGGTCGATCAGGAAACCGGCGAAGAGATCGTCGAGAAGAAAGGCGAAACGGAAGAGGCGTAATCGCTACACCCTTCCGCCGATAACAAGGCCCCGGCAGCACTGCCGGGGCCTTTTGCCTTGCCGCTCGCTCCAACTTGTTTAATTAGGAGCGGCGCTCTGTATCCGCGCGTTTTAGAGTGGTGATCGTACCGTGCCGGACTTCATTGCAGCCGTTAGGTTTTCGCCTCAGTTGATTGCGTGTTGACATCAGGATGACCGCTCCGATGCCTCCCAGCACCTCCCGCAAAACCAAAGCATCCGTAGCACCCTCCGGTCTGGTCCGACTGCTTTCACTTTCCCGCCCGCAAAAGCGGCTTCTGCAAGTCGCGGCCGATTGCGTCCTGCTCGTGGGCAGTTTCATCCTTGCGATGGGCCTGCGCTATGACAGCTTCTTCTTTCTCTCCGATCCCCGCATTTGGGTCGCCATCGGCCTGACCTTGCCGGTCACCATTTTCCTCTTCGCCATCACCGGCTTCTACCGCGCAGTCATCCGCTACATCTCGTCCCGCGCCTTCATCACCATAGCACGCGGCATTGCCGTATCGGCCGTCTTCCTTTTCTTCATCTCCCAACTCTTCACTTTGGCCGTTCCCCGATCGGTTCCCGGCATCTATGCCATGCTTGCCCTGATTTCCGTGGGCGGTCTGCGCTTTCTGCTCCGCGAACTCTTCCGGCGCGAGTTGCGGCGTGGCCTCAGGCCCGTCCTCATCTACGGCGCGGGTCGATCCGGCCAACAGCTTGTTGCCTCTCTTCTGCGCGGAAACGATTATCTTCCTCTGGCTTTGGTTGATGACAACCCTGCCCTGAATGGCAACGAAGTGAACGGCCTGCGCGTCATCTCTCCGGCCGAGATGCCCACGCTGATCGAGAATTTCGGGATCGACCTCGCCCTTCTTGCCATGCCGCGCGCGCCGCGCTCTCGACGGCGCGAAATCATCGAACACCTCGCCGAATTGGGCGTCCGCGTGCGCACCGTCCCCAGCATGGATGACATCGTTTCGGGACGGGCCCGCATGTCGGACATCATCGATGTGTCGGAGGAAGATCTTCTCGGTCGCGATCCGGTTGCCCCCGTGCCCGACCTCATGTCGGCCAATATCCGTGACAAGGTCGTGATGGTCACAGGGGCAGGCGGCTCGATCGGCAGCGAACTGTGCCGCCAGATCCTGCGCGAAGGCCCGCGCGATCTGATCCTCTTCGAACAATCCGAAGCCGCGCTCTACACAATCCAAATGGAATTGACGGCGCTCGCCGCAACCTTGACGGATCCGCCAAGGATCCACGCGATCCTTGGCTCCGTGCAGTCGGAACGGCGGCTGCGGGACACGCTGACCCGTCATCACGTCGACACGGTCTACCACGCCGCCGCCTATAAGCATGTCCCTCTGGTCGAGGACAACGTCGCCGAAGGCGTGCGCAACAACGTATTCGGCACCAAGACGATGCTCGAGGCCGCCATCGCCGCGGGCGTGGCATCCTTTACGCTGATCTCCACCGACAAGGCCGTCCGACCGACCAACATCATGGGCGCGTCCAAGCGTGTCGCCGAAATGGTTTGTCAGGCCTTCGCAGAAATCCAGCCCGGTACGCGCATTTCGATGGTGCGCTTTGGGAATGTCCTCGGCTCGTCCGGTTCAGTCATCCCGCTTTTCCGCCAGCAGATCCAAGGTGGCGGCCCGATCACGGTGACGCATCCGGAAATCACCCGCTATTTTATGTCGATCCCCGAAGCCGCCCAGCTGGTGATTCAGGCCAGCGCGATGGCCCGTGGCGGGGACGTGTTTCTGCTCGACATGGGCCAGCCCGTTCGCATCCTCGACCTCGCGCTGCGGATGGCATCGTTGTCGGGCATTCGCCCGTATTTGGAAGGCGAGGATGGTGCTGATGGCGACATCGCCATAAGGATTACGGGCCTGCGCCCTGGCGAAAAGCTGTATGAAGAACTGCTGATCGCCGATGATGCCCGGCCAACCGCCCACCCCAAGATCATGACCGCGCAGGAAGACTTCCTGCCACTGCAACAGCTTGCCACACTGCTCGATTCACTTGACCGCGCCACAGAGGACGAGGATGTCGCAGCCGTGCAGGACCTGATGCGTAGGGCGGGGACGGGCTATACCAGCAAACAGTCCGATGCCCCTGCCCCTCCGGCAGTGCCACCGCTCCCGCTGCAACCGACCGCAGTGGCTTGAAGGTAAACCTTCCGCGCCACCCACGCCCGCAGTCTAGACCGCGAAGGACTGAGATCGATCAAGCAGAGCGTCCCTAGCGCCTCGCGAAGTCCAAAGGCTCAGCGGGTGATCGCGAGCCTGAACATGGCCTTGAAATCCGCCCATCGCAGCAAGGGATGCCCCGCCCGCCTGATCCGGGCAACATCGACCGACCCGGGAAACGATCTGCTGGCCGCCAAAGCCTCATCCTGAGCATGCCCTTTCGGTACGACCTCCACGCGCAGCCGTTCGGCCAGATCTTCCATCATGGGCGAACAACCTTCGAGCATCCGCATCCATAAACCGAACACCGAGATTCCCGGCGGAATCTCGACCTCCGGACCTTGCGAGATGATCGCGCCGGTATCGAGGCCGCGATCCATCCAATGCAAGGTCGGCCGGAATGACCGTTCACCGGCAAGCAGCATCCAGAACTGGTTCGCGGCCCCGCGATATTGGGGCAAAGGAGCGCCGTGATAATTGATGATTCCGTGTTTCGGGATCGCCAGAATGGCAGGCCCTAGCAGGGTCGCGCTGCAATTGACCACGATATCCGGCCTGACCTCTGTCAGATAACGTTCCAATTCACTGCCCGCGTCGCTGAAGCGGTGCATTGGAATTCCGCCGCGCCACAGGCGCTGTCGCATGTCATTGCCAACGATACGCGCCAGCGCGACATATCCAAAATACGCGATAGTGATCATGAACGGGAATGCGAGTGAACCGCTCAGGATGCGCCGCGGGACATTCCAGTTAATGCCTCCCGTTCGGGCCTTCTTAGGAATCACCGGAAATGCGGCGACGGCATGGAAGAAATCTGGGTTACGCTCCAGAAACGGGCCCATGGCGATCCGCGCCGGCAGACCTTCGTTCAGGAACAAGAGGATCTTCATGTCTTACTGTTTCAGGAGGTCTGCGTTGGCGCGACTCTACCGGACTGGAGCAGCCTGCGAAAGCAGGGAGGTCGACTTGACAACATGTTTTCCTGCATGCTTCGGCCTTGCAACCCGCCCCCCCAAAAGCCATAGTCGCGCCCGTGGGGACACCGTTATCCGGATCAGGAGTTGGTGGCGAACCAATTTCCAAATTGCAGGACGCGCGCCTGACGCGGCGGTGAAACATGAGCCAAGTTGAACTTTCTGTCCTGGTGCCGTTCTTCAATGAGGAGGATAATGTCAGCGCGCTCTATGACGAGCTGAACGACGTTCTTCGTCCTCTCGGTATCGACCATGAAATGATCTTCGTGAACGATGGCAGCGCAGACAGGACAGGCACGATACTGGATGAAATCGCTGCACAGGATCGGCGAGTCGTCGTATTGCATCTTGCCAGAAACTTCGGGCAAACCGCCGCAATGTCAGCCGCGATTGACGCCGCGCGGGGCGCGCTGATCGTGGGCATGGATGGGGATCGGCAGAACGATCCGGCGGACATCCCCGCGATGCTTGATCGCCTCAATCACGGCTTCGACGTGGTTTCAGGCTGGAGAAAAGATCGCAAGGACAGGGCCCTGACACGTCGGCTTCCAAGCCGGATCGCGAACCGGATGATCTCCTTGGTGTCAGGCGTTCATCTGCACGATTATGGCTGTTCGCTAAAGGCCTACCGCCGCGAGTTCATCTCGGAGGTAAGATTGTACGGTGAGATGCACCGCTTCATTCCAATTTACACGAGTTGGGCAGGTGGTCGGATAACCGAGATGGAGGTGAACCACCGTCCGCGCGTCGCAGGCAAGTCCAAGTACGGACTGCGCCGCGTCTGGAAGGTGTTGCTTGACCTACTCGTGGTTAAGTTTCTTGACCGTTACATGGTGAAACCGATCCATTTCTTCGGCGGGATCGGTGCGATCATGCTGGGCTTCAGTGTGCTCAGTGGGCTTTGGGCCGTTGGCCTGAAGATCTTCGCAGGGATATCCTTCATTTCCACGCCGTTGCCTTTGCTGACAGTCATGCTGTTTCTGGTCGGCGTGATGATGATCATGCAAGGACTCATGGCCGAAGTCCTTATGAGGACCTATTTCGAGGGGCAGCAGAAACCCGTTTACCGCGTCAGGCTGGCGCGCGACCAAAGGGATTAAGCCGTGTGCGGAATTACGGGCTTTGTCGGCCAGCGTAATGACGCAGCCCTTGATGCGATGTCTCTCGATCTTGTCCATCGCGGCCCAGACGGTCATGGCACATTGGTGGACGAGGCGAGCGGCGTCCATTTCGCGCATCGCCGCCTTTCGATCATCGATCACGTACATGGCGGGCAACCGATGTGGACGGAGGATCGCCGCCTATGCATCGTGTTTAACGGAGAGATCTACAACCATGCTGAGCTGCGGTCGGAACTCGAAGCATTGGGCCACCGGTTCCGCACGTCGCATTCCGATACCGAGGTCCTGCTGATCGGCTATCGGCATTGGGGCGAGGACATGCTTGTCCGCCTCAATGGCATGTTCGCCTTCGTGATCCATGACCGGCAGGAGAACATCTTGTTCCTTGCCCGCGATCGTTTTGGAGAGAAGCCACTCTATTTCCATGCGTCGCCGAGCCTCTTCGCCTTCGCAAGCGAAGCTTCGGCCATTCTGTGCCATCCCGAGGTGAAGAAAGAGATCGATCCTGTCTCACTCCGGAAACTCTTTGCCTACGGATATATTCCGGCGCCCCGCTCGCTCTACCGCGGCGTCTTCAAGCTTCCAGCCGGTGAATGCGTTCGGCTTGATCTCGGCTCTATGTCGTACCAGCTGCGGCCCTATTGGCGGTTCGATCTCCAGCCGGACGCCGGTCTGTTGGCAAGACCCGAAGAGGATCTTGCAGAGGAACTCCGCGAACTCGTGTTTCAGGCTGTGGCGCGGCGGCGTATCGGTGATGTCCCGGTCGGCGCCTTCCTGAGCGGAGGCCTCGATTCCAGTGCGGTCGTTGCTGCGGCCTGTCGAGGCGGCGCCAACCTCACGGCCTTCACCATAGGCTTCCGTGAACCAAGCTATGACGAGACGCCCTTTGCAAGACGGGTGGCCGATCATCTGGGTATCGAGCATCGGATACAGACCTTGTCGATTGATGATGCCCGTGCCGAGATTGTTCCGACGCTGTCCAGTCTTGACGAACCCTTTTCCGATGCCTCGATTCTGCCGACCGGGTTGCTCAGCGCATTTGTCCGCGAGCATGCGACCGTGGCCCTGACGGGCGACGGAGGCGACGAGCTTTTCGCTGGTTACGACCCCTTTAAGGCCCTTGGTCCGGCGGCAGCCTATGCGCGGCTCGTGCCCCGGCAGTTGCATAATCTCCTGCGAGCAGGGGTCGAACTGCTGCCGAAGTCGGGCAGAAACATGAGCCTGGATTTCAAGCTGCGCCGTACCCTGCAGGGCCTGAGCGTTCCAGAGCCATTCTGGGCGCCGGTTTGGATGGCACCGGTCGATCCGATAGAGATGGACGGATTGCTCGACGATCCGGCCCCGCTTGAGGATACCTACCGCGAGGCGCTGGATGTCTGGGAGAGCGGGCGGCATCAGGATAGGGTGGCCCGCCTTTCGGCATTCTTCACGCGGCTTTACCTGCAGGACGATATCCTGATGAAGTCGGATCGCGCCTCCATGCGGCACGGCCTTGAGACGCGCAGCGTTTTTCTCGACAACGATCTTGCCGACTTTGCCAGACGACTGCCGTCCTCGCTCAAGTACCGTCGAGGCGTGACAAAATACCTTCTAAAGAAGGCGATGGAACAGGTCCTGCCGCGGGATATCGTGCACAGGCGCAAGAAGGGCTTCGGAATCCCAACGGCGGACTGGTTGCGGGTCGTTCCGCAAACGCCGCCGATTGTCTCCATCCCCGGCATGCACGAGGATCGCATACGTCGCGCTTGGGTCGAACACAGGGCCGGCACGCATGACCACAGGCTGCTGCTCTGGACCTGGCTCAGCCTTTACTATTCGCAGCACCCACAGCGGGAGGGCCTAGCCTGATGCAGCCTTATGCCAAGGATTTCTACGAGATCACTCGCGGGTCGTCAGGTTCGGCTTCGATGATCGTCGCTCTTCTGATGCGGAACTGCGAAGTAACTTCGGTGCTCGACGTGGGATGCGCCGGTGGGACATGGCTGTCGGCATGGAAGCAGGCGGGCGTGCCCCGTGTCCTCGGCATCGACGGGATGGATGCCGAGGACAATACGCTCGAGATTGCTCCGACGGAATTCATGCCTCATGACTTGACCAGCATGCTGAGGCTGGACGCGCGCTTTGACCTTGCGCAATCGCTTGAGGTGGCTGAACACCTGCCCGCCAGCGCGGCCGATATGATCGTCGATGCACTCGTGTCGCATTCCGATATTGTGCTGTTCTCGGCGGCCCCTCCCGGGCAGGGCGGGGACAGGCATGTCAACGAACAGCCTTATGCCTATTGGCAGGCAAAGTTCGCATCGCGTGGTTTCGATCTGTTCGATTGCATCCGCCCCGCGCTCCGCGACTGCCGGGACGTCCGATACTGGTATCGATACAACACCTTCCTTTTCGCGAATTCGAAAGGCGCAGCCCGGCTGTCGCGCAATTGGCAAGACACCCTCCTTGCGGCAGGCCAGACACCACAGGACATTTCCCCCGCGCTGTTCAAGCTGCGAAAGTGTTTCGTGCGGCTCATGCCCGTCTCGATCCAGACGGCCATCAGCATCAGAATGGCGCGGCTGCGCACTGGGTCCTGAGAAGGGCGGCGCCGTGCAAGAACTGCCTCGATATCTGTCGCTCGGCGTCGTGACCACAGTCGTCACCTATGCGATGTATCTGCTGCTGCTGGACAGGCTAGGTCCGCATGGCGCCTATTTCGTGGCGCTGCTGGTGGGGATCGCGATTCAAGGGGCGGCTCTCGTCCCCTTCGTGTTCCGGCTTGAAATCACGCTTCTTCGGTCGCTTAAGGCAGCAGGTCTCTACATCCTCTATGCCGGTTTTTTCTTCGCGGTGCTCAGCGCGGCCCTGTTTCTCGGGGTGCCCCCTGCCTTCGCGCCGGCAGTGACCATCGCCATCTCGGTCCCCTTACACTGGCTCGCCGGTCGCACGGTCTTTTCGGTCAAGCGTTAGGTCGAGATCCACCGATCTTGTGCGGGCTGCGGCGGGGGTCTTCAGCCGATCGCCTCCAAGGCGGCCGTAACCACGTGATCTGCAAGGGTCATCGAGGCGAAGGCGATGGTGGTGGCGGGAATGTCAGGCAGGATAGAACTGTCGACGACATGAACCCTGCGAAATCTCCCTGGACGCCCAAGCGGGTCACTCGATACCAGCCCATGCGGGACCCGCATCATCGGAAAGCTGCTGCCGATGTGATTGCCGCTTCCGATGCGGGCCACTTCACCGCCGACCGGCAGGATCAGCCCTGCCCCGCGCAGATGACCGCGTATCTCGGCCGATACACCACGCAAGGTCGCGGCCGTCAGTGGGTTTCTCTCTTCCGTCAGCACCATGGTACTTCTGCCGTCAGCCGCGCGTTCAAGACGGGCCGTTAGGCCGCCTGACCGATCAGAATGCAGGCTCGCCCAGAGAACGACCGCGCGCGCCAGAACCGCGCGCCCGATCATGCCCCGCGCTCCGCCCCTGTCAGCGCCAAGCCGCTGCGCTAGCATGTCATTCGGGCCCGAAACCTGACAATGCACCCATCTGCCACCCGCGGCGCGGCTTTCGTATTCGATGAACAATTCCGCAAGCGTAGGGCGCGACATCCCGGAATCCCGCGTGGCACGCCACAACAAAAGCGGAAGAACGAACTTCTGACTCGTCCGCAACCGTACCTCCGGAGGGGCATCTGGCAGGCTGCGCATCAGGATATGGGTCGAATTCAAAGCCCCGGCTGCAAGAAAGACACGGTCGAAGACGAACTCGCGGGGCGACCGATCTTCAAGCGACCGGCCCTTGATCCGAACTCCCTCACCCTCCTCGGACAGGTCCTCGACGCCGATACCATGGCATTTCTCCGCCTTGCCTGCGCGGTAGAACTCATCAAAGGCATCCTCGGCGGAATAGATCGCGCCATAGGGGCAGCCATGCAGACAGAAGCCACACTCCCGGCACACCTTCCGCAACAGCGCGAGACGCGCCCTCCCGAAGGCGACCCCGCGCCCACGGGCCTTCTCTGACAAAGCCGCCGCGACGGCCTCGACTGAGGGAGACATCGGCGGCAGGTCCTGGGTCGGCCCGAAGGTCGGGAATTTGGGCGAGAGGCCATCCGCCATGTCAGCCGCAAGCGGCAGCCAGCCGCGCACCCGCCTTGCGGCGGCTTCAAATGCCTGCACATCGATCGGCCAATCAACAATCTCAGGTCGTGGCGGCGCAAGGACGGTGGCCCCCCATGCCACACTAACTCCACCGGCGGCGGAAGTCGGGAAAACAGCGCCCGATCCCCGGAAAGGCAGGACAGGATCAGCCTGACGGAAGAAGTAGTCGGACCCGAAGGCAAGCTTGCTTGGGATTCCGGATGCCGAAACGCTCGGATTGAGTGACACGAGCGCACGGTCGCGCGGGTCCCACTCCGTCGGCGCGCATCCGCGCATCCGCGCCACCGCCGCTGCGCGTTCAGCAGGCAGACGTTCGCCGCTGTCGATCACGACCGGCTTCAGTCCTGCCCGGACCAGTGCCTGAGTCGCTGCAAGCCCAGCCAGCCCCGACCCGATGACCGCAACCCTCATGCGGCAAAGAATCCCCGGATCGCCGCGATGGTCCGGTCGATCTGTCCGGCACCATAGCCCGGATAGCAGGGAAGATAGATCAGGGATCGCGCTGTTGCCCGCGCATTGGGACATTCACTGCGGTACTCGGCAAAGCAGTCGAGGTCCGCGCAGTTGCGATGATACGAGATTGTTATGTCCTGCCCCTGACGCAGGACATGCTCGACAAGGCGTGGCGCCTCGTCATGCTGGATGGCAAAGTACCAGTAGACATGCGATCCTGCGGCCACCTCCGGAGGGATCACCAGCCCAGACAGGCCGCTCAGGCCCTCCCTGTAACGCGCGGCGTTCTTCTGGCGCGCGACAAGATCGGCGGGCAGGCTCACGAGGCCGCGCCGCACAAGCCTGACCTGCAGATCGCTCATGCGATGCAGGTAATCCGCCGGCATTTCAGACCGCCGCACCGGAGCGATATCGATCTTCAACCGATTGGTGACCGAATTCACGCCATTGACGACAGCCCAGCGGAACAGGCGGAAGAAGACCGACGAAAACAACGGGTCCCGCGTCACAATATCGGTCTGCGCGGCAGAGGCCAGCCGTCGTGCCAGCCAGCGCGGCGACGGGGGCAGCGACTCCGCTTGCCAGATATGCCGCATACGCGCTGCCACTGCGGCATCCTTCGTGACCACGAGTCCGCCGTAAACGGCATTGACAGATTTAAACAAGCCAAAGCTAAACACACCAGCCGTGCCGAAGGTCCCGACCGGCCTGCCATCTACCACCGCTCCAAGCGCCTGAGCGGCGTCTTCCACCAGCGCAACGCCTTGCGCCTCGCACAGTTCGGCAACTGCGCCGATATCGCTTGCCAGACCGTAGAAATGCGTCATCAGGACCGCCCCCACATCTTCGGTCTGAAGCAACAGATCACGAAGCGCTTCGGGGTCCATGTTGCAGGTTTCTCGCCGGGTGTCGCAGAACACCGGGCGGCCGCCCGCGCAGATGACCATGTTGATCACTTCCGCGATCGTGTAGGGCGATAGAATCACCGCCTGTCCAGGCCGGATGATTGCCTTTATCGCAAGGTAAAGCCCCGTTCGGGCAAGGGGCAAGGCCAGCGCATGGTCAACGCCGAACCTTGCCGCCATATCCGCTTCAAATCCCGCCACATCATCTTGCGATGCCGCCAGTCCGCGCAGCAAGCCACTTGCAGCGATCATGTAGAACCCTGCGCCCGTTGCCAGCCGCAGGCGTGACCGTGGTCCCAACAAGCGAAAGAGCCCGTCTGATCCGCGCATGTCCCGCTGTGTCGAATGGCCGGTTGGGGTCATGATTATGATGTTACTCGTTTTGCGCCTCTGCGGGATCGTGTAATCACCATTTTGGCTCTAAACGCAAGCGCGGCGCGTCGCGCGGGGGGCCATAGGGGACGTTGCCCCACGGCAAGGAGGAAGAAGATCGTGGAATCGATGCCGGGACGGGATGTCAGTGCGGGCTGGTCTCAGAAGGACCCACTCGCCCAGACGACGCCCGGAAAAGGTGATCACAAGTCAGCGCTTGTTGTCTTCATGACATGTTTCGCGTGCCTAGCGCCAGTCTGGCTGCTGCCGGGCGTTTACTGGGACGGCTGGATCTACGAGGTGGCGCTGGACAGGGGCCTCAGCGCCCCGGTACTCGATGCCTACCGCGACAACGGCCGCACGCTTCAGGGCGTCGTACTGCTGGCCTTCTCCGTGTTCGACAATTCAAGCCGGGCGGCGAATATCGCGGGTTGCGGCGCTGCGGCGCTTGCAGGCATGTTCGTCTACATCATCCTGTCGGTCCACCTGCGGGTGCCACGGCTCTTCGCCGGTCTTGCGGCAGTTCTTGGCGTCATCCATCCGGCCTATCTGACGCTAATCAGCCTTTCCATGATCGCCTTTCCCCTGAGCTTACCCTTGTTCTGGGGGGGACTTCTGCTGGTCATTGCCGGGCAAGGGGGGCTTGGAGGACAGCGGTCACCTGCACGTGTCTTTGCCGGTGCAGGCCTCGTTCTCGTCAGTTTCGTCGGAGAGGTCAGCGTGTTCATGACGCCGGTTCTAGGGGCGATTTGGCTGGCTCGCGGCCTGTCGGACGGCCTTGGATGGCAACAGTCACTAAGCCTCGCCCTCCGGCATAGCTGGTGGACACCTGCCCTGTCGGCGCTTGGTGCTTTTGGGATTGCAGTGCTTTTTCCACTGAACGGAGAATACGAGGGCGCTCGCCTGGTTGATTCGACCCTCAAGAGCTACGTCTTTTATTTCCTTTTGTACATTCGCAAGCCGCTTGAGTTTCTCGGTTGGGGGATATTGGTCGGCGTAATCGCGCTGGTCACCCTCATGCGTCGTGACAAACGTAGGCCGGTGCTAAACGTTCTGCTTATTCTCGGCGCTGCTTCCTTCGCCTTTTCAATTATTCCCTACGTCCTCGCACATCGTGGCCCGTTGAATTCTGGCTGGCAGGCGCGCTTCCTTCTCTTCTCCGCCTTGCCGCTTGGAATGATGGTGTCGGGATTCTGCATGGCGATTGCGGCGATGATCCCACGTCATTTTCCGCAGTCACTGTCCATTGCCCTCCCCTTTGTCTTCTTCATCGCGCAACTCGTTGCCGTAGTGGACCAGAGCCTGACATGGAACGCGCGCTGGCTTCGCGATGAGGCACTGCTGACCGCTGCTTCATCCATCCCTGAGGACGCAGGACTTGTCGTATTCGATGACCGGTACCCAGCACCCTTTGGCGAGACCTTGCGATGGTATGAATGGCAGGCCATCGCCGTAACGGGTACAGGACGTTTCGACATTGTCGCCGCGACTTTGGCAACCGCAGTAGAGCATGGCATGGACCCAGCGGCTACTGCCGGGGATATGTCGGCCTCCGGATGGTCCACCGGGTTGTTGGAAACTCCCATCCGGGGGAAGTGCATCTTCTTCGAGATGAACAGCGAGCCGCTGATCGGCGTTAGCCTTTTCCAGCGCTTCAGCTACGTCTTGCAGCAACCGCAAGATGTTGCGGAACTGATCACCCTGCGCCGTCTTTCCTGCCCGGAAGCAAGCAAGTCCTGACATCGGCACCTGCGGTCACGTTGTTGAGGCGATGCGGATTTTCGGCCCTCTTCTGACCCATAACCCTGCCCTCCGCTCCGCTTTGGCATCGCCCTCCAAAGCGGCATGGCAAAAGAGCGCGGATCTGAATGCCGCATCAGCCGGACTTGCCGGTTCATCTGGCGTTGGGTTGCGACTGTCTGCTATATGCGCCGGGAAATATGTGGTGACGTCAAAAGTACAGAAAGGACCACTGTGACCCGTAAACAGAACGCGCTGGACATCAGCAGCAACCTCGACATGTCATTGTTTGCGCCGGGTGCAAACAATCCGCCGCGCAAGTACGGTCTGCCGGCGACGGTTGCGTTCTGCTCCAGTTGCGGCGTGTCCAACCAACGTCCGAATTCCGCAGTCGAGTTCCAGCACACAGCCGCTTCGGAAAAGAAGACCATCCATTTCGATGAACATGGGGTCTGCGATGCCTGCCGCACGGCGACCCGCAAGGCCGCCGAAATCGACTGGGAAGAACGCGAGGCAAAGCTCGTCGCGCTCTGTGACCGCTTCCGCAGCCGGAACGGATCCTATGACTGCCTCGTCCCTGGATCGGGCGGCAAGGACAGTTTCTACCAGTCTTGGGTTCTGAAGTACAAATACGGGATGAACCCGCTCACCGTCACATGGGCACCCAACATCTACACCGAATGGGGTCGGTCGAACTTCGACGCATGGATCCATTCCGGGATGGACAATTACCTTATGACCGCCTCGGGCCGCTCCAAGCGCCTGTTGACCCGTCTGGCGGTCGAGAACATCTTCCACCCCTTCCAGCCCTTCATCATCGGACAGAAGTGCTTTGCCCCGAAGATGGCGATCATGTTCAAGATCCCGCTGGTCTTCTATGGCGAGAACGAAGCTGAGTACGGCAACCCGATCAACGACAACTCGGATGCCCAGCGATCCTACGACTACTTCGCCGCCTCGGGCGATGAGAACATGTTCCTCGGCGGCGAAAGCGTCGCCAGCCTGAAAGAGAACTTCGGCCTGTCGCAGGCTGATCTCAGCCCCTACCTGCCGTCGGACGTGGCCCCGCTCAAGGAACTTGGGGCAGAGGTTCACTACCTAGGCTACTACCTGAAATGGCACCCACAGGCGGCCTATTACTTTGCCGTCGAGAATGGCGGCTTCAAGGCCTCGCCGGAACGCACGGCGGGGACCTACTCCAAGTACAACTCGATCGATGACAAGATCGACGACTTCCATTACTACACGACCTACATCAAGTTCGGCATCGGTCGCGCCACCTATGACGCCAGTCAAGAGGTGCGCTCGGGCGACCTGACCCGCGATGAGGCTGTCGCCCTGATCCGCCGCTACGACGGCGAATTCCCCGAACGCTGGGCAGAAGAGATTTTCCGTTACCTTACCATCGACGAGAAGAGCTTCCCCAAGGCCCATCGGATGTTCGAACACCCCGAAATGAACCGCGAGTATTTCGAGGCACTGACGAATAAGTTCCGCTCGCCGCACCTTTGGCAGCATGACGAGAACGGCTGGTTGCTGCGGCAACGCGTTGATCGCCTCTGACGTGATTGCCGCCATGCAAAGAAACTTCCGGTTGATCCCGCGTCTCGACGTCAAGATGGAATGGCTGATCAAGGGCGTGCAGATGGAAGGATGGCGCAAGGTCGGCGACCCCGCCGCATTCGCCGCCGACTACGCGCTTGCAGGTGCGGATGAACTCCTGTTCATGGATGTCGTGGCCAGCCTCTACGAACGCAACAGCCTGCACGAGATCATCCGCAAAGTCGCTTCTTCCGTCTTCATTCCGATGACGGTAGGCGGCGGCATCCGCACAGTCGCCGATGTCAGCGCCATGCTCGCCTGCGGGGCCGACAAAGTGGCGATCAACACCGCTGCGACCCGTAATCCCGATCTGATCACTGAAATCGCCAACCGCTTCGGCTCGCAAGCGACTGTCGTCTCGATAGAGGCAGTCAAGCATTCCGGAAGCTGGATGGCGATGACGGATAATGGGCGCAACCACACTGGTCGCGACGCCGTCATGTGGGCCAAGGAGGCGGCTGAAAGAGGCGCAGGCGAGATCATAATCACCTCGGTGGATCGTGACGGTCTGGGAAGCGGGTACGAAATCGAACTGGTCAAACTAGTCGCCAGTCAGGTGCGCGTCCCCGTCGTCTGCGGCGGCGGCCTCGGAACGACCGGACACCTAAAGGAACTGGTGACGCAGACCGATGCCTCGGCTGCCTCCATCGCACAGGCGCTGCACTGGAAAAAGCTCGGGATGGGCGACTTGCGCTCTACCTTGGCCGAAACCGGCTGCTTCGTCCGAAAACTTGGCTAGCGCAGCTTGGACCCGGCGATGTTGGCAGCGGAATCCCGACCTATATGTCTCTTCGGCGCGGGTGGCCACGGGCGTGGCATCGCGGCCCAGATCACGCGCGTCACGGGGCGCGCGCCTGTCTTTGCCGATGAAGCTCTTGCCGTCGGGACCGACGTGGATGGCACCCCGGTGCTCTTCTCCAGCCTTGCCGAAATCGGCGATCATCCCCTGATCGTGACGGTCGGATCATCCGCCCGCCGCCGCGCCCTACAGGAAGGGGCGGTCAGCCTCGGGCTTGGGCTGACCAGCTTCGTGGCTGAAGCAGGCCGCTACTTCGGTCACCCTCCTGGCCCCGGCAGCGTCGTACTTGCCGGTGCCATCGTAAATGCTGACGCCGAAATTGCGGAAGGCGTCATCATCAACAGCGGTGCCATCGTCGAACATGGCTGCCGGATTGGCGCGTACAGCCATGTCGGGCCGGGCGCGGTAATCGCAGGCGAAGCCGTGATCGGAGCCGATGTCTGGGTGGGAGCAAATGCCACCGTATTGCAGGGCCTGCGGATCTGCTCCGGCGTGACGATCGGGGCTGGTGCAGTGGTGACCGGAACGATAGATTCGCCCGGCGTTTATATCGGCCAGCCCGCGCGCCGCATGGACAGTGGTGCTGCAGTAAGCGGTGCGGAAGGAATGCGTGAATGACCTCCAAATCCTGTGTCATTATCGACTACGGTATCGGCAATGTCTTTTCCGTCACTCAGGCCCTCGCGCATCTGGATGTCTCCGTCCGACTGACGTCAGATCGTGCGGCGATCAAGGCGGCAGATCGGGTGATCCTACCCGGTGTCGGTGCCTTCGGCCGCGCCGTCGATACCCTGCGCGCCATGAATCTGGATGAAACCATCCACTCGTTCATCGAAACGGGCCGCCCCTTTCTGGGCATTTGCGTCGGCATGCAGGTGATGATGGAGCAGGGTCTGGAATTCGGCACGCATCGCGGTCTCGGGCTGTTCGGTGGCACGGTCGAAAGGATCGATCTGAACGAGGCCGATGGTAGGCCGCTGCGGGTGCCGCTGATCGGCTGGAACTCCATCCACCAGACCACGCCCTCGCGCTGGCAGGGCACGGCCTTCTCGGGGGTTGCCGATGGCTCGGATTTCTACTTCGTCCACAGCTATGCCGCTATGATGTCCAACCCGCAGGATGTGGCCGCCGTCGCCCATGCCGGGGTCGGCGGCATCACAGCGGCCATCCAACGCGACAACATCACGGGCGTGCAATTCCACCCCGAGCGTTCTGCAGACGCCGGACTTGCCTTCCTGTCAGGTTTTCTGGCGCAATGACACGCGGCTATCCGCTCCCCGGATCGCTTGATGTACTCTTCGTCACCTACGGGGGCGGTCATGTTCAGATGGTGCTTCCAGTTGCTCAGCGGCTTCAGAAGCTGGGCGCCCGGGTCTGCATCTTCGCGCTGACGACCGCTATTCATCTGGTCAGGGAGTCGGGTCTTCCATTCTTCACTTACGCAGACCTGCCGCAGTTCCAGGATCCAGCCACACGTGACTGCGGGAAGCGTTTGGCGGCAGATCTCTCCCTATCCGGGATACTGCCTGCCATCGAGACGGAAGCCTATCTTGGCGTGAACTACCGTGATCTGGAACAGACATTTGGCGTCGAAACCGCAGCCGACCTCTGGATAAAGGGCGGGCGCCAGAACTTCCAACCGCTGAACACGATGCGTTCGCTCTTGTCCGATGTGAAGCCCGCGCTTGTAGTTGGGACGAACTCTCCCCGCAGCGAGAAGGCCGTCATCGAAGCTGCATCGGAACTCGGCATTGACGCCGTCGCCATGGTCGACATGTTCGCCCTGCAAGAGATCAAGTGGCTGTCGCGCAAGGATTTCGGCTGCCACCTCTTTGTTCTGGATGAAAGTGTGCGACAACGGATGATCCAGATGGGACGCCGCGCCGATCAAGTGACGGTGACGGGCAACCCTGCATTCGACTCCCTCAACAACCCCAAGGTCATTACCGCCGGTCGCAAGCTACGCGCTGATCAAGGCTGGGGCCATTCGAACCGCGTCGTCATCCTCTCAGCCAGCACGCCAGAACCGGAACTGCACCCATTCACCGGAGAACCGGCGAACCCTGCGCTCCCCCGGATGGTAGAAGACGCGCTGCGCGAGATCGTCGCCAAAGATCCGCGCATAGATCTGGTGATCCGCCGCCACCCCAGCGAGGATCAAGCCGTCATCATCAGCGATCGCGTTCACGCAAGTTCGAGATCGGATGACGTGAACGCCGTCATTCACGCAGTCGATCTGGTCGTCGTGACATGTTCCACAGTCGGCCTGCAAGCCTACCTCGCAGGCGTTCCGGTCATCAGCGTGGAAGGCTCGGTCTTCACGAAAGACGCGCCTTACGGGGATTACGGAATGGCAACTCCCGTTCCAGACCCGACAGAACTCCAGGCCGCCATTTCTGAAATACTGCTCCACCTCAGACCCAAGTCTGGTTGTGGCTCCGAATCCACAAAGGAAAGTGCGACCGACAGCATCGCAACTGCCATAATGAACGGTCTGAAGAGGGGGTGGCATGTCGTACAAACCTGAAGCCAATACCTTCCACCACGCCGTCAATCTGCCCGAACGAAAGCTCCCACGGGGTCGTACAGGCGGCCATTTCCAATGGCCAGCAGACGCACAAGAGAAACGGCCTGGACACCGCCCCATGATGCAGCTCGCATCAACCTCGGACCATGTACTGCGATGGCTAGGGCCCTAACGCTATGGACGTTAGGTCGATCCGCATGAAGAGAAGCAGTTTACTTGTCATCATTGCGATGTCGCCACTGGTTTTGGCCGTGCTGACAGGCGTGAAGTCTTTTGAGGTATGGCCTCAGATCACGTATCTCTGGGACATGGAGGCAGATCCTCTCTTCGAACTCAGCCGGATCCATCCGCACGGTATTCGCTATGCGCTGATGTATCCGATCCTCATGGCGTCAGAGTATCTCGGCCTCCATCACGACAGGCTGTTCTCGCTCATCTCGCTTATAAACTGCTACTTCACGATCAGAAATATAGGAGCCATCTCGTCCACCATCGTGAAGGAACGACGCAACGGGGACATGGTGCTCTTTGGCTGTGCAGTCGCGTTGACGATACTCTTCTTCCTGATGAATGGACGGATCGGCTTCGCCTTTCTTGGCTATTCAATCCTTCTGCTGGTGATCGTTCGACATCACTACAACCGACAGATCGGCATCTCGTCCCTCATCGGCATGATGCTGGGCCTTGCATTCTGTTCGGTCAGCAGCGGAACGCTGATTTCCGCCGTCCTGTCGCTTGTGATCGCAGTCTACTTCGAAGCGTTCCGGTGCATCCGCCGCGCTACGCTCACACGGTCTTCAGTCCTGATAGTCCTGTCCTGCATCGTGCTTGGCGGCCTTCTGTTTCGCCATCTCGTCGCCAGTGTGAACAAGAATGCCGCCTTCTATGGTGGAGGATCTGATGGCATCTTGAGAATGCTGGAACACGGCATGGGGCGGGTCGTCTACCCTGCGCTCGACGCGGCAGGACTTCCCCTCGTTACCCTTTTGGTCGTGTCGATCATGATCTTGTTCAGCGCGCTCCTGCTCCGCCTGAACCACGCGCTACTGCTGCACATCCTCCTTGTAGCGATCTTCTGCGGAGCGTTTGGCTATTCCACGCTATCGCTCGGGGCGATCCCTTTGCTTGTGCTCATAGCTGTCCTCCTGACAACCAAGCTCGATGAAGACATGCCAGACGCGGAATCCGGACGACTGGCAGACAGGATCTGACGTTGCCCCCTGCGCCTAATCCAGTTTGAGGTAGACTCTGGCCCAATCGAGAGGACCAGAGATGAAGCGCAGCAGGTTCACCGAAGACCAGATCATCGGCAT
>JACVZW010000058.1 GCA_014654775.1 Paracoccaceae bacterium | reverse complement strand
CAAACCCGCCGCATCGCGCGCCGTCAGAAGCGCAGGAGTGACACCGCCACCCGTGCCGCCACCCGCAGCGTCCCCGTCGTGAGGGAAGGACCCTTCCGGAGACAGCGTCGGCAGGGCATCGATCGTGCCGGTGAAGGTCACCGAATGGCTGCCGTTCGACATGGTCACCGTGCCGTCAGGATTCGCCGACGGCGAATAGCTTGCCGGGTCGGCACCAGCCGGAACCTCGATCACGTCCTCAGCGCGGAGCGTGCCGACCACCGTGTCATTGCCGCCCGCCGAGCGGAACACGATGCGGTGGGCGGAGTCCAGATTGGAGATATCAACCGTATCGTTGCCCGAGTTTCCATTGATTGTGATGGTTGAATAATTCAGGCTGGTGTTGGTGAAGTTACCGAAGATCTGCACGGTGTCACCACCGATTGTCCCACCGTCGACGGTACCGTTTCCGTTGTTTGCCGACACTTGGTCCACGCTGTTGATGACGATTTCTTCGATTTCGCGCAGTTGGCCAATAACGGTTTCGGTACCGAAGCCCCCCCCAATGAGGTTGGCGGCCGCCCGAGTGATCACGATCTCAGTGCCGGCGACCGACGTCCGGCCAGGTTGGGACGCCGACCATGCTTCGGCTGTGTAGACCCGGAACCGTTCGGCCAAAAGGTTGCCGTTAACTTGGAACGTGTCTCCGAGCGTGCCTTCTGTGCCGCCATCGACAACATCGTTCCCGTCGGGGGATCCAAACGCGGGCAGATCCGTATTCCACACGATGACGTCGTCGCCGGCGCCGGCCGAGATCGTATCATTTCCGTCGCGACCCGTGATGACGTCATCTCCAGCCGTGCCATTCAGGGTATTGGCGGCATTCGTACCGTTGATCGTGTTGCCGACGGCACGTGTCGCTGCGGAGGTCACGGTTTCCACCGTTGCCTCGCCATCGGTGAAGGTGACGCTGGCGCGCAGTTGCAGCCCAACTTGTGCCGCACCCGCCAGGAAGCTCACGCCGGTCGCACCGGCGATGTCCGTCCAGGTCACGCCATCCGAAGAGGATTGCCACTGGAAGGTCTGCGGCGTGGTCAGCGGGTTGAACCCGTTCGCATCCTGAATGGCAAGCGTATTGGCAAACAGCGTCTGGCCCGACTGCGGGGTGGTGTCGCTGATGGTCAGCGCACCGGTGGGCCGAACGTTGGAGTCCACCACGGCGGCGGTGGGTACCGAAAGAACGGTCTCCAGAGTACCTTCGCCGTCGGTGAAGCTCACTTGCAGCCGCAGAGACGCACCGACCAGCGCCTGACCGGGCTGATAGCTTGCCGCGTTGGCACCCGGGATATTCGCCCAGTCCACGCCATTCGTTGAGGACTGCCACTGGTAGGAGAAGGCCCCCAACCCATTCGCGTCAGCGATCGAGGTCACGTTCGCGGTCAGGACCTGGTTTTCCGTCGGCGTGGTGTCGCTGATGACGGGCGCACCGGTCGGCGCGACGTTGGAGTCCACCACCGGGGCGGTGGGCGTCGAATACAGCACCTCAGTGAAGCCCAGACCGTCGACGAAGCTTACCTCAAGCCGCAGGGACGCACCGACCAGCGCCTGACCGGGCTGATAGGTGGCCGCATTGGCACCCGGGATATTCGCCCAGTCCACGCCATTCGTTGAGGACTGCCACTGGTAGGAGAAGGCCCCCAGTCCGTTTTCATCGGCAATCGTCGCCGTATCCGATGTCAGGACCTGATTTTCCGTCGGCGTCGTGTCGCTGATGACAGGCGCACCCGTGGCCGGGAAAGGCTCCGGCGGGTTGCCGCCTTCATTGGCGTTGGAATAGACCGTCTCGATGGCCCCCTTCGCATCGACGAAGCGTGCCACGGCACGGATCGCCAGCCCGGCTTCCGCAGCAGAAACCGTGTAGCTTTGCCCGGTCACCGGCGTGAAGTTATCTGCGACGATGCGCAGGATGTCGACGAACTCGCCGCTTCCGGCGGCCGTCTCGACCTGCCAGCGGTATTCGACGCCATTGCCGATCGTGCCTGTCAGGTTATCGGCCGACCGGTTGTCCCGATCCGTCACCGTCGCCATCGAAGCCCGCAGGACCTGCCCGGCCACACCCACCGGCTGGCCGTCGACGCTGGCCTGACCGTCTGCAGTCAGCGCGACCCGCCCGTCGGCGATCCGGTTGTCGTGCAGCGCGATCTTCACCGTGCCATCGGCAAACAGAGCGCGTTCCACATTCTTGACCAGGTCCACGCCATCGGTGGCAGCGGCACGCGTGTCGGTGATCGAAATCCAACCGTCTCCGTCAAGGTCGGTGGCAACACCGGTCAAGCTGTCGAAACCCTCGATCGTGTAGTCAGCCAGCTTGCCAGAGTATTCGGCGACGTCGACATCCGCCGCCGCAGATCCATCCGCCACTTCGCGCCAGATGCTCAGTTCGCGCGGCTTGATCTCTCCTGTGAAAAGTTTCGCCTGAATCTCGGACATCCCCGAGACAAGGTAGGGCGTAGCCCCATTCTCCGGCGTGACCCGGATCTTGGCGTTGATGAAGTGGTCACCATCGATCAGGTCGTTGCCGCCCCGGCCGTTGATGACGTCGCTGCCGCCACCGCCAAGGATCATGTTGCCAGAGCTGAAGCGAATCTCGCCCGCCTCGTCCACACCGGCAAGGAAAGCATCCATCCCGTTGATCAGCGACACGTTCCGGTCAAGCAGGGCGTGATCGACCGTCAGATCGGCCTGTTCGTCGCCATTCAGGACGTCGGCATGGGCCGACCCGGACAGAGCCTCCGTCTGCGAATAGCGATCCAGCACCGTTGCCGGAGAAGCCGCCACCGCAGGCGGGGCGAACAAACGGTTCAGCATGTCGGCCGTCACCCCTTCCGGGGTGTTCGCATGGCTCGCCCAGTCGAAACCGAGCTGACCGAAGAACTTGTTCGTGCCTGCGCCGCTGATCATGATGTCGTCGCCGGTTTCGGCGTCGAAGTCGTCGTTGCCGGGTCCGCCGACAAGAACGTCGTGACCGATGATTGGGCTGTCGACGCTGCGCTTGATGGGCAGCCCCTGCACGAGGTCGCCGTTGTCGCCCAGGATCAGGTTGTTGGACCCGCCAGACTCCAGCCAGTCATTGCCTTCGCCGCCCATGATCATGCCGCCGCCGACGCTGCCACGGCCAAAGTCATTGTCCTGACCCAGCAGAAGGTCATCGGTGTCCGCACCGCCCACGACGAAGTCGCTGCCGGTATCGGTGATGATCAGGTTGATGCCCTGGCCTGCCGTGACCACGTCGTCACCCGCGCCAGAGCGGACTTCGTCATCGCCGAACTCGTCCGTGATGATGTCGTCGCCGTCGCCGCCGAAGAAGAAGTCGTTGCCTTCGCCGCCTTCCATCCGGTCATTGCCAGCGTCACCCCAGAAGGTGTCGTCGCCCTTGCCGCCGATCAGGATGTCATTGCCGTTCGTGCCGCCCATGACGACATGCTCGGCACCGACAAAGCGCACGGACTCGCTGATGCCGTCACCGTTCGCATCCACCCGGATGACCTTCGGCATCATGGCCGACAGGATCAGGTCACCGCCCTCAGTCGGGTCAAGCCCGCCAAGGCCCGCGTTGAACTGCTTGGACTGATCGGCCTCGATGAAGAAATCGGGGGTCGAGAAGACGTCACCCGGAAGATGGGTCGCGTCGGTGTTCCGGTGGATGATATCAGAGAACTTGTTGTTCTCCATCTGCGCGGTCAGGTTCAGGTTCGCAAGGCGCGTCAAGTAGTAGAACCGATCCGCGTCCTGCAGTGCCTCCAGCTGGACTTCGAACACGAAGTTGAACGTCGATCCCAGCATGCCGCCGAAGACCATCTTCTTTTCGGCCAGACCGCCGACCCAGAAGTCGACATTGTTCAGACCGCCAAGGTCGCCCCCGGCAAATTCCCCGGTTCCGTGCAGGAAATCGAGCCGGTCAGACGGCGAGGTGGGGTCTGCGAAGACCAGCTTGCAGGCGGCGTCGCGCTTTGCCTCCACCGTCTGCGCGTCGACGATGCTCTGGTGCGTCCCGTAGGATGCGATGAAGTTGATGATCGACACCGGATGCTTCAGGTTCATCGCGAAGTCGAACCAGCTCGTATAGGGCTTGATCTGGCTGTCCGCCGATCCCGCAAAGAACTGGGCGCGCGCCTCGTTCAGCGACGGGATGCCGGTTTCGCGACCACGGGCGATGTTGATTGCCGCAAGGTCGAGAGGCAGGCCGACCAGATTGTTGCGCAGCGCCTCGGTCACGAATTCATCGATCTCGTTGCCGCGCTGGCGGGTCATCCCGCGCACGATGGCACCGGCGGCGGCATCCGCATCCACACCGCTGTTGGCGAATTCAACCGGATTCAGGAAGGCAGAGATCAGGTCGATATGTTCGGCATTGAAGTTCGCGTCATAGCGATCAACCGTCTCGTTCAGCATGGAATGGCCAAAACGATAGACGGTGTGCGCGAATTCGCTGACGATGGCCGGGTCCAGCACGCCGTCATATTGCACGAAGACGTTCACGAAGGGCTGCACCTTACGGGCAAATTCTTCGAAGACCAGATGCTGGTACTGCATCTCGGTCACGAACTTGGCCGACTGGAACATGCGGGCCCCGTTCCACGCCAGTGACTCGATCGTGGCAGCCGCCAGATCCGCCGCCGTGTCGAACGGCGTCGCCAGCCACTCGTTCAGGAAGGCCGTCGCGGCCACGACGTCACCGGTTTCCAGCAGGATCGCCTTGGCATCGTTGATGAGAATGCTCTTCATCAACTCGACCTGACGGTTGTGCTCCGAATGGAAAACGTGGTGCACGGTGGTCAGACCGATGTTCTCGTTCGCACGGCCATCCCCGGCGATGTAATGCGCATCGAGGAGTTCGTTGTCATAGGTGGTGACGACGCCCGCTCCATTCGGCGTCAACACAGAGTTGGGAACATCATCTGCATCCGGCGTCTTCGCGACCAGACCCAGCGGACCACCGCGGTCCGGGTCCACAAAGCCGGGGTTTGCGCTGTGGGCGATGTCATCAAGGAAGGCCACACCAGCGGAAACCGCGCCGATCGTGTCGACGGGAAGGGCAAGATTGCCCTCGATCTTCGTCTGCACGCCATTCACCATCTTGATGATCTGCGGCAGGCCGTTCTCGCCCGGAATGAAGTTGCCATAGGGGTCGGTGGCCAGCAGCGGCACGGAATGAACGTTCATGTCGTTCAATTCGATGCCGAGCATCAACCGCGCCTGGTCCTTCACATCGGCCCAGGTCGCCATCCCGCCGCCGGAAAGCTCGTTGCCGTTCAGAAGCCGGCCGGTCGGCACGGGCTTGCCATCGACAAGGGCGTATTCCCGCAGGAACACCTGATGCGACGGATGCGACGTGTAGGTCTGGTTCTGATCCACGAAGGGGGTGACGAGGTTGGTCGTCTCGCCGTTCGCGTTCTGCGTCGCCCGGGTGATGACCATGAAATTCGTGTTCGGCGATGCCGGGTTGTACAGCGGATCATCCGGCTGCAGCGGGATGTAGACGGACCCGTTGCCGCCCTTTTGAACCAGATCGAGGCCGTGGCTGAAGAACTGGCCGAAGAAGGTCATCCAAGAGTTGTAAGGCGCTGACAGGCCCTCGTCCGGCGCGACGTTCGGAACCGCGATCGTCAGCTTTGCCAGATCGCCGTTCAGGCTCGCCTCATAGGGCAGGCCCGCCTGATCAAGCTCTGTCAGGATTGCGGTCTTCAGGACATCAGCCTCGACCACGTTATTGGCGGCCACCTCTGCCTTATAGCTCGAATACAGGTTCTGGATCAGACCGGCAGCCGTGTACGGATCGGGATGACCGGCCACCTGGAAGGCGGTGATCAGCACGGCGGGGTTGTTCATCGTCTGATCGACGATAAGGTTCGAGATGATCCGCGGATCGGCATCCACCACGTCGCCGGGCTGGACAGAGCGCGCGCCGAAGGCCGGGTTATTGGCCATCTGCGCGGCATAGTCGTTGTTGTTCAGGTAGGTCGCGGGAAGATCGCTCCCACCCGGACCACGGCCGTTCCCCAGCGGAAGATATCCAGCCGGAACCCCCGGGAATCCGAAATCGACCGGCAGGCCGTCGGTGCCCAGGATCGGCGGACCGAAGCGCATCGCGTCATCGCCCTCGTTGACCCAGCTCGCCGTCGTGGCACGCGGGAACTCCTGACCGGCGGCCCCATAGCTGCCCTTGCCCGGCTCGAGGTTGTTGTTGCTGCCATCCACATGACGCAGGCCCCAAGGCAGCTCGCTCGTGGGAACGAGCGTCCCGAGAATCGGCTCACCGCGGGCATCAGCCTCGGCGATCTTGATCTGTTGCAGGATGAACTGCAGGTCATTCGTGTTGACGGTAACCATGAAAAGCGTCCTGTGCTGTTGGCGGGCCGAATAACGCCCGGCGTTTCCTCATGGCACAGCTTTCGCATGATCTCGGCGTCCGGACTAACGCCCATGGTCCTGCCGTCTTTTCGAGAAAGGTCTATGTTCGAATTAGACCTAGGTCTGATTAATGAACCGGGCTCCTTTAAAATAAGGTCAGCACGGTTCGGGCTGGCTTTCCCATTCCTACCGGCCGCTTGGGTATTTGGGCGGGCAGGACCGCTTCTTTAACGGCAGGGCGAATCGGATGAAAGCAACTCTGGCGGGCGGCGGCGGCTGCTGTCCCTGCTGGTCTGGTGCCCCGGCACGGACCTGCGCCTTGACCACGCCACCCCAACATGCCTTCAATACCCTGATAAAGTTCACTATTTCCTAGTTTTTCTCCCTCCCGCCCTCCGGGTTGGACCCGCGCTCGATCCCATGCGGTCTCTGCCCCTTCATCGCAAAACCATGCGGATTTTGGAATTTCTTCAGCCTGCGCCCAGCAGGCGACGCCTTCGCCTTTTCGCGATTCACCCCAATCTTATACTAAAGGATATTTTGAAATTATTGGTATGTCTCATTTATTGTATGGTATGTCCATTATTCCTTGCGGGATGTTTTAATTCGCCTCCCGTCGGTCCATATTTTAAATTTCTTCGACCTAGGTCTGATGATTTTATTGGACTGGAGAGCGATGCAATTCAATTCTTCAAATGGTGTGGTAGTGATAGCCATTCGCACGTTATGCGGTGTCGAAAAACGCCAAGGTCTCACCCGCGCTTGCCGGGTGAACACTAATGTTCCGGGAGGGGAGCGCCCTTGAAGCCCACGACAGATCCCGCAAGCCCGGCTGCATCCGTGGCGGAACGTGATGACAGCATGGGGCAGCTTGGGTCCATCGACCGCCTGCTCGCTGTTGCGGCGCAGGAAAGGCCGAAGGCCGCGACACAGACGGAACGGATACTCATCGCCGAGGATGACGAACTGATCGCCTTCGCGCTCACCTCCATGCTAGAGGCCAAGGGGCGCTTCACCTGTGTCAGCGTCCGGGACCTCGCGGAATTGTCGCAAGCGCTGGACCAAGACACGTCCTACACGTCGATCATTCTTGATCTCCACATGCCGGGAATGGTCGGCTTCGACTCCGTCAGGGCGATCAAGCAGAAGGCTGCGGGCTGCCCCATCCTCGTCTTCACCGGCGACAGTCAAGCCTCGGCGATCGAGCTGTTCAGCGCAGGCGTCAGCGGTGTAGTCTTCAAGACAAGCGGACTTGCCGTCATCAAGACGGCGCTCAAGAAAGTCATCTCTGGCCGCCGCTTCATTCCAGACAGCAGTCGCCCCTTCAAGCCAAGGGGTCAGACCGCGCGCGCAGCCAACACTCGGATCGACATCCGCAAGGTGCGGCGCACGCTTCTGTTGCGCGGAGTGTTGGAGGGGTAGCCCACCCTTGCTGACCGCCGCTCGTCGCGGCAAGCGCCCTGCGCGCTGTGCCAGCGCCCAGATGGGATTGCTAGGTCCACCCCTGCCGCGTCTCTGCGATCTTGCAGCAGATGCGTGGCGAGCAGATCGGTCCCCACCGCCGAAGGCAACTTTTGGGGGCGCACATCCTACGTGTTCAGATTGTTCGCACCCGCGACGCAAACTCGGAGAGAGCGGCGTCCATCGTGTCCGCCGCCCGCTGGACCAACTCCACCCCCCCCCAGCACATCTCCCGCCGCACGATTGGCGTTCTGCGTTGCGCTCAGCACCTCTTCCAGACTTTCGGTCGAGCGGCTCACCCGGCCCGCCGTTCTGGACATGCGCTCTGCGATGTCATGGGTCACGTCGCCCTGCTGCGTGGCAGCGGTCGCCATCCCACGGGATTGATCGTTCACTTGCGCAATGGAGGATGCGATCGAACGCGTCGTCTCGGTGGCCCAATTCACGGCTGACATGACCGACCGCACCTCACCGGAAATCTCTTCGACAGACTCGGTGGTTCGCGCAGCGAGCTTGCGTATCTCGCTTGCCACAACCGCAAAGCCGCGTCCCGCCGTTCCGGCATGGCTTGCTTCCACCGCCGCGTTCAGCGCCAAAAGGTTCGTTCGGTGTGCAACGTCACTGATCAGGGTCATGATCCCCGTGATGCGTCCGGCGACCTTCTCCAATTCTGCCAGATGCATGGCCGCTTTCTCGGCACGCTCTGACGCCCCCCCGGCCAGCGAGTTTGTCTGCTGGATGCCCGAGACAACCTCGCTGATCGAACTCGACAACTGCTCGACCGCCGCGGCAACGCTCACCACATCTCCCGCCGTCTGTTCTGATCCCTCCTTCACGAAGGCCGTCTGTCGGCTCGTTTGCTCCACAGTCGCGGCCATCGTCTCTGCCGCACCTCGGGCTTGCAGCGCCGCCGACCGAAGGCTTTCAATGACTCCTGACGTTCGATCTTGAAAATCCGTTCCAAGCCGCCGGATCGGGCGCAACAGCCAGAACGACAGAACGAGCCCGGCGAGGGCCGTTCCCGCCAGCACCATGCCGCCAATCCACAGGGCCTGCGCCTCCACTTCCTGTGAAGCGGCCAGCACTTCGTCCACGGCGACTTGCGACAGGATCACCCAGTTCAGGCCGGGAACCGCCAGAGGGCGATAGGCAGCAAAGACCGGTTCTCCGCGTGGCGAGCGCATTTCGGTCACACCCGACTGGCCTTGCTGCGCCAAAGTGATGGCAGGGTCGGACACGGGCACGTCCCTATCCCACCCCTCAGACAGTCTGGGGATGGATCGCAGACGGTCATCCGGTCCGATCAGCACCGTCTCAAGGGTCTGGCGCTCAAACTCTCCTGCCTTCAGAAGGCTGGTCGAGAAATCGATGGGAAGCTGTATCGCAAGAACGCCCAAAAGCTGCCCGTCCCGCATGACGGGAACGGACAGAAAGAAGGCCTCATCGTTGTATGACGGCTCATAGGCTTCGAAATCTGCGAACATATAGGGCGTTGCGCCATTTGCCTCGATCATGTCGCGCACAGTTCGACCGAAGGTCGTTTCGGCAAAGGGCCCATCCTTCAAGGACGTGCCATAGTCCACTTCCTTGAAGACCGAATAGATGATGCGCCCTTGATGCGGCTCGATCAGAAACAGGTCGTAGAACCCATAGCGCCGAAGCAGATCACGAAAGACCGGATGCAACTCGGCATGGATCTTTGAATAGGCACTGCCGTCCCCGGCGTCATCAAGCTCCAGCTTTTGTCCAATTTCCTTCGGATTGCCCGACACATACAGATGCTGCAGCCGTATCGCCATCGGATCGAGACCCTTGACCCAGCGATCCGCAGCACCGGCGGGAACGCCAACGGTCCGCTTCTCCTGCTCCGCATAGCGTGCAGACAGGGCGGCCATGTCCGGCACGATGGACGTCTCCATGCCAAGCGCATCCGCCGCAATATCCATGTCGTGAAGTGCCATCGATGTTTGCGGCAGATCGGAAATGGACTGAGCGAGGTTGACGATGTCATCCACATAGTCCTGCACCGCCTGTCCCTTCAGCTGCATGGACGTCTGGATCTCATTCATCGCACCCTCATGCGAGAAGGTCGCGAAACGCTCCAGCTCCAGCTTCAAAAGTACCAGCGTGGGAATAAGCCCGGCACAGAGCAAGGCCAGGACAACTTTCCATTTGAAGCGCATGTCTCGCAGTCCCCGTCTTCTGATGAACAGAACCATGTGTCGGAGAACGTCATGCCTCGACGCATGTTTACAACCACAGGGCGATACTGGTTCCGAACCAGCGGTTGAAAGCTTAGGTTGGCCTACCGTGAATCGGCAACAATGCCCTTCTCCGGACGCCATTGTTGCGCATCTGGCAACAATTCCACGACCTTTGGATGAGTCAGGGGTCGTAGAGGCTGTCCATCGTGACAGCCGGTAGATGGAACCCTACAGGATGAAGCATCGCGCGCAAAAACCGCCGTCGCGACGGTCTCTCCCTCTCTCAATGAGACCTCGGCGGCAGACCTCATCTGAACCGCGGTCGGTTTGCCGGAGGGTGATTATCGCGAGTGACGCAGGATTGGAGTCTGCGCCCAAGGCGGCGTGGACATTGGCTTCGGCTTCGACGGACGGACTGTTCCCAATCAGCCCAGGCAGGCATCGCCTGTCGAACCCGTCTTCCCATTTCCGCGATGACTGATTGGCGGCCTCGTGGCGACCGTGATGTTCTGGCGATGTCGCCAGACTGTATCCTGCAGCCAGGCCGTCACCCTTCAAGGGGGTGAGTGCAGCCTTGCACATGACACCCTGCGTGTAGGCCCGACCCCAGAAAATGCCGCCGCATTCCGTCACGCTCTCGAAGCGGATCGCGCGTCGCCTGTGGTCCATGATTCATTTGGGGGCGGGCTGCCAGAGGCCGATCTGGCTTACGGGGCTGATGACAGATCCGTTTCACGGCGATCCGTCACGGCAGGAAAAAACCGCAAACCGTTATAATATATACTTTTTTTGATTTGGTGCCCAAGGTCGGACTCGAACCGACATGCCTTGCGGCGACGGATTTTGAATCCGCTGCGTCTACCATTCCGCCACTCGGGCCACCTGATCCGGGGTCTAGCCGCTTGCCTCGCCTGCGTCAACGCCATGCGCGCAGGTCACAGGCGCGGGGCGCGAAAGGTCTCGCAACTCTGGATCAGACCAGAGGCCTGCCCGATGATGAACCACCGCATGCGCTGGTCGCTCGTGCCATGGGTGAAACTGTCGGGCATGGGCCGCCGTCCCGCCTCGCGCTGCAGCGTGTCGTCACCGATCCGGGCGGCGGCGTTCATCGCCTCTTCCACATCGCCGCGCTCCACCGATCCAAAGCGGGCCGCCGCCGCATGCGCCCAGACGCCCGCCAGACAATCGGCCATCAACTCCACCCGGACCGACACTTCGTTCGACTGCACCTCGTCCATCTGCGCGCGCAGGCGCATCGTCTGATCCAGAATGCCCAGTTCGTTCTGCACGTGATGGCCCACCTCATGCGCCACCACATAGGCGGCCGCAAAATCGCCCCCAGCGCCCAGCCTTTCGTCCAGCACCGTGAAAAAGGCGGTGTCGAGATAGACCTTGCGATCCACCGGGCAGTAAAAGGGCCCCGTCGCACCCGAGGCCCCGCCACAGGGCGAGGATGTCGCCCCCTTGAACAGGACCAGCGTCGGGGGGCGATACTCCTGCCCCAGCTGTTCGGCAAACAGCGCGGACCAGACCTCTTCCGTATCGGCAAGGGTGACCGAGACGAAGTCGCCCATCGCCACATCCTCGGCCGTCAGTTCCGCGCCGCCGATCTCGGCCGGACCCTGCCCCTGCTGCAAAAGCGGCGTCACATCCACGCCAAGCGCCCAGCCCAAAAGCAGCACGATCAGCAGTCCCGCCCCGCCGATGCCGACGCCGCGCCTGCCCCCACTGCTGCGGCGGCGGTCTTCGATGTTCCGGCTGCCCCGGCGTCCGCGCCATTCCATGCTGTCCCACTCCGCCCCGGCGCAGCCGATCCGCGCAGGCAAAGTTAACCATGCCCCGCCCCCTGCGGCAAAGCCGCATTCGGGGCAGAGGGGGCGCAAGGCTTGCCTTTCGTCCCGCGCTCCTGTTCATAGGGGCGCATGATCACCGACACCCGCGCCTTCACCATCCTTCTCGCCGCGGGCGGTTCCGCCGCCGTGCTGGCCGCCGCCTTCGGCTTTCAGTACTTGGCAGGCCTCGCCCCCTGCCAGCTTTGCCTCTGGCAGCGCTGGCCCCATGCGGCGGCCATCGTGATCGGCGTGCTGGCGCTTGTGCTGCGGCGCGGGTTGCCGGGGCGCGCGCTGCCGATCCTCGGCGCGCTGGCGGCGCTGACGGCGGCGGGGATCGGTGCGTTCCATGTGGGGGTGGAACAGGGCTGGTGGCAGGGCCTCGCCTCCTGCAGCGCAGGCTCCATCTCGGGCCTCTCCACCGCCGATCTCTTGAACCCCGATGTCGATGTGGGCGCGGTCGTCCGCTGCGACGAGATCGCGTGGCAGATGTTCGGCCTCTCCATGGCGGGCTGGAACGTGGTGCTGTCGACCCTGCTCGCCCTCCTCTGGATCTCCGCCTTCCGCCGCAGCGTCTGACCCGCTGCGGGCGACGCCGTCAGGGCGCAGCCACCGCAAGGATCGCCGCATCGGGCCGCAGGATCAGCACCTGCCGCGCCGGAAACTCCCACAAGGTCGGATAGGTGGCGAAAAAGGCCGCGCCAAGGCGCAGCTCATCCGGCTGGCCGCTGACCCGATGATCCGCCTCGCCCCCCGCCTCGATCAGCGCGACAGGCGTGGGCAGCATCAAGGACCCGCCCAAGGTCAGCCCCGACAGCTCCCAAAGCCCCGTCGGCCCCTCGGCCAACAACCCCGCCGCCGCTAGCCGCGCACGCGTCGCGGGCGTCAGATAGGCCGTGCCGCTGTCGCCCGTATCAAGGCTGATCTGGATCGGCACCTCCCCGATCCGCCCCACAGCCAAGGGCAACTCGTCGGGGATCATCAGGACATCCAGCGTCGCGATCACATCCTTCGGATCGGGCGGCGCCACGGCCATGACCCCGTCCCTCACCGCAATCACGCCCAGCGCCGCGCGCCCGTAATCCAGCAGCACGGCATGGTCCGCCACCGCAGGCAGGCCCAGAAAGCCCATGAAATCCGCCCCGAACGCCCCTTCGGCAAAGCTGAAATCGCCGCTCTGCACCTTGGCGGGCAAAGGCAGCGCCTGCCCCGCGACAGCAACGGCAGGCGCATCGTGCAGCTGCACCACGATCTCCTGCCCCGAGGCGGCGAAGCCCCGCCCCACCTCCACCCCCGGCGGCAGCGCCGCCGCCCCCCGGTTCAGAAAGACGGGCGACGGCGTGCCAAGGTCGAACATCATCACCCCGTCCTGCCCCGCCACCGTCACGGGCAGCATCGGCTTGCCGTCCATCACCGTGAAGGGAAGGCTCCGCCGATCCTCGCCCTCGGCCAGCATCTGCGCCATCGCAGGGCCCGCCCCCAGCGCCAGCAGCGCCGCCAATGCATATCTCATGCCCCGCCCCCCATCAGCCGCGCATGTTCCTGAATGGCGAAACGGTCCGTCATCCCCGCCACGTAATCCGCCACGATCCGCGCCAGCGTCACCTCATCCCGCGCCGCCTCGATATCCGCGCGCCATTCGGCAGGCAGCAGATCGGGCCGCGCCATGAACAGCGGGAACAGATCATTGACGATCCGCGTCACCTTCGCCCGCTCCTGCATGACGGAGGGCGCGCGATACATCCGGTGGAACAGGAAGGACCGGATCGCCTTCAACTCCTGATACAGCGGCTTGGAAAACCGGATCACCGTCGTTCCCAGATGCCGGATATCCTCCACCGATTTCGGCTGCGCCGCCGCCAGACGGTTCTGCGCCACGGCGATCACATCCTCCACCATCCGGCCAAAGACCCGCCGCAGCGCCTCATGCCGCCGCCGCATCTTCTCCAACCCCGGATAAAGCCGGTCGACCTCTTCGAAAGCCGGTCCTGTGACCGGCAACTCCATCAGGTCATCTTCGCTGAACAGCCCCGACCGCAGCCCGTCATGCAGATCATGATGGCTATAGGCCACGTCATCCGCAATCGCCGCCACCTGCGCCTCGGCGCTGGCATGGGTCGCCAGTTCCAGATCCCAAGCCGCATTCACTTCGGCCAACGCATAGGGCAACGGCCCCTCATGCTTCTTGTCGGCATTGGGGCCCACCACCGGCCCGTTATGCTTGGCGATGCCCTCCAGCGATTCCCATGTCAGGTTCAGCCCGTCGAAATCCGCATAATGCCGCTCCAACCGCGTCACGATGCGCAGGGCCTGTGCGTTGTGGTCAAAGCCGCCAAAGGGTTCCATCAGCAGGCCAAGCGCATCCTCCCCGGTATGCCCGAATGGGGTGTGCCCAAGGTCATGCGCCAAAGCTATTGCCTCGGCCAGATCGGTGTTCAGCCCCAGCACGCCGGAAATGGTGCGCGCCACCTGCGCCACCTCGATCGAATGGGTCAGGCGCGTGCGGTAGTAATCGCCCTCATGTTCCACAAAGACCTGCGTCTTGTGCTTCAGCCGCCGAAAGGCGCTGGAATGGATGATCCGGTCCCGGTCGCGCTGAAACGGCGACCGGAAAGACGACATGCGTTCCGGGTGCAGCCGCCCGCGCGACGCGCCGGGCTGGCAGGCATAGGGGGCGAGCATCTCTATCTGCCTGTTCTTGTTCCGCCTTTGGCCGTAGCCTATATTGCAACCAGCCCCTCAGGACCACGGATTTCATCATGGACCTCGCCCTTCCCCCGAAAGTGACCGACCGCGCCTATGCACGGCTGCGCGAAATCTGCGAGGCGACGGGTGAAGAACGCGCGCTGCGCGTCGCCGTCGAAGGCGGCGGCTGCTCCGGCTTCCAGTATGACATCAAGCTTGACGATCCCGCCGCCGATGACCTCGTGCTGGAAAAGGACGGGGCGCGCGTGCTGGTCGATGCCGTGTCCCTGCCCTTCCTGCAGAACGCCGTCATCGACTATACCGAGGAATTGATCGGCGCGCGCTTCGTCATCCAGAATCCAAATGCCACATCTTCGTGCGGTTGCGGGACCTCTTTCTCGATGTAATCGGGATATCTGCATTTTTTAGGCAGCTTTCCCTCGTCATTTAGTCGCCGCGCCCTACCCTCTCCACCACAGATGGTGGAGATAAATCAATGACCTGCGTCCTCATGCTCGGCTCCGGCCCCAATGTGACCGAAGCGGCCCGCTGGCCCCGCGCGCCCTTTGACCATGTCGTCGCGATCAACAACGCCCATGCCGTGCGCCGCGATTGGACGCATCACATCTACCCGTGGGATTTCCCCGAAGCCCGGCGCGGCATCGCCACCAACGGGCAGGCCATCATCACGGAAGACGACTTCGTCCCCGCCCAGAACGCCTTTGGCGGCTTTGTCTATGCCGGCGGCACCATGGCCTTCACCACGGCCTATTGGGCGCTGCATGCGCTGAAACCCCGCGTCATCGCGGCCTTCGGCTGCGACATGCACTACCCCAAGGGCCAGACGCATTTCTATGGCACCGGCACCGCCGATCCCCTGCGCCCCGACATCACCCTGCAAAGCCTTGAGGCGAAGTCGGCCCGCCTGATGATCCTTGCCGCGATGGAAGGCTGCGCGATGGTCAACCTCTCCTTCGGCCCCTCGCGCCTGATCTTCCCGCGCGTGCCCCGCGACCGCGCCACCCATGCCCGCCCCTTGCCCTTCGACCTGCGCCTCGCCGATGAGGCGCTCAAGCGGGAAGACGCCCTCGGCTATCACGTCCCCTCGGGCCGCTACTGGGAAGAGGCGGATCGTTTCGACCCCGCCGAACTGCGCCGCCTCGACATGCTCTGGCTTGCGGCCGCCCGCACAGGTCTCGCCGCCACGGCCTGACTTGTTTCCCCCGCCCCCTCCGGCCTAGAACGGAGGGGACAGGGAGATGCCCATGAAACTCGCCACTTTCAACATCAACGGTATCAAAGCCCGGATCGATGCCCTGCCCGCATGGCTGCGCGAGGCGAAGCCCGATGTCGTCTGCCTGCAGGAAATCAAGTCGGTGGACGAAGGTTTCCCGCGCGAGCTTTTCGAAGACATGGGGTACCGCGTCGAAACCCATGGGCAGAAAAGCTTCAACGGCGTGGCGATCCTGTCCCGCCTCCCGCTCGAGGACGTGACCCGTGGCCTGCCGGGGGATGACACCGACGAACAGGCCCGCTGGATCGAAGCCACCGTGATCGGCGAAAAACGCGCGATCCGTGTCTGCGGCCTCTACCTGCCCAATGGCAACCCCGTGCCGGGACCGAAATTCGACTACAAACTCGCTTGGATGGCGCGGATGGAGGCGCGGGTGAAGGCGCTTCTGGCCACCGAAGACCCCCTCGCCTTCTGCGGCGATTACAACGTGATCCCCGACCCTCAGGATGCCGCCAAACCTGACGCTTGGTTGACTGACGCGCTTTACCTGCCCGAAACCCGCGCCGCCTTCCGCCGCATCGTCAATCTCGGCCTGACCGATGCCTTCCGCGCCCGCGACCCGCGCCCGGGGCAGTATTCCTTCTGGGATTATCAGGCGGGCGCGTGGGAACGGAACAACGGCATCCGCATCGACCACCTGCTCCTGTCGCCGCAATGCGCCGACCTCCTGCGCGAAGCTGGCATCGACAAGGGCGTGCGCGGGGGCGAGAAACCCTCCGACCACGTTCCGGTCTGGGTGGAACTGGACGCCTGATCGCAGGCGCTCACGCGGGCGTGATGCGGCCAAAACACATGCGTCACATCACGCATTACCACACCTTAATATTTGCTTGCGACGACAGGGCGGGTCTCTAGCCTCTCGGGCGGTTTCAACCGCTGCCCAAGGAAGCTGCCATGCGCCGACTCGCCACCCTCGCCCTTTCCGCCGCCCTCGCATTCTCCAGCGCCGTGCCTGCCCTGTCGCTCGACCGTCGCGTGACGATCATCAACAACACCGGCTTCACCATCGTCCGCTTCTTCGGATCGAACACCGGATCGGGCAGCTGGGAGGAAGACATCCTCGGCGAAGACGTCCTGCCCTCCGGGTCCTCGGTGGTGATCAACTTCGACGATTCGACCGGCTACTGCATGTTCGACTTCCGCGCGGAATTCGAAGATGGCGACGTGCTGGAACGCGCCGAGGTCAATGTCTGCGAAATCGGCACCTTCACCTACGAATGACCGATCCGGGACGGGGCGGGCCAAACCGCCCCTCCCACAGCCCGGCCCCCACGGCTGCCTAAACCGCCGCCCCGTGGCCAAGCGTTAACCTTAATCGTCCCTGACGCCACCGCGCGCTGCGTGCCCACAGTTTGCTGCACAGTTTGCGGCACAAAACAGGGCACAACCGATGCCGCCCCTCACACCGTCACATCATGCCCGTAAAGCCAGTCGAACCGCTTCAGCGCCAGCCCCGGCGCAACCATCCCTGACAGCCGCAAAAGCCCATGGCCCACGGCCCGTTTCGCGCCCGACAGGTGGTAGTTCCGCGCATTGGCATTGGCCGCTTCCACGATCCGGGCACAGCGGGGTTTCCGCGCCGCCTCCCATGCCGCCAGCGCCGCCGCATCCCCGTCATGCCCCGCCAGCGCCGCCGCCAAGGACCATGCATCCTCCAGCGCCATATTCGCGCCTTGGGCCAGAAACGGCAGCGTCGGATGCGCCGCATCCCCCAGAATCGCCAATGATCCCAAGGGCATGCAGCGATGCCAGACCTTCGCGACAGGGTGCCGGAACAGGCCCCAAAGCCAGACATCCTCCACCCGATCCAGCCAGCCCTTCACCCGGGGCGAAAAGCCCGCAAAGGCCAGCCGCACCTCCATCGGATCATCGCGCAGCGACCATCCCTCCTCGACCCAGCGCCGCCGCTCCTCCACCGCCACGATGTTGCGCAAGGTCCCGCCGCGCAGCGGATAGCTCACCAGATGCTTGCCGGGGCCCATATGGACCTCCACCTCCGCCGGGTCTGACACATCCCCGGGAATGACCGCCCGCCACGCCACCTGATGCGTGAAGAACGGCGCCACCTTCCCCGTCAGCGCCAGCCGCGCGGGTGAATGCAACCCATCCGCCCCGATCATCAGATCGGCCTCGACCCGCACCCCTTGCGCCGTCACGGCCACGGGCCTTTCCCCCGCAAGATCAACGCTTTGCACCTTCTGCAACAGGCGCAGCTCCACCCCCGCCTCGCGCGCGCCGTCCAGAAGCAGCGCGATCAGATCGGCGCGATGGACGACGTGCCAGCCCTGATCGGGGCGCAGTCGCGCCAGATCCATCCGCAGCACGGCCGCCCCGTCCAACCCATCCTTCAGCACCACGCCCGAGGCCCGCACCGACGCCGCCTCCAGCGCCGCGCCAAGGCCCAGCGCGCGCAGCACCGCCGCACCGTTGGGCGATACCTGCAGCCCTGCCCCCACTTCGCGGATCGCATCGGCCTGTTCCAGCACCGTCACCGCCGCGCCGCGCAGGGCAAGGGCTCGCGCCACCGCCAGCCCTGCCACCCCCGCGCCCAGCACGGTGACCTGCCGCCCGATCAGGCTCATACCAACCCCCTGAAATCCCACCGGAAACGAAAACGCCGGGCACAAGGCCCGGCGTCACTGTCCCTCTTGCCGCCCCCTGAAACAAGGGGCCATCCCCGCCTTCGGGCCGCGATCAGTCGTCGCGGTGCACCTTCTCGCGCCGCTCATGGCGCTCCTGCGCCTCCAGCGTCATGGTGGCGATCGGGCGCGCATCCAGCCGCTTCAGGCTGATCGGCTCACCCGTCATCTCGCAATAGCCGTATTCGCCATTGTCGATCCGCCGCAGCGCAGCGTCGATCTTGGCCACCAGCTTACGCTGCCGGTCCCGCGTCCGCAGTTCCAGCGCGCGGTCCGTCTCTTCGCTGGCCCGGTCGGCCAGATCGGGCACGTTGCGGGCGCTGTCCTGCAGGTTGTCGATCGTCTCGGCGGATTGCGACAGAAGTTCGGCCTTCCAGTTGATCAGCTTGCGCCGGAAATACTCCAGCTGCCGATCATTCATGAAAGGCTCGTCCTCGGCGGGACGATAGTCATCGGGAAGGAACACCTCGGGCTTCATCACACGTCTCTCCGTCTGGTCGGATCGCGCCGACAGGGGGTCTGCTTGCATGGGCGCTCTCCTGTTGGCGGTGCATCTAGACCATCGGGTGGCACTTGTCACTAGCAGTTGCGACGGAAACCGCGCAGGGCTAGGGTCGCAGATGGCCCACAGGACATCCCCGCGAAACCAAATGAAGTTTTCCTCAACCTCCGGTTACGTCGCCACCGAAGACCTGACTGTCGCGGTCAATGCCGCGGTCACTTTGGAACGCCCCCTGCTGGTGAAGGGCGAACCCGGCACCGGCAAGACGGAACTGGCGCGGCAGGTGGCGCAGGGCCTCGGCCTGCCGCTGATCGAATGGCATGTGAAAAGCACCACCAAGGCGCAGCAGGGCCTTTATGAATACGACGCCGTGTCGCGCCTGCGTGACAGCCAGCTTGGCGATGAACGCGTTCACGATGTGCGGAACTACATCCGCAAGGGCAAACTCTGGCAGGCTTTTTCTGCGCCTGCAAAGGTCGTCCTTCTGATCGATGAGATCGACAAGGCCGATATCGAGTTTCCCAATGACCTGCTGCAAGAACTCGACCGGATGGAATTCCACGTCTACGAGACGGGCGAAACCATCCGCGCCGTCCATCGCCCCGTGGTCATCATCACCTCGAACAACGAGAAAGAGCTGCCCGACGCCTTTCTGCGCCGCTGTTTCTTTCACTACATCCGCTTTCCGGACATCGACACGATGCGCGCCATCGTCGAGGTGCATTTCCCCGGCATCAAACCCGCGCTGCTGACCGCCGCGTTAACCCAGTTTTATGAATTGCGTGAGATACCGGGGCTCAAGAAGAAACCCTCCACCTCCGAAGTGCTCGATTGGCTGCGCCTTCTCTTGGCCGAAGACCTCTCTCCCGAAGACCTGCGGCGCGAGGGCGGGCCTGCCCTGCCGCGCCTGCATGGGGCCCTGCTGAAGAACGAACAGGACGTTCATCTTTTTGAAAGACTTGCCTTTATGGCGCGCTCGGGTCGATAGCGAATCAGGCGGTTTCGCCACTCTCCCGCCACGATTTCGCCCAAATGCATTAACTTCTGCGGCCAAGCGCCCGATTTTCTGTAACAATCCGTGATCGTCCGCCACAATTTCGCCACAGATGAAGTGGGTTAACACCTGTGGCACCACGATCCGTAGTTCAGACCTTCGTCTTGGACTTTTCCCGGAATTGACACCAGCACGTCCAGATACCGACACTGGCTAACATGCTATTGGGGGCATCCGTTCCCGTGTTCAATGGTGATCGTCTTGTCAGTGTTCCAATGGCTTGATCTGCTGTCCGTCTCGCGCTGCGCGGGCCGTCTGGCTGTCGCGCCGGACGCAGGTCAGGGTCGAAACGGGAATGGTTTCGGGGCGGCGATGCGGGGGCATCGCCGATCCCGGTGTGGCGGTGCGGGGGTCGCTTCCCCCGTTCCGAATATCGGTGGGGCCGATTGGCCCTTGGGTTCATTTTTTAAGCAGAGCTGCCACTCATGCGCATCCTTCCGGCCCTTGCGGCCCTGACCTTCGTGCTTTCCGGCTGTGTCCAGACCACCGACACCCCGGTCGCCATGAACACCGCCGCCCCCGTCATGCGGGGGGTCGCACTCGCGCCGATGCAAAGCTTCAATTCCCATGCCAGCCAGCCCGTGGCGCGTGGCAATATCGACGTGGCCCGCGACTTTCTCGATCTCGGCTTCCGGTTGGAAAGCGGGCGCGATCTGCCGGTGCTCACCCGCTTCGAGGGGCCGATCCGCGTGGCAGTGATGGGTCAGGTTCCGCCCTCGGCCCATGCCGATCTGTCGCGCGTCATGACGCGCATCCGCAACGAAGCGGGCATCGACATCCGCCCCGTCCGCCCGGGCGAAACCGCGAGCATCACCGTCGACTTCCAGCCCCGCGCCGCAATGCGCCGCGCCGTCCCCTCCGCCGCCTGTTTCGTCGTGCCGCGCGTCGGCTCCTTCGCCGAATACCGCGCCGCGCGCGGCAATGGCAGCACCGATTGGGCCACCCTCACCCGGCGTGACCGCGCCGCGATCATCGTGCCCTCGGACACTTCGCCGCAAGAGGTGCGCGACTGCCTGCACGAGGAACTCGCACAGGCCATCGGCCCGCTGAACGACCTGTACCGCCTGCCGGATTCCGTCTTCAACGACGACAATTTCCACACGGTCCTCACCGCCTTCGACATGCTTGTCCTGCGCGTTCATTACGACACGGCGCTGTCCAACGGCATGACCGAGGCCGAGGTCGCCGCCCGCCTGCCCGCCATCCTCGCGCGGCTCAACCCGGCGGGCGAAGGCCGGGGCGGGCGCGGTGACGCCACCCTCGCCCCCCGTCCGTGGATCGAGGCGACGAATGTCGCGCTGTCGCCCCGTTCCTCCGACGGGGCACGCACCCGCGCCGCCGAACGCATGCTCTCCATCGCCCGCGCGCAGGGCTGGCAGGACAACCGCCTCGCCTTCTCGTGGTTCGCTCTGGGCCGCGCACAGGTGGGGCAGGACATGGGCGCCGCGACCCGGTCCTTCCGCGCCGCTCAGGCCATCTGGCAGCGCCTGCCCGGCGGCGAGGTGCGCGTCGCCCATATCGATATGCAGCTGGCCGCTTTCGCGCTCTCGGACGGCCGCTTCTCCGAAGCGCTGGCCCTGACCGACCGCGCCATCCCCGTGGTGCGCCGGGCCGAGAATGCCGCGCTTCTTGCCACGCTCTTGATGATCCGGTCCGAAGCGAACACTGCGCTGAACCGCCCCGCCGAGGCCGAGGCCGCCCGTCTCGACAGTCTCGGCTGGGCACGCTATGGCTTCGGCACAGAGGCAGAGGTGCGGGCAAGACTGTCCGATATCTCGGGTCTGGCGGCCAACGGCCGCGACGGCTGAGGGGCGCATCACGGCCCCTCCGACAAGGCAAGGGGCAAGGGATGATCATCATCGCAGGGTTCGTTTTGGGGGCGGCCTATGGCGCGCGCAAGGCGCGCAAGGCCGGGGGCAAACGGCTGGACCTGATGCAATATGGCGCGGGCTTCGGCATCGCCTTCGCGCTGGTGGGTCTGTTCGTGACGCTTATCCTTGACCGCACGGTCCTCTGAAGGCGCGCGCGGATGTTCCTGCCCTTCTTCCAGACGCTTCGGAAGGAAGGCATCCCTGTAAGCCTGCGCGAATACCTCGCCTTTCTTGAGGGCATGACGGCGGGCCTCGTGACCTATGACGTGGACGGCTTCTACCACCTTGCCCGCGTGGCGATGGTCAAGGATGAACGTCATCTCGACCGTTTCGACCGCGCCTTCGCAGCCAGCTTCAACGGGCTTGAGGCGATCACCGCCGATCAGGTGCTTGACGCGATGGACCTGCCGCCCGACTGGCTGGAAAAACTTGCCGAACGGCACATGACGCCGGAAGAACGCGCCCAGATCGAAGCCTTGGGCGGGTTCGAAAAGCTTATGGAAACCCTGCGCCAGCGGCTTGCCGAACAGAAGGGCCGTCATCAGGGCGGGTCGAAATGGGTGGGCACCGCCGGAACCTCGCCCTTTGGCGCCTATGGCTATAACCCCGAAGGCGTGCGCATCGGGCAGGCCGAAAGCCGCCACAAGCGCGCGGTCAAGGTCTGGGATCGGCGCGACTTCCGCAATCTGGATGACCGGGTCGAACTGGGCACACGCAACATCAAGGTCGCCCTCCGCCGCCTGCGCCGCTGGGCGCGGGACGGGGCAGAACAGGAGCTTGACCTAGACGCCACGATCCGCGCCACCGCCGATCACGGCTGGCTGGATGTGCAGACCCGGCCCGAACGCCGCAATGCGGTCAAGGTCATCCTCTTCCTCGACGTGGGCGGATCAATGGACCCTTTCGTGAAGGTGATGGAGGAGCTGTTCTCCGCCGCCCGCAGCGAATTCAAGCACTTCGCCCCCTTCTACTTCCACAACTGCCTGTACGAAGGCGTCTGGCGCGACAACCGCCGTCGCTGGGATGACCAGACCCCCACGATGGACCTGCTCAACACATACGGCCCCGACTGGCACTGCATTTTCGTCGGTGACGCCAGCATGTCGCCCTATGAAATCACCCATCCCGGCGGTGCCAATGAACACTGGAACCGCGAGGCAGGTCGGGTCTGGCTTGAACGCGCCTGCACGCGCTGGCCCCGCCATCTCTGGATCAACCCTGTGCCCGAGGCGCAGTGGCCCTATACCCAGTCCATCCGCCTGATCCGCGACATCTTTGCCGGCCGCATGGTGCCGATGACGCTGGACGGGATCGCGCGCGGGCTGAAGGACATAAGATGATCCGGCGCATCTGGCGGAAGAACCCGATCCTGACCCTCGCCTTCCTGCTGGCGCTGGGAGCGAGCGCCTTCTTCGCCGGGCGGGCCGTGAACATGACCATCGTCCTTGCCAACCGCGCCGACAAGCCCGTGGCGGGCTGGATGACGCCGCGCTACATCGCGCGATCCTACGGACTGGAACGCGAGGACCTCGGTGCCATTCTGGCGATCACCGATGGCGACGACGCGCGCCAGCCGCTCTATTCGCTGGCGCAGGAACAGTCGGTGCCAGTTGCCGACCTGATTGCCGCCATTCAGGCGCTGGTCGATGCGCAGGATGGGGCGGAATGACCGAAACCCTTCTCGCCCTCGTCCCCGAATGGGGCGCGCTTCTCGTGGCATTGACCAACTTCCTCGCCTGCCTCGCCCTGCCCATTCCGGCCTCGCTCATTATGCTGGCCGCCGGGGCCTTTGCGGCGGCGGGCGACCTGTCGGCCCTGCCGCTCTGGGCCGGGGCGCTGGCCGGGGCCTGCCTTGGAGATCAGTCGGGCTACTGGTTGGGCCGCATCTTCGGTCCCCGCCTGATCGACCGTCTGCAGCGCCGCCGCCGTACGGCAGCTCTCGTTGACCGCGCCGTGACATGGCTGGAACGGCGCCGCCTGCCCGCGATCTTCCTGTCGCGCTGGCTCGTCTCGGCGCTCTGCCCTTACGTGAACTTCGCGGCCGGAGCCGCGCGCATCAATTGGGCGGGCTTCACCATCCCGGCCATCGCGGGCGAATGCGTCTGGGTCTCGCTCTATATCGGGCTGGGCTACACCTTCTCGGCCGACATACAGGAAATCGGCTCCGTGCTGGGCAACCTCGCCGCGGCCATCGCCTCGGGCGTGGTGGCCTTGATCCTTGGCCGGATTCTTTGGCGCAATGCACAGGAACGCGATTGACGCACCCCTTTCCCTTTGCCGCGCCCTCCCCATATCATCGGCCATGACCGCGCTTCTGATCCCCACCCTCGTCGCCATCGCCTATGCGCTGATGATGTACCGTTTTTCCGTCTGGCGGACGGCGAAGATGCTGGATCAGCAGTCGCGCCCCCTGACCGATCCCTCCATCACCCGTCTGGCCGACCGGATGGCCGAGGCGCTGGATATCCCCGCCATCCCCGTCCATGTTTTTGAGGTGGAGCCTGTGAACGGCCTCGCCGCCCCCGACGGGCGCATCTTCCTCACGCGCGGCTTCCTCAACCGCAAGGTCCGGGGCGAGGTGTCGGCTGAAGAACTCGCCGCCGTCATCGCGCATGAGATGGGGCATGTCGCCCTTGGCCATACCCGCCGCCGGATGATCGACTTCACGGGCCAGAACGCGGTTTTCGTCGTGCTTTCGGCTGTCCTGAACCGTTTCCTGCCCTTCATCGGCTTTTGGATCGCAAACCTGATCTCCGCCGCCCTTGCTGCCCGGCTCTCGCAGCGCGACGAATACGAGGCGGATGCCTATGCCACTGCCCTGCTGCTCAAATCCGGCATCGGCACGGGGCCGCAGAAGTCGCTCTTCCGCAAGCTCGATGCGATGACCACGGCGAACCGGGGCGACATGCCCGCATGGCTTCTGTCCCACCCGTCAAGCGCCGACCGCATCGCGCAGATCGAGGCGAACGAACGCCGCTGGCTTCAGCCCGCGCGGCTGCCGTCCTGAGTGACGGCCTTCGCCAACCGCGGCAGGCTGGCCCGCTTGAGCAACGCCTTCAGTGAGACGGCCTGACCCGCCATCTCCTCGGCCCGGGCGTGAACGCGGTCGATCACCGCGCCCGCCTTGGCCGGATCGCCCGACCACAACTCCCACAAAAACCCGTCGGGATCGCGCCGCTGCACCCCTTCGCCCGCCAGCACATGGCGCGGGAAATCGGCAGCGTTGAAGGTGACGATCGCATCCGCGCCGGAGGCGATGGCCACCGCCAGCACATGCGCGTCATTCGGATCGGGCAGCACCAACCGCCCCTCGATCCCCGGCGCGGCCGCCACCATCGCACGCGGAAATACCTCTCGCATCAGGACCGCCACACCCCGCGCCTGCGCCTCTGCCCCGGGCCCAAGCTTCACGGTCGCCCGCGCCCATTCCTCCAGAATACGCTCCGACCATTTCGGCTCATACAGCCCCGCCTCGGCACAGCCCAAGAGAAGATCCCGCAGCACCGGCGGATAGAGGACGCAGGCATCCAGAACCGCGCGCATCAATCCAGACGGAAGAAGAGCGACTTCAGATACCCGCTTTCCGCCAGTTGCGGCAGCATCGGATGGTCCGCCCCGGCAAAGCCCGTATGCAGCAACTGCGCCCGCCGCCCGCCGCGCCCGATCCCCCGCGCCGATGCATTGCGGAAGGCCGCAAGATCCGCCGCATGGGAACAGGAACACAGCACCAGATAGCCCCCCGGCGCCACCAGGGGTGCCGCCAGCCGCGCGATGCGTTCATAGGCGCGCAGCCCCGCCTCCAGCGCGGGCTTCGCAGGCGCAAAGGCGGGCGGATCGCAGATCACCAGATCAAAGCGCGCGCCCTCCCCGCCCAGCGCCTCCAGAACCGCGAAGGCATCGCCCTGTCGGGTGGCAAAGCGATCCGAAACGCCAGACGCCTTTGCCCCCGCCTCCGCCAAGGCCAGCGCCGGGGCCGAGGCATCGACCGCCAGTGCCGACACCGCCCCGCCCGCAAGGGCCGCCAGCGCAAATCCCCCCACATGGGTAAAGACATCCAGCACCCGCGCATCCCGCGCCAGCCGCGCGGCAAAGGCGTGGTTCGGCCGTTGGTCATAGAAGAGCCCGGTCTTCTGCCCCCCCGTCACATCCGCCATATAGACCGCGCCATTCATCGGCACCGGCACCGGCCCATCGACACCACCGCACAGGACCACCGTCTCTTCCGGCAGCCCCTCAAGGCCCCGCGCCCGCCCCGTGCCGTTCTTGATGACGGTCGTCACCCCCGTCACTGCCCGCAACGCCGCCACCAGCGGGTCAAGCAGCATCTCTGCCCATGCCGCATTGGGCTGCACCACCGCCACATCGCCAAAGCGGTCGATCACCACGCCCGGCAGACCATCCGCCTCGGCATGGACCAGCCGATAGTAGGGCGCATCGTAAAGCCGCGCGCGCAGGGCCAGCGCACGGGTCAGACGCGCAGCGAACCACGCCTCATCCACCACCGCCGCCGGATCGCGGTCGATCATCCGCGCCACGATCTTCGATTGCACATTGACGGTGACAAGGCCCAGCGCCCGCCGCTCGCCATCCTCCAGCACGGCCAGAGCGCCGGGCGGGATATTCCCCGTCCGGCGATCCATCACCAATTCATCGGCATAGACCCAAGGGAAGCCGTGGCGGATCGCCCGCGCCTCGGCCTTGGGCTTCAGCCGCACCACGGGCAGGCCGCGCGCCGCGGCCCCATCTTCGGGAAATGAGGAAGGGGAGGACATCATGCCCTCCCCTTACCCCGTCCTGCTCGATTGTAAAAGTCTCAGCGCGAAACCAGCACCGGTTGCCCCGGGTTCTGCATGGCCCGCGCCACGAGCGCCGGGTCCGTCACCGCGCCGGAAAGCTCGCGGCGCAGCGTTTCGACCAGCTTTTCGGTCACCACCACCTTCTGGGTGCGCCCGGCCTGCTCTTCCGCGATGGCCGCCTGACCACCCGCCGCGCGGGCATCCGCCTCGATCCGGCGCGGCCCGTCGATCACCGCGCCCGTCGCGGCATCCAGCACCGTCAGGTCGAAGACCATGTTGTGATTGCCGCCCACGGTATAGCGCGTCCGTTCCGTCACGCCGTGGAACCGCACCAGCCGGATCGACACCACCGCCTCACGCGGGCCCTGCATCGTGGTGGTTGCACGCTCCGCCGCCGCTTGGAAGATCGCCGTGATCTGGGAATAGCGATCACCCAGCGGGTCGCCGCGCCAGACGATATCGGCCATCGGATAATAGGAATTGGCTTCCGACACGCGCAATTCGCGCGGGACATCCACCTGCACGCCGCGCACGGTGTAGAGCGGTGCCACAATGCGTGGGCCTTCGCCCTGCGGAATGGCCCCCGTGCCGCGCGAGGCCAGCGTCAGTGCGTCGTCTGAAACCCCACGGCTTGCCGGTTCACTGCTCACGCAGGCCGAAAGCGCCAGCGCAAGACCCAAGGTTGCAATCTTCGTCCAAACCTTCATGTCCACACCTCCAAGGGCACCTGCCCCATTGAATGGAACAAGCGTATGGGAGGCAAATGTGGCCGAATTTCGTTAACGGCAGATCATTTCGTAGGTTTATGCCTGTTCAGGAAACAATCCGCGCCACCATCATCAAATTCGACACAATACCACCCATACCTGTCCGCCAACCCAGCAAAACAAGGCGGAACACCGCCGATCCGCCTGATGCATCGCTCACCCCAAGGTTGCATTTTTCATGCCACTTGCGACGGTTGTTAGCGCTAACAATATCTGCTAGAAGCCCGCAAGCCGCTGACGGAGGAATCGCCCATGACCCTGAATGCCACCATCGCCCGCGTCACGGACCGGATCCGCGCCCGCTCGGAAGGCAGCCGCGGCCCCTATCTGGAACGGCTTGCCAAGGCCGCCAAGGACGGCCCCGCACGCAGCCACCTCGCCTGCGGGAACCAAGCCCATGCCTATGCCGCCATGGGGGCCGACAAGGACAGCCTCGCCGCAGGCCGCGCCCCGAATATCGGGATCGTGACCGCCTATAACGACATGCTCTCCGCCCATCAGCCGTTCGAGACCTACCCGGCCCTCATCCGCACCGCCGCGCGCAAGGCCGGCGCGACGGCGCAGGTCGCAGGCGGCGTGCCCGCCATGTGCGATGGCGTGACCCAAGGCCAGCCGGGAATGGAGCTCTCGCTCTTCTCCCGCGACGTCATCGCGCTGGCGGCAGGTGTCGCCATGTCCCATAACACCTTCGACGCCGCCCTCTACCTCGGCGTCTGCGACAAGATCGTCCCGGGCCTGATCATCGCCGCCTCCACCTTCGGCCATGTGCCCACGATCTTTGTCCCCGCAGGCCCCATGACCTCCGGCCTGCCGAACGATGAAAAGGCCAAGGTCCGCAACGCCTATGCCGCGGGCCAGATCGGGCGCGAGGAATTGATGGCAGCCGAAATGGCCTCTTACCATGGCCCCGGCACCTGCACCTTCTACGGCACGGCCAACACCAATCAGATGCTGATGGAGTTCATGGGTCTGCACCTGCCCGGCGCCTCTTTCGTGAACCCCGGCACCCCCCTGCGCGAGGCGCTGACGACCGCCGCCGTCGAACGCGCGGCCCAGATCACCGCGCTCGGCAACGAATACCGTCCCGTGGGCGAGATCCTTGATGAACGCGCCTATGTGAATGGGCTCGTCGGGCTGATGGCCACGGGTGGATCGACCAACCTCGTGCTGCACCTGCCCGCCATGGCCCGCGCCTCTGGCGTGATCCTCGACCTGCAGGATTTCGCCGACATCTCCGAAGCCGTGCCACTGATGGCCAAGGTCTACCCCAACGGCCTTGCCGACGTGAACCATTTCCACGCCGCCGGGGGCCTCTCTTACATGATCGGCCAGTTGCTCGACGCGGGCCTCCTGCACCCCGATGCCAAGACCGTGGCGGGCGACGGCCTCTCCCTCTATCGGCAGGAGCCAAAGCTGAAGGACGGCAAACTGCATTGGGAAGACGGCGCCAACGAAACCCTCAACGACAAGATCCTGCGCCCCGCCACCGATCCGTTCCAGCCGACCGGCGGCCTCAAGCAGTTGACCGGCAATCTGGGCCGCGGCGTGATCAAAGTCTCTGCTGTCGCAGCCGATCGCCATGTGATCGAAGCACCCGCCCGCATCTTCCACGATCAGGACGATGTGAAGGCCGCCTTCAAGCGCGGCGAATTCACCTCCGACTGCGTGGTCGTGGTCCGCTTCCAAGGCCCGCAGGCCAATGGCATGCCGGAACTTCACTCCCTCACCCCCACCCTCTCGGTCCTTCAGGAACGCGGCCTGCGCGTGGCGCTGGTCACCGATGGCCGCATGTCGGGCGCCTCCGGCAAGGTGCCCGCCGCCATCCATGTCTCGCCCGAGGCCGCGACCGGCGGCCCGCTGGCCAAACTGCGCGACGGCGACATCATCCGTCTTGACGCGACGGCGGGCACACTCACCGTCCTCGCCCCCGATTTCGACAGCCGCACCCCCATCACCGTAGACCTCTCGGCCAATGAATTCGGCATCGGGCGTGAACTCTTCGCCGCCTTCCGCCGCCATGTCGGCCCCGCCGAAACAGGGGGCGCAGTGGTCGTCTGACCGGCCCTCTGCCTCTTTCATCTGTTTTCAAATATCCTGCGGGGGTCCGGGGGTGCAAAACCCCCGGCGCTCGCCACAAGAACCGAGGTATCCGGTCCATGACCCCCGCCGAACAATCCGCCGCCGCCCTGAAGGTCTGCCAGCTTGCCCCCGTCGTGCCGGTCCTCGTGATCGACGACCTCGCCCATGCCGCCCCCTTGGCCCGCGCCCTCGTCGCAGGCGGTTTGCCCGCGCTGGAGGTCACGCTGCGCACCCCCGTCGCCCTTGATGCGATCCGCGCCATGGCTGATGTCGAAGGCGGCACGGTGGGTGCGGGCACCCTCCTCACCCCCGCCGATGTCAAGGCTGCCAAAAAGGCCGGGGCGACCTTCGGCGTCTCGCCCGGTGCCACCGACAGCCTGATCAAGGCCTGCGAGGATGAGGGCCTCCCCCTTCTTCCCGGCGCGGTGACAGCGACCGAGATCATGGTCCTTCTCGAACGCGGCTACACCGTGCAGAAGTTCTTCCCCGCCGAACAATCGGGCGGCGCCGCCTTCCTGAAATCCATCGGCTCGCCCCTCCCGCAGGTGACGTTCTGCCCCACCGGCGGGATCAGCCTGAAGAACGCGCCCGAGTACCTGTCGCTCAAGAACATCCTCTGCGTTGGCGGCTCGTGGGTCGCCCCGAAAGAGGCGATGGCGCAAGGCGACTGGGCCGCCATCACCCGTCTCGCGCATGAGGCGTCGGGCCTGCGCGGCTGACCCCCGCCGAAAGACTTGCCCGACTCTCTGCCGCAGCGCATCTTAAGATTGATTTGCAGCGGCGGCAGGGGGGCTTGCCATGACCGGACCCAGCATTCAAACCTGCCTCTGGTTCGAAGATCAGGCGCAGGATGCGGCCGAGACCTATGTCTCGCTGCTGCCGGGATCGAAGATCATCCACAGTTTTCCCCGGCGCGGCGGCGAGGGGGCCTTTCTCGTCCATCTCGCCCTGCTCGGCCATCGCTACACCTTCCTCAATGGCGGGCCGACCTATCGGCTTAGTCCCGCCGCCTCGATCGAGGTGCATCTCGACACGCAGGCCGAGGTCGATCTGCTCTGGCACGCCCTCGTGCAAGGGGGCGAGGCGCAGCGCTGCGGTTGGCTGGTGGATCGTTTCGGCGTGTCTTGGCAGATCATCCCGCGCAGCCTCTTGCGTCTGATGCAAGGCGGGGACGCAGCGCAAACCGAGCGTGTGATGCAAGCGATGATGGGGATGGTAAAGCTTGACGGCCCCGCTTTGGAGGCCGCCGCCCGCGGCTAGGCGATTTCTGACGCAGAAATCGCCCCCCCAATCCCTGTCCCTAAATGGCCCCTGCCTCAGGCGTCACCCAGACGGGCCGCGCGCCCGCCGCGGCGCTTCGGGGCTTCGGGCGAGAGCAACCCTTCCTCCAGCACCTTCGACATCGGGTGATCCGGCGCGCCCAGCGCATATTCCGCCATCACCACCCGGATCGCCTCCTTCATCGGGGCATCCAGCGGCAGGCTCAGCGCCCAGTCGACAAGGATCGACCGGCACTCTCCCAGCGTGATCCCCTCGATCCGATAGCTCTCCCGCACCAGACCCTTCGGATCCGCTTCATCCAGCCGCATCATCCGTCTCCCCATCCTGCTCTCCCGGCCCCACACAGGCCTCGATCACCGCTTCCGCCGCCGCCGCCGCCGCCTCAAGCGCCCGGCCCAGCGTCTCCGCACTTTCCTCGCCCGTCTCGCGCAACAAGAAGGCGCAGGCCCCTTCGCCAAGCTTCCCCGGCTCCAGCACCCCCTCGGTGATCAGTCGCGTCCCCGCCTGCAAGCGCCACATCAACCTATAGGCCGCAAGAAGGGAGGAAACGTCGGAATCCGACAGGATGCCGCCCTTTCGGCCCGCCTCGATCTGCCGCTCCACCCCGCGCAGGGGCGATCCGGTCAAGAGCGCCGCCATCTGCGCGACCAGTTCGATATCCATAAGACGCCCGGGGCCGTTCTTGGCCTCCCACGCACCCCGTGCGGGTTTGGCCGCCTTCAGCCGCGCCCGCATCGCCGCCACATCCGCCCGCACCTGTGCGCCCCGCCCCTTTGCGGGCAACAGGCAGCGGCGGAACTCCTCCACCTCCGCCATCACCCCACCCGCCCCGGCCAAAGGCCGCGCACGGGTCAGCGCCAGATGCTCCCAAGTCCAGGCCTCCTCTTCCTGATAGGCGATAAAGGACTGGATCGCCGTCGCCACCGGCCCTTGCCGCCCACTGGGCCTCAGGCGCATGTCCACCTCGTAAAGCCGCCCCTCGGCCATCGGCGCGGTCAGCGCGGTCACCAGCGCCTGCGTCAGCCGCGCATAATAGGCCCGCGTGGCCAGCGGGCGCGGGCCTTCCGACATCTCCACCCCGCCCGCATCATAGATCACGATCAGGTCAAGATCCGACCCCGCATTGAGCCGCGCCGCCCCCAGCGACCCCATGCCCAGCACCACTGCCCCCTGCCCCGGCAAAGGCCCGTGCTTGCGTCCGAATTCCGCACAGACCACGGGCCACAGCGCGGCGATCACCGCCTCGGCCAGATCGGCATATTGCTTGGCCGCCTCAAAAGCATCGATCAGCCCGCGCAGATGATGCACCCCGACCCGGAAATGCCATTCCTTCATCACCCGCCGCGCCGCGCCCAGCTTCTTCTCGTAATCCGCCACGTCCTCCATCGCCCGCGCCAGCGCCGCAACCAGCGGCCCGACCCCCGGCCAAGGCGCAAAGAAGGACCCGCCGATCACCCCGTCCAGCACCCCGGCATTCCGCGCCAGATAGCGCGCCAGCAGGGGCGAGGTCGCCGCCACATCGATGATCAGGTCGATCAAGGCCGGATTGGCCTCGAACAGCGAGAACAGCTGCACCCCGGCCGGCAGCCCTGCAAGGAACCCGTCCAGCGCGACCAGCGCCTCGTCCGGGTTCGCCGCCCGCATCAGCCGTTTCAGCAGCGTGGGCCGCAGACGGCGAAAGATCGCCTGCGCCCGCTCGCTCCGCAGCGCCGGATAGTGCGACCAGCCCTCCACGATCGCCCGCGCCGTATCCGAAAGCTCGGGCAGCGCCTCTGCCGCCCCCGGCGCGAAGAAGCCCTCGGTCAAGCGGTCCACCCGCGCCAGCCGATCCAGAAGCCCCGCGCGGAACCCGGCCTCGTCCTGCCCGCAGAAGGCCGCGATCCGCGCCACGCCCTCTGCCTTCAGCGGCAGGTCATGGGTCTGGGCATCCCCCACCATCTGCAGCCGATGCTCCACCTCGCGATGCGCGCGGTACAGCGCCGTCAACTCTTCCGCCACTTCGCCCGGAATCCAGCCCTTGGCCGCCAGCGCCGCCAGCCCCCCGACCGTCGTCCGATCCCGCAACTCGGGGTCCCGCCCCCCCGCAATCAACTGCCGGGTCTGGGTGAAGAACTCGATCTCGCGTATCCCGCCCTGCCCCAGCTTCATGTTGTGCCCCTCCACCGTCAGGGGGCGGTTCAACTGTCGATGCTCGCGGATGCGCAGGCGCATGTCATGGGCATCCTGAATGGCCGCGAAATCCAGATGCTTGCGCCAGACAAAGGGGGTCAAGGCGTTCAGGAACCGCGCCCCTGCCACAAGATCCCCGCCACAGGGACGCGCCTTGATATAGGCCGCCCGCTCCCAAGTCCGCCCGACGCTTTCATAATAGCTCTCCGCCGCTGCCATGCTCAGGCATACAGGCGTCACCGCTGCATCGGGCCGCAGCCGCAGGTCGGTGCGAAAGACATAGCCCTCCGCCGTAATGTCCGACAGCAGCGCTGCCATCCTCCGCGTCACCCGGATAAAAGCCGCCCGCGCCTCGCCCGCTTCCGAGCCATAGCGCGTCTCGTCGAACAGGCAGACCAGATCGATGTCGGAGGAATAGTTAAGTTCCCCGGCCCCCATCTTCCCCATGGCCAGCGCCACCATCCCTGCGCCGGTCGCGGCATCCTCAGGCACCGCCCCGGGCAGCTTGCCGCGCCGGATCTCTTCGGCGACAAAGGCACGGATCGCCAGATCGACGGCCAGATCGGCCAGCCGCGTCAGCGCACCCGTCACCTCCTCCAGCCCCCAGAGACCCCCGCAATCGCACAGCGCGGTCAGCAGCGCCGCCCGCCGCTTGGCCTGCCGCAGCGCGATGCCCAGCGCCTCAGTCCCCTCTGCCGCCACCGGGTCCAACAGCACCGCCGCCATCGCCGCCTCTGGCGGGCCTGACAGCGCGCCGCGCAGCCAGTCCCCTTCCCGGGACATCAGACCTTTCAGAAAGGGGCTGCACCCCGCCACCGCCCCCAACAGACCCGCCACCTCTGGCGCCAGATCGCCAAAGCCGCCCGCCACATCGGCGCAAGCGGCCCGGTCATGGGCAAGCGGAGATCGGGTCAGGCGGTCGGCGAAAGGGGCATACGTCATGCGCGCACCCTGCACCCACCGCCCCGCCCGGTCAACGCGTCGCCCGCCCTGCCCGGCTAGGTCAGCGAAGCGCACCCCCAGGTCCCGATCCTTCTCCAGCCCTTTCCCCCTGCGGTCCACCGTCCCGTACCCGCCCGCCTTCCCATCCGCCCCTCACCCCAGAGCCAAAGCGTCCCTCGCCCGCCGCCTGTCTCCCCGGACCTGCGCCCCCCCATTGCCCCATCTTTCCCCGGCGGCTAGACCCATCCCGCCACCGCATCGGAGCCCGCCATGAGCAAAAGCCTCGCCCGCGTCACCGCCGCCCTTCATGCGGCAGGCCTCGACATCACCCCCCTCGAAATACCCGGCGAAACCCGCACCGCCCAGCAGGCGGCCGACGCCGCCGGGGTCCATCTCGACCAGATCGTGAAATCCATCCTCTTTGCCGGGGCCGAAACCGGCCGCCTCGCCCTCTTCCTCACCGCAGGCGGCAATCAGGTCGCGCCAGATCGTGCCACCGCCCTTGTCGGCGAAGCCCTCGCCCGGGCCGAGATCGACCGCGTCCGCGCCGTCACCGGCTTCGCCATCGGCGGCGTCGCCCCGATCGGCCATCTTTCGCCCGTACCGACCTGGTTCGACCCGCGCCTCCTCGACTTCGCTGAAGTCTGGGCCGCCGCAGGCACCCCCCGGCATATCTTCCCCATCGCCCCCACCGACCTGCTCCGCATCACCGGCGCGACCCTCGCCCCCTTCACCGCCTGACCGCAGCCTTCATCTTGGCCCCAAATACTCTCAGGGGGTGAAGGGGCCGCATGGCCCCGAGGGGGCGGAACGCCCCCCGCCCCCCGCGCCAGAGCCGAAGGCGGCGGCGCGGAGAAAAGGCTTGCGCGGGCCCTTGCCCGCGCGCTGCAGGCTCACCGTCCCCTTCTGTCGCGCGCTATGTGAATTATTTTAACATACCCTCTTGAACCCGCCCCGCCGCCCCCACATCTTCCCCCATGTGAAAGACATTCACATCAACGCGCAACATGGGAGACCGCCGATGAACACCTACCCCGCCGCCGCCCCCCGCACCTCGGGCGGCCTCCTGTCCTGGCCGCGCCGGGCCGAAGCTTGGCTTGATGGCCACGGCCGCAAGGCTTGGATCACCGCCATGGTGCTGGGCTTCATCTTCTTCTGGCCCGTGGGCCTCGCCCTCGTCGCCTACATGACCATCACCAACCGCTGGAGCAAAGACATGTTCGGATCGTCCTGCCGCAAATCCCGTCGCACCGCTTGGTCCTCGGACTGGAACAGCCGCGTCCATGCCTCGTCGGGCAACACCGCCTTTGACGCCTACAAGGCCGAAACCCTGCGCCGTCTGGAAGAGGAACAAGCCGCCTTCGAAGGCTTCTTGAACCGCCTGCGCGAGGCCAAGGATAAGCAGCAGTTCGACGCCTTCATGGACGAACGCGCCCGCACCCCGCGCGCCGACCAGCCCCAGCCGCCCGCGCTGGACGCCTGATCGCGGCAACCAGACCTTGATCCGGTGGCCCCTCGGGGCCACCTTTGCCTCATCTCCCGCAACCGGACCCGACAGATGTATCCCGACCCCGCCCTTCAGGCCCTGCCCGACCCCGACCGCCACGCCGCTTTCTACAGCGGCGTCCCGGCCAAGCGCGCGCTGGCTTGGATCATCGACACCCTCTTTGTCACGGCGATCGTGCTGCTCGTCGTTCTCGTCAGCGCGCTCACGGCGGTCTTCATCTTTCCGCTCGTCTGGCTGGCCGTGGGCTTCCTCTACCGCTGGATCACGATCAGCGGCCGCTCGGCCACCTGGGGCATGCGGGTGATGTCGATCGAATTCCTCGATCGCTACGGCCAGCGCTTCGACGCGGGCACCGCCTTCCTGCACACTCTGGGCTATTCCCTGTCGATGGCCTTCGTCCTGCCGCAGATCCTGTCGGTGGCGCTGATGATGGTCACCCGGCGCGGACAGGGGCTTACCGACATGGTTCTGGGCAGCGTCGCCATCAACCGGCACGCCTGATGCGACATCAAAAGCGCTGGAAAGGCCCGGATTCGACGGAAATGCGGCTTGGCGGAAGCCAAGCCGCTTGCTAGGCTGACGGCTGCTTCCACAGATCCTGATCCATGCGCCACACGCTTCCCATCGCGCCCCAGTTCTACGTGACGGCCCCGCAGCCCTGCCCCTATCTCGAGGGGCGGATGGAAAGGAAACTATTCACCGCGCTGCAGGGCGAACATGCGCAGAAGCTGAACGACAGCCTGTCGAAACAGGGGTTCCGCCGCAGCCAGAACGTGCTCTACCGCCCCTCCTGCGCGGAATGCTCGGCCTGCCTGTCGGCGCGCATCCGGGTGGCCGACTTCGCCCCCCGCCGCATCCATCGCCGTATCCTCAAGAAAGGCGCTGACCTGCGCCGCAACGCCACCTCGCCCTGGGCGACCGAGGATCAGTTCTCCCTTTTCCGCCGCTATCTCGACCGCCGCCATGCCGATGGCGGGATGGCCGACATGGACATCTTCGAATTCGCCGCGATGATCGAGGAGACGCCGATCAAGTCGCGCGTGGTGGAATACAGCCGCCCCGCCGGCCCCGGTGAGACAGGGCGCCCGCTGGCCGCCGTCTGCCTCACCGATGTCTTCGATGACGGCCTGTCGATGGTCTACAGCTTCTACGACCCCGATCTCGCCGATCTTTCGCTCGGCACCTATGTCATCCTCGATCATATCGACATCGCGCGCGAAGCGGGGCTGCCTTACGTCTATCTCGGCTATTGGGTGCCGGGCAGCCGCAAGATGGGCTACAAGGCCACCTTCCCCGCGTTGGAGATCTACAAGGGTGGCCGTTGGCAAGATATCGGCGCCCCCGGCGACCATCGGGCAGAGCTGCATCCCCTTTCCGTCGATCCCATCGCCGAACAGGTCGCGCGCATCTCGCTCCCCGACACCCGCGTTCCGCGCGACGCCTAAGGCATGGCCGGAACCCGCCTTGGGGCCATCTCCCTTATCGTGCCCGATTACGATCAGGCCATCGACTTCTTCACCGCCGCTGGCTTCCGCCTGACCGCCGACATCGATCAAGGCCGCAAGCGCTGGGTCACCGTGGAACCGCCGGGGGGCGGCTGTCGCCTCGTGCTCGCCCGCGCCGACACGCCCGATCAACAGGCCGCCATCGGCGCGCAAGGCGCAGGCCGGGTCTGGCTTTTTCTGGAGACCGACGATTTCGCCGCCACCGCCGCCCAACTCACCAGCGCCGGGGCCATCTTTGAAGAAACCCCACGGAATGAACCCTATGGCACCGTCGCCGTCTGGCGCGATCCCTTCGGCAACCGCTGGGACCTGATCCAACCCGCCTGATCCGCCCCTTCCGTGGCCTTCCGGCCACGCCCTCCGGCGGAAAACAGGGGCAACGGCCCCTCTCTTCACCTGTCGCCCCTTGTCATCGCGCCGCCAGACCCGATCTAGGGCAAGTCGCGCCAAGTCCCGCAACGGGACGGCCCTCGGATGAGATCAGAATGACCTACCTTCTCTTTGTCGTGGGCCTTGTCGCCCTCTTCTTCGGCGGCGAGTATCTCGTCCGCGGCGCTTCGGCCATCGCACGCAAGTTCAACCTCTCGCCCATGGTGATCGGTCTGACGATTGTGGGCTTCGGCACTTCGGCACCTGAAATGCTGGTCTCCGTGCAGGCGGCACTGGCCGATCAGCCTGCCATCGCCATAGGCAACGTGCTGGGATCGAACATCGCCAATATCCTGCTGATCCTTGGCCTTTCGGCCCTGATCGCCCCTCTCCTGATCCCGGTGCGCAAGCTTTGGCGCGACCTCGCCTTCATGCTGGCGGCGACGGCCACGATCTGGGTGATGCTCTTGGATGGACAGGTCACGCGGCTTGATGGCGTGATCCTGCTCGCCGGTCTCGTCATCTTCCTTGTGGTGGCCTTTGTGACCGGCAAATCCGACGAGGATCAAAGCATCGAAGGCGACATCCCGCAGTGGAAGGCATGGGCGATGACGCTGGGCGGTCTCGTGGTCCTCGTGATCGGCGCGCGGTTTCTGGTGGACAGCGCGACCGACATCGCCCGCGCCTTCGGCATCTCCGAAGCAGTGATCGGCCTGACCATCGTCGCGGTCGGCACCTCGCTTCCGGAACTCGCGACCTCGGTCATCGCCGCAATCCGCAAGCAGACAGAGATCGCCGTCGGCAACATCGTCGGATCGAACATCTTCAACATCTTCGGCATCCTCGGCACAACGGCCGTCCTTGCCCCGATCCTTGCCGATCCGCGCTTTGCCGCGATTGACATGCCGTGGGTCGCGGCCACCGCCGTGGGCTTGACGATCCTCGCCTTCGTGCTGGGCGGTCTGCCCCGCATCGCAGGGGCCCTTCTGCTCGCTGCCTATGGCGGCTACGTCTTCCTGATGGGCTGACCCCGCGCGGGCGGGGGGAGCACCCGCTCCCCCCGCACCCCCCTTTTCGCTCAGATCAGACCTTCCGCCTTCATCGCCGCCTGCACCGCAGGCCGTGCTGCAACGCGTGCCCGAAAGGCTTCAAGCTTGGGGAAGGCGGAAAGATCATGGCCGATCCCCTTGGACCAGTTTGTCACCGTGAAGAGATAGGCATCCGCCGGGGTGAAGGCGTCGCCCAGCAGATAGGCGCGCCCATCCGCCAACCGCCCCTCAACCAGCGCCAGTCGGCTGTTCAGGATCACCATCTGCGCCTCCTTCGCGGCCCCTTCCAGCCCCTTGAAGAAGGGCGAATAGGTCTTGTGCACCTCGGTCGAGACGAAATTCAGCGCCTCCTGCACCCGCGCCCGCGCCAGCGTCCCAACAGGGGGCAGCACGCCGGGCGTCACGCTATCCATCACGAATTGCATGATCGCCACGCCTTCCGTCAGCACCTCGCCATCCGCCAGCACCAGCACCGGCACCGCGCCACGCGGGCTGATCGCGGTGAAATCTCCGCCGCTCGCCGTCTTCTTGGCGCGGATATCGGCCCGCTCGATCTCATACGCTGCGCCCGTCTCGGCCAGCACGATATGCGAGGCCAGCGAACAGGCCCCCGGCGAATAGTAAAGCTTCATGAATGCGCCTCCCTTGCATGGGGGCAGCCCGCCCCCCTGTGCGGCATCTATCCCGATCCACAGCAATCACCAACCCGGAAGGCGACTCATTCGGGCAGAATCCCCTGTGCGGCAGCGCAGAGATTGCCGAATCTTGCTGCCACAGCCCTTCACACGCAACGAAGTTTCAATTTTTTGCGCCACAGCGACACTTTAGACCATCTTTTGCGGTTGACGCCCCTTTCCACCCGCCCTAGTGTCCGCCCCGACGGAAAGAGGAACGGACATGTCCCGCATTCTCGTACTTGTAGGGCTTTGGCGCATGGGGCGGTGACGCTAACCATATGGTTCCCATGCGCCCCCGGATCGAAACCCGGGGGCTTTTTGTTGCGCGATGGCGGGGGCTTGGCCCCGGAGACAGGTGAAGGCAGATGACGAAACAGATGACCGGCGCGAAGATGGTGGTGCAGGCCCTGAAGGATCAGGGCGTTGACGTGGTCTTCGGCTATCCCGGCGGCGCCGTGCTGCCGATCTATGACGAGATCTTCCAGCAGAACGACATCCGCCACATCCTCGTGCGGCACGAACAGGGCGCGGTCCATATGGCCGAAGGCTATGCCCGCTCCACCGGCAAGCCCGGTGTCGTGCTGGTGACCTCGGGCCCCGGCGCCACCAATGCCGTGACGGGCCTTGTCGATGCGCTGATGGACTCCATCCCCCTCGTCGTGCTGACGGGTCAGGTCCCCACCTTCATGATCGGCACCGACGGGTTCCAGGAGGCTGACACGGTCGGCATCACGCGCCCCTGCACCAAGCATAACTGGCTGGTGAAGGACACGGCGAAACTGTCGGAAACCATCCATCAGGCCTTCCACGTCGCCACCTCCGGCCGCCCCGGCCCGGTGCTGATCGACATCCCCAAGGACGTGCAATTCGCGCAGGCCGACTACACGCCAATGGAAAAGGCGCGTGTGCAGCATTACCAGCCGCGCAAGACCGGCGATGCCGAACAGATCGCCCGTCTGGTCGAGATGATGGAACAGGCCGAACGCCCCGTCTTCTACACCGGCGGCGGCGTGATCAATTCCGGCCCCCGCGCCAGCGCGCTTCTGCGTGAACTGGTGGCCGCGACGGATTTCCCTATCACCTCGACTTTGATGGGGCTCGGCTCCTACCCGGCCTCGGGCAAAAACTGGCTGGGCATGCTGGGGATGCACGGCCTTTACGAGGCCAACCTCGCCATGCATGGCTGCGACCTGATGATCAACGTCGGCGCCCGCTTCGACGACCGCATCACGGGCCGTGTCAAGGACTTCTCGCCCCATTCGCGCAAAGCCCATATCGATATCGACCCTTCGTCGATCAACAAGGTGATCCGCGTGGACGTGCCGATCGTCGGCGACGTGACGCTGGTGCTTGAGGAAGTGCTGCGCCAGTGGAAGGCGCGCGGGTCCAAGACCAACAAGGCCGGACTGACCAAGTGGTGGAAGCAGATCGCCGAATGGCGCGCGGTCGACTGCCTGTCCTTCAAGAACAGCGAAAAGACCATCAAGCCGCAGCATGCGCTGCAGCGGCTCGAGGCGCTGACCAAGGGAATGGACCGCTACATCACCACCGAAGTGGGCCAGCACCAGATGTGGGCCGCCCAGTTCCTCGGCTTTGAGGATCCGAACCGCTGGATGACATCGGGCGGCCTCGGCACCATGGGCTATGGCCTTCCCGCCTCAATCGGCGTGCAGATCGCCCATCCCGATGCCCTCGTCATCAACGTGGCGGGCGAGGCGTCATGGCTCATGAACATGCAGGAAATGGGCACCGCGATGCAGTTCCGCGCTCCGGTCAAGCAGTTCATCCTGAACAACGAACGCCTCGGCATGGTGCGCCAGTGGCAGGAACTCCTGCACGGCGAACGCTATTCGCACAGCTGGTCGGACGCCCTGCCCGATTTCGTGAAACTGGCCGAAGCCTTCGGCTGCAAGGGCATCAAGTGCCAAGATCCGAAAGACCTCGACGACGCGATCATGGAGATGATCCGCTACGACGGCCCGGTGATCTTCGACTGCCTCGTGGAAAAGCACGAAAACTGCTTCCCCATGATCCCGTCCGGCAAGCCGCATAACGAAATGCTTCTGGGCGAGGCGGACACGCAGGGCGTCATCGGCGCCAAAGGGGCGGTTCTGGTCTGATCTGGCGGAGGCGGGGGCCAGCCCCCGCACCCCCGGGATATTTTCAAACAGATGAAGGGAGTGGCGGATGTCCGCGCTCAATATCAAAAAAGGCTCCACCAGCCATTCCGCCTATGACCTGCGCGATCACAACGCCACAGTCATCGAAAGCCATACGCTCGCCGTGATCGTGGAAAATGAACCGGGTGTCCTGGCCCGCGTGATCGGCCTCTTTGCCGGGCGTGGCTACAACATCGACAGCCTGACCGTGGCCGAGGTGGACCATACCGGCCACCGCTCGCGCATCACCATCGTCACCTCTGGCACGCCTGCCGTGATCGACCAGATCGAGGCGCAGTTGGGCCGTCTGGTGGCGGTCTACGAAGTGCATGACCTGACGGCCGAAGGCCCCTGCGTGCAGCGGGAACTGGCGCTCTTCAAGGTCGCGGGCAAGGGCGACGCACGGATCGAGGCGCTGCGTCTGGCCGAGATTTTCCGCGCAAACGTGGTGGACTCGACGCTGGAAAGCTTTGTGTTCGAGATAACGGGAACGCCGGAAAAGATCGACGCCTTCGCCGATCTGATGCGTCCCCTCGGCCTGCGCGAATTGGCCCGCACCGGGGTCGCCGCTTTGTCGCGCGGCGCGTGACGTAGGATGGGCAATTCTGCCCATCGACACGGCATCACCACGTAGGATGGGCAATACTGCCCATCCTACCCCTCAGGCCCCCGTAAACCGCGCCGGGCGTTTCTCCAGAAACGCCGCAACACCTTCCCGGAAATCCGCCGTCGCCCCGGCCTCGCCTTGCAACCGCGCCTCAAGCGTCAATTGCGCCTCCAGCCCATTGCCCGGTGACACCCGCAGCGCCTGCTTCAGCAACCGATAGGCCGCTGTCGGCCCCGCCGCCAAGGCCCCGGCCCGCGCGGCCACATGGGCGGCAAAGGCCTCGTCGGGCACGGCCTCCCAGATCATGCCCCAGTCCACAGCCTGCCGCGCCGACACCTTCTCGGCAAAAAGCGCCGCCCCCATCGCCCGCGCCATCCCCACCTGACGCGGCAGCCAATAGGTGCCGCCCGCATCGGGGATCAGGCCGATCCGCGTAAAGGCCTGAATGAAGGAGGCACTCTCGCAGGCGATCACCACATCGCAGGCCAACGCGAGGTTTGCCCCCGCCCCCGCCGCCGCCCCGTTCACGGCGGCGATGGTCGGCACCGGGCAATCATAGATGGCCTTCAGCAGCGGCTCATATTCCTCAGCCAGCACCCGGCCCAGATCAAAGGCCCCCGCGCCCAGCGTCATCGCATCCTGCAGATCCTGCCCCGAACAGAAGGCCCGCCCCGCCCCCGTCAGCACGATGCAGCGCGCCCGCGCCTCCACTGTGCGCCATGCTGCCAGCAATTCCACCCGCAGCTGCGCCGACAGCGCATTCATCACCTCGGGCCGGTTCAGGGTGATCGTCGCCACCCCGTCCGCCTCGGCCACCGTGATCGTCTCGTAAGACATGCCGTGCCTCCCCTTTTGACCCAGCCTACCCGGGCCAGAGGAAAGGAAAAGCCCGACGGCGCGTCACTCCTTCAGGATTTCCGCCAGACGCGCGCGTTCGGCCTCGCTCAACTCCTCGGCCCGCGCCTGCCCGCGCCGCCGGAAGGTGGCAAAGGCGATCCCGACCCCGGCCAGCAGCATCGCAGGCCCCGCGACCCAGAGAAGGATGTTCACCCCCGTCGCAGGCGGGTTCAGCAGCACATATTCGCCATAGCGATCCACAAGGAAGGCCACCGCCTCCTCATCCGTATCGCCCGCCACCAGCCGCTCGCGCAAAAGGATGCGCAGGTCCTTGGCCAGTTGCGCGTCGCTGTCGTCGATATTCTCGTTGCGGCAGACCAGACAGCGCAGCCCCTTGGACAGGTCCCGCGCCCGCTTCTCCAGCGCCGGGTCGGCCAGAATCTCATCCGGCTGCACCGCCAGCGCAGGCCCCGCCACAGGCAGGGCCACCGCCAGCATTACCGCAAGGACAACGCCCCTCATTCCGCAGGCACCCCGTCCGGCACCCGACGCGCCCCCGCCGCCACGCGATAGCGGCGGTCCGTCAGGCTCAAAAGCCCGCCCAAGGCCATCAGGATACACCCGCCCCACAGCCAATTGGCAAAGGGTTCAATATAGGACCGCACCGCCCAGCCACCGTTCTCCTGCGGATCACCGATCACCAGATAGACATCCCGCAGAAAACCGTAATCAATCGCGGCCTCGGTCGTGGGCATGCCTGCCACCGGATAGATGCGCTTTTCGGGGAAGAGCAGGGCAACTTCCTCGCCCTCCCGCGTCACCCGCATTTCGGCCATGGTCGAAATGTAATTCGGCCCCTGCACCTCGCGCACCTCGACCAGCGTCACCTCATAGGGGCCCAGCGGATAGCTTCCGCCCGGCTGGACAACGCGGATATCCTCCACCTTCCAGGCCAGCATGGCCGAGACGGCAAAGATCGTCACGCCAAGGCCGCCATGCGCCACCATCTTCCCCCAATCGGCCCGCGGCAGCCGCCGCAGCCGCGCCATCCGCCCGGCCAGCGCCCCGCGCCCCGTCCGCGTCCAGAAATCGCTCAGCGCGCCGCCCAGAACCCAGACGCCCAGCAGCACACCCACCGGCCCCAAGGCCGACCGCCCGGTCTGCATCGCCCAAGCCAGCGCCCCCATCGACAGCGCCAGCACCAGCACAGGCCAAAGCGGCCGCATCCCCCGCAGCGCATCGCCCCGCTTCCACGGCATCATCGCGCCCAAAGGCAGGATCACCGCCAGCGCCACCACAAAGGGCGAGAAGGCCGCGTTAAAGAACGGCTCCCCCACGCTCAGCTTGCGGTCAAACAGCATCTCCGCCACCAGCGGCCAAATCGTCCCGAAGAACACCACGAAGGCCGACACCGCCAGCAGGATGTTGTTCGTCACCAAGGCGCTTTCGCGGCTCACCACGCCGAAGATCCCCTTCGCCTCCATCGCCCCCGCCCGCGCGGCGAACAGGGTCAGCGCACCGCCCATGAAGACGCCAAGGATCAGCAGGATGAACACCCCCCGGTCCGGGTCATTGGCAAAGGCATGGACCGAGGTGATCACCCCTGATCGCACAATGAAGGTCCCCACCAGAGAAAAGCCGAAGGCGAGAATGGCCAACAGGATCGTCCATGCCTTCAGGCTCTCCCGCTTCTCCACCACGATGGCCGAATGCAACAGGGCGGCGGCGATCAGCCACGGCATGAAGGAGGCATTCTCCACCGGGTCCCAGAACCAGAACCCGCCCCAGCCAAGCTCGTAATAGGCCCACCACGACCCCAGCGCGATGCCGATGGTCAGAAACACCCAAGCCGCCAGCGTCCAAGGCCGCACCCAGCGCCCCCAAGCCGCATCGACCCGCCCCTCGATCAGGGCGGCGACGGCGAAGGAAAAGCTCATCGAAAGGCCGACATAGCCGAGGTAGAGGAAGGGCGGATGGAAGGCCAACCCCGGGTCCTGCAGAAGCGGGTTCAGATCCTGCCCATCCAGCGGCGGCACTTCCAGCCGCAGGAACGGGTTCGAGGTCAAGAGCATGAACAAAAGGAAGGCCACCCCGATCATCCCCTGCACCGCCAGCACCCGCGCCTTCAGTTGCGGCGGCAGGTTCCCCCCGAACCACACCGCACAGGCCCCGAACAGCGCAAGGATCAGCACCCAAAGCAGAAGCGACCCCTCATGGTTCCCCCAGACGCCCGAAATCTTATAGATCAAGGGCTTCAGCGTATGCGAATTGCTGACGACCAGCGAAAGCGAGAAATCCGAGGTCACGAAAGCATAGGTCAGCGCCGCGAAGGAAAAGCCCACCAGCAGAAACTGCACCACCGCCGCCGGATCGCCCACCGCCATCCAGGCCGCATTGCGCCGCTGCGCCCCGATCAGGGGCACGGTCGACTGGATGATGGCCACCGCCAGCGCCAGTATCAGCGCGAAATGCCCAAGCTCCACGATCATCGCGGCCCCTCCCTCTTGTTGGTCCAGACCATAGGCGCAAACCACGCCCGCTCCAATGGGGATGCGCCCCCGCGTCGCAGCCGCTGACGAAGGGTTGATCGCCCCTCGCTGCGCCAAGCCCCTTCATCTTGGCCCAAATACTCAAATCCGCGCTTCCGGCCCGCGCGACGCCGGGGCTTAGGCACCTCTCCCCTCCCCCGTCCTTCACGGGGGAGGGGTCGGGGGTGGGGGTGCCCGCCCCTACCGCCGCCCCGCCTTGCGCGTGGACAAAAGCAGGTTCGTCTCCGACACCGTCACCCCCTCCATCGCGCGGATACGGTGGATCGTCTCGTCCAACTCCAGCAGCGTCTGCGTCCCCAACTCCACGATCACATCCCAGCGCCCATTGGTCGAATGCACCGCCTGCACCTGCGGCAGCCCGCCCAGCCGCGCCATGATCTTCTCTCCCCCCCGCCCTTCGATCCCGATCATCATCAGCGCCCGCACGGGCGAGGCGCTTACATCCGCCCGCGTCAGCACGGTAAACCCCGCGATCTCGCCCTTGGCCGTCAGCCGCTCCATCCGCGCCCGGACCGTCGCGCGGCTCACCCCCAGCCGATCCGCAAGGTCCGAGAGCGCCGCCCGCCCATCCCGGCGCAACTCCGCCACCAGCCGCTGGTCCACCTCGTCCATCATGGCCAATCTCTCCGCCGTTTCGGTCAATCCCTTGTCCAGATCGACCATAACAACGCTGGATTTTGCCGCAACCCGGAAAGACCTTCGCAGCGAAGGAGAAGCCCCATGTCCAAGACCATCCTCATCGGCGCGCCCATCGATTCCGGCCAGCGCTATCCCGGCTGCCTCATGGGCCCGTCGGCCTATCGCGTGGCGGGCCTCGCACAGGCGATCCGCGATCTGGGCCACGGGGTCGAAGACTGGGGCGATGTCGCCCTTCCCGACCTAAGACCCGCCCCCTGCCCCAATCCGGCTGTCCATTCCTTGGCCGAAACCGTCGGCTGGACCGAAGTCCTCGCGGACCGCACCGATGACGCCCTCTCGCAGGGTGGCCTGCCCATCATCCTCGGCGGCGACCATTCCCTCGCCCTCGGTTCCGTCGCGGGCGCCGCCGCCTTTGCCAAACGGCAGGGCCGCCCGCTCTTCCTCCTCTGGCTCGACGCGCACAGTGACTTCCACACCCCGCTCACCACCACCTCCGGCAACCTGCACGGCACGCCCGTGGCCTATGTCGCGGGGCGCGACGGCTTTGACGCCTTCCCCCCCTTCCCGGCGCCGATCCCGCCGCAGAACATTTGCCTCTACGGCATCCGCTCGGTGGACCCCGCCGAACACGCCGCCCTCCTCACCCATGACATCGCCATCAACGACATGCGCGTGCTGGATGAGAACGGCATCGTCGCCCCCCTGCGGGCCTTCCTCGACCGCGTCCGCGCGGCAGGCGGCATGCTGCATGTCTCGCTCGACGTCGATTTCCTCGACCCTTCCATCGCCCCCGCCGTCGGCACCACTGTCCCCGGCGGCACCACCTTCCGCGAGGCGCATCTGGTGATGGAGCTTCTCCATGAATCCGCCCTCGTCACCTCGCTCGATCTGGTGGAGTTGAACCCCTTCCTCGATGAACGCGGCCGCACCGCGCGGCTGATGGTCGACCTCGTCGCCTCCCTCATGGGCCGCAAGGTCTTCGACCGCCCGACCCGGAGCCACATGTGATGCTGAACCCCCACGAAAAACTCAACGTCGTCCCCTTCGTCTCCGTCGACCGCATGATGAAACTCGTCCACCGTATCGGGGTGGACCGCATGCTCACCGACCTCGCCGCCGCGATCGAGGCCGATTTCCTCCGCTGGGGCCAGTTCGACAAGACGCCGCGCATCGCCTCGCATTCCGATGTCGGGGTGATCGAACTCATGCCCACCTCCGACGGGCAGACCTACGGCTTCAAATACGTCAACGGCCACCCTTCGAACATGAAGCGCGGGCTGCAGACCGTCACCGCCTTCGGCCTTCTGGCCGATGTCGAAACCGGCTACCCGGTGCTTCTGTCGGAAATGACCATCCTCACCGCCCTGCGCACCGCCGCGACCAGCGCGATGGCCGCGAAATGGCTCGCCCCTCGGGGCGCCACCACCATGGCCCTCATCGGCAATGGCGCGCAGGCGGAATTCCAGGCCCTCGCCTTCAAATCCGTCTGCGGCATCACCGACATCCGCCTCTACGACATCGACCCCGCCGCCACCGCCAAATGCGCGCGGAACCTTGCCGGGCGCGGCCTCACCGTCACCCCCTGCCACACGGCGGAAGAGGCGATCCTCGGCGCACAGATCATCACCACCGTCACCGCCGACAAGACCAATGCCACGATCCTGACCGACAACATGGTCGGCTCCGGCGTCCATATCAACGGCGTCGGCGGCGACTGCCCCGGCAAGACGGAACTGCACCGCGACATCCTGATGCGCTCCGCCATCTTCGTCGAATACCCGCCCCAGACGCGGGTGGAGGGCGAGATCCAGCAACTCGCCCCCGACCATCCCGTGACCGAACTCTGGGAGGTCATCGCAGGCAAGACCGCTGGCCGCACCGATGCGCGCCAAGTCACCCTCTTCGACTCGGTGGGCTTCGCGATCGAGGATTTCTCGGCCCTCACCTATATCCGCTCCAAACTGGCGGAAACCGGGCTCTACGAAGACCTCGACATGATCGCCGACCCCGACGATCCGCGCGACCTCTTCGGGATGCTCCTGCGCGCGGCCTGACCGAAGGCGCGACCTGCCCCTTCATCTTGGCCCAAATGCTCAATTCGCCACATCCACCCCGCGCCCGGCCCCGCCTAAGGCGTGGGGTGGGTTTAAACCCCACCTTAGCGAAACGTCACCGCAGCGCGCGGCGCGTGCCCACAGTTTGCTGCACAGATTGCGGCACAAAACAGGGCACAGCCGTTTCGGCCCTTTTCAGTGCAGGCGGAACTCCCCCACCACGTTCCGCCACTCACCCGGACTGATCAACTTTCGATGTGTGAACCGCACCGAATGCAGCGGTCCCTCGATCTTTTCCTGCCAGAACTCGATAAAGCGGAAAAGCTCGGGATAATCCGGTGCCAGATCATAGTGCTGCCACACGAAGGTATTGAGAACATTGCGATAATCCGGCATCCGGTAGAAGAATTCCGCCGTCGTCAGACCATATCCCCGCAGCATCAATTCCGTTTCGCTGCGCCCGTCCACTGTCGCCATGCGCGCCTCCTTGCTCGCCCCCCTCTGGAAAGGCTGCATCGATTCGCGTCTTCTGGCAATGATTTCAATATGTTGGCACTCACCCGCCCGTGCTGCCAAATGCCCGGCCCTTCGCGCATTGCACCCCATATGCGGGATGGTGTAAGGTCTGCCACAACAAGATATAGGCCGCGCGCCGGAACTCAGAGGCTCACGTGAACGATACGCCGGAAACCCCTGAAAACCCAGACGATTCCGCCCCCAAGAACCCGTGGCACGGCCCTCAGGTCTCCATCGCGGATGAGATGAAGACCGCCTATCTCGACTATGCCATGAGCGTGATCGTCTCCCGCGCCATCCCCGACCTGCGCGACGGGTTGAAACCCGTTCATCGCCGCATCCTCTTTGCGATGCAGGAATCCGGCAACACGCATGACAAGGCCTATCGCAAATCCGCCCGCCCCGTGGGCGACACGATGGGGAAATACCACCCCCATGGCGACTCTGCGATCTACGATGCCCTCGTCCGCATGGCACAACCCTTCAGCATGTCGCTGAAACTCCTTGATGGACAAGGGAATTTCGGCTCCATGGACGGCGATGCCGCCGCGGCCATGCGCTACACCGAAGTCCGCATGGACAAACCCGCCGCCTTCCTTCTCGCCGATATCGACAAGGAAACGGTGGAGTTTCAGGACAATTACGATGGCAAGGACCGTGAACCCACGGTCCTCCCCGCCCGCTTTCCCAACATGCTCGTCAACGGCGCAGGCGGCATCGCGGTCGGCATGGCCACCAACATCCCGCCCCATAACTTGGGCGAAGTCATCGACGGCACCCTGGCGCTCATCGAAAACCCCGACCTTTCGACCGAGGCGCTGATGGACATCATCCCCGCCCCCGATTTCCCCACGGGCGGCGTGATCCTTGGCCGTTCCGGCGCGCGCAAGGCCTATCTCGAAGGGCGCGGCAGCGTCATCATCCGCGCCAAAACGCGGGTGGAAGAAATTCGTAAGGATCGCTTCGCTATCATCCTCGACGAGATTCCCTATCAGGTGAACAAGGCGTCGATGATCGAAAAGATCGCCGAAATGGTGCGCGAGAAAAAGATCGAAGGCATCTCGGGCGTCGCCGACGAATCCGATCGCATCGGCGTGCGCGTTGTTATCGAATTGAAACGCGACGCCACGCCCGATGTGGTGTTGAACCAGCTTTACCGTTTCACGCCGATGCAAACCTCTTTCGGTTGCAACATGCTGGCGCTGAACGGCGGCCGTCCCGAACAGCTCACCCTGCGCGATTTCCTCACGCATTTCATCACCTTCCGCGAGGAGGTTGTCGCCCGCCGCACGGCGTTCGAATTGCGCAAGGCCCGCGAACGCAGCCACATCCTCTGCGGCCTCGCCGTCGCCGTGTCGAACGTGGATGAAGTCGTCCGCACCATCCGCGCCTCCGCCGATGCCGCCGAGGCGCGGGATAAACTGATGACCCGCCGTTGGCCCGCCGCCGATATCGCAGCCTATATCCGGCTGATCGACGACCCGTCGCACACCATGAACGACGACGGCACCTACAACCTGTCCGAGGCTCAGGCGCGCGCCATCCTCGATTTGCGCCTGCAGCGCCTCACCGCGCTCGGCGTCAAGGAAGTCACCGACGAACTCGAAGAACTGGCCGCCAAGATCAAGGATTACCTCGACATCCTGTCGTCCCGCGACCGCATCATGTCCATCATCTCGGACGAATTGCGCGAGGTGAAGGCTCTCTTCGCCGTCCCCCGCCGGACCGAGATTCAGGATTGGTCCGGTGACATGGAGGACGAAGACCTCATCGAGCGTGAGGATATGGTCGTCACCATCACCTCCGGCGGCTATATCAAGCGCACACCCTTGGCCGAATTCCGGTCGCAGAACCGCGGCGGCAAGGGCCTCGCCTCCATGCAGACGAAAGAGGATGACGTCGTCACCACCCTCTTCGTGGCCAACACGCACACTCACCTTCTCTTCTTCACGACCGACGGCATGGTCTACAAGATGAAGACATGGCGCCTGCCGCTGGCGGGTCGCACCGCAAAGGGCAAGGCCATCGTCAACATCCTGCCCATCCAGAACGGCGTCTCCATCGCCGCCCTGATGCCCGTCGACGTGCCGGAAGAGGAATGGGAAAACCTCCAGATCGTCTTCGCCACCTCCGATGGTGACGTCCGCCAAAACGACCTGTCCGATTTCACCAACGTCAAACGCAACGGCAAGATCGCGATGAACCTGCCCGAAGGCGTGTCGCTGGTGAACGCCGCCATCGCCGATGAAAACGATGACGTGATGCTTGTCACCGCGGGCGGCCGTGCCATCCGATTCCCCACCACCGACATCCGCGTCTTCAAATCCCGCGGCTCCACCGGCGTGCGCGGCATCCGGCTGGCGGCGGGCGATACTGTCGTCTCCATGGCCATCATCCGCCATTTCGAGGCCACGCCCGAGGAACGCGAGGCCTATCTGAAACAGCGCCGCCTCATGGCAGGTGCGGTGGAGGATGACGCCGAAGCCGATGATGATGAAGAAAGCGTTGCCACCCCGAACGCAAGCGCGCTCGGCCAGCTTTCGCCAGAACGCTATGCCGAAATGTCCGCCGCCGAAGACCTGATCCTCACGATCACCTCGGGCGGGTCCGGCAAGCTCTCCTCCTCGCACGGCTATCCTGTCCGGGGCCGGGGCGGCATGGGGGTCAAGGCCATGGATGGCGCGATGCGCGGCGGCAAGCTGGTGGCAAGCTTCCCGGTCGAGATGTCGGATCAAATTATGCTCGCCACATCCACCGGCCAGTCGATCCGCGTGCCCGTGGAACAGATCAGCTTCCGCTCCCGCTCTGCCGGGGGGGTGAAGGTGTTCAATGTCGGCGCGGATGAAGAGGTCGTCTCCGTCGCCCGCGTTGCCGAACAGGGCGATGACTGATCTTTCCGCACGGCTGGCCGACCTGGCTGTGCAAGGAAAAACAATCACTTACGGCGCGCTTGCCCGCGATCTGGGCTGGCGCGTCGCGGACCTGACCGCCGCGCTTGAACAGATAATGGAAGAAGACGCCGCTTCGGGCACACCCCAGCGCGCGGCGCTTCTGGAAGGGCGTCTGTCGAACGGCATGCCCGCCCCGGGCTTCTTCCAGAAACTCGCCGAACTGGGCATCGCCCCCGGCGATCCCGCTGCCTTTGTCGCCGAAACCCGCGCCGCTCTGCTTGCGGCATCTTCCTCTGCATAGCTGCACAACAACCTTGCACCCACGCCTATTTGGTGCGTCCCGGACTCATGTTAGCCACGGCGCAGTCCCGGCATGTCAGGCCGGGACACAGCACAGACAGGGACAGGAACCCCACTTATGCACGCACTCACCTCCTACGGCCCCCTTGTTGGTCGCATTCTCATCGGCCTGCTTTTCCTCCTCGCCGGACTCGGCAAGCTCGGCGATGTGGCGGGCTTCTCCGGCTATCTCGCCTCGGGCGGCCTGCCAGCCTTCCTCGCTTGGCCTGCGGTGATCTTCGAGCTTGCCGTCGGCATCCTTCTGATCATCGGCTATCAAACCCGGATCGTAGCACTGGCCACCGCCGCCTTTTGCGTGGTGGCGAGCGTCCTCTACCACTTCGCCCCGGCTGACCAGATGCAGATGGCCATGTTCCTGAAGAACCTCGCCATTGCCGGGGGCCTGCTCATGTTCGCCATCCACGGCCCCGGCAAACTCGCCCTCGACAAGGCCTGACGCGCCCTTCCCCCTCTCCCCCAGCCATGGGGGAGAGGGTCGGGGAGAGGGGGACTTCCCCTTCCCCACCAAACCCCCTAAATCCCCCTCATGACAGAGACACTCCACATCATCGGCGGCGGCATGGCCGGGGCCGAGGCTGCATGGCAGGCCGCCCGCATGGGCGTGCCGGTCATCATCCATGAAATGCGCCCACAGGTCGGCACCTTCGCCCACCGCACTGGCAGCCTTGCGGAAATGGTCTGCTCCAACTCCTTCCGCTCCGACGATGACGAACGCAACGCCGTGGGCCTCTTGCACTGGGAAATGGGCGCCGCAGACGGCATCATCATGGCCACCGCCCGCGCCCACCGCCTGCCCGCTGGCGGGGCACTCGCGGTCGATCGCGACCCCTTCGCCGAGGCCGTCACCCGCACCCTGCGCGACCATCCCCTGATCACGGTGGAGGCAGGTGAAATCCGCCAGCTTCCGACCGACGGCCATTGGATCATCGCCACAGGGCCGCTCACCTCCGGCGCGCTGGCCGAAAGCATCCGCGCCACCACAGGGGCAGAGCACCTCGCCTTCTTCGACGCCATCGCCCCCATCGTCTATGCCGAAAGCGTGGACATGTCAGTCGCTTGGATGCAGTCCCGCTATGACAAGGGCGAGACGGAGGAAGAACAGACCGCTTACATGAACTGCCCGATGGACCGTGCGCAATACGACACCTTCATCGACGCGCTGCTGGCGGCCGAAAAGACCGAATTCCACGAAGGCGAAACCGCAGGCTATTTCGACGGCTGCCTGCCGATCGAGGTTATGGCCGAACGCGGCCGCGAAACCCTGCGCTTCGGCCCGATGAAGCCGGTGGGCCTGACCAACCCCCACCGCCCGGACGTCAAACCCTACGCTGTCGTCCAGCTTCGCCGCGACAACAAACTCGGCACGCTCTACAACATCGTGGGCTTTCAAACCAAGATGAAATACGGCGCACAAACCTCTGTTTTCAAAACCATTCCGGGGTTGGAAAACGCCTCCTTCGCACGTCTCGGCGGCATCCACCGCAACACCTTCATCAACTCGCCCACCCTGCTGGATGACCGGATGCGCCTGAAATCCCGCCCGAACCTCCGCTTCGCCGGGCAGGTCACGGGCGTGGAAGGCTATGTCGAATCCGCCGCCATGGGTTTGCTCGCAGGCCGCATGGCCGCCGCCCAAATCCTTGGCCGCGACCTCGCCCCTCCGCCCCCAGACACTGCCATGGGCGCGCTCATCACCCACATCACGGGCGGGGCGGATGCCAAGACGTTCCAGCCGATGAACGTGAACTTCGGCCTCTTCCCCCCGATCGACGCCAAGGGCGGGCGCAAGGGCCGCAAGGACCGCTACAAGGCCTATACCGACCGCGCGAAGGACAGCTTCCGGGGCTGGCTCGCCGCGCAATGACATTCCGCACCCGGTTCGCCCCCTCGCCGACCGGGCCGCTGCATCTCGGCCACGCCTATTCCGCCCTCCTCGCCCATGACATGGCCCGCGCCGCTGGGGGCGAATTCCTGCTCAGGATGGAAGACACCGACCTCGACCGCTGCCGCCCGGACTGGGAGGCGCAGATCGTCGATGATCTGACATGGCTCGGCCTTCGCTGGGACGGCCCCATCCACCGCCAATCCGACAAGATTGCCGCCTACAATGCCCAGCTCGAACCGCTGGCCGGTCGCGACCTCCTCTACCCCTGTTCCTGCAGCCGCGCCGATATCCGCGCGGCCCTGTCCGCCCCGCAAGAAGGTGTGGCCTTCGCGGTCTATCCCGGCACTTGTCGCCACCGCGCCATGGCCGACCGTCGCCCCGGCGATGCGCTGCGCCTGAACCTCGCCGCCGCGCTTGACGCCCTCGGCACGCCACCGCACTTCACGGAAACCGGCCCCGGCCACGCCGGCACCCACCAGATCGACCGAACCATGGCCCTCGCACAAATCGGCGACGTCGTCCTCTCCCGCAAGGGCGAGGATATCGTGGCCTATTTCCTCGCCTCCGCCTTCGACGACGCCGATCAGGGCATCAGCCATGTGATCCGGGGCGAGGACCTGTTCGATTTCACCCCCGTGCAGGTGATCCTGCAGCGCCTCTTCGGCCTGCCGACGCCGCTCTACCACCACCACCGCCTCATCCGCGACGAGAACGGCAAGCGGCTGGCCAAACGCGACGACGCCCGCGCCATATCGAAATACCGCGCCGACGGCGCCACCCCGCCGGACATCCGCCGCATGGTCGGCCTGTGACACTGCCGCTTCATCTGTTTACAAATATCCTCAGGGGGTGAATTGGCCGAAGGCCAAGAGGGGGCGCGAGCGCCCCCTTCCTTCACACCATCGGCTCCGTCAGAACGACCTCGCCCCCGTCCCGCACCGCCGTATAAAAACAGGACCGCCGGTTCGTGTGGCAGGCCGGTCCCTCCTGCTCCACCAGCGCCAGCAACGCATCGCGGTCGCAATCCACCCGCAACTCCACCAGACGCTGGATATGCCCCGACGTCTCGCCCTTCAACCAGAAGGCGCCGCGCGACCGGCTCCAATAGGTCACCCGCCCACTCTCCACCGTCCGGGCCACGGCCTCCGCCGTCATCCATGCCATCATCAGCACGTCGCCCGTGGCATGATCCTGTGCGATGCAGGGGATCAGCCCGTTCGCGTCATACTTTAGGCTTGCTGGGTCGAAGGACATCGGTCCTCTCCTTGGCAGGGGCGGCAGACGGGTCTATCTAAGGGGGAAGCAGGGAAAGGAAAAGCCATGAGCGACAGCGACCTCGTCAAGCTCTATTCGGGCCGCATCCTCGAACTCGCGGCAGATATCCCGCATCTGGGCCGCCTGTCCGAGCCCGATGGCAGCGCGAAGAAACGCTCGCCCCTTTGCGGTTCCACCGTCACTGTGGATCTGACGCTCGATGGCGACCGCATCGCCCGCTTCGGGCAGGACGTGAAGGCCTGCGCCCTCGGGCAGGCCTCGGCCTCCGTCACCGCCCGCGCCATCCTCGGCCGCACGCGGGAGGAGGTCGCGCAGGCCCGCGCCGAACTCGACGCTATGCTGAAACGCGGCGGCCCCGTCCCCGCCGCTCCGTTCGACGGGCTGGAGGTGCTGCTTCCCGCCCGCGACTATGCCAACCGCCACGCCTCCATCCTGCTGTCGCTCGACGCGACGCTGGCAGCGCTGGATGAGGCGCTCAAGGCCCGCGCGGCGGGCTGACCCTCAATCCGTTCTTAACCCAACCATGAAAAAACCGCCGCACGTCCTGCGACGGCGGCGGTCAGTGGCGTTTCGTTCGTCAGATAGGCAGGGCTGCCATCCGGGTGCCGCTTGGGGACAGGCACATGGAACAAAACCGCAGGCAGAACCTCAGGCAGATAGAATGTGCAGCGACACGACCAGCATGGAGAAAAGCGCGACGACACCCACCAGATCCTCAATCACCGTGGCACGGGAGCGGGAGAGAATATCCTTCATATCCGTCAGCATCGTCACCTCCATTGGTTTGTTGCTTATTTGTTCTCATGATTTCCCGGCAGTGTAAAGAACTTTTTAAGAACATTCGGGATCATATCAAGAACACTCCCTCCCCCAGTTATGGGGGAGGGTTGGGGAGGGGGTTGCAACGGAAACGCAGGCCAGCCCGGTCTCGCCCTTCAGCGCGCCCTCAACCGACCCCGATCAACCGGATCGCCCGGTCCTGATCCAAAAGCCACAGCAGCATCCGCGCCGCCTTTCCCCGTGGCCCTTCCAGTGCCGGATCATCCGCCAAAAGCCGCCGCGCGTCGCTCTGCGCCACCGCCATCAGCGCCCCCTGCCGCTCTAGATCCGCCACGCGGAACCGCGGCAGGCCCGATTGCGCCGTTCCGATCAGATCGCCCGCCCCCCGCATTGCGAGATCCTCCTCGGCGATGCGGAACCCGTCCTCGGTATCGCGCAGGACCTTCAGCCGCCGCTCGCCCCCCTCGCTCAAGGGCGCCTGATACATCAGCAGGCAAGTGGACTGGGCCGCCCCCCTCCCCACGCGCCCCCGCAACTGATGAAGCTGCGCAAGTCCGAAGGTCTCCGCCCGCTCGATCACCATGATCGAGGCATTGGGCACATTCACCCCCACCTCAATCACCGTCGTCGCCACAAGGACCTTCGTTGCCCCCGCCACGAATCGCGCCATGGCCGCGTCCTTCTCGGCGGGCGGCATCTGGCCATGCACCATCCCCACCACCCCATCCCCAAGGGCCGCCCGCAGATGCTGGAACCGCGCCTCGGCGCTGGCATAGTCCAGCACCTCGGACTCCTCCACCAACGGACAGACCCAATAGGCCTGCCGCCCCTCCGCCACCGCCTGACGCAGATGCGCCGCCACCTCCTCCATCCGCCCTGTCGACACAAGCGCAGTGCGGATCGGCTTCCGCCCCGGCGGTTTCTCATCCAGCACGGACACATCCATATCGCCATAGGTCGCCAGCGCCAGCGACCGCGGGATCGGCGTCGCCGTCATCACCAGCGTATCGGTCGCCGCGCCCTTGGCCCCCAACTCCATCCGCTGCGCCACACCAAAGCGGTGCTGCTCATCCACGACCGCCAGCCGCAGATCGGCGAAATGCACATCCTTCTGGAACACCGCATGGGTTCCCACCAGCACCGCAATCCGCCCCTCGGCCAGATCGCGCAGCTTGGCCGCCCGATCCGCCCCCTTGTCGCGCCCCGTCAGCAGGTCCAGCCGCACCCCCGCCGCCTCTGCAAGGGGCGCCAACCCGTCGAAATGCTGTCGCGCCAGAATTTCGGTGGGCGCCATCATCACGCCCTGCCCCCCCGCCTCCACGGCAATCAGCAGCGCAAGAAACGCCACCAAGGTCTTCCCCGCCCCCACATCCCCCTGCAACAGCCGGTTCATGCGGAAGGGGCCCGCCATATCCCCCGCAATCTCCTCCACAGCCCGTGATTGCGCGCCGGTCAAGGAATAGGGCAGGCTGAAAACGACCTTCGCCCGCAATAGCCCATTCCCGACAGTCGGCAGCCCCTTCTGCTTGCGCAGGGTCGCCCGCGCCAAGGCCAGCGTCAGTTGATGCGCCAGAAGCTCGTCATAGGCCAAACGCTGCCGCGCCGGATGGGTGGGCGCCAGTTCCGCCGCCCCCGCAGGCCCATGCACGGCCACCAACGCCTCGCGCCAGGACGGCCATCCCTCGCGGGCCAGAAGCGGCCCGTCGATCCATTCCGGCAAGACCGGCGCGCGGGTCAGGGCCCCTGCCACCGCTTTCGCCACCAGCTTCTGCGTCACCCCGGCGGTCAAGGGATAGACCGGTTCAAAGACCGGCAACTCCCCCGCCTCCTCCGGCCGCAGCACATGGTCGGGATGGACCATCTGCGCCACGCCGTCGAACAGTTCCACCTTGCCGGAAACCAGCCGCCGCTGCCCCGTGGGCAGCAGGCGCTGCAAGAAGTCCCCGCGCGCATGAAAGAAGACCAGCGTGAACTCCAGCTGCGCATCCCGCACCAGCACGCGATAAGGCTTCCCCTTCGTGCGCGGCGGAAAATGCGCGCCGACCTCAACTTCCACCGTCATAGTGCAGGGCGGCACCACATCCCGGACCGACGCCTTCCGCGCCCGGTCCACCCCGGAATGGGGCAGCAGGAACAACAGATCCTTCGGCCGCTCCACCCCCAGCCCGGCAAAGGCCTTGGCCGTCTTCTCGCCCACGCCCTCCAGCGTTTCCAGCCCCGCGAACAGCGGGAAAAGTTCGACCGGCCGCGTCATGCATCCCCGATGAGGGCGAGCCATTCGTCCTCGTCGATCATCTTCACGCCCAGCCGTTCCGCATCCTTGGCCTTCGATCCCGCGCCGGGACCAGCCACCAGCAGATCGGTCTTGGCACTCACCGATCCCGCCACCTTGGCCCCCAGCGCCTCGGCCCGCGCCTTCGCCTCGGCCCGCGTCATCTTTTCCAGAGTCCCCGTGAAGACCACCGTCAACCCGGCCACCGGCGAACTCGTCGCCCGCGCCTCGGGCGGCAGCACCTCTAGATGCGCGACCAGCCGCAGGATGGAGGCGCGCTCCTCCGGATTGGCCAGCGTGTCGGACAAGGACAGCGCCAGCACCGGCCCGATCCCATCTCCCGTGATCAATTCCTGCCACGCGGCCTTTGCCGCTTCCGGCACATCCAGTGCCTCCACCGCCCTGTCCCGCGCCTCTTTCACCCGCGCGCGCCGCCCCTCGGTCATCGACGCCGCGCGTTCCTCCATCTCGGCCTCGTCCGCCGCGCGATGGGCCAGCGCCGCGGGCCGCGCTAGGTCCACCGCCGCCGCCAGCGCCTCCCAACTCCCGTAATGGCGGGCAAGATCCTGCGCCGCCACCTCACCCACATGCCGCATCCCCAAGGCAAAGATCAGAGGTGCCAGCGGGATACGCCGCCGCTCCTCGATCGCGGCCCAGAGATTGGTCACCGATTTCTCGCCGAAACCATCCCGATTACGCAGCTTCTGCAAGGGGTTGGCGGCATCTCTTGCGGCAAGGGTGAAGATGTCTGCAGGCTCCTTCACCGGCAGCAGGTCATCGGCGAAGAACATCTCCACCTGCTTGCGCCCCAGGCCCTCGATGTCGAAAGCCGCGCGCGACACGAAATGCACCAGCCGCTCCACCGCCTGGGCGGGGCAGATCAGGCCGCCGGTGCAACGGCGCACCGAATCCCCTTCTTCCCGCACGGCGTCTGACCCACATTCCGGGCAGCGATGCGGGAAGACGTAAGGTTCCGCCCCCTCGGGCCTGCGAGACAAATCCACATCCGCGACCTTGGGGATCACGTCCCCTGCCCGATAGACCTGTACCCAATCGCCGAGGCGGATATCCTTTCCGCCCCGGATCGCCTCACCCTTGCTGTCGCGCCCTGCGATGTAATCCTCGTTATGCAGCGTGGCGTTCGACACCACCACGCCCCCCACCGTAACCGGGGCCAGCCGCGCCACGGGCGACAGGGCCCCCGTCCGTCCCACCTGAATGTCAATCGCCTCCAGCCGCGTCCACGCCAGTTCGGCGGGGAACTTATGCGCGATGGCCCAGCGCGGCGTCGTCGCCCGGAACCCCAGCCGCGCCTGCAAGGACAGGTCATCCACCTTGTAGACCACCCCGTCGATATCATAGCCAAGGCTCGCGCGCATCGCCTCGATCCGGCGGTACTGCGCCAACAGCGCCGCCGGTCCATCGCACCGCACGGTCAGCGGATTTGTCTGAAACCCCAAGGTCTTCAGCCGCGCGATTGCGGCAAATTGCGAAGCGGCCAACGGCTTCGACAGCGCCCCCCAAGCATAGGCGAAGAACCGCAGCGGTCGCGCCGCCGTGATGGTGGCATCCAACTGCCGCAGCGACCCCGCCGCCGCATTGCGCGGATTGGCAAAGACCTTGCCCCCGCCCGCTGCCTGCCGGTCGTTCAGCGCGGCGAAATCGGCATGCGACATGTAGACCTCGCCCCGCACCTCCATCACCGCGGGCGCGCCCTCCACCCGACGGGGAATATCGGCAATGGTCAGCGCATTCTCGGTGACCGTCTCGCCCACCTCGCCATCACCCCGTGTGGCCGCCTGCACCAGCACCCCGCCCTCATAGCGCAAGGACAGCGACAGCCCGTCGATCTTCGGCTCGGCCACATAGGCGATGGGCGCATCGGTCCCAAGGAAGGACCGCACCCGCGCGTCGAAGTCCGACACCTCTTCATCCGCAAAGGCATTGGCCAAAGACAGCATCCGCACCTCGTGCCGGATCTGGCCGAACCCCTCCGCGACCGCAGCGCCCACCTGTTCGCTGGGGCTGTCGGCGCGTTTCAGATGAGGAAACCGTGCCTCAATCGCCGCGTTGCGCAGCTTTAGCGCGTCATAGTCCGCATCCGAAATCTCGGGCGCGTCCAGCGTGTGATAGGCGCGGTTGGCCTCGACAATCGCCGCGGCCAACCGTGCGAGTTCCTGCTGCGCTTCTGCCTCGGAAAGCTGATCGATGCTCTTTCCGTCGGTCATCCGTTCCCCCAAGGTCGCCCCCCAAAAGGTTTAGGGGGCGACCCCGGAACAGTCCAGCGCCCGCCGCAGGCTTCAGCTCGCCGCCGCGATGGAAACGCGGCGATGGGCGATCTCCGGCACCGGATCGCGCATCACGTAGCCGCGACCCCAGACCGTCTCGATATAGTTTTCACCCCCCGTCGCCTCGGCCAGCTTCTTGCGCAGCTTGCAGATGAAGACGTCGATGATCTTCAGTTCCGGCTCGTCCATCCCACCATAAAGGTGGTTCAGGAACATTTCCTTGGTCAGGGTCGTGCCCTTCCGCAGGCTGAGGAGTTCCAGGATCTGATACTCCTTCCCCGTCAGATGCACGCTCTTGCCGCCCACATCTACCGATTTGGCGTCAAGGTTCACGTTGATATGCCCGGTGCGGATGATGGACTGGGCATGGCCTTTCGACCGGCGGATGATCGCGTGGATTCGCGCGATCAGTTCCTCGCGATGGAAAGGCTTGGTCAGATAGTCATCCGCACCAAAGCCGAACCCCCGAATCTTACTGTCGGTGTCGTCCGACCCCGAAAGGATAAGGATGGGGGTTTCGATCTTGGCCATCCGCAATTGGCGCAAAACCTCGTGCCCGCTCATGTCGGGAAGGTTCAGATCCAGAAGGATGAGATCATAGTCGTAGAGTTTCGCCAGATCGATGCCATCTTCCCCTAGATCCGTGCAGTACACGTTCAGGTTGGCATGTGTCAGCATCAACTCGATGCTCCGCGATGTCGCGGGATCGTCTTCAACCAAAAGCACTCGCATGTCACTCTCCGTAAAGCCGCCCTTAGGCGACATTGCAGACCACTCGTTAAACAAAGATTACTATGGCAGATTTTCCGTCAATCTCAATCTAAAACTGTCGATATTGCTGCACCTTGGTCGCCCGCAGCGCCGCAGCCCCGTGGCGGGTCATCGCAGCCTCCCACGCGCTCAGTTCCTCATCGGTCAAGGTATAGCGCTCCAGCGCCTCATCCCGCCCGATCAGGCCATGCTGGACGGCCTGCACCACGACGGCCTTGCGCCGCGCCACCCAGCGATAGGTGTCGGGCGGGGGAAGATCGGCCCGTGTCAGGATGCTGCCATCTGGCAGGGTCACATGGCGGGGGCCGGGAACGCGCTTGATGTACATGCGGGGTCTCCTTCGTCTTCCCCCGAACTATCGCGCGCTTTCCTTAACCGATGCTGAAGGCCCGCAGCGCTCCCTCTTGTGGCCCGCCCCGCTTTTCCTGTATTCCGACGGCCTTCCACCGCCTTTCCCGCCGGGACCCCGCCGATGCCGCTCGACCGCCCCCTCAACTCGCTTGGCCTGCCCAAGGCCCCAGCCGATACCCGCGTGGTTGTCGCCATGTCGGGCGGTGTGGATTCCTCGGTCGTGGCCGCCATGCTGGCGGAAGAGGGCTATGATGTCGTGGGCGTCACCCTACAGCTTTACGATCACGGCGCGGCGCTGGCCAAAAAGGGCGCATGTTGCGCGGGCCGCGACATCCATGATGCCCGCCGGGTGGCCGAAACCATGGGCTTTCCCCATTACGTGCTCGATTACGAGAACACCTTCCGCGAGGCGGTTATCGAGGAATTCGCCGACGCCTATCTGGCTGGCGCAACCCCCGTCCCCTGCATCCGCTGCAACGAACGGGTGAAATTCAAGGACCTCCTCGCCACGGCCAAGGATCTGGAGGCCGACTGCATGGCCACCGGCCATTACATCCAGCGCAAGATCGGCGCGCTGGGACCGGAACTGCATATGGCCGGCGATCCGAACCGCGATCAGTCCTATTTCCTCTTCTCCACCACGCCGGAGCAACTTGCCTATCTCCGCTTCCCCTTGGGCCACCTCGCCTCCAAGGCCGAAACACGCGCACTCGCTGCGCGTTACGGCCTGCCTGTGGCCGACAAGCCCGACAGTCAGGACATCTGCTTCGTCCCCAATGGCAACTATGCCGCGGTGATCGAGAAGCTGCGCCCCGGCGCCGCCGATCCGGGCGAGATCGTCGATCTCTCCGGACATGTGCTCGGCACGCACCGGGGTGTGATCCATTACACGATCGGGCAGAGGAAGGGCCTCGGCATCGGTGGCCTTGGCGATCCGCTCTATGTTGTGAAACTCGACCCCGACACGCGCCGCGTGATCGTCGGGCCGAAAGAGGCGCTCTCCACCCGCACCGTGCCGCTGCGCGAAATCAACTGGCTGGGCGACGCCCCGCTGGCCAGCCGTGCCGAATGGCATGTGAACGTCAAGGTCCGTTCCACCCGGCCCCCGCGCCCCGCCGTGATCCGACCCCTGTCGGACACGGAAGCGGAGGTGGAGCTGCTTTCCCCCGAAGACGGCGTCAGCCCCGGTCAGGCCTGCGTCTTCTACGCCCCCGACAGCAGCCGCGTGCTGGGCGGCGGCTGGATCTGGTCGGGTCGACACTCGCCGCCACCGGATCGGTAACCCGGCCACGCAGCGCAACTACCCAAAGAAAACATGGCGCAAAGGCCGATGTTTTGCTGCACAGTGAACCGCGTGGGTCCGTACATCGGAGCCATGTGTTTGTTGTGTAGAGGGATATAGTGAATGAGTAAGCCTTCAAAAGACGTGTTGGACAAGCTGAAGACAAAGGATGGTCATGTCGACGTGATGATCGATGGCATCTTGGTGTCTTTACCGCAGCCCGTGGCGCTCTGGCTGCGGCGTGTTTTCCACGATGATGATCTTCACCAGCACCAACGGGACCTTTGGGAGTGGATGATGAAAAATCCTTTGCCCAAGCCCCAGACCTAGAGGAAACTTCCTCACAGCACCGAAAGAACCGACCGCGCCGCCCGCAATCCGGGCGGCGCGCCGCCATGACCAAGCCGTTCCATCGTCACCCGCATCGCCGCATCCTGCGCCGAAGGGTCCGCCAGCAGCGCCTCCACCGCAGGCGCGATCAAGTCCGCCCGACAGCGCGCGCCGATGAATTCCGGCACCACCCGCGTTTCGCTGACAAGGTTCACCAAAGTCACCGTGTCGATCAGCGCCGCCCGCCGCATCAGCCAGAGCGTCAGGGGATGCATGTCATAGGCAATCACCATGGGACAACCATTCGCCGCAAGCTCGAGCGACACTGTCCCCGACGCCGCCACCGCCACATCCGCCGCCGCAAAGGCCCCGCGCTTCTGCGCCGCCTCTTCCACGATCTCAGGCCGCACGGTCCAGCCCGCCGCCATCTCGCGCACAAGCCCGGCCACGCCCCGCACCGTGGGCAGCGCGACGCGCAGGCCCGGATGGCGCGCGACCAGCCGACCCACCACATCGCCCAGCACCGGCATCAGTCGCGCTACTTCCCCGCGACGCGACCCCGGCAGGGCCAGCACAAGCGGCCCCTCGCCCGCCCATGCCTTGCGCTCCACGTCAGAGGCCAAAGCCTCCGCCACCACCGGATGACCCACAAAATCGCATGTCATCCCCGCCGCCTGCATATAGGGCGGCTCGAACGGCAGCAGCGCCAGCACATGATCCACATGCCGCGCCATCTTGGCCGCCCGCCCCGGCCGCCAGGCCCAGACCGAGGGGGCCACATAATGGATCGTCCGCAACCCCGGCTTTGCCGCCTTCACCAGTGCCGCCACCCGCAGACCGAAATCGGGGCTGTCGATCGTCACCAACGCCGCCGCGTCGGACGCGATCACGGCCTCGGCCACCTCGCGGATTCGCCGTTTCAGATGCAGGTATTTCGGCAGCACCTCGGCGATCCCCATCACCGAAAGCTCCTCCATCGGGAACAGCGACCCCATCCCTTCGGCCTGCATCAGGGGCCCCGCAACGCCCGCAAACTCTACCCCCGGCGCAAGGCTCTTCAGCCCTGCCATCAGCGCCGCCCCCAGACGGTCGCCCGAAGGCTCCCCGGCGACGAGGAAGATTTTCATGGCTCCCGCGCCCAAAGGAAAAGACCCGCCGCCTCTGCCTCCGCCCGCATCGCAGGCAGGTCGAGGCAGATCACGCCGCCCGCCTCCCACACGATCCCACCAAGACCCGCTGCCGCCACGCGGCGCACGGTTTCCACCCCCAGCGCGGGCAGGTCGATCCGACGGTCCTGCAGGGGCTTCGGCGCCTTGTAGAACACGCCCTTCGCCCCTGCCGGGCGCAAGCCCGCAGGAATAGATGCAACCCCGGCCAGCATCGCATCCGTCCCGGGCAGCGCCTCGACGGCAAGGCAGAGGCCCTGCTGCACCACCGCCCCCTGCCCCACATCGACGCGCCCCAGCGCCGCCACTATGGCGGCTGCCCGCGCCGCATCCGTGCGGTCCCGCTCGTTCACCGCACCGCACAGAACCCCGGCCCCCGGCACCAGCGCGGGCGCGATCTCCTGCACACCGACCAGCGCGAAACCCGACTCTTCGAATATCGCCAGCACCTCGCGCAGGGTGGCATCATCCCCCTGCCCCATCGCGGCCAGCAAACGCGGCACCATCGTCGCGGTGTCGGGATCGAACAGCGCCGGGTCCAGCCTAGGCCGCTGCACCGCGCCTGCAAAACAGACGCGGGTGACGCCCGCATCCTCCAGTGCCCGCAAGAAAGGCACCAGCCGCTCCACCCGGAACCGCAGGTCAGGCTCCACGCCCGCAGGCGCGAACCCCTCCAGCGCCGCCACTAAGGGCCGCTCGGCCATCGCGGCCATCACCGCCGCAGGCAGGCCACCCGCCCCCGCGATGATCGCCGTCCGAGTCATTTCGGCGTCAGGAAGGACCGGTCCGAGGCCGACAGGATGAATTCCGTCACCTCGCGCACATAGGCGCTGTCGGTCTCGTCAGCCAGCTTCCTCGCCCGGTCGAGGAAGGTCCCCTCCCCCTGCGCCAGCATTTGATAGGCCGCCCGCAACGCGGTGATCTCGCCACGCTCCACCCCGCGCCGCTTCAGGCCCACAAGGTTCAGCCCGTCCAACTCCCCGCGCGGGGCCTGCACAAGGCCGTAGGGGATCACGTCATTTGTCACCATGGTCACCGCGCCGATGATCGCGCCCTGCCCGATCCGAACGAATTGGTGCACGCCCGACAACCCGCCCACGATCACGTCATCGCCCAGCACGCAATGGCCCGCGATGGCCACATGGTTCACAAGGATCACGCGATTGCCGATCTGCGCGTCATGGCCCACATGCGCGCCGGTCATCACCAGCACGTCGTCGCCCAGCCGCGTCACGCCACCGCCGCCCTCGGTACCCACGTTCAGCGTCGCCGCCTCGCGGATGCGGCAACGCCGCCCGATGACCAGCCGCGTCTTCTCGCCCTTGTATTTCAGGTCCTGCGGTACCTCGCCCACCGTGGCAAAGGGGAAGATCACCGACTCCTCCCCCACCTCGGTCCAGCCGGTGACAACGGCATGGCTCTTCACCACCACCCGGTCCTTCAGCACGACCTCCGGCCCGATCACCGAAAAGGGGCCGATGTCGCAGCCCGCGCCGATCACGGCGCCCGTCTCGACCACGGCGGAAGGGTGGATGCGCGCCTCGGGATGAATGCTCATGTTCAGGCCTTCGGCACGTCGAACATGGCCATGAAGGTGGCCTCGCAGGCCAACTCCCCGTCGACGATGGCGCGGCCCTCGAATTTCCACACGCGACCGCCGCCGCGCAGCGCCTTCACATGCAATTCCAGCACATCGCCGGGTACCACCTTGCGGCGGAACTTCACCCCGTCCACGCCCATGAAGAAGACCTTCGCCTGCTTGTCCACCAGATCCATCGACAGGCCGACCAGAATGCCGCTCGTCTGCGCCATCGCCTCGATGATCATCACGCCCGGAAAGATCGGCATGCCGGGGAAATGCCCGGTGAACTGCGGCTCGTTGATTGTGACGTTCTTGATGCCCACGCAGCTTTCGTTGATGACGATGTCGCGCACCTTGTCCACCAAAAGAAAGGGATAGCGGTGCGGAATGATCCGCTGGATCAGATCAAGATCGGCGCTCAGGACGGCGCCGCTGCCGGTGGCCTCGGTCATCGGATTCTCCTTCTTCCGCGGCCCGCCACGACGGGCCACCGGGACGTGACTAGCAACTTGACGGGGCCGAAACAAGCATCCGGCATTCAGGGCGCGGGCGCATCTTCCGTCTCGGGCATCGGCGCGGGTGCCTGCCCGCCCGCCGCATCATCCGCCGCAGCATTCCCGGTCGCGCCCCCCGCCTCGGGCAATGTCGCGCCATCACCCAGCACGGCATCGATCCGCGCTATGGCCTCATCGGTGATGTCCACCCCGCGCAGGGACAGGATCACCATCTCCTTGTCAAAGATTGCCACCGCCCCGCTTTCGCGCATCAGATCGGCCAGCACGGGGATCGCCGCCTGCAGGAACCGCTGCCGCTCCGCATCCCGGCGCGAGGTGATGGCCCGCGACTTCGCATCCTGCGCGGCCCGGATCGCTTCGGTCTTCGTGTCGAATTCCTCGGCCAGCGTGCGGAATTCCTCGGACGGCAGCGTGGGACGCTGATCGGTCAGCGCGCGCTCCTCGGCCTCAAGCGCCTGCTCCAGACGCACATTCTCGGCGATCAGCGTCTCGCTGTCCTTCTGGAACTGCGCTTCAACCGCCTGTCCGAACCGGGTCTCGACCAAAAGCCTCTCGCGGTCCAGCGTCAGGATCGGAGCCTGCGGCACAGCAGCCCCGGACTGCGCCTGTTGCGCCATGGCCGACCCACCCGCCAGCAGCAGCAGCGCCGCCAGCGCCGCCCGCATCACTGCCTGCCGACGGCCTGCCATCAGAAGCGCGTCGAAACCGTCAGGTCGAAGGTCTGCTCGCGGTCGTAGGCTTCCTTCACCACCGGCTTCGCGAAGTTCAGGCGCAGCGGACCGACCGGCGTCTCCCAGAAGATCGACACCCCGATGGCCGACCGCAGGTTCATCGAGTCGTCCACCGGATTGGCACCACCCGCCCCGCCATTGATGTTATCAAGGCTCCAGACCGACCCGACATCAAAGAATACACCGCCGGTGATCCCATATTCTTCAGGCAGGCCCACCGGGAAATCGGCCTCGAACCGCGCCACGGCGAACATGTTGCCGCCCAGCGCATCGTTCAGCGCATTCAGGTCGCGCGGCCCGATCCCGCCGGGTTCAAAGCCACGGATCTTGCCGCCGCCAAAGAACCGGTCGGTGATCTGGCTGTTCGTGCCACCAAGGCTGTTGATCATCCCGCCTTCGAAAATGGCGCGCAGCGTCACCTCTTCCTGCGCGACCTTCGTCTCGGCCAGCGCCAGCGCGGTGGTCATGATATATTCCGTATCGCCGCCCAGACCCGCGATGTCCTGACCAAAGCGCAGCAGCACACCACCCTTCGGGTTCAACCCGCTGATGCGCGAGTCATAGCTGTAGGTATAGCCGATAGAGCTGGTCACCTGCGCGCCCAGCGCGGCTTCCTGCGCGATGATGTTGGACGCCCCTGCAGGCACATCCGAAATCTTGGCATCCTTGTAGGTATAGCGCACTTCCAGACGGCTCAGCTCGCCCAGCGGAAACTCCAGCGCGGGCGAGAGACGTCCCACCCGGGTGTCATAGGTGCTGGAATTCTCGTTGTCCGACTCCCGGTAGGAGACCGAGAATTTCAGCGCCACATCCCGCCCAAGGAAGGCTGGCTCCACAAAGCCGAAGGACCCTTCCGCCGTATCCGTGCCCGTGGTGATCGAGGCACTCAGCCCCTGACCGCGACCAAGGAAGTTCTGCTCAGTCAGGCCAATGTTGAACCCGACGCCCGTCGACACGCCATAGCTCGCGCCGAAGTTCAGCGAACCGGTCGGCTGCTCTTCCACATCGACATTCACCACCACCTGGTCCGGGCTGCTGCCCGGCTCGGCATTCACCTGCGCATCGGCAAAGAAGCCCAGCGCTCGGATGCGTTCCGCCGCCTGCCGGATTTCCCGCGCGTTCAGCGGATCGCCTTCCACCGTGCGGAACTGGCGGCGCACCACCTGATCCAACGTCGTGGTGTTGCCCTCGATGTCGATACGCTCGACGAAGATGCGCTCGCCCCGGACGATGGCGAATTCCACATCCAGAATCCCGCCCCGCTCGTCGCGGGTGATGCGCGGATCGACGCGCACGAAGGTCAGACCCTTGCGCAGCGCCAGATTCTCCATCCGCGCGATGTTGTTCTCGATCAGGGCGGGTGACCAAACCTCGCCCGTTCGGATGCGCTGCACACCCGCGAATTCCGCCGCGTCCAGCCCCTCGATCTCCGACACGGTGGAGATTTCGCCGATCCGGAACTGCTGCCCCTCGCGGATCGTGATGGTCACGAAGAAGGCGTCCCGCTCGCGCGATACGTCCGACGTCGCGTCCAACACCTGCACATCGGCATAGCCGCGCGCCAGATAGAAGTCGCGCAGAAGCTGCTTGTCCAGCTCCAGCCGCTCGGCCACGAAGGTGTCGCCCTGGATGATCTGGCGCAGCAGACCGGCCTGCTTGGTTTCCAGCACCTGCCGCAGGCGGCGGTCGGTGAAGGCGCGGTTGCCCACGAAGGACAGACGCTCGATCTCGGCCACGCGGCCTTCGGTGATTTCAAAGACAAGGTCCACGCGGTTGCCGTCGCGCCGGATGATGCGCGGATCAACCGTCGCAGCGATCCGGCCGCGCACGCGATAAGCCTCGGCGATGGCGGCGGCATCCTCTTCCGCCTGCGACGGCGAATAGACCAGCCGCCCCTTCGACTTGGCGATCTCGGCCAGTTCCTCGTCCTTCAGCCGGGCATTGCCCTCAAAGTTTACGATGTTGACCATCGGGTATTCCACGACCCGGATCAGCAGCGTCCCGCCCTGCGGAATCAACTCGACAGATTCAAAGAGACCGGAATTGACGATATTCTGATAGGCGTCGTTCAGACGCGCGGCGCTGACCGTCTCGCCGCGCCCGATTCCGGCATAGGCGATGATCGTCTGCGGCTCGATGGCCTGGTTGCCTTCGACGGTGACCGCAGAAAAGCTGTAGCTCTGTGCCAAGGCAGGCGCGGCGGGGGCAAGCGTAAGGGCGGATGTCGAAAGGAAAATCGCCGTCATTGCCGGCCGGAACATCCCCGTGCTCGACCGCACCGACGTATCGAACACGCCTGTCCTCTTCCGCATGGATCCCGCCCCGCCTTAACAAATTCTAGTGTCTTCACTAGCCTGAAGAGCAGGGATTGTCAAAAGGCTGTGGTCGCTTTCCCGGCCTTAGTGGCCCAGAAGTTGCGCGCCCAGAAAGGCCCCGGCCAAAAGGCCCGCCGCCATCGTCGCAAGCGTGAAGATGCGATCCGCATTCACCACCATGATGATGGAAAGGCCGCGATAACCTTTGGTGATGCTGCTCATGTTGACCTCTCCGATCCTGTTGTCAGGAGACGGATAGGCCCCGATTGTGGCGCGAGTTTGGCTCCCTCCCGGCGCTTTCGCGACACAGGAAGCAAGGTCCTCTGCCACGCTCTGCAAGGCTCATGCCATGCAGCGCGCGGGGCGACAGGGATCAGGGGCAGAACAGATCGTTGGACAGCGCAAAGACCATCAGCGTCAGAATCACCGTCAGGCCCACTGCCATAAGAACCCGCAGCGCGCGCGCCGAAGGCGGTTTCCCTGTCACACCCTCATAGGCGTAAAAGACCAGATGCCCACCGTCCAGAACCGGCACCGGAAAGAGGTTCATCAGACCGACCGCCGTCGACAGCATGGCGATGAACCAGATGAAGCTGGTCACACCCGCGCTCGCCGCCGCGCCCGAGGTTTCAGCGATCCCGATCGGCCCGCGCAGGTTGCAGGACGAAATCGCCCCCGTCACCATGTGCCACAGCCCCGACAAAGACGTCGTGGCGATCTCCCAAGTCTGAGTGGCCGCAAGACCGACGCTTTCCAGAACCCCCGGTCGCCGCGTTTCGGGCTCGAAGGACAGTGCCCCGGTCAGCCCGATCAGCCAGCGCGTCTCGAACCCGCCCTCCGCGCGCGGCAGATCCACCCGGCGCGGCGTCAGCGTCAGGTCCAGTTCCGCGCCATCGCGCAAAAGGCGCAGCGTCAGCGGCTCGCCGCCCGAGGCCCCGACGACCTCGCGCAATTGCGGAAAGGTCACGACCGGCTCTCCGTTGACCGCGACGATCAGGTCGCCGGGCATCAGCCCCGCCTCGCGCGCTGCCGAATCCGGCTGAACCGTCTCCACCAGCGGCGGCATCGGATGGCTGTCACTCAGAGAGACATCTGCCCCTCCCCGGTCGACCCGGTACTCCACCACCGCCGCGTTCGGCAGATCGCCCGCAGCCTGCATGAAGGCCGCGAAATCTGGCGTCTCGATCCCGCCCAGCGCCTCGATCCGGTCGCCGGGCTGCAATTCCGACGTCTGCGCGGGCAGGCTGCGCAGGCTGCCCACCGTCGGCGCATCCGTCGCCACGCCGTTCCAAAGGAAAATCGCCGCGAAGATCGCGATAGAGAGCACGAAGTTGAACACAGGCCCCGCCGCCACCGTCGCCGTCCGCGCCCAGAGCGGCGCGCCATGCATGGTCGCGCGCCTCTGTTCGGCGGTCAGTTCCTCCGCCCCAACCGACTGACCGACGGATGAGGCATTGGCGTCCCCCATGAACCGCACATAGCCGCCCAAAGGCAGCGCGGCGACCTGCCAGCGCGTCCCGCGCTTGTCCAGCCCCGACCACAGCACGGGGCCGAAACCGATGGAAAAGACCTCGGCATGGATGCCCGACCAGCGGCCCACGATATAGTGGCCGTATTCATGCACGAAGACGATCACGATCAGCGCGGCGACGAAGGCCAGCACTGTATAGGCCAGTCCGCCGAAACTCGGGATCAGATTGATGACTTCCACCCTGACTCAGTCCTCTCTCATCCCGGCTGCGCATTCCGCAGCCTTCACCCGTGCATAACGATCCATGGCCAGCACTTCTTCCAATCCGGTCGGGGCTTTTCCAAGGCCCGTCTCGGCCGAAAGAACGGCAAGCGTCTCCTCAACTACGGTTGCCATCCCCAGAAATCCAAGACGTCCTGCCATGAAATTGTCGAGAGCGACCTCCTTCGCCGCGTTGAAGGCCGCCCCGGCCAGCCCCCGCACCCGCATCACCTCGCGCGCCAGACGCAGCGCAGGGAATCGCTCAGGATCGGGCGCTTCGAAGCTCAGGCTGCCCAACCGCGCCAGATCCAACCGCTCCACCGGCACATCGCCCCGCGCGGGCCAATGCAGCGCAAAGCCGATCGCATGGCGCATGTCCGCAGGCCCAAGATGCGCCATCACCCCCCCGTCCCTAAACCCCACCAAAGCATGCACGATGCTTTGCGGATGGACCAGAACCTCGATCATCTCCGGCGGAAAACCGAAGAATTCGCGCGTCTCGATCAATTCCAGCGCCTTGTTGAACATCGACGCGCTGTCGATGCTGATCCGGCTGCCCATCGACCAATTCGGATGCGCCTTAGCCTCGGCCACCGTCGCCCGGGCTAGCTTCTCCAAGGGCCATGTCCGGAACGGCCCGCCCGAAGCGGTGATGATCACCCGCTCCACCGCGCCCGCATCTTCGCCCGTCAGGGCCTGAAACACCGCCGAATGTTCGCTGTCCACCGGCAGGATCGTCGCCCCATGCGCCCGTGCCGTCTCCAAAAGCAAGGAGCCCGCTGTCACAAGGCTTTCCTTGTTGGCCAGCGCCAGCATCCCCCCATGCCGTAGCGCCCGCATCCCCGGCACCAGCCCGGCCGCGCCGACGATCCCGCTCATCACCCAATCAGCCGGACGATCCGCCGCCTCGGCAATCGCCGCTTCGCCCGCCGCAACCTCGACCCCCGATCCGGCCAGCGCCTCCCGCAGCGCGGGCAGCTCCTCCTCATGCGCCACCACCGCCACCTCGGCGCGCAACTCGCGCGCCATCTCGGCCAGCAGCGTCACGTTGCGCGCGCCCGTCAGGGCCACGGTGCGATAGGCCTCCGCCCCGCCCGCCCGCCGGATCAGGTCGAACGTGCTCTGCCCGATGGAGCCGGTGGCCCCGAAGATCGAAATGGACCGCATTCCCTCAGCCGATCGGTAGAGTCTTGAAGAACAGCCCCAGCAGCATCACCAGAACCGTCGCCCCGATCAATGCGTCGAACCGATCCAGCAGCCCGCCATGGCCGGGGATCAGATGCGAGGAATCCTTGATCCCCGCCCGCCGCTTCATCCAGCTTTCCCAGATGTCGCCCAACTGCCCGGCAAAGGCCACGATGGGCGACAGCAGCACCAAAAGCCACCCGCCCATCCCTGCCAGAACAAAGCCTGCGCCCACTGCCGCCGCCCCAATCCAGCCCGCCACTGTGCCCGACCATGTCTTCTTCGGGCTGACCTTGGGCCAGAACTTCGGCCCTCCGATCGTCCGCCCTGCGAAATAGCCCGCCACATCCGACATCACCACAACCGTCACCAGCCACAGGATGCCCGTCGTCCCAATGGTGTCGCGCAATTCCACAAGGCCGTAACCCGCCACCATGATCGCCGCCGCATAGGCCGCCGCCAGCCGCCGGTCCCGGCGCGGACTCAGCGCCAGCGCCAGCGACGGCACCAGAACCATCGCCGCCGCCAGATCCGACCGCAGGACCAGCGCCGCCGCCAGCGCCGCCGCCGCGATCCCCGCCATCAGCAGCGGGCGGTTCTTCTGCACCGGCGCGGTCATCACCGCCAGTTCCCAGATCATCCCGGCCGTCAGCAGGATCACCAACACGGCAAAGGACGGCCCGCCCAGCCAAATCTCCGCCGCGCCCACCGCGATCATCACCACCGCCGAGATCACCCTCGGCCGCAGATCATTCCACCGCCCCGCAGGCGCGGGTCCGCCGCCGCCCTCTGCCCCGGTCATGCGCGGACCACCCCGCCAAAGCGCCGCTCGCGATTGCCAAACCGCGCAACGATGGCCGCCAGTTCCGCCGCCGTGAAATCCGGCCAGAGCGTGGAGGTGAATTCATATTCCGCATAGGCCGCCTGCCACGGCAGGAAGTTCGAGGTGCGCGTCTCCCCGCTGGTGCGGATCACAAGGTCCGGGTCGGGCAGATCGGCCGTGTCCAGATGCGCGGCGAATGTGGCCTCGGTCACCGCCTCGGGCGCAAGATGCCCTGCCGCCACGGCACGTGCGACAGCGCGCGCCGCCCGCGCGATCTCGTCGCGCCCGCCGTAATTGATCGCCACGGTCAGGTTCAACTGTGTCCCCGGCGCGGTGCGCGCCTCGATCCCCGCCATCATCGCCTGCAACTTGGGGTCCAGCCGCGTCCGGTCGCCGATAAAGCGCAGCCGCACGCCTTCGACCGCCAGCCGATCCGCCTCACGCTCGATATAGCGGGCGAAGATCGCCATCAGGCCCAGCACCTCTTCGGTAGATCGCTTCCAGTTCTCGGTGGAAAAGGCATAGACCGTCAGCCAGCGGATGCCGAGGTCCGGGCAAGCCCGCACGATCTCGCGCACCCGTTCCGCACCACGCCGATGTCCCACCAGCCGGGGCCAGCCGCGTGATGTTGCCCAGCGACCATTGCCGTCCATGATGATGGCGACATGCTCCGCAGGCCGGGGCGGGCGCGACGGCTCCGTGCTTTCAGCTCTGCCCAATCCCGCTCTCCCCCCAATACCCGCCACCGCCCACCGGTGCCGGGCCCACGCCCAAGCGCCTGCCTCAGACCTGCATGATCTCGGCCTGCTTGGCCTCCAGCGCCTTATCCACCGACGCGATGGCCTTGTCCGTCAGATCCTGCACCTCATCGGCCCACATCTTCTGGTCATCCTCAGACATGCCCGCCGATTTGGCCTTCTTGATCTGGTCCATCCCGTCGCGCCGCACGTTGCGGATGGCGATCTTCGCGCTCTCGGCATATTGCGAGGCGACCTTGGCCAGTTCCTTGCGCCGCTGCTCGTTCAGTTCCGGGATCGGCAGGCGGATCAACGGCCCGTCGGTCACCGGGTTGATCCCCAGCCCGCTTTCGCGGATCGCCTTCTCCACCTTGCTGATCATGCCCTTGTCCCAGACATTGATCACCACCATGCGCGGCTCGGGCACGTTCACCGTTCCCAGTTGGTTGATCGGGGTCATCTGGCCATAGGCATCCACCTGAATCGGGTCCAGAATCTGGGCCGAGGCCCGCCCCGTCCGCAACGACGCAAATTCCTGCTTCAACGCCGCCATCGCGCCATCCATGCGCCGCTGGATGGCATCAAGATCGATCTCGAGGTCGTCAGCCGACATGTGCTCTTCCTTCATGCGTCGGCCCGCTCCGGAGCCGTTTTCTTGCTCTATAGCAGAGCGTCACGATAACGGAACAGGGTTAGGGTTGGGTTCGCCCCTGCCATCCCTACCCTTGCACCCGCGTATAGGTGCCCTCGCCCCGCAGGATGCCGCGGAAGCCGCCGGGTTCGTCCAGAGAGAAGACGATAATCGGCAGGTTGTTGTCCCGCGCAAGGGCGATGGCCGAGGCATCCATCACCCCCAGATGCTTGGCCAGACACTCGTCATAGGTGACCGTCTCGTAGCGTTTCGCATCGGCATGCTTCTTGGGGTCCTTGTCATAGACCCCATCCACCTTCGTGCCCTTGAAGATCGCCTGACAGGCCATCTCATTGGCGCGCAGCGTGGCGGCCGTGTCGGTGGTGAAATAGGGGTTGCCGGTTCCGGCGGCAAAGATGCAGACCCGCTTCTTCTCCAGATGCCGCACCGCGCGGCGGCGGATATAGGGTTCGCAGACCTGATCCATTGGAATGGCGCTGATCACCCGCGTGAACACCCCCAGCGATTCGAGCGCCGACTGCATCGCCAGAGCGTTCATCACCGTGGCCAGCATCCCCATGTAATCCGCCGTTGTCCGCTCCATCCCCTGCGCCGATCCGGCCAGCCCGCGGAAGATGTTGCCACCGCCGATCACCATACAGATCTCGACGCCCAGATCATGAACCGACTTCACCTCCCGCGCGATGCGCTGGACGGTGGGTGGATGCAGGCCGAACCCCTGATCCCCCATCAACGCCTCGCCAGAGATCTTGAGCATCACGCGCCGATAGGTGACCGATGCATCAAGACCCGGTTTGGACATGGGAAACCCCGCTTTTCGTTATATCAGTTGGACTGCGCCGCAAAATGTATGAAAACGGCGGCGGGTTCAACCGGGAACGCCAGCCCCGCCGCCGCTCTGGCGACGGGCTGCCGCAACGGGGCCACCCGCCCACCGCAACCGGTTGCAGAATACCGCGAAACAGCCCCGTGCCGCGCATGACCGACATCCTTTCCTCCCTCTCGCGCGAGGCCCCGATCCTGATCGCGGGCCCCACCGCCAGCGGCAAGTCGGCCCTCGCGCTAGACCTTGCCGCCCGCGACGGGCGCATGGTGGTCAATGCCGACGCGCTGCAGGTCTATGGCTGCTGGCACCTCCTCACCGCCCGCCCCAGCGCGCAGGACGAAGCCGCCGCCCCCCACACGCTCTACGGCCACATTGCCCGCGACGCGCCTTACTCCGTCGGCCATTGGCTGCGCGAGGTGGCCCCCCTCCTGTCCCGCCCCGTTGTGATCGTGGGCGGCACCGGGCTCTATTTCACCGCCCTCACCGAAGGGCTGGCCGACATTCCCCCCACGCCCCCCGCCATCCGGGCCGAGGCCGACCGTATCCGCGTCACCGAAGGCCCCGCTGCCCTCCTTTCCGCGCTCGACCCCGCCACTGCCGCCCGGATCGACAGGCTGAACCCCGCCCGTATCCAACGCGCCTGGGAGGTGCTGCACGCCACCGGACGCGGCCTTGCCGATTGGCAGGCCGAGACCGGCCCCCCGCTGCTGCCCCTCGATCAGGCGCAGGCACTTGTCCTCGCCCCCGATCCCGGCTGGCTCAACGCCCGCATCGACCGCCGCTTCGACGCGATGATCGCCAACGGCGCGCTCGACGAGGTGCGGGCCGAACTTCCCCACTGGGATCCGGCCCGCCCCTCGGCCCGTGCCATCGGCGCGCCCGAACTCATCGCCTATCTGCGCGGGCAATGCGATCTGCCCGCAGCCATCGCCGCCGCCAAGACCGCCTCCCACCAATACGCCAAACGCCAGCGCACATGGTTCCGTTCACGCATGGGCGCATGGCGACGCCTCGACCTGCCCTGAACATCCGCTGGTTGCGTCCCGGCTTATCAACAGGCAGCTCATTGCCTTGTGGATAACCCCGTCGCTCAGCCCGCTTTGCCATCTTTTTGCTTGGGTTGCTTGCGAAGAGGCTTGTATGATTCGAACAACGACCTGCGTGGAAGTGCCCGAGATGTCAGACCAGAACCAGCAAGCAGCCGCGTCGGGCGCGACGGGCGGGCAAGCCCGTCTGGTCGCGATTCCGCGCCTGGCCGCCGGCGGCCGTTGGCGGGTCGAGGCGATGCGCTCCGTCTCCGAACCGCAACTGCTCTGGTTCACCAAGGGGCAAGGCCGCATCACCCTTGCCGGGATCACCCGTGGCTACACCGCCAACAACGCTGTCTTCATCCCCGCAGGCGTGATGCACGGCTTTGAGGTTGGCCCACAGGTCTTCGGCACCGCCGTCTTCTTTGGCAAGGATTGCACCATCCCCCTGCCCGCCACGCCCCAGATCCTCCGGATCCGCGAGGTGCATGCCCAGCAGGAAGTCAACGTCATCCTCGACATGATCCTGCGCGAGATGAATTCCGACAGCCCAGCGCATGAACGCGCGACTCGGCACTATCTCGGCCTTCTCGGCGTCTGGCTGGAACGGCAGGCCACCAAGGCCGCTCCGGAACAGGCAAAACCCGACGCTGCCAAGCGGCTCGTCGCCCGCTACACCGCGCTTCTTGAACGCGATTTCCGCACCGGCGCGGGCGTGGGCGAATTCGCCGCAGCCCTCGGCGTCACGCCCACCCATCTGTCGCGCTGCTGCCGTCAGGCCTGCGGTCGCTCTGCCATCTCGCTCCTGCAGGACCGCCGCATCTTCGAGGCGCGCCGCCTTCTGGCCGAAACCAAGCTTCCCGTCGGCGAAATCGGCGCCAGCTTGGGCTTTACATCCGCGGCCTATTTCACCCGCGCCTTCCAGCATCTGACCGGAAAATCCCCCACGGAATTCCGTCGTTCGGTCTGACTCCGCCCCCCGCCTGACGTTAGCGTCAACAATCTGTCGCAATCAGACCACCAACCGACGAATCCAAGCGTTGACGGATGGCGGAAAAAGGTGCGCTATAACGGAGGCAAGCGCGCGCCCGCCGCTGGCACATCACAGGCATGATCCCCGCAGGCTGCGGGGCGTGCCGGATGGCCTGCATCGGTCCAGCAGCGTGACCCGACATAACAACAAGTGCAGCCACTGCCTGTTCAGGGAGACCAAGATGAAAGACACTATCGAGACCGCCAAGCTGCATCCGGCGGCCCTCATGTATGCACAGGAAACCCGTGACGGGGCGCTGTCCCGCCGCGAATTCCTGACCCGGACCACCGCGCTCGGCATCTCTGCCGCCGCGGCCTATGCCCTGATCGGCATGGACGCCCCCGCCGCCGCGCAGGACGCGCCGACGGCTGGCGGCACGCTGCGGATGTCGATGGAAATCAAGGCGCTGAAAGACCCGCGCACCGCCGACTGGTCGCAGATCGCCAACGTCACCCGGGGCTGGCTGGAATATCTCGTCGAATACAACAACGACGGGTCCATCCGCGGCATGCTGCTGGAAGGCTGGGAAGCCAATGCCGACGCCACCGAATACACGCTGAAGGTCCGCTCGGGCGTGAAGTGGAACAATGGCGACGACTTCACCGCTGATGACGTGGCGCATAACTTCGCGCGCTGGGGCGATGGCAATGTCGAGGGCAACTCGATGCCGGGCCGCATCACCATGCTGGTGGATGCCGAGAAGAAGGCGCTGCGCGATGGCGCCGTCACCGTCGTCGACCCGCTGACCGTGAAGCTCACGCTGTCGGCCCCCGACGTCTCGCTGATGGCCGGCCTTGCCGATTATCCGGCTGCTGTTGTCCACAAATCCTACGAGAACGGCGATCCGACCCAGACCCCCGGCACCGGGCCCTTCCTGCCGGAAACCGTGGAAGTCGGCGTGAAGGCCCATATGGTCAAGAACACCAACCACACCTGGTGGGGCACGGCCGTCTATGGCGGCCCGTATCTGGACCGGATCGAATACACCGACCTCGGCACCGACCCCTCGGCAGAGGTGAACGCCGCCGCGGCAGGTGAGATCGACGTCACCTACCAGTCCACCGGCGAATTCATCGAACAGTTCGACGCTCTGGGCTGGACGAAGTCCGAAGCCGTCACCGCCGCAACCCTCGCCGTCCGCTTCAACCAGCTGGCGGAAGAGTACACGGATGCCAACGTCCGCAACGGCCTGATCAAGTGCGTGGACAACGCTGTCGTCCTCGAACTCGGCTATTCGAACCTCGGGACCGTGGCCGAAAACCACCATGTCTGCCCGATCCATCCCGAATACTACGCCCTGCCCCCGCTGTCGCCCGATCCGGCCGCCGGCAAGCAGATGGTCGTCGACGCGGGCAAGGGCGACTTCGAATTCGAACTGATCTCGCTCGACGACAGCTGGCAGGCCGCGACCTGCGACGCCATCGCCGCGCAGATCCGCGACGCGGGCATCAACATCAAGCGCACCGTGCTGCCGGGTTCGACCTTCTGGAACGACTGGCTCAAGTACCCGTTCTCGGCCACCGAATGGAACATGCGTCCGCTCGGCGTCCAGATTCTCGCGCTGGCCTACCGCTCGGGCGAGGCATGGAACGAATCCGCCTTCTCCAACGCGGAATTCGATGCCGAACTCGCCAAGGCGCTGTCGATCAACGACGCCAAGGCGCGGTCCGAAGTGATGAAGCGTCTGGAAGAGATCATGCAGGAGCAAGGCGTGATGGTGCAGCCCTACTGGCGCTCCATCTACCGCCACTTCGATCCCAAGGTGAAGGGGGCCGACATGCACGCGACCTTCGAACACCACCACTACAAGTGGTCGATCTCCGCCTGATCTGCAGGTTCTGATCCGATGCGCGGGGGCCTGCCCCCCGCGCATCCTCCACCACTGTCATCGGTACCGTCGGGACCACGCTGTCCCAGCGTCCCCGCGCCCGAAATCCCCTGACCGGGAAAGGATGAGCCATGCTCTCGTTCGTGCTGCGGCGCATCGGCGTCATGATCCTGACCGCCTTCGCGCTCACCTTCGTCGTGTTCTACATGACGAACCTGCCGCCCAACCTAGAGAAACTCGCGAAATCCGAGGCCTCGGTCAGGATGGATGACGATGCCGTGGCAAGCTGGCTGGCCGAGAACGGCCATACCGGCCCCGTGCTCATGCGCTATGGCGAATGGCTGGGCCTCCTGCCCGGCTGGACGCTCACAGCCGAGGACGGCAAGGTCACTGGCCGCTGCATCGAAGACGGCATGGATCCGGCCGCCGCTCCCACCCGCTGCGGCATCCTGCAAGGCAACTGGGGCTATTCCACCGTCTTCAAGGCCACGGTTTCCGACGTCCTCGCCCGCTCGCTCGGCGCGACGGGCTGGCTGATGCTCTGGGTGATGATCGTGATGGTGCCCTCTTCGCTCCTGCTCGGCGTGCTTTCGGGCATGCGCGAAGGCAGCCGCACCGACCGCGTCCTCTCCACCTTCGCCATCACAACCACCGCCACGCCGGAATATGTCTCGGGCGTGATCCTGATCGCCCTGCTGGCATCCGCCACGGCCGGCATCTCGCCCATTCTGGCCGAGGCGGGCTGGATCGAAGGCAAGACGCTTTTCCCCGGTACGGCCACCTCCGCCATGGACGACATCACCTTCTGGAACTTCTTCCTGCCCGTGATGACCATCGCCCTCTACGGCATCGGCTATATCGCCCGCATGACCCGCGCCTCGATGACCGAGGTGATGACGCAGCAATACATCCGCACCGCCCGCCTCAAGGGCGTGGCCTTCCGCGACGTGGTCATGAAACACGCGCTGAGAAACGCCCTGATCGCCCCCTTCACGGTGATCATGCTCCAATTCCCGTGGCTTCTGAACGGCGTGGTGATCGTCGAGACGCTCTTCAACTACAAGGGCTTCGGCTGGACGCTCGTGCAGGCCGCAGGCAACAACGACATCGACACGCTGCTCGCCTGCTCGGTCGTCGCCGTCTTCGTCGTGCTGGTCACGCAGCTGATCTCGGATATCGGCTACGTCTTCCTGAACCCCCGCATCCGGCTCGCGTAAGGACCTCGCATGGAAGACGCACTCTCCTGGGGCTCCATCCTCGCCCGCATCGCCGCCCAGCTTCTGCCCGTCTGGGTGGGCCTGATCGCGGTCTTCGCGCTCTCGATCCAGTTCAAGCGCCGCCTCGGCCTGTACGGCCGCATCTTCGACAGCCCCGTGGGCATGACAGGCTTCGGCCTCGTCATGTTCTGGGTCTTCACCGCGATCTTCGCCGACTGGATCATCACCCACGACCCGCTGGGACAGCTTTCGGGGATGAAGAACATCGTCCCCGGCTCACCGCTCGCTGACCCGGTCGAAGGCGCCTATCCCTATTACCTGCTGGGCGGCGACCACCTTGCCCGCGACGTCTTCTCCCGCGTCGTCATGGGCGCGCGCGAGGTGCTGAAGATCGCCCCCGCCGCTACCGTCGTGGCCTTCATGGTGGGCATCACGCTGGGCCTTCCGGCAGGCTATTTCGGCGGCAAGCTCGACAGTTCCCTCAGCTTCCTGTCGAACCTCGTCCTCGCCTTCCCGGTCATCCTGCTCTTCTACCTCTTGGTGACGCCCGAGATTCGCGTGACGGGCATCCCCATCGTCTTGGCCGCCCTCCTTTTCATCTTCCCTGTGATCTTCCTGACCATCCTGTTCAATTCGCGCTTCTTCACCAATCCGGCGAAACGCAATCTCTATGTCGGCCTCACCTTGCTGTTCGGCCTCTGGGCCTATTCCGGCCTCGCCTTCAACGCCGATCCCTTGGGCGTCTGGTCGATGGACCCCAACATGCTCAACGTCTTCGTGTCGGTCGTCTTCGTGAACTCGCCCGGCGTCTTCCGCATCGTTCGCGGCATGGTCATGGACATCAAGACCCGCGATTACGTGGCCGCCGGCCAGACCCGCGGCGAAGGCCCATGGTACATCATGCTGTGGGAGATTCTGCCCAACGCCCGCGGGCCCCTGATCGTCGATTTCTGCCTCCGCATCGGCTACACGACGATCCTTCTGGGCACGCTCGGCTTCTTCGGCCTTGGCGTGACGCCCGAATCCCCCGACTGGGGCAGCACGATCAACTACGGTCGCCGCCTTCTGGCCATCGCCCCCCACCCCGCGGTCGTCCCCGCCGTCGCCCTCATGTCGCTCGTCCTCGGCCTCAACCTTCTGGCCGATGGTCTGCGCGAGGAAAGCATGAAGGACTGACCATGGCGCATCCTCTGCCTTTCATCTGTTCTCAAATATCCCACGGGGGTCCGGGGGTGTGAAACCCCCGGTCCCGCAGCCAGCCACCCCGCGCGAGGCCACTATGTCCGACACCACCTGGGATCCGTCCAAACCCATTCTGGAGATCGAGAACCTCTCGATCTCCTTCTTCACCCGGCTGCGCGAAATCCCCGCCGTCATGGATTTCTCCTGCACCGTCATGGCGGGCGAGGCGATGGGGCTCGTGGGCGAATCCGGCTGCGGCAAATCCACCGTGGCCCTCGCCGTCATGCGCGACCTCGGGAAAAATGGCCGCATCGTCGGCGGCTCGATCAAGTTCAAGGGTCGCGACCTGACCCATATGACGGAAGAGGAACTCCGCCACATCCGCGGCTCTGAAATCGCGATGATCTATCAGGAACCCATGGCCTCGCTTAACCCGGCCATGAAGATCGGCGCGCAACTGGCCGAAGTGCCGATGATCCATCAGGGCATGGCGCGGGACGATGCGTGGAAACTCGCGCGCCAGATCGTGGCCGATGTCCGCCTGCCTGACCCCGACCGCATCCTAAACTCCTACCCGCACCAACTCTCGGGCGGCCAGCAGCAGCGCATCGTCATCGCCATGGCGCTGATGTCCAAACCTGCGCTCCTGATCCTCGACGAACCCACCACCGCGCTTGACGTCACGGTCGAGGCGGGCATCGTCGATCTGGTCAAGGCGCTGGGCGAGAAATACGGCACTTCGATGCTGTTCATCTCGCACAATCTCGGGCTCGTGCTGGATGTCTGCGACCGGCTCTGCGTGATGTATTCCGGCGAGGCGGTGGAAACCGGCAATGTCGAAGAGGTCTTCGACAAGATGCGCCACCCCTATACGCAGGCGCTCTTCCGCTCCATCCCCCTGCCCGGCGCCGACAAGAACTCCCGCCCGCTGGTGGCGATCCCCGGCAACTTCCCCCTGCCGCATGAACGCCCGAAGGGCTGCAATTTCGGCCCCCGCTGCAACTACTTCGTCGAAGGCCGCTGCAACGCGCTCGACATACCGATGGCCGATGTGCCCGACGGCCACCGCCACGAAAGCCGTTGCCTGCGCTTTGCCGAAATCGACTGGTCCGCCCCGCCTGCCGCAGGCAAGACGGTCGAGAAGACGGCGATTGGCAAGGTGGTGCTCAAGCTCGAAGATCTGAAGAAATACTACTCCGTTGGCTCCTCCGCCTTCGGCGGCGGCATGAAGAAGGTCGTCAAGGCCAACGAGACCCTCTCCTTCGAGGCGCGCGAAGGCGAAACCCTTGCCATCGTGGGCGAATCCGGCTGCGGCAAATCCACCTTCGCCAAGGTGCTGATGGGGCTGGAAACCGCCACCTCTGGCCAGATCATGCTGTTCGACGAGAACGTCCAGTCGACGCCCATCCAGATGCGCGGCACTGGCACGATCTCGAAATTGCAGATGGTCTTCCAGAACCCCTTCGACACGCTGAACCCCTCCTCCACGGTGGGCCGCCAGATCATCCGCGCGCTGGAAATCTTCGACTACGGCACCTCCGACGCCGAGCGTGAGGCGCGCATGCTCGAACTCCTCGATCTGGTGAAACTCCCCCGCGCCTTCGCCGACCGCATGCCGCGCCAACTGTCCGGTGGGCAGAAGCAGCGCGTCGGCATCGCGCGAGCCTTTGCGGGCGGGGCCAAGGTGGTGGTGGCGGATGAACCTGTCTCGGCGCTTGACGTCTCAGTGCAGGCCGCCGTGACCGACCTGCTCATGGATATCCAAAGGAAGAACAAGACCACGCTTCTCTTCATCAGCCATGACCTGTCGATCGTGCGCTATCTGTCAGACCGGGTGATGGTCATGTATCTCGGCCATGTGGTCGAGATGGGCACGACCGATCAGGTCTTCGCGCCCCCCTACCACCCCTATACCGAGGCGCTGCTGTCCGCCGTCCCCATCGCGGACACACGCGTGCAGAAACAGCGCATCGTGCTGGAAGGCGACATTCCCTCGGCCGTGAACCCGCCGCCCGGCTGCCCCTTCCAAACGCGCTGCCGCTGGAAGGCGCAAGTCCCCGGCGGGCTCTGCGACCGCGAGGTGCCACCCGTCCGCACGCTGGACGGCGGGCATCAGATCAAGTGCCACCTGTCCGACGAGGTGCTGGCGAAGATGGAACCGGTCATCAAGATCGCGGCGGAATAGGCACCATCTGGGCTTGACCAAAGCCTTGACCGCGCCCGCAAATCGCGTCCAAGGCCGCCTCGATTTTCCCCTGTGGACATCGTCTGCCCATCCGTAGGGTGCGTGCTCGCACGCACCCTCCCTAACCGAGGATCGCCTTCACGTAATTCTCGGTCTCGGCATAGGGCGGAATGCCGTCATGCTCTTCCACCGCGCCCGGCCCGGCATTATAGGCCGCCAGCGCCAGCCGCCACGATCCAAAGCGGTCATACATCATCCGCAGATAGCGCGCACCGCCCTCAAGGTTCTGCACCGGGTCGTTGATATCCACCCGCAGCAACCGCGCCGTGTCAGGCATCAGCTGCGCCAGCCCGGTCGCGCCCTTGGGGCTGACGGCACCCACATTCCAGCCGCTCTCCTGCTGCACCAGCCGCAGGAACAGGTCTTCGGGGATGTCATGCTTGCGCGCCGCCGCCTTGGCGACCTCAAGGAACTCGCCCCTGTAATTCCCCCGGAAGGCGGGCAGCGGCCCATCGGCCTCATCGCCCTCCCGCTTGGGCTTCAGCCGTTCCGACCCGGAATACTGCTTGGCCAGACGCCCATCCAGCAGGTCCATCTGCCGCTCAAAGATCGCCATGCGCGATGTCCCAGATCCCGACAGCGTCAGCCCTTCGGCAAAAGACGCCGTCCCCGGCCCCATCCCGATCAGCGCCAGCAGTGACCCAAAGACAAACGCCCGCATCGCTCCGCCCCAACCCGCACAGGCCGCCCAAAGGCAGCCAACCGCCGCGACACTACACAGACTGACCCGCATTTGGCCAGTGCCTTCACGGCCCTTCCGACCTAAGTCCCCGCCGCGCCCGCCTTCGGCACGAGCGGCGCATTCAGCAGATCCTCGATCAGCAGGCTCACCAACTGCCCCCGCCCCTGCACACCCGCCTTGCGGTAGATCGCGTTCAGATGGGTCTTCACCGTGCCCTCCGCCGATCCGCGCAAGGTCGCGATCTCGGCGATGGAATAGCCCTTGATGGTAAACGCCGCCACATCCGCCTCCGACGGCGTCAGCGCCCATTGGCGAAAGTAGTCCTCCATCAGCTCGGCCAGCGCGCCCGCCGCCACGCCCAGCGACTTCTCCATATGCGCCTGCCGCCTGAGCAGCGCCAAGAGCGACCGCCCCTCAAAGACGATCCCCACAAACAGCCCGATCGTCGCCCCGATCTCGGGCAGCATATGGACCAGTCCCACATCGCCCCGCCTTAAATCCTCGATCACGTCAAAGACGAAAAAGGCCGAACACAGCGTCTGGAACAAAATCAGCGCCACCAGCGATGCCGGCCTGCGCGGCACCGGGCGCGGCGCATGCCGCGTCGAAGCGTCGGAGTCGGTCTGGGTCAAATCAGCCTCGCAAAATCACGTCACCGCAGGGTCTTGTATCCCGTCACCATCGATTTCGGAAGGTTGACGCCAAGCCGTCGGCTTTCCACCACCACCGCCACAACATGCACCACGACCGAAATCTCGGCCCAGACCACCAGCAGCTCATGCAACTCCTCGACCCATTCCACGCCGAAGAAGGTCACCGTCGTCATCGCATAGCCCGACCCGGCCAGCGCCGCCATGGTGAACAGCAGGTTGAAGATCATCAGCGCGCCCAGCGGCGAATGGCCCTCATGCAACCGCCGCCGCCCCGTGGCCATGTCCTGCACCTGCCCCATCACCGCCCCGGGCGACGGCAGGAAGTCGGCAAACCGCGCATGCCGCGTGCCGATGAACCCCCAGACCACGCGCAGCGCGATCAAACCCGCCACCACATAGCCCATCCATTGATGCGCCAGCTTGCCGGGTTGCGTCAGAAAGACATTGGCCAGAAAGGCCCCCACCAGCACCCAATGAAACAGCCGCACCAGCGGGTCCCAGACCTTTACGCGCATCCCATCCTCCTGCTCTTTGCGAAACGGGCAAGGGCGGCCAAGGCCGCCCCCGCCCTCGGCAAGGCTCACTCGTCCTCGCCTTCCTCATGCGCGACCTGCTTCAGCTCGGCCGTGAACCACAGCTCTTCCATCTTGCCGTCCTTGACGACATAGACCTCGATCAGCCCGTCCTCGGCCTTGAACTGCCGCACGTCATAGCCTTCGGCCACCAGTTGCGCGGTCAGCTTCTCTTGCACCGCGGCATCCACCGCCCCTTCCGAGGCAAAGGCCATCGGCGCGGCCAAGGCGGTTGCGGCCAGCACGGCCAGCGTCATCTTGCGGATCATCGAACAAACTCCTGTATGAACTGCATCCTCCGGGCAGGGCACATGGCCCCTCGGCACCGGATGACCCAGACCTGCCCCCGTTTCCCTGCCGCCACCATTCAACCCGCGGTGGACATGCTGCACCTGCATCGCGGGTTGCAGACCGGCCCCGCCCCGGTCGGACTGCCGACCCCGCCCCCTGCAACCGAAGTGGCAGGCCGCGCCACGCAACCGGCAGATCGCGCCCGTCCCGCCATCCCACAGGCGCCATGGGAACCCCCGCGCATTGCGGGCTCCCGCCCGGACGGCTATAGGATTTCATTAACCACCACGGGCGTAAGGTCCGCGGGAAAGACAGATTCGGGGGAAGGACGTCATGGCAGGTTCGGTCAACAAAGTGATCATCATCGGCAATCTGGGGCGCGACCCCGAGGTGCGCAGCTTCCAGAACGGCGGTAAGGTGGTGAACCTCCGCATCGCCACTTCCGAAACCTGGCGCGACCGGACCTCCGGCGAACGCAAGGAACGCACCGAATGGCATTCGGTGGCGATCTTCAACGAACCCCTCGCCAAGATCGCCGAGCAGTATCTGCGCAAAGGTTCCACCGTCTATATCGAGGGCGCGCTTGAAACCCGCAAATGGCAGGACCAGTCGGGACAGGACCGCTACACCACCGAAATCGTCCTGCGCCCCTACAATGGCAACCTGACGCTCCTCGGCGGTCGCGGCGAAGGCGGTGGCGGCGGCGGCGGCGGGATGGATGACCGCGGCGGTTATGACGACTATCAGGGCGGTGGCGGTGGCGGCTACGCCGGTGGCGGCGCAGGCGGCGGCGGCAGCGCCCGCAGCGGCGGCGGCGGCGGCATGGGCGGCGGCGGCCGCTCCGACATGGACGACGAAATCCCCTTCTGATCGCCCCGACACCATGCCGCGGGTTTTCCTTGCACGGGAACCCGCGCCGTGCTTCCCTCCGCGCCAGAGGCCGCAAAGGCCCATGCCTCGGGGGGAATAATGAACATATTCAAAGGGTTTTCTGCAACTCTTACGATAGCGCTTTGCCTGTTCGCACCCCTTCCCGCGCAGGCCAGTGACGACCGCACGCAGGTGCTGGGCACCTGGTACCGGATGATCCTCGAACTTGTCCGCCACACGCCCACGCAGACCCCGCCCGTTGCCAGCCGCTCCTTCGCCTATACCGCCCTCATCGCCTATGAGGCGACGGCGTCGGGCAGCGACCGCCTCCAGACCCTCGCCGGTCAGGTCAACGGCCTGCCCCCCGCCCCGCCCCGCGAGGCAGGCGCGACCTATGACGAGGATGTGGTCCTCAACGCCGCCCTCGGCCTCGCGGTCGAGGTCTATTTCGCCAATACCGGCCCCACCGGACAGCGCGCCAAGGCCGCGCTCGCCAAGCAGCTCGGCACGCTGACTGCCGAAGGGGTGGACCCCGACACCCTCGCCCGGTCGCAGGCTTACGGCATCGCGCTGGCCGAAACGATCATCGCTGCCTCAACCACCGATGGCGGCGCGGTGATCGAGAACATGGGCTTTCCCATGACCTACACGCTTGGGGGCGAACCGCAGGATTGGGTGCCCACCAACCTCATCCAGTTGCAGCAGGCCCCGCTCCTGCCCGCATGGGGCAAGAACCGCCCCCTCACCCTGCCCGATGGCGAGGCTTGCCCCCTGCCCCCGCCCCCCGCCTATTCCGAAGACCCGTCCAGCCCCTTCTACAAAGAGGCGATGGAGGTCTACGAGGTGTCCAAGTCCCTGACCGACGAACAAAAGACCATCGCCCGCTTCTGGTCGGATGATCCGATGCTCTCGCCCACGCCCCCCGGCCATTGGGTGGCGATCATCTTCCAGATCGCCGAACGCGACCGGATGCCGATCGAGGACCAGGTGAACGCCCTCGTCCGCCTCGGCATGGCCGTCTCGGATGGCTTCATCGTCAACTGGCGTGACAAGTACAAATACGACCTGTTGCGTCCCGTCACTTATATCCGCCGCGTGATCGACCCGAAATGGGAGCCGATCCTGAACACGCCCCCCTTCCCCGAATACCCCTCCGGCCATTCCACCCAATCGGGCGCGGCGGCGCAGGTGCTCACCGCCGTCTTCGGCGAACCCTTCGCCTTCACCGACAGCACCCATGTCGATGACGGCCTCGCCCCCCGCGACTTCCCCGATTTCTGGACCGCGGCGAATGAGGCGGGCATTTCCCGCCTCTACGGCGGGATCCATTTCCGCGCCGCCATCGACCTCGGCCTGTCGCAGGGCGCCTGCGTGGGCGATTTCGTCAACGCCCTCCAGACCTGGAAGTAACCCCATGCGCGCCGCCCTCCTCCTGACACTTCTGCCGCTCCCCGCATTGGCGCAGGACCCCGCCATCGCCCCCTTCACCGAAGAAACCGCAAGCGCGGGCTTTGCCCACAGCTTCATGGGCGAATGGGAATTCATGGTGGGCGGCGGCACCGCCGTCTTCGACTGCAACGGCGATGCCCGCCCCGACATCTTCGCCGCAGGCGGCACCAATCCCGCCGTGCTCTTCGTCAATGCCAGCGCCCCCGCAGGCCCCCTCGCCTTCACCCGTACAGAGGCGGGTCTGGAAGAAACCTCCGTTTCCGGCGCCTACCCGCTCGACATCGACGGTGACGGCACGCTCGACCTCGCCCTTCTCCGCGTCGGCCCCGACCGGCTGATGCGCGGGCTTGGCGACTGCCAATTCGAAGATGCCTCCGCCCAATGGGGCTTTGACGGGCTCGATCTCTGGTCCACCGCCTTCGCCGCGACATGGGAGAAAGGCGCGACGCTGCCCACCCTCGCCATCGGCACCTATATCGACCGCACGCAAGAGGCCTTCCCTTGGGGCAATTGCACCCCCAACCACCTCTACCGCCCCAACGCCCAAGGCACCGGCTACGACGCCCCCCTTCCCCTCGAACCCGGCCATTGCGCCCTCTCCATCCTCTTCACCGACTGGGACAGGCAAGGCACCCCCGATCTGCGCGTCTCCAACGACCGCGAGTACTACAAGGGCGGGCAGGAACAGCTCTGGCATGTCGAACCCGGCCAGCCCCCCCGCCTGTTCACCGAGGCCGAAGGCTGGCAGCGCCTGCGCATCTGGGGCATGGGCATCGCGCAGGAAGACCTCAACTTCGACGGCTTCCCCGAATTCTTCCTCACCTCCATGGCCGACAACAAACTGCAAACGCTGGCCGAGATCCCCGCCGACGACCCGCCCCTGCCCCGCTACCGCGACATCGCGCTGAAATCCGGCGTGACCGCCCACCGCCCCTACACGGGCGGCGACCTGCGCCCCTCCACCGCTTGGCACGCGCAATTCGGCGATGTGAACAATGACGGCCTGTCCGACCTCTATGTCGTGAAGGGCAACGTCTGGGCCATGCCCGACTTCGCCGAGGATGATCCCAACAACCTCCTCCTTGGCCGCGCTGACGGCACCTTCCTCGAATCCGGCGACAAGGCCGGGGTCGCGTCCATGGCCCAAGGGCGCGGCGGCGCGCTGGTCGACCTCAACGCCGACGGCCTGCTCGACATGATCGCCATCAATCGCAACGAACCCTCCCAACTCTGGCGCAACACCGGCACCGGCCTTGGCAACTGGATCGCGCTCGACCTCGTTCTGCCGGGCCCCAACCGCAACGCCATCGGCGCATGGATCGAACTGCGCCGCCCCGACGGCAAGGTCATGCAACGCGAGGTGCAAGTCGGCGGCGGCCATGTCGGCGGCATCCTCGTCCCCCACCATTTCGGCCTCGGCACGGCGACCAGCGCCGAAATCCGCATCCTCTGGCCCGACGGCACCACGGGCGACTGGCAGACCCTTGCCGCCAACGGCACATGGCGGCTGGAACCGGGGGCAGAGCCCATCCCCCTGCCCGCAAACTGATCCGTTCAGACGGCTGGACCTCGCTCCGCGTAATCCCTATATATTCACTCAACAACCGACCGGGATTGCCATGACCACTGCGGACAAGATCGAAGGCGCGCCCCTCATCGCCCCTTCCACCACCGACCACCCGCTTTACGACAGCGTCGTCGAGGCGTGCCGCACCGTCTATGACCCGGAAATCCCGGTGAACATCTTCGACCTCGGCCTCGTCTACACCGTCGACATCTCGGCCGAGAACGAGGTGGACATCACCATGACCCTCACCGCCCCCGGTTGCCCCGTCGCGGGCGAAATGCCGGGCTGGGTCGCCGATGCTGTGGAACCCTTGGCGGGCGTCAAATCCGTCAACGTGAAGATGACCTTCGATCCCCCATGGGGCATGGACATGATGTCCGACGAGGCGCGTCTCGAACTCGGCTTCATGTGACCAAAACGCAAGGGTTTTCCCTTGCATTTCCTGAGTGCAAAGCTTTTCCCTTGCATTTTCCTGATGCAAAGGTTTTTCTTTGCGCATGCCCCAAGACCACATCCATGCCGTCCTCACCGGCGATCTGATCCGCTCCACAAGACTGCCGCCGCAGCAGGCCGATGCCGCCATCTCCGCTCTCGAGCACGCCGCGCGTCGCTGGCAGGGCAACCTCCACTTCACGCGCTTCCGGGGTGATGGCTGGCAGATCCTGCTGGAACAGCCGCAATCCGCCCTCCGCATCGCCCTCTACATGACCGCCGCCCTCGCCGCCGCCGATACGGGCCTCACCACCCGGCTCGCCATCGGCTTCGGAACGGTGGCCGGCCTGCGGGCAGGTGATCTGTCCGGCGCGACGGGAACCGCCTTCACCCGCTCGGGCCGCGCGCTTGACCACATGCCACGCAACACGCGCTGGGCTGTGGCGGGCGGCCCCACCCTTCCGGCTTGGATTCCCGCCACCCTCGCCCTTGCGGAATGGCAGTCTGCCCGCTGGACCGCCGGTCAGGCCGCCGTCGTCGCGGAATGGCTTGATCCCGTGGACCGGACACAGGAAGAATGGGCCTCCCGGATGGGCCTAACCCGTCAGGCCTGGAAGGCGCGCTTCGACGGGTCAGGGATAGCGGCTTGGACGGCTGCCTTGCAGATGTGGGACCAGTGGCAAGGGGACGGCGTGACCGATGACTGAAACCCTCGCCGCCCTCCTCCTCGCCCATGTCGCCGCCGATTTCCTGCTGCAACCCGACCGCATGGTCGCCGAGAAGCGCAAGCCCCTCTGGTTCGCCCTCCACATCGCCCTCGTCCTCGGCACCGCCATCGCCGCCACGGGCAGCCTGCACCCCGCCCTTTTCGCCCTCGCCGCCGCCCATGCCGCCATCGACGGGGCAAAGCTCGCCTCCCGTCGCAGCGACGCCACAGCCTTCGCGCTGGATCAGGCGGCCCATCTCGCCACCATCGCCCTGACCGCCGCTCTCTTCCCCGGCCTCTTCGCCTCCGGCCTCTGGGGCGGCCTCACCGGCTTGCCTGCCGCCATGGCCCTCGCCGCAGGCGCGATCTGGACCGTCCGCGCGGGCGGCTTCGCCATCGGCCATCTCATGGCCCCTTGGGCCGCCATCATCACGCTGGACGGCCTGCCCAATGGTGGCCGCGCCATCGGCCAGCTGGAACGCGGGCTGATCTTTCTGATGATCCTCGGCGGCCTGCCCGAAGGCATCGGCTTCCTCATCGCCGCGAAATCCGTCCTCCGCTTCGGCACCGTGCGGGAAGAGGCGAAGCTGTCGGAATATGTCATCATCGGCACGCTCGCCTCCTTCGCTTGGGCCCTCGTTTCGGCCTGGGCGACGCTGGCGCTGATGGCCTCCCTGCCCCCGCTTGGAATTCCTGCCTTTCCGCCTTAAGTTAAGCGTGACGAAGGAGAACCCCCATGTTCGGCATTCCCGGCAAACAGGCTGTCACCCTTACCCCCGCCGCCATCCGCCAGATCGCGCGCCTGATGGAAAAGCAGGGCAGCGCAGGGCTGCGCATCGGCGTCAAGAAGGGCGGCTGCGCGGGCATGGAATACACGATGGACTATGTCGCCGACGTGAACCCGATGGATGAGGTGGTGGAACAGGACGGCGCGCGGGTGATGATCGCCCCGATGGCGCAGATGTTCCTCTTCGGGACCGAGATCGACTATCAGACTTCGCTCCTCGAATCCGGCTTCCGCTTCAACAACCCCAATGTGGCCGAGGCCTGCGGCTGCGGCGAGTCCATCAAGTTCAAGGACCAGCCCGCCGCCTAAATCAGCCCAAATTTCTTCGAAGAAATTTGCAAAAATCTTCGAAGATTTTTGACGTCTCTGCACGGACGCACAAAACTCCTTCCATGTCGCAGTTCTCTGCGCAAATTTGTATGCACGGTTTGCTGCACAGTTTGCGGCACAAAACGCGGCACACCCCTTTTCCTGCAACCCCTTTCCCCGTAACGCTGTTTGCGCTCGCACCACGGGAGGGGACAGATGCGCAAACTCGCCGCCGGAAACTGGAAGATGAACGGCACCGCCGCCGCCTTGGCCGAGGTTTCGGCGCTGGCTGAGGCCCATCCCGCGCCCCGCTGCGACGTCCTGCTCTGCCCCCCCGCCACCCTCATCGCCCGTATGGCCGACGTGGCCAAGGGCACCGCGATCAAGGTCGGCGGGCAGGATTGCCACGCCAAAACCTCCGGCGCCCACACGGGTGACATCTCAGCAGAAATGCTCGTGGATTCAGGGGCTTCGCACGTGATCCTCGGCCATTCCGAACGCCGCACGGACCATGGCGAAACCGATGCGCAGGTGCTCGCAAAGGCCGAAGCCGCGATCAAGGCAGGCCTGACCGCCATCGTCTGCATCGGCGAAACCGAGGCCGAGCGGGATGCTGGCCGCACCCTCGACGTGGTGGGAACCCAGCTTCACGGCTCCGTCCCCGCCCATGCCACCGCCGCCAATCTGGTGATCGCCTATGAACCGGTCTGGGCCATCGGCACCGGGCGCACCCCGACCATCGCCGAAATCGCCGAGGTCCACGCCTTCCTCCGCGCCCGCCTCACCGCCCGCATCGGCACTGCCGCAGCCGATGTTCCGCTGCTTTACGGAGGTTCTGTAAAGCCTTCCAACGCAACGGAAATCTTCGCCGTCCCACATGTGGATGGGGCGCTCGTGGGGGGCGCCAGTCTCAAGGCCGCCGACTTCGGCGCCATCGTTTCGGCCCTCTCCGCCGCCTGATCGCGCCCTTTCACGTCGCCCCCGGAACAGCCCCGCCCCCTGCGCCGGGGGAAGGTGCAAGGGTGATTCAGGACATTCCATGACCGCCCTTTCCCCCGCCCGCTCTCCCCTCTCGGCCAACCTTATCTGCATGGGGTCCATGCTGATCTGGGCCGCCGCCCTCCCCGCTGCCGAAGTCCTGATCCGCGCCGACCCCCAGCCCCTGCCGCCGATCCTTCTGAACGCTGCCCGCATGGTGCTGGCCGCAGCCTTCCTGCTGCCTGTCTGGTGGTTGGTCGAAGGCACGCAGGCCTTGCGCCACGCCAACTGGGGGCGGGGCATCATGGTGGGTTCGCTCCTTGCGTTGGGCGCGCTGCTTCTTGTGTTCGGTCAGACGCGCACCTCAGCAGTCATGGCCGCCGTGGTGTCCTCGGCCATGCCGCTGATCGGGATGACGCTGGAAATTCTCCTTGACGGCCGCAAGCTTACGCTGGGCATCGTCCTGGGCCTGCTCCTCTCGATCGTGGGCGGCATCCTTGCTGCGGGCAATTTCGACGGCGGTCTGGGCTTTGGCATCGGGGCGCTTCTCTGCCTTGGATCCGTCATCACATTCACCCTCGCCTCGCGCTGGACTGTCACTGCCCTACCCGGCCTGTCGCCCCTCGGCTCCACCAGCCTGACCGTCTGCGGCGCGGCCGTTGCGGGCACGACCTTCGGCGTGATCAGCCTCGCCTTCGGCTTTCCCGGCCCCAATCTCTCGGTCTTCGGCCTGACCGAGTTCTCGGCGCTGGCCATCTACGGCATCGGCGGCCTCGCCATCAGCCAGCTTCTCTGGATCATCGCCGTGGGCAGCCTCGGCATCGCCATGTCGGCGCTGCACATCAACCTCACGCCCTTTTACGTGATGGTCTTCATGCTGGCGCTGGGCGGGGACTGGAGCTGGGTGCAAGCCCTCGGCGCAGCCCTCGTAGCCATCGGCGTCCTTGTCGCCCAAGGGCTTATCCCCCTCTCCCGCCGCTGATCCCGCCGATGCAGACCCTGACCCAATCCCCCACCGACCCCGCCTTCGTCCAGAACCCCTATCCGTTCTACGACCGCGCCCGCGCCACCGGCCCCTTCTTCCACTGGCAGGACTATGGCCTGACCTGCACCCCATCCGCCGCCGCCGTGAATGCCATCCTGCGCGATCGCCGCTTCGGCCGCGAAGCACCCCCCGAATGCGCCCCCGCCATCCCCGATCACCTGCGCCCCTTCTACGCCGTCGAGGCGCATTCCATGCTGGAACTGGAGCCGCCGCGCCACACCCGCCTGCGCGCCCTCGTCCTGCGCGCCTTCACCTCGCGCCGCATCGCCGCCCTCGCCCCCGAAATCACCCAACTGTCCCATGACCTGATCGACGCCCTGCCGCAGGGCGACTTCGATCTCCTGCCGCATTTCGCCCAGAAACTCCCCGTCATCATCATCGCCCGCCTGCTCGGCGTACCCGAAACCATGGCCGATGACCTGCTGCGCTGGTCCAACGCGATGGTGGGCATGTATATGGCCGGGCGCACCCGCATGACCGAAGACCGCGCCGTTGCCGCGACGCAAGACTTCGTCGCCTTCCTGCGCGGCTATGTCGAGGCCCGCCGCAGCGATCCGCGCGACGACCTCATCACCCATCTCATCGCGGCAGAGATGGAAGGCGACCGTCTGACGACCGACGAACTCATCACCACCTGCATCCTGCTGCTGAACGCAGGGCACGAAGCGACGGTTCACACCCTCGGCAACGGGGTGAAGACGCTGCTAGAGACGAAGACCCCCGCCAGCGCCCTATCCCCCGAACATGTGGAGGCGACGGTCGAGGAAATCCTGCGCTTCGACCCCGCGCTCCATCTCTTCACCCGCTGGTGCTATGAAGAGGCCGAGGTCATGGGCCAGACCTTCCGTCGCGGCGATCAGGTCGGGCTCTTGCTGGCCGCCGCGAACCGCGACCCCGGAGTCTGGGAAAGGCCGGCGCAGTTTCTGCCCGGTCGTATCGCGAAACCCAATGCCAGCTTCGGCGCAGGGCTGCATTTCTGCGTCGGCGCCCCTTTGGCGCGACTGGAACTGCAGATCGCCCTGCCGATCCTTTTTGCCCGCCTGCCCGACCTGCAGCTTGCGGCAAAACCGCGCTATGCCGATGTCTACCACTTCCACGGCCTGACCGCGCTGCCGCTGCGGCAGGGCTGAGCAGTGTGAAACCGATACTTTAGAACAGTTTTCTGACCAAGGGCCGGATTGCCCTCCGTATCCGGACGAACAACTGTCGGTCAGACCGTCCTCTGGCCAAGGTTCGCCATGCTCTTATCCTTCCTGTCGACGATTATCATCAGCCTCGGGATGGGTGCCCTGCTGATCGGCGTCCGGCGCGTCCTGCGCCTGCCCCGATACCTGTCCGTCGATCTGGGCCTCACGCTTTTGGGCGCCGGGCTGATCTTTCTGATGCACCTCGTCTCAAAGGATCTTTTCGGCTTGGAGGAATGGTATGGCCTGTCCTTCGAACTGGCCAAGCATGGGCTGGAACTCGTGGTGATCCTGATGATGCTCGTGGCCTTCTAGACCTGCCCGCCATCAGACGGGCAGCATCGTCGTCGCCTTGATCTCTTCCATGCTCAGCAGCGCGGTCACGTTGTAAATCCGCACTTCGGAAATCAGCGCCTGATAGAAGGTGTCATAGGCCCGGGCATTCTTCACCCGCACCTTCAGGATATAGTCGATATCCCCCGCCAGCCGATGCGCCTCAAGCACTTCGGGCCGCTCGCGTAGCGCCTTCAGGAACTTGCGCTGCCATTCCGCCTCATGCTCGCTGGTGCGGATCAGCACGAAGAAACACGCCTCCAGCCCCAAGGCCTCGGGGTCGAGGATGGCCGTCTGTCGGGTGATAACGCCCGCCTCCTTCATCCGCCGGATGCGGTTCCAGACGGGCGTCTTCGAAGACCCCACTTTGCGCGCAATCTCGTCCAGCGACTGCTCGGCATCCACCTGCAACTCGGCAAGGATTTTCCTGTCCATCTCGTCCAGCCGGACCGCCATTCGCCAAATCCCCCTTTTTTGCGGAAACCTGTTCCCGTGCAGGGCAATATCGGAACAATCATCCTTATCTGCAAGGGCGTATGGCCGGAAACAGGGAAAATATCCTATATTCCACGGCACCAACAGCGGAACCCTGCCATGACCGACCTGCCCGTCTTTGCGCCACCTGTCTTCGCGCCCCTCTCCGCCGCCGTCACCTTCGTGGGGGCAGGCCCCGGCGCCGCCGCGCATCTGACGCTGGGCGCCTTCCGCGCGCTGCAGGCCGCCGATGTCGTGATCCATGACCGTCTCGTGGGGGATGAGGTCATGGCCCTCATCCCGCCCCATGTCACCCGCCTCGACATGGGCAAGGAAGGTTTCGGCCCCTCCGCCGCGCAATCCGCCATAAACGCGGCCATCGTGACCCAAGCCCTCACCGGCGCGCGGGTGGTCCGCCTCAAGGGTGGGGATTGCGGCATCTTCGGCCGTCTGGACGAAGAGATCGAGGCGGTGGAGGCAGCGGGTCTGACCTACGCCATCCTGCCCGGCCTCACCTCCGCCACCGTTGCCGCCGCTGCCATCGGTCAGGGCCTGACGAAACGTGGCCGCAACCGTGCGCTGCGCATCGTGACGGGCCATGCCATGGACGGCTTTGCCGAACAGGATTGGCGCGGCATGGCACGCCCTGGCGAGGTGGCCGCGATCTACATGGGCAAGAAGACCGCCCGCTTCCTGCAAGGTCGCCTGATGATGCATGGCGCGGCCCCCGACACGCCCGTCACCGTGGTGGAAAACGTCTCGCGCCCCGATCAGCGCGTCCTGCCCGCCACACTTGCCACCCTGCCCGACGCCGTGGCCTTGACCGCAGGCCCCGCCGTACTCCTCTACGGCATCGAACCCCGTCGCGCCGCCTCGGCGCTGACCGAGCTTAAGGAAGCCACCGCATGAGCCGCCGCTTCACGCCCAAGATCGTCACCGCCAACCGTCTGCGCGAAGGCGATGTGGTCTATCTGACCGCCGACGACCGATGGTCGCCCTTCCACCACGAGGCCGAGTTGATCGAGGACGAGGCCCATGCCCAGATGCGCCTCCTGCATGCCAGCGCGCAGAAGCTGCTGGTCGTCGGGGTCTATCTGGCCGATGCCAAGCCCGGCCCCAACGGCCCCGAGCCCACCCATTTCCGCGAGGAATTCCGCACCCGCGGCCCCTCGAACTACAACCACGGCAAGCAGGCCGACTACGCCTGACCGGTGCGAAGGGGTTGAACCCCACCCCACCCTACGCCACGCCACACCGCCCGGGGCAAAGACCCCGCCCGATGACAGAACCCAGAGGCCGCGCAGATGTACAGCTACTCCGAATTCGACGAAGCCTTCGTCCGTGAACGCGTCGCGCAATTCACAAGCCAAGTGGAACGCCGCCTCGACGGCTCGCTGACCGAAGAGGAATTCCGCCCCCTGCGCCTGATGAACGGGCTCTATCTGCAACTGCATGCCTACATGCTGCGCGTGGCCATTCCCTATGGCACGCTCAACCCCCGTCAGATGCGCCTACTGGCCCATATCGCCCAGACATGGGACAAGGGCTATGGCCATTTCACCACCCGCCAGAACATCCAGTACAACTGGCCGAAACTGGAAGACGTTCCGAAGATGCTGCAGGCCTTGGCCGATGTCGGCATGCATGCCATCCAGACATCCGGCAACTGCGTCCGCAACGTGACTGCTGACCATTTCGCTGGCGCCGCCGCAGATGAGATCGAAGATCCCCGCCCCGTGGCCGAGCTTCTGCGCCAATGGTCGACCGACCACCCGGAATTCCAGTTCCTGCCCCGCAAGTTCAAGATCGCCATCACCGGGTCGCCCAATGACCGCGCCGTGACCCGCGCCCATGACATCGGCCTGCGCATGGTCCGCAATGCGGCAGGACAGCCGGGCTTCGAAGTGATCGTCGGCGGTGGCCTTGGCCGCACGCCCATGATCGGCCACACGGTGCGGGAGTTTCTGCCCAAGGCCGACCTGCTGCCCTATGTCGAAGCGGTGCTCAGCGTCTACAACACGCTTGGCCGCCGCGACAACAAGTACAAGGCGCGCATCAAGATCACCGTGCACGAAACCGGCAAGGAAGAGATCACCCGCCTGATCGAAGACCGCTTTGCCGAGCTGCGCCCCCTCTTCGGCGGCAACGACCAAAAGCTGCTGGCCGAGATCGAAGAGGCCTTCGCCCCGCCCGCCTTCCGCAACGCGCCGACCGATGCCTATGACGCCTTCTACAGCGCCGACCCGACCTTCCGGTCTTGGGCCGACACAAACCTCGCCACCCATCGCAACGCCCAATACGCCATCGTCACCATCAGCCTGAAGGCCCACGGCGAAACCCCCGGCGACGCCACCGCCGACCAGATGCGCCTGATGGCCGATCTGGCCGAACGCTATGGCCATTCGGAGCTTCGGATCAGCCACGAACAGAATGTCATCCTGCCCCATGTCCACAAATCGGACCTGCCCGCAGTGCATGCCGCGCTGGTGCAGGCGGGGCTCGGCACCGCCAATGTGGGCCTCATCTCCGACATCATCGCCTGTCCGGGGATGGATTACTGCTCGCTTGCCACCGCCCGCTCCATCCCGATCGCGCAAGAGATCGCCACCCGCTTTGACGCGCTGAATCTAGAGCATGAGATCGGCCCCCTGAAGATCAAGATCTCGGGCTGCATCAACGCCTGTGGCCATCACCACGTGGGCCATATCGGCATTCTCGGCCTCGACCGCGCCGGGGTGGAGAATTACCAGATCACGCTGGGCGGCGACGGCACCGAAACGGCGGCCATCGGGGAAAAGACGGGTCCGGGCTTTGCCTATGACGAAATCGTCCCGGCCATCGAACGCATCGTGCGCGCCTATCTGGAGGTGCGGGAAACCCCCGAGGAAACCTTCCTCGACACCTTCCGCCGCACTGGCATCGCCCCGTTCAAGGCCGCGCTCTACGGCGAGGAAGGCGAAAAGGATGCCGCGTGACACCTCCACCCCGGAGGGCAATGTCGCCAACCGCGTCGCCCTCTTGAACGCACGCTACAAGCACCACGGCGCGACCGCGGTCTTGGAACATGCGCTCAAGGACGCCGATCTGGGCAAGGTGGCGCTGGTGTCCTCCTTCGGGGCGGAATCCGTGGTGCTTCTGCACCTCGTCTCGGTCATCGCACCGGAAACGCCCGTCCTCTTCATCGACACGCGGATGCTCTTCCCCGAAACGCTCGACTACCAACGCGAATTGGCCGAAAAACTCGCGCTCTGCGACATCCGCACGATCCGCGCCCATCCCGGCAAGGTCGCGTTCGAAGACCCGGACGGCACGCTCCACCAGTTCAACACCGATGCCTGCTGCGCGGTGCGCAAGATCGAACCGCTCGAACGCGCGCTGGCCGATTTCGACGGCTGGATCACCGGGCGCAAACGCTATCAGGGCGCGACCCGCGATCAGGTGGAGTTCTTCGAAGCCGAGGGCGAAACCCGCATCAAGGTCAATCCCCTCGCCCATTGGGGGCGCGAGGATCTCGAGGAATACATGGTCGAAAACCGCCTGCCCCGCCACCCGCTGGTGGCCAAGGGCTATCCGTCGATCGGCTGCGCCCCCTGCACCAGCCCGGTGAAACCCGGCGAGGACCCGCGCGCGGGCCGCTGGCGCGGCAGCGAAAAGACCGAATGCGGCATCCATTTCATCGACGGCAAGCCCGTCCGCACCACGACGAAGGAGAACGCGGCATGACCGTGATCGTCACCGATACTGGCTTCGCGCCCGAAGACTGGACCGCGCCCATCGTGGCACTGGCCGACCTCGCCACCCATCAGGGCGCGGTGGACCTGTCGAACACCGACGACCCGACCGCGCTGCAACCGCATCTTGCGGACCTCCGCCTGATCCGCGTGGCCTTCCCCGCCTTCAACGATGGCCGCGCCTTCACCATCGCGCGCCGCCTGCGGATGCTGGGCTACACGGGCCGCCTGCGGGCTGTGGGCCATGTCATCGCCGACCAATACGCGATGATCCGCCGCGTGGGCTTTGACGAGGTGGAAATCTCCGACGACCTCGCCGCCCGCCAGCCTGCCGAACAATGGGCCTTCCGCGCCAACTGGCAGGACCACCACTATCAAGCCCGCCTGCGCGCCTGACCGCCCCCTCCCCCTGCGACGCCCCACGCCCTAGCGGCGCAGCGCATCCTGCTTTATGCCCGGACCCGAAACCGATGACCGAACAAGGTGCCACGATGGACGCCCCCGCCAGAACCGAAACGGCCAAGCCGCACCTGCCTGACGCGCAGACCGTGACGCAGGTCACGCATTGGACGGACCGTCTCTTCTCCTTCCGCGTCACCCGGCCCCAATCGCTGCGCTTCCGCTCGGGCGAGTTTGTGATGATCGGCCTTCTGGGCGATAACGGCAAACCGCTCCTGCGCGCCTATTCCATCGCCTCCCCGGCATGGGATGAGGAGCTGGAATTCTACTCGATCAAGGTGCCCGACGGCCCCCTGACGTCAAAGCTGCAGCATATCCAGCCGGGGGATGAGATCATCCTGCGCCCCAAGCCCGTGGGCACGCTCGTGCATGACGCGCTTCTTCCCGGCAAGCGGCTCTGGTTCCTCGCCACCGGCACGGGCCTTGCGCCCTTCGCCTCGCTCATGCGCGAACCCGAGACCTACGAGAAATACGATCAGGTCATCATGATGCACACCTGCCGCGAGGTGGCCGAGCTTGAATATGGCCGCCAACTGGTCGAAAGCCTGAAGGATGACCCCCTGATCGGCGAATTGGTGGGCGACAAGCTGCGCTACTACCCCACCACCACGCGCGAGACGTTCCATCAGATGGGCCGCGTCACCGACAACCTCACCTCCGGCAAGGTCTTCGCCGATCTCGGCCTGCCGAAGATGAACCCTGCGGAAGACCGCGCCATGGTCTGCGGCTCCCTCGCCTTCAACGTGGACGTGAAGAAGATTCTCGAAGATTTCGGCCTCACCGAAGGCGCGAATTCCGATCCCCAGCAATTCGTGGTCGAAAAGGCTTTTGTCGGCGACGGCATCTGACGCCCTCACCCGTTCAATAAGATAAGGCCGCGCCGGAACCCTCCTGCGCGGCCTTTTGCTTCATCTTGGCTTAAATACTCAATAAAACGCCGAAGCCGGACAGCACCTAACGGCATCTGGATCCAAGGGGGGTCCGGGGGGAAGTCCTTCCCCCCGGGGTCCGCCGGTCAAAGCCCCAGCGCCGAACGGACCTGATCCACCGCCGTCTGCATCAGCGCCGGGTTCGTCGCCGCCGCCTCGACCGCCGCCTTCAGCGTGGTCTTGCTCAAGGCATCCAACTGCGACGCATCGATCAACGCCGAGATGCGCGCCGCATCGAAATTCGCGGGATCAAGCGCGGCTGCCGCCTCGGCCTGCACATCGGTCGCCGCATCGGCCACGGCCGCCGCCGCTTCGCCCGCTGCTTCCGTCGTGGCGTCAACCGCTGCCCCGGCAGCCTCACCCGCCGCTGCTGCCGTGTCCTCCACGGCCTGCGCCGCCTGTTCCGCCGCCGCAGCAGCGGCCGCTTCGGCCTCAGCCGCCGCCGCTGCCGCAGCTTCGGCCGCAGCCGCCGCCGCAGCTTCCGCCTCTGCCGCAGCCGCCGCCTCCGCCTCGGCTGCCGCCGCAGCCGCCGCCGCTGCTGCTTCCTCTGCCGCACGCTGCGCAGGCACATAGCTGAACTGGTAATAGCCAATCCCCGCCAGGGCCACGGCCAGAACGATGAGTAGGGTCTTGTTCATCCGAATTCTCCCGATTCCGGCGATCGCGCCGTTTGTGCCGCCCATATGGGCCGACTTGTCCCCGAATTGAACCCCGGAACCGACATCCCCCCGCTCCACGGGCGGCTTTCCGCCCTGCGAACGACCTGCACCTCGCCGCGCTTTCCCCTTGCGCACCAAGCGATTCCCGTTGAAACCGCCCCCATGGCCGACTAGATTGCGCGCGCCGAACGGAAACCGCAGAAGGACCACCACCATAGCCCGCAGACCCCACAACGCCCCTCCGCAACGCGAGACGGGCCCCCGTGTGAACGAACGCATCCGCTCCCCCGAGATCCGCCTGATCGGCGCCGACGGGGAAAATATCGGGGTCGTGACACCCGCCCGCGCGATGGCGCTGGCCGAAGAGGCGGGCCTCGACCTCGTCGAGATCAGCCCGAATGCGGAACCCCCGGTCTGCAAGATCATGGACTTCGGCAAGTTCAAATACGAACAGCAGAAGCGCGAGGCCGAGGCGCGCAAAAAGCAGAAGATCATCGAGATCAAGGAAATCAAGTTCCGCCCCGGGACCGATACCCATGATTATCAGGTCAAGATGCGCTCGGTCCTGAAGTTCCTCGAAGAGGGCGACAAGGTGAAGGTCACCCTCCGCTTCCGCGGCCGCGAGATGGCGCACCAAGAACTTGGCCTTGACCTGCTCAACCGCGTGGCCGCCGATGTGGGCGAGAATGGCAAGGTGGAATCCATGCCCCGCCTCGAAGGCCGCCAGATGGTGATGATGATCGCGCCGAAGTAAGGCGCGACTGACTTGACCGCAGGGCCGCTCCCGCCGGAGCGGCCTTTTGCATTCGGCACCCCGAAAGACCGTCTATTCCGGTTCCCGTAACTGGGGCCGCAAGGGAATCTCCTTCAAAAGCCCCCCCACCCCCATCGCTGCGATCTCTGCATCGCCCACCGCCAGCCCGCAGGCCAGCCGCTCCAGCACCCAATCCGCGCCGTTTAGCGCCGGGCTGCGCGCGCATCCCGGCAGGCCGATGACCGGCCGCCCCCCCAAATCGCCCAGAAACAGCAGGTTCCCCGGATCGACCGGCATCCCGAAGCGGGCCACCCGTCCCCCCGCCGCGCGCAGCGCCGCCGGGGCCGTGTCCTCAAGGTCCGAGGTGGCGCTTCCCGTCAGGATCAGCACCATCTCCCCCGGTGCGCGGGCCAGCGCCTGCGTCAAGGCGCCCGCCTCATGCGGCACGCTTTCTACCCCCGCCAGCCGCATGCCCAGCGCCCGCAGCCGCCCCTCTATCGACCGCCGCCCCTTGGCCGCGATCTTCGCCTCCAACCCCGGCGCATCGGTCATCACCAAAGCCGCCGACCGCAGGGCCACAGGGCGCACCCGGATCGCCGCCCGCGCCGCCGCGCAGGCCGCCGCCAGCGCCGCCTCCTCCACCCCGTAGGCGATGATCTTCACCGTCCCCACCAGCGTGCCCGCCACCACCCGCTGCAGGGGCGCAAGCGTCGCCAGCGTGATCGCGGGATGGACAAGGTTCAGCCGGTGGATCGCCGCCGCGTCCAGTTCCACGATCCCCGGCCCGACCGCATTCAGGTTCACCCGCCCCGTAAAGGCCTCGCCGGGCCGCAGCCCCTGCGCCACGGGATCGGGCACCAGCGCCGCCGCCAGCCGCGCTGCCGCCTGATCCTCGCCCACATCACCGGGGCCCAGCCGCGCCACTGTCACGCGGGTCAGCCCCGCCGCCCGAAGCGCCGCGATCTCGGCCCCGCCCAGCACAAGCCCCTTGCGCAGCCGCCCGCCGGGCACGGCTTCAGAATGGGCAAGGATCGCCCCCTCCGCCGCCTCCAGCGCGACTTCACCGAAGAACACCGTCCTAACCCTTCCGCAGGACGGCGGTGATCTGGGCCATCACCGATACCGCGATCTCTGCCGGGGTCTTGGCCCCGATATCCATCCCCACCGGCGCGTGGATCCGCGCGATCTCACCGTCCGTGAACCCTTCGGCCCGCAACCGCTCCACCCGTTTGGCATGGGTCCGCGTGGACCCCAGACAGCCAAGGTAGAACCCCCCCGACCGCAGCGCGACCCGGATCGCCGGATCGTCCAGCTTCGGATCATGGGTCAGCGTCACGATGGCCGTCCGCCCGTCCGGGGCCAGCGCCTCCAACGCCTCGTCGGGCCAATCCTCGACGATCACCTCGCCCGGAAACCGCGCCGCGGAACCAAAGGCCGACCGCGGGTCGATCAGCGTCCCGTCATAGCCACAGAGCCGCGCCATCTGCAAAAGCGGCTGCGCGATATGCACCGCCCCCACCACGATCAGGCGCAACGGTGGGTTATGCACGGCGATGAACCGCCCATCCTCTTCCATCCCCGACTTGTCCGACCGGAACCGCGCATCGACCGTCGCCTCCGCCCCGGGGGCCAGCAGCGCCCGCTGCCACCCTTCCGGTGTCACCGCCATCGCCACGGGCCGCCGCGCCGCCCGCGCTGCGACAAGCCCCTCCAGCATCGCCTCGGGCAGCGCCTCCGCCCCCTCGCCCACCGGTTCCACCAGAACCCGGATCGTGCCGCCACAGGCCAGCCCCACGGCAAAGGCCGTCTCGTCACTCACGCCAAAGGTCAGCACCCGCGACCGCCGATCCTGCAGCGCCGCCAAGGCCTCGGTCACCACCGCGCCCTCGACGCAACCGCCCGAAACCGACCCCATGATTTCGCCCTCGCCCGAGATGGCCAATTGGCTGCCCGCCTGCCGCGGCGCCGAACCCCAGGTTTCCATCACCGTGGCCAGCGCCGCCCCGCGCCCGGCCCTGTGCCAGTCCAGCGCGATCTCGGGCAGGCTGTCATGCGCCGCGCGTTCCGTCATCCCGGTCTATCCCCCACGAGGTTCCGTGCCGATCATGCGCCGCCCTTCCGGGGCGCGCCACTGCCAAATGGTGGAAGATCAGGCTGGCAAAGCGCGGAAAAGAAAACGCCGCGGGTTGGGAAACCCGCGGCGCAAAAGCAGTGCCGAACAGGGAGGAAGCGGCACGCGACCGGGCAGTGCAAGGGAGTTGGGCCACCCGATAAGCCTCTTCTACCCCGACCGCCCGGCCCCGGCTTTGACCTAAGTCAAATCACTGCAGCGATGCCTGCCGCAGCAGCGGCGTGATGATCCGCACGGCCACGCGGCGGTTCTGCCGCTCGGCATCCTGCGTGTTCACGCGCAGATCCGATTCGCCATAGCCCTGCACCACCATGTTCTCAGGCGGGACGTCGAAGTATTCGGTCAGCGCCAACGCGACACTCTCCGCCCGCCGATCCGACAGCGTCAGGTTCAACGAGGCAGACCCCACCGCATCGGTATGCCCCTCGATCAGGAAGATCTCGTTCGGGTTCTCTTCGATCATCGACGTCATCAGCCGCCCCAGCGCCGCCAGCGATTCGGCCTGCGCTGCCTTGATCGCCGCCGATCCGGTGTCGAAAGTTATGTTGTTCACATCCACCGTCGCCGCCAGCCGCCGCACCTGCGGGATCTCGCGCACTTGGCGCAGACTGAAGCTGCGTCCCAGTTCCTCGGCATCCAGCGCCGCCAGACGGGCGCGCAGCAGCGCATCCTCCTCCGAGGTGGACAGGCTGATCATCCGCTCGCGCGGCTTGGGCAGGCGGGTCACATCGATCCGCTCTTCGGGATACAGATCGTCGATCAGCACGATCTCGCGGCCCAGACCATCATAGGTCGCGCGGCGCAGCACCCGGCCCGTCGCGTCGCGGATCGTCACCACCTGCGTGCCATCGGCGCGCTCTACGATCGTCCGGGTCGATCCGTCGCGGAAACTTTCGGTCCGCACTGTGCTGCCCGGGCGGCGCAACAGCGTGTCGTCATCCTTGTAGATGTAATAGTTGCCATCACCGCGCTGCACGACAACGCGGTCACCGGTATTCGACACGACCTGATCGCGGTTCGCGTTGATGATCGCGCCCACAGCCAGCGCACCCAGCGCGACCAGCCCAAATTTCTGCAGATCGGTCAGCCCGCCGTCATCGTTCGACGCCGCCGCCGCCGTCGCCAGCGAGGCCGAAGCAGGTGCCGTGAAATCCTGCGCCGAGGTTCGTGTTGCCGCCTCGGTGATCTCCTGCACCACCACGTCCGTCGCCGTCGTGGACGGAGCGATCTCCACCGGCTGGCCTTCCGTTACCACCACCGGGGCAAGGGTCGCCGCAGCGCCAAGGGCTGCCGCATCCACCCCCTCAGGCTGTGCCAGAAGTTCGCTCAGCGTCTCCACCGCCTCGGTCGTCGGGGCCTCAGGGGCCGCCGGATCGACCAGCACCGCCGGGTCCGTAACCGCCTCGACAACGGGCACATCGGTGGGGGCCTCTGCCGGGGCTGCGTTCGTTTCCTCGGTCGCGGCTTCCGGGCTGACGTCGGGGGTGGCTTCGGGGGTGGCTTCGGGGGTCGCCCCTTCCGTCACGGCCTCTGCCGGGGCAGTCTCTTCCGCCGCCGTCTCGGCAGGGGCGGCCTCTGTTGCTGGCACTTCCTCTGCGACCGGAGCCTCTTCTGGGGCCTCTTCCGTCTCGGCTGCAGGCGCTTCAGGCGGAACCTCAGCAGGGGCTTCCTCGGGGGGGGCTTCCTCGGTCACGATATCTTCCAAGGCCTCGCCAAGGCTCTGCTCCTCGGTCCCCTCCGCCGCCTCTGCCGCCGCCGCCGCTGCCGCATCGGCCTCCGCCTGCGCCTGCGCCGCTGCGGCCGCCTCGGCCTCTGCCTGTGCCTGTGCCGCTGCTGCCGCCTCGGCCTCCGCTTGTGCCTGTGCCGCCGCTGCCGCCTCGGCCTCCGCCTGCGCCTGTGCCGCTGCTGCCGCCTCGGCCTCTGCCTGCGCCTGTGCCGCCGCTGCCGCCTCGGCCTCCGCCTGTGCCTGTGCCGCTGCTGCCGCTGCCGCCTCGGCCTCTGCCGCCGCCGCCTCTGCCGCCGCCGCCTCTGCGGCCGCTGCTTCAGCGGCCAACTGCTCCAGCACGGCGTTCAGGTCGCAGGGCGCATCCGCCGAGCCCTCGCACAGCACCCGCCCGTCCTCGGCGATCACGCTGCCATCCTCCGTCAAGGTCTGCGCCATCAAGGGCATCGGTGCCACCTGCGTCAGCGCCACCGACAAAGCCGTGGTCGAGATCAGAAACCGTCTCATCCAAAAGATCCTTTCCTTGCCACGCGGCCTGACCGGACCGCGCCTTGCCGCCCAATGTGCAGCATCCAGCGTGATATGCGATATCACGGGTCAGTTTCGCGATGACATCGGCAGCCGCCCGCTTAGCTTTTGCGGAAAAGGCTGCGTCAGACTAGCGCGTCCAGCCCCATCAGCGCCATCAACCGCGTCTTCTCGCCCGTATCCTGCGCCTGCGAAATCGCGCGTCCCAAGGCCTCCAGCGACGCGATGGAATGGCCGGCACGGAAACTGTCCACATGCGGCAGCATCGCGCGGATGCCGGTGGCCCGGGGCGCGAATCCGTCCCAGCGCAAAAGCGGGTTCAGCCAGATAAGGCGACGGCAGGATAGGTGCAGCCGCTCCATCTCGGTGGCCAGCGCGCCGGTATCATCGCGGTCCAACCCGTCGGTGATCAACAGCACCACCGCCCCCTGCCCCAGCACCCGCCGCGACCAGTCGCGGTTGAAACCGCGCAGGCAGGTGCCGATCCGCGTGCCGCCAGACCAGTCCTGTGCCTCCGCCCCCGCCGCCTTGAGCGCCGCATCGACATCGCGGTTCTTCAGATGCCGCGTGATGTTCGTCAGCCGCGTGCCGAAGGTGAAGGCATGCACGCGCGCCCAGCCCTGCCCCTTGCGGTTGGCCACCGCATGGACGAAATGCAGCACCAGCCGCGAATACTGGCTCATGGAGCCGGAGATATCGCACAGCACCACAAGGTTCGGCCATCGCTCTGCCGGGGCGCGCCGCATCAGGTGCGTGACCTCTCCGCCTTGCCGCAGGGCCGCGCGCAGCGTGCGGCGCGCGTCGATCCGCCGCCCCGCCACATCGGCCACCATTCGCCGCGTGACCAGCGGGCGCACCGGCAATGCCAGCCGCGCCAGCATGCGCTTGGCCTCGGCCACTTCGGCCATGCTCATCTGTTCAAAGTCCAGCGTCTTCAGACGCTCTTCATGCGACATGGTGGAAGAGGCATCGATCTCGATCTGCGCCTCGTCCTCCTGCCCTTCGCTCTCACGTTCCGGCAGATCGATCCCGTTGCCATCCAACAGCGCCTCGGCCGCCCGCTTTTCCGCCGCATCGGCCAGCCGATCCTCCTGCACCCCGCGCAGGGCGGGCAGCAGCAGCGTCATCATGTGCTCAAGGAATTGCGGATCGCGCCAATACAATCGGAAGACCTGATCATAGACCGCGCGCTGTTCCGGGCGGCTGACGAAACAGGCATGCAGCGTCCAGTAGAAATCCACCTTCTCGGTGAATCCTGCCGCCTCCACCGCCCGAATCGCATCAATCACCCGCCCCGGCCCGATCGGCAGCCCCGCCCGCCGCAGCGCGCGGGCAAAATGCGCGATGTTGTGCGAAAGCTTGCCGTTTTCGAGCAGCGCCAGATCGTCCATCCTTACGCCCCATCCCGGCCGGGGCGGTTGGCACCCGGCCCCCCGCACCCCCCGCATCGCCAGCCCCTAGCGTCCGACCAACTGGCGGGCCGGGAAAGATGAGGTTTTGGGCCAAGATGAAGGGGCAGGTTCACGTGAAGACCAACCCCTTTTTCACCTCATCAAGCAGCTTCTTCGCCTCGGACCCCTGCAATTTCTGGATATCGTCCTGATATTTCAGGATCGCCCCCAGCGTATCGGCAATCACCTCGGGTGACAGCTGGATCACATCCAGCGCAAGCAGGCATTTGCACCAATCAATCGTCTCCGCGACGCCGGGTTTCTTGAACAGATCCTCCGACCGCAGGCGCTGCACGAAGGCCACGACCTCGCGGCTGAGCCGATCCTGAGCTTCGGGCGCGCGGGCGCGCAAGATCTCAAGCTCCCGCTCAAAGCCCGGATAATCCACCCAATGATACAGGCAGCGCCGTTTCAGCGCATCATGCACCTCGCGCGTGCGGTTCGATGTGAGGATCACGATGGGCGGTTCGGGTGCCTTCACCGTACCGAGTTCCGGGATCGTCACCTGAAAATCCGACAGCGCCTCCAGAAGGAAGGCCTCAAAGGGTTCGTCCGTCCGGTCGATCTCGTCGATCAGCAGCACGGGCGCGCCCCCGTCTTGCGGGCGCATCGCGGCGAGCAGGGAGCGTTCCACCAGATAGTCCTCGGTGAACAGTTCGGCCCGCAGCGAGTCGCGGTCCGCGCCCCCCCCGGCCTCGGCCGTGCGGATGGCGATCATCTGCGCGGCGAAGTTCCATTCATAGACCGCAGAGGCCGCATCCAGCCCCTCATGGCATTGCAGCCGGATCAGCCGCCGCCCAAGGGCCTGCGCCAGAACCTTGGCGATCTCGGTCTTGCCCACCCCCGCTTCGCCCTCAAGGAACAGGGGCCGCCCCAGACGCAGCGACAGGAACACAACCGTGGCCAGTGCGCGCGAGGCGACATAGCCCTCGCCAGACAAAACCGTGATGACCTCGTCAATCGATGCAGGCACCGGATGCATGGTTTCCCCTTCCCTGCGTTTGTGCCCCATGCTTGGCCCCGGCCCGACAAGGGGTCAAGCCGCCAGAGGCGCGCATGCGACCAATGGAGGGGGGCGCGCCCGGGCTTGCAACCTGTGCCCCCCCATGCCAACCCTTGGCCCATGCGTGTGTTGGCGATCCTGACGGTGCGGAACGAGGGCAGCTTCCTTCTGGAATGGCTGGCCCATCACCGCGCGGCGGGGATCACCGATGTGCTGGCCTTTTCCAACGACTGCACCGACGGCACGGACCTGATGCTCGACCGGCTGCAGGCGATGGGCTGGCTGACCCATGTCCGAAATGACGGCCCGCATGAGAAGGGTCCGCAATGGCACGCGCTCAAGACGGCTGCCTCTCATCCGCTGACGAAGGCCGCCGATTGGATCCTTGTCCTCGACATCGACGAATTCGTGAACATCCATGTCGGCGACCGCACCATTCCCGCCCTGCTCGCGGCCCTTCCGGAGGCCGATGCCATCACCCTGACATGGCGGATGTTCGGCAATGCGGGCGTGGTGGGCCTGACCGATGCGCCCGTGACCGAAACCTTCCTGCGCGCGGCGCCTGACCCGTTGGAATGGCCTTGGCGCGCAGTGATGTTCAAGACGCTCTACCGCAATGACGGCCGCTTCGGCCAACCGGGCGTCCATCGGCCCAAAGGGCAGGCGACCGACCGCCAGCGCTGGTTCGACAGCGCAGGCCGCCCCCTGCCGGGCGGGCCGCAGCGCATCTTCTCGCCGCTCGGCCAGCCACACTATGCGCTGGCGCAGCTCAACCACTACGCGCTGGGCAGCATGGAAGGCTATCTCGTCAAGGCCGATCGAGGCCGCGCGAACCGCGACGCTTCGGCCTTCGATCTGGGCTATTGGGTGGACCGCAACCATTGCGATGTCGAGGACTGCTCGCTCCTTGCGCTGCCCAGCCGCACCCTGCGGGCAGAGCTTCACGCCGACCCGATCCTTGCGCGCCTGCACCGTGCGGCTTTCGACTGGCGCCGCGACCGCTTTTTGCACCTGATGCGCGAGGAAGGCTGGCGCGCGCTGTTCGGGCGGCTGATGATGTGCCCCCCCACCCGCGCCCTGACCGCGGCAGAGGCGCGGCAGATCTGGACCCACGCGCTGCCCGGCATGCCCCAATCGCGCGATTGACAGACCCGCCTGTCGGCCCCACATCCCAAGGGATGGGGGCTCACCGTCCCCTCTGCGACGGATCGACCAAAGGATCGCGCCGAGGCCCGCATCCGCTGCAGATTCGCCATAAACTTGCCCTTTGCAGCGCCTAAGCCTGAGGCAAGTTTGAAACAGATGAGTCCGGGCGGACGGGACCCCGCACCGCACCCGCGACCAAGACCCGAGCAGAAGGGGCACTCGCCCATGTCCGACCGCGCCGCTGGCGACCTGACCGATCCCGATGACGCCGCCCCCGGCGATGCCGCGCCCGTGGTCACGCTGCAGCGCCACGAATGGATCGAAAAGATCGACCGGCTCTGCGCGGAGGAAGGTTACTTCGAACCGCTCGGGGCGCATCATCACGCCTTCTTTCATGATGACGGCCCGGTGCTTTTGGTGACCTTTGAACCGCTGGAACGCATCCTTGCCCGCAAGGGGCAAATGCCCTTCGGTCACAGCATCGCCCTCGCCAATGGCTGGTCGCATCTGACCGTGATCTGCGAAGGCGAGACATGGTTCCGCGATCCTGCCGTCTGGGGCTATTTCGACCGCCTCGTCGACGATGCCTTCTTCGAGGATTTCGACCGCGTCCTCTTTTTCGGCGCCGGGGCCTGCGGCTACGCGGCCTGCGCCTATTCCGTCTGCGCCCCGGGGGCGACGGTGCTGGCGGTCAGCCCGCGCGCCACGCTCGACCCCGCCTTCGCCGGATGGGACCGCCGCAACACCTCTGCGCGCCGTCTCGACTTCATCTCGCGCTACGGCTTTGCGCCCGACATGACGGAAGGCGCCGAGCGCGTCTATCTGATCTACGACCCGCTCCTGCCCGAGAACGCGATGCATGCCGCGCTGTTCCGCAAGCCTTGGGTCACGCCGCTGCCCGCCCGCCATTTCGGCGACACGATCGAGACGGCGATCGAAATGGCCGATCTCCTGCCAGACCTCTTGCGCGCAATCTTCGAAGACCGGCTGACCCCTGTGACCTTCGCGCGGCTCTGGCGCATCCGCCGCCGGTTCCTTCCCTATCTCAAGACCATCCTGCGCAAGGTGGAAACGGCAGGGCGGCCCCTCCTCGCGCTCTGGGTCTGCCGCTCCGTCACCCGGCGACTGGGCGGCCCGCGCTTCCGCCGCCGCCAGCGCGAACTGGAACATCTCCTTGGCCAGACCAACAGCTTGGCCGGACCGGACGGCACCGCCGCCTCGGCCGCGACCAGCGCCGCCCTCATCGAGGCCAAGCCGACCGACGCCCCTACCCCCGACCAGACGATCGACGCCCGGCCGGTATGACCTGCCGCGCCTGAGGCGCCGGAATGCCTGTCACCCGGGCAGGGTCCGGCCTAATCCGGCGGGGTGCCGGAACTCCGCTCTGGAAAGGCGGGCCAAGTTGCGCTAGGCGCGGGGCATGACCCAGCGCCTCACCCTCCGCCGCCCCGACGACTGGCACCTCCACCTGCGCGACGGCGCGATGCTGAAGGGCGTGTTGCCCGAAAGCGCGCGCCATTTCGCCCGCGCGATCATCATGCCCAACCTCGTGCCGCCCGTCGTGACGGGCGCTCAGGCCGCCGCCTATCGCGACCGCATCCTCGCGGCGCTGCCGGAGGGGATGCAGTTCACCCCGCTCATGACGCTCTACCTCACCGAAGGAACCGATCCCGACGACGTCGCCGCCGCGCAGGCGGCGGGCATCGTGACGGCGGTGAAGCTCTACCCCGCGGGGGCCACCACCAATTCCCATTCCGGCGTGCGCGACATCGCCAAAGTCATGCCCGTCCTCGAACGGATGGCCGAAATCGGCCTTCCCCTCTGCCTGCATGGCGAGGTGACCACCCACGAGGTCGACATCTTCGACCGCGAGGCCGTCTTCATCGACACCGTGCTCGACCCCCTGCGCCGCCGCCTGCCCGAACTGCGCGTAGTGATGGAGCATATCACGACCGAGGAAGGCGTGGCCTATGCCCGCGCGGGCAATGAAAACCTTGGTGCAACGATCACCACCCATCACCTGATCCTCAACCGCAACCACATTCTCGCGGGCGGGATCAGACCGCATTACTACTGCCTGCCTGTGGCCAAGCGCGAAAAGCACCGCCTTGCGCTCCGCGCCGCCGCGACCTCGGGCGATCCGCGGTTCTTCCTCGGCACCGACAGCGCGCCCCATGTCGATGCGCTGAAGGAACATTCCTGCGGCTGCGCGGGCTGCTTCACGGCCACCAACACGATGCAACTTCTCGCCCATGTCTTCGAGGAGGAGGGCGCGCTCGATCGGCTAGAGGCCTTCTGCAGCCTGAACGGCCCCCGCTTCTACCGCCTGCCCCCGAACGAAGACCACATCACCCTGACCAAGGGCGTCGCCGCCCAGTGGCCGGGCAAGATCTTCACCGAGGCCGGCCCCGTCACTGTTTTCGACCCCGGCTTCCCCGTGCATTGGCACGTGGAAGCCTGACGCCACCGAAAAATTTTCGCCGAAAATTTTTCGCCCCCGCCGCCGCGCCGAAGAATTTTCGGCGAAAATTCTTCTCCCCTGCCCTGAAATCTTTCGACGAAAGATTTCAGGGCCCGCCGACAGGAACCGCCCATGATCCCCACTGCTTTCCCTCCCAAGGATGAAATCGCCCGCCTCACCGCCCGCGCGCTCTTGGAGATCAAGGCCGTCCACTTCAACGCCGAAACGCCCTTCACCCTCGCCTCCGGCCTGCCGTCGCCCACCTATATCGACTGCCGCAAACTGATCAGCTATCCGCGCATCCGCTCCACCCTGATGGATTTCCTTTCCGTCACCGTGATGCGCGAGGCGGGGTTCGAGGCTTTCGACAACATCGCGGGCGGCGAAACCGCAGGCATCCCCTTCGCCGCGCTGGTGGCCGAGCGCCTTGCCTTGCCGATGACCTATGTCCGCAAGAAACCCAAAGGCTACGGCCGCAACGCCCGCATCGAAGGCGCGATGACCGAAGGTCAGCGCGTGCTTCTGGTCGAAGACCTCACCACCGACGGCGGCTCCAAGCTCTCCTTCGTCGACGCGATCCGCGAGACGGGTGCCACCTGCGGCCATACGGCCGTGATCTTCTACTACGGCATCTTCCCCGAGACGACCCAGCGCCTCGCCGACCACGGCGTCGCGCTGCACCACCTCTGCACCTGGTGGGACGTCCTGGCCGAAGCCCGCGCCAGCGCGGCCTTCGACGCTGCAACCCTTTCCGAGGTCGAAACCTTCCTCACCGATCCCCGTGCCTGGCAAGCCGCCCGCACCAAATCCTGAAGAAAGCGTTAGATTTCCTGTGGGCGTCCCTGTGGATGCCCGGTGGACAGTTTGTGCAGGACTCACCCGGACAGCGGCAGGGATCGGCCCCTTCTAGGGGAGACCCCAGACAAGCCCCTCAAGATGTGGTAGGCTTGCCGTCCAAGGCGCGACTCGCCGCGCGCTTTTCCACAGGGTTGTTCCCGCCTGTTCCCGCAGGCCGAACCGGGGCATATGCGACCCCGGCAGAACAAGAACCGAGGCAGACATGACCGAGATCGCGACGCTCCGTCCGAACCTTCTTCCCGCCCCCTCGCAGCCGGAAACGGAAACCCTGCCCCACAACATCGAGGCCGAACAGCAGCTCCTCGGCGCGATCCTGACGAACAACGACGTCTATGATCGCATCGCCGCCCTCGTGAAGGCCGACCATTTCTTCGACCCGGTCCACCAACGCATTTTCGACAAGGCCGCCGCCCGTATCCAGAAGAACGCGCTGGCCTCGCCCGTCACCCTCAAGCCCTTCTTCGAGGATGATGACGGCCTCAAGGAACTCGGCGGCCCCGCCTATCTCGTCCGCCTCGCAGGCGCCGCGATCTCCGCCTTCGCCGCGCGCGACTATGCGCAGATGATCTACGATCTCGCCGTGCGGCGTGAGCTTATCTCCTTGGGCCGCGACATCGCCGCCAAGGCGGCCAAGGTCGATGTCATCTCCGAACCCCGCGAACAGATCACCGAGGCTGAACAGCATCTCTACAAGCTCGGCGAACAGGGCGTCGCGCAGCGCGGCTTCGTCTCCTTCCTGCGCGCCACGACCGAGGCGGTGAATTCCGCCAATGCCGCCTATCAGCGCGGCGGCGGCCTTGCGGGCATCTCCACCGGCCTCGTCGATCTGGACCGCAAGCTCGGCGGTCTTCACCCCTCCGACCTTCTCATCCTCGCGGGCCGCCCCTCCATGGGCAAAACCTCGCTCGCCACCAACATCGCCTTCAACATCGCCAAGGCCTATCGCCGTGGCCGCCTCGCCGACGGCAGCGAAGGCGCGGTGGATGGCGGCGTCGTGGGATTCTTCTCGCTGGAAATGAGCAGCGAACAACTCGCCGCCCGTATCCTGTCCGAGGCGTCAGAGGTGCCATCCGAACAAATCCGCCGCGGCGATATGACGGAAGAGGAATTCCGCCGCTTCGTGGAGGCGGCCAAGTCCCTCGAATCCTGCCCGCTCTACATCGACGACACGCCCGCCCTGCCGATCAGCCAAGTCGCCGCCCGCGCGCGGCGGCTGAAACGCACCCATGGCCTTGATGTGCTGATGGTCGACTACCTGCAGCTTCTCAAAGGCACCGGGCGGGGCGAGACGAACCGCGTGCAGGAAGTGTCCGAGATCACCCAAGGCCTGAAAGCCATCGCTAAGGAACTCAACATCCCCGTCGTGGCCCTGTCACAGCTCAGCCGGACGGTCGAATCCCGCGACGACAAGCGGCCACAACTTTCCGACCTGCGTGAATCCGGCTCCATCGAACAGGATGCCGACGTGGTCATGTTCGTCTACCGCGACGAATACTACCATGAACGCCTCAAGCCGCCGGAAGAGGACCCCCGCTTCGCCGAATGGTACGAAAAGATGAACCGCGTCCATGGCAAGGCCGAAGTCATCATCGGCAAGCAGCGCCACGGCCCCATCGGCACGGTGGAACTCAGCTTCGAAGGCCGCTTCACCCGCTTTGGCAACCTCGCCCAGCCCTGGCAGGGCGACGGCGGCGGCTATTGAGGGCAACATGGACCTGCAGCTGAAAGACAAGCTCGTCATCGTTACCGGCGGTGGTCAGGGCATCGGCGGCGCGATCAGCTTGGCGTTGGCCGAAGAAGGCGCCATCCCCGCCATCCTCGCCCGCCGCGCGCCCGATCCGGCCTTCCTTGACCGCCTCACGGCCCTGCAGCCCAAAGCAGGCTGGGTGCAGGTCGATCTGTCTCAAGACGATCAGATCGCCCGCGCGGTAGAGACGGTGCATGCCCGCTGGGGGCAGGTCTACGGCCTCGTGAACAACGCAGGCACCAATGATGGCGTGGGTCTCGACGCAGGCCCCGCCGCCTTCCGCGCCTCGCTCGACCAGAACCTGATTCATTACTACACCCTCGCCCATCTCCTGCAGGACGACCTCAAGGCGCAGCAGGGCGCCATCGTGAACATCTCTTCCAAGACCGGGGTCACGGGACAGGGGTCCACCTCGGCCTATGTCGCCGCCAAGGCCGCCCAGCTTGGCCTGACCCGCGAATGGGCGGCGGCCTTCGCGCCCCATGGCGTGCGCGTCAACGCCGTCATCCCGGCGGAAGTCCTCACCCCCATGTATGACGCCTGGCTCGACACCTTCCCCAACCGCGCCGAAAAACTGGCCGAGATCACGCGCCGCATCCCCCTCGGCCAACGCATGACGCTGGATACCGAAATGGCCGACACCGTGGTCTTCACCCTCTCCCCCCGCGCGGGCCACACGACCGGCCAATGGCTCTTCGTCGATGGCGGCTATGTCCATCTCGACCGCGCCATGGCGGGCCTGCGCGACTGACCCGCCGTCCCTCTCCCCGCCCCGGACCCAGCCTTGCATCTTCTGTCTTCAAATATCCTCCAGGGGTGAATGGCCGCGCGGGCACCGCGCGGACAGAGGGGACGGAACGTCCCCTGACCGCGGAGCCGAAGCGCGGCAGCGCGCAGGCGACAGGAAAGACTTGCGCGAAGCGCTCCGCAAGATCACGCCTCCGCCACCTCACACCCCCGCCACTAGAATTCCCTTGACCCCGACCCGTCCCCTGCCGAAAACCCCCGGACCATGGCCACAGCAACCCTCACCATCGACCTCGACGCCATTGCCGCCAATTGGCGCGCGCTCGACCGTCTTTCCGCCCCCGGCACCCAGACCGCCGCCGTGGTCAAGGCCGATGCCTATGGCCTCGGGATCGACCGCATCGCCCCGGCACTCGCCCGCGCGGGTGCCCGGCGCTTCTTCACTGCCGTGGCCGAGGAAGGCGCAAGGCTGCGCCAGATTCTCGGCCCCGGCCCCCAGATCGGCATCCTCGGCGGCCATATGGCCGGGGATACCGAGATGATCCATGACCTCGACCTGACCCCGATGCTCAACTCGGTCCAGCAGGTCACCCGCCATCTTGAATCCCTGCCCGGCCATGCCTTCGGCATCCAGCTTGATACGGGCATGAACCGTCTGGGTCTCGAAGAACCCGAATGGCGCGCCATCGCCCCCATCGTGCTGAAGGCGGGCCCCGATTTCCTGATGTCGCACCTCGCCTGCGCGGATGAACCGGACCACCCGATGAACGCGGCCCAGTTGGCGCAGTTCCACCGCATGACCGACGGGCTGGGCATCCCGCGCAGCTTTGCCGCCACGGGCGGCATCCTCCTCGGCCCCGACTACCATTTCGACCTGACCCGCCCCGGCATCGGCCTCTATGGCGGCCAACCCTTTGCCGAGGCCCATCCCACCGTCACCCTCTCCCTCCCCGTCATCCAGACGCGCGCGGTGGATGCGGGCGAAACCGTGGGCTATGCCAACAGCTGGACCGCCACCCGCCCCACCACCGTCGCCACGCTCTCTGCGGGCTATGCCGATGGCCTGCCCCGGACGCTCTCGAACAAGGTCCATCTCTGGGACGGCGACACGCCCGTCCCGCTGATCGGCCGCGTCTCGATGGACCTCATCACAGCCGATATCGGCCACCTGCCCGAAATTCCCCGCAGCCTGGACATCATCGGCCCGCGTCAGGGTGTCGACGACCTCGCCGCCATCGCGGGCACCATCGGATACGAGATCCTCACATCGCTCGGCCCCCGCTATGCCCGCCGCTACGTGACGCGTCAGGGGGGGCAGGCGTGACCGCGCTCACGGCACCGCTCGCCGCCCTCGGGCGGCCCGTGCTGGCGGCCCTGGCCGCAATCGGGCGCGTGGCCTTCTTCGCCGCCACCGTGATCGGCCATATCTTCCGCCCGCCTTTCTACCCGCGCGAATTCCTGCAGGCGCTGATGCAAATCGGCTGGTTCTCGCTCCCCGTCGTCGGCCTGACCGCCGTCTTCACAGGCGGCGCGCTCGCACTCCAGATCTACTCCGGCGGCGCGCGCTTCAACGCCGAGGCGGTGGTCCCTTCAATCGTCGCCATCGGCATGGTACGCGAACTTGGCCCCGTGCTCGGTGGCCTCATGGTCGCGGCCCGCGTCGCCTCCTCCATCGCGGCCGAAATCGGCACGATGAAGGTCACCGAACAGATCGACGCGCTGGTCACCCTCTCCACCAACCCGATCAAATACCTCGCCGTGCCCCGCGTTCTGGCCGCCACGCTGGCCGTTCCCGTGCTGGTGGCCGTGGGCGATGCGATCGGGATCGCGGGCGGCTGGCTCGTCGGCGTGAACCGCCTCGGCTTCAACTCCACCACCTACCTGCAGAACACCGTCGATTTCCTTGAGACATGGGATGTCGTCTCGGGCCTCTGGAAAGGGGCCGCCTTCGGCTTCATCGTCGCCCTCATGGGCTGCTATCACGGCATGAATTCCGGCCGCGGAGCACAGGGCGTGGGCGCCGCCACCAAATCCGCTGTGGTCGGCGCCTCCGTCCTGATCCTCGCCGCCAACTACATCCTCACCGAACTGTTCTTCTCCGCATGATCACCCTCACCGGCGTCACCAAGACCTTCGGCAAGAATCGCGTCCTGCGCGGGGTGGACCTGACCATCCCGTCCGGACAAAGCATGGTGATCATCGGCGGCTCCGGCACCGGGAAATCGGTCCTTCTGAAATGCATCCTCGGCCTCGTCCACCATGACACAGGCACCATCACGCTTGACGGGCAGGACGTGACCAAAGCCGACCGCGACACGTTCCTCGCCCGCTTCGGCATGCTCTTCCAAGGCGGCGCGCTGTTCGACAGCCTTCGCGTCTGGGAAAACGTCGCCTTCCGCCTGATGCGCGGCCCCGCCAAACGGCCCAAACAGGAAGCCCGCGAGATCGCCATAGAAAAACTCCGCCGCGTCGGCCTGAAGCCGGAAACAGCCGATCTCTTTCCCGCCGAACTGTCCGGCGGCATGCAGAAACGCGTGGGCCTCGCCCGCGCCATTGCGGCAGAGCCCGAGATCATCTTTTTCGACGAGCCCACCACCGGGCTTGACCCGATCATGGCTGGCGTCATCAATGACCTGATCCGCGAGATCGTGACAGAGATGGGCGCCACCGCCATGACCATCACCCATGACATGACCTCTGTCCGCGCCATCGCCGACCGCGTGGCGATGCTGCATGACGGCGTGATCCAATGGACAGGCCCCATCGCCGACCTCGACACCACGCCCGACCCTTACGTCCAGCAATTCATCCATGGCCGCGCCAACGGCCCCATCGCCGCTGTGCGCTGATGGAGACATGGGCCGATCAGGCAATGGCCCTGCTCGTCGCTTCGGCCCTGTTCCGCGGTCTTGCCCTTGCGGTGCCCGTGGCCATCACCGTGGCCGCCATCGCCGGATGGCGGCAAAGGGTAGAAGGGGCCGGGCAACTCGCGATCTTCGGCATCCTCACCTGCCTCTGGCTCGGCATCCCGTGGGACTTCGCCTATCTTGAACTGCAGCAGGCCAGCCTCATGATGTCCGTCCTCTGCTGGTTCTGGCTGCTCATGGCTTGGGCGCGGCATGTGCTGGGCGATTGGCCCGCGCCGATCTGGGGCCATTGGCTTGTGGGCACCCTGCTCTGGGTGCTGCCGCTGACAGGCGTCATTCTGTTGATCCGCGGTTAACCGTCTACAATCCGGCAACAATTCGGCCGCGCCTCCGCGATCAGCGCCGCGCCAGACCCGCCCAAGACAAAATCGTTGCCGAATCTCCCCCGCAAGCCCTTTCCTGTCGCAGTGGTAAAGAGTGTCCCGGTATCGCCTATGTCATCCCTCTCCTTCCGCAGGCTCCAGCCTGCCTTCCGCATCGCGCAAAGCCTGTCGCATGGCCTGCTGCTTCTCGTGACGCTGGCGGCGATTTTCGCCGCCCTTTTGGCGGCCCTCGGCCACCTGCCGTGGCTTCACCTGCCGCTGCGCTATGGCGAGACAGAGCTTACGCACTCCGGCATGTGGGCGCAGATCGCGGTCACCGCGCTCCTCTGCCTCATCTGCCTCTTCCTGCCTGCCAATCTGCGCATGGCCCGGCTGGAACGCAGCCACCGCTCCTTCGCCATGGGGCTCGAGGATGTGGCCCATGCCTATCGCCTCGCCCATGCCGCTGACCGCGCCGGGGTCTTCGCCCTCTCCGGTGAATTCGAATCCATGCGCGCGCGCCTCGCCCATCTGCGCAACCACCCCGATCTCGGCCAGTTGGAACCCGAACTCCTGCAACTCGCCGCACAGATGAGCTTTCAGACCCGCGACCTCGCCCGCACCTATTCCGACGACCGCGTCGCCCGCGCCCGCGCCTTTCTGCAACAGCGTCAGGAAGAGGTGACGGCGCTCACCGACCGCATCACCCTTGCCCGCCAGACCGTCGATGAACTGCGCCGCTGGCTCACCGATATCGAGGTCGAGGAACGTGGGGCCGAGGCGCAGATCAAGCGGCTAGAGGCCGACCTGCGCGAAATCCTGCCCCAGATCGGCTATGCGATGGAGCCCGAAGAGAACCGCGACGCCACCGTCGTCCAATTGCCCAAACCGGGGAAATGACTTGAACCGCAGGCGCATCGGGGGCCAGATGCGCCCATGCGCTTGGCCCCCCTGCTCAACCTCTCGCTCCTGATCCTCTTTCCCGTCGCATGGTTCGCGCCGCTCCTGCGCGCGGGCCTCCTCCCGCTCTTCGGCCTGTCGGAAATCTCCGTCGTTTCGGGCCTGCAATCGCTCTGGGCCACCGATCCCGCCCTCGCCCTGCTGGTCAGCTTCCTCGCCCTCTTCGCCCCCTATGCCAAGGTGGTTGGCCTCGCCCTCATCGACTTCGGCCTCCTGTCGCGCCGCGCCCTGCCCGTGCTGCGCTTGATGGGCCGCCTCGCCATGGCCGACATCTTCCTTGTCGCCCTCTACATCGTTCTGGCCAAAGGCGCGGGCCTCGGCACCATCGAAACCGCATGGGGCCTCTGGCTCTTCACCGCCTGCGTGGGTCTGTCGCTCCTCCTCTCCCACCGTCACCGCCCTTGAACCCCTCCCCCCCAACGGCTACCCAAGGGGCATGAGCAAATCCGCCCCCGCCTTCACCTGCACCGCCTGCGGTGCCGTCCACCGCAAATGGGCGGGCAAATGCGATGCCTGCGGCGCGTGGAACTCCATCATCGAAGAGGCGCCGCTTTCCACCGGCCCCAAGGCCCTTGGCGCCAAGGGCAAGACCATCCCCCTCACCGACCTCGCCACCGAAGAGGCCCCGCCCCCCCGCGCCGCTTCCGGGATGGAGGAACTCGACCGCGTCCTCGGCGGCGGCCTCGTCCCCGCCTCGGCCATCCTCGTGGGCGGCGATCCAGGCATCGGCAAGTCCACCCTTCTTCTGCAAGCCACCGCCAGCTTCGCGCGGCGCGGCCTCAAATGCCTCTACATCTCGGGCGAAGAGGCCTCGGCGCAGGTCCGCATGCGCGCCCAACGCCTCGGCCTCTCGGACGCGCCAGTATCGCTCGGCGCCGAAACCGCGCTGCGCGACATCCTCACCACGCTCGACGCCGAACGCCCGCAACTCGCCGTCATCGACTCCATCCAGACCATGTGGCTCGACACGGTCGAGGCCGCCCCCGGCTCCGTCTCCCAAGTCCGCGCCGCCGCGCACGAGCTTGTCACCTTCGCCAAACGGCGCGGCGTGGCCATCATCCTCGTCGGCCATGTGACGAAGGAAGGCCAGATCGCCGGTCCCCGCGTGGTGGAACATATGGTCGATACCGTCCTCTATTTCGAAGGCGAACGCGGCCACCAGTTCCGCATCCTGCGCGCCGTGAAGAACCGCTTCGGCCCGGCGGACGAGATCGGCGTGTTCGAAATGACGGGCGACGGCCTTGCCCAAGTCACCAACCCCTCCGCCCTCTTCCTGTCGGATCGCGGGCAAACCACCCCCGGCTCCGCCGTCTTCGCAGGGATCGAAGGCACGCGGCCGGTACTGACCGAAATTCAGGCCCTCGTCGCGCCTTCCAACCTCGGCACGCCCCGGCGCACCGTCGTCGGCCTCGACAGCGGCCGCCTCTCCACCATCCTCGCCGTGCTCGAGGCCCGCTGCGGCATCCCCTTCGCAGGCCTCGACGTCTTTCTCAACGTCGCGGGCGGCATGCGCGTCTCCGAACCTGCCGCAGACCTTGCGGTCGCCGCAGCCCTCCTTTCGGCGCGCGAAGATGTCGCTTTGCCCCCCGACATGGTCCTTTTCGGCGAAATCTCCCTCTCTGGGGCGCTGCGGCCAGTCGGTCAGACGGAAAACAGGTTGAAAGAGGCTTCGAAACTTGGTTTCTCACAGGCGATTGCGCCGGACCGCTCCAAGATCGGGGTGGAAACGGGGATGCGGGTGCGTCAGATGCCCGACCTCACGGCCTTCGTGGGCGAGATGTTCGGGGCTGGCTGACAGACCCCGGCAGGACAGGAGCAGGACGGCACATGGAAGGTTTCACCCTGATCGACGCCGTGGTGGCCGGTATCATCGTTCTCTCGGCGATCCTCGCCTATTCCCGGGGCTTCGTGCGCGAAGCCATGGCCATCGTCGGCTGGATCGGCGCGGCCTTCGTGGCCTTCCTCTTCGCCGCCCCTGTGCAACCTCTCGTCAAGGAACTGCCCGTCGTGGGCGAGTTCTTGGGCGACAGCTGCGAATTGTCGATCATCGCGGCCTTCGCCGTGGTCTTCGCGGGCGCGCTCATCATCGCCTCGCTCTTCACGCCGCTCCTCTCCTCGGCCATCCACCGCACCGCGCTGGGGGGCCTTGATCAGGGCTTGGGCTTCCTCTTCGGCGTCGCGCGCGGCGTCCTTCTCGTCGCCGTGGCCTTCCTCGTCTATGACCGCGCCGTGGCCGCCAATGCCATCCCCATGGTGGATGACAGCCGCTCCGCCAAGGTCTTCGCCCATTTCCAAGACAATCTGGATGCGCAGGTGCCGACCGATGCCCCCGGCTGGATCGTCGCCCGCTACAACGACCTCACGCAGGTCTGCGTCGGCGACGCCGCCCCGGCCGAGGCTGCCCCCGCCACCTCCGGCTGACGGAAGCGCCCGCCGCGCCGCGGCAAAGGCGCGTGACTTCGCCGTCACAAAGCACTAGATCACTCCCATCCCCTTCCCCGGATTCGGAGGCCCCATGCGCCCCTTCCTTTCGCACCCCTTCGACGATGACAAGCTGAAGGAGGAATGCGGCGTGTTCGGCGTCATTGGCATGGCCGATGCGGCGAATTTCGTGGCGCTCGGGCTGCACGCGCTTCAGCATCGCGGACAAGAGGCAGGGGGCATCGTCTCTTACGACCCTGATCACGGCTTCAACTCCGCCCGCCGCTTTGGCTATGTCCGTGACAACTTCACCAAGGCCGATGTGATGGCCACCCTGCCCGGCGAACTGGCCATCGGCCATGTGCGCTATTCCACCGCAGGCTCCAAGGGCGCGACCGCCATCCGCGACGTGCAGCCCTTCTTCGGTGAGTTTTCCATGGGCGGCGCCGCCATCGCCCATAATGGCAACCTGACCAATGCCTCGGCCCTGCGCCGCGAACTCATCGAACGCGGATCGATCTTCCAATCCTCCTCGGACAGCGAATGCATCATCCACCTGATGGCACGCTCGATCCAGAAGACGATCCCCGAACGCATCAAGGATGCGCTGCGCCGCGTCGAAGGCGCCTTCTCCGTCGTCGCCATGACGCGCACCAAACTGATCGGCGTGCGCGATCCCTTGGGCGTGCGCCCCCTCGTCCTCGGCCGCATCGGTGATCACGGCTGGGCGCTCTCATCGGAGACCTGCGCGCTCGACATCATCGGCGCCGATTTCATCCGCGAGATCGACCCCGGCGAGATGGTGGTGATCGAGAATAACAAGGTCGAAAGCTTCCGCCCCTTCTCGCCTGCCAAGTCGCGCTTCTGCATCTTCGAACATGTCTATTTCTCGCGCCCCGATTCCATCCTCGGTGGCCGCTCGGTCTATGAAACCCGCCGCCAGATCGGCGTGGAACTCGCGCGCGAAGCGCCCGTGGAGGCCGATCTCGTCTGCCCCGTGCCCGACAGCGGCACCCCCGCCGCCATCGGCTTTGCCGCCGAAAGCGGCATCCCCTTCGGCCTTGGCATCACGCGCAACCAGTATATGGGCCGCACCTTCATCGAACCGACCGAACAGATCCGCAACATGGGCGTGCGGCTCAAGCTCAACGTCAATCGCGCGCTTATCAAGGGCAAGCGGGTGATCCTCGTCGACGACTCCGTCGTGCGCGGCACGACCTCGCGCAAGATCAAGGACATGATCCTCGACGCAGGTGCCGCCGAAGTGCATTTCCGCATCGCCTCCCCCCCCACCGCCTGGCCCTGCTTCTATGGCGTGGACACGCCCGAACGCGAAAAACTCCTCGCCGCCACCATGTCGGAAGACGAAATGCGTGACTGGATCGGGGTCGACAGCCTGAAATTCATCTCGCTCGACGGCCTCTACCGCGCCGCGGGCGAGGCGGCGGGACGCGACGCCTCCAACCCCCGCTATTGCGATGCCTGCTTCTCCGGCGACTACCCTGTCGCCCCCTCGGACAAGCTCGAAGAGGGTTTCCAGATGAAGGCCGCTCAATAGCCGCACCCGGCGACGCCGGCGCATCAGGCGGCCCAGCCACCGCAAGGCCGCGCCCTTGCCCCTTCACCTTGGATAAAATACTCACGCCCGGCCAGCCACGGAGCCTGACGCATGACCCAGAAGATCGCCCTCGTCACCGGCGCCTCGCGCGGCCTCGGCGCGGCCATGGCCGAACAACTCGCCCTGCGCGGCTGGCATGTCGTTGCCGTCGCCCGTACCGTGGGCGGACTGGAGGATCTCGACGACCGCGTGAAATCTGCCCGCCTGCCGGGTGCAGGCGCCCTCACCCTCGCGCCGATGGACATCACCAACGATGACGCGATGCGCCATCTATGCCGCTCGGTGCATGATCGCTGGGGCCATCTCGACCTCTGGGTCCACACCGCCATCCATGCCGCCCCCCTCGCGCCCATGGGCAGCCTCGATGCCAAGGACTGGGAAAAGTCCATCGCCACAAATACCCGCGCCACGGGCCTCTTGATCCCGATGATCGAACCGCTGCTGCGCGCCGCCCCAGATGGCGGCACCGCGTTCTTCCCTGACGATCCAAAGGCGGGCCAGAAGTTCCACGGCGCCTATGGCGCGACCAAGGCCGCACAGATGGCGCTTGCCCGGTCATGGGCTGCAGAGGCCACAAAGCACGGCCCCCGCATCCTGATCGCCGAACCCGCCCCCATGCCCACCGCCACCCGCGCCCGCTTCCACCCCGGCGAGGACCGCGCCAAGCTGGCCGATATCCGCAACGAAGCCAGCCGCCTGCTCGACCTGATCTGAACTGACATGTCAGTTTGCCCTTGCCCCTGTCCCGCGCATCCGCTTGACTGCGCGGCATAGGGGATAGGGAAAGAACCAACCATGCGCCTTGCCGGAAAAACCGCCTTCTGCACCGCCTCCGGCGCCGGAATAGGCCTTGCCACCGCGCGCGCCTTCAAGGCTGAAGGCGCCCATGTCATCGCCACCGACATCAGCACCAAGGCGGTCGAGGACTTGCGCGCCGAAGGCTTCGACGCGCATCGCCTCGACGTCACCGACGGCGCCGCCGTCACCGCCATGGCGACAAGGGTCGGCCCCGTCGACATCCTCTTCAACTGCGCGGGCTTCGTCCATGCCGGAACCATCCTCGATTGCGAGGAGAAGGATTTCGACTTCTCGGTCGAGTTGAACGTCAAGGCGCTCTACCGCGTCACCCGCGCCTTCCTGCCCGCGATGCTGGACCATGGCGGCGGGTCGATCGTCAACATCGCCTCGGTCGCCTCCTCGATCATCGCGGCCCCCAACCGCTTCGTCTATGGCGCGACCAAGGCCGCCGTCATCGGCATCACCAAATCCGTGGCCGCCGATTACGTGACCCGGGGCATCCGCTGCAATGCGATCTGCCCAGCCACGGTGGAATCCCCCTCGCTGGAACAGCGCATGCGCGCGCAAGGGGATTACGATGCCGCCCGCGCCGCCTTCATCGCGCGCCAGCCCATGGGCCGCATCGGCCGCCCCGAGGAAATCGCCCATCTGGCCGTCTACCTAGCCTCGGACGAGTCCGCCTTCCTGTCGGGTCAGGCGATCAGCATCGACGGCGGCTGGACGAACGTCTGACGCAGCAGGCTGCGAAAATTTTTCACAGAAAAATTTTCGCCCCACCGCAGTCCCGGAAGATTTTTCTCCGAAAAATCTTCACTTCCTGAAAATTCTTCGTCGAAGAATTTTCGCCGCTCACACCGCCGCCAGCCCCTCTTCGATCCCGGCCCACAGCGCCTCGACCGGTTCCACCCCGATCGACAAACGCAGGAACCCTTCTGGCACCGCATCGCCCCAGCGCGCGCGGCGTTCTCCTGCGCTGTGCGTGGACCCAAAGCTCGTCGTCCGCGCCATATAGGGGCAGGCTTCCAGAAACCGCTCCGCTGCCTCGGCGCTCTCCAGCACCATTCCGATCAGAAAGCCGAAGCCCCGCGCCTGCCGCGCCATCACCGCATGGGACGGGTCCGAGGTCAGCCCCGGATAGCGCAAACCACCCACCTTCGGGTGCCCCTGCAGCCGCTCCGCGATCACCTGCGCGCTGGCGCACATCCGCGCCATGCGCAGTTCCAGCGTCTCAATCCCCCGATGCACGAGCCAAGCCTCAAAGGCCCCCGGCACCGCGCCCGACAGCTTGCGCCAGTCCCGCACCCGGCTCATCAGGCCCGCATCCCGCCCCGCCACATGGCCGAAGAGCACATCCGCATGTCCCCCCGGTGCCTTGGTATCCGCCGCCACCACAAGGTCCGCCCCAAGCTCCAGCGGCCGCTGCAGCACCGCTGTCAGCGTGGTGTTGTCCACGATGACCGTGGCCCCCGCCGCCTTTGCCCGTGCCGCCACGGCGGCGATGTCGCAGACCTCCAGCCCCGGATTGGAGGGCGTCTCCAAATAGACGATCCCCGCCCCCGCAAAGTCGGCCTGCGCCATCTCCACCGTCGGCACATAATCCAGCGTCACGCCGAAGGGGCGCAGAAACCCTTCGGCAAAAAGCCGCACGGTGTAGTAGCCGTCCGACGGCAGCACCACCCGCTTGCCCGGTGTGACGGCGGCAAAAAGCGCCGCCGAGATCGCGGCCATCCCCGACGGAAAGCTCACACAAGGCGCGCCTTCCAGCACAGCAAGCTGTGCCTCCACCTCTTCCCATGTGGGCATCGCCATCCGGCCATAGAGGAACCCGCCCACATCGCTGCGCGGCAGATGATAGGTCGCCGCACTCACCAAAGGCGGCGTCACCGGATCGCCCTGCTCCAACCGGGCCGCGCGATGATGCAGCAGATCGGCAAAACGGCGGTCGTCATCCAGGGGGTCGGTCATGGCGCAGGTCTCCTTCAGCGCCGATCCTTCCCCCGGCAACGGGGCGGATGCAAGCCCGCGTCGCGCCCCGCCGTGCCCCCGGGAGGGCTGCCTGCCCTCCCGGACCCACCCGGGGATATTTGAGAACAGATGAAGAGGGTTACTCCAGCCGGGCGGGGAAGCCTTCCGCCCGTAGGTCCGTCCCCAACGCCTCTTCCAAGAGCTTCACGATCTGCGTCGATTGCGCCGATCCGCCATAGACCGCCTTGCCCTTCATGAAGGTCTGGTTGGTCAGCGAGGCAAGGTCCAGCGGCACCCCGAACTCTTTCCCGAAGCCCATGGCAAAGCCCAGATCCTTCAGCGCCAGATCCATGGTGAAGGCGATGTCATAGGACCCGTTCAGGATCAGCTGGCCTTCCGTCTCATGCACGAAGCTTGTGCCGGACGAGGCGGTGATCGCCTCCCACGACGTCTTCAGATCCAGCCCCCCGCGCTTGGCCAGCATCAGCGCCTCGCCATCCGCGACCAGATGGATGAAGGCCAGCATATTGGTGATCACCTTGATGATCGCCGCGCTGCCCAAGGGCCCCATGTGGAAAATACGCTTGCCGATCACCTGCAGTGCGGGCTTGTGCAGTTCGAACAGATCCGCATCGCCGCCCACCAGCACGGTGATCTCGCCCCGCGCCGCCAGATGGACGCCCCCGGTCACGGGTGCCTCCAGCAGCCGCACGCCCCCGGTCCGGGCTAGCCCCGCCAGCCGCAGGATATCCTCGCGCCCCAGCGTGGAATTCTCGATCCATGTCGCGCCGGGCTTCATCGTCGTCAAAAGCTGGGCCAGCACCGCCTCCGACACGGCAGGCGACGGCAGGCAGGTGAAAACATGATCCGCCTGCGCCGCCACCGCCGCCGGGCTGTCGGCCACAGTCGCCCCCATCGCACGGTGCCGTTCCGAAAGGCTTTCATCGCGGTCATAGACCGTGACCTCATGCCCCGCGCGGATCAGGCTTGCCGCCAGATGGCCCCCAAGGTTGCCCAGTCCCACATATCCGTATTTCATGCCGTCCCCTTACGCTCCATGTCCTACGATCGCCTTGACCTCGCAGAAGTCATGGATGCCCCAATCGGCGTATTCCCGCCCGTTGCCCGATTGCTTGTAGCCGCCGAAGGGCGCGAACGTGTCCCATGCCGGATAGTTCAGGCTGATCTGCCCCGCCCGAAGCCGCCGCCCCACCGCGACCGCCTCCTTGGTCTCGCCCTGCACATAGGCGGCAAGGCCATAGACCGTGTCATTGGCCATCGCCACCGCCTCATCCACCGTGTCATAGCCGATCACCGACAGGACGGGACCAAAGATCTCTTCCCGCGCGACAGTCATGTCATTGGTGACATGGCCAAAGATGGTGGGCCGCACGAACCAGCCCCGGTTCACGCCGACCGGACGGCCCACGCCTCCGGTGACCAGCGTCGCCCCTTCGTCGATCCCCTTCTGGATCAGGGCCTGCACCTTGTCGAATTGCAGCTTGCTGACCAGCGGCCCCATCGTCACCGAAGGATCATTGGGATCACCCACGACCACGGCCTCCGCCGCCTCCTTCGCCACGGCCAGCGCCGCGTCCATCTGCGCGGCAGGTACGAACATCCGCGTCGGCGCATCGCAGGATTGCCCCGTATTGCCAAAGCAGCCCTCGACGCCACCCTTCACCGCCGCCGCCAGATCGGCCGAGGGCAGGATGATATTGGCCGACTTGCCGCCCAATTCCTGCGCCACCCGCTTCACCGTGGGTGCCGCCGCCGCCGCCACGGCCGTCCCGGCCCGCGTCGATCCGGTGAAGGACACCATGTCCACCTCCGGATGCGCCGACATGCGCGCGCCGACCTCCGGCCCGGTGCCGTTCACCAGATTGAACACCCCCGCCGGAACCCCCGCCGCATGGCAGACCTCGGCGAACAGGATCCCCGACAAAGGCGCGATCTCCGACGGTTTCAGAACCATCGTGCAGCCCGCCGCGATGGCAGGACCCACCTTGCAGGCGATCTGGTTCATCGGCCAGTTCCACGGCGTGATCAGCGCGCAAACCCCGATCCCCTCGCGGATCAGCAGCGTCTCGCCCCGCATCTCCTCCCAGTGGAAGTCCTTGGCCGCCTTGATGGTGCTTTCCAGATGCACCTGCCCCGCCCAGGCCTGCGCCTCGCGCGCCCAGGCCATGGGGGCGCCCATCTCGGTGCTCATGGCGACGGCGAATTCTTCATAGCGCTTGTTGTATTCCGCAAGGATGGCCTCCAGCAGCGCAATGCGATCCGCCGCCTTCCAGCTTGAGAACCCGTCAAAGGCCGCCCGCGCCGCCATGATGGCCCGATCCGCATCGGCCACCGTGCCCAGCGCCACCTGCGCCACGATCTCTTCCGTGGCCGGGTTCTCCACCCCCATGGTGGTGCCCCCCAGCGGCGCCACCCATTCCCCGTTGATGTAGAACTTGGAAAGATTCGCGTAGCTCATGGGTTCCTCACCGGAAATAGATGTTGAATCGCGCCCGGATGGCCGCATCGATCTCGGGATCGACCCGGCATCCCGCCCTGGACAGGATATCATTCTTGCGCCGGATCGCGGTGTCCAGCAACAAAGGTTTCCCGGCCTCGTTCCATTCCTTCGGGCTCATCCGGTTGCCGACATTGGGATAGATGTATTCCGTCTGCATCAGGCTCAGCGTCTGCTCTGATCCAAGGTAATGCCCGGGTCCACCCAAACAGACTTCCTTCATCGCCTCGATGCTGGTGGAATCCTCCGTCACGTCGATCCCCCGCACCAGACGCATCGCCTGCCCAAGCAGGTCATCCCCCAGCACCAGCGATTCAAGGCAGAAGCCCAGCAGCGAGGCATGCATCCCCACCGCCTCATAGCACATGTTCAGCCCTGCCAGTCCGGCCAGCGAATTGGTGATCCCCTGCTCCCATCCGGCCTGCATGTCGGGCAGTTTGCTGTCGGAAATGCCGCTCGCCGCGCCGCCGGGCAGGTCATAGAAACGGTGCATCTGCGCGCAGCCCGCCGTGAGCAGCGCCTGCTCCGCCGACCCACCGCTCATCGCCCCCGTCCGCAGGTCGCTCACGAAGGGCCAAGTGCCAAAGATCGCCGGCGCCCCCTTCTTGATCGCATTCACATAGACGACGCCCGCAAGGCACTCTGCCACCGCCTGCACGATGGTCAGCGCAATGGGCGCAGGCGCTGTCGCCCCTGCCTGCCCCGCAGACAGCAGCAGCATGGGCATCCCCCGCCGAATGCAATCCTCCATCGTGATGCAGGATTCCTCGGCAAACTTCATCGGCGGCACGACAAAGCAGTTGGAGTTGGACACGAAAGGCCGCTCCAGCCATTTCTCCTCGCCGCCCGCCACCATGTAGAGCATGTCGAAGCAATCCGCGACGTGCGACGGATCGCTGAAGGATGTCCCCACATGCTTCTGCGTGCCCGCAAGGCAGGCATAAAGCGTGTTCAGGTCCATCTCCTTGTTGTCCACCACATCGCGGCAGACCATCGTGCGCTGGTAGAAATGGATGTTGTCCAGATTGTCGACCAGCCGCGCCCCGTCATACAGGTCCTGCGCGGTGGATTCGCGATAGTCCAGCGTGATCGGGTCCACGATATGCACCGCCGCCCCCGCCGTGCCGAAATGCACATTGGTCCCGGTCAGATGCAGGTCATGTTTCGGATCGCGGGCATGCAGCGTGATGTCCCGCGCCGCCACCGCCAGCATGTCCTCGACCAGCGCGCGGGGAAAGCGCAACCGCCCGTCATCGCCTTGGATCGCCCCCGCCGCCGTCATGATCTCCACCCCCGACTTGGGGGCCTGAGACAGCCCGATCACCTCCAGCGCCTCCAGCGCCGAAGCATGGATCTTCGCCATCCCCGCTTCCGTCAGGGGCTTGTACTGCCCCCCAGGCATCCCCGCCCGCACGGGCCGCACATCCTCGGCCAAGGGGGCCGACCGCAACGCCACCCGCGCCGACCGCCCGCCCGACCGCCGCGCCCGCGCCGGTTCGCAGACCTCGCCCACCGCGCCCGCATCCGCGCCTTCGATTGCCTCAGCCATGACCCGCTCCCTGCTTCATCTGTTCCAAAATATCCCACGGGGGTCCGGGGGTGTGAAACCCCCGGTCCCGCCGCCAATCACGCGCGCACCCGTTCCGATTTCGGATCGTGCATCGGCGCCAGCGCGGCATGGGCTCGATGCCGCACCCCCGCCACTTCGATCTCATAGGTCGAGGCCAGCACCTCGTCCTCGCTCTCGCCCGCGCAGGGCACATAGCCCATGCCGATCGCCCCGCCGAGGAAATGGCCGTAATTCCCGCTGGTCACCGGCCCCACAATCCGGCCATCCCGCAGGATCGCCTCATTGTGGAACAGCATCACCTCGGGGTCCTCCATCCGGAACTGCACCATCCGGCGCGCCAGCCCCGCCTCTGCCTTCCGCAGCACCGCGTCACGCCCCATGAAGGCGGGCTTCTTCTTCGACACGGTGAAGCCCAGCCCCGCCTCAAGGACATGATCCTCGTCGGTGATGTCATGGCCCCAGTGCCGGTAGGCCTTCTCGATCCGGCAGCTGTCCAGCGTGTGCAACCCGCAGAGCGTGAAGCCCAGCCCTTCGCCCGCCGCCTCCAGCGCCTCGAAGACATGCGCCGTCTGATCGGAACTGACATAAAGCTCCCAGCCCAGCTCGCCCACGTAAGTGACCCGATGCGCGCGCGCCAAGCCCATGCCGACCTCGATCTCCCGCGCCGTCCCGAAGGGATGCGCGCTGTTGGAGAAATCGGCAGGCGACACCCGCGCCATCAGATCGCGCGCCTTCGGTCCCATCACGCACAGCACGGATTCCGCCGCCGTCATGTCGGTGATGGTGACGAACTCCTCCCCCAGACAGCGGCGCAGATGCGCCAGATTGCGCTGCAAGGTCGCCCCCGGCACGACCAGCAGATAGGCCGTCTCCGACAGCCGCGTGACGGTCAAATCCGCCTCGATCCCGCCCCGCGCATTCAGGAACATCGTATAGACGATGCGCCCCGGGGCCACATCCACCTCCGCCGAACAGACCCGGTTCAGGAAGGCCATCGCATCGCGCCCCTCCACCCGGATCTTCCCGAAAGAGGTCATGTCAAAGAACCCGACCCCGTTCCGCACCGCCAGATGCTCGGCCTTCTGGTTCTCGAACCAATTCTGCCGACCCCAGCTATAGCGATATTCCCGCTCCTGCCCCGGACGCGCGAACCAATTCGCCCGCTCCCAACCCGCCACCTCGCCGAACACCGCGCCGCGCGCCTTCAGATGCTCATGCAGCGGCGTCCGCCGCACGCCCCGCGACGTCACCACCTGCCGATAAGGGAAGTGATCGGCATATAGCAGGCCCAGCGTCTCGCTGACCCGCTCCTTCAGATAGGCGCGGTTGCGCTGGAACGGCTGCGCCCGGCGGATATCCACCTCCCACAGGTCGAAGGGCGGCTCCCCTTCCGTGATCCAAGAGGCCAGCGCCATCCCCGCACCGCCAGACCCCGCGATGCCCACCGAGTTGTACCCGGCCGCGATCCAATAGCCCCGCAGCTCCGGCGCCTCGCCCAGATAATAGCGGTCATCCGGGGTAAAGCTCTCCGGCCCGTTGAAGAAGGTGTGAATCCCCGCCGTCTGGAACAGCGGCATGCGGTTCATCGCATGCTCAAGGATCGGCGTGAAATGCTCCCAATCCTCGGGCAGCGTGTCGAACATGAAATCCTCGCGGATTCCCCCCATGCCCCAGGGCTTGGCCTTGGGTTCAAAGGCCCCGATCATCATCTTGCCCGCGTCCGACTTGTAATAGGCGCATTCATCCGGCACGCGCAGCACGGGCAGATGGCCCAACCCCTCCACCGGTTCGGTGATCAGGTAGAAATGCTCGCAGGCATGCAGCGGCAGCGTCACCCCCGACTGCGCCGCAAGGTCCCGCCCCCACATGCCGCCGCAATTCACCACCACATCGGCAGCGATGAAACCGGGCTCGCCCTCCGCGCTCACATAGTCCACCCCGGTCACGCGGCCGCCCGCCTGCCGCACCCCCGTCACCTTCGTATGTTCAAAGATCTGCGCGCCCCGCATCCGCGCCCCCTTGGCCAGCGCCATGGCGATGTTGGCTGGATCGCATTGCCCATCCAGCGGCAGATGCACTGCGCCCACCACATCGCTCACGTTCAGATGCGGGTACATCTCCTTCACTTGCGTGGGCGAGATTTCCGCCACATCCACCCCAAAGATGCGCGCCACCGTGGCCTGCCGCAGCAACTCCTCCCGCCGATGCTCCGTCAGGGCAACCGAGATGCTGCCCACCTGCCGCATCCCCGTGGCGACCCCCGTCTCCGCCTCCAGTTTCACGTACAGGTCCGCCGAATACTTCGCCAGCCGCGTCATATTCGCCGATCCGCGCAACTGCCCGATCAGCCCCGCCGCATGCCATGTCGTCCCGGATGTCAGCTGCTTGCGCTCCAAGAGCACCACATCCGTCCACCCGGCCTTGGCCAGATGATAGGCCACCGAACAGCCCGACACGCCCCCGCCGATGACCACCGCCCGCGCCCGTTCCGGAACCTGACCCACGACCCTCTCCATTTTCTGTCTTCAAATATCCCGGGGGTCCGGGGGCTGGCCCCCGGTCCCGCCGCCCGTCACGCGCGCAACCGCTCGTTCTTCGCATCCCACAGCGGCGCATCCTCGCAGACCACCGCCGCGCAGCGTTCCCCGAAGATCTCCACCTCGACCGCCGTCCCCGGCACCGCCAGCTCTGCCCGCAGCATCCCCAGCGCCACAACCTTGCCGATCCGATGCCCGAAATAGCCGGACGTCGTCTCGCCCACGACCTGACCATCGTGCCAGATCGTGCTCATATAGGGCGGGTCACACTCCCCCGCCGCCACGGTCAGCGTCACGAACCGCTTGGAAACGCCCCGCTGCCGCTCGGCCTCCAGCGCGGCCTTGCCCCGGAAGGCGGGCTTGCCCCAATCCACGAACCGCTCCAGCCCGCCCTGCAGCACGGTGTAATCGGTCGAAAGGTCCCCCTTCCACGCCCGATACCCCTTCTCCACCCGCAGGCTGTTCAGCGCGAACATCCCGAAAGGCCGCAGGCCCAACGGCCGCCCCGCCACCATCACCGCATCAAAGATCGCAGGCGTATCGGCCACACGACTATGGATTTCCCAACCCAATTCGCCTGCAAAACTCACCCGCATCAGGAAAACCGACCGTCCCGCGATCCGCCCCTCCTGCCAAGTGAGCCAGCCCTTGGCCAGATCGGCCTCCGCCCCCGCAGTGGCAAGCACCTCGCGCGCCTTTGGCCCCGTCAGGATCTGGGTCGACCAGCCTTCGGTTTCATCCACCAGCGACAGACCCTCGGGCAGCGTCGACAGCAGCCATTCCTTGTCATGCATCTGCGCCGTGGCGGCGGTGATCAGCAGCAGATCCTCCTCGCCCAGCCGCGCGACCGACATCTCGGTGACGATCCGCCCCTTCTCATCCGCGAAATAGGCCAGACCCAGCCGCCCGACCGACGGCACTTTGCCCGTGATCTGCGCCGACAGCCACGCCACCGCGCCCGGCCCGCTCACGCGGAAGCGGCTGAACCCCGGCAGGTCCAGAATTCCGCAAGCATCCCGCACCGCAAGGCATTCTTCCCGCACCGCGCCGAACCACGGGCCTTCCCGGTCCCATGTCCGCTGCGCGTCCTCAGACGTGTCATCGCCCTCACGCGCATACCACAGCGCCCGCTCCCAGCCATTATAGGGCCCGAACTGCGCGCCCATCGCCGCCGTCCGGTCATGCACCGCCGACAGCTTCTTCCCCCGGCCCACGGGCCAGACGTGATGCGGGAAATGGATGGCATATTCATGCCCGTAAACCTCCATCCCTTTCTGCACGCAGTAGTCCGGGTCCTCGAACCCGGTAAAGCGGCGCGGATCGCAGGACCACATGTCCCATTCCGTCGCCCCCTCCGTCACCCATTCCGCCAGAACCTTGCCCGCACCGCCCGCCTGACAGATGCCAAAGGTAAAGACGCAGGCCTCAAAGGCATTCGGCACCCCGGGCATAGGTCCAATCAAGGGGTTGCCGTCCGGGGTATAGGGGATCGGCCCGTTGATCACCTTGGTCAGGTTCGCCTGCGCCAGCAGCGGCACCCGCGCCATGGCATCGTTGATGTGCCATTCCAGCCGCTCCAGATCATCCGGGAACAGCTGGAAGGAGAAATCCTCCGGCATCGGATCATCTGCCTTGTCCCAATGCGCCCGGCAATTGCCCTCATAGGGCCCAAGGTTAAAGCCGTATTTCTCCTGCCGCAGGTAATAGGACGAATCCACGTCGCGCAGCAGCGGCAGTTTGTGCCCCACGCCTTTCGACCAACTTTCCAGTTCCGGGATCGTGTCGAACAGCATGTATTGATGGCTCATCACCATCATCGGCAGATCGCGGCCGAACATCTTGGCCACCTCCCGCGCATAGTAGCCCGCAGCGTTCACCACGATCTCGCAGCGGATCTCGCCCTTCGGCGTTTCCACCACCCATTCGTCGCCTTCGCGCCGCACGCCCGTCGCCGGGCAGAACCGCTCGATCCGCGCCCCCATCTGGCGCGCGCCCTTGGCAAGCGCCTGCGTCAACTGCGCCGGGTCGATATCGCCGTCATTGGGGTCATACAAAGCCCCGGTCAGATCATGCGTCTCCACAAAGGGATAGCGCGACCGGATCTCGTCAGGCGACAGGATATCAAGGTCCATCCCCTGATACCGCCCCATCCCCACCACCCGCTTGAACTCCTGCAACCGCTCCTTGCTGTGGCCCAGCCGCACCGACCCGGTCACATGGTAGTTCATCGGATAATCCACGGCCTCGCCCAGACCACGATACAGCTGCGCCGAATAGCGCTGCATGTTCATAATCGACCAGCTCGACGAAAAGGTCGGCACGTTCCCCGCCGCATGCCACGTGGACCCGGCGGTCAACTCGTTCTTCTCCAGAAGGACGCAATCCGTCCACCCCGCCTTGGCAAGGTGATAAAGCGACGACGCCCCGACCGCGCCCCCGCCAATGATCACCACCCGCGCGCTCGTGGGAAAATCCGCCATCACATCCTCCGCCATCTCGGCCCATTCCGCGCGGCAGGATGACAGCGCAGCGCCCCCCTTTCAATTCGCCCCGACCCGGCCTATTGATCGGAAAACCCGATTAGGCCACCCCCGGAACCCAGTTGCAGATCGACCTTCTGGAAACCTTCCTCGACCTCTGCGACACGCGCAGCTTCAACCGCAGCGCGGAACGGCTCGGGCTGACCCAATCCACCGTCTCGGCCCGCATCGCCGCGCTGGAACAGGCGCTCGGCGCGAAACTCTTCACCCGCTCTCGCGCGGGCACCGACCTCACCACCGAAGGCAAGCGCTTCGAACCCCATGCCCGCGCCCTCCGCCATGAATGGCACGAGGCGCGGCGGCGCATTCAAGTCCCCGACCGCGCCGCGCATCTGATCCGCCTCGGCATCCAGAACGACCTCGCCGCCCAGCATATCGGCGAATGGATCGCCGATTTCCGCCGCGCCCTGCCTGACACCGCCTTCTACATCGAACCCGACTATTCCAACCAGATGTGCGCCGATGTCCTGACCGGCATCCTCGACTTCGCGGTGATGTATTCCCCCAAACCCCACCCCGATCTGCATTTCTCGGAACTGGGCGAGGTGACCTACCGCATGGTCAGCACCGATACCGACCGCCGGGCCGAGGTGAACCCCCAGACCTTCATCTTCGCCCATTTCTCTCCGATGTTCGAAGCCATGCATCGCGACCTGACGCCCGAATTCGCCTCCGCCCCCGTCTCGGTGGGCCAAAGCGCGACAGTCGCTTCGCTGCTGCAGGCCATGGGCGGGGCAGGCTATGTGCTGGAACGCACCGCCACCCAGATGCTCGCCTCCGGCCGCTTCCGCGAAGTGGCCGATGCCCCCGTCCTGCGCCAGCCGGTCTATGCCGCGACCCACCTGCGCCACCGCATCACGCCCTTGCACCGCAAACTCCACCGCATCGTCCAACGCCGCCTGACCGGGCGCTAAGGTAGGATGGGCAGTATTGCCCATCCTACGCCTCGAAAAATGACCACACCGTCGGGCCATAAGACCCACCTATGCCCGTTGCGCGAAACGCCCCGAAACCGCGCGCTCTGTGCCCACAGTTTGCTGCACAGAATGCGGCACAAAACAGGGCACAGTCGATGACGGGCCTCAGACCATCGTCCGCAGCCTGTATCCCGGCCCGTGCAGCAGCCGCACAAAGGTGATCGGGGCCTCCGCCGTCCATGTCGCCCGCTCCGTCACAAAGACCGGCTCGCCCGCCCGTATCCCCAAGGCAGCCGCCTCCGCAGACGTCGCCAATTCTGCAGAAAACTCAATATCCCCAGTGGCATAGGCCACATTCTGCACCAGCCATTCATTGGCGCTCAGGCGGTCGAACTCCGGCACCACGCCCCCCGGCAAGACCGCGATGTTCAACCACCGCACCTCATGCGCAAAGGGCCGCCCCCCCGCCAGATGCAGCGTCTCAAGGAAACACATCCGTGCGCCCCTAGCCACGCCCAGCCGCAGCGCCACCGCCAGCGGCACCGCCTCCATCCGGCGCTCCAGCACGCGGTGGCCATAGACCTCGCCCCGCGCCTCAACCTCTTGACGGATGATGGAAATATCCAGCGTGGCCTTCCTCACGGGCAACAGCGCGACCCGCGTCCCGGCCTTCCTGCGCCGTTCCAGAAGCCCCGCCTCGGCCAGATCGCGCAGCGCCCGGTTCACCGTCGCCCGCGCCACCCCGAACTCCACCGCCAGCGCCTCCTCGCCCGGGATCACCTCTCCCGGTGGCCACACCCGCCCCCGGATGCGGCGCAGCACCTCGTCCCGCACCCCCTCCCAGCCCATCACGCCCGCTCCCGCAAGCCCGCCATCACCGCGCGAAACCGCCGCTCGACCCGCTCCCGCGCCACATGCCGCCCGCCCATCACCACATGACGCCCGGCTGACCACACCTCCGACACCAGCGCATCATTCCCAGCGAAAACAAAGGCATCAAGGATCTCATCCCCCTCCCGTCCCGCCAGATGCACCGACCCAAGATCCAGCGCCACAAGGTCCGCCACCGCCCCTTCGGCAATCGCGCCGGACGCCCGCCCCGCCGCCATCGCGCCCCCTTGCGCGGCCCCGTCCCACAGCGCCCGCCCGGTGGACCGCAGGCCGTCCGCCAGCATCGCCCGCCCCCGATCCCGCAGCCGCTGCGAATACTCGAACAGCCGCAATTCCTCGGCCAATGAGATTCTCACATTGCTGTCTGACCCCACACCCCAGTGCCCACCCGCCCCCGCAAAGCGCACACCGTCAAAGATCCCATCGCCCAGGTTCGCTTCCGTGATCGGGCACAGCCCCGCAACCGCGACGGATCGGGCAAGCGCCTCCGTCTCCGCTTCCGTCATATGCGTGCAATGGATGGGGCACCAGCGCCCATCCACCCCTGCATTGGCCAAAAGCCATTCAACGGGCCGCGCGCCATATGCGGTAGAAACCTCCTCTACTTCAGCTACTTGCTCGGCCAGATGGATATGGATCGGCGCCCTCGGTGCAATCCCTTCCGCCATCCGCAGCCCCGCCGCATCCACCGCCCGCAGCGAATGCGGCGCAACCCCCGTCACCCCGTCAGGCAGCCGCTTCACCGCCGCCGCCGCCCCCTCCCACAGCCGCGCGAACCGCTCCGGATCGTTGCCAAAGCGCAGCTGACCCGATGTCAGCGCCCGCCCGTCACAGCCCCCGCGCTGATAGAGCACAGGCAGCAGCGTCAGGCCGAACCCAGTGTCTTCCGCCGCGTTGACGATCCGTTCAGACATTTCTGCCAGAGTGGCATAGGGCGCGCCTCCGGGCTGATGATGCAGATAATGGAACTCCGCCACGGCGGCGAACCCGGCTTCGGCCATCTCCACCATCACCTGCGCGGCGATCGCCTCCACATCCTCGGGCGTCAAACGATCAAGGAACCGATACATTAGCGACCGCCAGGTCCAGAAACTGTCCTGCCCGGCGCTGCGCCGCTCCGTCATCCCCGCCATCGCGCGCTGAAAGGCGTGCGAATGCAGGTTCACCGGGGCAGGCAGCAGGCATCCCACCCGCTGGCCGCCCGCCTCAGGCCCGACCGCCACGATCCGCCCGCCTTCGACCCGCACCCCCACATCCGACGCCCAGCCCTCCGGCAGCAACGCGCGCTCCGCATGGATCAGCATGTCCGTCCCTCGCTTGACAGGTCATTATGTATATACATAATAACGCCAACCTCAGACAAAAGGCAAGACGCGATGGCGATTCTCCTTACCGGGATCACGGCGGCCACGATGCAGGGCGGCTATGGCCTGATCCCCGATGCAGCCGTGCTGATTGAAGGCGACAGCATCGCATGGATCGGCCCGCAAAGCCGCGCACCAAAAGCCGAAACCATTGACTTCAATGGAAAAATCCTCACCCCCGGCCTGATCGACGCGCATACCCACCTCGTCTTCGCCGGCAACCGCGCCGCCGAATTCGAACTCCGCCTGCAGGGCGCCAGCTACGAAGACATCGCCCGCGCCGGCGGCGGCATCCTCTCCACCGTCACCGCCACCCGCACTGCCTCCGAAGAGGACCTCATCGCGCAATCCCTCCCCCGCCTCGACGCGATGATCGCGCAAGGCACCACCACGGTGGAAATCAAATCCGGCTATGGCCTGACCGTCGCGGACGAACTCAAGATGCTCCGCGCCGCCCGCCGCCTTGCCACGCTGCGCCCCGTCACCATCACCACCACCCACCTTGCCGCCCATGCCATCCCCCCGGAATACAAGGGCAATCCCGATGCCTACATAAACGAGGTCGCCATCCCCTCCCTCCGCGCCGCCCATGCCGAAGGCCTGATCGACGCCGTGGATGCCTTCTGCGAAGCCATCGCCTTCACCCCCGCGCAAGTGGACCGCCTCTTCACCGCCGCCCGCGCCTTGGGCCTGAGGGTGAAGCTGCACGCAGAACAACTCTCCGATCAAGGCGGCGCGCAACTCGCCGCCCGCCACGCCGCGCTGTCAGCTGACCACCTCGAACATCTCTCGTCCGAAGGCATCGCCGACATGGCCCGCGCAGGCACCGTGGCAGGCATCCTGCCCGGCGCCTTCTACACTCTGCGCGACACGCATCTCCCCCCCATCGCCGCCTTGCGCGCCGCAGGCGTGCCGATGGCCGTGGCCACCGACTGCAACCCCGGCTCCTCGCCCATGACCTCGCTGCCCTTGGCCATGAACATGGCCTGCACCCTGTTCCGCATGACGCCGGAAGAGGCGCTTCTGGGCACCACCGCCCACGCCGCGCGCGCCCTCGGCTTCACCGATCGTGGCACCCTCGCCCCCGGCATGCGCGCCGATCTCTGCCTCTGGAACCTCACGCATCCGGCAGAACTTAGCTACCGGATCGGCGCGGATGCCTTGCATAAATCAATCATCGGAGGCCGCCTTGACGCCTGAAATCCTCAATCCCGGCGGCACAACGCTTACACAAATCGAACATATTTACCGATCTGGCTGCCCCGCCCGCCTGCACCCCTCCGCCCGCGCGGGGGTCGAGGCTGCCGCCGCCCAGATCGCCACCGCCGCTGCGGGCGATGCCGCCGTCTATGGCGTCAACACCGGCTTCGGCAAGCTTGCCTCGCTCAAGATCGCGGCGAAAGACACCGCCACCCTCCAGCGCAACCTGATCCTGTCCCATTGCTGCGGCGTGGGCGATCCCATGCCCCGCTCCATCGCCCGGCTGATGATGGTGCTGAAGCTTCTCTCCCTTGGCCGCGGCGCCTCTGGCGTAAGGTGGGAGGTCATCGCCCAGATCGAGGCGATGCTCGACCACGGCATCACCCCCGTCATCCCCGCCCAAGGCTCTGTCGGCGCCTCGGGCGACCTCGCCCCCCTCGCCCACATGACCGCCGTCATGATCGGCGCAGGCGAGGCAGAGGTCGGCGGCACGATCCTCCCCGCAATAGAAGCCCTTGCCAGTAAGGGCCTTGCCCCCCTCATCCTCGGCCCAAAGGAAGGGCTCGCCCTCATCAACGGCACCCAATTCTCCACGGCATACGCGCTCGCGGGCCTCTTCGATGCATGGCGCAACGCGCAAGCGGCGCTCGTCATCTCCGCGATGTCAACCGACGCCATCATGGGGTCCACCGCCCCCCTTCACCCGCAGATTCATGCCCTGCGTGGCCATGCGGGCCAGATCGAGGCCGCCGCCACGCTGCGCGCCCTGCTTGATGGCTCCCCCATCCGCGAAAGCCACCGCGAAGGCGACACACGGGTGCAGGATCCCTATTGCATCCGTTGCCAGCCGCAGGTCACGGGCGCCGCGATGGACATCCTGCGTCAGGCCGCGCAAACCCTTGAAATCGAAGCCAATGCCGCCACCGACAACCCGCTTGTCCTCGCCGATGGGCAGATCGTCTCGGGCGGGAACTTCCATGCCGAACCCGTGGGTTTCGCCGCCGACATGATCGCGTTGGCAATCTCCGAAATCGGCGCCATAGCCCAGCGCCGCGTGGCGCTGATGGTCGATCCCACCCTGTCTTTCGACCTGCCGCCTTTCCTGACGCCGAACCCGGGCCTGAATTCCGGCCTGATGATCGCCGAAGTAACCACGGCAGCTTTGATGAGCGAGAACAAGCACCTCGCCCATCCCACCGTCACCGACAGCACCCCCACCAGCGCCAATCAGGAAGACCATGTCAGCATGGCCGCCCATGGCGCGCGCCGCCTGACACCCATGAATGCCAACCTGTCCCGCATATTGGGGGTCGAGGCGCTCTGCGCCGCCCAAGGCGTGGAATTCCGCGCCCCCCTGAAAACCTCGCGCCCCCTACAGAACACCCTCGCCCGCCTCCGAGCCGAGGTCGCCACCTTGGGCGAAGACCGCTACCTCGCCCCCGATCTTGAAACCGCAGCCCGGCTTGTCGCCAATGGCGACCTCGCCGCCGCCGCCGCCATCCCGCTTCCCACGCTCTGAAGGGCAACCCCATGAACACGCGTCACAATCTCCGCGACATCTATCCGCCCACCGGCCCCGAGATCACCGCCAAAAGCTGGCTGACCGAGGCGCCGATGCGGATGCTGATGAACAACCTGCACCCCGACGTGGCCGAGAACCCGCATGAGCTTGTGGTCTACGGCGGCATCGGCCGCGCCGCCCGGACATGGGAGGATTTCGACCGCATCGTCGCCACGCTGAAGACGCTTAACGACGACGAAACCCTGCTCGTGCAATCGGGCAAACCTGTGGGGGTCTTCCGCACCCACAAGGACGCGCCCCGCGTCTTGATCGCCAATTCCAACCTCGTCCCCCATTGGGCGACATGGGATCATTTCAACGAATTGGATAAGCGCGGGCTGGCCATGTATGGCCAGATGACCGCCGGGTCGTGGATCTACATCGGCACGCAGGGCATCGTTCAGGGCACCTATGAAACCTTCGCCGAGGCGGGCCGCCAGCATTACGGCGGCAGTCTCAAGGGCCGCTGGATCCTGACCGGCGGCCTCGGCGGGATGGGCGGCGCGCAGCCGCTCGCCGCCGTCATGGCCGGGGCCTGCTGCCTTGCGGTGGAGGTCGATGAAACCCGCATCGATTTCCGTATCCGCACCCGCTACCTCGACGCCAAGGCGCATACGCTGGACGAAGCGCTCGCCCTCATCGCCGACTGGACCGCGAAGGGAGAGGCGAAATCCGTGGGCCTTCTGGGCAATGCCGCCGACATCTTCCCCGAACTCGTCGCCCGCATGAAACAGGGCGATCCGATTCCGAACGGGCGCCCCGACATCGTCACCGACCAGACCTCGGCCCATGATCCGCTGCACGGCTACTGCCCCGCTGGCTGGACCACTGCCGAATGGCGCGCAAAGCAGGAAACCGCCCCGAAGGAGGTGGAAAAAGCCGCCCGCGCCTCGATGCGGACCCATGTCGCTGCGATGGTGGATTTCTGGAACGCGGGTGTCCCCACGCTCGACTACGGCAACAACATCCGGCAGGTCGCGCAGGATGAAGGACTGGAGAATGCCTTCGCCTTCCCCGGCTTTGTCCCTGCCTATATCCGTCCCCTGTTTTGCAAGGGGATCGGCCCCTTCCGCTGGTGCGCTCTGTCGGGCGATCCCGAGGATATCTATGCCACCGACCGCGCGATGAAGCGGCTTTTCCCGGAAAACGCCCATCTGCACCGCTGGCTCGACATGGCGCAGGACCGGATCGCCTTCCAAGGCCTGCCCGCCCGCATCTGCTGGATCGGATTGGGCGACCGCCACCGCGCGGGCCTGATGTTCAACGAGATGGTGAAATCGGGCGAGTTGAAGGCCCCCGTCGTGATTGGGCGCGACCATCTGGATAGCGGCTCCGTCGCCTCGCCCAACCGCGAGACAGAGGCGATGAAGGATGGCTCCGACGCCGTCTCCGACTGGCCGCTTCTCAACGCGCTGCTCAACACGGCCAGCGGCGCGACCTGGGTCTCGCTGCACCATGGCGGCGGGGTCGGCATGGGGTTCAGCCAGCATTCCGGCATGGTCATCGTCGCCGACGGGACCGAGGACGCTGCGCGTCGCTTGCACAACGTGCTCTGGAACGACCCGGCCACTGGCGTCATGCGCCATGCCGATGCGGGCTATGACATCGCGCTCGATCATGCCCGCGCCATGGACCTGCGCCTGCCGGGCATCTTGGGGAACTGAAACAGAAAGGGGGGCTTTGCGCCCCCCTCTTCGCCTGCGGCGAATTCACCCCCCGCAGGATATTTTCAGACAGAAGATGAAAGGGTTGCGCAGGCTAGACGCGGGGGTTTCCCCCTTCGACATCACGCCAGAACGGGTTGGACCACGCCCGCTTGCCCGCCGCATCGATCACCGTCACGCGCAGCCACGGGCTGTTCAGCAGCCGCGCCAGCGGCACTTCGGCCCGGGTCATGGAATGGCCATGCACCCCCTTCGCACCCGTCCCCCAGCCCTGCACGATGACCGAGGACACGGCAGAGCTTTCGACCACCACCATCTCTCCCTCAATCCGCACATCGCGCAGTTCCGGCCCCTGCGAGGAATAGAAATCCCCCCGTTTCAACGCAGCCAGCAATGCGTCCGGCTCGTTCGCCTGCGATTTCACCATGACCCAGCCGCCAAAATGATCGGGCTCCGAGAAATGGGCGTCATCGGTGGCGATCATGGTCAGCTTGCGCCCTTCGGTCAGCAGAAGGTCCGCAATGGCAAATCCATCCGCCCGGTCACAGCCCGTGGCGCAGCCGTGGTTGTAAATCTCCACCGCATGGGCCGCCGTGATGGTGCGCGCATCGGCCAGCGTCAGGCCGGACCATTGCGGATGGGCGATGGCCACAAAGGCCCCGGCCGCCACCGCCCGCGCCGCGATCTCTGCGGCGCTTTCCTGATCCTCGCGCGGCACGAAATCCGGGCTGTTCGATGGGGCGAAATCCGGCGGCAGGCCCACGGCAAGGACGTGCCACAACTCGCCATTGGCCATCGCGCCGGAATGCAGTTCCGCACCAAGGATCGTGGTGAAACCCTCGGCCCGGAAGGGGACCGTGTCCACGATCGGATAGCCCCACATCCCCACGAAATGATCTGTGAGCGCAAGGAAATCATAGCCTTCCGCACGATAGCGACGGCAGACCTCTTCCGGCGACAGCACCCCGTCTGACCGGGTCGAATGCGTGTGCAGGTTGCCGCGCCAGAAGCGGCCCGGTGCCGTGAAGGCGGAAAGCGGTCGCTGCATGAAAGTCCTCCATCCCTGAGTCGCGGGCCAGCCTATCTCTGCTCTGTGACAGGCGCATCCCCCTCCGCCGCGCCGACGCCCCATTGTCCCGCGCCGGAAAACCCTTATCTGATCACCCCGCAGCGCAAGAGGCCCGCCCACGATGACCGACCAGTCCCCGCTGGAATTCACCCCCGGCCCCGAAACCCGCCGCGCCCTGCGCGATGCGCTGGGGCGGTTCGCCACCGGCGTGACCGTCGTCACCTGTCAGGGGCCGGACGGCCCGCTCGGGATCACGGTGAACAGCTTCGCCTCCGTCTCGCTCGACCCGGCGCTGGTGCTCTGGTCGGTGGACCGCGCCTCCTCGCGCGCGGCGGCCTTCACAGAGGCGCAGACCTTCGCCATCCACATCCTCGGGCGCGAGGAACGCGACATCGCCGCCCGCTTCACCCGCAACGGCGCCACCTTCGACGGGTTGGATTGGACCGACGGTCCCGACGGCCTGCCCCGCCTGAACAGCAGCCTTGCGCGCTTTGATTGCGCACGCCACGCCGTGCATGACGGGGGCGATCACCTCATCCTCGTGGGCGCCGTCCTGCGCGCGGCCTTCCGCAACGGCGCGCCGCTTCTGTTTTCTCAGGGTCATTTCGGCGATTTTGCACCCTGATCCACTTTAAATCCTGCATTTCGGTCCCATGTCTTCGGCACGACGGCAGCAAAAGCGCGGCATCGTGGCATGGCGGACCATATCGCCAGCCGCGCCGCGCTGTGATACAGGTCTAGGGAAAGGGTAGAGCAGGACATGCAATTGCGGGTGCCTCTGAGCGAACTTCAACCCGATGAAACGCAAGACGGCTGCGGCCATCTTGCCGTGGACGAGATGACCGAACGCGCCACGGCGGCGGCGGCCTTCCTCAAGGCGCTGTCGCATGAAGGTCGTCTCATGATCCTGTGCCATCTCTCCTCGGGTGAGAAATCGGTCACCGAACTTGAACGCCTGCTGGATCAGCGTCAGGCGGCCGTCAGCCAGCAATTGGCCCGCCTGCGGCTCGAAGGCCTCGTCGCGTGCCGCCGCGAAGGCAAGGCGATCTTCTATTCGATCCAAGACCCCAAGGTCAGCCGCACCATCGCGCTCGTCTACGACATGTTCTGCCGCGAAGCGTAACGGGTCACCCCCGCCCGACAAAGGGCATGTCGCGCGCCATGATCGTAAGGAAGGGGATGTTTGCCGACAGCGGCAGACTGGCCATGTGCAGCACGGCTTCGGCCACATGGCCCACATCCATGACGGGTTCCACCTTCACCGATCCATCCGCCTGCGGCACGCCCTTGGTGAAGGCCACGGCCATGTCCGTCAGGGCATTGCCGATATCGATCTGACCGCAGGCGATGTCGAACCGCCGCCCGTCCAGCGCCAGCGTCTTCGTCAGCCCAGTCACCGCATGTTTCGACGTGGTATAGGGCGCCGATCCCGGCCGGGGCGCATGGGCCGAGATGGACCCGTTGTTGATGATCCGCCCCCCCTGCGGGCTCTGCCGCCGCATCAGGCCAAAAGCCGCGCGCGCGCAGAGGAACATGCCGGTGATGTTCACGCGTTCCAATCGCAGCCAATCCTCGACCGGGATCTCGTCGATGGGGGCAGCCTTGACCGAAATCCCCGCATTGTTGAACAGGACATCCAGCCGCCCCCAGTCCCGCTCCAGCGCGGCGAAGGCCGCCTCCACCTCGTCGGGCGCACCCACGTCGGCAGGCAGGATCAGCGCAGGCGCCTCCCCGGCCGTCTCTTCCAAGGCCGCGCGCCGCCGCCCCATCAGCGCGACGCGCCACCCCGCCGCCAGAAAGGCCTTCGCCGTGGCCCGCCCGATACCGCTGCCCGCCCCGGTGATCAGGATATGTCCACTCATCCGCCGCCCTCTTCGATCATCGCGTATTTCATCAGCCACAGAAGGCAACGCTCCACCCGCGCCACACTCAGCCCCGTCGCTTCGGCAATCTCGGCAGCCGTCGCACCGTTCCGCGCTGCCAGCGCCTCGGCCACGGCCGCCACATCCTGCGGCATCTCAAAGACCCGCCGCGTTGTCGCATAATCGCGCAAGTCCCACAGACGCGCCAGCGACACGTCACCCCCGCGCCAGAGATAGACCATCTGCCGAGGCAGGGCCCGCGTGGGAAAGCCCGCGAAAAAGGTCGCGGGCGACGGCCCGACCGGCAGGTGCGCAGCCGGGATCGGCGGATGACGGGCCGGATCAGCCGCACGTCGGATCGCGTCCAGTTCGGCGAACAGGTCCTGCATCGCGGGGACGACGACGCCCCAGTCGAACAGGCTGCGCGCCCGCGCCCGCCCAGCCGCCCCCAGTTGCGCCCGCAGATCGGGCTGCGTGATCAGCGCACGCACCGCCTCGGCCATGCGTCCCACATCGATTGCCGTTACCGCCGAAAGCTGGCTTAGATACTGGATGTAATTGTCGGTTCCACCATGATAGCGAAGCCCGGTCGCCGTCACATGCTCGACCCGCGGCCCCGTTACCGGGATGCGGATGCCCGCGCCGCCATCGACCGTGTCGCGGATGCCGTCCCAGTCCGAAGCGATGATCGGCAATCCCGCCGCCATCGCCTCCACCGGCGCGATGCCAAAGCTTTCCTGAACGTTGTCGATGGGAAACAGGAACATCTCTGCCGCCGACAGCGCCGACAGCCGCCGCTCTGCGCTTTGATGCGGCAGGTGGTGCAAGGTCACGTCGGGCATCAGTTCCGCCGCCGGTTCAAGGAAGATGCGCCGCCCGTAATTGTCTGCAAAATCGCCGTAAAGGATAAGATGCAGCCGCCGCCCGGTCCCCGCCTGTGCCTTCTGCAGGGCAAGATAGACGGGCAGCGGATCGAACTTCTCATGCGGGCTCAACCGCGCCACGACCAGCGCGACGCTGTCCTCGGTGCCGATGCCCAACTCCTCGCGCAAGGCCGCCCCGGCCGCCGGATCAGGGATAAAGGCGTCGCAATCCACACCCAGCGGGATGACCGGCATCTTGGGGCGCGGCGGAAGGGTGGTGCCGAAACGGCCCGCCAGAAAGCTGTCGATCATCTCCAACTGGGTCTCTAGCGCGGCCTTCACGGCGCGCGAGGTGCAGATCACCGCATCCCATTCCGCCTGCGGGCTGGCCCGCAAATGCCATGCCCCCTCCATCACCGCCTTGGTGGAAATCGTATGCGTGATCCCGCAGATCGCATAGGCCGTGTCTCCCCACAGCGCCCGCCGCCATGTCTCGCCCGCGAAATTCGGACCCGAAAAGAACATCGTCCCCACCGGCGCGATGGTGCGGGCATTCTCCAGCCGCTCCACCCGCACGGGGGCGCCGGGTCGCATCTTTTCCGCCAGCGTCTCGAAGGCCCGCGCATCCCCCGGCCCATGGGTCACCGCCAGCCATTCCGCCACCTCGGCATGCCGGAACCAGCCGCGCAGGAAACTGTCCCCCGCCATCCGCCGCCCGTTCACCCCCTTGCCGGGGTCATACCCATCGGGCGCATACCAGATCGCCGCGTTATGTTCCGGCCCCCTCATTCCCGCGCGCCCGGTCATGCCGTCCGCCTCCGCATCCAGAGCCACGGCGTCGGCGAGGCCCGCCATTCCCACAGCAGCAGCAGCCGATCCATATCCGAAAGCTTCTCGGCCCATGGCGGCATACCCTCGTCCTGCAACCGCCGACCGAATCGTTGGATGTGATGGCTTGGCGCAAAGCGACGCTCCAGCAGATCAAGGCAACCGGGCCGCATCCCCTCATGCACCTCCACCAGAAGGTCCGCCTCGCGCAGCCGCGGCGCGGCGTCCGGGTCCAGCAGTGCCTCCTCATCCCCTTCGATGTCGCACAGGATCAGCGTGCGCCCCGCGATCATTCCGTCGAAATCGCCCGGGTTGACCGCCCCGCCGATCTCCACCCGCTCCGCCACGCAGTTGATCCGCGCCAACTCCGCGCAGGCCGCCTGCGCCGTCGCATCAGTGTCGCGCGCGATCACTCGCGCGCCGGGCAGGCGCAGGGCCAGACCCACGGCGTAGTAGCCCTCTGCCGATCCGATATCGATCACCCGATCATAGCCGTCCAACGCGATCTCCTCGATCACCGGAACGAGGCTCGCCTCATAGCAACCAATCAGGCGCGGTGTGCGCGCGCCCTCCGCGGCCCGAACGGGATAGGCCATTCCCTTGAACGGCCCCCACAGCACCCGGTCGCCTGACCGTTCCAGCAGCGCCTGCCCCAAAAGCTCGGACCGCCACTTGGCCAACAGCCGCAGCGCTGCATTAAGCGATTTCGTCCCCGCCCCGTCTGCGGACAACAGCGCGATGACCCGCTCTTGCACGGTCTTGTCTGTACCGGATGCCATCTCTTCCACCCTCACTCGTCACTGTCCGCGATGCTAGAAGCGCCACAGGTCCCGGTCCACCCCGACAAAGGCAGGGGCGGATGGCTTGACGCCCGCTGCGGCAAAGAGGCATCAGAAGGCAGGTGGTGCAGGGTACGGGTCAGGCAGGGGTGAAGAAGATGGCGCAGCAACGGCCAAAGCGGCCCCGCGGGGCCTCCGACCTCTGGGGAACGGTGCCTTTCGCGGTCAAGCGGCACAAAAGCCCGCATGGGCAGGTCACCGCCGTCTCCATGATGAAGGACGAGGGCCCCTTCGTGATCGAATGGGTGGCCCATCACCTCGCCTTGGGCTTCACCGACCTGTTGGTCTACACCAACGACTGCTCCGATGGCACCGACGATATGCTGATCCGGCTCGAGGAGTTGGGCCTTGCCCATCACCGCCGCAACGTCATCCCCGAAGGCCTGCGCCCGCAGCCCAGCGCGCTGAACTACGCGCAAGAGGAACCGGTGGTCTGCAAATCCGACTGGGTCATGGTCTTCGATGCCGACGAGTTTCTGTCCATCCGCCACGGGGACGGCACGCTCGACGGCCTCCTCACCGCCGCAAAGGAACAGGATGCCAACGGCATCGTCGTCACATGGCGCATCTTCGGCTCTGGTGGGGTCGTAGACTGGTCCCGCGCCCCGGTCACCGAACAGTATCTCTACGCCGCACCGCCGATGTGGAACAAGGGCTGGGGGGTCAAGACGCTTTTCACCTTCGATCCCGAATACTGGAAGCTTGGCATTCACCGCCCCAAGATGAAGACCCGCCATATCGAAACAGGCTTTCCCGACACCGTGAAATGGCTGAACGGATCAGGCCGCGAGATGGAGGATTACTTCAAATTCCGTGGCTGGCGCTCCATCACCCGCACCGTGGGCTATGACTGGGTGCAACTGAACCACTACGCGGTGAAATCGGTCGACAGCTACGCGATCCGCAAGATGCGCGGCAACGTCAACAACAAGAAGGACAAGTACAATTCCGACTACTGGGCGCTGCAGGACCGCAACGAGGTGCGTGACGACACGATGCTGCGCTACACCGAGGCGCGCAATGCACTCATGGCGCAGCTTCTGGAAGACCCGGTCCTGAACCGCCTTCACAGCGCCGCCATAGATAGGGCCGAGGCGCGGCTTGCCGAATTGAAGCAGACCGAGGCCTATCACCAACTCGTCGCCGATCTGGGCGCGGCCTCGGCCATCCCGATCACCCAGATCACCGCCAAACCGCCCCAGCCGCGCGACAAGGAAAAGATCGCGGCGCTGATGTCCGACGTGGAAAAGCGCCGCAACGCCAAGGCGAAAGAGGATCGCAAAGCCGCACCCGCCGAACCCAAGCCCCCCGTCACGCCGATGGGCAGCTATGTTGCGGGCCCCATCGACGCGACCCTCGACATCCCGCTCGACTGGAAGGCCAATCACACGGTCGAGGTCCCGATGGACCCGCGCGTCTTCACCCCGCCCACCCTTCTGATCATCGAGGCGGGCAAGTTCGAACGCGGCATGGCCCGCCGCATGCCGCATCTTCTGCCCAAGGACGGCACGCTTCTAACGCTTGGCGCGGGCTGCGGCTTCCTGCCCGTCCATCTTGCGCGGGTGCGGCCCGATCTGACGCTTCTGCTGCAGGAATGCGACAGGGGCCTCTACCCTGTCATCGGCAGGCTCTGCGCCCGCAACGACCTTGCCGCGACTGACCGCCTGCGCCTTCTGGATGCCCCTCTTGGCGCGGAACCTGGCACCCGACTGGCAACGCTTATGGCCACCCATCGCCCCAGCGCGCTTTTGATCGCCTCTGCATCGCTGCCGCCTGCAGCCCTGATCGCCGCTTTGTCGGATCTTTCCCCCCTGCCCGACCAGCTTTTCCTCACCGGTCGCTGGATCGAAGCCTTCCACCCAGACCTTCCCGCAGTCGAATCCGCCCTTGTCGCACACGGCTGGCACGGCCCCCAATACGGCTTCGATCCCGTGCTCACCCGTGGCTATGGGCGTGTCGCCGCATCCACACCCTGACGCCAAGCGCAGCGCGCACCGCGAAATTATGGACAGCGCCCCGCGCTTTCGGGCAATCTGCCCAAAACCAGAAGAAGCCCGCATCGGGCAGAGTGAGGCATCATGTCAGTACCCCAGCGTCGTCCCGTGGCATCTCTCTGGATCGGCGACCGTTTGCACTACCTCAACCAGCTGTGCCTGCTGTCGCATGTGCGAAACGGGCACCCCACCATCCTCTACTGCACGCATGAAGTGTCGAACGTCCCCGAGGGCGTCGAGGTGCGCAAGGCCACCGACATCATGAAGATCGACATGGACATCGTGGCCCAGACCTCCGAGTCCTTCCTGTCGAACGTCTTCCGCTACAAGATGATCAAGGCGATCGACGCGATTTGGATCGACTGCGACGCCTATTGCCACAAGCCCTTCCCAGACGAGATGCAGAACATCTTCGCCGGTCACGGCTTCCGCGGCGCGCTGAACTGCGGCGTGGTCTACATCCCACCCAAAGGCGAATTGATCGACCGCCTGCTCGACTATTACGAAAACCTTCCCGAAGCGCCCGCTTGGTTCAACAAGCAGCAGCGGAAAAAGATCGAAAAGCAGCCCACCTCGCTGCCGCAGGCCGTGCGCATCTACAATGCCGAACGCACCGCCTTCGGCCCGCAGGCCTTCACATGGTTCGCCCAGCAGACGGGGGATTATGACAAGGCGCTGACGCCCGATTACCTTTACCCTGTGCCGTTCCAACTCAACGATGTCTTCTATGATCCCTATGGGCGGGTCGAAGGGCATTTCACCGACAACACCCTGTCCGTCCACCTCTATACCAACGGCACGAAACCTTGGTGGCGCAGGAACCCGCCCCTGCCCAATTCCTATGCGGCACGCATGTGCGCCATCGAAGGCGTCGATCCGGCACAGGCGCTCGAGGAATAGCGTGATGCCCGCCCCCCGCCCCGCCGCCACGGACGCCGCCCCGCCGCCCGTGGCCGCGCCCAAATCCGAGGCAGAGCTTCAGGCCGAGGCGCTGCAGCGTCGCCATTGGCGCGCGCTCCGCAAGGCCCGCGCCGAAGGCTTTCTCGCCGGGGCGGCCGCGATGCTTCGGCCGGGCGATCTGGCGCTGGACTGCGGGGCGAACCTCGGCAAGGTGACCGACATTCTTGCCCGCACCGGGGCCGATGTGATCGCCTTCGAACCCGATCCATGGACCTTTGAGCGGCTCGCTACCCGCTTCGCAGGGGTGGCCAACGTCACCCTCGTCAATGCCGCAGTCGGGGTGTCCGAAGGTCGGGTCCGCCTCCACCGTGCCACCAACTTCGACTCCAATCCGTCCGGCGCCTCAGTCAAGAGCACGATCCTTTCCGGCGGCCATGCCATCGACGACAGCACCGGTCCCGAGGTCGCGCTGATCGACTTCCCGGCCTTCCTGCGCGCGCGCCTTGCCGAGAGGGACGAAATCGCCTTGGTCAAGCTCGATATCGAAGGGGCCGAACTTGACATCCTCGAGGCGATGGACCGCGCGTCGCTTTTCGACCGCATCCGCGTCCTGCTGGCCGAAACCCATGAACGCAAATTCCTGCATCTGCGCCCCCGGTTCCATGCCTTGCGGCAGGCTCTGGCCGAACGCCATGACCCTGCCCGCGTGAACCTCGACTGGATTTAAGCAGCCGATGGCCCGCCGCCCCGCCACAGACGCCCCGACCGACCCGTCCGCGCCCTCTGAAGGCGTGCTGATCCGGGCCGAGAATGGCGATGTGGTCACATGGGATGAAACCGGGCTTACCCTGCGCCTGTCCGACACGGTCCTCTCCGACCTGCGCCAGCGCCTGCCCCTCCCTACCCCGCGCAGCGAGGCACCCTCCTTGGGCGATATCGATGCGTGGAACCTGCGCGATCAGGACGGCTGGCTTCACTTCGACGCCCGCCTTGACCCGATCCTCGGCCCCCGTGCCTATCGCCGCGCCCATGCTGGCGGCGACATCATCGCCGCAGCACCCGGCCCCCTCCTCGGCCTTTTCGCGCTGGGGGGCCAGCGCCGCGCGGGCTTCTCCTCTCGTGCGCCCGCCTTTCCCCACCACATCCTTGCCCCCGGCGACGATATCGGCGCTGTGGGCCTCGAAGGCACTGCCACCGCCGACCGCACCGCAAGGCTCCAGCAAGTCACTTGGTCCACGCGCGAGGCGCTGCTGGCGGAATGCCTGCTGTCCGACCGCCTCGCCCAAGGCCGCGCCCTTCCCCTTCACCTTTGCCGCGCCGAAACCGACGGCAGCACCGGCATCGACGATCTGCCATCCGGCCCCGCCTTCGCCAATCTCATCACCGCCATCGACAATGGCGTCGCCGCCGCGCGCAGCCTCGGCACGCGCCTCTCTGTCCCGGCCATCGCGCTTGACTTCGGGCTGGAGGATCGGGTCAGCGACGCCCCCGCCCTTGCCAGCGGGCTGCGCCGCCTCATGGCACGGATCGAGGTGGAACTGATCCGCCGCGACATCGCCCGACCCGTCTTTCTTCTGACGGCCGAGGCTGGCACCGCCCGCGACACCACCCACCCCGCAATCGCTGCCCATGCGACCCTCGCTTGGCAGCCGGGCCCACATCGCCTGACGATCCCCGCCCCGGGCTACATGTTCGAACAGACGGCATGGGGCCGCCCCACCGATGCAGCCCGCGCCCGCATGGCCCGCATGGATGCCTTCGCCCTGACCGAAGCACTTGCGAGGGGCGACTGGCACTGCCCCACCCTCCTTCTGGCCGAAGCCGCAGACCGCCACATCCGGGTCACCGCGCAATCCATGGGGCCGCTCGTTCTGTCCGACGCGCTCGACCCCGGCCCTGTGATGGGCTTCCGCCTGACCGGCACCACGGCGCGCATCACCGCCATCACCATCGCCCCGGACGATCCCAAGGCGCTGTTGATCACGACTGATGCCCCTGCCACAGGCGGCACGCTCCACTATGCCCATGGCGCAGACCCCGCGCCGGGTCGCACGGGCATGCCGCCAAACCGGGGCGGCCTGCGCGACGACTGGCAGGCCACAGCGCCCGATGGCGGGCCACCGCTGCACCGCTGGGCGCTGCCCGCCCTCCTCCCAATCTGGGGGGCGTGATGACAGAGCCGATCCTCTTTCCCGGCCGCCTCCCCGATGGCGCGCTCGTCCAACGCAAGACGCGCACGCCTGCCGCAGCCCTGGCTGCAGAACCTGCCTCCGCCCCGTCGGGCCCGCCCGCGCCCCTCTGGCTCTCCTGCGACCACGCGCCGGAAACCACCGCCCTCCACCTCTGGCCCGCCAACACAGGTGCGGCTGCCGCTTCTGTCCCTGCCAATGAAACCGGCACTGCGCGCAACGCCACCGGCGCACTGGTCTTCCGCGCGGGCGAAAACTCGGGCCTGATGCTTGCCGACGCCCTGCCCGACAGCACCACCGCCAGCGCCGCCGCCTTGTTCCGCCCTACCCCCGGCGCATCCGCAGGCACCGTCCTGTCGCTGCAGCCGAAAGATGGCAGCGGCTACCTCTTCCTCGCACATGAGGACGGCCAACTCCGCATCGGGCGCAAGGACAGCGACCTGTCCCTCACCGCCCCCGCCCCCGACGGGGTGATCCTTGCTGCCATTTCCTTGGAACAGGGCCGGGTCAGCCTGACGGTCAATGGCCGCAGCGCCGCCAGCGCCACCCTTACTCTCTCCGGCCCCGCCGACCTTTTCATCGGCTGCCGGAACGCCCGCCCGGGCCTGAAGAACAAGCTCGGCAGCTTTCACCTCTTCGACGTGCTCGTCTGGCCCGCCACGGGTCGGCCCGACCTTGCCGCCGCCCTCCAGTTGCGCGGCGAAAGGGGGCGGCATGGGGTTTGACCGCCAAACGATCCGGAACGGCAATCTCTGCCTGATCTGGATCGACGACATGATCGACATCTTCACCTGGCGCACGGCCTTCGGTGTGACAATCCAGACGCCCAATATCGACCGGCTGATGGCCGAAGGCACCCGCTTTGCCAACGCCTATGCCACCATCCCCCTCTGCGCCCCCTGCCGGGCCGAAATCTCGACGGGCCTATCACCCTTCCGCACCGGGCTCGTCGATCTCAACCGCTTCTGGCGCGACGTGCTGCCCCCCACGGCCTCATGGGTCTATGACCTGCGCCGCGCGGGTTTCCGCACCTTCACCACCGGTAAGACCGACGCCAATTACAAACCGATGCCAGAGGATTACCGGCGCATCCTGTTCCACGAGGATGCCGAGGCCGCCGACCGTGGCCGCCGCCGCGGTATCCACCCCTATCTCGACAAGGGGCCGGGGATCGCGGGCGTGAACCACCCCCATGATGACGGGTCGATGGACCAGACCTTCTACGATCACGCCGTCGCCCAGAACGCCATCGACTATATCGGTCGCGCCGATCCTGCCCGCCGCCACCTGATCCAGCTTGGCTTCAAGCATCCGCATTACAACCTCACCTGCCCCGACCGCTTCTACCAACTCTACGATCCCGAGCAGATCCAATGGCCCGAAAGCGCCCATCCGGATGACTTCACCGGGCCACAACCGGGCATGGCGGTCTATGAACTGGCCTATATCGTCAACGGCCAATGGACGCCGGAAAAGGCGGGGGATCACGCCTGGCGTCAGGTCGTGCGCGCCTATTTCGCCGCCTGTTCCCATGTCGATCACGAGATCGGGCGTTTCATGGATGCGCTGCGCGCTTCCCCGCTTGGGGCCAATACGACCGTGGTTCTGCTTTCGGACAACGGCTTCAACCTCGGCACCCATGACAGCTTCCACAAGATGAGCCAGTGGGACAGCGCCGCCCATGTTCCCTTGGGCATCTGGCACGCCGCCATGCCCGGCGGGGCAGAGGTCGGGCTGCCCGTCTCGCTGCACAACCTGCCCAAGACGCTGCTCGATATCGCGGGTCTCCCTGCGCGCGAGGATTGGGTCTCCGGCCAAAGCCTCCTGCCCCTGATCGACCCGTCCTTTGGCACCTACGACCGCAACAAATCCCCTCTGACCGCCGTCTTCGGCACGCTCTCGCTGCGCCCGTCGGTCGAGGGACTCGATCACCTGCGCTACTTCCGCTACCCGAACGGCGAGGAACATGTCTACGACGTGGTCGCCGACCCGGGTGAAACCACGAACCTTGCGGGCGGCCCCCACACCCCCGCCCTGCGAAAGGAACTGGTCAAGGCCGCCGCCGACCTTGGCCTCGACCTGCGCGGGATGGATCACCCCGGATCAGGCCTGCACGCGATGATGGCGGTGGATGGCACCGTGGTGCTGGAGGGTGGTGCCGCCGACAACAACTACTGGGCCTATGGCAGCGCCGCCGACCGCATTGTCGAACGGCCCGATGGCGGGCATGACACGCTCTGGTATCTCGCCGGTCCCGACGGCCATGTGCTGCGCGTGCCCGCCAATATCGACTGCGTCCGCATCGGCACGGTCACCGCCCGGAACGAGGCGGATGGCAAGATCGGCAAGGTCCTGCGCATCGTCGCCCATCCCGAAAGCGCCATCACCTTCGAGGCATCGGAACGTGTCTCCGTCCATGTGCGCGGCTCCGATCAGGGCGACGTGATGCTCGGCCCCGTCTATGCGGGCGCGATCTTCGAAGGCGGGGCGGGCAATGACCGCCTCGTCGCCCAATCCATGCGCCGCAACGACCGCCATGCCTTCTATGGCGGCGCGGGCAATGACACGCTGATTGGCGGTAACGGGCGCGACACGCTCGACGGCGGCCCCGGCGACGACGTGATCGAGGCGGGCGACGGCTTCGCCAAGCTCTATGGCGGCCCCGGCAACGACACCTTCCGCGCAGGCGAGCGCACGGTGGAAATCCACACCGGGCCGGGCCGAAACGAGGTCACTTCCGGCCCCGGCCATGACCGCATCTTCGCAGGCCCCGGCGAGAACCGCATCACCGGCGCAGGCGGCGGCGTCACCTACACCGTCGCTTGGGGCGGGGTGACCGAAATCTCGGGATTCTCGACCGAAGACAGCCTCGTCCTCGCAGGCTGGCCCGAAGACCCGGTGCTGGCCACCGAGGGCGGCTCTGTCACCGTTTGCGCTGGCCTTTCTGCCGTGATTCTGCACGGCCTGTCCGATCCCACCAAAGTCGCCGCGCGGCTGACGCGGACGGACAGCTTCGACCATGCCACCGCCCCGCGCCCCGACAGCTTCACCCCGCCCGAGGAAGAGGATGGCGATGGCTGACACACCCGCCCTGCCCCCATTCGATCCCGACCGCCCCATGACCCTGCAGATCGTCCCGCAGGTCACGCTGGTGCCATGGGGCCTGACCGACCCGCCCGGTGCCCGCCGTGCCGCCGCGCTGTTCGATGCCGCAGGCGACCCCATTCCCGCCGCCGAATGCTGGCGCTGGTGGGGCGATCCGATCACCACCCTGCCCGACCGCGATCCTGCAGCGCAGCCCGAACTGCTGCCCGGCCGCTGGCTCTTTGGCGGGCTCTTTTACGGCCATTTCGGCCATCTTCTGTGCGAATCCACCGCCCGCCTCTGGGCACTCGACCACGCGGCCGGCATCCGGGGCGTCCTCTTCCACCCCAAGCTCCGTTTCACCCATGAAAACCGCATGATCCGCGACCATCTCGCGCTCTTTCATGCAATGGGCCTGTCGGATCTGAAGATCCGCGCCCCCCAGTCGCCCGTCACGGTGGAAGAGATGGTCATCCCCGAACAGGGCTTCGGCATCGGCGACATGGCGGCAGGCCGCCCGGAACACCGCGCCTTCATGCGCGACCGCCTGTCCCGCGCCACCCCGCCCGATGGGCCGGCGAAGCTTTACATCTCGCGCGCCCGCCTGCCATCAAAGCGCGGTTCGGTCCTTCTGGAACCCCAGATCGAGGCGCTGATGGAAAAGGCGGGATACACCGTCTTTCACCCGCAGGAACATCCCCTCACGGTCCAGCTTGCCCGCTACCGCGCCGCGCGCCGGATCGTGTCTCTCGACGGCTCTGCCCTCCACCTTGCCGCGATGGTGCTGCGCCCGGATGCGCAGGTCGCCATCCTGAACCGTGGCCCCTCGCAGAACATCGACGACTACCTACGCCAGTTCCGCCATTTCGCAGGCATCGCACCAACCCGCATCGACGCCGTCCGCGATTACTGGTTCCCCGCAGGCCGCCGCGTGGTCAAACGCGAAACCCATGCCCTGCTCGACCTGCCCGCCGTTGCGGGCAAGTTGGCGAAGGCGGGTTTCCTGCCCGGCGCCACCCGCTGGCGCGCCCTGACCGAGGCCGAGATCGCCGCCGCCATCGCCGATCTGGAACAGCGCACGGGCCAGCCCATGGCTCGCTATCCGATGGACAAAGCCGATGCCTGATCTCGCTTTTCTCTTTGTCGTCGAAGGCCCGCGGCTCGAGGCGCAATCGCTCCTCCTCGCCTCTTCCATCCGCCGTCATCACCCCCGGTCCATGATCCTCGGCTATCGCCCCATCGGGGCCGAACCGGCCCCCGCCGCCGTCCAGTCCATGTTCCGCGCCGTGGGCGGCCTTCTCCTGCCCCTGCCGCCCGCGCAGGGCCTGTGGCGCGGCGCCTATCCGCATGGCAACAAGATCATCGCGCTGGCCCAGCCCCGCGATGCCGCCATCTCCATCTTCCTCGACACCGACATGGTGATGACCGCCCCGCTTGATGCCGCCGACTTGCCCGGTCACGGCGAGGTTTCCGTCGTCCCCGAAGGTATCCAATCCTGGGGCAAGGAAGAGGATCGCTGGGAACGGGTCTATGCCCATTTTGGCCTCTCGATGCCCGAGGAACGCATCCGCCTCCTGCGCGGGGCACGCCGCAGCTCGCCCCCCTATTTCAACGCGGGCTTCGTGGCCCAACGCGAAACCGACCGCGTCGATGGCCAGACCTTCGGCCAACTCTGGCTCGACACCGCGCGCAAGATCGACCACGAAGTTGGCGTCGCCAACAAACGGCCATGGCTCGACCAGATCGCCCTCCCCGTCACGCTCCGCCGTTTCGGCATGACCTATCGGCTCATCGACGAGGCGGCGAATTTCTCCATCTCCAACGGGCGCAGCCTGCCCGATCCCTTTGCGCCCAAGATCCTGCATTACCACCGCGCCCGCTTTCTGCGCGACTGGGCCGGATCGGCCGAAGTGATCGCCCACGCCCTCGACCGCCTGCCCCCGTCCGACCGAACCGAAGCCGAAGCGCTGCTCACCGCCGCAGGCTTTCTGGGCGACCTGATCGAAGAGGAATGAATGGCCAAGGATTTCGCCTGCGCCCTGACCCATGTCCGCCACGAAAGCTTTTTCCTCGCGAAATGGATCGCCCATTACGGGGCCATCGTCGGGCGGCAGAACCTATTCGTCGTGATCGATGGCGATGATTGGGAACCGGATGTGGATCTGACCGGCATCTCGGTCGAGGTCGTCACCGGCGCCCCCCGCCAGCGCATCCGCAATGACCGCTGGATCGCGAAAGAGCTTTCGGCCCGCGCCAACACCCTGCGCAAGCGCTATGCCCATGTGATCCGCGGCGATGTCGATGAGTATGTGGTGATCGACCCCGACAGCGGGCTCAATTGGTCCAATGCCTTCACCGAACTCGGCGATCAGGGCTATGTCTTCGCCTTGGGCGTGGACATGGTCCAATCGGCAGACGAAACCGCCCCGCTCGACCGCTCTGCCCCCATCCTTGGTCAAAGGCGGCAGGGCTTCGTCGCCGACCGCTATTCCAAACCCTTCGTCATCTCGCGCTGGAACAACTGGGCGGGCGGCGCGCATCGCCTACTGAACCGCGACGTCCGCCTCAGCCGCCATTTCTTCTTGTTCCACATGGCGCTGGCCGACCGCGACATCGCGCAAGAACGCCTCGCCGCACGCGGCGGGCTCACGCAGCACACCTCTTTCGTTCAACATCAGACCATGCGGCTTGAGGCCGTCGGCAGCGCCGCCGAGCCCATCGACTGGACCGAGGCGCTCACCCTCGCCCATGCCCAATTCCCGGTCGAAGACGATGGCAGCCCCGCAGGCCGCCCCCGCGCCAGCACCGATCCTCGCGCCACCGACAAGGGCCTGCCCGTCTGCGTGCCGGACCGTTTCTTCACGCTGGTCTAGGCGCAATCTATTCCTGAACGCGCGGCTGGGCCGCCACCTGCGCCACCACCCGGCGCAGAATTTCGGCCCGCAGATCGGCCCGCAGAAGCAGCGCCGATATCTGCGCCGCCTGCGCTACCATTGCCTGCACCTCCGCCGGATGCGCCTCGGCCCAGTCCAGCCGCGTGGCAAGGTCCGACCCGTCCAGCCGGAAGGGCAGATAGGCCTCGCCGGGACGGAAGTGGCCAGAGGCAAAGGTCTCGAACGGTGTCTCCATCACAAGGCCAAGACTGCCGGAATGCATCACCCAATAGAAGGATGAACCCACGTCCAGCCCCCGCAGCACCGCGACATAGCGAAACCGCTGCATCTCCGCCTGCGGCATCCGCGGCCGCTCCAGATGGGCATGCAGGGGCGTCTGCGCGATGACGTAGCCATCCCCATCGACAAAGCCCAGATCAAAGCGCGGATCGTCCCGCAGCCGCTCCAACAGGCCCCAGCGCGGACAGGCGGCCAGCACCTCGCGGACCTGTGCCTCTGTCATTCGGCCCTCGCGCAGACGGCGCAGCGCCATCTTGATCCGCATCCCTTCGACCAGCCCTTCGGCATCCAGCGCCGCCCGCCCGCCGGTGATCCCGCGCCACACGACGCGCGGCACCTTATCCGCCCATGCCACGGCATCGGGACGCACTGCATCGACGAAATGGCCCGTTCCGAAATCATGATAGATCGGTAGGGGCATCAGAATGCGCCGCCCGTCTCCCTGCAGACGGTTGAAGGCAAAGACCGGGGGGGTCACCTCGTCATTCGGCGCCATGCGCTTGGCGCGGCGGTCCTGCATATCCAAGATGAAGTCGAAATCCACGCCCGCCGCCTGCAGCGCGGCCAGCGCCCCAGCCGTCTTTATGGGCAGCGAGGCAAGGTCCACCTGGCGCAGACCCAAGCCGCTTTCATCCGGCGCGAAGGCAGCCCCAAGGTCGGGACGAAAGGCGATGGCCATGCCGCTGCAGCGTTGCAGCGCGCGCGCCAGCGCCGCTTCGCCTTGCGCCACCGGTCCTTTGAAGGCACCGATCTGCAAAGCCACCGAATTGTCGACGAACGCACGCTCCACCATGCCGCGACCCTAGCGCTATCAGCGCGCAGCGCCAACCTGCCGCGATGCAGACCGCAGCCGAACTTTATCTTGAGATGATTTTAAAACCCAACGAACAACCTTTTGGTTATAAATCCGCACTTTTGCAGGACGATCCGCCGGGCCGCGCGCAAATCCGCCCTGCAGCCGCGCCAACCATCACGGAACTATCATGAAAACAGAGTTTGCTATCGGCGCGAATCGTGCCACCAATACCGACAAGATCGGCAGGGTAGTCCGATCAGCATTCCGCCCGCTGCACAGTGCAACCGGGCGGCCAGAAATGGGGAGCTACATGACCAAATCCTACTCCACCCTCGACCGCCGCACGCTGCTCAAGGGCACCGCCCTCGGCATCGGCGCGCTCGCCGCCCCCGCGCTCATCTCGCGCAAGGCCCTCGCCTCCTCGGGCGAGCTGAACTTCACGGGCTGGGCCGGCTATCCGGCGCTGGCCGAAAAGGTCTTCCCGGCCTTCGAAGCCGCAACCGGCATCAAGGTGAACTTCAAGGAACTGCCCGATCAGGACACCATGTTCGCTGAAGGCAAGGTCGCGCTGGAAGCGGGCGGCATCGACGTGATCGAACCGACCATCGACCGCGTCGGCGCATGGGATTCGAACGGCCTTCTGGGCGCCTTCGACGAATCGAAGCTTGCCATGGACAACTACCTTCCCGGCCTCGCCGATGGTGCGGCTGGTGAACGGTCGCGTCCGGGCGGCGCGCTGAAATACGTTCCCTCCGTCTGGGGCACCGAGTCGCTCGTCGTGAACAGCGCCGATGCAAAGCTGTCGACCCCGGCATCGCTGGGCGACCTCTTCAACCCGGAAAACCAGGCCGTGGTGCGTCCGCACTCCGCTCTGGCCGCGATGGGCCGCTGGCTCGACGCGCAGGGCAAGCTGCCGCGTCCGTGGATGGACGGCTACACCGACATGGCTGCCATGGCGGAACTCTGGGACATCGCGCTGGCCGAAGCCGTGAAGGCTAAGGGCAACGTCGTTCAGTGGTGGTCGGGCGAGAACGAAGCCAATGCCGGCTTCACCGCCAACGGCGCCACCATCGGCCTGTGCTGGGACTCGACCGGCTTCAACCTGCGCAATGACGGCTTCGCCTATGTCGCCCCGGTCGAAGGCGCCTTCGCTTGGCATCAGGGCTTCGTCCTGATGAAGAACGCCACCAACGTGGAACAGGCCCATGAATTCGTGAAGTGGGTCTCCACTGCAGAAGGCGCTGCTGGCTGGGCTTCGGCCTTCTCGTCGAACCCCGTTGGCAAGGGCGCATCGGACCTGCTCGACCCGGAAGTGGCCGCCTACTACAGCGGCACCTTCAACGACGAAGCGCTGTCCAAGCTGTGGTGGTGGCCCGACCAGTCGGCCGAATTCCTCGCCAAGCGCGCGGAATATGCCGACAAGTACAAGGCGGCCTGATCGCAGGATCACGCCTCACGCACGCCGGGCCCCATGGCCCGGCGTGTTCATTTGTTCAGCACGCCACCCCGTCCGGCCCCATGCGAGGCAACCATCCGGCGATACACGTTGCGCCCGGTGTCCAGCCTGCTAGCCTGACGGCAACGAAAAAGAACCACGACAGGGGAACAGAGCGCCATGAGCGCCGGTATCGAACTTGAAAACGTCTGCTGCGATTTCGGCAGTTTCCGTGCGGTCGACAACGCCAATGTCGCCATCAAACCCGGAGAGTTCTTCTCCTTCCTCGGCCCCTCGGGCTGCGGCAAAACGACGATCCTGCGGATGATCTCGGGTTTCATCGACCCGACCAAGGGCGCGATCCGCATCGGCGGCAAGGACATGAAGGGACAGCGCCCGAACCAGCGCCCCACCGCCCTCATCTTCCAGAACCTCGCGCTCTTTCCCCTGATGCCGATCTGGGAAAACATCTCCTTCGGCCTCGAAGTCCGCGGCGTCGACAAGGCCACCCGCCGGGCCAAGGCCGAGGAATTGCTCGCCCTCGTCGATCTGCCCGGTGCCGCCGACAAGATGGTGTCGCAGCTTTCCGGCGGCCAGAAGCAGCGCGTCGCCATCGCCCGCGCCCTTGCGGTCGAACCGCAGGTGATGCTGCTTGACGAACCCCTCTCCGCCCTCGATCTCAAACTACGCCAGCACATGCGCGCCGAACTGCGTGCGATCCAAAAGCGCACGGGCGTTACCTTCATCTACATCACCCATGATCAGGGCGAGGCGCTCGCCATGTCCGATCGCGTGGGTGTCATGTCCCATGGGCGCATCCAGCAGATCGCCGACCCGCGCGAGATCTACAACAACCCGGTCAATGGCTTCGTCGCCTCCTTCGTGGGCGAAAACAACATCTTCTCCGGGGACGTGGGCGCGGTGGCCGACGGCATCGCCGCCTTCGCCACCCCGCATGGCCAGTTCCGCGGCCGTCTGGGCGAACAGGCCAAGGGCACGGGCGTCAAGCTCTATGTCCGCCCTGAACACACCCTCATCAGCGCTACAGCCCCATCCGAAAACGCCATTCACGGCCGGGTGGAAGAAGTCTCCTTCGAAGGCAACTTCATCGCCATCCACGCTGTCACCGACAGCGGGATGAAGATGACGGCGGAACTTCGCAACGACGGCTCTTCCGCCATCCCCGAGGTGGGCGCGCAGGTCTGGATGGGCTTTGACGCCCGCCACGCCTCTATCCTGCCTGATGCGGATACGAAGGGGTAAGCCATGCAGGACCTGCTCCGCCGCTATGGTCTGGGCCTGACGACGATCATCTGCCTTTTGGTCTTCTTCTGGCTGGTGATCCTCGTCATCGTGCCCAATATCACGCTCTTCGAAAGCTCGTTCCGCCCCTATCTTCCGGTCACGGAAATCGGCGGGCCGAAGGATGTCTATTCCTTCGACAACTACCTCAAGGTCTTCGGTGGCGAGGTCGAGGTGTCGCCCCTTGGGATCACCTTCATGATCCCTGTCCACGTCATGACCTTCTTCCTGACGATCTGGTATTCGGTGGTGGTGACGGCGCTCTGCTTCCTGATCGCCTATCCCATGGCCTATTACATGGCCAAGATCGCCAATCCCCGCTCGGTTCCCACCCTGCTGCTTCTGATCTTCGTGCCCCTCTGGGTGTCTGAGGTGCTGCGCGCCTTCGCGTGGTGGATCATCCTTGCCTTCAAGGGGCCGCTCAACTCGCTCCTCCTCGCGCTGGGAATCATCGAAGATCCTGTCCGCTGGATCACCGATTACGACGCGGTGGTGATCGGCCTGATCTACACCTACGTGCTCTTCATGCTCTTCCCGGTCTACAACGCCGTCTCCTCGCTCGACACCAACCAGATCGAGGCGGCAGAAGACCTCGGCGCGCCATGGTGGAAGATCCACTGGCGCATCGTCCTGCCCCATGCCAAACCCGGTGTCGCCTCCGGCTCCGTCATGGTCTTCATGCTCTCGGCCGGGTCGCTTCTGGTGCCCTCGATCCTCGGCTCCACCACCTCGCAATGGTTCACTCAGACCATCAACCAATGGTTCAACGACGCGCTCGACTGGAATACGGCCAGCGCCTATGCCTTCCTGCTGCTTTTCCTCTGCACGGTCTTCGTCGCCATCGCGATGTGGGCCTTCAAGGTCAAGCTGTCGGATATCGCGAAGTAAGGGGGGCCAGAGGATGCATCGACTTCGCCTCAGCCTCTCGCATCTCTACGCGACGCTGTTCCTTGTTTACCTGATCGCGCCCCTTCTGGTGATGGCGGGCGCGGCCTTCAACGACTCGCGCCTGCCTTCCATCGTGCCGTGGAAGGGCTGGACCCTGAAATGGTTCGGCGAGATGGCCAGCGACGACCGCATGATGCTGGCCTTCGTCAATACCCTCTGGGTGGCGGCGGCGGTGGCGATCCTTGCGGTGATCGTGGGCACCGCCTCGGCCATCCTCATCAACTCGATCTCGGGCCGCGTGCGGACGATGATCTACGGGCTGATGATCTCCACCATCCTGATCCCCGGCGTTGTCATCGGCATCTCCACCATGCTGCTCTGGACGAAGGTGGGCAACGCTCTGGATACGGACTTCTTCCTCTTCGGCGCGGGTCTGCATCTCTCGGTCCTCGGTCAGGTCAGCTACATCGCCGCCATGGTGATGCTTCTGGTCCTTGCCCGTCTGCAAAGCTTCGATGCCGGGCTAGAGGAGGCGGCGCTCGATCTTGGTGCCTCCCACGCGCAGGTGATGCGACGCATCCTTCTGCCCCATCTCTACCCGGCCATCGGGGCAGGCGCGGCCGTGGGCTTCTTCCAATCGATCGAGAATTACAACGTGACCCAGTTCACGCGCGGCGGGGCGGATACGCTGACCGTCTATGTCTTCTCGATGGTCCGCTCCGGGATCACGCCCGCGATCAACGCGCTGGCCGTGATCATGATCACCGTGACGATCCTTGCCGCGGTCCTCTACGAACTGCGGCGGCGGCGGATTGAACGAATGATGCGCGCCAACGCCCCTGCCGAAGAATAACGGGACAAGCTGGGCGGCCACGATCAGAGGCCGCCCAGCCGGAAAACCTTCCGAAAAATGAAGACATGGCCGTTGCATGGGCGAAAAGACCCAGTGCGCTGCGTGCCCACAACTTGCTGCACAGTTTGCGGCACAGCATCCTGCACAGCGAAAACGGGGTACTGTGTCGTGTCCACCAACGCCATCATCTTTTTCGCCACGTCGAAATCCGGCCTCGGCCACCTGCGCCGCAGCGCCACCATCGCCCGCGCCCTGCGCCGCGCCGCGCCCGGGCGCAGCCTGCGTCTGGTGACGAATGCCGCCCCGCAAGGCCTTGATCCCGAAGACCTTTCTGCCTTCGACACCATCACTGTGGCAGACCGTGCCGCGATGCCCTTAGCGGCGGGCGCAGGGCCTTTCACCGCCGTTCTCGATACGATGAACCTGCCGGAACTGGAGGCCGCCGCGACGCCGCGTATTCTCATATTGCGTGAAACGCCCGATGCCCACCTGCCCCATTTCCAACCCGCCCAGCACCCTTGGACACGTGTCCTGATCGCGAATCCGGCCGATCACTGGCGGCCCGAAATGCCAGAGGGAAGCAACCAAGGTATTGTTTCTGTTGGATGGATTTATCGGAATGCGGATATGGCGGCAGCTGCTGCGCGCAGTCGCCCGCAACTCCTCATCGCCACGGGTGGGGGTGGAACGGCCCAGACTTCCGCCGACCTTTACGACCAGATCGGGAATATTTTGTCGCGCCTGCGCGCGCTATGCCCCATTCCCTTCGATGCCGTGCAGGCCATCGGCCCGCGTGCGAAGAATTTCGGGCAAGTCCCTGGAATCGATCACATAATCGACCCCGGCGGCGGCTTGAACCGGCTCTTTCACACGGCGGATGCGGTGATCTCCACGGCGGGTTACAACTCGGTCCTCGAACTCGCCACCACCTCCACCCCTACCCACCTGATCGCCATCCCCCGCTCTATCGACGATCAAGATGCCCGCATCCGCCTCTGGTCCCGGCGCCTGTCCCTTCCCCAAGCCATTGACGAGGAAAATAAAAATGGCGACTGGCTTGCACGGGTCCTGCACCTGCGCCTTCGGCGCCCCCCTGTCGCCCTTGGCCCCAGCGGCGAAGACCGCGCCGCCGAAGCCATCCTGTCCGTCGGATGACAGCGCAGGTGACCTTCTCGGAAAGCGTTGTTGTGAAACGCTTTTCCGCCGCCACAATAGCCACGGCCGCCCTAAACAGGGCAGAGGCCTTGCAGGCCGCCGGAATCGCCACCCCGATCCCGACCCGCGAAGATGACCGGACACTCCGCTTTCCCCGGATAACCGGAACCACAGGACCAGACCTGATCGCAGGGCTTCCTGATCTGCTTTCGCCCCTTCTTGGCCTCAACCGGTTGCGCCTGCCCTCTCTCGGCCTACCACAGCATGATCCTCTTCTACGCATCCGCCCGCGCCTCGCCCTCGCCCCGGCCACGGTCGCCCGTCTCGCGCAGCAGCAGGTCACGCGTCTCCCCGCCACGATGGACACCATCTGCCACGGGGATTTCCATCCGGGCCAGGTGATCCGCGACTCAGAGGGTCGATCATGGCTTCTCGATCTCGACGACCTCGCCCTCGGCCCGGTCGAGGCCGATCTCGGCAACCTAATCGCCTGGTTGGCCTCCCAGTCCCTTCGCGACCCCCGTCCCCTCGCAGATCGGCTGAACGACGCCCGCGCCAGCCTCGTTGCGGCATGGACCGGCCTCGGAGGCCGGACTGACCACGCCATCCTTGCCCCCTACATGACGCTCGCCATCATCAGACGCGCCTTGAAACGGGCCGAACGTCGCGATCCATCTTTGCTGGATGAAATCGCAGACATTGCCTAACGCCGCGAAATTCCGAATTTTTCCATGCGGTAGCGCAACGTGTCACGTGAGATGCCCAGCATCTCGGCCGCGCGTGACACGTTTCCTCCGGTCACGCGCAAGGCCTTGACCAGTGCGGTTTCCTCCATCTTGGTCAGGTTCGGGACCGCCGCCTCGTCCCGTTCTGTCTGATCGATGATCTTGATGTCACCGGCGCTGATCATCCCATCGCTCGACTGGATCACGGCGCGTTCGACGCAGTTTTCCAACTCGGCCACATTGCCCGGCCAGTCGTGCTGCAACAGCTTTACCCGCGCCTCTCCGGTCAGGCGCGGGCGGCTGCGTGAAAAGCGGAAAGCGGTGCGCCGCGCGAATTCCTCGGCCAGCGGCAGGATGTCCGAACTGTGATCCACCAGCGGCGGCACATCGACCCAGCCGACCTGAATTCGGTAAAGCAGATCGGGCCGAAACTCCCCCTTGCGTTCCAGAGCCCCGAGATTGCGCGCCGTCGTCGCGATGATCCAAAGCCCGGGGTCGGCATCAAGGGCGCGGACCAGACGCCCCTGATCTTCTTCCCCCAAGGCATCGACATAGCGCAGGATCAGTGCACGTGCACCGGAGGCGAGGGCGGTCTCGATCTGCCCTTCACCGATCGAACAATCGATGCATTCCATCTTCCCGCGTGCGTCCTGCACGGTTTCGTATAGGGCGCGCGCCGCAAGGGTCTTGCCGCTGCCGCGCGGCCCCGTCAGCAGAACACCGGGTGGTTGCTGCCCTTCTGCCGCCGAAGCCAGCCGCCTCAGCGTCGCACGCAGGTCGATGGCTGACGAAGACCGCCCGATGATCCGATCCACCCCCGAAACATCATGCGGTCGCGCACTATCCTGAAGGATAAGGTCCGCGGCCATGCTGGCGATCATCGCAAGGGGTGCGGGCTTCATCAGAAAATCCCGCGCGCCGCGCTTCATCGCCTCGACGGCGATGCCAACGTCGCCATGGCCCGTCATGACCACGATCTGCGCCTCGGGATTGATGCCGCGCAGTGTGGGCAAAAGATCAAGTCCATTCTCGCGCCCCAAACGGACGTCAAGGATCACAAGCCTTGGCCGCTCCCGGCGGAACAGAGCAAGTGCGCTTTGCCCGTCGACCGCGAAACCTGCCGAAAACCCGCGCCGTTCCAGAAACCCCACGATGGAGCGCGCAAGAACATCCTCGTCCTCGATGATCAGGATATCGGTCATCTCAGGCATGCCCCGGGAGGATCAAGGTGACTTCGACGCCTTCGATCGGCCGATTCTTGAGGTCCAACGATCCGCCCATCCGCTCCACGATCCGGCGGCCGAGGGCAAGACCGACACCCAGCCCCGCCGCCTTGCCCGTTTCGAACGGCTTGAACAGCCGCCCCACCATGTCGGGCGGGATGCCCGGTCCGGTATCGGTGATGGTGATGGCAATCTTGCCATCCGGCCGGGTGGACCAGCCGATCCCCAGCTTGCCACCCTTATGCATCGCCTCGATACTGTTCGAGATGATGGAGTTTAGCACCTGCTCCAGTTCCGACGGCTGTGCCAATGCGATGGGATGGCCCCGTCCCCCAGACATGACCGAAACGATTCCGCGCTTGCGCATCTGGGCCTCGAAATTCTCCAGACAGCGCTGGATGACCTGATCGATCTGCGCCTGATCCGACAGGCTGCCGGGGTCGTTCCGGCTGCGGATGAGGAAGGCACGGATCCAGCTTTCCAGACGGTCCACCTGATTGGTGATGTCGCGGATCGCGTCGCGGCTGTGATCGGGGATGTCATCCTCCATCGTCAACTCCGCGCAGGACCGGATCGCCGCCAGCGGATTGCGCAATCCATGCGCAACCGCCGAGGCCATCTCGCCCACCACGGCAAGACGCTCCGTCTCGACGATCCGCGCCTCCTGCCGCTGCAGCACACGGCTGGCATAGGCCACGACCACCGCCAGCCCGCCGAACAGGGCGCAACCGGCAGCAAGGGCACCCAGCCAGGCCAGCTTGCGGATTTCCGTCATCGAGGTGAGCAGGTTCTCGGGCGCCTTGTAGACCTCTACCGCGCCCACGACTTCGCCCGTGATCTCGCGCCGGATGGGGATATAGTATTCGATGAACCGGTCCACCCCATCGGGGAAACCGACATGTTCTTCCTTTTCGCCCCGGCTCACCACGCTCAGTTCCGGTTCCAGCCGCCCTTCCATTGCCTGGGCCAGTTCGTCGTTGTCGTCGAACTTCTTGCCCACCATCTGCGGATCGCTTGACCACAGAATATGTCCGTCAAAGGCATAGACATTGGCACGGAACACGTCCGGCAATCGCGAGACATGGCTGACGAACTCCTGCACATCGGGCGGCGTGGGCGCGTCAGTGATGCCAAGGAAATAGGGTGCCGCCTGTTCGACATGGACGATCGAGTTCAGGAACTCGGTCGAGACCATTGCATCGCGCATCATCATTTGATGGATGATGTAGCGCGACAGCGCCGTCGACAGGATCGCAGCCGTCGAGAAAATCGCGATGAAACTGATGACGAAGAAGATCGTCAGCATCCGCAGGTGATGCGGTGAATCGCGCAGGCTGGTCGCGCCGATGAGAAGGCTCATGCCATCCTCCGCTGGTTCCGGGTTGTCACCACAAAACCACAACTCGTGCGCGGCGCAAATCATGCTGGGGGCCCAGGGCGGGTCGTTCTGGGCCATTTCCCCCAAATTGCCCCCGCGATTTGCCCCAAAACCGCCCCGGACGCCGGGCGCGGGCCCTCAATGGCTGGCCTAGGATACCCGACAGGACCATTGCACCGAGGGGGCAGGAATGCCGGACATCCTTCTGATCGAAGACGAGCCCATCATCGCCCGCAACATCGGAATCGCGTTGGGCCGTGCCGGACATACCGTCACCCATGCCCCATCCGCCGCCGAGGCCAGTCGGATACTGGCCTCGGGCCTGAAACCGGATCTTGTCATCGCCGACATCTCGCTTGGCGACGGGGACGGCATCGATGTGCTTTGTGCGCATGCCGAAAGGCTGCAGGATTGCCCGGTCATCGTGATGAGCGGTCAAGACACCACCGCCAACCGCCTGCGCGCCGAAGAGATCGCTGTCGCGGCCTTCCTCGCAAAGCCCTTTGCGATGGCACGGCTGTGCGAACTGGTCGCCGCGCTGCTGGCAGAAAGCCTGCCACCGCAGCAGCGCAGACCGGGTCCTTCGGTGATGATGTATTCGCATGACACGATCGGCCTTGGTCACATGCGCCGCAACAGCGCGATTGCCGAAGAACTGGTGGCCCGTGTGCCCGGCCTTTCCGTGCTGATGCTGGTCGGCTGCCCGGCGGGCATGATCTTTGCGCCCAAGCCGGGGATCGATTACATCAAGCTGCCATCGCTGGCCAAACTCGGACGCGATCGGTGGCAATCCGGCAGCCTGCGGATCGATGCCGACACTGCGCGTGCCTTGCGCGCAGGTATCCTTGAACGCGTGGCCGAAACCTTCAAGCCCGACATCCTGCTTGTCGATCATGAGCCGACCGGCGTCTGGAACGAACTCGTCGCCCCGCTGCGGCGCCTGCGCGAAGCCCATGGCACCCGCACCATCCTCGGCCTGAGGGATATTCTCGACGACCCAGAGCGGACCTGTACCCGCTGGGCCGAAGCCGGGACTGACACCGTGATCTCCACCCTCTATGATGACATTCTCGTCTATGGAAACGCCGACTTCTATCCGTCCAGTCGGGCCTACGGGCTGGATCGTCTGCGCCCGGGCGCGGTGACATATTGCGGCGCCGTCACCACCATACGGGCGCGGCGCGCGATACGTCGGGAAAAGGGACCGCGCCGCGTGCTGGTTTCGGGTGGCGGCGGGCGGGATGCTTTCCTGCTTTTGGCCACGGCGCTAGAGGCGCAGGCCCTGCTGCCCCGCCGCCATCGCCCGGACCTGCAACTCGTCGGAGGGCCGCTGATGGATACCGAACTGCGCGAAAGGCTTCATTTGCGCGCGGCACAGCTCGATGTCACCTTCCATGATCAGGTCAGCGACATGGCGGCCCGGCTTGCGGCAAGCGATCTCTTCGTCACCATGGGCGGGTACAATTCGGTGACGGAAGCGCTCGCCATCGGCGTTCCCGCATTGGTCGTTCCCCGCGTCGGGCCGTCCAGCGAACAACGACTCCGGGCAGAACGTCTTCGCAGCCTCGGGCTTGCGCAGGTGATCGAAAGACCGGACCTGACGCCAGAGGCGCTCTCGCTGCATCTCTCCGGAGCGGCGGCGACAGGACCGGTCGTTTCCGCCCGCGTGCCGCTCGATTTCGACGGCGCTGCGCGGGCGGCGGCACATATTGCCGCCTGCCTTGGGACCAAAAGCTCGGACGGTCAGCCCCTCTTGCAGCAGGTGTCCCATGGCTGATCAATCGCTCCGCATCGGCTATGTCGTGAAGCGCTTTCCGCGTTTTTCGGAAACCTTCATTCTGAACGAACTACTCGCGCTGGAAGCCCTTGGCATCACGGTCGAGGTCTTCTCCCTGCTGGATCCGCCGGATGAACCCCGCCACGCGCGCCTTGCCGATCTCAGGGCGCGGGTGACCCGGCTGGCCGATACGCAGGTCTCGGCCGCGCTGCCCGAGACGGGCGATGCGGCCCTGTTCGCGGGCACCGGGGCCACAGCTGCGGCGCGCCTGATCGCCAAGGCCGATCATGTTGCGCAGGCGGCACGTGCGCGCGGGCTTCGCCACCTGCATGCGCATTTCGCTTCGGATGCGGCGACCGTCGCCCTTCTGGCGGCCCGCCGCGCCGGTCTGACCTTTTCGATGACCGCCCATGCCCGCGACATCTATCATCATTACATCGACCCGGAGACGGATGCCGCGAAACGGCAGGCCAAGCTGCGGGCCGCAGACTTCACTGTCACCGTGTCGGACTTCAACCTGAGGCATCTCCAGACGCTGTGCCCCGAGGCCGCCGAGCGCATCCACCGGGTCTACAACGGGATCGATCTTGCGGCCTTTCAGCCCACCGATCCGACGCGCCGCGTGCCGGGACGCATCCTTGCCATCGGCCGTCTTGTCGAGAAGAAAGGCTTCGCCGACCTGATTGAGGCCTGCGCCAAGCTTGCGGCAGGTGGCAGGACGGTCGATTGCCGGATTATTGGCGACGGCCCGCTGCGGGCGCAGCTCGCCGGGCAGATCATAGCGCTGGGTCTGGACGGACAGGTCCAGCTCATGGGGCCCATGCCGCAGGAGAGGCTGGCCGCCGCGCTGGATGAGGCGTCCCTCGTAACCCTGCCCTGCATCGTGACGCCTGACGGTGACCGAGACGGATTGCCGACCGTGCTGCTTGAGGCGATGGCCAAGGGGCTGCCCGTCGTGACGACCACGGTCACCGGCGGGCCTGAGATCGTCGCCGCAGAAGAAACGGGTCTGCTCGTCCCGCCCGGTGATCCGTCCGGGCTGGCCGCAGCCCTGCAACGCTTGATCGATGATCCGGAACGCGCGCTTCGGATGGGCCGAAGCGGGCGACAAAGGGCCGAGGCCCTGTTCGACCTGAAAACCAGCAGCGCAACGCTTGCGGCCCTCTTCTTGGATGCCAGTGATCGACTTGCCCGGGGGGCCGCATGATGCGCATCGCCTATCTCTGCGCCGATGGTGGCGTTCCCGTCTTTGGCCAAAAGGGCGGATCGGTGCATGTCCGCGCCATGATCAAGGCCTTCCGCGCCGAAGGTCATGAGGTGGAGGTGCTCTGCGCCGAAGCAGGCGATGGTCCAGCCGATTTCCCGATCACCGCGATCGGGCCGGACTTCCCCCCCGTCGAAGGGCGCGAGGCGAAGGAGCGCCGCCTTCTCGCCCTCGCCGAAGCGCTCCAGTCCCGGCTGGAGGCGCTGCATCAGCTTCGCCCCTTCGACATGATCTACGAACGATATGGACTCTGGTCGGCGGCCGGGGTGAGGGCGGGCCGCAGCCTTGGTGTGCCAACTGTCATCGAGGTGAATGCGCCCCTTGTCGAGGAACAGGCCGCATTCCGAAAATTCGTGCTTCAACAAGAGGCGCGGCAGATCGAGGCCGAGGTGTTTTGCGGCGCCGATGCGCTGGCGGTCGTGTCCCGTGAAGTTGCGGGCTATGTCCAATCCCGGGGCGCGCCGAGCGAGCGTATCCACGTCATCGGCAACGCGGTCGATGGTTCAACCTTCCATCCCGGCATTCCTGCAGCTTCTGTTCCGGGCCTGCCCGACGCGGCCTTTACCATCGGCTTCACCGGGTCACTGAAGGCCTGGCATGGCACGGACCTTCTGGTTGAGGCTCTTGCCCGGCTACGGCCAAACCTGCCCGCGCATCTTCTGATCGTAGGCGATGGTCCGGAACGGGGCGCGCTTTTCGAACAGGCCGCGCGCCTTGGTCTGGCCGGATCGGTGACGATCACGGGATGGGTGCCGCACCACCATCTGCCCGCGTTGATCGCGCGGATGGATGCTGCCGTGGCCCCCTATCCCGCCACGGCCAATCACTATTTCTCGCCCCTCAAGCTTTTCGAATATCTCGCCATGGGCCGCGCCATCGTGGCCAGCCGGATCGGGCAGACGGCAGAACTGCTCGGGCCCACAGGCAGCGGCCTTCTGATCCCGCCGGGGGATGCAGACGCGCTGGCCGACGCCTTGCGACGGATCGCCACCGATCCTGCCTTGGCTGCCAGCCTTCGAAAGCGGGCGGCCCTGCAGGCAGGGCTTCATGACTGGCGGCAGAATGCCCGCCGCATCGTTGATCTTTTCCCGAGGGCGAGAGCCGCATGACACAGCCCCGCCGCCTTCAGCCCACAACCATCTGGCGACTGCTGCGCCGCCTCGCGCCGCATGCCTACCCCTATCGCGGGAAACTCTTGATCGGTTTCGCAGCCATGACCTTGGCCGCCCTTGCAGAGGTCATCCGCCCATGGCCCATCAAGGTCATCTTCGACGGCCTTCTCATCCCGCAGGCTGTCCCGGACCCTGTGATGACTTCGGTTCTGGCATGGGTCGGAACAGGCGAGGCCCTGCTGTGGGTCTGCTGCGCCGCGATCCTAGCGATTGCGATCCTTGGCGGACTGGCAGGCTATGTTCAGTCCACGATGATAGCGGGCGTCGGCCAGCGGGTCGTCGCGGACATCCGGCTGGAACTGTACCGCCATGTCCAGCGGCTGTCGCATTCCTTCCATGACAGCGTGTCGACCGCCGATATCGTCTCGCGCCTGACCGGAGACGTGCGGATGATGCGCGACCTGCTGATCGAGGCGGGCATCCTGTTTGCTGCGCGCAGCCTTGTGTTGCTGGCCACGATCCTCATCATGGCGCTGATGGATTGGCGGATGACCATCGCCGCCCTTGCCATCCTGCCGGCGCTGGTCTTCCTGACGCATCGCTATGGCGGCCGCATCAAGGATGCCGCACGGCACCAGCGGCGGGGCGAAGGGCGCATCGCCGTTGTCATGACAGAAGGCATCTCGGGCATTTCGCTCGTCAAGGGGTTTGCCAACGAAGCCCATGAAGAGGCCCGCTTTTCCGAGCAGAACCTGTCCTCTGCAGAAGCAGGGGTCGTGGCCACACGGATTTCCGCGGAAATGGACAGGCTGGTACAGGTCGCCCTCGCCGCCGGGACCTGCCTCGTGATGTGGTATGGCGTGACCCGGGTGCAGGCCGGGGCTATCAGCCCGGGCGACCTTTTGGTCTTCACAGCCTATATCACCACCCTGCACAAGCCGATCCGCCGGATGAGCAGCATGTCCGCCCGCGTCGCCAAGGCCACGGCCAGCGGCGAGCGGTTGCTTGAAGTGTTGGACCTGCACCCCGAAATCGCCGACCGTCCGAATGCACGCAAAGCCTCCTACCTGCGTCGCTGGATCAGCTTCATCGACGTGACCTTCGCCTATCCCGGTGGCAACCCGGTCCTGCAGAACGCCACGCTCACCCTGCGGGCGGGGGAGACGGTGGCACTGGTCGGGCAGAGCGGGATGGGAAAATCCTCGGTCGCAAAGCTCCTTATGCGGTTCTATGAACCGCAATCGGGGCGCATCCTGATCGATGGGACCGATATCCGCAGCGTCACGCTCGACTCGCTGCGCGAGCAGATCGCGGTGGTCCTGCAGGACTCGCCGCTCTTCGCCGCCACGATCCGCGACAACATCGCCTATGGCCGTCTTGATGCCAGCGATGACGAGATCGCTGCCGCTGCCCGTGCGGCGGGTGCTGACCGGTTCATCCGCCGCATGCCACTGGGCTATGACACGGTTCTGGGCGAACGTGGCGAAACGCTGTCGGGCGGGCAGCGCCAGCGCATCGCCATCGCGCGCGCCTTGCTGCGGGATGCACCAATCCTCATCCTGGACGAACCGCTGACCGGACTTGACCGCACCACGGCCGAGGAACTGGTCCAGACGCTGAAAATGATCAGCCGCGATCGCACGACGCTTCTGATCGCGCATGACGACCTCACCCTGAGCATGGCCGACCGCATCGTCCGCCTGACCGATCGCCGCTTCGAAGAGGACGGCTATCCCCCCCTGGTGCTGGAGCGCAAGGCATGACCCGCCATATGCCCGACCTGACCCCGACATTACCGCCGACTGCCCTGATCACGGCTTTGGTGGACGGTCATTTGCCCGCGCTTGGCCCTGTCCGACTTGGCCGGATGCATTTCCCCTCCGGGCGGGCACCGCATGCCCAGATCGATATCGACGGCAAGCCTTGGATCGCCGAGTGGATAGGTTCGACCCCGGCAGAACGGGTGATGGCCGAAGCCGAACGTCTGGCGCGGATCGGTCAAGCGACCGCGCTGCATTGGGATGCGGCCTCTGGCCTGCTTTTTCGTCAACCCGGACGGGATGCAAAGCTGCCGGGCCTGCGGCTCTTGACGGATCTTGCGCTGGCCGAAGAGACCCTCTCGGCACTCGGCCTCAAGGGACCGTTCCGCATCGACCTTGCGGCCCATCGCCTTGGTCGCCGGGCAGTGCTGCGCATCCGCCATGGCGGCGGGACGGTCTTTGCCCGTCTCCGATCGCCCACGGCAAGCGCAGGACAGGCGGCCATGACCCGCCACTTGGCGCTCTGGCAGGCTGTGGAAGGCAGGACCGACCTGCGTCTGCCCAAACCCATGGGAACCGACCGGTCGCTGGGCCTTGCGCTTTACTCCGCCCTGCCCGGCAGGGCGTTGCGGTTGCAGGGTCTACGCGGTTTTGCAGACATCGAGGCGGCAGCGAAGGCGCTATCTGCAGTGCAGAGCACCGCGACCGATGCGCCGATCTGGACAGTCGAGGACGAGATCGCCCTGCTTGCGCAATGGCAGAAACGTGTCCAGACCTACTTCCCCGATCTGGGCACCGTCCTGCGGCCCAAGCTTGTGTCGCTTTGCCACGACCTGCGCGCCCTTGCGCCCATGGCCCCCGTGACCTGCCATCGTGACTTGCACGAAGGTCAAATCCTTCTGTTTCGCGGGCAGGCAGGGCTTTTGGATTTCGACACGCTGTCGCGGGGCGATCCGGCACTGGATCTGGGCAATCTGCAAGCCCATCTTGATCTTGCCGGATTGCGCGAAGGCCGCAACTTCGCCGCCTATATCACTGCTGCAGAACGGAATTTCCCGCATATCCCGCTGGCCCGCATCGCGGTTTGGCGGCGGGCCGCCCGGCTGCGGCTTGTGATGATCTGGGCCTTCAGCGCGGAGCCGCGCGCCCATCTTTCAGCCCTGCTGGAGGTCGAGGCATGAGAACCTCCTTCCCCGACGATCCCGCCTTGATCGGCCTTCAAACACTCTCGGAAGGCGATCTTGCGCGCATCACCGGTGCGGCGCCGGTCGAAGTGCTGCGCCTGCGTCACCATCCCGGGCTGCGCGCGGCGCTGCATGTCGCCTTCGGCACGGGCAGACGGCGCCAGCAGGGGGTGATCTGGTTCCTCAGCCCGATGAAACTGTCGCACTTGCAGGCAACCCGCCCGCATCTGCGGGTCGACCCAGAGAGATCGGCGGTCTTCGAGGTCTTTCCCATGGATCACCGGCTGCCCGAGTTGGCGGCTTTTCTGACGGACAGCGAAGCGCTTGCGCCGAGGTTGATCGGCGCGTCGGCCCGCGCCGCCCCGCAACTTGTGCGTTACCGGCCCGGCCTTTCGGCCACATTCCGCTGGGTATCGGATGCTGGGCTGCCCCATTTCGTCAAGGTGGCGCGCAAGATGGACAGTCAGGCCCATGCCGACCTGCAGAACCACCTGCGGCAGCAGAGCGAGGGCAGTATGCTTGCCCTTCCCGAAGTCACCGGCTGTCTCGCCGATCGGGGCATCATCGCCTATGCCGCAGCGAAGGGCGAAACCCTTGAAGAGCTGCTGGCGCGTGGGGACAGAGAGGTGATTGCGGATGCCGTCTCGCGCTGCCACGAAGCGTTGCGGGTGCTTTGGTCCTGCGATACGCCCGACCTTCCCGGGATGGAGGTCGCCGACTATCTTCGGGCCGCCCGCCGGGCTGCGGCCTTCATCGCCGAAGCGGATCAAAACGCTGGTACGCTTGCCCAAGGGATCATCGCGGGCTGCGAGGCCGCTCCGCCCATGTTGCGGAAGGTACCGATTCATGCCGATCTGAAGCCAGACCATCTTTTCGTGGAACCAAGCCGCGTTACCCTGATCGACACCGAAAGCCTGAAGCGGGGCGATCCGGGTTTCGACCTTGCTCTTCTGGATGCACGGCTTGATCTTGGCCCCGTGATGGGAACCTTTCCTGAGGCATCGGTCCTGTCCGCGCGGCGGGTTCTGCGCGCCGCGACCGGCCCGAACGCCCTTTGGTTCCAAGGGCTTGCGAAGATACACGCGGCGAAGTTCCTTGCTCAGAATGCCGGTTCCGCCACTGCCGAAAGCATCCGGAAGGTCCTGTCGTCATGAGCCTTCCGCAGTCCTTTCCCCTGGTGCAGCGCTATGCCCTTCTGGGCGATTGCGAGGGCGCGGCGCTTTTGGCAGAGGCGGATGCCCAGATCGCGGCGGATGCCGAGGTGCGGCGGCTTCTCTCTCTTCCCGGGGCTGTGGTGACCACGGATCTTCAGACGCGCCTGCGCAATGGCAAGTTGCGGATCAAGTCCATCCTCTGGACCGTTCAGGTGCCGATGCGGTCCTCTCCGGGACTTATGGCGCGCAGTGTTTCCTTTAGGCCAGACGGCGCGCAGTGGTTTGGCCTTGGCGACGATCCGACGCTTGTTTTCGCAGACCTGCTTCACATGCCGGATACCCGTATCCTGCGCTATGTTCCGGGCCGCCGCGCGACGCTGCTGCTTGGTAGCGGAGAGGATCGGCTGATCCGAAAAATCAAAAAGAAAGAACGTCTTGCCAGCGCCTCTTTACGTCATCTCTGCATCGAGAAAGCCGTGGCGGACCGCCCTTTCGATGTGCCCCAGATGATTGCAGACGGAGATGACCTTTGCCTCGGCTTATGTCCCGGCGCGACGCTTGATGCAGGCACGGCCACGGCTGGCAGCCTTGCCGCGCTGGGGCAGATGGTCGCCCAACTGCATGGATGCGCGGTTTTGGATGCGCCTGCGGCCGATCTGCCCGACGACCCTTTGCCTTGGCTGGCAGCGGCGATGCCGGGTCTGGCATCCCGCTGGCAAGGGCTGGCGGATGCTTTAGCACGGGAGAGCGCGCCTGCAGTGGCGCTTTGCCATGGCGATCTGTCGTTGGCGCAGGTCTTGTTGCATCAAGACGACGGCAGAGAGCGGATGACCCTCTTGGACTTCGACCGTGCCGGGGCGGGCGATCCGGCGCGTGATCTGGCGACGCTGCTCTGCGCCCTACAGGATGCCGGTCTGCCGGACAGATGTGCTGCCGAAGCCACTGTTATCGCAGGATATTCATCGCTAACCGCCCTTCCCGCCAACCTGCCCTACGCCCGGGCAAAGGCGGAGTTGGAGCAGATGCGCCACTTGATCCGCAAGGGCATGGCCCCGTCCCGCCGGATCATGGCGGGCCTGACCGGGGCCGAGGCGGCGCTGTCCTCATGACGAAGCGTGTGGCGCATATCCTGAATTCGCTCGGCACGGGCGGAGTGCCTGAAGCCGTGCTCGGCCTTGTGCAGCATGGTCACGCGGCGGCCTATGCGCCGCGCGTCTACTGCCTGAAGCCAGCGATGGAACCGGACGCCGCCCGCGACCTGCGTCGGCGGTTCGAAGCGGCGGGCGCAGAGGTTCACGTCGCCTTGGGCGCCGACAAGATCGATGGCGTGGCGCATCTTGCCGATTGGCTGATGGCCGAGCGGATCGACCTCATGCACAGCCATTCCTTCCGCCCGAACCTGCAGGGGCGCTTGGCTGGTTTTCTTTGTCGTCCCAATGGCTTGCGGATCGTTTCGCATTACCACAACCAGTATGACGACAAGTGGCTTCCCGGGTCTACGGCATTGGCTCTGGAGCGGCGGATGGCGGCGGGGACGGATGCGATGGTCGCCGTGTCGGGCGCAGTGCAGAAACATGTGGCGGCGCGGCTGTGTCTGCCGCGGGACGGGATCGCGGTGATCCCGAACGGGATTGCTGTTGAGAAGACCCAACCGAGGACGCAGGCGGCGGCGCGCTTGGCGCTTGGTCTGCGGCCGGAGGGCGAGGTCATTGGCTGCGTGGGGCGTATCTGTCGGCAGAAGGGGCAGGACCTGTTCGTCGCGGCAGCGTTGGAGTTGCTGGCGCAGGGGCATTCCGGGCGGTTCGTGCTGATCGGGGCAGAGGAGGATGCCGAACTGACCGCCCGCCTGAAGGCCCGCATCGCCGCTGCGGGCGCCGAAGGCCGGATCATTTTCCTTGGCCATATCAAGGACATGGCGAATGTCTATGCGGCGCTGGACCTGCTGGTCGCGCCGTCCCGATGGGAGGGGTTCGGGCTGATGCTGGTCGAGGCGATGGCGGCGGGCTGCCCGGTCGTCGCGACACGCGCGGGGGCGATCCCGGAGGTGGCGGGGGGCGCGGCGGTTCTGGTGGGGGTGGAGGAGGTGAGCGAATTGGCTGCCGCCATCGCCCGGACAGGGCCGGACGAGCGGCGGCGAATGGTGGCCGCGGGGCGTCTGCGGGCCGCCGATTTCGGTTGGCCACGCGCGGCGGCGCAGGTCGAGGCGCTGTATGATCGGGTGCTAAGGTGTTGATTCATTTGGTTCGTCACGGCGAGACGGCAGGAAATGGACAGTGCTATGTGGGGCGGCGGGACTTGGCCCTGACGGTCTTGGGGGAGGGGCAGGCGCAGGGGGTGGCGCGGGTTTTGGCGAGGCGGCGGATCGGGCGGATCTGGGCAAGTCCCCTGCAGCGGGCGGTGGAGACGGCGACGCCCTTGGCGCGGATGACGGGCCTGCCCATAAAGACCGATGCGCGGCTTATGGAGATCGACTTCGGCGTTCTGGAAGGCAAGCCGAAGGGGACCCAATCCCTCAGCTTGCGGAAGGCTCATGCCACAACCCCCATAGATGGGGGAGAAAGTCTTGCACAGGTCACGGCGCGGGTGGCGGGCTTTCTGCGCGAGTTGCCGCGTGAGGCCGAGGGAGAGGTCGTGATCGTGGGCCATTACTGGGCCAATCGGATGCTGTTTGGGCTGATCGGAGACGGGCGGGACTACCGTCCGGCGACCGGGTCGGTGATCAGCTTTACCCCCGTTTGGGCGGAGAACCTGCTGTAACGACTGTGCCCTGTTTTGTGCCGCATTCTGTGCAGCAAACTGTGGGCACGGAGCGCACGCTGCCGCAAGGGTTGTGCAAGGACTGCACCCGGACGGGACGGGGCGACGGTGGCACAACGGCTGTGCCGGATGTTGTGCCGCATTCTGTGCAGCAAACTGTGGGCACGCAGCGCACGCTGCCGCAAGGGTTCGGCAATAGCTTGAGAGGGCAAGCGCAACTGGTATAATGAGTTGGGGTGCACGATGGAGGGGGACCGATGCGCAGCGTCACGTTGGGGCCGGTCCGGCTTTCGCTGCTGGACGGCGATCTGAGGGGGGTCACCTTCGACGGGGTGGAGGTGCTGCGCCGCCTATCCTACCCCGTACGCGATGCGAACTGGGGCACCCATCCGACCAACACGCTGGAGGAACGGCTGGAAGAGATGCCGGGGCGCATCGTCTATCTGCATCGTTTCGCGGGGCGGGGTGTCGCCTTCACCGGCGCGTTCCGGGCGGAGGTCACGGTGGAAAGCGGCGCGGCGCGGCTGCGGGCCGAGCTAGCGCTTGAGGCGCCTGCCGATTTGGCGGTGAACCGGGCGGGGTTCACCCTGCTGCATCCTCTGCGCGGCGTGTCGGGCGCGCCTTTGCAGGTGCGCCATGCCGACGGGTCGGAGGAGGCGACGGTCTGGCCTGCGCTGATCTCGCCCAGCCAGCCGGTCTTCGACATCGCGGGTCTGGCGCATGAGGTGGAGGGGATCGCGGTCGAGATCGCGATGCAGGGCGAGGTCTTCGAGATGGAGGATCAGCGCAACTGGTCGGATGCGAGCTTCAAGACCTATTGCCGCCCGCTGCGCCTGCCCTTGCCCTTTGCGCTGGGGCCGGATGCCCCAGTGGGCCAAGTGGTTGAGATCACGCTGTCGGGGCGGGCCAAGAGGGTGGCGGCGCGGGTCGCTGCGCGCCGCGCCCGCCTGCCAAGGGTGGAGATGGCGGTGGAGCCGGGCCTGACCGCCCTGCCCCGGCATCCCGCGCTGCCCGATCTGCCGCGCCTGATCCGGGTGGAGGCGGATGCGTCGGATGCCGTGCTGGCGGGCTTCGGCGCAAGCATGGGCGATGCGCTGGAGATCGTGCTGGCCGACGGGTCCGATCCGGAGGCGGCGCTGCGCGGGCTTGCCGCGCGGCTGGCAGCGGTGGGGATCCGGCCCGCGCGAGTGATGGCCCTGCCCGCGCCCTATCTGAAAAGCCACCAGCCAGAGGGGCCTTGGCCCGATGGCCCGCGCCCGATGGACCTGATCGCGCCCTTGCGGGCGGCCTTTCCGGGGGCGGCGGTGGGGGGCGGCACGCTGACCAATTTCACCGAGTTCAACCGCTGCCGCCCGGACCCGGGCCGCGTGGATTACGTCACCTGGGGCGGCACGGCCATCGTGCATGCCGCCGATGACCTGAGCGTGTTGGAAACGTTGGAGGCGCTGCCGGAGATTTTCGCCTCGGGCCGCGCCTTGGCGGGGGAGAAGCCGCTGCATCTGGGCCTGTTCAGCATCGGGATGCGGTCCAACCCCTATGCGGCGGCCTGCCTGCCCAATCCGGGGCGAGAGCGGCTGGCCATGGTGCAGGACGATCCGCGACAGGGGACGGGCTTCGATGCCGCCTTCGCGGTGGGCGTTCTGGCGGGGGCGGCGGTGGAGGGGGTGGCCTCGCTGGCCTTGGCGATGGCGGACGGGCCTTTGGGCGCGCGGGGAGATCTGGCGCGGGTGATGGCTTGGGCGGCGGCGCGAGCGGGCGAAACCGTCGAGGTGGAGATCGGCCCCGTGGTGGCGATCAGGTCGGCCAAGGGCCGGCTGATCGCCAATGCGACGCTGGAGGCGCGGGAGACACCCTTTGGCGGGGGGATGCTGGCCCCGGCCAGCGTGGTGATCGTCGATGATATGTGAACGGTCGGACAGGTGCAGACCGTGACCGGAACGGGCGGTCAGCCGGCCTTTGGCCGACCTGACCGCCCCGGCGCGGAGAGGGAACAGGGGGACGGGGCATGGCGTTTCGCGGGGTGCTGATCGGCTGCGGGTTCTTTGCGAGGAACCACATGGCGGCTTGGGATGAGATCCCGGGGGTGGAGATCGTGGCGGTCTGCGACCGGGATGCGGCAAAGGCCGAGGCTTACGCGCGCGATTTCGGCATCCCGCGCTGGGGTGTAGATGCGGAGGCCGTGCTGGCCGCGCTGCGCCCGGATTTCGTGGATATCGCCACGACGGTGGAGTCGCATCGCGCACTGGTGGAGATGGCGGCGCGGCATGCGCGGCTGGTGATCTGCCAGAAGCCCTTTGCCGAGACGATGGAGGATGCGCGGGCGATGGTGGCGGCCTGTGCGGCCACGGGCGCGATGCTGGCGGTGCATGAGAACTTCCGCTGGCAGCGGCCCATCCGCGAGGTGAAGGCCCTGCTGGATGCGGGGGCGATCGGGGTGCCGCGCTGGCTGCGGCTGTCGTTTCGGCACGGCACTGACATCTATGCCAACCAGCCCTATCTGGCCGAGGTGCGCGATCTGGCGCTGACGGATATCGGGCTGCATCTCTTTGACATGGTGCGGCATCTGATGGGGGATGTGGAGCGTCTGTCCTGCGAGGTGCAGCGGCGCAATCCGCGCGTGGCGGGGTTTGATGCCTTTCAGGCGCTGCTGCGGCACAGGTCGGGGGTGGTGAGTTCGGTCGAATGCTCCTTTTATTCGCAGCTGTCGCCGGACCCCTTTCCGCAGAGCCTGTTGGTGGTGGAAGGGGATACGGGGACCGTGGAGGTGGTGGAAGGGTTCCGCCTGCGGCTGCATCGCGGCGGCGCGGTGGAGGAGCGGGGGGTGGAGCCAGATTGCCCCGTCTGGGGCGCGCGGCCCTGGCACCTGATCCAGGAGTCGGTGCTGGAGTTTCAGCGGCAGGCCGTGGCGGCGCTGGAGGGGCGTGGGGGGATGGAGCCTTCGGGGGCGCACAACCTTGGCACGCTGGCCATGGTGCTGGCGGCGATCCGGGCGGCGGATGAGGGAATGGTGGTGACGCTTTAGCGCCAGCCTTGGGGGGTTTTCTGCCAAGTGACGGTGGCGTCGGGGTGGAAGCGGCCATCAGTGCCCGCCCGGTGATGGGCGATGGCGGCGCCTGTGTCGGTCAGGTCGATCAGGGTGAAGGCGTTGCCGTCGCCCCGGATGCGGGTGGAGAGGCAGGTGCCCGCCTGCAGGGCGAGGATGCCGGGGGCATCGGTCAGCGGCGCGACATGGGTGAAGTGGAGATGGCCGGACAGCACCATCTCCACCCCCGCCCGTTGCAGCGTGGCGATGGTGTCGGCGGCGTGGTCGAGCGAGGGGGGCTCGCCCGGTGGCGGCGCGGGCGGGTGGTGGAGGGCGACGAGGCGGCGGCGGGGGCCTGCGGCGGCACAGCGGGCGGTGATGTGGTCAAGCTGCGCGCGGGTAAGGCGGCCGTCCTTCCAGACGCGGGGATTGGCGGAGTTCAGGGCAATGAGGAGGGTGGTGTCGGTCTGCCATTCCCCCTCAAGCGGGTGGGCCAGGCCGCGATGCCAGTCGCGCCACGGGTTCATCAGGCGGAGCGGCAGGTTCCAGAGCGGCGCGTCATGGTTGCCGGGGATGAGGAGCGTGGGCGCCGGGAGGGTGGCGAGGAAGCGGGCGGCGGTGGCGTATTGCGCGGGCAGCGCGCGTTGGGTGAGGTCGCCGGAGATCAGGATGAGGTCGGGGGAGAGAGTGGCGAGGTGGTGGGCCAGTGCCTCGGGCAGACCCGGCTGTTCGGTCCCGAAATGGGGATCGGAGAGATGGGCGATACGGGTCATGCGCCGGTCTTGTCGGCTGCATCGGGGATGATGATGGAGAGGGCGTCGTCGCGGATCTCGAAGGTAAGGGGGGCGAGCATGCGGCGTTTCTCACCGTCGAAGGCCACTTTGGGGCGGCGGCGGGGGGTGCGGATCGTCAGGCGGCGGGCGGAGAAGAGTTCGACATCCGTGCCGGGGACGAGGCGGCGGGTGGCGAGGTGAAGGGCGAGCTTGATCAAGTGCCAGCGGCTTTCGCGGAGCGCCACGAAGACGGCGAAGCGGTCGTCCGAGATGATCTCTTGCGCCGAAAGGCCGAAGCGGCCGAGTTGATAGGCCGAGCGGGCGATGAAGACGAGGGGGGTGCGCAGGGTGCGGGTGCCGTGTTCCGTCTCGATCGTGAGGGCGGGGGCGCGTTGGGCGCGGATCAGGGTGACGAGGACGGTCCAGTAGGCCAGCAAGCGAAAGCGGCCGTAGCGGGCATAGGCGGCCTCGCGTTCCTGAAGGATGCGGGGATAGAGGCCGATGGAGACGTTGTTGAGAAAGACCTGACCATTGACCGCGCCGACCGAGATGCGGTGCGGGTGGCCTGCGAGGATGGCGCGGGCGGCAGCGGCGGGGTCTTCGGGCAGGCCGAGGCCGCGGGAAACGAAGTTGAAGGTGCCCAAGGGCAGAATGCCGAGGGAGGCCGCGCGGTCTGTCAGCGCATGGGCAATGGCGGTGACGGTGCCATCGCCCCCGGCGGCGACAAGTGTGGTGTAGCCATCGGCGAGGGCCTGTTCCACGGCATGTTCGAAGGATTCACCATCCGTCAGGCGGCGGAGGGGGACGTTGGGGCCAAAGACAGCCATCGCGTTGGCAAGCGCGCTGCCATCCCGGCTGGCGAGACCCGCGCCGGGATTGGCAAGGACGCAGATCGTGGCGGGATCGACGGGCATGAGGGGAAGATAGGCAGGATGGGCGGGGATGGAAGGGGCGCGCGGGGGGCGGTGTGCTGTATCGCACATCCTGCGGCGGCGGCCACGCGCGGGCAGCGCAGCGTGGTGGGGTGGACCCCGCACCCTATGGCCCTACGCCCGGCCCCCTGCCGATCAGGGCAAGGGACTGTGCGGGATCAAACGTTGGCCAACGTCTCGAAAAGCCGCGCCACGCCTTCGGCGCCGGGGTCGTTGAACCCGGCAAGCTTGTCGGCAGTGAGGTAAGAGGCGCGGCCTGCCTTGGCGCGGGTCATGCCCGCCGTGGCATCGGCGCCCGCACGGGCAGCGGCAGCGGCGGCGGCGATGCCATATGGCAGGGCGGCCAAAGCCGGGGCCAGCGCGTCGATCATGGTGCGGTGGCCGGGGGCGGCCCCCCCCACTTGCATCACCCGGTCGAGACCCGCCGAGAGCGCACCGATCCAGTCGCGGCCACTGGCCGAGGCATCACCTGCTGCGGCAAAGAAGATGGCGAGCAGCACGCCCGAGGAGCCGCCCATCGTCTGCGACAGTTCCACCCCGATGGCGCGGTAAAGCTGCGTCGCATCGGCCAAGGGCAGACGGTCCAGCGCCGATTGCAGGGCGCGGGCGGCCCCGGCGAGGGTGGAGCCGGTATCGCCATCGCCCGACTTGGCATCCAGTGCGTTGAGGTCCCTTTCGCAGGCGATCAGCGCGGCGCAGCAGCGGTCGAGCAGCGCGCGGTGGCCGGAATGGGCGGAAGGCACGGGCTGAATGGGCGCGAGGCCATCTGGCAAGGGCCGCAGCGCCACAGGGGCCAGCGTCGAAAGGCCGGGCCATGCCGGGGGCGCGACGGGGGCGGCGAGATGCGCGACCTCTTCCTCCGTGACGGGGAGGAGCGAGACGGAAAAGCCGTGCATGTCGAGCGACGTCATCAGCGGCGCGGGACCGATCAGCCATTTGACCTTTGCGCCCAAGGGGGAACGGGCGAGTTCTTCGGCCAGCACCGACATCTCTAGGGGCGTGGTGGCACCAAGATTGTTCAGGAGGGCGGCGTGGTCCCCCTGCCCGACATGCGGCAGCAGGCGATCCACCACCATGGCCATGGCGGCGCGGGCACCGGAGAAATCCACCTGCTCCACCCCCGCCTCGCCGTGAATGCCGAGGCCGAGTTCGGCCTTGCCCGCGCGGATACGGTTTTCCTTGGGCGATCCCGGCACGGTGCAGGTGTCGAGCGACATGCCGATGGAGATGGCCCCGTCGATGATGCGATGGGCGGCGGCGGTGATGGTGTCGAGATCGGCCCCGGCCTCGGCCATGGCACCGGCGATCTTGTGCACGAAAAGGGTTCCGGCCACGCCGCGCGCCTGCGGCAGATCGGGCAGCGCCACGTCGTCATCGACGATCACCATGGAGACCTTGAGGCCGAAAGCGCGGGCGCGTTCGGCGGCGAGGCCGAAGTTGAGGCGGTCACCGGTGTAGTTTTTCACGATCAGGAGGCAGCCCGCCTTGCCGGTGACGGCAAGGATGCCCGCGAGGACGGCATCCACCGAAGGCGAGGCGAAGACATCGCCGCAGACGGCGGCGGTCAACATCCCCTGCCCCACGAAGCCCGCATGGCTGGGTTCATGGCCCGACCCGCCGCCGGAGACGAGCGCGACCTTGGTGCGGTCCCAGTCGGCGCGGACGGCGACCTTGATATGGGGATAGCCGTCGAGACGCGCCAACCGCCCGTTGGAGGCGCGGATCAGGCCATCCAGCGCCTCGGTGACCAGCGTTTCCTTGCTGTTCATGAACTGCTTCATCGCGGTCTCCTTCCATCAGATGCGGTTGCCGCTGGCATCGAACCAGAGCGGGGTTTCGGGGCGGATGGCCACGGCATCGCCGGGGGCGAGGGTGGTGTGGGGATCGGCCAGCGTGACGATCTCATGCACGCCCATGGTCAGGTGGAGGCGGGTCTGGTCGCCCAGATGTTCCACCCGCCGGACGGTGGCGGGCTGGCCTTCGCCGAGGATCACATGTTCGGGGCGCAGACCGATCTGGACTGCGCCCGCCGGGGCCTTGCCGAAGGCATCGGCGGGCAGGAGGTTGATGCGGGGCTGGCCGAGGCGGCTGGCGACATAGGTGCTGACGGGGTTTTCGTAGATGTCGCGGGGGGTGCCGAATTGCACGAGCCTGCCCTGATCCAGCACACCGACATGGGAGGCCATGGTCATCGCCTCGATCTGGTCATGGGTGACGTAGAGGAAGGTCGCGCCGAGTTCGGCATGGATGCGCTTGAGTTCGATCCGCAGGTCGGCGCGGAGTTTGGCGTCGAGCGAGGAGAGCGGCTCATCCATCAGGTAGATGCGCGGGCTGCGGACGAGGGCGCGGCCGATGGAGACGCGCTGCATCTCGCCGCCCGAAAGCTGCGTCGCCTTGTTGTCGAGCTTGTGGGAGATGCGCAGCACCTCGGCCACTTCGCCGATCTTGCGGGCGATGTCGGGTTCCGACCAGTTGAGGACGGGCGAACGGAGGGGGAAGGCAAGGTTCTCGCGCACCGTGAGATGGGGGTAGAGCGAGTATTGCTGGAAGACCATCGCCACGTCGCGCTGCGCGGGCGTGTCGGACAGGACGGAGCGGCCGTCGATGCTGATGTCGCCGGCATCGGGGCGGTCCAGACCCGCGATGAGGCGGAGCGTGGTGGTCTTGCCCGCCCCGGTGGGGCCAAGGAGGACGACGAAGGACCCATCTGCGATGGTCATCGTCATGTCCGAGAGCGCGCGGGTGGTGCCGAAGGACTTGGTCAGGCCGGAGAGGACGACGTCAGCCATGATGCACCCCCGCATTGGTGGCCGTGCGGAAGGCGCGGCCCGTGGCGGCATCGAAGAGCGACAGGCTGCGCGATGTGAAGGACAGGCCCACGGTTTCGCCGGGTCTGGCGACATGGCCGGAGGGGATGCGGGCCTTAACGGAACCATGCGCGGTGGAGAGCGTCACGATCTGGGTGGTGCCGAGATATTCCGTCGCCTCCACCCGGGCGCGATAGGGACTTGCGTCCGAGAGCGTCACATGTTCGGGGCGCACGCCCAGCACCAGAGGGCGCGGCGCGGCCTCGGCCATGAGTTCGGGGGTGGCGATGGCGATGCCGTCCAGCGACACGGAGGTGTCGCCCGCGCGGAAGGACCCGTCAAAGCGCAGGAAGTTCATCGCGGGGCTGCCGATGAAATCGGCCACGAAGAGGGTGGCGGGGTGATCGTAGATGTCCTGCGGCGTGCCGAACTGTTCCACCACGCCATGGTTCATCACCACGATCTTGTCGCCCATCTGCATCGCCTCTAGCTGGTCATGGGTGACATAGACGGTGGTGGCCCCCATGCGGTCGTGGAGCGCGCGAAGCTCTTCGGCCATCAACTCGCGGAATTCGGCGTCGAGCGCGCCCAAGGGTTCGTCCATCATGAAGGCCTTGGGGCGGCGGACGATGGCGCGACCCAGTGCTACGCGCTGACGGTCGCCGCCCGAGAGGCCGCCGACCCCTTTGTCGAGCAGATGTTCGATGCGCAGGATGCGGGCGACTTCTTCGACGCGCCGCTTCACCTCGTCCCGCGCAACGCCTTGGCTGACGAGGGGATAGGCGATGTTTTTCCGCACGTTCATATGCGGATAGAGGGCGAACATCTGGAAGACCATGGCGATGTCGCGCTGCGAGGCGGGGCGCTGGCTGACATCTTCGCCGTCGATCAGAATCTGGCCCGAGGTGGGGAGTTCGAGACCCGCGATCATGCGCAGCGTGGTGGTCTTGCCGCAGCCGGAGGGGCCGAGCAGCATGAAGAACTCGCCATCGGCGATGGTGAAGGAGGACTGCTGCACGGCGGTGAAGCTGCCGAATTCCTTGCGCAGGTTGCGGATGACGATCTCAGCCAAGGGGAAGCTCCTGTCCGGCGCGGATGAGGCTGCCGTTGGGGTCGATCAGGGCAAGCTCGCGCATGCCCCAAGGTTTGTCTTCGGCGCGCATCAGCCGAGGGATGCCGCTGGTGGGCAGGCCGAGGGCGGCCCATTCGGTATCAAGCGCGTCGACATCGGCAGGGCGCAGGTAGGCGCCGTGGTCGTTCTGCGCGGGGTCGAGCGCGGCGTGGTGGAAGAAATGCACCTCGGCCCCGTCGCGTTTCATCAGGAGGTATTCATCGTCTAGGTAATCCGTTTCGAAGCCGAGGCGGGACCAGAAGGACTCGGTTCCCGCAATGTCGCGGGCGGGCAGGATGGGGGAGAGCTTTTCCAGCATCGGGCCTAGTCCGGGAAATGCGAGACGATGATGAACATCACCGTGCCTGCGAGGGTGACGAGGAAACTCCATGTGAAGAGCGCCAGTGCGAAGGGCTGCATCAGCATGAAGACGCCAAGGCCGATCAGGATCGTGGCGAGCATCTCCCACGGGCGGCGGCGCAGGCGCAGAAGGCCGGTGAGGAAGGACATCATTTGCGGACCGCTCCGAAGGTGATCCCGCGCAGGAGGTGTTTGCGCAGAAGGATGGTGAAGATCATCACAGGCAGAAGGAAGATCGTGGCCCCGGCAGCGACGGCGGGCCAGTCCTGCCCGCCCACGCCGATGATCGTGGGGATGAAGGGCGGCGCGGTCTGGGCGGTGCCGGAGGTGAGGAGCACCGCGAAGGCATATTCATTCCACGCGAAGATGAGGCAGAAGATGGCGGTGGAGGCGATGCCAGTGGCGGCCTGCGGCAGCACCACTTTACGGAAGGCCTGAAAGCGCGTGTAGCCGTCGATCAGCGCCGCCTCTTCGTATTCGCGCGGAATTTCGTCGATGAAGCCCTTCAGAAGCCAGACGGCGAGCGAGATGTTCACCGCCGTATAGAGCAGGATCATTCCCAGATGCGTGTCTGAAAGCCCCAGTTCCCGGTACATCAGGTAGATCGGGATGGCGACGGCGATGGGCGGCATCATGCGGGTGGAGAGGATGAAGAAGAGAAGGTCATCCTTAAGCGGCACCTTGAAGCGCGAGAAGGCATAGGCCGCCAGCGTGCCGAGGAAGATCGACAGGAAGGTCGAGCCGAAGCCGATGATGACGGAGTTCAGGAAGCGTTCGCCAAAGCGGCTTGGCCCCGCGATGACCATGCCCTGATCGCGGACGATCTGATCATACCATGTATCGGCGGGGGGGAGGTTCTCGAACTCTTCCGCTGCGACGCGGGTGCGGGTGGTGAAGAGGTTCACATAGCCTTCGAGCGAGGGTTCGAACAGCACCTTGGGCGGGTAGGAAATGGAATCCGGGCCCGATTTGAAGCCGGTCGAGATGATCCAGACGAGGGGCAGCAGGGTCACGATCGTGTAGAGCATGACAAGGGCGCCCGCGACGAGCTTTGACCGGCCGGTGGGTTCGGTGACGGAATAGGCGCTCATCTTTCCTTAACCTTGTTCAGGGCCTTCACGTAGATGGAGGCAAGGCCGAAGACCGTGACGAAGAGGATGATCGCATAGGCCGAGGAATAGCCGGTGCGCCATTTCTCGAACGCTTCCCGCTTGAGGTCGATGGAGGCGAGCAGCGTTTCGTTGCCGGGGCCGCCGCCGGTGAGGAGGACGACCATGTCGAACATCTTGAAATTCTCGATCCCCCGGAAGAGGACGGCGAGCATCAGGAAGGGCAGCACCATGGGGACGGTGATCGTCCAGAACTGCCGCCATTTGGAGGCGCGGTCGATCTCTGCCGCCTCGTAGATGTAATCGGGGATGGAGCGCAGGCCCGCGAGGCAGATCAGCATGACGAAGGGCGTCCACATCCATGTGTCGACGATGATGATGGACCAAGGCGCATAGCCGCCGGGGCCGAGCATCGAGAAGGAGGAGGCGGGGATGCCCGAGACCAGTTCCACCACATAATTCACGAGGCCGATCTGCGGCTGGTAGAGGAAGGTCCAGAAATTGCCCACCACGGCGGGCGAGAGCATCATGGGCAGCACGATCAGCGTCGTCAGCAGATCGTTGCCCTTGAACTTGCGGTTGATGAGCCAAGCGAGGGTGAAGCCGATCACCACCTGAAAGAACAGCGTCCAGAGCAGGAAATGGGCCGTGGTCTGCATGTTGGCCCAGATGCCGTCATCGGTGAGGATGCGTTCGTAATTGCGCAGGCCGACCCATTCCACCTCGCGGTTGGGGCGGTTGGCGGCGTAATTGGTGAAGGAGAGCCGGATCGTCCAGATCAGCGGGAAGATGTTGATCGCCAGCAAGAGAAAGATGGTGGGCGCCACGAAAAGCCAGGCGATGGCACGGTCGGACAGGCCGCGGATGCGGCGGGCGACGGGCGCGGGCGTGGCGCGGGCGGCGGCGGTGATCGGGTCGGTCATGGCATGGTCCCGTAGGGGCGGGAGGGGGCGGAGGCCCCCTCACCCTGCCCCCTCCCCGGACGGGAAGGGGGTGGCGTGCGATCTGGGTGAGGCCCAGCGCCGCCCTGAGCCGGGCGGGCGCGGGAACCGGGATCGGATCAGAGCTTGCCTTCGTCTTCGAAGACTTCGGTCCAATCCGCGATCAGGCCATCCAGCGCCTCTTGCGCGGTGCCCTGATCGGCGACGACGAAGTTATGGAGCCGTTCCTGCATGGCCAGCAGCAGCTGGGCATAGGCCGGTTCCTGCCAGAAGTCCTGAACCCCGCCCATCGCCTGCAGGAAGTCGCCTGCGAAGGGTGCGGTGTTGACGAAGTTCGGGTCTTCCAGCACGGCCTTGTGGCAGGAATAGCCGCCCATCGACCACCACTTCTTCTGCACGTCGGGGTTGGCGAACCATTTCACATAGGCCAGCGCGCCATCCATGTTGTCGGTATTGGCGACGACCGAGATGCCCTGACCGCCCAGCGTGGAGGCCGCGACGTTCTGCGCCGGGTTCACGAAGAAGTCGATCTTGTCGCCCCCGGTGTTGGGATCGGCATAGAGGCCGGGGAAGAAGGCGAACCAGTTCATCGCCATCGCCACCTGCCCCGATTTGAAGGCGTCGAGCGACTGTTCCATATAGGCGTTGTCATAGCCCGGAGGTGTGCCGGTCTTGTAGAGTTCCTTGTAGAATTCCAGCGCCTCGACCGCCTCGGGCGAGTTCACGGCCCCTTGCATGTCATAGCTGCCGGGGGTGTTTTCGTACTTGAAGCCCCAAGCATAGAGCGCGCCGGTCGCGCCCATGGTGATGCCTTCCGAGCCGCGTTCGGTGAAGATCGAGGCGCCGTAGACCGTCTTGCCGTCAATCTCGCGCCCTTGGAAGAACTGCGCGATTTCGAGGAGTTCCTTTTGGGTCTGCGGTTCGGCGAGGTCGCGGCCGTACTTTTCCTTGAATTCGGCCTGAATTTCGGGACGGGCGAACCAGTCCTTGCGGTAGAACCAGCCGTTGGCGTCGCCCATGGCGGGCAGGGCGTAGTAGTTCGGCGTGCCCTTGGGCCAGGTCGAATAAGCGTAGACGGTGGCGGGGGCGAAGTCGTCCATGCTGATGCCTTCGGCATCGAAGAAGTCGTTCATCTTCACATACCAGCCGTTTTCGGCGGCGCCGCCGATCCACTGGCTGTCACCGATCAGGAGGTCGCAGAGCTGCCCGCCGGAGTTCAGTTCGTTCAGCATGCGGTCGGCGAAGTTCGGCCACGGCACAAACTCGAAGTTCATCTTAATGCCCGACTGGGCTTCGAAATCCTTGGAAAGCTCCACCAGCGCGTTGGCGGGGTCCCAGGCTGCCCAGCACAGGGTCAGTTCCCCGCCCTGAGCTTGCGCCATGGTCGCAGCCGACAGCGCGGCCGCCGATACGGCGGCCATAAGTCTGATCTTCATGTCTCATTCCTCCCGGTTCAGTCGAATGACGTCAGCGTCGCGTCTTCATGTCCGCGATCCTCTCGCGGTGTTTCCGCGTGCCCGTTCGGGCGAATGCGCCCCCGGACCTTCTGTGAACGTGAAGATAGGCGGGGTGGGTGAGTCTGTCCACTGGTTTTTGAGGTACGTTCCTCATTTCTTGACCCGCCAGCGCGGGAGCGGGCCATGGAGGCCCTGCCCTACCCTGAAAAGAAGGGGTCAGGACAGGCCGCGCGGCGTGGGTTCGGCGCTGTCGGGCGGTAGATTTTCGCGGATCACCACCTCGATCCGCAGGCGTTCCTGCCCTTCGTCGATGGGCTGCCGGTCGGCCTTGGCGCGCAGCACGCGCAAGGCGGAGCGGGCGAGATGGCCGGGATTCTGGGCGATGACGGCATCGAGATGCCCCGCAAGAAGCGCGGCGCGGGTATGGGGGGTGAGTTCGTGACCGATGACCACGAAGTGGCCCAACAGCCCCCTTTCGCGCAAGAGTGCCGCCAACGCGCGATGGCCGGAGCCGAGCAGGTAGATGCCACGGATATCGGGTGTGGCAGCGAGCCTGTCGCCCGCAAGGCGGTGCAGGAGTTCGGGCGCGCCATGGGTTTCCAGTGTGGGCAGCACGTCGAGGGCCGGGAAATCGGTCTGGATCACCTCGTCGAACCCGCGGCGGCGTTCAATGCTGTCGCGCAGGAGCATGGATTCTGCCAGAACGAGGATGCGGCCCGTCAGGCCCCGGCAGAAGCGGCCCATGAGGACGCCTGCCGTGCGGCCTGCGGCATGGCTGTCGATGCCGACGAAATGATCGCGGGCCGTGTTGGGCAGATCGGAGGCCAGTGCCACGACGGGGATGCCGCGCGCATGAAGGGCGCGCACCGCATCGCGGACAACGGGGGTTTCGGGGGCCATGAGGGCCACGCCCGCCACCTCATCGGGATCAAGGGCGGCGAGGGCGGCGGCCAGCACATGCATGTCCTCGGGCGGATAGCGGTGCAGGCGCATCTCGGTCCGGGTGGCGGCGGCGAGGGTGGCGGCCTCGTCCAGCGCGGCGGCGAGGGTGGAGACGAATTGGCTGTCGCTGTCGGGCAGAAGCACGACCATGCGGTAGGATCGGCTGCGCGCGAGGTTGGCGGCGGCGAGGTCGCGGACATAGCCGAGCCGCGCGATGGCGTCATTGACGGCAGAGATGGTCTTTTCGCGCACGCCGGGGCGGGCGTTCAGCACACGGTCCACGGTGGCAAGGCTGACGCCTGCTTCGCGTGCGATGTCATTCACCGTCGGTCTGGTCATGCCTGCTTCCCATCCCCCGCCCTGCGGCGCGGTCCGTCCTTTATCCGGTGACGAATGAGGTACGTCAATCAATCCCTTTGCGGGGGCGATTGCGGGGGCTGGGAAAGAAAAAAGACCCGATCACCATGCTGAGCGGTGACCGGGCCTTGAGTATGTCGGCACGCTGTCAGGCGTGAGCGCGAGATGCGCCATGTCCGACGAGGCAGACGATGCTTTCGATTCCGGTGGAGGAGATGGGCTTCGGCAGGAAGCCGTTCATCCCCGCGTCAAAACAGCTGCGGCGCGACTCGTCGTCGATATGCCGCGTGAGGGCGACGATCGGCACGGTCGCGCCACGCCGCGATCCGCCGCGCAGGGCGCGGGTGGCGGCCAGGCCATCCATGCCGGGCATTTCCAGATCCATGAGGATCAGGCCGATGTCGGCGGTGGCCGCAAAGGTCAGGAGGGCGGATTCGCCATCCTCGGCTTCCAGCACTTCGTAGCCGCGGGCCTCGATCAGGACGCGGGCAACGAGGCGATTGATCGCGTCATCATCCACGACAAGGATCTTGGGCCGATCGGAAGCGGCGGGGCGATAAGCTGTCACGTCGATTTCCTGTTGCCTGGGCATCGGGGTCCGGTCTGATCCGGGGGGAAAGGGTTAGGCGATCACGGAAGCCCCCTCCAAGAAACTGTCGCCGCAACCGCCATGCCACGAAAGGTGCGGGGGTTTTGTGAGTCGAGCAAGCGGGGGGACGGGCGGATTCGGGCCGTTTGGGCCGGGTTTGCTAACTGCGTTTATCGCCCATAAACTTTGGTTTATGAGGCTTTTCCGGGACCTGCGAGGCAGTCGCAGGGCCTTGATTTCGTGGGGTGAACCAATACGGGCATCGAAGGCGGATTGTCGCGCAGGGCGGGAAAATGCAGGGATTTCCGCTTGATGCGCGTGAGTCAGGCCGGTTGCGGGTGATTCACCCGGCGACGGGCGCCCAGATCACATCGTCGATGCGCGGCGCCCCGGTGGCGAGCATCACCAGCCGGTCGAAGCCCAGCGCGATGCCGGAGGCGGGCGGCATATGGGCGAGGGCTGCAAGGAAATCCTCGTCCAACGGATAGCGTTCGCCATAGACGCGGTGCTTTTCATCCATCTCGATCCCGAAGCGGCGGCGCTGTTCTTCGGGGTTGGTGAGTTCGCCGAAGCCGTTGGCAAGCTCGACGCCGCAGGCATAGACCTCGAACCGTTCCGCCTCGCGCGGGTTGTCGGCGCAGGTGCGGGCCAGCGCGGCCTCGGCTGCAGGGTAGCGGTCAAGGACGGTGATGCGGCCAAGGCCGAGATGGGGTTCGACCTTGGTGACGAGGACCTTGGACAGCAGGTCCGACCAGGTGTCATCGGGGGAGACCTGCATCCCCTGCCCTGCCATCTGCGCGGCCAGCGCGTCGCGGTCGGGTGTGCCGTCGGGCCGGATGGTGGCAAGGAGGTCGAGATGGGCGTGGCGAGAGAAGGCCTCGGCCACCGAAAGACGCTCGCACGGGACGAAGGGATCGCAGGTCCGGTCGCGGAAGCGCAGGAGGGGCGTGCCTGTGGTCTGTGCTGCGAGGCGGAGGAAGGTGACGGTGTCTTCCATCAGGATGGCGTAATCCTCGCCCGCGCGATACCATTCCAGCATGGTGAATTCCGGGCTGTGGAGGGGGCCGCGTTCGCGGTTGCGCCAGACATGGGCGAAGGCGGCGATGCGCGTCTCGCCCGCGGCGAGGAGTTTCTTCATCGCGAATTCGGGCGAGGTGTGCAGATACATCCGCCGTGCCGTCCCTTCCTGAGAGAGAGCGTCGGTGGCGAAAGCGTGCAGATGCGCCTCGTTGCCCGGGCTGATCTGGAGGGCGGCGGGATCGACCTCGGTGAAGCCCTGATCCGCGAACCAGCCGCGCAGGGCCGCTTGGATGCGGTTGCGGGCGAGCAGAAGGGGGCGGCGGTCCTGATGGCGGTCGGGATGCCACCACGGCGTCTGTGAAGGGCTGTCAGGGCGCGGGGTCACGGGCGATGGCGCTTTCGGTTTGAGATTTGGCGGAAGATGCGCTAGGTGCAGCGCCAATCGCCCGCCGGATTAAGCGGGACCATCCGAAACCGCAAGGAAAAGACCCGTGAAAGTCATCGCCTCATCGCTCCGCAAGGGGAACGTCGTCGACATGGACGGCCGGCTTTATGTCGTGCTCAAGGCCGAGAACTTCCATCCCGGCAAGGGCACGCCCACGACCAGCGTCGACATGCGCCGCATCTCGGACGGGGTGAAGGTGTCGGAACGCTGGCGCACCACCGAGATGGTGGAAAAGGCCACGGTGGACGAGCGGGAATATGACTTCCTGTATGAAGACGGCGAAGGCTTCCATTTCATGGAGCCGAGCACCTATGAGCAGGTGGTGGCCGCACCCGAGATGGTGGGGGATGACAAGGTCTTCCTGACCGACGGGATGAAGGTCTATCTGCAGACCTTCGAAGGCGTGCCGATTGCCATGACCCTGCCGCAGAAGGTGGTGGTGGAGATCACCGAGACGGAACCGGTGGTGAAGGGGCAGACGGCGTCGTCGTCCTACAAGCCCGCGATCTGTTCCAACGGGCTGCGCGTGATGGTGCCGCCGCATATCGGGGCGGGGACGCGGATCATCATCAACACCGCCGACCTGACCTATGTGGAACGCTCGAAGGATTGATCCTGTCGGCACGGCTTTGAAGGGGGCGCCTGCGGGTGCCCCCTTTTGCATTTCGGCGGTGTGTTGCGCAGGGATGGGCTTTCGCGGGCAGGTTTTCGCCACGCTGCGCTGCGGCATGGCGTGGGGGAAGGAAATTTCGCTGCACGCGCGAGAAGCCGCGCAGGCCGGGACGTTTTCCGGCAAAGCGCCGCGCAGGGGAAGGATGTTCCACTTCTCCGCCAAATTTCAGAACCAGAAACAATGCGTGATGGCGTAAAGTATGGGGGAATCGACTCGGAGGAGCGCTGCCCATGCCCAGGACCTTGCCGATTGCCCGCCCCGGCATCCACCGCCCTGTGAAGGCGGCGTCCCTTGGGGCCATTTCCCTGTTCCTGATCGTCTATCTGGCCATCCTCGGCGTGATGTTCGCGCCGGAGGGATTCTTTTTGTCGTCCTCCGTGCCGGTGGTGGCGGCGGAGTGACCGCCGCAGCCTGCCCTGCCCTTTCCCCAGAAAGACGTCCGGTGATGCAGCATGCAGGTCACGCCTTTCTTGCGTGATGCTGCGGAAGGGCCGCTTCGCCTTGTCGCCCTGCCTGCCCTGATCTAATCAGGGTCAAGCAGACGAAGGCAGAGCATGCGCATCCTGATCACCAATGACGACGGCATCAACGCCCCCGGGCTTGAGGTGCTGACCGAGATCGCCAACGCCCTTGCGGGACCGGAGGGCGAGGTCTGGACCGTCGCCCCGGCTTTTGAACAGTCGGGGGTGGGGCATTGCATCAGCTATACCCATCCCACGATGATCGCCAAGCTGGGCCCGCGCCGCTATGCCGCCGAGGGCAGCCCGGCGGATTGCGTGCTGGCGGGGATCTACGACGTGCTGCAGGGCGCGCGGCCCGATCTGGTGCTGTCGGGGGTGAACCGGGGCAACAATGCCGCCGAGAACGTGCTGTATTCCGGCACGATTGGCGGCGCGATGGAGGCGGCGCTGCAGGGCATCCCGGCCATCGCCCTGTCGCAGTTCTTTGGGCCTGAGATGGACGGGCTGTCCGATCCTTTCGAGGCGGCGCGGCAGCATGGGCTTTCGGTGATCAAGGCGCTGCTGGAGCGGGGGCTTTGGACGCAGGATGATTATCGCGTCTTCTACAATGTGAATTTCCCGCCTTTGCCAGCTGCGCGTGTGAAGGGCGTGAAGGTGGCGGCACAGGGGTTCCGGCGCGACACGTCCTTTAGTGCGGAGGCGCAAATCTCTCCCACGGGGCGGCGCTATCTGTGGATCAAGGGCGGGCCGCAGCAGACGCCCACCCTGCCCGGCACGGATGCGGCGGTGAACCTTGAGGGCTATGTCTCGGTCACGCCGATGCGGGCGGACCTGACGGCGCATGACCTTTTGGCGGAGTTGGAGGCGCGGCTGGCATGACGGGGGGCGCGGACTTCGACGAACACGGGTCCGCCGCCGAACGCAAGATGCGGTTTCTTTATGCCCTGCGGTCACGCGGCGTGACCGACCTGCGCGTGCTGTCGGCGATGGAGACCATTGACCGCGGGCTGTTCGTGCGCGGGCTTTTTGCCGAACGCGCTTATGAGGACATGCCGCTGCCCATCGCCTGTGGTCAGACCATCAGCCAGCCCAGCATCGTGGGGATCATGACGCAGGCGCTGGCCGTGCAGCCGCGCGACAAGGTGCTGGAGGTGGGCACGGGGTCGGGCTATCAGGCCGCGATCCTGAGCCAGCTGGCGCGGCGCGTCTATACGGTGGACCGTCATCGGCGGCTGGTGCGCGAGGCGGAGGGGATTTTCCGGGCGCTCGATCTGACCAATATCACGGCGATTGCGGGGGATGGCAGTTTCGGCCTGCCCGATCAGGCGCCTTTTGATCGCATCATCGTGACGGCAGCGGCGGAAGACCCGCCCGGCCCCCTATTGGCGCAATTGAAAACCGGGGGTATCATGGTGCTGCCCGTCGGGCAGTCGGATGCGGTGCAGAGCCTGATCAAGGTGACGCGCACCGAGACAGGTTTCGACTATGACGAACTTCGGCAGGTGCGCTTTGTGCCACTGGTCGAGGGGCTGGGGACGGACTGAACAGAACGGTTCCGGGGCAGCAACCCGGACAGGCAGAGAGGCAAGGCAGAGCATGACCACGGCATCCAAAGGGCTGCGCGCCATCGGACTGACCACCGTCCTTCTGGCGCTTGGGGCCTGCACGGGCGGACAACCCGGCATGCTGAACGATCTGGATTGGGATTTCCGCGGGGGGGCGAACACGCTCGACACCACCGAGGCGGCGCGGCAAGCGACGGCGGCGCGGCCCAGCCCGGATGCGAATGGCGTGATCAGCTATCCCGGCTATCAGGTGGCCGTGGCGCGGCGCGGCGATACCGTGGGTAGCGTCGCGGCGCGGGTGGGCCTGAGCCCGGCGGAACTGGCGGGGTACAATGCGATCCAGCCCAATGCGCCTTTGCGCGAGGGCGAGGTGCTGGCCCTGCCCCGCCGCGTGGCGGCGGCGGGCGCCGGGGGCGGCGCGGGCGGTGTGATCGGCGGCGGCACGGTGGCGGCGGCCCCCTTGCCCACGGCAGGTGCGGTGAGCGTGACCTCTATCGCCACGACGGCGCTGGACCGGGTGCAGAGCAGCCCGGCCCCGGCCTCGGCCCCGGCGGCGGCAGCCCCGAATGATGGTGCGCTTGGCGCGATGGCCCCGACACGGCATCAGGTGAAGCGCGGGGAAACCGCCTTCTCCATTGCGCGGAGCTACAATGTTTCGGCCCGGGCGCTGGCCGACTGGAACGGGCTGGGCCCGGACCTTGCGGTGCGCGAAGGGCAGTATCTGATGATCCCGACGCCGTCGGGCGCGCCGCCGGAAAAGCCGGTGGAGGTGGTCACCGCGCCGGGACAGGGGTCGCCCACGCCACCGCCGCCTTCGGCTGCGCAGCCCCTGCCGGACGAAGAGACGAAACCCGCCGCGCAGGCGGCGCAGGATCGCCCGGCCTCACCTGATCTCGGGGAACAGCGGACCGCTGCTTCGGCCGCGCAATTCGCCATGCCGGTGGCGGGCAACATCATCCGCGGCTACGCGCCGCCGAAGAACGAGGGAATCGACATCGCCGCCCCGGCGGGCACGCCGGTGAAGGCGGCAGCGGCGGGCACAGTGGCGGCCATCACGCAGGACACGGCGCAGACGCCGATCATCGTGATCCGGCATGAGGGGGGGCTGCTGACGGTTTATGCCGGGGTGGCGGGGACGACCGTGAAGAAGGGCGACCGCGTGACCAAGGGGCAGACCATCGCCAATGTGCGGTCGGGCAACCCGTCCTTCCTGCATTTCGAGGTGCGGCGGGGTGCGGCGAGCACCGATCCGATGCCCTTCCTGAAGTGACCTGCGGACGGGGCCGCACGGCCCCGCCCCGGCCTAGGCCTGACGGCTGACCAGCACCTTGTCGATGCGGCGGTCGTCGAAATCGATCACCTCGAAGCGCCAGCCTTCGGCGGCCATGCTTTCGCCGAGGTTCGGCATGCGCCCGAAGAGGTTCAGCACCAGTCCCGCCACGGTTTCATAACCCCCCGCCAGATCGCGCGGCAGGCTGACGCGGTCGAGGAATTCGTCGGCGGGCATCCAGCCCGAGACGAGGAGGCTGCCATCCTCACGCTCCACCAAGGCGGGTTCCGCCTCGGTCTGGGTGGCGATGGTGCCGGTGATCGCCTCGAGGATATCGCCCGAGGTGATGATGCCTTCGAAATGGCCGTATTCGTCATAGACGAGGGCAAGGTGATGGGCCGAGCCTTGCAGGATCTCCATCACATCCAGCGCATCGGTCATGTCCGACACGACCGGCACCTCGCGCAGGAGGCGCGCGGGGTCGAGCGACTGTTTGCGCGAGAGGGCGTCGAAGGCATCGGACAGCAGGATGATGCCCAGAACCTCGCCCGTTTCGGGGTTCTGGACGGGCATGCGGGGGCGGGCGATGCGGCGGATGGCGGCGACGGTTTCGGCGGGAGAGGCGGTGATGTCGAGCATCTGCACCTCGTGCCGGGGGGTCATCAGGGCGCGGGCGGAACGGTCGGCGAGGCGCATAACGCCGGCGAGCATCTCACGCTCTTCTTCTTCGATGATGCCTTCCTGATGCGCCTCGGTGAGCAGGCTGTGCACTTCTTCCTCGGTCACCTTTGCGCCACCGTCGCCGCGCGCGCCGATCAGCCAAAGGATCGCCTTGCCGGAGCGGTCAAGGAACCAGACGATGGGGGCGGCGACGATCGACAGGATGCGCATGGCCGGGGCGACGCGGATCGCCACCGCCTCGGGGTTGCGGAGGGCGAGTTGCTTGGGCACCAGTTCGCCCACGATGAGCGAGAGATAGGTCAGCACGATGACCACGCCGCCGACGCCGAGCGTGATGGCGAGTTCGGGATCCACCCCCTGCCCCGTCAGCCAGCCCGACAGCCGCGCACCGAGTGTGGCGCCTGAGAAGGCACCCGACAGCACGCCGACCATGGTGATGCCGATCTGGACGGTGGAGAGGAACCGGCCCGGATCTTCGGCAAGGCGCAAAGCGGTGGCCGCGCCGCGCGACTTCGCCTCCAACGGCTTTAGGCGGGCGGGGCGGGCCGAGACGATGGCCAGTTCGGACATCGCAAGAACACCGTTCAGAAGGATCAGGCCGAGAACGATGAGGATTTCGGTAAGCATTTTGTCCTGTGGATCAACGGGAAGTTGCGGAGATAGGGCATGCCCCCCCTTCTGTGCAAGGGGTCAGCCGATGCGCACGCCTTCCCGCGCCGCTAGGTCGCAGAAGAATTGCCACGCCACGCGGCCGGAGCGGGAGCCGCGTGTGGCCTGCCATTCCACCGCCTCGGCATAGAGGCGGTCTTCGGGAACCGTCATGCCATGGGCGGCGCAATAGCCGCGGATCATGTCGAGATACTCGTCCTGCGAGCAGGGATGGAAGCCCAGCCAGAGGCCGAAACGATCGGAGAGCGAGACCTTTTCCTCCACCGCCTCGGACGGGGTGATGGCGGTGGAGCGTTCGTTTTCGATCATGTCGCGCGGCATGAGGTGGCGGCGGTTCGAGGTGGCGTAGAAAAGCACATTCTCGGGCCGCCCTTCGATGCCGCCGTCCAGCACGGCCTTCAGGCTTTTGTAATGCTGGTCGTCATGGCTGAAGGACAGGTCGTCACAGAAGAGGACGAAGCGCAGGTGGGGGGCGGCGCGCAGATGGGCCAAAAGGCGGGTGACGGAGGGCAGATCCTCGCGGCTGAGTTCGACGATCTTGAGGTCGTGCCCCTCCGCCCGGACGGCGGCGTGCACGGCCTTGACCAGCGAGGATTTCCCCATCCCGCGCGCGCCCCAGAGAAGGGCGTTGTTGGCGGGCAGGCCCGCGGCGAAGTGGCGGGTGTTTTCCAGAAGCGTGTCGCGCGAGCGGTTCACGCCCACGAGCAGCGACAGGTCCACGCGCGACACCCGCGCCACGGGTTCCAGCCGGTCGGGCGCGGTGTGCCAGACAAAGGCCTCGGCCACGAAATCGGGGGCGGGCATGGGCGCGGGGGCCATCCGCTCCAGCGCGGCGGCGATGCGGGTGAGGGCGTCCTCGGTCATGCCTTGGTCGTGTCCTCGTCTTCCTCGTCATCAACCCAGGTGCCATCGGCGCGCATCTGCGCCTCGCGCTGCTTTTCGATGCGGCGGATGAGGAGGATGGAGATTTCGTAGAGCGGGTAGATCGCGGCGAAGAGGATGAGCTGCGACATGACGTCGGGCGGGGTGACGAGGGCCGCGACGACGAGGATCAGGACGATCGCATAGCGCCGCATGCCCACCAGCCCGCGCGAGGTGATCAGCCCCGCCTTGCCCATCAGCGTAAGAAGCACGGGCAGTTGGAAGCAGATGCCGAAGGCCATGACAAAGCTGGTGGTCAGAGAGAGGTACTGTTCCATCGACCCCTGAAATACGATGCCCGCTGGCACGTCTTCGGCCACTGTGCCCGTGGTCGGGTCGCCGCCGAAATTCTGCTGAAAGTTCAGGAAGAAGTCGAAGGCGATGGGCAGGACGACGTAATAGGCGAAGGCCGCGCCTGCGATGAACATGGCGGGCGAGGCGATGATGAAAGGCAGGAAGGCCTGCTTTTCCGTCCGGTAAAGGCCCGGCGCCACAAAGCGCCACATCTGATAGGCGATCACCGGGAAGGCCAGCGCGAAGCCGCCCAGAACCGAGATGCGCACGGCGACGAAGAAGCCTTCCTGCAGCTTGATCAGCACGAGGCCGCAATCCTGCTGGCGGTCTGAGAGCGCGTCACAGATCGGATGGGTGAGGAAGTTGAAGATCGGGTTCCAGACGGTGAAGCAGATCACCATCGCCACGATGAAGGCGCCCAGCGAATAGAGGATGCGCGTCCTGAGTTCCGCCAGATGTTCGATCAGCGGGGCAGAGCTGTCTTCGATATCGTCGGGGGTGGCCTTCATTCGGTCTTGTCCTGCGCCTTGGCGGCGGGTTTCGGGCTGCGCTTGGCGGGGGCCTTGGCGGCGGCCGGGGCCGTGGGTGCGGCGGCAGCCGGTTCAGCATCGACAGCGCGGAGTTTGTCCGCCGCTTCGCGGGCGATGGCGGCCTTCTTGGCCTGCCTTTCGGCCAAGGCCTGCGTGGCCGGACCGCGCGCGGCCGGAGCCGGAGCCTCGGCCACGGGGGCAGTTGCGGCGGGGGCAGTTGCGGCGGGGGCAGTTGCGGCGGGGGCCGCTTCGGCAGGTGCCGCCGCTGCGGCGGCCATGGCGGGGGTGGGCGGCATCGGCGGCGGCGAGGGGATCTTCGGCGGCGGGCTGGTGGGTTTGGCCGCGTTCTTCAGCGGGTCCCACTTTTCGAACTTGTCGGCGGCGGATTTTACCGCATCGAGGCCCATCGCCTTGGGCGAGGTCGCGGTCTTGATATCCCGGATGTCCTTGGCGACATCATCGACGCCCGAGTCACGCGCGGCCTGTTCCATCGCCCGCGAGAAATCGCGGGCCATGGAGCGGGCCTTGGCGGTGAAGCGGCCGAGGGTGCGGAACATCTCGGGCAGGTCCTTGGGGCCGATGACGATCAGCGCCACCACCCCGATGACCAGCAGTTCGGCCCAGCCGAAATCCATCGCCCTACCCCTTTCCGTTCACAGCCGCGTGGCGCGGATCAGACCTTGTCCTTGTCGGCGGCGGGTGCCGCGGCAGGGGCGGCGGTGGCGGTGGCGGCCGCAGCGGGCGTCACGTCGCGGGCGGCGTCGGAGGCATCGGCCTCCAACTCGGCCTTGCCGTCATTGACGCCTTTCTTGAAGGCGGTGATGCCCTTGCCCACCTCGCCCATGAGCGAGGAGACCTTGCCGCGCCCGAACAGCACAAGCACGACAATGGCGATCAGGATAAGGCCCATCGGCCCGATATTGTTGAACATGGTGCGCTCCATTCCAAGGGCCGATCCCGGCCCGGCCCGTGTCTGAAGGTGATGAATAGGGCGAGCGGCAGGCGGCATCAAAGGGGAAAGGGGGTTTTCGTGACGCTCTACTGACAGTATTTTGTCAGTTGCCCCAGAGGATCGGCCCGAATGAAACGCGACGACCGCATCTATGACCTGATCCAAATCCTGCGCGACGGGCGGCTGCATACGGCGGCGGAACTGGCGCGGACGGTGGGCGTCTCTACCCGCACCATCTGGCGCGACATGGAGATGATGGCGCGCACCGGCCTGCCAGTGGAGGGGGAGAGGGGCTTGGGCTATATCCTGCGGTCGCCCCTGATGCTGCCGCCCACGCTGATGAGCCATGACGAGATGGAGGCGCTGGTGGAAGGGCTGCGTCATGTGGCGGAGGACGATGCCAATCCCCGCGCACGGGCGGCGCGGAACCTGTTGACCAAGGTGGCCACGCTGATGCCGCAAGCCGGGATCGAAGCGGAGGGGTGAAGGCTGCTGACAGGGTGCTGTCAGTTGGAGCCTGTCACAAGGGGTGCATCGGAATGTCTGAGAGGAGAAACCCATGCGCCCGATCCTTGCCCTTGCCATCGCCCTTGCGACGGCCCCGACCCATGCTCCGGCTGATACCGCACGGGGGGCTGCGGCCCCTTGCGTGGAGGTGGTGACCTTCCGCCTTGTTCCCGGTGCCGACCCTGCCGATTTCCTGAACGCCGCCCGGGCGACGGAGATACCCTTGCGCGACCAGCCCGGATTCCTGCGCCGCAGGCTGGTGCAGGGGGCGGATGGGCAATGTACCGATTGGGTGGAATGGCGCGATGTGGCAGCCGCCACCGCAGCGGCAGAGGCGATGATGGCCGCGCCTGCCTTTGGTCCCTTCATGGCGCTGATCGATCCTGAAAGCGTGGTCATGCGGCATGACGCGCTGACCTTTGCGATGGATTGACCGGCGCGCCCTGCCCCGCCACCCTGTGCCCATGCGCCGCACCGACCGCCTTTTCGACCTGATCCAGATCCTGCGCGACGGGCGGCTGCACACCGCCCGCGACATGGCGGAGCGGCTGGAAGTGTCGACCCGCACGCTGTGGCGGGACATGGCGACCCTGATCGCCTCCGGCCTGCCGGTGGAGGGGGAGCGGGGCGTGGGCTATATCCTGCGCGAGCCGATCACCCTGCCGCCCCTGACCCTGACGGAGGAGGAGACGGAGGCGCTGGCGCTGGCCCTGCGGCTTTTGTCGGAAGGGGCCGATCCGGGGATGGCCGGGGCGGCGGCGCGGCTGTCCGGCAAGATCATGGCCGCCCTGCCCGCGTCGCGCGCAGGCAGGGCCGATCCGCCGGTCTGGATTTTTCCCGGGACGGAGGCGCTGGCCGCAGCCCGGCATCTGCCGGACCTGCGGCGCGCGATCCGGCTGGGGGCGGTCTTGGAGATCAGCTATGCCGATGGTGACGGGCGCGAGACGCTGCGGGCGGTGCGCCCCCTCGTGCTGGAATTCTGGGGGCGGGTCTGGACGCTGGCCACATGGTGCGAGGCGCGCGGCGATTTCCGCAGCTTTCGCGTGGACCGGATCGTGGACCTGCGCGACACGGGCCGGGTGGCGGTGCCCGAAGCGGGGCGCGACCTTGCCGCATGGCGGGAGAAGGCCGGGATCAGCGGCTGACGGGAAAGACGAAACAGCGGTCGCGCCGGATCATCAGCCAGAGCGCGGTGCCCGCCTTGGGCAGGAAAACACCGGGAACCGAGGCCGTCAGGATCGATCCGTCATGGTCCATCCGGAACTCGACAAGGCTTTCGCGGCCCAGATAACGGGCGCGCTGCACCACGCCGCGGGCGGGCGTGCCATCGGCGACGGTGGGGTTCGGCCCGCGCCCGCCGCGATCGAAGTCGATCTTCAGATGCTGGGGGCGGATGACGATTTCCACCTCGCCGCCATCGGCATGGCCGGGGGTGAGGAAGGCGCCGAAGGGCGTGTCCGTCAGCGCCCCGCGCGAGGTGCCGCGGATTACGTTGATGTCGGAGAAGAAGGCCGCCGCCGCCTTGTCGGCGGGGGCGTTGTAGATGTTGTAGGGCGCGCCGCGCTGTACGATCCGCCCGCCGCGCATGAGCGCGATTTCGTCGGCCATGCGCATCGCCTCATCCGGTTCGTGCGTCACGAGGAGGACGGCGGTGCCTTCCTCCTTGAGCAGATCGAGCGTGGCGTCGCGGATGCCGTCGCGCAGGCGGTTGTCGAGGCCGGAGAAGGGTTCATCCATCAGCATGACTCGCGGACGGGGGGCAAGCGCGCGGGCAAGGGCCACGCGCTGTTGTTCGCCGCCCGACAGTTGATGCGGGTGCTTGTCGCCATAGCCTGCGAGGTTGACCCTTTCGAGGAGTTCGCCCACGCGGGCGGCCTTGGCCGTCTTGTCGCCGGACAGGCCGAAGGCCACGTTCTGCGCCACGCTCAGATGCGGGAAGAGGGCGAAGTCCTGAAACATCAGGCCCACCGAGCGCGCCTCGGGCGGGAGGGACAGGCCGGGGCCGCAGACCTGTGTGCCATCGATGCGGATCGTGCCCTGATCGGGGCGTTCCACGCCTGCGATCATGCGCAGCGTGGTGGATTTGCCGCAGCCCGAGGGGCCGAGCAGGCAGGTCACCTGCCCCGCCGCAACGGTGAGCGAGACGTCATCCACCACGGGCCGCCCGCCGAAGGCGCGGATCAGTCCCGTCACCTCAAGGCGCGGGTGGTCCGGTCGGGGGGGCTGATGGGGGGTCTGCGGCGCGGGCATGGGTTCCCAAGCAAATTGATCGGGATTGTCCCTAGCAGGCCGGGCGCGGCGGGGCAAGCCGCGCGGGCTGACCCATTCGTGATCGAAAGGGCGCGGGCTGCGCCCTATCTGAAGCGGAAAGAAAGGGAGGATTTCCATGCGCCATGTCCCGTTTGCCCTGCTGGCCGTTCTGCTGGCCGTGCCCGCGCGGGCAGAGGGGACGGGGGCGGTAGCGCTGGCGCAAGGGATCGGCGCGGATGTGATCTTTCTGCGCCATGCGCTGGCCCCCGGGACGGGCGATCCTGCCGGCTTCCGGCTGGAGGATTGCGCCACTCAGCGCAACCTGTCGGATGAGGGGCGCGCGCAGGCCCGCGCCATCGGAGAGGCCTTGCGGGCCAGCGGGTTGCAGATCGCCGGGGTGATGAGTTCGCAATGGTGCCGGGCGCGGGAGACGGCGGTGCTGATGGATCTGGGCGCAGTGACGGAGGAGCCGGGGCTGAATTCCTTTTTCGGCAATCCCGACGCGCGGCAGCCCACGCTGGACCTGCTGACCGAACGGCTTGCCACCCTGCCCGAAGGGGCGGAGGCCGGGCTGACGGTGATGGTGACGCATCAGGTGGTGATCACGGCCATCACGGGGCGGAGCATCGCCTCTGGGGCGGCGGTGCTTTACGACATCGACAGCGGCGCTGCGGTGGCCTTGCCCCTGCCCTGACCCCGGTCTTCATCTTGGCGAAAAATACTCTCAGGGGGTGAGGCCGAAGGCCGAGGGGGCGGAACGCCCCCTGCACCGCCCGCCCGAAAGCGCTGTCAGGTCCAGTCCAGCACGACCTTGCCCGACTTGCCCGATTTCATGGCCATGAAGCCGTCGCGGAAATCGTCCACCGTGAAGCGGTGGGTGATGACCTTGCGCACGTCGAGGCCGTTTTCCAGCATGGCGATCATCTTGTACCATGTCTCGAAGATCTCGCGCCCGTAGACGCCCTTGATGGTGATGGCCTTGAAGACGATCCGGCTCCAGTCCACGGGGCTTTTGCCGGGGGGGATGCCGAGCATGGCGATGCGACCGCCCATGACCATCGCCTCGACCATCTGGTCGAGGGCGGCTTGATTGCCGCTCATCTCCATTCCGACGTCGAAGCCTTCGGTCATGCGGAGCCGCGCCTTCACGTCGGCGAGGTGTTCCTTGGTCACGTCGACGGGGGTGACGTCGGCCACTTGCGCGGCCAGGTCCAGCCGGGTGGGGTTGACGTCGGTGATGACGACGTGGCGCGCGCCGACATGGCGGGCGACGGCGGCGGCCATGATGCCGATGGGGCCCGCGCCGGTGATCAGCACATCCTCGCCCACCAGATCGAAGGAGAGGGCGGTGTGGACGGCATTGCCAAGCGGGTCGAGGATCGCGCCGATTTCATCATCGATGGCATCGGGAAAGGGCACCACGTTGAAGGCGGGCAGGCGCAGGTATTCGGCGAAAGCGCCCTGTTCGTTGACGCCGATCCCGCGCGTGGCGGGGTCGAGATGGAATTTCCCCGCGCGGGATTGGCGGGATTGACGGCCGATCAGATGGCCTTCGCCCGAGCAGCGCTGGCCGATGGTCAGGCCTTCGACATTGCGGCCGATCTCGACAATCTCGCCTGCGAATTCGTGGCCGGTGACGAGGGGGACGGGGACGGTGCGGGCGGCCCAGTCATCCCAGTTCCAGATATGGATGTCGGTGCCGCATATCCCTGTCTTGCGGATGCGGATCAGCACGTCGTCGGGGCCGATTTCGGGCACGGGGCGCGTTTCCATCCAAAGCCCCGGTTCGGGTCTGGCCTTCACGAGGGCCTTCATTTCGTTGGTCATGTCAAATCACCCCCAGCGCGCGGCCGGCCTGCGTGAAGGCCTCCAGCCCGAAATCCAGATCGTCTTGCGTCAGCCGCGCGTTCATCTGCGTGCGGATGCGCGCCTGTCCCTGCGGCACGACGGGGAAGAAGAACCCCGCCACATGCACGCCGCGTTGGGCAAGGTCTTGCGCCATGGCCTGTGCCAGCTTCGCCTCGCCCAGCATGACGGGGATGATGGGATGTTCGCCGGGCAGGAGGCGGAAGCCTGCCGCCTGCAGGCCTGCGCGCCAATAGGCGGCATTGGCGAAAAGTTGGGTGCGCAGGTCATCCGCGCCTTCGACGATGTCGAGCGCGGCAAGGGCTGCACCCACCACAGCGGGCGGCAGGGCGTTGGAGAAAAGATAGGGCCGCGCGCGCTGGCGCAGAAGGTCGATCACGGGCTGGGGGCCTGCGATATAGCCGCCCAGCGCGCCACCCAGCGCCTTGCCCAAGGTGCCGGTCAGGATATCGACCTTCACGCCGAAATGGGCAGGCGTGCCCCGCCCCTGCGGCCCCATGAATCCCGTGGCGTGGCAATCGTCCACCATCACCAGCGCGCCGTGGCGTTCGGCCAGCGCGGTGATTTCCGGCAGCTTGGCCAGATAGCCGTCCATCGAAAAGACGCCGTCCGTGGCGATCAGGAGGAAGCGCGCGCCGTCTTCGCGGGCCTTGATCAACTGCGCCTCAAGATCGGCCATGTCGGAATTGGCATAGCGGTAGCGGCGCGCCTTGCAGAGGCGGATGCCGTCGATGATGCTGGCATGGTTCAGCGCGTCGGAGATGACGGCGTCTTGCGGGCCGAGAAGAGGTTCGAACAACCCGCCATTGGCATCGAAACAGGCGGCGAAGAGGATGCTGTCCTCGGCGCCGAGGAACCGGGCGAGACGGGTTTCAAGCGCACGGTGAATGTCCTGCGTGCCGCAGATGAAGCGGACGCTGGCCATGCCATAGCCGTGATCCTGCATCGCCGTCTCTGCCGCCGCGATGAGGCGCGGATCATCGGCAAGGCCGAGATAGTTGTTGGCGCAGAGGTTCAGCATCCGCCGCCCCGCCATGTCCACCCGCGCGCCCTGCGGCCCGGTGATGAGGCGTTCGCGCTTCATCAGCCCGTCGCGGTCGATGCCCTGAAGGACTGTGGTCAGGTGGGACAGAAAGGCGGTCTTGTCCGACATGGCGGATATTCCTCCGTTTTGGCGGATTTACGCGAGAAATCTCCCAAATGTCAATATCACGGATTGGCCTCCGTGAAAACGGAAATGCCTGTTCACATTTGCCCAAATGCTCAGCTGCATCGCTGCCACCGCGCACGAGGCCGGGGCGATCAGCTGCCCTGCACGATGAGGATCGCTCGCGCCTTTGCCCCGGCACGGATGGCATGGGGGCGGTCGGCGGCGTAGCGGGCGGTGTCGCCGGGACCGAGGTCTTCGGCATCTTCGCCCGACTGGACGGAGAGCGCGCCTTCCACCACGGTCAGATGTTCGCGGCAGCCCGGGGAATGGGCATCGGAGATGAGTGTCGCGCCGGGTTCGAAGGAGAGGTCATAGACCTCATGCTCGCCCACCGCTTCGGCGGGGGAGAGGATACGGATACGCACGCCGGGGCTGCGGGCGATGACGGGGGCGGCGCTGGCGCGGGTGATTTCGATCCCCGGGGCGGGGCGGCCTTCGAGAAGGCCTGCGAAATCCACCTGAAGCGCCTGCGTCAGGTTCCAGAGCGTGGCGACGGTGGGCGAGCTTTCGCCGCGTTCGATCTGGCTGACCATGGAGCGGGACACGCCGGAAAGCTTTGCCACCGCGTCGAGCGAGAGGCCGCGCGCCTTGCGCGCCTCGCGCAGGGAGGCGGCCAGCCGGTCATGGATGTCGGAACGCGGATTCATGGTGCCGACGATGGCGCGCGATGGGCCTTGCGTCAACGTGGCTTTGGCAGTGCTTGGGTCAGGTCCCGCAGAAGGTGACATGCGGGCCGAAGCCTTGGGGGGCGGGCAGCATGTAGGCCTCGGCCTCGTCATAGGGCCGGGTTATGGCGGCGAGGAGGGCGTGGAAGGGGGCCATGTCGCCTGCGGTGGCGGCGTTCAGCGCCTCTTCGACCTTGTGGTTGCGGGGGATCACCGCGGGATTGGCCGCGCGGATGCGGGCGGCAGCATCGGGGGCAAGGCGGGCCTGCCAGCGCGGCAGCCAGTCATGCAGCTTGGCCGGGTTGCCGAAGAGCGGCGCAAGGTTGGTGGCATCACCCCCCACGGCACCTGCCAGACGGCGGAAGGTGAGGGTCCAGTCGGCCCCCTGCCCTTCCATCGCGGCGAGAAGGCCGTCGGCCAGCGCGCCGTCGCCGTCTTCCGCCCCGGCAAGGCCCAGCTTACCGCGCATCACCGCCACCCATTCGGCGCGGTAGCGGGCGGCGATGCCTTCGAGGGCCGCGTTGGCCTTGTCCACGGCGCGGTCCTGATCTTCGTCGAACAGCGGCAAAAGCGCCTCGGCCAGACGGGCGAGGTTCCAGCCGAGGATCAGCGGCTGGTTGGCATAGGCGTAGCGCCCGCCGTGATCGATCGACGAAAAGACGGTGCCGGGGGCATAGCCCTCCATGAAGGCGCAGGGGCCGTAATCGATGGTTTCGCCCGAGAGCGCCATGTTGTCGGTGTTCATCACGCCATGGATGAAGCCCACCCCCATCCATTGCGCGATCAGCCGCGCCTGCCGGGCGATGACGGCGTCGAAAAGGGCGAGATAGGGGTTCTCGGCCCCGGCCAGATCGGGGTCGTGGCGGGCGATGGTGTAATCGGCCAGCCGTTTCACCTGCGCATGGTCGCCGCGCGCGGCGAAGAACTGGAAGCTGCCCACGCGGATATGGCTGAAGGCGACGCGGGCAAGGACGGCCCCCGGAAGCTCGGTTTCGCGCAGGACCGGGGCACCGGTGGCCACCACGGCCAGCGCGCGGGTGGTGGGGATGCCCATCGCGGCCATCGCCTCGCCCATCAGATACTCGCGCAGCATGGGGCCGACGGCGGCCTTGCCGTCGCCGCCCCGGGCGAAGGGCGTGCGGCCCGACCCTTTGAGGTGGATGTCGAAGCGGCGGCTGTCCGGAGCCAGCACCTCGCCCAGCAAGAGCGCGCGGCCATCGCCAAGCTGGGGAGAGAAGCCACCGAACTGATGACCGGCATAGGCCTGCGCCACGGGTTCGGCCCCGTCGGGAAGGCGGTTGCCGGAGAAAGTTTCGGCGGCCACAGCTTCGAGGGCATCGGGATCGAGACCCAGTTGCGCGGCGAGCGCGCGGTTGAAGGCCAGCAGGCGCGGCGCGGGGGCCGGGGCGGGCGTCACCGCCAGATAGGTGCCGGGCAGGTCGCGGACCCAAGAATTGTCGAAGGCGATGGTCATATTGGCCTTTCCGCCGAGCCGTCCCGCCCGGTGTTGCGTCGGGCCATGGCCCTCACCCGGCAGATATGGGCGACAGGCGCGGCCGGGGCAAGCGGGAGGATCAGCGGATCTCCATCCGTTTCACCTGCCAAATGGAGCGGGCGTAGATCACCTCTGATTGGTATTCCGGCTTGGAATCATAGGGATAGACCACCCAGAGCGGGCCCTTGTCGCGCACCGACAGCGGTTCGCCATTCTGCGCATAGGCAAGGATCGGCCCGCCCGGAATGGCGTCGGACAGCGGGATTTCCACCGTGTAATCGTTCAGTGCGGAGGCCGCGATGACGCTGCCTTCGGCGCCCAGCGCATCGATTAGGGCGATCAGGGAGACACCTTCGAAGACCTGCGGGCCTTCGGTCCAGATCGTCGTCGTCTCGATCCGGGTGGCGGTCAAGTCCTGCAGCATCGCAAGATCGAAGCGCGCGACATCGTCGGCGTTGGTTTCGGCGATGCTGCCGGTGATGGTGAGAACGACATCGCCGGAGGGGACAGGCAGGGGATCAGCCGCAGCCTCGAGAGCGGCCAAGACGGTTCCGGCACAGAGCAGTCCGCGGACAACCAGCATATGTCCCTCCTTCACCTCAGGTTGCAGATTACCTGACCATCGCCGAGGTGACACCTATTCTTTTGGGGTAGTCAGGACAGGAGGCCTTGCGGTGCCGCGCAGAAGTTACACTGCACTGCCCGCTGTGCGGGCTTGAGCAAGCGACCTGCAGGATCGAGCCGCCGAGCGAAATTCGCGCCGTGACATCATCTGTGCGGTCGAGGTTCAACTCTTCCTCCGGTGAGGGGCGGGTGAAGCCGAGGCCCATCTGCACCTGATGGGCGGAGGCGATGCCGCCACAGAAGGCGCCATGAGTCACGTCCAGCTTGATCTGCTTGTGCCCATGGCCGAGGGGACCGATTCTGAAATCAGCCATGCTGTTCTGGGCGGGGACCTTGACCGGAACCGCGTCGCCCGAGCAGTGGCTGGAGGCCGTGTTGGTGTCCGGCGACGAAGAGACGACATGGGGCAAGGCGCTGCTGCCGTCGCGCAGGAAGCTTTTGCCGAGGTCCAGCGTCATGCGCCTTGCTTCGGTGCCATGGCTGCGCCCAGTAGGACCGAAAGCGCCGCTGGGGACAGGGATCGACGAGCCGAAGGTCAGGACGAAGGACGGACTGTCGTCAGAACCCCGGCGGCGGGGAGAAGCCGCCGAACGCGGCATCCATTGCGCGGGCGAGGGCCAGCGTGGTGCGGTCGCCAAAGGCGGGGCCGATGATCTGGATGCCCGCTGGCATGCCATGCACCTTGCCCGGCAGGGGCCGCGCGGTGGCGGGCAGATGAGCGAGCGTGGCGATGCCCGGCCAGAACAGGTTTTCCATGTAGGGCCGTTCCTCGTTCCCCACGGCGAGGGTGCGGAACATCTGCGGAATGGGGCCGTGGCCATCCTCGGTCTGATGCGGGAAGGCCACGTTCATCGCCACGGGGCAGATCAGCGCATCGAAGGACTGGAACCACGCGGCCCATGCCGCGATATGGCGCTGCTGGCGTTCGTAGAGGTGCATGTAGTGGCCGTGGCTCGACTTCGTTGCGCGGGCCACGCGGGCGGGCAGGCTGTCTGCTGGGAAGGCCGCTGCGGCGGTGGCATAGGCGTCCAGCGCCTCGGGCGGGAGGTCGGCGCCGATCGTGGCGAAGAGAAGCGCGATGTAGAGATCGCTGTCGCCGTCCAACGGCAGCGGTGCGGCATCAAGGGGCGTGACCTTGGCCCCGGCCCGGGCCAGATCGCCCGCGAAGCCATGGATCGCGGCGGCATAGTCGGGATCGACCGGATTGCCCCCCGTCCAGACCGCGATGCGCGCGCCGGTCAGGCCCGTCACCCGCGCCTCGGGAAGGCGCAGGTGCCAGCCTTCGGTGGGTGCCGCCGTCAAAAGGCCCAGCGCGAGGTCGAGATCGGCCGCGCTGCGCGCCATCGGCCCGCAGACGGACAGCGCCGAGTCGGTCAGCGTGCCGGGCATGGGCGGAACATGGCCGCGCTGCGGGACGATGCCGTAGCTGGGCTTGTGGCCCCAGACGCCGCAGTAATGCGCGGGCACGCGGATAGACCCGCCGATGTCGCTGCCCAGTTCCAGCGCGGTCAGGCCGGCGGCCAGCGCCGCCCCTGCCCCGCCCGAAGACCCGCCCACCGTGCGGTCTGGGTTCCACGGGTTGCGGGTCACGCCGTGGAGGGGGTTGTAGCTCTGATGATCAGAGGCGGCGAGCGGCACGTTCGTCTTGCCCCAGACCACTGCGCCCGCTTTGCGCAATTCGGCCACCGCATCGGCATCGGCGGGGCTGCGATGTCCGGCCAGTTCGGGGATGCCGCCCGTGCAGCCAAAGCCCGCCACTTCGAACGTGTCCTTGATCGTCATGGGCAGGCCCGCCAGCGCGCCCCGGCGCGCACCCGCGTCATAGGCGCGCGCCTCGGCCCGGGCCTGATCGGCCTGCACTTCGACCACGGCATTGACCGCCGCGCCGTGGCGGGCCTGACGGTCGAGCATGTGGTCCAGTAGCTCGACCGCGCCGATGCGGCGTGCCTGCAGCGCGGCCAGCGTTTCGGTCGCGGTCCACCAGTGGGGATCGGTCTGTGTCATGTCGTGGCCCTTGGTCTGGAGAGGACGGCCTGCAGGGCGGGCCAGAGCCCGCGCGGCAGGAAAAGCAGCGTGACGATAGAGATGAGGCCCATCACGATCCAGTATTGGTCGCCGGAGAAGCCGTAGGCTGTCATCACCTCGCGCAGGGTGATCATCAGCACGGTGCCGATGGCGGGGCCGGTCAGCGTGCCGATGCCGCCGATGACGACGATGAACATGGTGGCGACGATCCAGTTCACCTGAAAGGCATCGAGCGGCGAGGTATAGAGCGTGGTGGTGTAATACATCGCCCCGGCCAGCGCCGTGCCTGCTGCTGTCAGCGCGAAGAGGATCAGGTGCAGGCGGCGGATGTCGACGCCCGCCCCTTCGGCCGCGGCGGGATTGTCGCGCATGGCGAGCGTGGCAAGCCCCATGGGCGTGCGCAGGAAGACCCGCAATCCGACGACAAGCGCCACGCTGCCGAAGAGGGCAAGGCCCAGCACCAACTGTTCGGGGAAGCCCTGCATCGGTTCGCCGTTCGGGCGCAGGGTCAGCCCGCCGGTGCCGCCCAGCCACGGGGTGATCAGCACCAATTGCTGCGCGATCTCGGCCACCACCCACATGCCGATGGCGAAATAGGCGTGTTTCAGATGGAACATCACCATGCCGAGGGGAATGGCCGCCAGCCCAACAAGGACCGGCACCACCGCCAGCACCACCCAGACCGGCACCGCCGTGGCATTGGCGATGGCAAACAGCGCATAGGCCCCTGCCCCCACGAAAAGCTGCTGGCCGAAGGAGACCTGCCCCGCATAGCCCGCGGCAAGGTTCCACATCTGGGCCATCAGGAAGAGGACGAGCGCCTCGACCAGCAGGAATTGCAGGCCGGGATCGATGCCCCATGCGGCGGCAAAGGCCGCAGGCACGGCGAGGCACAGGGCCGCGAGTTCAAACCGCCGCATCAGCGCAGCCCCCCGCGCAGGGCGCGCCAGACGAGGGCCGCGAAGAAGACGAGATGGACATAAAGGAGCCCGGCATTGGGATCGATCCGCGCGCTGATGACCTGCGTCATGCCCAGCAGAAGCCCCGCCAGCAGCACCCCCTTGATGGAGCCGAGGCCGCCCAGCACCACCACCTCGAAGGCGATCAGCAGATGCCCGATGCCGGAGAAGGGCGAGACGCTCGCCCGCATGGCAAGAAGCACGCCCGCGATGGCGGCAAGGCCCGCCGACAGCCCGGCCACGATCAGATGCACATGGGTGACGCGGATGCCCATCAGCGCGGCGATGTCGGGCCGGTCTGACACGGCGCGGATTTCGCGCCCCAATCGGGTGCGGAAGACCAGAAGGCCCAATCCCGCAAAGGCCACCAGCGCGATGCCCAGCGACACCAGCGGCAGAAGGCCGAGGGTCAGCCCCGCGATGGTGACATTGGCCTGCGCCAGACCGCCGATATCAAGGCCGCGCAGATCGGCCCCGACGGTTTCGACGAGCCCGTTCCTGAGGATGATGGACAGCCCGAAGGTGACCAGCATCGGCACGACCGGATCGCGGAAGGACATGGCGCGTTCCACCGCCGCCGCCTGAGTGACCACGCCCAGCGCGGCACAGCCCACGAAGGCCGCCGCCAGCGCGGCGGGCAAAGGGAGCCACGGCACCAGTGCCACCGCGCCCACGGCGAGGAAGGCCCCCAGCGTGATGAATTCGCCATGCGCCAGCTGCACGACCTTCAGGATGCCGTAGCTGAGCGCCAGACCCGCGCCGATCATGCCGTAAAGCCCGCCCAGCGTGAGGCCCTGGAAAAGGATGTCGGCCAATGTCGCGATCATGCCGCCGCTCCGAAATAGGCGTCGTGCAGGCTGGCGGGGGTGGTGCCTGCCGCCGGGCCGAGATGGGTGATGTGGCCCTTGAAGAGGCAGGCGACACGGTCGGCCCTGCCCGCCACGCGGCCGATGTCCTGATCCACGATGACCATGGTCACGCCTGCGGCCCGGACGCGGGCAAGAGCGGCATAGACCTCGTCCACCACGCGGGGGGACAGGCCGAGCGAAATCTCGTCGCAGAGAAGGACGTCGGGGTTGGAGGCCAGCGCCCGCCCGATGGCCACCATCTGCTGCTGGCCGCCGGACAGGGTGGAGGGGCGCGCGCGGCGCTTCTCTGTCAGCACCGGAAAGAGCGACAGGATGGCGGGGATGTCCCATGGCCCCCTGCGCCCCGAGGCGCCGATCAGAAGGTTTTCCTCCACGGTCAGGCTGTCGAAGAGCAGCCGCCCTTCCGGCACCAGCGCGATGCCGCGGGCCGAGGCGGCGCGCGGATCGCCGGGGCGCAGCGGCGCGTCGCCCAGCGTGACGCGGCCCTGCCAGCCGCCCATCAGCCCGGTCAGCACCTTCATCAGCGTGGATTTGCCCGCGCCGTTGGCGCCCACCAGCGCGAGCGTCTCTCCCGCCGCGATGGTCAGGGAAAGCCCGGACAGGGCGCGGAATTCGCCGTAGGCGGCGGTCAGGTCCGTGATCTCAAGCCGCGCGCCCATCGGCGACCCCCATGTAGATGCGTTGCAGGTCGGGATGGGACCAGACTTCGTCGAAGGGGCCGTCCAGAAGCTTGGCCCCCTTGTCCATCACCACCAGCCGGGCGCAGGTGCCGCGCAAGGCGAAGGGGATATGTTCCACCCAGACCACCGCCCGCCCGTCGCGCAGCTTATCAACCAGCGCCTTGATCGTGGCGATCTCGGGTTCGGTCAGGCCCGCCGCCACCTCGTCCAGCAGAAGGACGCGGGGGCGCGCGGCGACGGCCTTGGCCAGTTCCAGACGCTTGCGGTCCAGAAGGCCCAGCGCCCCGGCCATGGACCCGGCTTTGTCGGCCAGACCGCAGAGCGCGAGGACCTCGTCCGCCCAGAGCTGTGCCGCGCGGGCCGGAAGGCGCGCGCCGTGCTGCGCCGGAAGGAGGGCATTCTCGCGCAGGGTCAGGCGGGCAAAGGTCTGGGGGATCTGGGCGGCGCGGGCGATGCCTGCGCGCACGCGGGCATGCAGCGGCAGATGCGCGATGCTGCGCCCGTCCAGCACAAACGACCCGGCATCCGGCGGAGCATCGCCCGCCAGAAGCGAGAGGAGGGTGCTTTTCCCCGCACCGTTCGGCCCGATCAGCCCCACGGCATCGCCGGGGGCCAGATCGAGATCGACGGCATCTACTGCCGTGATCATGCCGAAGCGACGGGTCAGACCACGCGCAACCAGCATCGCCGGATCAGGCCCCGCCGAGCGCGATGATGTCCATGTCGACCGGGATCGACGGCATCGTGGTGTTGGCGACGATCTTCAGCTCGTAGGGATGTTTGCCGCCCAGCTTGCGCCACTGGCCACCCACCAGACCGGTGATCGCCACGCTCTTGACCGGGCTTTCGGCGAAGTTGACCGGACCCACAACCGTGTCGAGCTTCAGCCCCGCGATGGCGGCGCGCAAGCTGTCCGGATCCAGCGGGTCTTCGGCCTGCGCGATGGCGCCAAGGCCCACTTCCCACAGCGCATGGCCATAGCCGAGGGGCTGGGTCCATTGCTTGTTCGTCTCCGTCTCCCACTGCGCGGCAAGCTCGGCCGCCGACTGGCCGGTGAGCGAGGACTTGAAGGGGAAGGAGGGGGTCCACCACACTTCGGTCGCAAGGCCGTCGGCGCTGTCGCCCAGCGCCTCGACGCCCGAGGCGAAGAGGAAGGCCGCACCCATCGCGCAGGCCTTTGGCTTCAGCCCCGCTTGTGCGGCCTGATTCCAGAAGGGGATGAAGTGGTTGGGGAACATGAAGCCGGAGATCGCCTCGACCCCTTCGGCGGCGAATTGCGCGATCTGGCTGGAGAAGTCGTTGGTCTGCTGCTGGAAGAAGCCCGCCGGAACCTCGGTCAACCCGGCCGTGGCGATGGCGGCGGGCAGGCCGAATTCGGGATGGGCCAGCCCCTGCCCTGCCGGGTTGTCGAGATAGAGCGTGCCGACCTTGGCCCCCGGCGCGACGCGGGCCATCATCTCGACCAGATTCGCCTGGATCTCGGCCGCGCCCGCGAAGAAGTGGAAGCTGTAGGGGAAGCCGGTTTCCGAGGCGGGGTCGCCGCCGCGCGGGAAGAACCAGCCTTCCCACGGCACCATGGTCGAGATGGTGGGCACCCGGCGCGTGTCGGCCAGTTCGCCGATCGCCGCCGCGCCGTCGCCATCTTGCGCCAGAACGAGGTTGCAGCGTTCGCGCATCACCAGTTCCGTGGCGATGGAGCCGGAACGGTTCAGGTCCGACTGGTTGTCGCGGATCACCAGCTCGACGCCGTAGGTCTTGCCGCCCACGGTGATGCCCTGCGTCAGACGGGCGGTCATCTGGTCGATGGTCCATTGCTCCGTTTCGCCGAAGATGCCGCGGATGCCGGAGAGCGAACCGACATAGCCGATCTTGATCGTCGCATCCTGCGCCCGGACGATCCCCGGCGCGGCGAGCGCCGCAAAACCGGCTGCCGTGGTCTGCACGAATTGGCGGCGGGACACCCCGCCCTGCAGCTTGATCATCATTTCCTCCCGGTTCGGCGCGACTTCGGTGTCGCCTCATGTTACCAATGGTTACTTATGTATTATAACAGTTATTATAGTCAATATGATTCCCGTGCTGTGTGGCCCTGTCCTATGGCCCTTGCCGCGGCAGGCCTGACGGGCAAGGATGCCCGCTGGCGGGACCGTGCTTGAAGAAGGGGGAGTTCGTGCAGGACGATGGCGCCAGCCCGCGCAAGATGGGCTATCACCACCCCAATCTGCGGCAGGCGCTGCTGGATCAGGCGCTGAGGATCATCGCTGATCGCGGCGGGCCACATTTTTCTCTGCGCGAGTTGGCGGGCGAGGTGGGCGCGACGCATCCGTCGGTCTATCGCCACTTCGCAGACCGCTCGGCCCTGCTGGACGCGCTGACGGCGGCGGGGTTTGAACGGCTGGCGGCCTATCAAGCAGAGGCGCTGGCGCAGAGCGCGCCGGGGCCTCTGGAGCGGCTGGTGGCGCTGGGGATCGCCTATGTCCGCTTCGCCATCGAGAATAGGGGCTTCTTCGCCCTGCTGTTCAACGCGCGCCCCGATGAAACCCCAGCCGAGAGCGGCCGCGACAGCCATTCGGAAAAGGTGCTGGACACGCTGATGGCGGCGATCCGTGACGGTCAGGCGGAAGGGATCCTTATCCAAGGCGATCCGCGGCGGCTGGCCGGGTTCCTGATAATGGCTCCGCATGGCTATGCGCATTATGTGGCGCAGGCCCATCAGCCGCGCGTCAGCGCCGCGAATATGCCGATCTTCCCCGAACCCGAGGCGCTGGCGCGGCTTGACCTCGTGCCGCTGCTGGTGGTTCGGCCTTCGCCGGAAGAGATCAGCCGCCTTTACTTTGCCCGCGACGAGACGGTCTCCTGACACCGTCCGATCGGCGCAGGATCGGAGAAGGGATCGGTGCAAAAGCGGTCAGGTCACCACGAAGACGCGGATCGTCACGGCAACGGGCGTGAAGCGGCAGGTGGAGATGAAGAGATGGTCGGAAAGCCAGCCATGCGGGCCGTCCGGCGCATCGAAGACCGGGGCGGCGCGGAGATAGTAGTCGGTGGGCGCCACCTCTGCACCCGCGTCGAGGCGGGCCGTCACCTCAGGCGGGGCGACGTAGAGGCCGCGGTTCACGATGTAGATGGGCGTGCCGTCCTCGGCCTCGATCCCGTAATGCGCCTCGAGCCGGGAATTGCCGTCGGGACGGATGAGTTCGTAATCCGCCCCGCCCGGCAGGACACGGCCGTTCAGCCGCGGCCCCCGCACCGTGCCGCCCGTGATCGGGATGATCCGGCGCTGGCCAAGACGGCCTGCGCCCCCGGTCAGGGGCGCGGCGATCTGCGCGACGATCTCGAAGGCGAAGTCGAGGCCGATGTTTTCATCCTTCATGCGTCACCCGTCCGGCGCAGAGGGTGAGGACGGGCATCACATCGGCCACGTCTTCGGCTGCCGCCGCCTCCAGATCCCGGTCCAGAACGATCACGTCGCCCGCGAAGCCCGGTGTCAGCCGCCCTTTCCAGTCTTCGGCGAATTCGGCCCGGGCCGCGGTGACGGTATAGGCGGTCAGCGCCTCGTGCAGGGACAGGCGGTTGTCGGGCAGACCATCGGCCCAAGGCTTGCGCGTCAGGGCGGAGTGGATGGATTGCCAAGGATTGATCGAGGAGACGGGCCAGTCCGACGACAGGATCAGCGGGATGTCCATGTCCAGCATCCGCCGCCAGGCATAGGCGCGCGGCCAGTTTGCCCGGCCAATCCGGCTGAGCGTGGGTTCAAGGGGCAGTCCGCATTGCCCCGGCGGGTGCGGCGGCTGCATCGAGGCGATGACGCCCAATCCCTTGATCCGCGCAAAATCGGCCTCGCGCACCACTTCCAGATGTTCGATCCGGTGGCGACTGTCGCGCGCGCCATTGGCGGCCTGTGCCGCGGCATAGGCATCCAGTACCATCTGCGTAGAGCCGTCGCCGATGGAATGGACGGCGATTTGCAGTCCGCGCTTGTCGGCCTCGGTGCAGAGGGAGGCGAAGGTGGCGGCATCGAAGCGCGGTTCACCGCGCCAGCCGGGGCGGTCTGCGTAATCTTCGGCCATCACGGCGGTGTGGCTGTCCAATACGCCATCGAGGAAGAATTTCACCGTGCCGGAGGTGAGGAACTCTGACCGGAAATCCCGCGCCATAGCGGCGGCCTTGTCCATCTGCGCCGTTACATCGCCCGAGACGTAATGCAGCGGGATACGGCCACGCAGGGTGAGGCTTCCCTCAGATTCCAGCGCAGACAGAAGCTCTAGCGTGTAGCGGTTGCCGTCCATGTTCTGGAACGACGTGATCCCGTGCCGCGCCAGATGCGCGAGGCCCTGCCGCAGAAGGCCCATGTCATGGGCCCGTTCTGCCGCCGTCGTGCCGCCAGGCGGTTCATCCCCGGTGGAGAGCCCAAGCCTGTCGCGCCCGCCCGTGGCATTCAGCGCGATCACCGCGTCGAAGGCGTAGTGTTCGCGCAATTCGCCTTGGGCAAGGCCGTCCGGCCCCATGACGATCTCGTTCCCCGGCGGCAGGGCCGCGCCCTGCAGCAGGCCCGCCTTTTTCAGCGCGAGGGTATTGGCCCAGACCGTGTGATGGTCGGGCGATTGCAGGGCGAGGGGACGATCGGCCAGCACCGCGTCGAGGAGGTGGCGGTCAAGGCTGCGCCCGTCGCCAAGGATGGTGTAATCGGCAGTGTTGCAGATCACGATGGGCAGGTCGGGGTTCGCCGCCGCATAGGCGCGGATCGCCGCTGCCAGGCGGTCGAACCCCTGCACCCCGAAAAGCGACAATTGCGCAAGTTCCGCCGATCCGGCGAAGAGGTGGATATGGCTTTCGTTGATCCCGGGCATGACGGTGCGGCCCGCCGCGTCGTAGATGCGGGTGGCGGGACTGCGCAGCGCCTCGACCTCGGCGCGGGGACCGGCAGCGAGGATGCGGCCCGCGCGGATTGCCACCGCCTCGGCCCGCGGATGGGCGGGGTCCATGGTCAGGACGCGGCCATTGGTGATGATCAGGTCGGCGGTCATGGCGTCTCCTTCGGGCATGCGGGCCGGACATGGCGTCGGTACCCTGTGTCGGTCACTTCGAAGCGGCCCGTAAAGCCCTTCTGCGACAAGGCATGATCGCTACGGTCAAAAAATGACAGCCGTGCCACCATCGACGCTGTGCGGAACCCGTCCCGTGCAGGCAGGATCGGGTCAGGGGAAGACGAGACCGTCAAAGAGCTTGCGCGCGGTGCGGATCGTGCCTGCCCCGGTCACCCGGCCCGCTTCGATGCGCAGGAAGACCTCGGTCGCGCCGGAGGGATGTTCGACCACAAAGCGCCCATCAGGCGGCAGCGCGGCCAGATGCGCCACGGCGCTGTCCGGCAGGAGGCAGGCCGTCGCTACAGAGACCGCCGCAAGCACCCCGACCCCGGCATGCACGCGATGGGGAATGAAGCAGCGGGTGGAAAAGGCCCCGCCGGAGCGCGGTGGGCTGACCAGCACCATCTTGGGCACCGAAGCCTGCGCCACATCGCCCAGACCCATCCGCCAGCCGGCCTGCAGACGGATCGCCTCGACCCGTGCCTTGAGGGCAAGGTCGGCCTCCAGCGCCTCGGGGGTGTCGTCTCCCCGCAGGCCGAAGGCGGCGGCATCCATCGCCACCACGGGCATGCCGTTGTCGATCAGCGTGCAGGCCACGCCGTCGATCACCTCTTGCGCCGCACCGCTGGGCAGGAGCGCGCCGCACATCGAGCCTGCGATGCGGTCGAACATCAGGGGCACGGCGGCGGCGGTTCCCGGCACGCCGTCGATCGCGGCGAGCCCGTCGTAGATGACCCGGCCTTCGGGCGTGGCCACCTCGGCCACTGCCACTTCGCCGGTATTGACCATGTGGATGCGGACGGGCGTCACCGCGCCCGCGACGGGCACCAGACCGCGTTCGATCGCGGCGGGGCCGACGGCGGCAAGGACATTGCCGCAGCCCTGCGCCGCCGAAACGACGGGCCGGTCGGGAAAGACCTGCAGGAAGAGGTAGTCCACATCGGCATCCGCCCGACTGGGCGGGGCCAGCACCGCCACTTTCGAGGTCAGCGGATCGCCGCCGCCGATCCCGTCGATCTGCCGGATATCGGGGCTGCCGAGCAATCGGAGAAGCAGCGCATCCCGGGCCTCGGGTATGGCAGGAAGGTCGGCGGCCAGAAAGACCGCTGCCTTTGACGTGCCCCCCCGCATCCAGAGGCAGGGGATGCCGTCAGACATAGGTCAGGCCCTTTGCTGCCAAGGCCCCGCGCATGTCGTAAAGATCAAGGCCAAGCACCCCTGCGGCAAGTTTCGCGCGCTTTGATTCTTCCGCCGCCAGCCGCTTTTCGGCCGCCGCCAGAACATCGGCGGCCTCGTCGCGGCGCACGACGACCACGCCATCATCATCGGCCACGATCACGTCGCCCGGATGCACCATCTGCCCGCCGATCACGAGGGGCAGGTTCACATCGCCCAAGGTTGCCTTCACCGTGCCTTGGGCCGAGATCGCCTTGGACCAGACCGGAAAGCCCATCGCCGTCAGGTCGCGCACATCGCGCACGCCCGCCTCGATCACCAGCCCGCGACAGCCGCGCGCCATCGCGCTGGTGGCGAGAAGGTCGCCGAAATAGCCGTCCTCGCAGGGGCTGGTCGGGGCGAGGACGAGGATGTCGCCGGGTTGCACCTGTTCGATGGCGACATGCAGCATCCAATTGTCGCCGGGGGGCGCGCTGATGGTGACGGCGCTGCCGGCGATCTGGGCACCGGTCCAGATCGGGCGGAGGTGGGGGGCAAGGCAGCCTCGCCGGCCCTGCGCCTCATGCACCGTGGCGGCACCTGCGCGGGCAAGGCCGTCGATGACCGCACTGTCGGCACGCGGGATGGATTGCACGACGACGGGCATGGATCAGTCCTTTCCGATGGGCGGGGTGCCGTGGCTGTGGAAGGTGTCGATGGTCTTTAGTCCCCAGGCCTGGCCCTTGCGACGCTCGGTCTCGGTCCAGATGACGGTCTGCCAGTCGGGATCGAGGATCAGCCGCGCCCCGGCATTGGCCAGTTCCACCCGGTTGCCTGCCGGTTCCCAGACATAGAGGAAGAAGGTGCCCTGAATGGCGTGCTTGTGCGGCCCCGTCTCGATATGCACGCCGTTCTGCAGGAAGATGTCGGCCGCGCGCAGGATGTCCTCGCGCTGGTCGGTGGCAAAGGTGACGTGATGCAGCCGCCCGCCGCCTTCGACATGGGACCCGCCGCTGTGATCTTCGGTGCAGGCCAGATCATAGGTTTTGTTGTTCACCGTAAACCAGCAGCCGCCGATGCGGCCATTGTCCAGCTGGATCATCTCGGTCACGCGGGACCCGAGACAGGTTTCCATGAAGCGCCGGAACTCGGCCACATCGGCCGCCAATAGGTTGAGGTGGTCAAGGCGACGCGGCGCAGCCCCGGTGAAGGCGCTGGCGGTGTTCTTCAGCGCGGGCGCCTCGGCCGCCGTGCCGCGATGTTTGACGGTGTTCCAGTACAGTTCGAACACATGGCCGAAGGGGTCTTCGAAACGGAAGGCGCGGCCATGGCCGCGATCCCCCGGGACCCAGCCCAGCACCTTGTAGCCTGCGGCCGTGATGGCCGCCGCCCGCCGCTCCAGCGCCGCTTCGCTGGTGGTGCGATAGGCGATATGGCCGACCCCCGTCGTGGTGGACCGTGTCAGCTTCAGGCTGTGATGTTCGTAATCATCCCAAGCCCGCAGCCAAGCGTGATCGGCGTCCCGTTCCGTCAGCTTCAATCCGTAGACGCGGGTGAAGAAATCGAGGCTGTCCTCGAAGCGGTCGGTCAGAACCTCCACATGGCCAAGATGTGCGATGTCCATCACAGCATGTCCACGGTACGGGGGAAGACGGACTGGAAGCCTTCGGCATATTTGCAGGCCCGTCCGCCCGACTGTCCGCCCGAATTGCGGGTGAAGTGATTGGCGCGGTTCTGGGCGACGCGGGTGTAGAAGTCCCACAGGTGTTCCTGCCCTTCCATGCATTCGATGGCGGCACGCTTCCTGTCCCAGACAGGGGTGATGTCGAGGAAGGTGTCCGGCTTCCAGCCCATCTGTTCGGTCTGATGCGGCTCGAATAGGTAGAGTTGCGGCGCGCCAAGGACCTTGCCGCCCGGCTTGTGCCCCCAGGCCTGCGCGGTGGAGCGGCATTCGAGGACGATCTGCGTGGTCATCATGTGATCGGCATTGTAGGGATCGTAGGAGGAATGGCTGAGCATGAAGGCCGGGTCCACGTCGCGCATCACATCGACCAGACGGTCTTTATCGGCGCGATCCATCTGAAGCGGGTAGTCGCCCAGATCGAAGCAGATCAGGTCATGCACGCCCAGCGCCACCGCCGCCCGCTCTGCCTCGGCCCGCCGTGCGGCCTTGACGCGGTCGAGTGTCATGCCGGGCTGCTTCCACAGCTTCGCGCTTTCGCCGCGTTCGCCGAAAGAGAGGCAGACGACCGTCACCTTCCAGCCCATGGCCGCATGCAGCGCGATGGCGCCGCCCGCGCGCCAGACGAAATCGGCGGCATGGGCGCTGATGACGAGGGCGGATTTCGGGGGGTGGTGCGGGTCTGTCATCGTTGGGTCCTTTCGGGAAGGGAGCGGCCCCGTTTGTGGCCATCAACCTGCGAAAGGCCAATTCAGAACTTGGCCCCCAACTATAACTTCATGCTATATGCTATGGCGTGAGGCGCCGCGAGGCCGCATCCTTCCGTCAGGGAATGCAGGCCGAGGGCGAAAGGGATATGGGATGACGGGCATAGGTTTCATGGGCTTTGGCGAGGCGGCACGCGCCTTTGCGGCAGGTTGGGCCGGGGCAGCGGGGCCGCTTGTCGCCTATGACATCAAGCTAGATGATCCGGCAGAAGCTGTAGCGGTGCGGGCCGCCTGTGCGGATCATGGCGCAACCCCCGTTGCGGCGCAGGACCTTGGGGGCTGCGCGATGATCCTCTGCCTCGTCACTGCCGATCAGGCGGTTATCGCGGCTGGTGCCGCACCGCCGCTGGTGCCCGGGGCGCTGTGGCTGGACGGAAATTCCTGCTCTCCGGGCAGCAAGGCACGGGCCGCTGCCCGGATCGGCGCGGGCTATGTGGACATGGCGATCATGGCCCCGGTCCACCCGGCCCGTCACCGCACCCCGCTCCTTCTGTCTGGCCCGCAGGCCGAGGCCGCCGCGCAGCGCCTGCGCGCGCTGGACATGGTGGTGGAGGTGGTGGGCGACCGGGTGGGGCAGGCCTCGACCATCAAGATGCTGCGCTCCGTCATCATCAAGGGGATGGAAGCATTGACCGCCGAGTCCTTCCTTGCCGCCCGCCGCGCGGGGGTGGAGGGACGGGTGATCGCCTCGCTTCTGGCCAGCGATCCGGGCATCGACTGGCCGGTGCGCGGGGCCTACAACCTTGACCGAATGTTGACCCATGGCCCCCGGCGCGCGGCGGAACTGCGCGAAGTCGCAGCCACCCTGCGCGAGATGGGCCTACCCGATGACATGGCCCGAGCGACGGCCCTGTGGCAGGACCGGCTTGGTATGCTGTCCCTGTCGCCCGGGGCGGAAGACCTTGCCGCGCGGGCCGACCGCATCCTTGGCGCGCTATGATCGCGAACCTACGCCATCTTCGCATCCTGACGGCGGTGGCGAACCTGCGGTCGGTCAGCCGCGCAGCCGAGCGGGTGCATGTCACCCAGCCTGCCGTGACGCAGGCCATCGCACGGATGGAGGCTGCTGCGGGCACCGCCCTGTTCGACCGCCTGCCGCATGGTCTTTTCCCCACGGCGGCCGGCGAGGTGCTGATCGGGCGCGTCACGCGGGCGCTGGCCCTGCTGGATCCGGCCCTGTCGGACCTTGCGCCCCGGCTCTTGCTGACGGCGACGGTGGCGCAGATCCAGTCCCTTGTCGCAGTGACCGAAAGCGAAAGCTTTTCCGAAGCCGCGCGCCGTCTTGGTCTGGCCCAGCCCACGGTACACCGAGCTGTGACGCAGATGGAATCCGAAGTGGGCCGCCCGCTGTTCGAACGCGGCCCGCGCGGCGTGATCGCGCTGCGCGCCACGCGCCTGCTGGCCACCGTCGCGCGTCTGGCCTTTGCAGAGCTGGCACAGGCGCAGTCGGAACTGGCCGAGTTGGCCGGGCGCGAAGTGGGGCGCATCACCGTGGGGGCCATGCCATTGTCGCGGGCCTGCCTTATGGGTCCAGCCATCGCGCGATTCCGGCTGACCCGCCCGTCGCTGCGGATCAGCATCGTCGATGGCCCCTTTCCCGACCTGTCGCTTGGCCTGCGCCGGGGCGAGATCGACCTGTTGGTGGGGGCGCTGCGTCCGGCCGAGATCGTGCCCGATCTGGAGCAGGAACCGCTGTTCGAAGATGAGATGGTCATGGTCGCCCGCGCCGACCATCCGCTTGCGGGCTGCGCAGATCTGGCCCGCCTTGCGCGCGCGCCTTGGGTCGTGGCGGCCGAGGGCACGCCCGCCCGCGCGGCCTTTGCATCGGTCTTTTCGGACCTGCCCGCGCCCGAGAGCCTTGTCGAGACCGGGTCGAGCGTCCTGTTGCGGGAGCTTTTGCTGGCCTCCGATCACCTCGGTTTCACCTCGGCCTTGCAGGTGGTGCCGGATGTGGCGGCGGGGCGGCTGACGATCCTGCCCCTGCGTCCACCCAACACGCGCCGCCCCATCGGCCTGATCCGCCGCGCGGGGTGGCAACCCACCCCGGCGCAACGCGATTTCATCACTGTACTAAAGGAGGTCGCGTCCGGCCTGCCGGGTGGCTGAAACCAGTCAGCCCGGCCACTCTGTCCGGATCTTGCGCAGCAAGGCCAAGAGCGTGCCGCGTTCGTCCGCGTCGAGCATGGAGAAGACCCGCGCCTCGTGCTCGGCCACCGCAGCCTCGGCCCGGGCACAGAGCGTCTTGCCCGCCGTCGTCGGCATCAGCGCATAGCGGCGGCGATCTCCGGCCACGGGCGTGCGCGCCAAGAGCGCGCGGTCGGACAATTCGTCGATCAGCTGCACAAGGTTCGACCGTTCGATCTTGAGCGCCTCGGCCAGTTGCGTCTGGTTGATGCCGGGGCGGCGCACCACGATGGACAGCGCCGAGAAGGACACCGCGCGCAGGTCAAAGGTCCCTAGAACCTGCGTCAGATCGGCCTGAACGAGGCTGAGCACGCGCTTCAGGTTATAGCCGACATAGCCTGTCAGATCGGTATCGGCGGGAAGGCCGGCGTCGGCCTGTGCTGCGCTGCGAGTCATGGAAGCTTTCCAATCAATTACGGCTCTTTAACCCCAACAGCGCTGCGATTCCAATGGTTTTGCCGCCCATGATCATCTGGGCGGCAGGCGCAGCGCGCCGTCCAGCCGGATCACCTCGGCGTTCAGATAGGCGTTGGTCAGCGCGAAGAGGACCGCATCGGCGAATTCGGCGGGATCGCCCAGCCGCGCGGGATGCGGGATGGCGGCGGCAAGGCCCTGCTGCACCTCGTCCGGCAGTTCTGCCAGCAAGGGCGTCAGGAAGATGCCCGGTGCGATCGTGTTGACGCGGATGCCGAAGCGGGCGAGTTCGCGCGCCGCAGGCAGGGCCAGCGACACGATCCCGCCCTTGGAGGCGGCATAGGCCGCCTGCCCCACCTGCCCGTCCGTTGCAGCGACAGAGGCGGTGTTGATCACCACCCCCCGCTCGCCCGCCATCGGATCGTTGAGCTGCATGCGCGCGGCGGCAAGGCGCAGCATGTTGAAGGTGCCGATCAGGTTGACCTTGATGATGCGTTCGAAGGCGGCGAGGTCCATCGGCCCCTCGCGCCCCACGATCCGCTGCGCGCCGCCGATGCCCGCGCAATTGACCAGCCCGCGCAACGGCCCCTGCGCCGCGATGGCCGCATCGAGCGCCGCCCCCGCGCCCTCATCCGTCACGTCGAGCACGGCGGCATGCCCGTTGATGGCCCCCGCCACCTGTGCCGCCGCCTCGGCATTGCGATCGATCACCGTGACGCGCGCACCCGTCGCCGCCAGCCGTTCCGCCACCGCCCGACCAAGGCCGGAACCCGCCCCCGTCACCGCCACATGCGCGCCTGCCAGATTCATTCCGTCCGTCCCTTCCATTCCGCCCGGATCACGCGCGGATCATCGCCGTAGAGCGCGGCCACCAGATCGGCCCGTTCACGCAAAACCGCGCGCTGGTTGACGGATCCCTTGTCCGTCACTTCGCCCTTATCGAAACTGAGCGGTGTCTCCAGCACCATCGCTGCCACGATCCGGCTGGCGCTGCCCGTCGCTGCGCGGGCATGGGCCGACAGACGTTCGGCAAGGGCTGCGCGCAGGGCGGGGTGGGCCAAAACCTCACCCTGCGCGGCCTCTGCTCCCAACCCTGCCAAGGCTCTCATGGCGGCCCATGAGGGCACCAGCAGCGCCCGCAGATCATCCTTCTCCTCGCCCGCGATGACAGCGTCGCTGGCCAGCCCACCCAGCGCATTCACAAGCCCCGCGCGCAGCGCCCCGACCGCGACCCATGTGCCCGTGGCCAGCTTGAAATTCTCGGCCAGACGTCCGTCGAAGATGAACCCCGCCGCCGGATCACCCGGTTGGGCGAAGCGCAGCGCATCGCCCAGACGGTAGAAGCCTTCCTCGTCGAAAGCCTGCGCCGTCAGGTCCGGATTGCGCCAGTATCCCGGCGTGATCGATGGGCTTTTCAGCCGCGCTTCCAGCTTGCCTTCGGCGGGGACCAGCTTCAGCACCACGCCGCGCGCGGGATAGCCGATGTTGCCCGGTGCATCCTTGCCTTCGGCGTAATACAGCGCGAAGGGCCCCGTCTCCGTCGCCCCGAGACCCGAGACGATGGGCACCCCACCCGCCACCTTGCGCGCGGCCAGCGCGGCGAGGCGGTCCCAGACAGGCTGGCTCATCCCTGCGCCTGCATACATCAGCATCTTCAGCCGCGAGAAGAACCGGTCGGCCAGCGCCTCGTCTTTCTCCATCGCGTCGATCAGGAACTGGAAGCCGATTGGCACGTTGAAATACCATGTCGGCGCGACCTCGCGCAGATTGGCGATGGTGCGGGCGATACCGTCCTGCGTGGGGCGACCATCGTCGATGTGATAGGTGCCGCCATTGTGCAGCGCCATGTGGAAGACCTTGTTGCCGCTGGCCGTGTGGTTCCAAGGCGCCCAGTCCACGATGACGGGCGGGTCTTCGGGGGTGAAGCCGTAGGCGGCGGCCACCATTTCTTGATTGGCGCAGATCATGCCATGGGTCTGGATCACCGCCTTTGGACTGCCCGTTGTGCCGGATGTGAAGAGGAACTTCGCCACTATCGCGCCCGTGATCCCGGCATGGGCGGCGAGCATCGCGTCAGAGGGCGGCGTCGCCATCAGATCATCGAAGGCCAGCGTAAGGCGATCCTCTGCCCGTCCGGCGATCGAGATGAGGGGAACATCCGCCCCCAGCGTGGCGGAGATGGCCGGCAGGAAAGGTGCCGCGAAATCGGCAAAGACCGCGCCGGGGGTGAGTTGCGCCACCACCGAGGCGAGCTTCGCCCGATCCCCGCTCGACAAGGCATAGGCGGGCGATAGGGCCGCCGAGGGGATGCCCGCATGCTGCGCCCCGAGCGCCATCAGCGCATGCGCCACGGAATTGCCCGACAGGATCAGGAGCGGTCTTTCCGCCGACAGCCCGAGGTCGAGGAGTGCCGAGCCGATCGCCTGCACCGCCGCCGCCCCATGGCCATAGCTGACCCGGTGCCAGCCGCCGGCCCCGTCGCGTTCGGCCAGCCAGATGGCGTCGGGCCGATCTGCCGCCCAGTGCAGCAGACGCTCGGTCGTGGCGCGGGGCCAGCCTGACAGGCCCGCCTCCTGCCAGACCAGAATCGACCCATCCGCCCGCGTCTGCATCTGCAGCGCCACATCGGGATTCGGCATCCTTCCCCCCATCGGAACCTGTCGCCACGTCCTCCGGTCACGCCGGATGATCGTTATTTGAAATAACAATCTACCCGACCGGACTGGCCCGCGCAACAGTTGTTTACAAGGATACAGTTATATGCCATTACTATTAAGCAAGAAAGACGGCCCTGCCGTCGCAGGAGGATGGAATGGACGGCAGCAGCGAAGCCCTGATCACCTATCGGCTGGACGGTGACATCGCCCTGATCGCGCTGAACCGTCCGGAAAAGCGCAATGCCATCTCGGACCGTGTGGTCGAGGCGCTGCACCTCGCCGTCGAACGCGCGCAGGACGAGGCGCGGGCCGCGGTGATCCATGGCGCGGGTGCGCATTTCTGCGCGGGCCTCGATCTGGCCGAGCATATGGAGAAGCCGCTGATCGCCGCCGTGCAGGGGTCGCGGCGCTGGCATCGCATCTTCGACGGCATCGAACGGGGCGCGATCCCCTTCGTCTGCGCCATGCAGGGCGCGGTGGTGGGGGGCGGTTTCGAACTCGCGGCCGCCGCCCATATCCGGGTGGCCGACAGGACCGCCTTCTTCGGCCTGCCGGAAGGACAGCGCGGCATCTTTGTGGGCGGCGGCGGCGCCGTGCGCATCGCCCGTCTGATTGGCGCGCAGCGGATGGGCGACATGATGCTGACGGGCCGCACCGTCAGCCCCGACCAGATGGAACAGTGGGGCGGAATCTCCTATGTGGTGCCGGAAGGTCAGGCGCTGACGCGCGCCATCGACCTGGCCAGATCGGCCGCAAGCAATGCGCCGATGTCGAATTATGCGATCCTGAACGCTTTGCCGCGCATCCGCGACATGTCCTCGGAAGACGGACTTTTCGTCGAGTCGCTGATGTCGTCGCTGACCTCTGTCACGCCCGAGGCGAAGGAACGCTTGCGCGACTTCCTCGAAAAGCGCACCGCCCGGCTGCAGGCCCCGAAGGAGTGACAGGGGGGTGACCGCGCCGGAGGGCAGGCTTGACTGGGGACCGCTGGGCGACAGCCTTGGCTTTCTGCTTCGCCTTGCGCAGTTGGAGGCCTTCGAGGCCTATTTCGCAGCTATGGAGGGCGCGGCCCCCCTGCCCGGCAGCCTGTCCATCCTGCTGATGGTGCGCGGCAATCCCGGCATCCGGCAGGGCGTGTTGGCCCGCGCGCTGCGGATCAAGCGGGCGCATATGACCAAGATCGTCCAGTCGCTGGAACAGGCGGGCCTTCTGCGCGGTAGCGTGCCCGCCGATGACCGCCGCGCGATTGAGTTGCACCTAACGCCCGCCGGTCTGGCCGAAGCCGAACGCGCGTGGTCCGCCGTCCATGCGCATGAGACGGCGCCCCCCGCCACCCTTACGGCAGAGGAAGCCGCGCAATTGCGGCATCTTCTGCGCAGATATCTTTCCTTGCAGGAGCACGGGCATGAACCTTGACGACATCATCGCCATCGACTTCCACACACATGCGGAAGAACCCTGCAACTGCCATCGCGACGATGGCTATAACGAATTCCAGGCCGGCATGGCCGCCTATTTCCGCAATCCGGCGGGGATCGACGGGATGCTGCCCACCGTGCCACAGACCGCCGCCTATTACCGCGAACGCCGGATCGCGGCGGTGATCTTCGGCGTGGATGCGGAACGCGAGACGGGCTTCTACCGCCACAATAACGAAGAGATCGCAGAGCTTTGTGCCGCGAATGCCGACATCCTGATCCCTTTCGCCAGCATCGACCCGGCGAAGGGCCGCGTCGGCGCGCGGCAGGCGCGCAAGCTGATCCGCGAATACGGGGTGAAGGGCTTCAAGTTCCACCCCACGATGCAGGGCTTCTTTCCCAACGATCCGATGGCCTACCCGCTGTACGAGGCAATTGCCGAGGAAGGCGGCATCTGCCTCTTCCACACCGGCCAGACGGGGGTAGGGTCGGGCATGCGCGGCGGCATGGGGATGCGGCTGAAATACTCCAACCCCATCCACATTGACGATGTGGCAGTGGATTTCCCGGACATGCCCATCGTGCTGGCCCATCCGTCCTTCCCTTGGACGGAAGAGGGCCTCGCCATCGCCCAGCACAAGCCCAACGTCTATATCGACATGTCGGGCTGGTCGCCCAAGTACTTTCCGCCGATCTTCGTGCATTACGCAAACACGATCCTGAAGCACAAGATGCTGTTCGGGTCGGACTGGCCCGCGATCACGCCCGACCGCTGGCTGAAGGATTTCGAGGCGCTGCCCATTCGCGACGAGGTGCGCCCCCTGATCCTGAAGGAAAATGCCCGCAAACTGCTGAAGCTATAGGTCCGGCTGATCCGGCAGACCTAGCCGTCATTCGAGCGGCCGCGTCGCCTTGGCCAGTATGTTATAGCGGATAATTATAGTACCTAAATCCCTTCTGATGCGGGCCCCGCCACAGGCGCGGCTAGGATCGCCGCAAAGGGAATCTGTCTTGGGAGGATACAAGATGCCAGTGAACTCGCTCTCTGCCGCGATGGCCGCTGCCGGAAATCCGGTGACGATGCTGCGCAATTCGAAAGCCGGGATGTATGTCTATCCGGTCGTGGCGCCGGAATTCCAGAACTGGCGCAACGAGCAGACCGCATGGAGGCAGTCTGCGGTCCTGTTCGACCAGAGCCACCACATGGACGAGGTCATCGTCGAAGGCCCGCAGGCGACCGAATTCCTGTCCCATCACGGCATCAACAGCTTTGCCAATTTCGACCTAAACCGCGCCAAGCATTTCGTTCCCGTGACCCCCGCCGGGCACGTCATCGGCGACCACATCATCTTCCGCGAACGCGAGGACAAATACATCCTCGTCGGGCGGGCGCCCACCTCCAACTGGCTGATGTTCTGCGCCGCATGGGGCAAGTGGAACGTGAGGCTGCGTTATGACCCACGGTCCCCTTCGCGCCCGGAAGGAGAACGGGTGATCCGCGGGCATTACCGCTTTCAGATCCAAGGGCCGGATGCGCCGAAGATCTTTGAGAAGATGAATGGCGGCCCGATCCCCGACATCAAGTTCTTCCATGTCGACTGGATCACCATTGGATCGAAGAAGGTGCAGGCGCTGCGCCACGGCATGTCCGGTGCGCCGGGGCTGGAAATCTGGGGTCCCTACAAGGACAAGGATTACATCCAGTCCACCATCCTGCAGGCGGCGCGGGACGCGGGGGTGAACCTCGTGCAATGCGGCAGCCGCGCCTATTCGACCAACACGCTGGAATCCGGCTGGATCCCGTCGCCCCTGCCCGGCATCTATACGGGCGGCGGGATGCTGGCCGATTACCGCGACTGGCTGGGGGCCGACATGTACGAGGCGGCGGGGGCCATCGGCGGCAGCTTCGTGTCGGACAGCATCGAAGACTATTACGTGAACCCCTTCGAGCTGGGCTATGACTTCTACATCGGCTGGAAGAAGGACGACTTCATCGGCAAGGCGGCGCTTGCCGCAATGAAGGGCAGCCCCAAGAACCGCAAGAAGGTCACCTTCGAATGGAACCGCGAGGATGTGCTGGCTGTCATCGCCACTGCCTTTGAACAGGGCGTGCCCGCCAAGTGGATCGACTTCCCGCAGCCGAACTATGCCTCCTCCAGCGCCGACATGGTGCTGCGCGACGGCAAGATGGTGGGGATGAGCATGTTCAACGGTTACAGCTGGAACGAACGCTGCCTGCTGTCGCTGGGCGTCGTCGCGCAGGATTTGCAGGTGGGAGACATCCTGACCTTGAAATGGGGCGAGCCGGAGACGACCGGAAAGACCTCGACCGAGCCGCACCGTCAGGCCGACATCCGCGTCCGCGTGGCCCCCACGCCCTATGCCGCCGAGGCGCGGACCAACTATGCCGACAGCTGGCGCAGCAAGGCGAAGTGAACTCTCCTGAACTGGCCGCCCGGGGATGACCCCGGGCGGCATCTTTCGCGAAAGGCCCTGCGATGCCCACGCTTTTGCTGATCCCCGGCCTCGTCTCCGACGCCTTTGTCTGGCACGGCGTCACCGCGCGCATCCCGGCGGTGGTGGCCGACGTCTCGACCCAAGCCACGATCACCGCGATGGCGCAGGACCTGCTGGCCCGCCACCCCGGCCGCCTGATCCTGGCCGGGCATTCGATGGGCGGGCGCGTGGCGATGGAAATGGCGCGCCTTGCCCCGTCCCGTCTGGCGGGGATGGCGCTTCTGAACACTGGCATGCATCCCCGCCGCGAAGGGGAAGAGGCCAAGCGGCAGGAGAAGATCGATCTTGCGCATAAGTCCGGAATGGTCGCGCTGGCCGAAAGCTGGCTGCCCGGCATGATGGCCGCAGGCCGCACGCCCGACCCCGCGCTGATGGCCGATCTGACCGCGATGGTCTGCCGATTTACCCCCGACATTCATGAACGCCAGCTGCGCGCGCTGTTGTCGCGCCCGGATGCGGCGCTGTCCATGCCGGGCTGGACCGGCCCCCTCCTCCTTCTGACCGGCGCGCAGGATGTCTGGAGCCCGGTTGCCCAGCATCAGGACATCGCCGCGCTCTGCCCGCAGGCGCGGCTGGAGGTGATTGACGCGGCTGGCCACTTCGCCCCCGTCGAACAGCCCGACCGCGTGGGCGCCGTCATCGCCACTTGGTCCGCCGAGATCGCCGCGCAGGCCGACCGCATCCCCGAGACTCCGCTTTTCGACCGGCCCCGCGCCAATGCAGGCTATGCGCTGAACAAGATGGCGATGGCCCTGTCCACGCCCGAGGGCCGCGCGGCCTTTGCGGCGGATGAGGATGCCTATCTGTCCCGCTTCGCCCTGACGCCCGACCAGCGCGCCGCCGTCAAGGCCCGCGACTGGGAGGCGATGGTAAGACTGGGCGGCAACCTCTTCTACATCCTGAAGATTTCCGCCGTCGACCCGACACCGATCCGCGCCATCGGCGCGGCGCAGGCGGGGATGACACTGGACGATTTCCTGACCACCCGACTGGGCAAGGTGACCAATGGCTGAACTCCTCGCGGGCTTGGGCACAAGCCACGTCCCCTCCATCGCCGCTGCGCTGGACAAGGGTCTGCGCCACACGCCCGAATGGGCGCCCTTTTTCGACGGCTACACCCCGGCGCAGGACTGGATCGCCGCCAAGAAGCCGGACATCGCCGTGGTGATCTTCAACGATCATGGCAACGCCTTCTTCCTTGACCGGGTTCCTACGCTTGCCCTTGGTGTGGCCGAAGAATACCACCCGATCGACGAAGGCTGGGGGCCGCGACCGATCCCACCCTTCCGAGGTGCGGCGGATTTCGCATGGCATCTGGCCGATTGCATGGTGGAGGGGCATTTCGACCCGCTGATCTGCCGCGAACTTGACGTGGACCACGGCCTTCAGGTGCCGATGGAACTGGTCTTCGGCAGGCCTGCGGCTTGGCCCGTCAAGGTGGTGCCGATCCTGATCAACACGATCCAGTATCCGGTGCCGACGCCGCAGCGGATGTGGGAACTGGGAAAGCTGCTGCGCAAGGCGATCGAAAACTGGCCCACGGATGAAAAGATCGTCGTGATGGGCACGGGCGGCCTTTCGCACCAGTTGCAGGGCGCGCGCGCGGGCTTCATCAACCCGGCCGCGGACCGCGCCTGGATCGACGAGATCGGCCCAGCCCCGGACCGCTGGCGCGATATGGCCCTAACCGATTATGTGGAAACCTTCGGATCGGAAGGCGCGGAACTGATCATGTGGCTGGTGATGCGCGGCTGCATGGATGCGCGGGTCAAGACGCTGCACAGCCATTACTTCGCCCCGGCCTCGATGACAGGCGCGGGGATGGTCCTGCTGGAGAATGCCGTATGTTCTTCCTGATGATCTGCCATCACCATCCGGGGGTGGACGCGCAACGCGACGCCTTGCGCCCACAGCACCGCGACTGGGTGGCGACGGGGGGCAAGGGCCGTGCCCGCGTTCTGACCGGATCGGCGCTTTGGGATGCGGCGGGCGCGGGCATTGGCAATTTCGGCGTGCTGGAGGCCGCGAGCGAAGCGGAAGCCCGCGCCTTTGCCGAAGGCGATCCCTTCGCCACCGGCGGCGTGGTGCGCGAGATCATCCTGACCCGGCTTGCCGACACATTTCAGGCCGGGCGGATCGATCCGCTGACCCGCGCCTAGGCCCCAATCCGCGCACGATAGGCGCGGGGGGAAAGCCCCGTCCCGCGCTGAAAGAAGCGGCTGAAATAGGCCGGGTCATCGAAGCCCAGCCGATGCCCCACCTCGGCCACCTGAAGGCGCGTATAGGCCAGCATGCGGCAGCCCTCGCGCAAGACGGCGGCATGGATGACCCCTTGCGCCGCCATTCCAGCCCCATCGCGGCACAGCCGGGACAGATGCCGCTCTGACAGGCCCAGCCCGCGCGCCGCTTCGGCCACGCCCAGCCGCATGGAGGGCGCGGCCTCCACCTGCGCCTGAAAGGCCGCAAGGCGCGGGTCGGTCCGGCGCGGGGCGCCCGGACCGGCCGCGCCTTCGGCGGCCAGAACCATGAGCACCACCTCGGCCAATGCCGCCTGCAGGCGCAGCCGCCGATGCGGGCCGGGGTCGCGCAATTCGCGCCGCAGCCGATCCATCCCGGGGCCAAAGCCGGGCGGAACCGTACAAAGAAAGGCACGTCCCAGCCGGGGCGCGACCTCGGCCTCGGCCACCAGAAGATCGGACCAGAGCGGGATGGGCAGCGTCAGCACATCGCCCACCGCGCCCGCGCCCAGACGGAAGGAATGCACCACCTGTGGCGGCAGGTTCACCGCGACGTGCGGATGCAGGACAAGCGTCTCGCCATCCACGGTCATGGAACCCTCGCCTTCGGCCAGATGCACGATCTGATGCAATTGGCGGTGCCGATGCGGCGCGATGGCCCAGCCGTGACGCGCGGCCCGATCGCGCAGCGCCTCGACATGCAGCAGGTCCGGGAAATCCGCCTCTTCGCCGTAGAGACCGAAGGTGGGAATCGTGTCGCCGGGTCGCTTCATGGCCGAAAAGTCCAATTATTGGGCGGGCCCGTCCATTCTATGCAACCGGATACCGTTATAATCAATAACAATAACGGGAGGACGGGGATGCGCACGCAGGTCGCCATCATCGGCGCGGGCCCTTCGGGCCTGCTGCTGTCACAACTGTTGAACCGCGCCGGGATCGCGACCGTGGTGCTGGAACGGCAAAGCCGCGACCATGTGCTGTCGCGCATCCGGGCGGGTGTTCTGGAATGGGGCACGACCGAGCTTCTGCGCGCCGCCGGGGTGGGCGAACGCATGGACCGCGAGGGCAAGCCCCATGATCACATCCATTTCGGCGTCAATGGGCAGTTGTTCAGGGTCGACTGCCACGGCCTGACCGGCCGCCGCCTGATGGTCTATGGCCAGACGGAGGTGACGACCGACCTTTATGCCGCGCAGGATGCCATCGGGGGCACGATCATCCACGGGGCCGAGGATGTGGCGCTGCATGACGTCACCTCGGACCGGCCCCGCGTCACATGGGTGAAGGACGGCGAGAGGCATGACCTGAGCTGCGATTTCATCGCCGGATGCGACGGGTTTCACGGCGTTAGCCGCCCCACGATCCCCGCCGAGCGCCGCCGCGAATTCGAGAAGGTCTACCCGTTCGGCTGGCTGGGCATCCTGTCGCGCACGCCGCCCGTACCGCAGCACATGGTCTATGTCGCCAGCGAAAGCGGCTTCGCCCTGTGTTCCATGCGCAACGCGATGCTGTCACGCCACTACGTGCAAGTGCCGCTGACCGACCGGGTCGAGGACTGGAGCGATGCCCGTTTCTGGGACGCATTGACCGAGCGATTGCCGGAAGAGGTGCGCGCGGGCCTTGTCACCGGCCCGTCGATCGAGAAATCCATCGCGCCGCTGCGATCCTTCGTGTCTGAACCGATGCGCTGGGGGCGGCTGTTCCTATGCGGCGATGCCGCCCATATCGTGCCGCCGACGGGGGCGAAGGGGCTGAACCTTGCCGTGGGGGATGTCTTCTATCTGCAGGAGGCACTGGTCGAGCATTACGCGACAGGAAGCATGGCGGGGATCGAGGGCTATTCCACCCGCGCGCTGGACCGGGTCTGGAAGGCGATGCGCTTTTCCTGGCAGCTCACGATGATGATGCACCGCTTTCCGCAGGACACGCCCTATGATCGGCGGATGCAGGATGCCGAACTGTCCATGCTGCTGGACAGCGCCGCCGCGCAGAAGGCTTGGGCGGAAACCTATCTCGGCCTACCCTACTAGGCGCAACCGGAGCCTGCCGCCACGATGATCGCCCTGCCCCGCCCCTTCGGCCCCCTGCATGCCCGGATTGACGGGCCTGACGACGGTCTGCCCGTGGTCTTTGCCAATTCGCTGGGCACCGATCTGCGGCTTTGGGATCGGGTAATCCCGCTGCTTCCCCCCCATTTGCGCCTGATCCGATATGACAAGCGCGGGCATGGGCTATCGGCCACGGGCGGGGGCGAGAGGCTGGAGGATCACGTCGAAGACGCCATTGCCATCTTGGAAACCTTTGCCCGGGGCCCCGCCATCTTTCTGGGCCTATCCATCGGCGGGCTGATTGCGCAGGCTGTGGCTCTGCGACGCCCCGATCTTGTGCGCGCGCTGGTGCTGTCGAACACCGCCGCACGTCTTGGCACGCCGGAAGGCTGGTCCGCGCGTATCGCGGCGATTGAGGCGGGTGGCCTCGGCTCTGTCGCCGATGCGGTGATGGAGCGGTGGTTCGCCCCCGCCTTCCGCGCCACGCCGGACTGCGCGCTCTGGCGCGCGATGCTGACCCGAACCTCGGCCGACGGCTATGTTGCCGCCTGCCGCGCCCTTGCCGCTGCGGACCTGACAGCCGCTTCGGCTGCGTTGCGCTTGCCCACGCTCGTGATCGCGGGCAGCGAGGACGGCGCGAGTCCCCCCGCCGTTGTCCGCGCGACGGCCGACCTCATCCCCGGCGCGGTCTTCCACGAAATCCCCGGCGCGGGCCATCTGCCCTGCGTCGAAACCCCCGCCGCTTGGGCCGCCCTCGTGGCCCCTTTCCTGACGGAGAGAGCATGACCGACATCACCGAAAAGGGCCGCGCCACCCGCCGCAGGGTTCTGGGCGATGCCCATGTCGACCGCGTCACCGCCGCTGCTTCCCCTTTGGACGCGCCCTTTCAGGCGCTGATCACGGATGCGGCATGGGGCCATGTCTGGGCGCGCGACACGATCCCGCTGCGCGAACGCTCGCTGATCACCATCGCGCTTTTGGCGGCGTTGGGAAATGACGGCGAGCTTGTCCTGCACCTGCGCGCCACCCGAAACACCGGCGCGACCGAGGCCGATGTCATGGAGGCGCTGCTTCACGTCGCCATCTATGCAGGCATCCCCCGCGCCAATCATGCGATCCGCATCGCCAAGGACACCTTCGCCGCCATGGCACAGGAGGAACAGTCGTGACCCAAGCCGAGTTCTATCAGCGCGACCGCACCCTTCATCCGCCCGCCTTCGACCCGGGCTACAAGACATCCGTGACAAGGTCGCCGCGCCTGCCGCTTCTGACGCTGCAACAGACCGCATCCGAGATCACCGGGCCGACTTTTGGCCATGGCGACATCGGTGCGCTGGACAACGACCTGACGCGCAATTTCGATCATGGCGGGATGCCCGTGGGGGAACGGATGATCCTGCATGGGCGGGTGCTGGATGAAAACGCCCGCCCCGTTCCGGGCACCTTGGTTGAGATATGGCAGGCCAATGCCTCGGGCCGCTATCGGCACAAGAAGGATGCCTATCTGGGTGCGTTGGACCCCAATTTTGGGGGCTGTGGGCGCACATTGACCGATGCCGAGGGGCGGTACGCCTTTCGCACCATCAAGCCAGGGCCCTATCCTTGGTTGAACTTCGTCAATTCATGGCGGCCCCGGCATATCCATGTCTCGGTCTTCGGTACCGCGTTCAGCCAGCGCCTGATCACGCAGCTTTACTTCGAAGGCGACCCGCTGATCGCGCAATGCCCCATCGTACGGACGATCCCGGATGCGGACGCCGTGGATCGGCTGATCGCCGTGCTGGACATGAATGCTTCGGTCCCGATGGATTGCCTTGCTTACCGCTTTGACATCGTGCTGCGCGGGCGGCGATCGACCTTGTTCGAAAACCGGTTGGAGGGGAACTGATGCCGCGGCCACTGGATTACCTGCGCGAGACGGCCTCGCAGACGGCGGGACCCTATGTCCATATCGGCCTCGCCCCCGGCGCGGCGGGGTTCAGGACCTTTGACCGGGAACTGGGTCAGGTCATCGCCCCCGAAGGCACTGCGGGCGAACGCATCCGCATCGACGGGCAGGTGATCGACGGGACCGGCGGGCCGGTGAAGGATGTGCTGATCGAGGTCTGGCAGGCCGATGCGGCGGGCATCTACCCCCATCCCGAAGACCCGCGCGCCGCTGAGGCCGCGCCGGGTTTTCGCGGCTGGGGCCGGGTGATCCCGGATTTCGACACAGGACTTTGGAGCATCGACACGATCAAGCCCGGCGCGGTGCCGGGGCGGGGGGGCCGGACGCAGGCGCCGCATCTGAACCTCTGGCTGGTGGCGCGCGGCATCAACATCGGGCTGAACACCCGCCTCTATTTCCCCGAAGATGCCGCTGCCCACGCCACCGATCCGGTGCTGGCCTCGGTCGAATCCCCGGCCCGCCGCCAGACGCTGATTGCCACGGCCACCGGCCCCGGCACCTATCGGTTCGACATCCGCCTTCAGGGCGACGGCGAAACCGTCTTCATCGATATCTGACCATGACACCTTGCATCATATGTGTCGCCATCACCGGATCGGTGCCCCGCAAGGCGGACAACCCCGCCGTGCCCATCACCGTCACCGAACAGATCGAGTCCACGCATGAGGCGTTCGAGGCGGGCGCCAGCATCGTCCACGCCCATGTGCGCAACGAGGACGAGACGCCCTCTTCTGACCCCGAGAGGTTCGCCGCCCTGAAGGAGGGGGTGGAGAAACACTGCCCCGGCATGATCGTGCAATTGTCCACAGGGGGGCGGTCCGGCGCAGGGCGCGCGCGCGGCGGCATGCTTCCGCTACGGCCCGACATGGCCAGTCTTTCCGTGGGCTCCAACAACTTCCCCACCCGCGTCTACGAGAACCCGCCCGATCTGGTGGACTGGCTTGCGGCCGAAATGATCGTCCATGACGTGAAGCCGGAGGTGGAGGCCTTCGATCTGTCCCATATCCTCAAGGCGCATCAGATGTGGCAGGCGGGCCAGATCGCCGCGCGGCCCTATGTGCAATTCGTGATGGGCGTGAAGAATGCGATGCCCGCCGACCGCGAGGTCTTCGACTTCTACATCCGCACCGTTCATCGGCTGTTTGGTGCGGATGCGCCATGGTGCGCGGCGGGGATCGGGGCGAACCAGATCGTGCTGAACGACTGGGCCGTGGCCGCAGGCGGGCATGCCCGCACGGGGCTGGAGGACAATGTCCGCCTCGACCGTGAGACACTTGCCCCATCCAATGCGGCGCTGGTGCGTCGCTTGGTGGCGATCTGCGACAGGCATGAACGTCCCGTAGCGACATGGGCCGAGGCGCGTGCCATTCTGGGCCTTCGTCCCGGCCCCTTCTGACCGACACAGGTTCTCCGATGCCCGCCGCCCCCGCCGATTCCGCCCTTTATTCCCGCCTGTTCGGTGATGATGAAACCGCGCGCCTCTTCACGGACAGCGCCGAGGTGCGGGCGATGCTTTTGGTCGAAGGCGCGCTGGCGCGGGTGCAGGGAGAGATCGGTCTGATCCCGGCCGAGGCCGCCGCCTTTATCGCCCGCGCCGCGCAGGAGGTGCAGATCGACCCTGCCGCGCTGGCCGCCGAGACGGCGCGGAATGGCGTGCCGGTCCCCGCCCTGCTGGCCGCCTTCCGCAAGGCGGCCGAGGCGCCGGGGCCGATGGCCCATCTGCATTGGGGGGCGACCAGCCAAGACATCATGGATACGGCCCTGGCCCTGCGTCTGCGGCCCGTGCTTGCGCTGTGGGAGGCGCGGATCGATGCGCTGCTCGCCCGACTTGGCGCGCTGGCGGATGAGACGGCGACCCTGCCCGTCACCGGGCGCACCTATGGGCAGGCCGCCACCCCAACCAGCTTTGGTGCCGTCGTGGCCGCATGGGGATGGCCCCTTCTGGGCTGGCGCGACGATCTGCCCGCCTTGCGGGAGGCTGTGCTGCAGGTGTCGCTTTCCGGCGCGGCGGGGACCTTGTCGGCGATGGGAGAGCATGGCCCTGCCCTGCGCGCCGCGCTGGCGAAGGCCTTGGGCCTTGCCGATCCGGGGCATGGCTGGCACGCTGATCGGAGCGGTCCCGCCCGGCTGGCGGCCTTCGCGGCTGGGCTGGCGGGCAGCCTTGGGAAACTGGGCGAGGACGTGCTTCTTCTGGCGCAATCGGGCATCGACGAGGTCACCCTGCGCAGCGAAGGCGGCACTTCTTCCACTATGCCGCAGAAGCAGAACCCTGTCGGCCCTTCGGCGCTGGTCGCGCTGGCGCGGCACACGATCGGCCTCGCCTCTCTGGTGCAGGGCGCGGCTCTGCATCGGCAGCAGCGCGACGGGGCGGCGTGGTTTTCGGAATGGTTGTCCCTGCCCCAGCTCTGCATCGCGACGGGGCGGATGCTGACGCTGGCCCTACAGATCGCCGACGACATAATGCCCGATGCGGCCGCCATGGCGCGCAACATGGAGGATGGCGCGGGCCTGATCCATGCCGAGGCGCTGACCTTCGCTCTGGCCCGCCATATGCCTCGCCCCGAGGCGCAGGCCAGTGTCGCCGCCCTCTGCCGTGAGGCGATGGAGTCCGGCACGCCGCTTCCCGATCTTGCCGCCGCGCGATTTCCGCAAATGAACATCGTGCAGTTCCTCGCCGCGCATCCGATGGGTGAGGCCCCGGGCGAAGCCCGCGCCTTCGCCCTGCGGGCGCGAGGGCCGGTGATGTAACGATCCCCTCCCCCCTGTCGGCATCCGCCCGGCCGCATCACGGAACGGCCAGTGAAAGGGAATAAAGCAAATGCCCCCGGCAAGGGGTTGCCTTGCCGGGGGCGGTGCAGGTCTGTGGCCATCCTTTGCAGATCGTAGGACCTGCGGAGGATGGGCCCAGTTAGAGCAGAACGTCTTCCACCACGAAGTCCGCCAGCGTGAGGGAGGTCACGCCCTCCAGCAGGGCGATGAACTCCATCTCTAGGGCACCCCCGTTGCCATCGGCATCATACCAGAGACGACCAGTGTCGGTTTCAAAGAGGAAGGTTGCCTCATCCGTTTCGGCCTGCGGGTCCTCACCAGTGACGAGGCGAACCCCGGTCGCTTCGGTGAAGCCCCAATTGACGCCGATCTTCAGCTTGTCGGAGCCGCTGGTGAAATCGGTGATGATGTCACCCTCATTGGCCACACGCGGGGAGCTGAAGACGAAATGGTCCGCACCCTCGCCACCGGTCAGCAGGTCGTCCCCGCTTCCGCCAATGAGCGTGTCGTCACCGCCTCGTCCGTTCAGGATGTCATCGCCGGACCCGCCCTGCAGGTTCTCCCCCGCTGCGGAGCCAAGCAGTTCGTCATCCACGATGGTGCCGACGAACACCTCAATGTTGCGCACAGTCAGGTTCAGGGCAGCGCCATCGTTGCGCGACTGGTCTTCAAGGTCCAGCACAGCTGACATGAAGCGCCCGAAGGTGAGCGTATCGGTTCCCGCGCCGCCATCGAGGAGGTCCGTTCCAGCGGCGTCGCTGCGGAAGAACTGATCGGATCCAGCACCGCCGAACAGCCGGTCGCTGCCTTCCCCGTCGACCAGAGTATCGTTGCCACTTCCGCCGGACAGGGTGTCATTACCTTGCCCCCCCGAAAGGAGGTCGTCAAACCGCCCGCCGGTGACCGAGTCGTTTCCGGACCCTCCCGAATAGCTGAGCCGCTCGAATCCTGTGACTGTGGTGGTCGCATCGATCCGCTGAACGCCGGTCGCCCCGATGTCCAGCGTCACGTCGGTGGTGGCGTCAGAGATGTTCAGGACCAGAGTATCCCGTCCCTGGCCGCCGATCCCCCTGGCACCCAGCCCCATGGTGACCTGATCATTGCCAGCGCCGCCATCCAGCAGATCGCCGATATCCGTGCCGAAGAAGGTGCGCCCGCCTTCAAGCGAGTCGTCCCCGTCCCCACCGCGCAGCGTATCGGTGCCTAGGCCTGCGACCAGACTGTCGTTGCCTGCGAGACCTTCCAGACTGTCATTGCCGCTCCCGCCAAACAGTGTGTCGGCAAGCGCGCCCCCTTCGAGGATGTCATTCCCGGTTCCTGTGGACAGGTTCAGGCGTTCGAACCCGGTCACCTCGATCCGGCCTTCCAGCAGGCTTTGGGTGCTGGCCAGTCGGAAGACGATGTTTTCGGTCTCGTCCCTCAGATCGAGAGAGAGTGTATCGACCCCGGCACCGCCGTCGGCCTGAACCGTCCCGATAGAGCCGCGCTCTACCAAGACAACGTCGTTGCCAGTGCCCATGTCGATCACGTCATTGCTGGCCGTGCCGAAGCCGCGGTCGCCGACACTTGCGAAGTCGTTTCCGGCGCCGCCGAAAAGACGGTTCGTGCCGGCGAAGTCCACAAGGACATCATTGCCGTCCCCGCCCATCAGGGTGTCATTGCCTGCACCGCCATCCAGACGGTCATCCCCACCCCGGCCATCGATACTGTCGTTGCCGTCATCGCCGTTCAGCGTGTCGCGGAGGGTCTGCGTCCCGATAAGGATGTCGTTGCCGGCACCGCCAGAGACCGAGATCTGGTCCAGATCGCCGACATTCCGGATCCGATCGTTTCCACTGCCGAAGATGATCTCCAGCATCTCGACATTGCGCAGTTCGGTCCCGCCGGTCACGGTGCCATTCGTGCCGGTCATGCGCAGGGTCAGGTTGCCGGACTCGCCAAAGAAATCGAGCCGCGCGATATCGACACCGGCGCCTCCGTCCAGCAGATCGGGCGCCCCGGCACCCTGCACCGAGAGCGAGTCGTTGCCGATCCCGCCGAACAGGGAATCGCGTCCCAACCCGCCGGAGATCGTATCGTTGCCGCCACCGCCGGTCAGACTGTCATTGCCGTTGCCCATGAAGATCCGGTCATTGCCATCGCGCGTCGTCACCACCAGATCGGCGGTGCTGTTGCTTGCGATGAAGTACTGCTCAAAGCCGCGGATCGTGGTGGTTTCGGCAAGGCGGACGGTGGTGTTCGGCGCTCTGGCCACAAAGTTGGCCCCCAGATCGGTCAGGATCAGGGTGTCGAACCCGTCCCCGCCGCGCAATGTGTCCTGACCATTGGCATAGCGTGTCTCGACGATGTCATTGCCGGCCCCGCCGTCGACAGAATCGTTGCCCGCCTCGTCCAGAAGGTAATCGCCGCCTTCCCCGCCGCGCAGGGTATCCCCACCGACGCCGCCATAGATCGAGTCGGCATGGGCACCGCCCGTGATGACGTCGTTCCCGTCGCCCCCAAAGAGTTGCGAGGCCCCCTCGTCGCCGTTGATGACGTCATTGCCGATGTCGCCGAAAATGACGTCGAAGCCCATGCCGCCGCTGAGGGTATCGTTGCCCGTCCCGCCGTTGAGCGTGTCGGACCCGCCGCCACCGTTCAACTGATCGTCACCGTCGTTGCCGCGCAGGTTGTCGGCGAACATGCCACCGGTGACACTGTCTGCGCCTGATGTGCCGATGATCTCGAACCGGTCGACGCCCTGCACCCGGATGTTTCCAGTCAGCGTCTGCTGGGTGATCCAGTCCCGGATCGTCAGGTTCAACGCGGTGCTGCGCTGGCTGTAGTCCGCCAAAAGCAGATCAAGCCCCGAGCCGCCATTGATGACGTCCCCATCAAGATCGGCAATATTCGTCCCCATCGTGAAGACATCGCTGCCCGACCCGCCGAAGATGGTGTCGCCCCCGGCGCCGCCGTTGATTCGATCGCTGCCCGATCCGCCATCGATACGGTCATTGCCCGCATCACCCGAGAGGCTGTCCCCCTGCTGGCCACCGATCAGGGTGTCGTTTCCGTCTCCGCCCGAGAGAGTGTCGAACCCGAAGCTTCCGGAGGCGCGATCATTGCCGCCCAGAAGCGTGGCAACGTCTCCGTCCACCGTACCATTGAATACGTTATCGTTGTCATCGCCCTGAAAAATCGTCATCACTCGTACTCCCAGACACACAGGTGGCGGCACCCTATCAAGGCGCGCCGATCTGACCAAGCACCTATTCAGGCCCACAGCGGCCTTTTGCCGTTGCTGGCAGCGCCACAGTGTGCGGGGGGCGTTCATCCCGGGAATAGCGCGGGATGCCACCTTGGGGCCGGAGCACGGCACGCGGCGCCGAGGACGATAGGGACGCAGTCAAGACCGATTGGACTGTGCAAGACGAGGATGCGACCAGTCGGAAGAACCCCGAGAACAGCGGCGGCTCAGACCGCGCCTATTGGATCATGACCAGAAACGCTTCTTGGTGAGTTCGACGAAGGAACGCACTGTTTCGAGGCTCTCTTCTTCCTTGTGGCGCATATCCTCCAGTAGCAGGTGGCGAGTGGTGCGAGCGTGGTCGAGTTCTGCAGGGTGTGTTCCGTAGGCGATGCCGAATCTTCCGTTCGGGTGCTGGGAGGACCACTCTTTACGAGACGTAAACATCGCCGGGACAACGACACTGGTGCAACTGCAGATGGCGGCGAACTGCGAATACATCGTCGCCTCATCGAGGGTCAGGCCTCGTTCTGGTATCATAGACAGAACATGACGGTTGCGACGCGTGCGATGGCGGAGAGGAAGACGTAGGGGCATCGGTCAGAGCGCGAAGCAACGCGCCGCCGGTCTCTCAGGCGCCCGAACATGATTTTACCCCTGTTGCGGCGTTTGAAACGGCGCTTGTCGTTCTTGACGGGCTTGCCGCGAGGCTTCCGGCCCGGGATGCAGGGCTTTATCTCGTTTTATTTCGACGCTTCCCAGAACCAATCAGCGTCATTGCCCGGGTCAGCGCCTAACCAATCCGCCTTCGGCAGGCTGCCCAGCAGCCCTGCCGCACCCGTGCAATCGCCAACCGGGCCTGTGGTCATAAGGAAGCGGATCGGGTGCCCATACGCATCGGAAACCGCAGGCAGCTTGGCAATCATACCGATCTTGGTTCGGCCGAACAGAAGCCCGCTCTGGTCGCCGGATTTCCCTTTTTGTCCGAAGGCCGGTCGCCGTGCGGCGCGCCTTCAGGTAAGTCGCGTCGATCATCACCGTTTTCGGAACGGCGGCCTCGGCAGCGAGCGCATCCATCTTACGGGCAAAGACCCCCATGTCGCTCCACTGCTTACACCGGATGAAGAGTGTCTCGGGCGGACCATACTCCCCTGACGCATCGCGCCACCTCAAGCTATTGCAACTGATGAAGATTGTCCCGGTCAACACCCGCCCGTCATCGACCCCCGGTTACCATGGTTTCTGGGAATGCAGGGCAGGAGCCACGCCATCTACGCGTCCGTAAGCCAGAAAAGGGTGGTCATCCGTCAGTCTTGTTGCGGAGCCTGGATCATGCCCAAGGCACGAGATCAATGGGTCCCGACCATAAACAAATCAATGGGACGTGGCGGTGCTGTCAGACAAATGCGAACCAGTCTCCGTTTCCCTTGCCCCAGCCGGGATAAGGCCGCATGCAGGCCGCGCCGGCGAGAGCGGCGGAGCGTGCCCGGGTCGCCTCAGAAAGAGTTCCTCTGACAGCGCCTCTGTGTCTTCTGTGCAGAACGGCTAGACCGGGACACCCCCGTTACCGACGTCTGGCCGCCGACAAAACGGTATGAACGCCCAAGGTCAAAGCTCTTCCGGCAACACCGGATCAGGTCATCGGGAAACGAGCCTTCGCGTATCCAATTCAGCTTCCCAGGAGACAGGCGAGCAGCACAATCGCCCCCCCGGTCCATTGCATCAGGGTCATCGTCTCTTCGGGCAGCAACAGCGTGGCGCTGACCGTTGCGACCAGTGCCTCCGACATCATGAGGATCGCGGCGCGGCCTAGGCTCCAGACTCATTGATCGTCAAAGCCAGAACATGACGGTTGCTGCGAGGGCGACGGCGGATAGGAAGGTCTTGGCGCATCTGTCATGGCGTGTTGCGACCCTTCGCCAGTCTTTCAGCCGACCGAACATGATCTCGATGCGGTTGCGGCGGCGATAGCGCCGCTTGTCATAGCGGACAGCTTTGCCGCGCGACTTCCGGCCAGGGATGCAGGGGCGTATCCCCTTGTCTTTCAACGCATCTCGGAACCAGTCGGCGTCGTAACCCCGGTCCGCGATCATCCACTCGGCAGCAGGCAGACTGCCCAGCAGGGCCGCAGCTCCGGTATAGTCACTGACCTGCCCTGCGGTCATGAAGAACTTCAGTGGACGTCCTTTTGCATCGGTGACGGCATGCAACTTGGTGTTCAGTCCGCCCTTCGTTCTGCCAATCAGACGCCCGCGCTGATCGCCTGGCCCCCCTTTTTCGTTTGCAGGCTTGAAGCCGTGCGGTGCGCCTTGAGATATGTCGCATCGATCATGATGGTCTTCTGCTCGGTGCCCTCAGAGGCCAGTCCCTCCATCATCCGGGCGAAAACCCCCATGTCGCCCCACCGCTTCCAACGATTGTAGAGCGTCTTTGGCGGCCCATACTCACGCGGGGCATCGCACCACCGCAAGCCATTGCGATTGATGAAGATTATGCCACTCAGTACCCTCCGGTCATCGACCCGCGACTTGCCATGGCTCTTCGGAAAGAACGGTTTCAGCCGATCCATTTGCTCTTCAGTCAGCCAGAAAACGTTGCTCATCATTACCCCCGTCAGTCCGGGAGCTTGAATCACGCAAGCAGACCCGCCTCAAGCCGATTAATGGGTCCTGACCCTAAACCGATTTGCTGCCCTGATCGGCCAAACCTCAAGTTGGGTGAAGGCTTTACTAACATATGGCGACCAGTTTTGGTCCAGCTTTTCGGGTGAAGCTAAAGCTCCCCACCTGACCCAAAGGTTGGCAAAAGTTGGTTTGAAGGTTCCTCGCGATGGTAAGCAAAAGTAAGCGTTGCCAGATGCTCGATGCGCAGCGCGCCATTGGATAGGCCGCGACATTCATTCGAACATGAGTCACCAGCGCAGGAACGATCTTGATTGAGCGGCTGACTGGATTCGAACCAGCCTCACGAGGATGGAAGCCTCGGGCACAACCCCTATACCACAGCCGCAAAATCCACGCTCCGCGTACGTCGCGCATTGGCGTTGACTGCTTCAATATCCTTTGGTCGCTTTGTGCGAATAGGATTAGAAGCAGCCCTTCTCCGTTCCAGCCGCCGTTAACGCGTCGTAGTTTCCCTTCATCGAAGCGAGTTGGGGTTCTACATCGGCTCCTGCCGCCAAGCCGATGAGCGCGGGCCAAAACAAGATCATTCCAACGCCCATCATGGCAGCGTCGTTATCGGCCTTTTTCTTCTGCACGCCACTGAGTTCGTCGACTGAGGTGCCCCTAGTTTCCTAGACGCCTGAACCGCTCCGGGTTTGCCGGAGGCTCCAACTCTTGAGTAGGATGGAGCATCAT
>JACVZW010000057.1 GCA_014654775.1 Paracoccaceae bacterium | reverse complement strand
CGCAGGGCGCGATCGACACCGCCTGCGACAACGATGAAAACGATGTCGCCCTCACCTTCTGAGCCCAAGCCTGAGCGGGCGACCCGAAAGGGTCGCCGAAGGCGTCGTGGACTCTCGATGCCCGCGGCGGTCCTGACCACCATGGTCGGCGCTCTTATCCTGACCTACGCCCTCGGTGATGTGCGCAGGGAGGCCGATGATCGCAAAGCCCTGGCCATCGCCGCGCATATCGCCGATCAAGCGAAAGCCTTCGACCACTTCCAGACCAATTTCATTGCGTCCTTGGCTGCGGCTACCCCGTCAGTGCTCACAAACCAGTTTCTCTTCGCAGGCCAAAGCGACGGAACGATTGAGCATGGTCGTGCCCTGCAAGCCCCGTATCGCAGGACCGTCACATCCCCCGGCCGGCAGATCACCGCAATCGCTATGCCGTTCCCGAGCGAACCACAACAACTCGGCGTTTTCATGGTGGATCTCGCAGAGACAGAAGAGCGGCTTATGCCCCGGATCCTTGCTGCCCTCGATGCACGAGCCGCCACAGAGAGCAAGGTCTGGCGCGGGGACGTCCTGCCTTGGCTGCGCACCCAGAACATCACCGAAGCCACCACAGCCGACTTCGCCTTCTTCACAGCCCCTTTTGCCGGCATCAAGCCCGACATCGTCCGACGCAACGCACGAGCAGGATGGCCGGATCTGCCCCTCGCAACTGATCTCATCTTCGCACCCCCCGCTACCCTCTGCGGCGCTTCCCGCTGCGCGCCGGTCAACCGCATCGATGCCGTCACCACTACCGCGACATCCGCCACCGTTGACGCGCTCACGACGGACACGCTCTCCGCCGATGCACTGACCGCCCGTACCATTCGAACACAGAGCGTCACGGGTGAAGCACTCTCAACGGGCCCGATGACGATGACCCGCGCAAGTGCGGATGACGTCTCCACCTCACGCCTGTCCGTCCCTACCGCTTCGTCATCCAGCGGTTACGGCTACACCGTCGAGGTGACCCGCCTCAACGTGACAGACCTGTCCACCCCGCTCGCGGCCATCGAAACAACGTTGTCCGCCGCAACATCCGCCGCAAGCCGCATGACGACTGTCAACACGATCGTGGGCCGCGCCGTCACCGCTCTTCCAACACTCTCCCTCACAACGCTCACCGCCTCGCTCGCGGGCGCAGCAAACGCAACACTCTCAACCGCAATGGTCCAGTCATGCACCGGATGCCCATGATCGGAGACAGCGCCATGTTCCGGCGCCAGCGATCCAAGGAGCCGCGCAACCACCCAAAGCGGACACGCCGCGGCCTGAGCCTCATCGAGGCCGTGCTTGTCTCGCTTCTGGCCGTGATCGCTGTTGACCAGATCGTAGAAATGCTCAACCGCGAACTCGTCCGCAAGGCAGCCCGTGAAGAGTACCGATTGCTCGACGACGCCGCGGCCGCAGGCGCTGCGTTCCTCGAACGCGACCTGTTCGGCAACCTCGCCACAGCGCGCGACAGCGCGAGACAGATCACCCTGTCCCAACTTACCGGTGCTGGACTGTGGTCTCCCGCAAAGCCCCTTGTTTCACGCCGCAAGCGCGACATCGAGATCTGGTATCTCTCGGTCGAAACCGACTCCATTCTTGTCTTTGCGGTCGCCGCGACCGCCGTGTCCCCCCCGTCCCTGCCCGAGGCTGACGCAGCCACCGATGCGATCGGATGGATATCGCCGCTCCAGCCAGAGAAAATCACAGGCCCGGGCGTGGACTATGCCATATCCCCGCTTCTCCTCTCTTCCGCGCCAGATTCATTCGTGCCCGGTGCGGCGGTGGCACTGCGTCACCTTTCCCTGGAGCGAGACGCGTTGCCCTACCTCTACCGCACCGGGATTGCGGGCCGCGAAGACCTCAACACCATGGCCACCGATCTCATCATGGGCGGCAACGACATCATTGGCGTCGGAAACCTCGCGACCAGCACCCTGGTGGCCGGAACAGCCAACATCGACCAGATCACGGCATCTCAGGTCGATGTGACCGGCCAACTCACAGCGCAAACCGTCACAAGCACCGGCGAAATCACCGCGGACTCGGGCAGTTTCACCAGCTCCATAACGGCCGCAACCGTCGCAACAGGCACCCTCACCACCTCACAACTCACCGCCACCGACGCCGATGTCACCACCCTGCGCGCGACCGATCACATCGTCGCAGGCAGCATGACCGTCTCTGGAGCCGTCACAGCCGAACGGATCGACACACCACGCCTCGAGACCGACACCATCGCGGCTGGCACGGTCGCCGCCGGCCAAACGACTGCCACCAACCTCTCCGTCGACGCCGCCACAATCCGGTCGCTCTACGTCAATTCCTGTACGGGATGCTGATCATGCCCAAAGAACACCGCCGCCTGTCCTCTCCGGCCATCGCAACCGTTTCGATGGCGCTCCTCTGGCTCGTACCGCTGACACCGCAGGCCGAAGAGCCGCGCCAACACGCGCTCGCACCCCACCTCGAACGCCTGCGCACGGATGTACTTTACCTGACGGAACTCGCCGACATTCAGGCTCGCCTCATTGAGACAGCAAAGCAGGACGCCCGAGCCGTGTCTTCCGAAGGCAGACGAGGCACATCGCTCTGCAACGCATCGCCCGTGACCGCAATCTGCAACCGCCTGCCCGCAACGATCGGTACCAACGATGACGATTGATCCACACCTGAACGCCCTCACTACGCTGATCACCAATGCTGTTTGTCACGTCCGCCGTGAAGTCCCCGAAGCGAAAGCCGCCGTTGCCCTCCTAGAAAAACCTGCGCGTGACAGCCTGATCGCCATCTACGGCGCCGATCGCGCCTGGCGTGGCCTCGCCTGCGACCACACCATCGCGATCCACGATGCTCTCGAAACACTTCTTGGCCATGACCCCCTCGCGGACACCACATGACAACGCTCAGCGCAGCCTTGGCCATGGCCCTCCTTTCCACCGGACTCATCTGGCTGGTCATCGAAGACCTGCGCCGCTTCGAAATCGCTCCCGCGGCCGCCATCCTGACCGCCGGTGGCCTTCTTGGTCTCCTCATCGCCACCGGTAC
>JACVZW010000056.1 GCA_014654775.1 Paracoccaceae bacterium | reverse complement strand
CCCACGACATCCCGCAGCTTCACCACCATCTCGTTCTGCGCCTTCAGCAGGTCCGAAATCTCGTCATTGCCGCGTGCTTCGGTCGTTTCGCGCAGATCGCCATCGGAAATCACCTTGGCCAGCGAGACCGCTTGGCGAAGCCCCCGTGCAAGGCCGATCAGCGTCCAGCCGGCTATGACAATGGCTACGAGGACCGACAGACCGAAGAGCGCCATGAGCGAGACGCGCGCCTCCTCGTAATCGGCGATGGTCGTCTGTTCTTTCTGGGTGATGATCGCGCGGATCGCCGTTTCCATTTCGTCCAACGTGGCCATCATCTTGCCACCAAGCACAGCGAGTTCGGTGTGATAAAGCGTGTTTGCCGTGTCGCCGTCACCGGCGAGTTCCGCCGCGACGATGCGCGCCATCAGTTCCTCGCCCTCGTCATGCAGCACGTGCAGTTCCTCCATCTTCTGGAGGAGGACGGGATCGGTGTTCCGCTCCATCACGACATCCTCGGCAGCATGGACGTCGTCCGCGATGGCAAGCAAATCTTTCTGAAGATTGGGCAGGTGATCCGCTGGCGCATTGGGCAGACCGATCAGGATGCGCGACAGGATGATGCGTTCATCTTTGGCCAGAGAAATGAGGTCTTTCAGGGCATCCAGACGCTGCAGGTCGGTGCCGACGGTTTCGGAGTATCGGTCATTTCCGTTCCCGAGATGCATCAGGGCGACGCCCACCGAGACGCCCCAAAGAACGAAGACAAAAGCAAATGTTGTCACCAGTTTCGCCTTGATCGTGAGCCGCATTCTCTTGCTCCTGTCGACGCTCCGCTGGCGCCGAGGCTTGTGTTTCATCTGAAGTCGTCCCCGCCTTGATCAGCCTGCCGCCCGGGGTCTTTGCGGGTCTTTCGGCATCTGCAGCATCGGAAACGCATACGGGTGATCTACTGGTCTTGAACAAAAAACCACTCGGCGCTGCAGCGAGGTCTCTTTCGTCTTCACTCTCTCCAGCCCTGACAAAACGCGATCGGGCGCGATCAACGTTACGCAAGGCAGCCTTATCGTCCCGGACGGGACATCTCAGGGTAGAACGTTGCGCAGCCTCAGGTGTTTAGCTTGAAGATCGGATTTTCCTGCTGAAAGGTGCACCGAACGGGCTCCCCGCGATCCGGTTCCCGGCCTCGGTCGGCCTGTAGGCACGGCGATTCACGCTTCGGATCATGCCCCCGGATATGGTGACCGTCCCAGGCGGCGGGGCCTGAAATGATCCGCTCTCATCCGACGCTGGCCTTGCGTTAAGGCTAGGTCGGGCGTGGCCAAGTCCGGTGCAGATCGTCGATCACCAAGGGATGCGCATGCTCGGCCGCATGCGCGCGCAGATGCGGGTGGTCCGGTGGCAGTTCCGGATGGCGATGGCTCACGACCTCCGGATCATGCGCGGGCCAGAGGCGCAGCACCGCCACCAGCCCTACCCCCCCGATTGCCGCAAGCGACAGGGCTGCAGCGGTCAGACCCGCCCCTGCCCCGATCCAGCCCGCAAGTGGATAGGTGATCAGCCAGCAGGCATGGGACAGCGCGAATTGCGCGGCAAAGACTGCGCCGCGATCCGCCGCGCGCGCGGACCGGTTGATGATCCGCCCGATCGGCGTCTGGGTCAGCGAAAAGCCGAAGCCGATCACGGCCCAGAGGGCGAGAAGGCCGGAAAAGGTGCTTGCGACGGAAACCCCCGCCACTGCCGCGACCATAAGGCCAGCGCCGCCGATCATCACCGGCCGATCCTCCAGCCGCGACAGGATGCGCGGCAGCAAGACAGCCGCAAGCATCGACCCCGCCCCGAACGCCGCAAAGGCAAGCGCAACGGACGTCTCGCCAAGGCCCAGCCGATCCTGCACCAGAACGACCGTATTCACATAGACCATCGCCCCTGCGGCGGCGACTGCAGCCTCCATCACCATCAGGCCGCGCAGACGCGGTGTGCGCGTGTAGATGCGGATTCCTTTGGTGACATCCGACCAAAACTGCCCATGCCCGGCCGGGTCGCGCGCGGGAAGCCGCGCCGTTGCAACAAGAAGGGCCGATCCCAGAAACCCTGCCACTGTGCCCGCGAACAGAACCGGAAAGCCCACCACCGTCAGCAGGGCCGCCGCAAGGATGGGCGAGGCGACCTGTTCCAGATCCTCGGCCAGCCGAAGAAGTGAAAGGGCGTTGGTATAGTCCGTCTCGTCCTTCAGGACATCTGGGATCACCGCCTGAAACGCCGGCGTAAAGCCTGCCGAGGCGGCCTGAAGCAGAAAGATCAGCAGATAGACCTGCCAGACCTGATCGACGAAGGGCAGGCAGGCGATCACCACGGCGCGGATCACGTCCAAGAGCACAAGAAAGCCCCGTCGCGGCAGCCGCTCGGACAGCGCGGCGGCGACCGGGGCAAGAGTGACATAGGCCACCATCTTGATCGCCAGCGCCGTTCCCAGCACGGCTCCGGCATCGTCACCCGCCAGTTGCCAGGCAAGAAGGCCCAGCGCCACGGTGGCGAGACCCGTGCCGACAAGAGCCACGACCTGTGCCGCGAAAAGGTGTCGGAACGTCGGGTTCCCGAGGGTGACAAGCATCAGAGCAGCTTTGTCAGAGCCTTGATCTCGGCCATGTCAGGACCGTGGCCTTCGGACAGGCAGTGGTCGATATGGTCATGGATCAGGGCCCGCTTGGCCTCTGCCACCGCACGCTCCACCGCGTGCAACTGGGTAGCAAGGGCGAGGCACGGCTCGCCCGCCTCGATCATCGCCACAACGCGGCGCAAATGGCCCTCGGCGCGCTTGAGACGGGTGGCGATAGCGGGGTGGCTTGCGTGGCGGTGCGGTTCTGTCATAAGGCGACCATAACCCCCCCGGGGGGATAGCACAAGCGCGGGGCCCAGGCTCCATAGCGAAGGGGCGGATGGGCAAGGGGCAACGCATCATCGCAAGGCTGGCGGCACTCGTGCTGCTTCTTGCGCTTGCCGTAGTGCCGATCTTCTCGGCGCTCACCCACGGCCCCGGACAGATCGGGATGAAGGACGATCATGCCGCTTGGCATGCAGACCATAGCGAACACTGGCATGCGACTGATCATGGCTACCCCGATGCAACCGATCACGACCACTCCACGACCGTGATCCTGCCCGCGGGCGGGGACCTGAGGTGCCCCTAGATTTGTAGACGCTTTGCCGCCTAACTTTGAGGCTAGGAGGC
>JACVZW010000055.1 GCA_014654775.1 Paracoccaceae bacterium | reverse complement strand
TGCCAAACGGCATCTGCGACGTCGGATCGCCGCGGTTCCGGCAGATCTGCGCAGTCTCCGTATCGGGCACCGCCTATGTCGCGAAGGGACGTGCGCTGGATGATGCGATGATCCAGGAGCGTCTTTCGCTGATCGCGAGCGGAGCCATACCCGAGATCGTGGCGACGCATTCGGTCAATCCCGCAGATGTTGCAAACTACTATGCAGCGGCGCGAGAGGAAGACACCTCGCGCCTTACCGCCGCTCCTGTTACGGACGCGAACTCCTCCAACCTGCTGATGCGCGCCCTCGCAGAAGCAGCAAAGGCGGGCGCCTCGGACCTCAAGATCTATGTCCGCGACGGACAGACCGACCTGCGCGTCAAGATCGCGGGCAAGGAGTTCGATCTTGGGGATCCCTGGACCCATGCGGAAGGATACCGGGCCATCGTCAGCCTCTTTGATGCGCGCGACGAAGGCGGCCAGCACGTCTCCATGGCGGCCGGCGAGTTCCAGTCCTTCTCGATCTCCCCGAACTCCAAACTGCTGAAACTGCCCCCCACCGTCATCAAGCTCCGAGGCCAGAAGGGGTTTCATGAGAATGACGCAGGCCTCGGGGACCATGTCGTGCTGCGCTTCTTCTACAACGATGCCCAGACAACGACCGGCTCCCTCGAAGATCTCGGCTTCGATGCGGAGGTCATGGAGGCCCTCGCCCGTGCCCGCAGCAAACTCGCCGGCTGCGTCATCGTGGGAGGGGCCACGGGCGACGGGAAATCCACCACGCTCATCCGCATCATGGACCGCCTCTACGCCGAAAACCACGGCAACCTCGCCATCGTGACCGTCGAAGACCCCGTCGAGTATCGCGCACGGGGACGCGGCATCGTGCAGATCCCCGTCGGCTCGGCCGGCGATGCGGACCGACGCGCCCACAACTATCGCCAGGCCCTGATGCATTTCGTGAGGATCAACCCCGACGTAGGCAGCATCTCCGAAATCCGCGATGCAGATGGCGCAAAACAGATCCTGCAGTTCGTGGCATCAGGCCATGCCACCTACACAACCATCCATGCCGAAAGCGCAGGCGAAATCCTCTTCCGCCTCATCGACATGGGCGTTCCCCCCGAAGAACTCGCAAAGCCAGGCGGCGTCAAACTCCTGATGAAGCAGACCCTTGTGCCGGTCCTCTGCCCGCATTGCGCCAGGTCTCCCTCCGAGGTGCCCCGTGCAAGCCTCGCCCCGGCCCTGCGCGAGCTGGTTGATGCCCACCCCCACATGAAGCTGCGCAATGAGGACGGCTGCGCCGCCTGCGACCACGGCGACAAGGGCAGCCTTGGCCGAACCGCATGGGCCGGCTATCGCCGCCTCATCGCGGTCGGTGAAGTCATCGAGCCGGACGAAACCTGGTTCCGCCACCTCCTGAAGCGCGATGCCTTTGCAGCACAACGGCACTGGTTGACCCCGAAAGACCAGGGTGGACTGGGGGGCACCACACTCGGCACAAAGATCGCGCGGCTTGCGCTCGCGGGACAGGTCGACCCGGGTGATGCCATCCGCAAAGGGGCTGATTTTGCGACCGTGCTCGGCATGTCGAGGCCCGCAGCCGCATGACCCTCTCACCAGCGCTTGTTCCCTATATCAGACCCTTCGCCTTCGGTCTTGCACGGCGGGCCGAGGCCTGGAGGCTCATCGCCGATCTCATCGCAGCCCGTCTCGATGCCGGCCAAGCCATCGCGCAAGCGGCCGAGATTTACCGCATGCGCGGCAAGGCTCTGACCGCCCATCTCCTGATGGATCTGCGCGTCTCGATCTCTCAAGGCGAGTTCATCACGAAGGCGGCCGAGATCGCTCCAGGCGCGGAGTCGCTTCTCTTTGCCCGGTTCGGTCGCGCCGATGCAGGACGGATCTTTGAAGGCGCGGCCCGTATCGCCAGAGCCGAGCTGGTGATGCGGCGCGCCATCACCTCCGCCATCGCAAAACCGGTCCTGCTGATCGTACTCACCTATGTGCTCTACTATGTTCTCGGCACACAGCTGTTCCCGCAGGTTGAGCAGATCCAGCCGCGCAGTACCTGGCCTGCATCGGCGCAAGTGATCGCCGCGATTTCGGATTTCCTCGTGAACAATGTGTTTCTGGTGATCGGGGTCACAGCGATCTCAGGCTTTGCAATCCGCGCAAGCCTCTCCGTCCCCTTCCCCGGGCGCATGGCATTGGACCGTTTGCCCCCATGGTCGCTCTACAAGCTTCGCATGGCTTCCGCCTTCCTCTTTGCGATCGTGGAAACCGCCCGCACCGGGGGCGAGCTCAAAACCTCCACCCTGCAAGCCATGGCCGAACACGCAAACCCCTATATCAAAGACCGCATCACCAACATCGCCAAGCACCTTCCCACCGCCAATATCGGCCAAGCGGCCCTCGCGGCAGGTCAGGATTTCCCCGCACGAGACCTCAACGCCATCCTGGCCCTCGTTGCGGCTCAAGATGGCTGGATCGAGCGCTTCGCCGCGTTTCTCGAACGCTGGATCGCAGACATCGAACTGACCATCCAGCGCGCCACGGCGGGGCTCAATATCGCCCTTCTCCTGCTGATCACCCTGTCCCTCGGGGCTGCGATCTCAAACATACTGGCCGTCCTGCAAACCCTCCAATGAAAGACCGCTCTTTCGAAAGGTTGTTCGCCATGAACCTTGATACGATCACCTTGCGCACGGCCTCGACCGCCGGACGCACAGATCCACTCCGCACACCCATGGTCCGCCGGCCCAGCAGAAGGATAAGGCCGCGTCGCGCACGCCGCGGTGGCGGCATCACAGACCTGCTCCTTGCCGCCGTGATTGCAATCGTCATCCTTGGCGGCCTCTTTGCCCTCTTCCAGAGCGTGATGCGCACGATCTATGACAGCCGGCTGAACTCCATGATCACCCGTGCCGCCTCCGTGATCGAGCGCTCCTACTCGAACTCGATCATTTACCCCTCCGGCAGCATGCTTCCCACACTTGGGGTTTCCGGCGCCTTTGGCGACGATGAGGTCCAGAAAGTCGGCGCCAACTATGTCTTCGTGACACCCTACGGCGGCGACATCACCATCATTGGTTCAGGCGCCCGCACCTACACGATCACGGCAAACAACCTTCCCGATCACGCCTGCTCCAACCTTCTGAGCACCTACACCGACGGTGCCACGACCCTTGTGGGCATGTCGGTCAACGGAACAGCCCTCACCGCACCCTTCACGCAGGGCGCGATCGACACCGCCTGCGACAACGATGAAAACGATGTCGCCCTCAC
>JACVZW010000054.1 GCA_014654775.1 Paracoccaceae bacterium | reverse complement strand
TATCGAGAGCGCGCTCTCGATACCCGTTCCGCCAGGTCGTGCGTTCGCCGCTGCGCTCATGCCGGCTAGCGCCGATGATGCCATCCACATCAGTCCATGATCAGCTGCAGGGCGGCTTTTGCAATGCCGCGCAAAAAGTCACCCTGATCGTGCTTGGCCAGAAGCTCGGACAGGTCCATGTTCGTCCTGGTCATCGGGGTCTCCGTAGGGTCCGTGGTTAAAGTCGCCAAACTCCACCTCGATCCTACACCTCGATGGCCACCCGGATCACACCGCCGAAGGCGATGAAATTGCACCAGCTTCTCGGACGCTAACTTGTGTTGGCCGACCGGAGCTGCAGCCGATACCGCGTATGTCGCCGCTCCCCGGTACGGTTGAGCGCGCCCATCTCCACCAGGTCCTGCAGGTCCCGCGTTGTAGTGGCGCGTGACGTGCCGGTTATGGCGATGTAGTTTTCGGCGCTGAGGCCGCCTTTGAACCCGTCGGGCCCCTCGCGGAACATGCGTTCGATCACCTTGGCCTGCCGCGCGTTTAATCGATCACGGAACAGGTCGTAGAATTTCGCCTTGGCGATAAAGAACGAGATCCGTGTCAGCGTCACCTGCTGCGCCTTCAGGACGATCTCGGCAAACCAGATCAGCCAGCCTGTGACGTCCAGCGTTTTCTGGTGGGTCTCGAGTTGGTCGTAATAGGCCTTCCTTTGCCGTTCGATCGTAAAGGCCAACGCGATCAGGCTCGGCTGTCCGACGTTCTGGGCGAGGGACTTTTCGGCCAGAGCGCGGCCGAGGCGACCGTTGCCATCCTCGAAGGGGTGGATGCTTTCGAACCAGAGATGCCCAAGCGCCGCGCGGGTCAGTGCCGGCAGGGGTGTTGGACCGTCTGGTGCCGTTCGGTTGAACCAGTCCACGAACACATCCATCTCGCCTTGGATCTGCGCCGAGGGGGGGCTTCGAAATGCACCGTGGGCCGGTCGATGCGACCGGAGACGATCTGCATCGCGTCGGCATGCCGCCGGTAGGCTCCGATGGTCTCTAGGCCGCGGTCATGTACGAGGAGCATCCCGTGCCAGCGACTTAGGGTTTCGTGGTTTAGAGGCGCGGCATAGGTCGAGTGGACGTCCACCATCATCTCTGCGACGCCCCGTTCCCTGGGTTTCGATGCTGCGCCGTCAGAGATCAGACCGAACTGACGGCGTAGGGAGGATTGCACACTTCCCCTGTCCAGCACCTCGCCTTCGATGGCGCTTGTTCGCATCGCCTCTTCGCTCAGAAGTTCGATGCGCAGGAGGTCGCGTTCGTCGCCGGTCACATGGCGGACGGCACCGAGGATCTCGCCGGCTGACAACAGGAACCGCCGTTCGAAAGGTTCGACGGCGGCGCTGTCAAAGCGGAAATTCGGCCAGTCGGGTTCTGTCCAATTCCAGCGCATGAGCTGTAGAGTCCTTCTCTATAACTCACTTTACTTTCCAAACCTGATTTATGGAAGCACGCTCTATGCCTCAAGCCACGGACTCGAAGTTGCGCACACAGGCCAAGACTGCCCCTTTAGGCTGCATTCTTGCCCGTGTCAGGCTGCGGCCGAGATGGGTTCGTTGCGCACTTCAGCCTTGGCGGTGTCCCGCCAGGCAGGCTGCAGGTCGCCGTTGTTCCATTGGTAGAGGTAGCCCACCAGCGTGTCTGTCTTCTTGCAGAGGATGCGCATGAGAGACCGTTCAATTCCTTGGGGTGCATTGTTTGCCGAAGCGGGCTCTACTCTTTTCCGGTCTTGGCAGAGGAGAGGCAGGATGCGCTGGAAAATCAGTATTGAGGGTTCGGACGAACTCACGCGCGGCCACCCTTCTTTTGAAAGCAGCCGATGAATGCGTCTTCGCCCTCGACGGCGACGCCCCCGGTCTGCGCGCCGCCCATCGCGTAATCGACACCGCCCTTCCCCTCCTCCGGGCCGGCAAGGGCATTCGCGCTGCGATCCTGCCGCCCGGCCAGGATCCCGACGACATGATACGCTCTGGGAAGGCCAATGAGCCCCATCGCCTGATCACGCAGTCCAAGCCAATGCTCGATCTTCTCTGGCAGCGGGAAACCGAAGGACCTCCGATCGACAGTCCGGGACGACGGGCTGCGCTGGAAAAGCGGATCGATGCGGACCAAGGCGAGTGCCGAGAGAACCGGACAGCGCAAGACCAAGGTCGCGCTGGCCCGAAAACTGGCGGGCACCCTGCACGCCATGTGGCGCACTGGCCCTTCCGGGAGCTCGCGATGGCATAGAGTGCGCAACCAAACCCGACGCTGATCTTCAGCGCGACAGAATGCGCCCAGCCGGGACGCGCAGCGGCGGCACCATCGCTCTCACGGCTGCGGCATCGACCGCGCACAGCACTTCGATCTGCCCGACCCTGAACGCCAACATGCGGCCCCAAGCGGCGACCGCGGAGAGAACCTCAGAGCGCCGCGCGCAGGATGAACCGCAGCTACATCTGCCCTGGACCACGGCGATTAGAGAACGCTCAGGGACAAAATCTCCGGCAGAGCTTGATTGAGTGGATAATCCTTGGAGCGGATCTAACGCAGATGAGTACATCGTAAGCATAGGTGCACCTCGCATCTTCCTGCAAATAGGCTGACCACATCAGGCACGTGTGCTGGGAAGGGCGTCCCACCTGGGCTCGTTACCGCAAAATCCCTGTTGGGAAGGCCGCAGGAACATCATGCTCGAACTGAAGGGTCTTGGTCATGTCTACCCCGACGGCACGCGCGCTCTCGATGACGTGACGCTTTCGATACCCAAGGGGATGTTTGGTCTCCTCGGCCCGAATGGCGCCGGCAAATCGACGCTGATGCGCATCATCGCGACCCTGCAAGTGCCCACGGCTGGCAGTATCCGTTTCCAAGGAATCGACGTGCTGGCGGAGCCTGAGGCCTTGCGCCGTAGGCTTGGCTATCTGCCGCAGGACTTCGGCGTCTATCCGCGCGTATCAGCCTACGAGATGCTCAACCACATGGCTATTCTCAAGGGAATTCGCAGCGCCGCCGAGCGCTGCGCAGTTGTTGAGTATCTGCTCGCTCAGACAAACCTTTGGTCGGTACGCGACAAGGCGATTGCGGGATTTTCGGGAGGGATGCGCCAACGCTTTGGTGTCGCGCAAGCCTTGATCGGGAATCCAGAACTGATCATCGTCGACGAGCCGACCGCAGGCCTCGATCCAGAAGAGCGCAACAGGTTCCTGAACTTGCTTGCAGGGATCGGAGAAAACGTTGTGGTCATCCTTTCCACCCACATTGTCGATGATGTCGCTGATCTGTGCCCACGCATGGCCATCCTCGCCGGGGGCAAGCTGCAACTGGAAGGCGCGCCGGACCACTTGATCCAAGCGCTCCAAGGTAGGGTCTGGCGGCGCACCATCCCGCATCA
>JACVZW010000053.1 GCA_014654775.1 Paracoccaceae bacterium | reverse complement strand
ACCTCCAGTGCGTGCAGGACTGGTATGGTGATGCCATGATCGCCTCCAAGGATCGCGGCAAATTTCGATGTCTGAAAATGGCGTTTGAGGATCTCGACGCTCTCCTTGAAATGAGTGTCGAAATCTGCACTTGCTTCGATCAGGTTTCCTGCATCGCGGCCGCTGTTGGGCAGGATGCGTGCAAGCGGTGCACCGATGTCAAAATCCCAATGTTGTGCACCATCACAGAACTGCCCCGATTGCGCGCGGATCGCCTCTGGTGCGCCTGCCTGATCATTCGGTCTCGGTTCACCGGAGTAGTGCTCACTGGACGGAAGTCCAATAATGGCGGTATCGACCATTTCCCAAGTGGCAGGATCGGTGCTGATGGTCCAATCGAGAAAGGGGCGGGCAGGCGCGATCAAGGGCATCATATCTCTCCTTATCCAAGACAAGGGTAGACCCGAGGATGAAAGGCGCCTAACAACAAATATGAGGCCCCCCCAAGGATAGCTTAAGTGGAACTCCGTGACCTCGAGACCCTGATTGCGATCTCCGAGGAAGGCAGTCTGGAAGCGGCCGCGCGTAAGCTGCTGGTGAGCGCTGCGGCTGTGTCTCAGCGGCTGTCCAGAATGGAAGAACTCGCAGGCAAGCAGTTCGTGATCCGCAGTCAGCCTGCACAGCTCACCGAAGCTGGGAATGCGATGGTTCGGGCAGGGCGGCAAATCCGGCTTGTTCTGGAAGAAGCTACACCAAATCTGCCCATGATGGCCCTCCCTATACAGGTGGCGGTCCACCACGACTCTCTGGCGTCATGGTTCGTGCATGTGCTGGTGCGGTTTCATCAGCGGACCGGTCGAACAATCGAAGTCATTGCATCTGACCACAGCGTGACACGTGATTTGATGCGCGCCGGACAGGCTGCAGCGGCAGTTTCGAGCGATCCAGACCCTCTGCCAGGATGTATTGCGAAACCATTGGGCCGCCTTGACTACGTGGCGGTCGTGGCGACCGCGCATGTCACAGGGCGCAGATGGAAGACTCTGCCCGTCCTTTGCTTCGATCGGCATGACAGTCCGACATCGCTGAGCCTCGCCACCCTTGGTCTGACAGAGGTGTCGCGCAATTATGTTCCAAGCGTCCATGACATGCATGCCGCGCTCTTGCATGGTGCTGGGTGGGCTGTGATGCCACTTCCACTCGTGGCGGAAGGTCTTGCATCAGGCATCCTTGCCAGGCTGCTGCCTGATCCCACCCTTCGCATTGAACTTTACCTCCATCGCTGGCGTGCAGAAAGTTCGGTCCTGGGGGTTCTGGAGGAAGAAGCTGTCGCGGCGTTCAGGTCTCAAGTTAACGCGAAATACCAATAGAAGCTGGGCGCTAGCGGCTTGAACCGCGTGCGTCTCGGCTTACCACCGTCTGGTGGTTTCGGCCGCTCGCGGCATTATGGAAGGCGGCGTTCGCTTATCCACAGCGACCTGCTCCCCACCCTCTTGCTCCGAATCGTGGCCCGTTGCACGGTGCGCTTCTGAGGAGAGCAGGCCTCAACCAAGAGCAAAACAGGTCCTTCGGAGAAGCAGCAGCAGCGGTCTCAAGGCGCTTTGGCGCCCCTGATGCCGTTGCACCCGATCAGTTCCCCCGCGCCGTCGAGGCGCGGGCTGCAGGCGGTTTGAGCGGTGCCCGTCCTCTGTCATTCAGGAGGATTTTTCGAGCATGGGCTTGCCGCCGCGTGTCTATTTCACTGTTCACGAAGTCACCGCCCGCTGGGGCTGCAACATCGCCGATGTCGCCGGATGGGCCGATGCAGGCCGGTTCCGGATCCTGACCGGCATCCCTGCCGTCCGCTGCGGCGAAGAGGTCATCGCGGGCAAGGTAGTGCTCTCCCCGATGGAACTGCTGCCCCTGTTTCGCCGCTGCGGCACCGGCCCGACTGAAGGTGGCCTGCCCCCTGAAAAGTGGTCCTCCCTGAGGTATGGCTTTCGAGCCATTTGGAGGATGCAGGAATGCCCCAGAAGAAGCACAAGCCTGAGGAGATCGTCGCGAAACTCCGGCAGGTCGACGTTTTGGTGTCGCAAGGCCAGTCAGTGGCCGAAGCCGTGCGCTCGATCAGCGTGACGCAGTTCACCTACTATCGGTGGCGCAAGGAGTTCGGTGGGTTGAAGACCGACCAGGTGAAGCGGCTGAAGGAGCTGGAGAAGGAGAACGAGCGCCTCCGGAAGGCGGTGTCGGACCTGACGCTCGAGAAGCTCATCCTGGCTGAGGCTGCACGGGGAAACTACTGAGCCCCGCCCGCCGCCGTGCTTGCATCGAGCATGTCAGGCAGACGTTCCGGATCTCGGAACGGTTCGCCTGTCGCGTGCTCGGACAGCATCGCTCGACACAGCGGAAGATGCCGCAGGGGCGCGCCGACGAAGAAGCCCTGACGGCGGACATCCGCCTCTTTGCCATCGACGCCGTCGAAAGCCGACAGTCCTGTACAACCTTTGGAGGCCAGCGCTGGTCCTGCGGCCGTCAGGCCGCCTTCGCTCTGGCGGATTTTGTCAGCTCCAGACGTGTCCAATGCGTAGCCCTTGATCGTGACCGCTACGGCCGCATCGTGGCCCGCTGCTTTGTGGGTGATCAGGATATCGCCGCTTGGAGTGTCGCCAACGGATGGGCTCTCGCCTGGACGCGCTACAGCAGCGAATACCTGCCGCAGCAGGATAAAGCCCAGTCTCTCGGCCTCGGCATTTGGAGCGGAACCTTCGAGGATCCCCAAGCCGTTAGGAAAAGGAATTGAGAGATCGCCTCGCCGGATGTATAACTGGATATATCTCCGGGGAAAACAGTCATGACATCTGAGTCTCAGCACAAGGCCAACCAAGCCTATCGTAACCGGCTTGCGCAAAAGGGCGTGACCCGGCTCGAAATCATGGCCCCTGAACGCGATCGAGACCTGCTTCGTTTGATCGCCAAACGCCTTGCCAGAAATGATGACAAAGCCGAAGATCTTCGGCGAGCGCTCAGATCAGTTGCAGGGGAAAAGTCTCAAACGGCAGTGTCGATCCTCGACGCGCTCCGAAACTCACCCCTTTGCGGAGCCGATGTACTCTTTTCGAGGCAGCACGACGAGGCCCGAAGGATCGATCTGTGAAGCGGTTCCTCCTCGACACAAATATCATCAGCAACATCGTGAAACCTGAGCCGTCACCGGCCCTGCTGGCCTGGTGGCAGATGCAGGACGACCAAAGCCTTCACATCGCGTCCCTCACCCTCGCAGAGATACGACGGGGGATCCTCGACCTTCCTGGCGGCAAGAAACGCGATCACCTCCACGCATGGTGTGACGGTCCAACGGGACCCGAAGCGCTCTTTGAGAGCAGGATTCTGCCATTCGACAAACGGGCCGCCCTGATCTGGGCCCGTCTAATGGCAGAAGGCAAATCATCCGGACGACCACGTAGCAGCATGGACATGATTATCGCTGCAACCGCCGGAGCCCATGACTGTATCATCATTACAGACAACGACCGCGATTTCGCTGGTACGAACTTCCTGAACCCCATG
>JACVZW010000052.1 GCA_014654775.1 Paracoccaceae bacterium | reverse complement strand
GGGGGAGGACGTGCTGAACGGGGAGGCTGGGGCGGACAGTCTTGTTGGCGGTGTGGGGAATGATGGTCTGTTCGGTGGGGATGGTGGGGATCGGCTGTTTGGCGGGGATGGTGGGGACACGCTGGATGGGGGCGCGGGGGAGGATCTGCTGAACGGGGAGGCGGGGGAGGATCTGCTGAGCGGCGGCGCGGGGAATGACACCCTTCTGGGCGGCACGGGGCATGACACGTTGCAGGGCCATGACGGGCTGGACCGGTTGCAGGGCGGCGAGGGGGATGATCGGCTGATCGGGGGCGCGGAGCGCGACACGCTTTGGGGTGGCTGGGGTATGGACCATCTGATCGGTGAGGGTGGGAATGACGCGATGCTGGGCGGACGGCAGAACGACACGCTCGAAGGTGGGGATGGCAATGACCGGCTGAGCGGTGGCGGGCAGGCCGATGCCCTTTATGGCGGGGCGGGGGAGGATCAGCTGCTGGGCGGGGCGGGCTGGGACAGGCTTTGGGGCGGGGCAGGGGCGGATGTCTTCGTCTTTCTACCGGCGGATGCGGGGGGCTGGGATCGCATCTTCGACTTCCAGCCGGACGAGGATCGGCTGGCCTTTCGGGGCCTGTCGGGGATGGGTGAGGTGAGGGTGCGCGACGTGCTGCAGGACGGGGTCCGGGTCGCGGAAGTGACGGGCGGCGGGCATGTGATCCGGCTGGAAGGGGTGCGGGCGGCCGATATTGATGCGAGTGATTTCCTTTTCCTGTGAGGGGAAGCGCGGCCTTGTGCCGTCTTGCCCGGCGCGGCGGGCAGTGGCAGGGAGGGGGCATGCTGATCCTTGTGCCGATCCTTCTGATCTGTGTCCTCTTGGGCATGTACCTGATGCGGCGGGGGGTGACCCTGACGCGGGACTGCCGCTGGCGCCTTGACCGCGGCGCGGCGGGCGGGCCGGTCTGGCGCTGTGCGGTCTGCGGGGGCATCGCGCGGGGTGAGGTGACGCCGCGCCATTGCCAGCGGAGGACGGGCTGATAGGGTGGGGCGCAAAGAGGTGCCGCCGCCATGAAACTGTCCCGTGACCACGCTGCCCCGGCGGATGCCGAGGCCCGCAAGACCATCGCTCCCGTCATCTGCTATCCTGTGGACGGTCTGGCCCGACCCGACACCAGCACCCATCGCGCGGCGCGCGCGGGGTGGGAGAGGGTGGCCGAGGTCGTCATCCCCGCGCGCGAGGCGCGCGCTTGGGCGGTGCCTGCGGGGCATTTCTTCCGCATCACAAGCATCGAGGGGCCGCAGGTGGGCGACCTGAACCTGTGGTCGCAGGCCGATCTGCGCGAGCGCTTCTATTCCGGCAAGACGCGGGCGCTGCATGGCACGCATCTGTCGACGGGGGACAGGCTGTGGTCCTCCTTCCCCTTCCTGCGCCCGATGGCGGTGATCACGGATGACAGCCTCGACTGGTACGGGTTCGACGCGTTCGGCGGCGCGGTGCATGACGTGATCGGCACGCGCTGCGATCCCTATACGCATCACCTTCTGAGCGGGGGTGGGCAGTATCACCATTGCTGCCATTCCAACCTGACCCGCGCCCTGTCCGATTGGACCGGGCTGCCGCTGCACGAGGCAGAGGCGCATGTGCATGACGTGCTGAACGTGTTCATGTGCACGGGCTTCACCCGCGACACGGGGCAGTATTTCATGAAGGCCTCGCCCGTCAGGCCGGGGGATTATCTGGAATTCTTTGCCGAGATCGATCTTGTGGGCGGGCTGTCGGCCTGTCCGGGCGGGGATTGTTCGGCGGAGCATTCGTCGGATGCGGCGCGCTGCCATCCGCTGCTGGTGGAGGTGTTTCGGCCGCTGGCCCCGCCTGCGGGATGGGTCGCGCCCGCAGTGAACGCCTATGACCGGAGCCATGGGCGCCCGTGATGCAGGCGCGCCGGTTGCATCTGACCGAGGACCTCGTCGCGCGGGTGGAGCGGCAGGAGCCGGAATATCCCGGCGCGCGGGGGCTGCCCTATATCGAGGAAGCGGCCTTTCCGCACCATGCGCGGCGGCTGATCGCGGAGGCGGGGGAGGGGCCGATCTGGACCTTTGCCTATGGGTCGCTGATCTGGAAACCGGCCTTCGAGGCGGTGGCGGCGCGCCCTTGCGTTCTGCATGGCTGGCGACGGTCCTTCTGTATCCATCTGGAAAGCTGGCGCGGCACGCCGGAGGAGCCGGGGCTGATGCTGGCGCTGGCGCGCGGGGGCAGTTGCCGGGGGATGGCCTATCGCCTGCCGGATGCGGGCCGCGAGGCGGCGATGGAGGCGCTTTTGCGGCGCGAGATCGGCTATGAGGTGGACCTTGCCTCGGTCCGCTGGTTGACGGTGCGGGGGGAGGGCGGGCCGATGCGGGCGCTGGTCTTCTATGCCGCGCCGCTGGACGGGGCGATCCATGTGGAGTTGCCGTTGGAGGAACAGGCGCGGCGTATCGCGCGGGCGGCGGGACATGTGGGAAGCTGCGCGGCCTATCTGCGCAACACCGTGCAGCATCTGGAGGCGCTGGGCATCCGCGACCGATACCTCTGGACCTTGCAGAGGATGGTCGCGGAAGAGATCGCAGCGCGTCAGGGGTAAGGCGCGGGGCCGCCTAGGCCGTGGCGAAGGCGGCCTGCAGGGCAATCTCCACCATGTCGCCGAAGCTGCGTTCGCGCTGATCCGAAGGCAGCGCCTCATGCGTGAGGATGTGGTCGGAGATGGTGAGGATGGCCAGCGCGCGGACGCCGTGGCGGGCGGCGAGGGTGTAGAGCTCGGCGGCCTCCATTTCCACGCAGAGGCAGTTGTGGCGCTGAAGCTGATCCGAGAGGTCCTGCCGTTCGTCGTAGAAGGTGTCGGAGGAGTAGATACCGCCGACATGGGTGGGGATGGATTTGGCGCGGGCGGCGCTGTGGGCGGCGGAGAGGAGGCCATAGTCGGCGACCGGGGCGAAGTTCAACTCCTTGAAGATCGACCGGGAGGGGGAGCCGAGCGTGGTTGTGGCCTGCGCAAGAACGATGTCGCGGACTTTGATGTGATGTTGCAGCGCACCCGCCGAGCCGATGCGGATGAGGGTCTTGGCCCCGTAGTCGCGGATCAGTTCATTGGCGTAGATGGAGATCGACGGCATGCCCATGCCGGTGCCGTGGATGGTGACGCGGTGGCCGTTCCATGTGCCGGTATAGCCCAGCATCCCGCGCACCTCATTCACCAGAACGGGGTTTTCGAGGAAGGTCTGGGCGGCCCAGCGGGCGCGGTAAGGATCGCCGGGCAGAAGGACGGTTTCGGCGATGTCGCCGGGTTGCGCGCCGATATGGACGGTCATGGGGGCCCCTGTCTGTTCTCTGGGGGCGAGGCTAGACGAAGGCCGGGGCGGGCGAAAGGCCCCGGCTTCTGGGCGCAGGATCAGGCGGCGACGCTGCCCTGACGGCCGAAGAGCCGGGCATTGGGGCAGAAGGCCGCTTCGGAGGGGCGCGCGACATCGCCGCGTGCGAGGACAAGGCTGCACGCCCCGCGGTCGCGGCATTGGGCGCAAGTGCCCAGCAGTTCCAGATACGCGGCGTGGTTGGCCTTGAGATCGGAGTCGGTGATGCCGAAGATGGAAGCCATGCGGGCGACGCGGTCGGGCACGTCGGGCGGCATGCGGATGAAGGCTTCGACCTGCCCGCGGGTCATGCCGAGATCGGCAAGATCGCGGTCGGTCAGCGCGTCGAGCGTCTTCAACTGCTGCCAGCGGTCGATCAGGGCGCGGATTCGGGCAAGCATCGGGCATCTCCGTCAAGGTGGGTGACGAGAGGATGCCCAATGCGGGGGTGCGGCGCCTTGATCTGGCGCAAGCGGATCATTCGGCGGCGACGGCCTGCCGGTCCACCAGCCCCACGATATCCATCATGATCCGGTTCAGTTCGAAATCCTTGGGCGTGTAGACGGCGGCCACGCCCATGGCGCGCAGGCGGGTGGCGTCTTCTTCGGGAATGATGCCGCCCACGACGACGGGAATGTCGCCAAGCCCCGCGGCGCGCATCCGTTCCATCGTTTCGGAGATGAGGGGGATGTGGCTGCCCGACAGGATCGAGAGGCCCACGACATGCGCCTCTTGATCCGCCGCCGCCGCGACGATTTCGGCGGGCGTCAGACGGATGCCTTCGTAATGGATCTCCATCCCGCAATCGCGGGCGCGGGCGGCGATCTGTTCGGCGCCGTTGGAATGGCCGTCAAGGCCGGGCTTGCCAACAAGGAACTTGAGTTGGCGGCCGAGCTTGGTGCTGACCTGCGCGACGGCGTCGCGGATGGGTTCCAGCCCTTCGGTGCGGTTGGAGGGGTTGCGCGACACGCCCGTGGGCGCGCGGTATTCCCCGAAGGCGGAGCGGACGACGGCCCCCCATTCGCCCGTGGTGACGCCAGCCTTGGCGGCGGCGATGGAGGCAGGCATCACATTGATGCCGGTGGCGCAGGCCTGACGCAGCGCGTCGAGGGCGGCTTTCACCTTTGCCTCGTCGCGGGTGGCGCGCCACTGGTTCAGACGTTCGATCTGGTCCCGTTCGGCATCGGCATCGGCCACCATGATCGACCCGTCGCCTGCGGTCAGGGGCGAGGGCGCGGCCTCGGTCCAGCGGTTGACGCCGACGACGGTGGTTTCCTTCGTCTCGATCTTGGCCAGACGTTCGGAGTTCGATTCCACCAGACGGCCCTTCATGTATTCGATGGCCGCAACCGCGCCACCCATGGCGTCGATGGTGGCGAGTTCGGCGCGCGCGCCGTCTTTCAGTTCGGCCACCTTGCGGTCGACGGCGGGGTTGCCGTCGAAGAGGTCGTCATATTCCAGCAGGTCGGTTTCATAAGCGAGGATCTGCTGCATCCGCAGCGACCATTGCTGATCCCACGGGCGGGGCAGACCCAGCGCCTCGTTCCATGCCGGAAGCTGCACGGCGCGGGCGCGGGCCTTTTTCGACAGGGTGACGGCCAGCATCTCGATCAGGATGCGGTAGACGTTGTTTTCGGGCTGCTGTTCGGTGAGGCCCAAGGAGTTGACCTGCACGCCATAGCGGAAGCGGCGGTATTTCGGATCGGTCACGCCGTAGCGGGTTTCGCAAATCTCGTCCCAGAGATCGACGAATGCGCGCATCTTGCAGAGTTCGGTGACGAAGCGAATGCCCGCGTTGACGAAGAAGGAGATGCGCCCGACCATGTTGGGGAAGTCTTCGGCGCTGACCTTGCCCTTCAGGTCGTCCAGCACGGCGCAGGCGGTGGCCAGCGCGAAGGCCAGTTCCTGTTCCGGCGTCGCGCCCGCCTCTTGCAGGTGGTAGGAGCAGACGTTCATCGGGTTCCATTTCGGCAGATGCTTCTGCGTATAGGCCGCGACGTCGGTGATCATGCGGAGCGAGGGTTTCGGCGGGCAGATATAAGTGCCGCGCGACAGGTATTCCTTGATGATGTCGTTCTGGACGGTGCCCTGCAGGGCGGTGATGTCTGCCCCCTGTTCTTCGGCCACGGCGATGTAGAGGGCCAGAAGCCACGGCGCGGTGGCGTTGATCGTCATCGAGGTGTTCATCTGTTCAAGCGGGATCTGGTCGAACAGGGTCCGCATGTCGCCCAAATGCGCGACGGGCACGCCGACCTTGCCCACTTCGCCGCGCGACAGTTCGTGGTCGCTGTCATAGCCCGTCTGGGTGGGCAGGTCGAAGGCGACGGAGAGGCCGGTTTGCCCCTTGGACAGGTTGGTGCGGTAAAGCGCGTTGGAGGCCTTGGCGGTGGAGTGCCCGGCATAGGTGCGGAAGAGCCAGGGGGACTCTTTCTGGGTGCGGGTCATGGGGGCCTCCTGAATCGGTTCGGCAATTTTATTTCGCGTTGACCTCAATAGAGGACAGAATCATTCAATGTCAATTCGCCGCGTTGCGGCATTCCGCAGTGCGGCAGGGGTGGGGCGCTGTTTGGCGGCCCCTCTTAACAAATCGGCGCGGCTTTCCTATATTCACGAAGAAGGCCCCTGCCGGGGATCCGGCGTCAACAAGGGGGGCCGAGGGTCGAAGGACCTGACGACGATGCGCAACACTCTTGCGCTTGCTGCCCTCTCTCTGACGCTGGCCGGTGCGGCCATGGCGCAGGACCGGTCGGTTCAGATCGTGAACGACTCCGGCTTTACCATCACCAGTTTCTACGCCTCCACCCTTGGTGCGGCGGATTGGCAAGAGGATGTGCTGGGCGGTCAGGCGGTGGCGACCGGGGCGACCCTGACCGTCAATTTCGATGACGGGTCCGGCGACTGCGCCTATTCCTTCCGCGCCGTTTTCGATGACGGGGACGAAGCCGTTGGCGAAATCGACGTCTGCGCGGGCAATTCAATCGTGATCAACTGATCTAGGGCCGTGACGCCAGTCCTTTGCCGTTTGCGGGGCGGTCGAAAGGCCGCTAGCCTTTGGCTATGACGGGGACGATCGAGCTTCCGATCTGGCTTGTGGTGCTGGTGCTGGCCCTTGCGGCCATCGCCGCGCTGGACCGTATTCTGGCGCCCTCTGTCCGCTGGTTCTTTCGCCGGAGGATGGAGCGGGCTGTGGCCCGGCTGAACGAGCGGCTGGAGCGGCCCATCGCGCCGTTCAAGCTGGCCCAGCGGCATGACATGATCCTGCGGCTGGCCTATGACCCGCAGGTGATGCAGGCGGTGGCGGAGCATGCGGCGGAGGCGGGTGTGCCGCCCACCGTGGCGATGCAGGAGGCGCGGGATTATGCCCGCGAGATCGTGCCCGCCTTTTCGGCCACGATGTATTTCGGCTTTGCCGTTCAGGTGGCGCGCTGGTTGACGCGGAAATTCTATCGCGTGCGGATCGGGCGGATCGATCCGGCGCTGGAGCGGGTGGATGACCGCGCGACGGTCGTCTTCGTGATGAACCACCGCAGCAATATGGATTACGTGCTGGTGACATGGCTGATCGCGGATCGGTCGGCGATTTCCTATGCGGTGGGGGAATGGGCGCGGGTCTGGCCGCTGAGCCGTCTGATCCGGGGGATGGGGGCCTATTTCATCCGGCGGGGGTCGCGCAACGCACTCTATCGTCGGGTGCTGGCGCGCTATGTGCAGATGTCGGCGCAGGAAGGGGTGGCGCAGGCCATCTTTCCCGAAGGCGGGTTGTCGCTGGATGGCCGTGTTGGGGCGGCGAAACTGGGCCTTCTGTCCTATTTCCTGACTGGCTTTGACGCCGAACGCGAGTCCGGCGGGCGGGATATCCTTTTCGTGCCGGTAGGCCTTGCCTATGACCGTGTGCTGGAGGACCGGCTGCTGACTGAGGCCGCGCGGACCGGCGTCCGGCGGTTCCGACCGACGGCGACAGGGGTGGTGGCCTTTGTCTTTCGCATGGGTTGGCGGGCGCTGCGGGGGAATTTCCCCGGTTTTGGGGCGACAGCGGCCGGGTTTGGGGCGCCGGTGTCGCTGCGGGCCTTCATGGAGGGCCGCGCTGGCGACGTGACCGAGGCGCTGGGGACAGAGTTGATGGCGCGGGTGGCGCGGGCGGTGCCGATCCTGCCTGTGCCACTGGTCGCGGCGGCGCTTGGGGCGGGGGTGGAGAGCCGCGCGGCGCTGTTGGCGGAGGTGACGCGGCTGGTGGAGGCGCTGGCAGACAAGGACGCCGTGCTGCGGCTGCATCCGCAAGGGCTGGAGCCGACAGTGGACGAGGCGCTGCTGCACATGCGACGGCGCGGGCTGGTGGGACCCGACCTGAGGCTGGCACCGGAAAAGCGGGGGTTGGTGGCCTATTACGCGGCCTCTGTCTGGCAAAGGCTGGAACAGTGACCCTGTCCCGGGCCTGACCCGGGGCCATATGCCGACCGGTCGCTGACGAGTGCGGGAGGTCCCGGAGACGGAACGGGACGCGGACTTGGCGCGCGGTCATGGGGCCTGTCTTTTGGGTTGCCGCGATGCGGCAGACATAAAATTACAAAATTTCCGCCCCCTCTATTGCAATGTTGCGCGGCCATCCTCTATCAGTGACCCAAGGCGCCGATTCTGCGGCGCGGCATCGGGTTTTCAGGGAGGCCGGAGGATGGCTTTGGATACGCAGCAGCACGTGGTCGCCTATGATGCGCCGAAGAAGGACCTCTATGAGATCGGCGAGATGCCGCCCTTGGGCCATGTGCCGAAGCAGATGTATGGCTGGGTCATCCGGCGCGAGCGGCATGGGAAGCCGGACACGGCGATGCAGCTTGAGGTCGTGGATACCTGGAAGATCGACAGCCATGAGGTGCTTGTCCTCGTGATGGCCGCCGGGGTGAACTACAACGGCGTCTGGGCCTGTCTGGGAGAGCCGGTCAGCGTGTTTGATGGCCACAAGCAGCCCTATGCGGTGCTGGGGTCGGATGCGGCGGGCATCGTCTGGGCCGTGGGCGACAAGGTCACCCGCTGGAAGGTGGGCGATGAAGTCGTGATCCACTGCAATCAGGATGACGGCGACGACGAGGAATGCAACGGCGGCGATCCGATGTTCTCGCCTACCCAGCGCATCTGGGGATATGAGACGCATGACGGGTCCTTTTGCCAGTTCACGCGGGTGCAGGCGCAGCAGTTGATGCCGCGGCCCAAGCATCTGACATGGGAGGAAAGCGCCTGCTACACGCTGACGCTGGCCACCGCCTATCGGATGCTGTTCGGCCACCATCCGCATGATCTGAAGCCGGGGCAGAACGTGCTGGTCTGGGGGGCGTCGGGCGGCCTTGGGTCCTATGCGATCCAGTTGATCAACACGGCGGGGGCGAATGCGATCGGGGTGATTTCCGACGAGAGCAAGCGCGACTTCGTCATGGGTCTGGGCGCGAAGGGCGTGATCAACCGCAATGATTTCAAGTGCTGGGGGCAGCTGCCCAAGGTCAACAGCCAAGAATACAACGACTGGCTGAAGGAGGCGCGACGCTTCGGCAAGGCGATTTGGGACATCACCGGCAAGGGCGTGAATGTCGACATGGTGTTCGAGCATCCGGGCGAAGCGACCTTTCCGGTTTCGTCGCTGGTCTGCAAGAAGGGCGGCATGGTGGTGATCTGCGCCGGTACCACCGGGTTCAACTGCACCTTCGACGTGCGCTATATGTGGATGCACCAGAAGCGCCTGCAGGGCAGCCATTTCGCCCATCTGAAGCAGGCGAGCGCCGCGAACAAGCTGATGGTGGAGCGGCGCCTTGATCCCTGCATGTCCGAGGTCTTTCCTTGGGCCGAGATCCCGCAGGCGCATATGAAGATGCTGAAGAACGAGCACAAGCCGGGCAATATGGCAGTGCTGGTGCAGGCACCGCGGGCGGGGCTGCGGACCTTTGAAGACACGCTAGAGGCCAGCCGCGGGATGTGATCCCGCCCGGAGGGCAAGCGATGGGGCGCGCCGGGCGGAGGCCGGGCGCGCCCTTTCGCATGTTGGGGCCGTCCTGTTGGGGGCGGTGGGCGAAGGCCCCTCGCATCTTCCGGGGCCTCCCCTTATGGTCGCGCGCATGAGCCTTCCCGTGACCCTTTCCGACGATCAGGCCGAAGCCTTCGACCGCGTGGCAGCGGAGCTTTTCGCCAATGGCATCGACCTGACGGCGGGGGAATTGACGCCGCGCGCCGAGGGTAAGCCTTCGGTGCTGGCGGTGGTGGGTAAGGCGGGATCGGGCAAGACGATGCTGCTGGCCGGGCTGACCAAGGCGCTGGTGTCTGCGGGGGTGGAGGTCGTCTCGGGCGATTACGAGGGGCGGCGGCGCAAGGATCGCCGGACGCTGGCCATCCTTGCGCCCACTAACAAGGCGGCAAGCGTGCTGCGCCTGCGGGGGGTGCCTGCGACGACGATCCACCGCATCCTTTATACCCCCGTCTATGACCCGGAATACGAGCGCATCGCCGAGTGGCTGACGGGCCAAGGCGAACGGCCTGTGGTGGAGGGGCTGACCGATCTGGCGCTGGACCGGGCCTTTGCCTTTTTCCAGCAGGTCGCCTCGGTTCCGGGGGCATTGGCGGCGGCGGGATTGAAAGGATCGGACTTCATCAAGGGATGGAAGCGGCGCGAAGAGCCGCTGGATGTGGGCTTTATCGACGAATCCTCGATGCTGGACGAACGCCAGTTGGAGGATCTGCGCGAGATCTTTCCGACACTGGTCCTGTTTGGCGATCCGGCGCAGTTGGCCCCGGTCGGGCTGTCGGGCGAGATGGTCTTTGACCGTCTGCCCGCGACGCGGCGGCTGATCCTGAACCGCATCCATCGGCAGGCGGAGGACAACCCGATCCTCGATCTGGCGCATGCCTTGGGCGACGAGGCGTTGCGGTTTGAGCAGTTCGAGCGGATGGTGGAGGAGGCAGCAAAGGCGGATGACCGGGTGGTGATGGCCGAGCGGGTGGATGCCGATATGATGGCGCGGTCCCCGGTTCTGGTCTGGCGGAATGCCACGCGCATCCGGCTGATCCATGCCTTTCGGGGGGCGTTCGGTGCGCCGGAGGATGAACTGCTGCCGGGAGAGCCGCTGATCTGCGACGGGATCGAACTGCCGCTGAAGCATCGCAAGAAGCGGATCGATCTGGAGGCGCGGGGCCTGATCAAGGGGGCGCAGGTGATCTATCTGGGCCCCGGATCGAAGCCCGGATTCGCCAAGCTGCATGTGGTGGGGGCGGAGGAGCCGCAGGTCTCGGCCGCGTCCATCATCAAGATCGAGAAGCCCGAGGAGGAGGAGCCTTTCATCCCCTCGGCCGCGACGATGGGGGCGGCCTTCCTGCATGGCGCGGCGGTGACGATCCACAAGGCGCAAGGCAGCCAGTGGGAGGATGTTCAGGTCTTCGCCCCTGACATCTATGCTGCCGCGCAGGCGGGCCGGAGCGAGGCCGGGGTGCCCTTGTGGAAGCGGCTGGCCTATGTGGCGATCACGCGGGCCTCGAACCGGTTGTTCTGGGTGACGCGCTACCGGCTGGCGCGGCCGCAGGGGCCGCTGACGGTGGCCGATCTGCGGAAGGGGCCAGCGGCGCTGGCGCTGGAGTCCGAATAGCCAAATTCCTTGGAAGGAATTTGCAATTTTCTTCGAAGAAAATTGTGCGGGGCCTGCGGCTTGGCTAGGGTGGGGCCAAGATCAGGAGGCCCAAGATGCGCTGTGTTTTCGTCCAGTTCCGCTGCACCCCCGGAAAGACCTATGAGGTGGCCGATGCGATCTATGACCGCGAGGTGGTGAGCGAGCTTTACTCCACCAGCGGGGAATATGACCTGATCGCCAAGGTCTATATCCCCGAGGAGGAGGATGTGGGGCATTACCTGTCGTCCCGGCTGTTCGACATTCCCGGGATCGTGCGGACGCTGACCACGATGACCTTCAAGGCCTTCTGAGGGTCTGCGGGCGGGGAGGCCCCCTCTCCCCGGCCCTCTCCCCCTTCTGGGGAGAGGGAGAGGTGCCTTACCCTGTGTGCGTTGCGTGGGGTGGCGGCGGTGCAGGGGGCTTTGCGCCCCCTCGCCGCCTGCGGCGGCTCACCCCCGCAGAGTATTTGGGGCCAAGATGAAGGGCGGGTCAGAGCCAGCGGTCGCGGCCCGTGCCGATGGCATCGGTGACGCGGGCGAAGCCGTGCTTTTCGGCAAGCGCATCAAGGCCTTGCGCGATGCGCGGGATGAGGGAGAGGCCCTCGTAGACCATGGCGGTGTAGAGTTGCACGGCGGTCGCCCCGGCGCGGATTTTTTCCCAAGCCTGTTCGGGGGTGGCGATGCCGCCGACGCCGATGAGGGGGAGTTTGCCATCGGTGAGCCGCGAGAGGCGGGCAAGGGTGCGGGTCGATTTCTCGAACAAAGGCGCGCCGGAGAGGCCGCCGGTTTCCGAGCGATGGGGGCTGGCGAGGCCGTCGCGCGACAGGGTGGTGTTGGTGGCGATGATGCCGGAAAGTCCTGCTGCGACAGCGACTTCGGCGATTTCGGCAAGGTCGTCGGCGGTCAGGTCGGGGGCGATTTTCAGGAAGATCGGGATCGATTTGACGAGGCTGGCGCGGGTCTCCATCACGCCCTGAAGAAGGGCGGTCAGGGCGGCGCGGCCTTGCAGATCGCGCAGCTTTTCGGTGTTGGGGGAGGAGACGTTGACGGTGGCGAAGTCCACATGCGGGCCGCAGAGGCGCAGGACGGTGGCAAAATCGGCGGCGCGGTCGGCGCTGTCTTTGTTGGCGCCGAGGTTCAGGCCGACGGGAACCATGGTGCGGCGGCGGGTGGCGAGGCGGGCGGAGATGGCCTCCATCCCGTCATTGTTGAAGCCGAAGCGGTTGATGGCGGCGCGGTCTTCGGTCAGGCGGAAGAGGCGCGGCTTGGGATTGCCGGGCTGCGGGCGGGGGGTGGCGGCGCCCACTTCGATGAAGCCGAAGCCCGCACGGGAGAGGGGGGCAAGGGCGGTGGCGTTCTTGTCATAGCCCGCGGCGAGGCCCACGGGATTGGGGAGCGTCAGACCTGCGAGATCGGTCGTCAGGCGGGGCGAGGTGGTCGGGCCGGGGAGTGGAAAAATGCCTGAACTCAAGGCCTTGAGCGAGAGGCCATGCGCCGCTTCGGGATCGAGGCGGTGCAGGAGGGCGAGGGCGGAACGTTCGAGGACGTTCACCACAGGCCTTCGGGGAAGATGTGACCCGTCGCGCCGAGGGGGAGGGATTTGTCCCAGACCACGTCGGAGAGGGCGAGGCTGCGGTAGAGATGGGGGAAGAGCGCGCCGCCGCGCGAGGGTTCCCACTTCAGCGCGGGGCCCAGCGTTTCGGCGTTGAAGGCGACGAGGACGAGGTCGCTTTCGGTGGCGAAATGCTTGGCGGCCGTCTCGGCGACTTGTGCGGCGGTGGAGAAGTGGATGTAGCCATCGGTCACGTCGATGGGTGCGCCGGTGGTTTGACCGGCGGCACGGAAGGCATCCCATTCGGGGCGGCGGAATATCTTGTAGATCAGCATGGGCGGTTCTTTGCACCCTGCGGCGGGCGGGGTCAATGGGGCTGTGGTCGTCTTGTGAAATCCCTTTCTTTTCAGGTGTTTGGCTGGGGTGGATTCTTCGTGCGGAAGGCGGCAGGATGGGGGGATGTGCGGGCGTTTCACCATCACCCATCCTGACGAGGCCATCGCGCGGCTGTTTGATGCCGTGATCGGGAATGATCTGCCGCCGGTGCCGCGGTTCAATGTCTGCCCCACCACGCCCGTGGCGGTGGTGACGTCGGAGGGGCGCGCGCGGCGGCTGCGCGCGATGCGCTGGGGGTTCATTCCGCATTGGTACAAGGCGCCGAATGACGGGCCGCTGATCATCAATGCGCGGTCGGACACGGTGGCCACGAAGCCTGCCTTCCGAGAGGCGGTCCGGGCGCGGCGCTGCATCGTGCCTGCCTCTGGCTTTTACGAATGGCAGGAGGCGGCGGGGCGGAAATTGCCGTGGTATTTCAAGCGGGTGGATGGGGAACCCATGGCCTTTGCCGGGATCTGGCAGAGATGGGGCGAGATGGACACCGTCGCCATCGTGTCGACCGAGGCCGGGCCGGGGATGGCGGGGCTGCATCACCGTGAGGCGGTGGTGTTGGAACGCCCGGACTGGCCCCTGTGGCTGGGCGAGGCGGGGCATGGGGCGGCGGTGCTGATGAAACCCTCGGTCGAGGGGGTGCTGACCTGCCATCGGGTGGATATGCGCGTCAATTCCAACCGGGCCGAGGGGCCGGAGTTGATCGAACCCGTAAGGGCTTGAGAACGCTGTCTTTACCGGGGGAAATCGGCGTAAACGGCTGTGCCGGATGTTGTGCCGCCTTTTGTGCAGCAAACTGTGGCCACGCACGGTGGCTTTGCTGGGCGTTAAGGTTAATGCGACTCACCGGGGGCGGGCGCGGCGGGCGGGAAAGAAAGCGTCAGGCGGGGCCCTTGGGTCGAAGGGCTGGCGTGGTCTGAGCGCGGCGGTTTCTGCACATCTGCGCCAAGGGGACTTGGGGGGTGGTTTTCGGCTGTTCGGGCGCTGCGCCATTCTGAGCGGGGTGCAGGCGGTCGGGGATGGACACGGGTTGCATCGGTCGGGCGGGATGGGTAGAAGATGCCCACGACGCGGGCGTTGTGTAATGGTAAGACCCCTGCCTTCCAAGCAGGAGACGCGGGTTCGATTCCCGCCGCCCGCTCCAGACCCTTCCCTTTTCTCTGGACTGAACTGGCGCCGACAGGCGGCCACGTTTTCGTGAGCGCGCGTCGGAACTGCGCGGGCGCTGCGTATATCGGCGGAACCGCAGCGGAGGACAGGATGCGCGACGATCACGACAGGGATGCAGGTGATGGACATGACCACCCGGAGGGGCTGCGGGCGGACCTGCCGCGCCTGATCGGACGGCGGGGGATGCTGGCCGGGCTGGTGGGGGGCGGGGCGGCCTTTGCCTTTCTTGCCGGGCGTGGCGGGGCCGAGGTGATCGGCACAGCATCGGACGGGGCGCACTGCGTGGCCCTGCCCGCCGAGATGGCGGGGCCTTTCCCTGCGGATGGCACGAATGTGCGGGCGGGGCAGGTGGTGAATATCCTGACCGAGGCGGGGGTGATCCGCGAGGATATCCGCGATTCCATTGGGGGCTTGCAGCCTGTGGCGGCGGGGGTGCCCCTGCGTCTGGACCTGCGGTTGGTGGATGTGGGGCGCGGCTGCGCGCCGCTGGCGGGACATGCGGTCTATGTCTGGCAATGCGATGCGGCGGGGGTCTATTCGATCTATGGCGCGCCGGACCGGAACTATCTGCGCGGGGTGGCGGTCAGCGATGCCGGGGGCCGGGTGCGGATGGTGACGGTGGTGCCGGGGACCTATCCGGGGCGCTGGCCGCATCTGCATTTTGAGGTCTTTGCCAGTGCCGAGGCGGCGGTGGACGGGGCGGCGGCGCTGCTGACGTCGCAATTCGCGCTGCCGGAAGAGGCGTGCCGCGCGGCCTATGCCGCCGATCCGGCCTATGCGGCAAGCCGTGTGGCCTTTGAGCAGGAGCGGTTTTCCCGCGACCGCATCTTCCGCAACGGCTCAGAGGCGGAGCGGGCGGCGCAGATGCTGCGGATGACGGGGGATGGATCGGGCTTTGTCGCCGTGGGCGAGGTGGGGCTGGTGGTCTGATCCCTGTGGGGTGGTGGGTGAACCCGCGCCGCCTTGGGGCGGCGCGGAACCACCCACCCTACGGGATGCGGCAGGGAGGCGGCTGGCGGTTTCCCTGCGCCTGTGCAGGACTAGGGTACGAAGGGACGGGGGAGGCGTCGGGATGACAGCGACTGAAGAGGAGTGGGCGGCGCTGGTGCCGGAATTGCTGGTGGCCGATCTGGCGCGGTCGCGGGCGTTTTACTGCGAGCTCTGCGGCTTTGCCGTCCGCTTTGCACGGCCGGAGGATGGGTTCCTTTATCTGGAGCTTGGCGGGGCGCAGATCATGCTGGAGGAGATGGGGGAGGAGGCCTGGGTGACCGGGCCGATGCAGGCCCCGTTCGGCCGGGGGATCAATCTGCAGATCGAGGTGGAGGCGGTGGCCCCCATCGCGGCGCGGCTGGCGGCGGCGGGGGTGGTGCCGTTCCGGGCGCTGCATGAGGCATGGTATCGGGAGGGCGATGTCGAGCATGGGCAGGCCCAGCTTCTGGTGCAGGACCCGGACGGGTATCTGCTGCGCTTCGTCGAGGTCTTGGGGACGCGGGCGCTGGGCGGCGGGGATTAACCCGGGCGCCGTTTGTGCCACCAATAGGTGCCGGTATAGGCGGTGGCGGCGATCCAGCTGCCGATGGTGAGCGCGAGCCAGAGCGGCAGGCTGACCAGTCCCGACAGATCGGTGAGGAGGCCTGTCAGGGACAGGACCGCCGCGGTGGCGAGGCCCGCGTCGCGGGCGCGGGCATGGGCCGTGCGGCGGCTGGGGCTGCGGCTGCGCAAGGTGGAGACAAGGCCGGGAAGCGCCGTAACGGTGAGGGCCGTTGCACAAAGAACGAGGGCGTTGCGCCAGAGGTCGGGGAAAAGGGTGAGGATGGCCACGCCGAGGCCACCGCCGATGGCCGTGAGAAGGAAGAGGGTCAGCGGTCTGGGGCGGCGGCCCCGGCCCCTTTGCCAATCGGCGATGACAAGCGTCTGGAAGCCGATGGCGAGGCCGAGGAGCAGGCCGGACAGATACTCCTCGGGCAGGCGGGCGGCGAGGGGGCCGCCCCAGAGGCCGGAGGACAGCGCCGCCGCGTAGAAGAGGAGGGCGAGGGCGATCCAGACCCGTGTGGACGGGCCGAGACGGCCGGGTTTCGGGAGCGGGGAGGGGCGGGTCGGACTGGGTTGCATCGGGGCCTTGCATCCTGGGCTATGTGCCGAGGATGGGGATGCGGTGGTCGCGGATCAAGACCTGTCGGGTGGGGGTCCACCCCACCGCCCCCGGTTACCCCCTGTCGGCCGGGCCGCCGAGATTGTCCTGCTGGGGCATGCCGAGGACGTGGTAGCCGCCATCGACATGGACGACTTCGCCCGTGGTGAAGCAGCCGTAATCGGAGGCGAGCCAGACGGCGGTGCCGCCCACGGCTTCGAGCGTGGCGTTGGACCGGAGGGGGGCGTTCGCCTCGGTATGGCGGTAGGTGGCGCGGGCGCCGCCGATGGCGGCCCCGGCCAGCGTCTTCATCGGCCCCGGCGAGACGGCATTGACGCGGATCTTCTGCGGGCCGAGGTCATTGGCGAGGTAGCGGACAGAGCTTTCCAGCGCCGCCTTGGCCACGCCCATCACGTTGTAATTGGGCGTCACGCGGTTTGACCCGCCATAGGTGAGGGTGATGAGCGTGCCGCCATCGGGCATCAGTTCCGCCGCGCGGCGCGACACGTCGATGAAGCTGTAGCAGGAAATGGCGAGGGAGTTGGTGAAATTGCCGCGCGTGGTGTTGATGAAGCGACCCGTCAACTCGTTCTTGTCGGAATAGGCGATGGCGTGGACGAGGAAATCCATCGTCCCCCAGCGATCCTTGAGCGCGGCGAAGCAGGCATCGAGGCTGTCGTCGTTCGTCACATCCACATCGACGAGGAAATCGGACCCGACCGAGGCGGCGAGGGGGGCGACGCGCTTGCCAAAGGCCTCTCCCTGATAGGAGAAGGCGAGGTCGGCGCCTTCGCGGGCCATCGCGGCGGCGATGCCCCAGGCGATGGAGCGTTCATTCGCCACGCCCATGATGAGGCCGCGCTTGCCCTTCATCAGCTCTGCCATGTCCCTGTCCCCTTTACACGCGGGCTGTTTGTCAGCCGAGATACTTGCTCATCACGAGGGTGGCGTTGGTGCCGCCGAAGCCGAAGCTGTTGGACAGGACCGAGTCGATCGTCACGCCATCGCGCATCGTGGTCACGATTTCGGAAGGGTCGAGCGCGGGGTCAAGGGTGGTGACATTGGCGGAGGCGGCAATGAAGTTGCCGTTCATCATGATCAGCGAGTAGATCGCCTCATGCACCCCGGTCGCGCCGAGCGAGTGGCCCGTGAGGGATTTGGTCGAGGCGACGGGGGGCGTGGTCCCGCGCCCGAAGACGCGGCGGATCGCCTCCATCTCGGTCACGTCGCCGACGGGGGTGCTGGTGCCGTGGGAGTTGATGTAGTCGATCTTGCGGCCCTGCGGCAGGGTGGAGAGGGCAAGGCGCATGGAGCGTTCGCCGCCTTCGCCGGAGGGCGCGACCATGTCGTGGCCGTCAGAGGTGGCGCCGTAGCCCGTGACTTCGGCATAGATCTTGGCACCACGGGCCAGCGCGTGGTTTAGTTCTTCCAGAACCACCACACCGCCGCCGCCCGCGATGACGAAGCCGTCGCGCGTGGCGTCATAGGTGCGGGACGCGGTGGCGGGGGCGTCGTTGTATTTGGAGGACATGGCCCCCATCGCGTCGAAGAGGCAGGACAGCGTCCAGTCCAATTCCTCGCCGCCGCCGGCGAAGACGATGTCCTGCTTGCCCCATTGGATGAGTTCCGCGCCATTGCCGATGCAATGGGCGGAGGTGGAGCAGGCGGAGGTGATGGAGTAGTTGACGCCCTTGATTTTGAACGGGGTGGCAAGGCAGGCGGAGGTGGTGGAGGACATGCCCTTGGTCACGCCGAAGGGGCCGATCCGCTTTGGCGAGCCGGTTTCGCGGACGATGTTGTGGGCCTTGAAGAAGGATTTGGTCGAAGGGCCACCCGAGCCGACGATGATGCCGGTGCGGTCGTTGGACACTTCGGCCTCGGTCAGCCCGGAATCCTTGATCGCCTGATCCATGGCGATGAAGTTATAGGCCGCACCGTCGCCCATGAAACGCAAGTCGCGCTTGTCGATATGGTCTTCCAGAACGATGTTGGGCTGACCGTGAACCTGCGAGCGGAAGCCGCGTTCGGCATATTCTGGGGCAAAGACGATGCCAGACTTGCCGGCGCGGAGGGAGGCCTCCACTTCGGCGGCGGTGTTGCCAATGGGCGAGACGATGCCGATCCCGGTGATGACGACGCGGCGCATGGGGCCTCCCGTATCCTGTATCCTTGGGTTGTCCTTAAGGGAGAGGGGGGAAAGGGGCAAGGGGATTGGAATTGGAGGACCTTATGGAGCGGGTGACGGGGGGCTGCCTCTGCGGGGCGGTGCGGGTGGTGGCGGAGGGCGCGCCGCTGCGGGTGGGGCTGTGCCATTGCAGGGACTGCCGTAAGCATCATGGGGCGGTGTTTCATGCCAGCGCCATCTACCCGGAGGGGCGGGTGGTGATCACGGGGGAGGTGCGGGAGTACCGAGGGCGGTGCTTTTGCCCGGTCTGCGGATCATCCGTCTTTTCGCGCAGCCCCGGCGAGGTGGAGGTGCATCTGGGCGCGCTGGATGAGGTGGGGGTTTTCGAGCCGACCTATGAGTTGTGGACGGTGCGGCGCGAGGGCTGGTTGCCGGAGTTTCCGGGGATGGCGGGGTACACGGGGGATCGAGGGTAGGGCGGGGTGCGTGCGAGCACGCATCCCGTGAGGCTGTGACTTAGGCCTGGGTTGGTGCGTGCGAGCACGCACCCTACGGATCACGCCTCGCTGAGTGCGACCTTCATGTCCTTGACGATGTAGATCACTTCGCCGTCCGCCTCGACGATCCCATCCGCGACGCCCATCGTCAGGCGGCGGGTCTGCAGGGCCTTGGTGAAATCGACCTTGTAGGTCAGCATCTTGCGGTCGGGGCGGACCATGCCGGTCAGTTTGACCTCGCCCACGCCGAGCGCGTAGCCGCGCCCCTGCCAGCCGCGCCAGCCCAAGTTGAAGCCGGTCAGTTGCCACAGGCCATCAAGGCCGAGGCAGCCGGGCATGATCGGGTTGCCGGGGAAATGGCAGTCGAAGAACCACAGGTCCGGGGTGATGTCGAATTCGGCCACGACATGGCCCTTGCCATGCAGGCCGCCATCTTCCGAGATATCGGTGATGCGGTCCATCATCAGCATGGGGGGAGCGGGAAGCTGGGCATTGCCGGGACCGAAAAGCTCTCCGCGGGCGCATTGGAGGAGGGCGTCGCGGTCGAAGCGGTGCGGATAGGCGGCCATGCGGATCGGGTCCCGGTGTTCATATTTCCGTCACGGACTCGTTTAGCACCGCCGAGGAAGCGGAGGCAAGGGCGGTGGCGCGGGAGGGGGCGGGGGCGATGCGACCTATTTTCATTTGTAATTTAGGCCCATCCCGCCCTATATGACAAGACAGAGACGCTTGATGGACCCAAGGATGACGCTGACGGAACAGGCACGTGGGACGGATTGGCTGGCGCGGGGGGGACTCCGCCCCACGCGGCAACGTCTGGCCTTGGCTGCGCTGCTGGTCGGGGACGGCGAGGATCGGCATGTGACGGCGGAGAGCCTGTATGCGCTGGCCGAGCAGTCGGGCGAGAAGGTGTCGCTGGCGACCGTCTACAACACGCTGCGGGCCTTTTGCGCGGCGGGTTTGATGAACGAGGTCGTGGTGGACGGGTCGAAGAGCTATTTCGACACGCGCATGGATGATCACCCGCATTTCTACTGGGAGGACAGCGCCACGCTGACCGATGCCCCGGCAGAGGATCTGCGGATCGAGGGCCTGCCTGCGGCGCCTGAGGGGATGCAGGTGGCGCGCGTGGATGTGGTGATCCGGTTGAAGCGCGCCTGACCGGGGCGGTGGGGTGGAACACCACCCGACGGATGCGACGGCCCGCCCTTGGCGGGTCTTTTTCGTTTCAGCGGGTGCGGAAGGGCTGGGTCAGCAGCCGGTCGAGCCATGCCTCGCGCTTTGAGCGGAATTCGGCGATGCCGAGGGGCATGGTGGCGGGGTCGTCCTGCGGCGCGGCGCGGTAGGTGCCGAAGAGGCGGTCCCAGAGGGTAAGGTTGAAGCCGAAATTGCTGTCCGTTTCTTCGCGCCGGATCGAATGGTGGATGCGGTGCATGGCGGGGGTGACGAAGAGGCGGCGGAGCGCGCGGTCTGTCGCGGGCGCGAGGCGGATATTGGCGTGGGAGAAGAGGGAGGTCGCGTTCAGCACGATCTCGAAGGCGATCACGGCAAGGGCGGGCGCGCCGAGCGCGAGGATGGCGGCGATCTTGATCAGGGTGGAGAGGAGAATTTCCAGCGGGTGGAAGCGCAGGCCGGTGGAGGCATCCACCTCGGTATCGGCGTGATGCATGCGGTGAAACCGCCAAAGCAGGGGGTGGGCATGCATCAGCCGGTGCTGGCCCCAGATCAGCAGGTCGAGCAGGAGGAAGGCGAGGGGGAGGGCGGCCCAGAGGGGCAGGGGTGCGAGGAGGCCCCAGTTGCGCGCGGCGGCCATGTCAGCGGCGGCGAGGGGGAGAAGCGGGATCAGCAGGCGGACAAGGGCGGTGTCGAGCGCCACGAGGGCGAGGTTGTTCGTCCAGCGGATCAGGCTGGGGATTTCGGCGCGGCGGTCGGGGGCGGCGAATTCCCATGCGGCCATCGCGGCGAGTATGGCGAGGAAGGCGGCGAGGCGCAGGGTTTCGGCATGCTCCATTCTGGCAGGGTGACAGGTGCGGGGTGTGGGGGCAAGGGTATCGGCGCGGTTGGGGGTGGGGTCAGGCCAAGGGGCGCAGCGGGGGGAAGGCGCACATGTCGGCGAAGGTGCAGAAGGCGGGCGGCGCGAGGTCCATCTGCGGGAGGTCCTGCTGCAGCCGTGCCGTCCAATCCGCCAACGTGGCGCGCCAGAGGGGCAGGGCCTCGGCGGGCAGGGCGCGCTTGATATAGGCGAGCGTGGTGTGGAAGGCGTAGGTGGCATGGCTTGGTCTGTGCAGACCCAAGGCGGCGGCGAGGCGGTCGCGCCAGAGGCGGGCGAGGGCCTCGTCTTCTGGCGTGGCGCCCTGCAGGGAGAGGCCGAAGGGTGTGGCGGCCAAGACCGCCATGCGCGGGGTGGGAAGGGGGGCGAGGCCGTCGAGGCGCGCGGCCATGGCGGCGGTGACATCGGCGAGTGGGGCTTGTGGGTGCAAGCCGTTGGGCCAGTTTTCCGGGTCGCGGCGGGTGTCGATGACGCCTTCGAAGACGGTCATGTGCCAGCTTTCCGGCGGGGTGAAAGCGAAGAGATCGGCATGGGGGAGCGCGGCAAGGGCGGCGCGGAAGCGCGCAAGCGCGGCCTCGGTCGGGGAGCCGGGGATCACCTGACAGACGACGGTATTGCCCGCCTCGGGCAGGAAACGGCCGTCTTCATCGAAGCGGATGCCGAGGCGCGGGTTGACCCAGCCGGAGCCGGGGGCGAGCGTGGTTTCCCAATCCATCGGCGGGTCCTTTCTGGCGGTGCTGCTGCGGCATTTGGCAGGTCGGCGTGACGGGGGCATGACGGCGGCATGACGGGGGCAAGAAGAGTGGGATTGATCGGGGGGCGGGCCTAGGCTACGCTTTGTGGAAACGTTTACACTTCGCAGGGAGAAGAGACCATGAAAGCCGCCCGGATGAACCGTCTTTTCGCCCCGTCGGGGATGTGTTTCGACGTTGCCATCGACCACGGGATGTTCAACGAGCGGACTTTCCTTGGCGGGATCGAGGACATGGGGCGGGCGATCCGCACAGTGGCGGCGGCGCGGCCGGATGCGATCCAACTGCCGCCGGGGACGGCGCCCTTGTTGCAGGCCATCCCGGGGAAGGAGAAGCCCGCGCTGGTGCTGCGGACGGATATCGCCAATGTCTATGGCACGCCCCTGCCGAGGGCGCTGTTTTCCGAGGTGATCGACCGCGCGGTGGAGCAGGGGGTGGTGCTGGATGCGGCCTGCGTGGTGGTGAACCTGCTGCTGCTGCCCGATCAGCCGGAGGTGTACCGCGCCTGCGTGCGCAACGTGAATGCGCTGAAACGGGAATGCGAGATCATGGGGATGCCGCTGATGGTGGAGCCCTTGGTCATGCAGGACAACGCAAAGGGCGGCTATATGGTGGATGGGGATATCGACAAGATCCTGCCCTTGGTCCGGCAGGCGGCGGAACTGGGGGCGGATATCATCAAGGCCGATCCTTGCACGAATGTGGCCGAGTATCACCGGGTGATCGAGATCGCCCAAGGGATGCCCGTGCTGGTGCGGGGTGGGGGCCGGGTGTCGGATGCGGAGATTTTGGCGCGGACGGCGGAGTTGATGAAGCAGGGCGCGCGTGGGATCGTCTATGGGCGCAACGTGATCCAGCATCCTGACCCTGCGGGCATGACGCGGGCCTTGATGGCGGTGGTGCATGAGGGGGCTGCGCCCGAGGCGGCCTTGGCGATGATCGGGGGGAAGTGATGCGCGAGATCCGGTTCGGCATCATCGGCTGCGGGTTGATGGGGCGGGAGTTTGCCTCTGCCGCCGCGCGCTGGCTGCATCTGACGGGGATGACGGCGAAGCCCCGGATCGTGGCGGTCTGCGATACCAACCCCGCGTTGATGGGATGGTATACGGATGCCCTTGGGCCGATGCAGGTGACGACGGATTACCGAGAGCTTTTGGCCAATCCGGAGGTGGAGGCGGTCTATTGCGCCGTGCCGCATGTGCTGCATGCGGAGATTTATCCGGCGATCCTTGCGGCGGGGAAGCATCTTCTGGGGGAGAAGCCGTTCGGGATGGACCTTGCGCAGAACCGGGCGATTTCGGCGGCGATTGCGGCGCGGCACGATCTGCTGGTGCGCTGTTCGTCGGAGATGCCCTTCTATCCCGGCGCGCAGAAGGTGGTGGACTTCGTGCGGTCCGGTGCGGTGGGGGCGGTGCTGGAGGTGGAGGCCTGTTTCCTGCATTCCAGCGATATCAACCCCGAAAAGCCCATCAACTGGAAGCGGATGGGATCGGTGAACGGCGAATACGGCTGCATGGGCGATCTGGGGATGCATGTGCTGCATGTGCCGCTGCGCCTTGGCTGGCGGCCCGCGCGGGTGACGGCGTCCTTGGTCAAGCGGGTGGAGACGCGGCCCGATGGCAAGGGCGGGCGGGTGCCTTGTGATACGTGGGACAATGCGACGATCACGGCCACGGTGCCGGATGCGGCGGGCGATTTTCCCATGGTGCTAAAGACATGGCGGATTGCGCCGGGTGAGGCGAATACGTGGTCGATCCGGGTGCTGGGGATGAAGGGGTCGGCGGTCTTTTCCACAAAGAGCCCGCGGCAATGGTCGTGGATGCGCTATGAGGCGGGCGGGGCGCAGGGGTGGGTGACGGAGGACCTTGGCTATACGCCCTTGTTCGGGGCGATCACAGGGGGGATTTTCGAGTTCGGCTTTACCGACGCGATCCAGCAGATGTGGGCAGCCTTTGTCGATGAATTGGCGGGCGGGGATGCGAAGGGCTTTCCCTGTGCGACGCCTGCGGAGGCGGCAGCGCATCATGCGGTGCTGACGGCGGCCTTGCAGGCGGGGATCAGCGGGCAGGCGGTGGAGGTGGTCTATTGACTCGGCCCGTTTCAGAACGGCGCGGTGTGGCCTGTGCGGGGAATTGGATCGTGGACATCGTCCACACCATCGAGGCTTGGCCTGCGAAAAGCGACCTGGTGCGGATCGTGGACGAGGTGGAGGGGACCGGGGGCGGGGCGGCGAATGTGATGCTTTCGCTGGCGGCGTTTCAGGCGGGGTTGCCGCTTTGGGCGATGGGTTTGGTGGGGGTGGATCGGCACGCCGCGACGGTGCGCTGGGCGGTGACGGGGGCCGGGGCGGGGCTGAACCATCTGGCCGAGACAGACCGTGCGCCGACGGCCCATACCCATGTGATGAACCTTGCCGGGGACAGCCGGACGTTCTTTTACCATCCCGGCACGAATGACCTGCTGGACGAGGGCGATATCGCGGTGGAGGCGGTGGCCGGGGCGGGGGCAAAGGTGTTCTACCTTGGCTATCTGAACCTGCTGGGGCGTCTGGATGTGGTGGAGGGCGGGTCTTCAGGCGCGGCGCGGGTTCTGGCGCGGGCGCGGGCTGCGGGGATGGTGACGGCGGCCGATCTTGTGTCGACCGATCGGGACGGCTTTGCCGCCACAGTGGCGGCGGCGCTGCCGCATCTGGATGTGCTGTTCCTGAACGAAGTGGAAGCGGCGCGGGCGACGGGTCTGGCCATTTCCGGGGCGGATGATCTGGACGGGATCACGGCGGCAGCGGCGCAGTTGCGCGCGGGCGGCGCGGGGACGGTGGTGGTGCATACGCCTGCGCTGGGGCTGTGGCTTTCCGGCGCGGGCGCGGTGGTGGTGCGGCCCGATCCGGTGCCTGTGTCCGAGGTCGTGTCGCCTGTGGGGGCGGGGGACGCCTTCGCGGCGGGGTGCCTCTACGGCTTGCATGAGGGGTGGGGACCGGAGGCGTGTCTGCGCCTTGGCCATCGCGCGGCGGCGGCCTCGTTGCGCGGGGCGACGGCGACAGGGGCGATCCCGGCGCTGCCCGTACTGATGGCGGATCAGTAGCCGCGCGCGCGATCGACGCGGTTGAGGAGGGCTTCGCCCGCCTCGCCGCGCCGGATGTTCTCGGCGATCACGCGGCAGGCGGAGGAGGGCCGGGTGTCGGCGGCGATGTGGGGCGTGACGGTGACGCGGGGATGGGACCAGAAGGGATGGTCCTGCGGCAGGGGTTCCACCCGGAAGACATCCAGCGTCGCGTGGCTGACCTGACCTGCATCCAGCGCGGCCAGCAGGGCGTCATCGTCGATCAGCGCGCCGCGCCCGGGGTTCAGGATCACCGCGCCCTTGGGCAGGAGCGACAGGGTGCGGGCGTTCAGCGTGTTCTCGGTTTCCGGCGTGCGGGGCAGCAGGGTCACGACGATCTGGGCGCTGGACAGCGCCTGATCGAGGCCCTCTTCCCCATGCAGGCAGGGGATGCCGTCGATGGCTTTGGGCGTGCGGCTCCACCCGGTGACGGGGAAGTTGAGAGCCTTGAGCGCACGGGCGCAGGCGGTGCCAAGCTCACCCATGCCCAGCATGGCAACGGGGCGTTCGCGGGCGAGGGGCGGGCAGGTCGGGTCCCAGACATGGTCGGGATTCACGATGTAGCGGTCCATGCGGAGATGGTGGCGCAAGCTGTGGCCCACCACCCATTCCACCATGCCTTCGGTCAGCGCGGGGTCCACCATGCGGCAGAGGGGTTGGGTGAGGCTTGCATTGCCGACGATGCGTTCCACGCCTGCCCAGAGCGACAGGACGGCCTTGCAGCGGGTATAGGGCGCGAAGTCCTGCAGGGGGGAGGAGGGGGCGTAGATGATGTAATCGACCGTTCCGGGTGCCGCCTCGCGCGTCAGGGTGGCGGTCAGGCCCGCATCGGCGATGGCGGTCCGCAGGGGGGCCGCGTATTCGGCCCAGTTGGCATCGGAGGCGGCGAAGAGGACGGTGAGGGTCATACGTTACCTTGGTCGGTGGACATGGGCGCTTTGGATCAGGCCGAAGGCGATGAGCAGCACCAGCATGACCGACCCGCCATAAGAGAGGAAGGGCAGGGGCACGCCCACGACGGGGGCCATGCCCATGACCATCGACAGATTCACGGCGAGGTAGAGGAAGAAGTTGGCCGAGAGCCCGATGATGAGAAGCTGGCTGAAGCGGTCCTTGTTCTGCAGCGCGGAGGTGAAGCAGAAGAAGAGGATGAGGCCGTAGAGGATCAGGAGGGAGAAGGCGCCGACAAACCCAAATTCCTCGCCCAGCGTGGTGAAGATGAAGTCGGTGTGTTTCTCGGGCAGGAAGTTCAGGCGGGATTGGGTTCCTTGCATGAAGCCCTTGCCGCCCCAGCCGCCGGAGCCGAGCGCGATCTTGGCCTGCATGATGTTGTAGCCCGCGCCCAAGGGATCGGCGGAAGGGTCGAGGAAGGTGTCGATGCGGCGATATTGGTAGTCATGCAGGAATTGCCACGGCGTGCCGCGCGTGGTGAAGACGGCGAAGACGAGCCCCGCGATGAGGGCGGCGACGACGGCGAAATACCAGATGGAGACGCCCGCCGCGAACATCACCGCCGCGCCGCCCATCAGCAGCATCAGCGAGGTGCCGAGGTTGGGCTGGATCACCACGAGGAAGGTGGGCAGAAGGATCATCGCCACCGGGATCAGCACCCAGATCGGGCGCGAGGTCTTTTTCAGATCAAGCCAGTCGTAATAGGCCGCGAGCATCATCACCATCGTGACCTTGGCCAGTTCCGAAGGTTGCAGCCGGAGGGGGCCGATGTCGAGCCAGCGCTGCGCGCCCATGCCGACGACGCCGAAGAATTCCACCGCCAGCAGCAGAAGGATCGAGGTGCCGTAGGCCAGCCCCGCCATGTTGCGCCAGAACCAGATCGGCACGAGGGCGATGGCGAACATCAGGACAAGGCCCGCTGCAAAGCGCTTCATCTGCGGTTCGGCCCAGACGGCCATGTTGCCGCCCGCGATGGAGTAGAGGATCAGGAAGCCCACGGCGGAGACGGCGGTGACGAGCACCACCAGTGGCCAGTTCAGGTAGAAGACCTTGCGCAGGCCGGAGGGGACCGTCTTGACCTGATATTCCAGAAAGCTCATGCCGCCATGCCCCCCATCCCGTCAGGCCCGCGAATTGCCGCTGGGCGTCAGATCGCGCAGGCGTTCGCGCAGGGCGTTCAGGTCCGTCTCGATCCGCCCGCGCTGATTGGCGGGATAGGCGGTGAGGGGCGGGATATCCTCATGCAGGGCGCGCAGGATGGCGTCGCGGGCGATGGGGGCGGCGGCGGCGGAGCCGCCTCCGCCATGTTCCACCACCACGGTGACGGCATAGCGCGGGTTCTCATAGGGCGCATAGCCCACATAGAGCGCGTGGTCGCGTCGGTTCCACGGCAGTTGATCGTTCGAAATGACGCCGCGCGCGCGTTCGGCGGCGGTGATGTTGCGGACCTGGCTGGTGCCGGTCTTGCCGGCGAAGACCATGGTTTCATCCGCGATGCGCGAGGAATAGGCGGTGCCGGCTTGAGTGTTCATCACCTCGTACATCCCGTTGCGGATGGCGCGGAGGCCTTCGGCGGAAAGGCCCAAGGGTTCCGCCTCGGGCATCGGTTCGGGCGTGCCGTCGATGGCGCGGATCAGGCGCGGCACGATGGCGCGGCCCGTGGCGATGCGGGCGGTCATCACGGTGAGCTGCAGGGGAGAGGCCAGCACATAGCCCTGTCCGATCGAGGCGTTGATCGTGTCGCCGATGCGCCAGTCCTGCCCCCAGCGTTCTTGCTTCCACGCCTTGTTGGGCATGATGCCTTCGGTGATGGCGGACATGGGCAGGTCGTGGCGGATGCCGAGGCCAAGGCGTTTGCCCATTTCGGCGATCTTGTCGATGCCGACTTCCTGCGCGATTTCGTAGTAATAGACGTCGCAGCTTTCGGACAAAGAGCGCGCGAGGTCCACCCGGCCATGGCCGCCGCGTTTCCAGCAGTGGAAGCGGCGGTCGCCGAATTCGATGAAGCCGGGGCAGGAATGGGTGGTTTCGGGGGTGATGAGCCCCTCTTCCAACGCCGCGAGCGCGGTGACCATCTTGAAGGTCGATCCCGGGGGATAGGCACCCTGCACCGTCTTGTTGGCGAGGGGGCGGTGGTCATCCTCCATCAGGGCGGAATAGTCGCGCTGGGTGATGCCGCGCACGAAGAGATTGGGGTCGAAGCCGGGGGACGAGGCGCAGGCGATCAACTCGCCCGTGTTCACATCCATCACCACGCAGGCGGCGCTTTCTTCGCCCAGACGGGCCTGAATGAAGTTCTGCACCTCGGCGTCGATGGTGAGTTGGATGTCGCGGCCGGGAGTGCCGTCGGTGCGTTCCAATTCGCGCATCACGCGGCCGACATGGTTGACCTCGATCCGCTTGTTGCCCGCGCTGCCGCGCAGGGTGTCTTCCATCCAGCGTTCCACGCCGATCTTGCCGATCTGGAATTCGGGGATGCGCAGGACCGGGTCGGGATCGGGGCGTTCCTCAAGGTCGCGTTCGCTGACCGGGCCGACATAGCCCACGACATGGGAGAAATCCTCGACCAGCGGGTAGTGGCGCGAGAGGCCCACCTCGGGTGTGACGCCGGGCAGGGAGGGGGCGTTCATCGCGATCTTGGAGAAATCTTCCCACGGCAAGCGGTCGGCCACGATGATGGGCACGAAGGGCGAGTTGCGGTCGAGATCGCGGGTGATGCGGTCCATATCCTCGGCGGTGACCGGGATGAGGTTGGTCAGGCGGGCCAGCACCGTTTCGACATCGCCCGCATCCTCGCGGGTGACGGTGACGCGGTAGTTCTGTTCGTTGCCCGCGATGAGGACGCCGTTGCGGTCGAAGATCAGGCCGCGTTCGGGCGGGATCAGCCGCATGTTGATGCGGTTCTCTTCGGCCAAGAGGCGGAATTCATCCGCCTGTTCGACCGAGAGGAAGCGCATCCGTGCGCCAAGGACGGCGAACATGGCCATCATCGCGCCGCCCATCATCAGGGAGCGGCGGGTGATGCGGCGGGCGCTTTCCTCGGTGTCGCGGGCGGTGCGTCTCATAGGCGTCTTCCGTAGGCATCCACCTCGCCCGTGGCGGGCTTGCGCAGGTCGAAGGCAAGGCGGGAGGCGGCCACCACGACGGGATAGCACAGGATGGACCAGAGAGTCTGCAACAGAGCAAAGCCGAAGGCGGGTTGCGGCAGGAAGGCAAAGGCGAAGGCGAGGCGGTAGGAGATCAGCAGCGCCACCATCATGCCCGCGACCAGCAGCCATTCGGTGATGAAGCCAAGCTCGCGCGTCAGGGCCGCGCGGGAGCGGATGAATTCGGTGGCGAGGATGACGAGCGCGGTCCAGAGGCCCGGCGGGCGCATCAGGAGCAGGTCTTCGAGCAGGAGGACAGCGGCGATCAGCGGCACGGGCAGGAAGTCGGGCCGCCGCACGACCCACGCGAAGATCAGGCACAAGAGGATGTCCGGCCCCGGCCAATCGCCCGCGAGCGAGCCCAAGGGCAGGAGTTTGAGAAAGAGGAAGGCCGCCGCCAGCCCCAGAAAGGCCAGCCGGTAAAGCCAGACCGACGAGCGAAGCGCGTCAACCATCGGCCTCTCCCTGACCGGGGGAACCTTCGGTCACGTCTTCGGTCCCGCCCTCGGCCGACGGGTCGGGGTTCGTGGCAGTGCCTTCGCCGGTTTCGGCCTCTGGCTCGGGCGGGGCGGGGGGCGGCGCGATCAGGGCACCCGCGTCGGTGATGGGCGTGAGTTCGTGGCTGCGCAGGACGCGCAGGAATTCCAGCCGTTCGTAATCGGCCGAGAGCACCACCCGCAGGCGGCGGTCGGTGCCCATGGCGACCTGTCCCACCAGAAGGCCCGCGGGCAGCATCGCGCCATCGCCCGAGGTCACCACCCGGTCGCCGGGGCGGACGAGATCGGCATCTTCAAGGAATTCGAGCGGGGGCAGGGCTGTGTTGTCGCCCGAAAGCAGCGCCTTCTGTCCCGAGGGCTGCACGGTGACCGGGACGCGGGAGTTCGAGTCGGTCAACAGGATCACGCGGGAGGTGCGTTCGCCCACGCCAGAGATGCGGCCCACGAGGCCGATGCCATCCATCGTGGCCCAGCCGTCGCGGATGCCGTCGCGCGCGCCCACGTTCAGCAGGACAGACTGCCGGAAGGGCGAGCCCGAGTCGGCCAGCACCACCCCGGTGACATGGGTGAGCCTTGGGTCAAGCCGCACCTGATTGAGGTCGAGGAGGCGGGCGTTCTTCTGTTCCAACTGCAGCGCCGCCTCGCGCCATGCCTTCATCTGCTGCAATTCGCGCCGCAGTTCTTGGTTCTGTTCGTAGAGGCTGGCATAGCTTTGGAATTCGTCGATCATGGCCGCGGCCTTGGTGATCGGCAGAAGCGCCCAGTCGAAAGAGGGGACCACGCTGTCCACCAGCGCCGCGCGGAAGCGTTCGACGCGCGGGCTGTCGATCCGCCAGAGCAGGAAGAAGCCGATCAGCACCAGAACGAGCAGCCCCACGAACAGCCGTCGCAGGGGGCGAGCGTAATCTTCCGGACCTGTGCTGCGCGACTTTGCCACGGTCTACCCTTCTCCGATGGCCTGCCCCTTTGCGGGGATCAGCTGTCGTAGTCGATCACATGCCGCAACTGTTTCTCGTATTCCAGCGCCTTGCCGGTGCCGAGGGCGACACAATTGAGTGACTCGTTGGCAACCGAGATGGACAGGCCGGTCTGTTCGCGCAAGCTGAGGTCGAGATCGCCCAAAAGCGCGCCGCCGCCTGTCAGCATGACGCCGCGGTCGACGATATCGGCGGCGAGGTCGGGGGGCGTGGCTTCCAGCGCCTGCATGACGGCGTCGCAGATCTGCTGGACGGGTTCGGCCAGCGCCTCGGCCACCTGGGCCTGGTTGATCTCGGTTTCCTTCGGCACGCCATTCAAGAGGTCGCGGCCGCGGATCTGCATGGAGGCGCCGCGCCCGTCATCGGGCATGCGGGCGGTGCCGATGGAGGTCTTGATGCGTTCGGCGGTGGATTCGCCGATCAGCAGGTTCTGGTGGCGGCGGAGGTAGGAGATGATCGCCTCATCCATCCGGTCGCCGCCGACGCGGACAGAGCGGGCATAGACGATGTCGCCAAGGCTGAGGACCGCGACTTCGGTGGTGCCGCCGCCGATATCCACCACCATGTTCCCGGTGGGGTCGGTGATGGGCATGCCCGCGCCGATGGCCGCCGCGATGGGTTCGGCGATCAGGCCCGCGCGGCGGGCGCCTGCCGAAAGGACGGATTGGCGGATCGCGCGCTTTTCCACGGGCGTCGCGCCATGGGGGACGCAGACGATGATCTTGGGCTTGGAGAAGGTCGTGCGCTTGTGGACCTTGCGGATGAAGTGCTTGATCATCTCTTCGGCGCTGTCGAAATCGGCGATGACGCCGTCGCGCATCGGGCGGATCGCCTCGATCGTGCCGGGGGTGCGGCCGAGCATGAGCTTGGCATCCTCGCCCACTGCGAGGACCTGCTTCTTCCCGTCTTTGACGTGATAGGCCACCACAGAGGGTTCGTTCAGCACGATCCCCTTGCCGCGGATGTAGACGAGCGTGTTCGCCGTGCCGAGGTCGATCGCCATGTCCGACGAGAAGATGCTCGAGAGTACCGACATGCTGGGGTGATCCTGAATGAAACGCGCAAAGAGGTTTACCCGCGACTCAGACACGGCCGAGGCGGGCGTCACCATATAAAGACAGGTGGGGGTCTGCGAAAGCCCGAGAGGCGCGGGGCCGCGCAATTCCGCGTGTGCGGGGGCGGGTTGCGGTTTTGCTGCGGGCCGGGGGTGGATGGGGCCTGCCGGGGGCTGAGGGTTTGTGTTTTTCGGACATGGGTGGATGCTTGGGCGATTTCTGGCGCAGAAATCAGGGTGGAATTTGACGCAAATTCTGGCTGCCGCGCCGGGGTGAGACCGCTTTCTGTGCCAGAAAGCGGTCCGAAATCTGCGTCAGATTTCGCGTTGCGGGCGGGCCATGCTTTCCTTCGCGGTGAGCTGGGCCTATGCGGAGGGGGAAGCGAGAGGTGACCCGATGCCCGATTTCCTGCCCGACCTGCCTGCCGATGCCCTGCTGGCCGCGCTGCGCCGCAGCCCGGGGAATGAGGTGGACAGCGGCAAGTTCGACAGCCCCGAGGCATCCTCCGCCCTGGCGGTGAATGCCTTCGGCTGGTTTCTGGAGCGCCCGACGCTTTTGCCGCCGCTGCCCGGGGTGCCGATGGGGCGGCCGGAGGCGGTGGAGATCGAGGCAGAGATGCGGTTCCCGTGGCATGGCGGGCGGCATCCGTGGCTGGATGTGGCGGTGACGACGGCCACCACGCTGGTGGGGGTGGAGGCGAAGCGGTACGAGCCGTTCCGTCCGGCGAAGGCCACGGTGTTTTCAGAGGCCTATGAGAGCCGCGACTGGGGGCCGGGGATGGCCCCTTACGATGCGCTGCGGGCAGAGTTGTCGGCAGGGAGGCTGCGGTTCCGGCATCTGGATGCGGTGCAGTTGGTGAAGCACGCCTATGGGCTGCGCAATCAGGCGCGCAAGCGGGGGCGGGGGGCGGTGCTGGTCTATCTGCATGCCGCGCCTGTCGCATGGGCCAATGGCAAGCCGGTCGATCCGGGTGCGATCCGGGCGCACGCGGCGGAGGTGGCGCAATTCGCAGGTCGTGTGAAGGGGGCGGATGTCGTCTTTGCGCCCTTGCGTTGGGCGGACTTGCTGGCGCAATGGGCGGGCGTGCCGCAGATCGCCGCCCATGCGGCGGCGGTCGGGGCGCGGTTCGGGGCGCTTTAGGCGACGCGCGGCGGTCAGACCGCCTTGCGCAGGTCGGGGATCATCACCTCTTCCACCGGGCCGTTCGTCCAGCGGGCAATGTTGTCGGGCGTCAGATGTTCTTTCCGCGCGGCGCGGAACCACGCCTGCGCCTGACGTTCCAGCGACAGAAGACCAAGGTCTTTGCGCAGGGCGGCGAGGCGCTTTCGCAGCGCGGGCATATGGCGCTGGATGCTGCGATCCTCGACATCGTTGACATTCGCGGCGCGATACCAGCGCGAATTCAGGAAGTAGCGCTTCTGGAAGCGGGAGCCGATCCCGTCGCCCCGCACGTTCTTGAGCAGGAAGAGATCGCGGGTGCGGACGGCATAGTGGTTGATGCAGGCGCCGTCCCAGCCGAAATGGCGCTTGCGGTTGATCTCTTCGCCCGCAGCGATGCGGAGGTTCGACTCGCCCGCCAGAAGCAGGGCATCGGAGCGCAGGGCGCGTCCGCGGGCGTTGCAGAGACGGATGTCGGTGGCGACCGGGTCCTTCGGCATGTGGTCAATGCCGGAGCGGAAGCGGGATGGGCGGAAGAAGGTCTTTTGCATGGCCGAGAAATGGGTCTGCTTGGCTTCGGCCATGACCTGCTTTTCAAGGATCAGGCCGCCGGGCCATTCGGACATGCCGCTGTCGCCAAAGAGGCGCCAGCTGATGCCCATGGCGTCAAAGCCATCGGCGACGGCGAGCAGGTCCTGCACATGGCCGTCGCCCCTGTGGATGTTCAGAAATTCGTCGGCGTCGATATGGAGCAGCCAGTCGCAGCGGGCGGTTTCGGGATGGGCTAGGACGCGCTGCACGCCACGCGCCTGCGGAGGGAGGCCGTCCATCTCGCCGTTGCGGATGTGGATGACTTCGCCCTTGGCGGCGAGGCGGTCGAGGATCGCGTCGGTGCCGTCGGTGCAATCATTGGTGCAGACGAAGATCGTGTCGAAGCCGATCAGGCGGTGATAGGCCACCCATTCCACCACGAACATCGCTTCGTTCCGCATACAGGCCATCACGGCCGTGCGCAGTGCCCGTTCCATACTTACTACCTGCTCGAATTCTTTTTCTTGCAGAGGAGGTTAGCGTGGGTTCTTCACGCTGCACAGAGGCGCGGATCAGGTTCCGGCGACATTGTTGCCAAAATGGCAACGCTGCGTGAAAGGGCCGCTGCCACCGGGCGGGTCGGCGGCAGCGGGCCGGGCGGTCAGCCCGCGTCGCGGTAGTTGACCTGTTTCACGTCATCGCCCGGCGCGGACTTCTGGCGCCGCACGATCAGGCGGTTGAGGGCGTTCACATAGGCTTTCACCGACGCGACGATGGTGTCGGTATCCGCCGACTGGCCGGTGACGATGCGGCCGTCTTCTTCCAGCCGGACGGAGACGGTGGCCTGCGCATCGGTGCCTTCGGTCACGGCGGCGACCTGATAGACCTGCAGCCGCGCCTTGTGGGGGAAGAGCATCTTGATGCAGTTGAAGGCCGCATCCACCGGGCCGTCGCCCGTCGCATCGATGTGGTGATCGACCCCGTCGATGGAGAGCACCATGTCCGCCTCTTGCGGACCTTCGGTGCCGCAGATCACGCGCAGCTTCTTCAGCACGAGGATGTCATGCGCGTCGTTGGTCTGTTCATCGGCGACGAGGGCGAGGATGTCGTCGTCGTAGACTTCCTTCTTGCGGTCGGCCAGCGCCTTGAAGCGGACGAAGACGTCGTTGAGCTGATTGTCGGCCAGATCGTAGCCGAGTTCCTTGAGCTTGGCCCGGAGGGCGGCGCGGCCCGAATGCTTGCCCATCGCGATGTTCTTCTGGGTCAGGCCGATGTCTTCGGGGCGCATGATTTCGAAGGTTTCGACATTCTTCAGGACGCCGTCCTGATGGATGCCGCTTTCATGCAGGAAGGCGTTTTTGCCGACGATGGCCTTGTTGAACTGCACCGGGAAGCCCGAGACGGTCGAGACGCGGCGCGAGAGGTTCATGATCTTGGTCGTGTCGATGCCCGTGCGGTAGGGCAGGATGTCGTTGCGGACCTTCATCGCCATGACGACCTCTTCCAGCGCGGTGTTGCCCGCGCGTTCGCCAAGGCCGTTGATGGTGCATTCGATCTGCCGCGCGCCCGCCTCGACCGCCGCCAGCGCGTTGGCCGTCGCCATGCCGAGGTCGTTATGGCAATGGGTGGCGAAGGTGATCGTGTCCGCGCCCGGCACCCGTTCCAGCAGCATGCGGATGATCTTCGCGGACTCAAACGGGTAGGTGTAGCCCACGGTGTCGGGGATGTTGATGGTGGTGGCGCCCGCCTTTATGGCGATCTCCACCACGCGGCAAAGGTAGTCGGCCTCGGTCCGCGTCGCATCCATCGGAGACCATTGCACATTGTCGCAGAGGTTGCGGGCGTGCGTCACGGTGTCATGGATGCGTTCGGCCATCTGGTCCATGTCCAGATTGGGGATGGCGCGGTGGAGCGGCGAGGTGCCGATGAAGGTGTGGATGCGGGGGGAGCGGGCATGTTTCACGGCCTCCCAGCAGCGGTCGATGTCCTTGTAGTTCGCCCGCGCCAGGCCGCAGATGGTGGAGTTGCGTGCCCGCTTGGCGATTTCGGAGACCGCAGCGAAGTCGCCTTCGGAGGCGATGGGGAAGCCCGCCTCGATGATATCCACGCCCATGTCGTCGAGGAGGCCCGCGATTTCGAGCTTTTCCTCATGCGTCATGGTGGCGCCGGGGGATTGTTCGCCGTCGCGCAGGGTGGTGTCGAAGATCAGGACGCGGGGTTGCGTGCTTTTATCGGTCATGGCTGGTGTCCTTGTGCCGTCTGCTGCTTTTCCTGCGGGCGCTGATCACCTCCGAGCGGTCGCGCCCTTGGGCACGCTCAGAGGCGGGTAAGGAGAAGCAGGCCACGGGGGGAGAGAGCGCAGAGCGCGCCCGTCAGCGAAACGATATGCCGATCCCGTGTCATGGGGCGCGACGATACGCAGGAATTGCCGCAGCGCAAGGCCGAAAACGCGGGTTGAAGCGGGTTTTCCGCGCCTTAAGTGCCGGAGCGGAAAGCGAGGGCGCATGCGGGCACTGGTCATCGGGGCATCGGGGGGGATTGGCGGGGCGGTCTGTCTGGGCCTGCGGGCGCGGGGTTGGGAGATGGTCGGGCTGTCGCGATCTGCCGACGGGCTGGATGTGACAGATGAGGCGGCGGTCGCGCGGGTGCTGGGCGCGGTGGAGGGGGCGTTCGATCTGACCTTCGTGGCGACGGGGGGCCTTGAGGTGGGCGGTTTCCGGCCGGAGAAGAGCGTCAAGGCGCTGGACGGTGCCGCGATGGCCGCGCAATTCGCGCTGAATGCGATCGGGCCTGCGCTGGTTCTGAAACATGTCTGGCGGATGGTCCCGCGCGACCGTCCGGCGAAGGTGGCGGTGCTGTCGGCGCGGGTCGCGTCGATCGGGGACAACCGTCTGGGCGGCTGGCATGGCTATCGGGCAGCGAAGGCGGCGCTGAACCAGATCGTGCGGACCTGCGCGGTGGAACTGGCGCGGACGCATCCCCAGGCGGCGCTGGTGGCGCTGCATCCCGGCACGGTGTCCACGCCTTTGACGGCGGCCTATGCGGGCGGCCATCCGACGGTGACGCCCGAGGTGGCGGCGGAGAACCTGCTGCGCGTGCTCGAGGGTGTCGGTCCGGCGCAATCGGGGCAGTTCTTCGACTGGAAGGGGGAGGTCGTGCCGTGGTGATCCTTTCCTGTGGCATGGGCTTCATCTTGGCCCAAATACTCAAATGCGACAGCACGGCCGGGTGCGCCGTTCGGGGGAGGGGCGCATGAGCGGGCCGCGCCTGATCCTTGTGCTGGGCGATCAGCTGACGCCCGATGTGGCGGCGCTGCGGGCGGGGCGGCCCGGCGATGTGGTGGTGATGGCCGAGGTGATGGCGGAGGGGACCTATGTCCCCCATCACCCGCAGAAGATCGCGCTGATCCTGTCGGCGATCCGGCATTTCGCGGAAGACCTGCGGGCGGGCGGATGGCGGGTCGCCTATTCCCGGCTGGACGATCCCGAGAATACGCAAAGTATCGTGGGGGAATTGATCCGGTATGCCGCGGAGTTCGGCGCGCGCGAGGCGATCGCCACGGCGCCGGGCGATTGGCGGCTGCGACAGGCACTGGCGGAGTGCCCCGTCCCAGTGACGCAGTTGCCCGATGACCGGTTCCTGTGTTCCGAGGCGGAGTTCGCGGCTTGGGCCGAGGGGCGCAAGCAATTGCGGATGGAGTTCTTCTATCGCGAGATGCGGCGCAAGACCGGGCTGATGATGGAGGGGGAGAAGCCCGCCGGGGGGCAGTGGAATTTCGACCATGACAACCGCAAGCCTGCGCAGGCGGATCTGTTCCGCCCGCGCCCGCCGAGGTTCGCGCCCGATGCGGTGACGGAAGAGGTGCTGGCGCTGGTCGCGGCGCGGTTCCCGTCGCATTTCGGGGTGCTGCGGCCTTTTGGTTGGGGCGTGACGCGGGCGGATGCGCTGGCGGCGCTGGAGCATTTCGCGCGGCACGCCTTGCCGAGTTTCGGGGATGAGCAGGATGCGATGCTGGCGGGGGACCCCACGCTGAGCCATGCGCTGATCTCGCCCTATCTGAATCTGGGCCTCTTGTCGCCAATGGAGGTCTGCCAGCGGGTGGAGGCGGAATGGCAGGCGTGCCGCGTGCCGATCAACGCGGCGGAGGGGTTCATCCGGCAGATCATCGGCTGGCGGGAATTCGTGCGCGGGATCTGGGCGCTGGAAGGGCCGGAGTATATGGGGCGCAATGCGCTGGGGCACAAGCGCGCGCTGCCTGCGGTCTATTGGGGGGGCGCGACGCGGATGGCCTGCATGGGCCATGCGGTAGGCCAGACGCGGGACATGGCCTATGCCCATCACATCCAGCGGCTGATGGTGACGGGGAATTTCGCGCTGCTGGCGGGGGTGGACCCGGCCCATGTGCATGCGTGGTATCTGTCGGTCTATGTCGATGCCTTCGAATGGGTCGAGGCGCCCAACACGATCGGGATGAGCCAGTTCGCCGATGGCGGTGTGGTGGGGTCGAAGCCTTATGTGAGTTCCGGGGCCTATATCGACCGGATGTCGGATTACTGTGGCGCTTGCCACTACCGGGTGAAGGAGAAGACGGGCGAGAAGGCCTGCCCGTTCAACCTGCTTTACTGGCATTTCCTGTTGCGTCACCGGGAGCGGTTCGCGAACAATCCCCGAATGGCGCAGATGTATCGGACGTGGGACCGGATGGAGGCGGGACATCGCAGCCGCGTTCTGGCCGGGGCTGAGGCGTTTTTGGCGCGAATGGAGGCCGGGGAGGCCGTCTGAGGCGGCGCGCCTGTGGCAGGCCGGG
>JACVZW010000051.1 GCA_014654775.1 Paracoccaceae bacterium | reverse complement strand
CAGTGCTTGCATGATTGGGGTTCCTGTCCCTGTTCTCACGTTGCCCGGCGTGCAACTGCCGATACGTAGCAAGTTTAACATGAGTTCTGGGCGCACCAAAGTGAACATCCGCTGATCGCGGCACTCGGCACCTTGATAAGATGAGTACGGCCCCCGGCGACTGTTTGCAGATCGAAAGAGCGCCGCCACCGAGCGGCAAATAACCAACCGTCACGCCCGCCGCGGAACTGTCGGGGACTTAGTGAAACCCGCAGTCAGGGCACTTCGCGCCCCTCGGCTTCGCTGTAGAGGTCAAACCAGTCCTCGCGGGTCAGGGTCACAGACAGGGCCTCGGACAGCCGGCTGATCCGGTCGAGGGAGTTTGTTCCCATCACGGGCAGGATCCCTGCCGGGTGCGCCAGAAGCCAAGCCACCGCGACCGACGCGCGGTCCACGTCGAACTGCCCCGCCATCCGGTCAAGCTTCTGGCCAAGTGTGCCCCTCTCGGTCATCAAGCTTCCGCCTCCAAGAGGCGACCAGGCCATCGCCCGCATCCCGGCCCGGCGGATTTCGGACAGATCGCCGTTGTTAAAGGGCGCGCGTTCCTGCAGGCTTAGTTCGATCTGGTTTACCGCCAGTGGTGTCTGCATCCGCGCCTGCAGCAGCGCGCTGTCCCAAGGCCGGAAGTTCGACAAGCCCACCGCCCTCACTTTGCCCGAGGCGACGAGGTCATCAAGCACGCACGCTGTCTCGTCGAAGTCCATGAAGGGGTCGGGGCGGTGGATTAGCAGAAGGTCGATCCGGTCTGTTTCCAGAAGACGCAGAGACCTTTCGACAGAAGCTGTCACATGACGACGCGACGTATCATAATGCTTCAGTCGCGCCGACACATAGTCGCCCAGCGGCGCGACAATCCCGCACTTCGTCACAATCTCGATGCGGTCGCGCAGATCGGTGCCGCGGATTGCCTTTCCGAACAGTGCCTCGACGGTGTAGCCGCCATAGATATCGGCGTGGTCCATCGTGGTTATGCCTTGTTCGAGGCACGCCCCGACCTTGGCGCGGATGTGGCGGTCCGAGGTGTCAGGGTCATCCCCAAGCCGCCACATCCCATAGACGATGCGTGACAGGCTGACGCCATTCGACAGGGGGACTCGTTGCATTCGCTTCTCCTCGTGGCATGTCATGGCCGATGAGGGCCAAGGTCTTGACCCGGGCGGATATACCGCCCGGGTGTGACTTTCACCAGTTTCCCGTGTTCGGCATTGAAGCCCATGGCTCGTCCAGGGCGAGGTGCTTGTCGGCTTGCAAAAGCTCCAACGAAATGGCGTCCGCGGTGCGAGAAAAAACCATGTGGCCCTCATGTGGCCCTTTCGAAGAGGGTGGTGGATTGTCACGCCCTCTGCCATCAGCGCAGCGCCAGTCTGGCAAAGGTCCCGCATACGGAAGGCTAAGTGGCCGAAGTTTCGCCCGCCGGAATAGGGCTCGGGGTCCCAGTTCCAGGTCAGTTCCACCTCGGGCGCCCGGCCAGCGCCGTCGCGCGACTTTGGTCGGTGGCCAAGAAGATCAGGGTGAAGCGCCCCTAATCGTTCTCAATCTGCCGGGTTTCCGACAGGCCAATCAGGGTGAAGAACCGCAACGTTGCCTCGGGATAGGCCACCGGGAGCATGGTGTGCAGATAGAGGGTCATGCGGAGAGCCGGACTGCAAGAGCCTCCATCACCAGCTTCGCCAGCGGCTTGGCCGAAGCGGGGTTCTGCCCGGTGACAAGGTTGCCGTCGCGGAGCGCAAAGGGCTTGAAATCGGGGCCAGACTCATGCTGTGCGCCCAATTCCTTCAGCCGGGTTTCCAGAAGGAAGGGTACCGCCTTGTCCAGCCCGGCCGCGCGCTCTTCGCTGTCGGTGAAGGCCGCCACGCGACGGCCTGCAACGACCGGCGTCCCGTCGGCCTTGCGCGCCCCCACGAGCCCCGCCGGGCCGTGGCAGACGGCGGCAACGACCTTGCCGGCCGCGTCGAAGGCGGCCACGAGACGGGCCAGAGCGGCGTTTTCCGGATAGTCGAACATCGTCCCGTGACCGCCAGGCAGCAGGATCGCATCATAGTGGGATGCATCCAGCGTGTCGAACTTTGAGGTCTCAGCGATGAGGCGCTGGAAGGTGGCGTCCTTCAGGGCGCGATCGACCGAGGCATCATTCTCCCCCACGGGCTTCAGGCTCCGGGGATCGACCGGGATTCTGCCACCTGCGATCGAGGCCAGCGTCAGATTGACCCCAGCGTCGACGAAAGCGTACCAGGGGGTGGTCAGCTCTTCCAGCCACAGCCCCGTGGGGTCGTCGCTGGTGCCCATCGTGGCGGCCGAGGTGGTAATGATCAGAATCTTGGGTTTGTTCATCTTGGTCTCCGTTTTTGGCAATGGACCTGTGATAGACCTCTTTGCTCATCGCGACATCTTTCGCTTTTTGATACCAACCATCAGAAGAATTATGTTCGGGCTTCTGGAGACACCATGTCCCTCACCCATCTGCGCACCTTCGTCGAGGTCCATCGGCGGGGCTCGATCAGCGAGGCCGCGCGCCTGCTGGGCGTGACGCAACCCGCCGTCTCGGGCCATATCGCAGCCTTGGAGGCACAGTTGGGCCGGCCCCTGTTCCAACGCCATGCCCGCGGAGTCGTTCCGACCGCTGTTGCCGATGACCTAGCGTCCAGTCTCGGGCATTCGCTTGACCGGGCCGAGGCCGCCCTCGCCACGATAAAGGCGCGGTCGGCTGCGCTGTCCGGGGTGGTTCATCTGGCAGGCCCCGCCGAATACCTGTGCGCCCGCATTGCGCCCGTCATGCCCCGGTTGACCGAAGCAGGGCTTGAGGTACGGATCCAGACAGGCAACAAGAAGAGCCTCTACGAGTTGTTGCTTTCGGACGCCGTCGATCTGGCCATCACCGCGTCGTTCCCGGATGACCCTCGCCTTGACAGCCAGCTGATCGGAACCGAGATGTTGATCGCCGTAACGCTGCCCGCACTGGCGGGCGCGGGCATTCACGCGCCTTTCGTGTCCTATGACCTTGATCTTCCGCTCATCCGCCTTTGGACCGCCGCGAACGACCTGTCGCTTGATGGACGGCGCCCCGCAGCTTCGGCACCCGACCTTCGCATTCTGCGATCGCTTGTCCTGTCGGGTGTAGGCTGGACAGTGCTGCCTGACTATCTGTGCCAAGGCGATATTGACGCAGGACGGCTGGCCGAAATTTCTGTGACGGCCTCGCGTCCCGGCAATGGACTCCGCCTCGTCTGGGCGAGGGGCGCCTTGCGACACCCCCGGGTCGCTTATGCACGCGATCTCCTGCTGGAGTCTCTCAACAGCCTTCAGGTGAAGTCCGCCGGGATCATTCAGGCAAGCCCGCGCTAGTTTCATGTAATTGTCCAGTCTAGACCAAACGGGAGGCGCTTATGCGCGCCATGGAAGGGCTGTTTTTAGATGGCAGTTTCAGAGGTGCCGTTGACCACCTCCAGATCTAATGGCGTCAATCGACCGCGGTCTCTTCCAGATTGTCGCGCCATAGAGGGCTACTGGTCCCACGCCAAGGGCGGCGCCGCACGCATCCGGGACTACGCCCCTACCCATGCGACCCTGCATGGCATCGCCGACCGGCTGCAGGCCGTCCAGCGGCAGGAACTTCTACCAGCTTGCTTCCGAGGTCAGCCATCGTGGCCGCTACTACCACGAATACACCATGGCCGTTGGTGTCACGCGAGACAGCCCGACCTGGCAGCCGCCGACCGAGGACGCGGAGGAGATCGTGACCGAGGCGCTCCGCGATCTGGCCCGGTGGCTCTACCGCCAGCTTGAGGCGGAATACGACCACCTCACCTCGGACG
>JACVZW010000050.1 GCA_014654775.1 Paracoccaceae bacterium | reverse complement strand
TTCTCATTGCCGAAAAATTTCAGAATGGGGCTGGACTGTCAGGATATGTGGCCGAACTGGCGTCGGCCATGGTCGGCGCGCGCCTCGGCATCCGCCCCACATTCGATCAGAGCGCGGCCTACCTTGATCACTGGGTGAAGGTCATGCGCGAAGACAGCCGCGCCATCGTGCGCGCCGCATCAATGGCGCAGGCTGCAGCCGACTGGATGTTCGACACCGCAGGCGAGCCGGGCGTTCGCGCCGAGACCCGGGAGGCGGCATGATGGCTTGGGAAGTGCAGCATCACACGCTTTGCCAAGGGTGGACCAACACCTGGAGCGAGGAGGTGGACGGCGTGAGCCGTCCCCTCGTCTTCTCCTCCGAGGCTGAAGCGCAGGCCGAGTTGCAGGAATTCTTGCGCGAGATTGCCGAGGAGATCGCCTATGGCGAGCGCGATCCGGACAATGGGTATGACGCGGAGGAGTTTCGGGTGGTCGAAGTGGCCGATCCGGTCGACATCTGACGCTTGATCTTCCCTGCGGTCCGCTGCCGCCCTCTCCTCCTGCGCCCACAAAGGAGGAGGGGGCTTTCTGCCTGTTTGATCCCGTTGGGGGATCACAGCAGAAGGATGATGACGATGGAGACGATGGGACAGGCCGGATATCCGGCGACGGGTGGTGGGCTCTGGACGGGGAGCGAGGAGGACGTCGTCTTTCTCTGCACGCGGTGCGCGACGAAGTTCGGCTCCGCCCGCCAGCCCACTTGCTGCCCGTGCTGCGGCGCGACCGGCAAGCCGCGCGATTTCCCCACCTATGAGACGAGCCGCATCGCGCTGCAGAACGACCATTTCCGGGTCACGCTGGGCATGGATGCTGGCATTCAGGGCAAGATCGTCCTGACACCGGGCGTTCAGGCGCTGATGGAGGAACACGGTGCCGAGATCCTTCTGACGCTGAGCCAGTATTCTAGCTTCAGCGAGGACAACGACCCCTGGGGCGCGCGGGACTTCGGGATCATGACCGTGGGCAAGCCCGGTGACGACCACAAGCTCTATTGGAAGATCGATCTCTTCGACCTCGCCTACGAGTACGGCTCGGAGGCACCGAGCGACACGCGCCAGACGCGGCGCCTCCTGACGCTCCTGCTGCCCTCGGAATACTGACCCGCAGCACATGATCGCGCGAACCTGACCGCCGGCCATCGGCTTTGGCCCGCGGTGCGGGGACATGCGCCCTCACCCTCACCACAATCCCCTTCAGAAAGGACCACCCGCATGGACAGCCATGAGGATCGGTTTCCGCGCGCCTCGCGCCGGACCTTCCACCATTTCGACAATCCCGACGAGGCCATCTCCTATCGCGCGAGCTACGGCACGGGCGGCTGGATCTTCTGCTGCGGCGACAAGGGCGACGCTCTGCTCTTCCCGCTGGGGATGACGCCCTCCGCAGTCCTCTCCCACCCCTATGTCGCCGGCAAGTCCGGCAGGCTCATCTGACGGAGGCCCCGGATGGGATACGGATACCGCGTTGCCGACAACGCCGAAACGGTGATGGCTTTCCCCTTCGATGGATTGCCGACATGGGAGAGCTACGAGGACGAGATCGAGGCGCAGATCGATCGCGACGACGCCTGGGCGGATCTTGTCTCGGATCTGCTCTCCTGCCTCAGCACCCGCTGGAAGCGGGAGCGCCGCGAGGACTGGCGCCGCGGCCATCCGGGCGGGCGCATTCTGGCCAGCTCCGGTCTGCATGAGCTGCTGATCGAGGAGGACCGTGGCGGCTACGGCTATGCCTATATCTCGGTCATCCCTCGGCCGGATCTGGAGCCACGCTGGGACGGCACATCGAGCCTCTGGCCGCTTGCTGTGGCCCGGCTCGAAGTGACGGCCAGCGCGATCTTCGATCGGCTCGCGGCACTGCAGGTCCTGCACGTGCCGCAGGGCTATGTTTCCAGCCCCTATCAGCCGACCCGGACCCTTGCCACCCGGAGGGCCGCCGCATGAAAAGCGATCTCCTCCGCCACCTTCGCAAAGCCGGCCGCAACGGTCGGGACCTGCGCTCTTCCGTTCAGACCATGCGGCAGGCACTGGCCTCGCCGGGTGGTCATGTCCACATCGGTCCTGCGGGCGTTGCCATCGAGTTCGTTGGCAGCTTCGGCGGGTCTGCCCGCCTTTTTGGCTATGGCCTCGATCATGTGGCCATCGCGCTCCCGCTCATCGCCCTCGGCCTGCCTGCCATCGACACGCGGGCCTGCGAGGTGCGAGAGGATTTCGTGGAGGCGGTGATCCGCTGCCCGATCTGCGCCGTGGACGGCAAAGCCGATCCCCTCCCTGAGAACGGGCACTGGGGCGGGTTCCATCTCGCCCCGCTCGACGCGGTCATCGATCACTGGCGACGCCATGGTGCGGCCATTCTCAACTGGCCCTGAGCGCGGTCGTCAGGTCCAGACTTCCGGCCCTTCGAAAGAGTGCGCGGTCAGGACGCTTGAACTTCGTCAGCCAAGCGTGAAACTGCTGGTTGCCAATCGAATGGGGAGGGCCACCATGGCTGATATCTATCTGCAGTCCCTGTCTTTGCAGGAGCTCCGCGCGTTGAGAAAGGAGGTGGATCGAGCCATCGCCAGTTTTGAAGCACGCAAGAAAGCCGAAGCCCGCGCGGCGCTCGATGCCAAGGCACGCGAGTTCGGGTTTTCGCTCTCGGAACTCGTAGTGGACTCCGACAAAAAGACGCGGACGCCTCAGAAGCTCAGGTTCCATCATCCTGATGATCCCACGATCACATGGTCGGGACGCGGTCGTCGGCCGGCCTGGGCCGCGCAAGCTGTGGAGGTCTGATCGAGCGAGGCCAGGCCTGGGCCTTGATGTCGAGGCTCGAGAAAGGAAGAGGAGGCCTTCTGTCCTGCTGATCCCCGCTTTGGGGATCGAGCACGGGACAAGGAGACCCCCCTGATGGATCACGTCAAACCCCCACCCGCCTTCGACATGGCCACACTCTTTGCGGAGATGGCGCGGATGCAGGCCGAGCGCGCCGCAGAGGTTCGCAAAATCCGCACGGACCTGCTCGGTTCTTTGCGCGCCGCCGGGATCGACCGTGTCGAGGCCCATTACGACGCCTATGGCGACAGCGGCAACATCGAGCAGGTGACGCTGCTGCCCGAACTTCCGGAGTCTGAACGTCCGGAGCCTGAACGTCGGGCCGCGGCCGAGGCTGTGCCTCTGGAGAGTGAGGTGCCGCTGGACGAGCCGCCGTCCCGGCTGCCCGATGCCATCATGACCAGACTGCAGGACATGCTCTGGAGCACGGTCTATGCGCTGCATCCGGGGTTCGAGAACAACGAGGGTGGCTATGGCGACATCATCTGGGACCTTGCCACGGACCAGATCGCGATCGAGCACAGCGAGCGGTTTGTCGATGTCAACAGCTACAGCCATGAGGGGGTGTGATCATGGCGCATTCCCTCCATCACGCCCAAAGCTCGGCCCGCAAGTTCGGAGGAGTGGCAGCGGATTACATTGCCCTTCACAGTTGGTTCGACTGTACCAAGCAACACCTCGCCCTGCCGGGCCATAGAGCCCTTCGTCACCATGCCCTTGGGATATGGGAAAGTGAGGCGGTCTTCGGCCTCTCGATCACCAACAGCGCCGGTCGGGAGGTGCCGGTCCGCTTCATCGCGGAACAGCATGTCCGGGAGGATTGCCGCTGCATCCCGACGGTCGCGGATTGGCTGAAGCACCTGCCGATCGAGCCGTGGATGGTCAATGGCGTGATCCTGCCGGATGTCGAGGTCGATCCCGGCGAAACCGATGACGCGCTCTGGCGGCGCGAGGTGGCGGCCGGCCAGACGATCCTCGGTCTTGCCGACTGGCAGGCGCAGCATCGGATGCGGGCAGAAATGTCCAGTTGATCGGGCTCACGACGGGCTCCCTCCTCCCTCCCAAAGGAAGAGGGGGCCTCTTGTCCGTTTGGTCTCCGCATCGGGAGATCGAGCATC
>JACVZW010000049.1 GCA_014654775.1 Paracoccaceae bacterium | reverse complement strand
TCGGGCCCCTAGTGACGAGCCCGGAACAAGCCAAATGGTTGCTGCTGGTGCCGCGCGGCGCGGCTTGGGCGATCGAGACATTGGGGCAAGGAACCTTGGATGTCTTGGTCGGGCGGCGTGACCCTGCCTTTTGGCCGCCTCGGACAGCACGGGCCTCTCTGGCTGGTGTGCTCTTGGCGGTGTTCTCGCTGCCGCTGGCATTGCGCTTTACGGAACGGGCGGCCCGCGAACTCAGACCGTCGAAACGCCACAGCGGTGGCAATCGTTACCGATCTTCAGAGACCGTGTTCGGCGATGCAGACTGGGGAACATGGGCTTCGATGCGCAAGACCGTCGCCGATCCGAACGGGATTGTTCTGGGGGAGGATTACGACCCGAGACGCAACCCGGCGGCGTTCCGGACGGATGACCCCAAGACATGGGGGAAAGGCGGCAAGTCCGAGTTGATCACTCTGCGGACGAGCTACATCTCCGGGCATGTACTTGTGGTGTCCGGCGCGGGTGGCGGAAAGTCGGCCGGGATTGTCATCCCCACCTGCCTCACCTACCGCAAGCCCGTTGTTGTGGTCGATCCGGACGGCGAAATCCTCGCGCGCACCCGCGCAGCGCGCGAGGCGATGGGCCACAGCATCCGCGTGATCAAGCCGGGGCAAGGGTTCGATATGCTGGCCCTCCTTGAGTCGCAGTTCAACCGCTCGGACATGAGCTACCTGCATGTGGCCGGGATCATCACGGAAGATGAGAGGCTCCACTCTGATGGCTTGAGCGATTATTTCAAGACAGAGGCAACCAAGGTTATCGCGGCACTTCTGGCCCATTACTGCAAGGAGGGAGTACAAAGCCCGCTGGCCGAGATCGTTCGGCTGATATCTCTCGAGTTGCCGCTCTTCAAAGCTGAGATCGCAAAGATCGCGGATGCCCACGACCCGGGTCATTTCGTGCAGATCTATTTGGGTAATTACCGTGACCCGGAACCACGGTTTTTCCAGAGTTTCCAGAACACCGTCGGGCAGGCTCTGAAATGGGTGCCCTATCCCGAGTATCTGGCCATGTACACATCCGACCCTGAGGGTTCTGAGCCGCTGTTGGGCGCAAAGACGGACATTTTCATTCAGGTCACCAAATCCGACATGAAGGAAAACCCGACCCTTGTCCGGTTGATCATCGGCTCGATTCTGTACGTCGCGGATCATAGGCAAGGTGACGATGCCCCCGATGAGCGGTTGGTCATCGTTGATGAAGCTGCCGTCGTCGGGCGCATGAAAATCTTCGAGAGCATAAGAGATACGGCGCGCAAGAAGCGGCTGCATCTCATGATGATCTTCCAAAGTCAGGGCCAGATCGAGCATCTTTATGGTCGCCCCGGCTTGCAATCCTGGATGAACGGCGTCTCGGCGCGGGTGTTCTCAGGTATAGAGGCGCTTGATGAATGCCGCGCTCTTTCAGAGATTGTTGGCAGCTATACGGCGGACGTCGATGGCGAAAGCCGGTCGGTCTCCAGCAAGCCCGGCCTCTTCTCGGGCGTAAGCCAGAGCGTATCGAGTTCGAACTCGCTGCGCGAAGCGAAGCTGATTTCGCCGGACCAGATCCGAACTCTGCCGGGGGACGCGGCACTGGTCCTCGTCAAGGGTCAGCGCCCCCTCGTCGCAGGCCTCGCCCTGTGGTTCCGGCGACCGGAGTGGACAGCTGCCGGGTCAGGGCCGAAGGCCGGTACTTCTGCTTCGATACGCAGTGACCTTCTTGGCAAGGGCGCGACCGTAGGCGCGACGTTGCGGTCTCCAGCACGGTCCGTGGCAGCGCTTGAACGCTCCAATGGAACAAAGCCGTGATCTTTACTGAATCCACACCGAGCAGAGGACTTCGGCGTTACCGTACAGCCTTTACGCTTTTTGCGGCCGGCGGCACTGCCTGTGCCGGCGCCTTCGTGTCGAACGCTCCGGCTGCCTTTCTCATCGTTCCTGTGCTGCTCTTGGCATGGAGCGAAGGTGTCACACGCCGCATCGCGGTCTCGGTCGCAGCCCATGCAGCGCTGTGGTCACCATTGCCGGGCATGGCAGTGGCATATGGCGTTTCGCCAGCGGAAGCCTGGCTGGGCATTCCCGCGGTCATGGCGGTCCAGGCGGTGATTGTCGGTCTGGTACCTCCCGCGTTCGGGGTCGCCCTCTGGGCCCTGTCGCCGGTCGGCTTCGGTCACCCGGCATTCGGCGTCTTCAGCCTGATGCCATTCCAGGTATTGGGAATGATGGGCGGTCTGGTCACGACGGCGGCAATCCTCACGGGCCTTGCGGTTCGGCGGACGTCCTGCGCGGCTCTCGCCTGTCTGGCGCTGCTCGGGATGGTCAACCTCGTCGCTTCGGACCCGCCCGCAACTTCAGCGCTGGTTCCCGTATCCACGGCCTTCGGGGAGCGATCCGTCTTCCCGGCGGATGACTGGTCCGAGATCGCCATCAGGGTGGAAGAGACGGAGGAGCCGGGTCCTCGGTTGCTGCCCGAGGCCACGATCGGACGGGAAGCGGACCGGGGATATCGGTTGTTCCGCGACCTCGCCCGCGCCGATGGGCACGACCTTTTCGTAGGCGTCAGCGGCGACGGCGCGGAAACCATCGTCAGGTTCTCGAAGGACGGACTGGTCGATACGGTCTATCGGCAGGTCCAGGGCGTCCCCTTCATCAATGACGGGCTGGCAGGTCCATGGCGGTTCGTTTCGCCGCCCGCTGTGATTGAAGGCGAGCGGGTTGCGTTCGCCATCTGCTTCGAAGTGTTCCTGCCCATGACCTGGGCGCGCGCACTGATGTCGCGCAGTGGGACCGTGGCGGTCGTCTCCAATGACCGCTGGACTTCGGCGTCCGTGAAGGTCGCCCAGGCAAAGCTTCTCTCTTTCCCTTGGCCCGCAACCATTGTTGCCGCCGCAAACTCCCCGGAGGAACCACGCAGTGACTAAAGCCGAAGAGAACGAACAATCTGCCATGCATTTCGACGGGGCGGCAGAGCGAACGTCCGGGAACAGTGCAGCGGACTTTGCAAACAGCATCGCAAAGATGCACGGCAGCCTTAAGGCTATCGCGGCTAACGTCGGCAAAATTAATCAAGACGTGCAAGCGCTAAGTGCGCGTTTCAGGGCAGATCACGAACCTGGGGTGCATGTGTCGAAGGGAGAGGGCGAGTCTCTCGGGGAACTGCGGGAGGCTATCGCGTCAGTCCGGACTGCGGCCGAAAACATGCCGCTCGAAGTGAGCCGTGCCGTGGTTGTGGAGTTAAGCGCAGCGGTCGCCAGCTTGAACAGGGGGACGGATGTGAAGTTGCAAGGACTTGGCGATACCGCCAAATCCCTGCACGACTCTGCGGTTGCCATAGAGCGCGACATCCTGGAGGCCAGAGCCATACATGAGGCCCATCTGGAAGTTCGAGAACGCTGGGCCCTGATTGTCATGCTCATCTCTCTTTGGTTCTCCGGCGTGATTTTTCTGTCCTTCGGTTACTTGTGGTTCCGTTAGAAGGGCATGCTGGCGGCGGAACGCGCATTGTTTGCGGCCGCGTCAGCGGCCGTCTTGTTTGCCTCAGCGGCTGGTGTCGCGGGGTTCAGGTTGAACTTATCGCCCTCTGTCGTGGGGGTGGTGTTTCGGATTGACGACGCGGCTGAAATCGTAGTCGGCGACTACGTTTCCTTCTGCTTGCCTACGCCGCTTGCATCGTTACCGGTCATGGCAACGGCGACCGTTCCGGTCTGCATGCAGGATCAGCGTGGTGTGCCCTTGCTGAAGCGGGTCGCCGTCATCGACGACGATGGGAGCCTCTTCGTTCTGGGCGAACATCCAAAGTCGCTGGATTCACGGGTGTTTGGCTGGATAGAGCGCCAAGCTATCCGGCATCGGCTGGTGCGTGTTTGGTAGGCTTCAGGAAAGTGGATTTTAGGTTCGTTACGCAGCCTAGAGCGCTTGTGGTCTCCGCCCGACAGGGGATCGGCCGCATGGCAAAAGCTCGTATCACAAGACTAATCACCGCATTTAAGCACAACCGCGCTAAGACGCCGAGCGCTCGGCTGACTTATGATCGGCCTGCGTTGGGTATTGTTATTATTCAGGGTACCCCCCTGCAAAAGCTGTTCGCATTCGGACGAGGTAATCCCGCATTCCCACAACTTGCTGGATCATAGGTTGACAAACAACCTGCCCGTTCTTTTCGCATCGACAGTCGCCTTCATAGGTCGTTCGACAAATGGAGATAGCGGTTTCCTCGTCAGCCCGTGACCAGCCCATAGTCGTATTCCTTTCCCATTTTGAAGTTTGTCGTTTGCCACACGCCAGACACTGAGATCGGCGATCAGATAT
>JACVZW010000048.1 GCA_014654775.1 Paracoccaceae bacterium | reverse complement strand
GCTTGGGCAGCGCTAGACCCGTCCGGGCGCCGGACCAGGGCTTGCGCCACGGCACACAGCCCTTCCCGATCTCGGAAAGGATCGTATCTGTCACGTGTTGATAAACGTCGAACTTCGTCTGAGCGGCCTCGGCCATCGTGATCTCCCATCATCAGGGGTTAAAATCACGAGGACACAAAGCCTCCTTTCCCTTTCGGGGCTGGACGCAAGGTCAGAACAAACGCTGCGGCCTCAGAGGCACGGGGCCGCAAGATATCCCGGTTGAACATGGAGAGGTGCGGTTCGACCTTGACCACAATACGGGGAGGCGTTTCGCTCTTAGCATTATTGGAGGCAGCACATGAACCGCGCCGGGTTTGCCGGAGGCTCCAACTCCTGAGTAGGATGGAGAATCATGAGCAAGACCACGAACAAGTTTTCCCCTGAAGTGCGCGAACGCGCCGTGCGGCTGGTCCTCGACAATGAGGGGCAGCATGGATCGCGGTGGCAGGCGGTCATGTCGATTTCGGCGAAGATCGGCTGCGCGCCGCAGACCCTGAATGACTGGGTCAAGAAGGCCGAGGTCGACAGCGGCAAGCGTCCGGGCGTCTCAAGCGAGATGGCCGAGCGAATGAAGGCGCTGGAACGCGAGAACCGCGAACTGCGCCAAGCGAACGAGATACTCCGCAAGGCGTCAGCGTATTTTGCGATGGCGGAGTTCGACCGCCGGTCGAAGTGATGGTCAAGTTCATCGATGACCATCGCGGTGCGCACGGGGTCGAACCGATCTGCGGGATGCTGCCGATCGCCCCTGCGACCTACTATGAACATCTGGCCAAGCGTGCCAATCCGGCGCGGTTGTCGGATCGCGCCAAGAGGGATGAAGCGCTTCGGCCCGAGATCCAGCGCGTCTTCGACGCGAATTGGCAGGTCTATGGCGTGCGCAAGGTCTGGCGACAGTTGCGGCGGGAGGGCTTCGACGGTGCTCGAAGAGGCGGCTGCGGAAATCTGAACAGCCGGGATAAGTGGATTTTCCGCGTAACAGCAGCATGATGCTGCGAGCGAGGAGAAGACCATGGCAAGACGACCGCGCCGGAACCACAGCCCGGCTTTCAAGGCGAAAGTGGCGGTAGCAGCGATCAAGGGCGAGAAGACCATGATCGAGCTGTCGCAGGAGTTCGACGTTCATCCGAACCAGATCAAACAGTGGCGCGATCAGCTGCTTGAGGGGGCAACCGGGGTGTTCGGGGAAGCCCCGAAGGCCGAGCCGGAGCCGATCATCGATGTGAAGACCCTGCATGCGAAGATCGGAGAGCTGACGCTGGAGAATGATTTTTTGTCCGGCGCGCTCGGCAAGGCGGGTCTGCTGCCGAGCGCAAGAAAATGATCGATCCCACCGCCAAGCTGAGCGTCAGCCGCCAGGCCGTCGTGCTGGGGATCAGCCGGGGGAGCGTCTACTACAAGCCCCGCCCGGTCTCGGACGCCGATCTGAAGCTGATGCACCGGATCGACAAGCTGCATATGGAATTCCCGTTCGCGGGCAACCGGATGCTGCAGGGTCTGCTGGTCCAGGAAGGGTTCAAGGTCGGGCGGCTGCATGTTGCCACGCTGATGAAGCGCATGGGCATCGAGGCGCTCTATCGCAAGCCGAACACCTCGAAGCCAGCGCCGGGGCACAAGATCTACCCGTATCTGCTGAGAAAGCTGCCGATCACGCGGCCCAACCAGGTCTGGGCGATGGACATCACCTACATCCCTATGGCCCGGGGGTTCATCTACCTCGCCGCCGTGCTGGACTGGTTCACCCGCCGCGTCCTGGCATGGCGAGTGTCGATCACGCTGGAGGCCGAGTTCTGGATGGAAGCTGTAGAGGAGGCGTTGGCACGTCACGGCACGCCCGAGATCTTCAATACGGATCAGGGCAGCCAGTTCACGTCCATCGACTTCATCAAGGTGCTCGCCGCCCGCGAGATCAAGATCAGCATGGATGGCAAGGGGGCCTGGCGCGACAATGTCTTCGTCGAGCGCCTGTGGAGGACCATCAAATACGAAGAGGTCTACCTGCGCGCCTATGCCAGCGTGTACGAAGCCCGCGCCGGGATCGGCCGGTATCTGAACTTCTACAACAACCGCCGCCCTCATTCGTCGCTTGACGGCAAAACCCCCGATCAGGCCTAATTCAACCCGCCGACACCCGAAGCGGCGGCGGCATAACCGAGGCGGAAAACCACTTAGAAAACGCCCGGAACCTGTTCAGAGCAACCGAACCACCTCTTCGAGCACCGTCTGACCAAACCGAACCATCCATGGACGAACGGCCAAGTCGAGGCGATGAACCGGACGATCAAGGACGCCACGGTCAGGCGCTTCCACTACGACAGCCACGATCAGTTGCGAACGCACCTCGCCGACTTCATGGCTGCCTACAACTTCGCCCGCAGGCTCAAGACCCTCGGCGGCCTCACGCCCTACGAATACATCTGCAAGGTCTGGACCTAAGAGCCAGATCGCTTCATCGTCGACCCGATCCACCAGATGCCGGGACTGAACACCTAGCCCGCGAGCAAAATTGCCGAAAGGCGGCTTTGGAACATTCTTGCCAATACCCTGACCGGCAGCTTTCTCCCGATCTGGCTGGGTAGCGAGGCAAAATGCGAAGCAGTATTTGCATCATGAAACCTCCGCGTCGTTGCCCGTCGAACCGATCGACTGCCGGAACAAATGTGGTTGATGCGGCGCATCCAGCCGGACGTTCAAGTCGGCAACCCGACAGTTGGAACTTTACCGCAACTTTACCGCACATCGAAGCCCTGTGCTTTGCCTATTTACCCTGCTCTACCGCTGCACCGCGCTCTTCAATGCGCTGATAAAGCGTGTTGGCGCGTGTAAGATGGTCACGCATAGCGCGCTCACCCGCGTCAGCGTCCCTTGCCATGATGGCGTCGAGGATAGACTGGTGTTCCTGCAAAGTCACCTGCTCGGAGCCCGGCAGACGGACGAGCTCGCGGTAAAATTCTGCCAGCCATCGCGTCATCGCCTCGCTCAGGCTTGGGAAGATCGAGTTCCCGGTGATCCGCGCGATCTCGCAGTGGAAGCGCATGTCGCATTGGACAAATTGGGCCATATTTGGAAGGCTTGCGCGTTGTTCGTCCAACCGCAGCGCCAGTTCCTCGATGTCTGGCTCGGTTGCCCGTTCCACCGCCAGACGCACCATACTTATTTCGAATAGGAGACGCGCTTCTTTTAGGTCGGACAGCCCTTTCTCCGAGGATCTCAGGATACCGCTGGTCGTCATCGAAATGGAGGTGAGCAGGTTCGCGAAGGTCGGTTCCGCCACCCTTGCGCGTTCCCCCTGCACGAGGCGCAGCAGTCCCATCCGTGCCATATTCTGCAAGGCTTCCCGAACCGCGGGACGTCCGACGCAGTACCGCTCTGACAATTCGCGTTCGGCAGGCAGTGCATCACCTGGAAGCAGGCCGTCGTCCTCGATCATGCGGATGATGCGGTCCATAACCTCTTGGTAAAGGCGGCGTCTCTCGATCGGTTCCTTCTCAACTTTGTTCATTGCCCGAGCCTCACAAGCCAAGATGCGGATAATCTTCAAGACGCCATGGGGTCCGATTTCTGCCCGCAGCAGGGTGCTAGACCGAGGTCCCCATGGTCAAGATACAGGACGAATCCGCCTTCTGAGCAGGCTCTGCAGACGTTTTTCGCGCACCCCGTCGGCAAGAACTGCCAGAAGTATGATCAGGCCCTGCACCATCGGCTGTAGGTAGAGATTCACGCCAGTGAAGACAAGCCCAAGCTTGACGGTCTGGATGAGCGTGGCCCCCACGACGGCGCCGAAGGCCGAGCCGACACCGCCGAAAAGGCTTGCCCCGCCAAGGACAGCCGCAGCGATGACATCGAATTCGCGCCCCTCGCCGAAGCCGGCATCGAGCCGCCCGATCTGGGCGATCATCACGAAGCCGGAGACCGCAGCACAGACTGAACAGATGACATAGACCTTTGCCTGCACCCAGCGGGTGTCCACCCCTGCCTTGCGGGCTGCCTCTGGGTCATTGCCGAAAGCATAGATCTGCCTGCCAAAAGTGGTGTGGGCCAGAAGCAGGTGCGCGGCGACTGCGAGAAGGGCGAAAATGATGATCGGCGCGGGAATACCGCCCAGCGAAGACAGACCGAAAGCGCGGAGATCGTCGCTAAAGTCGAAAGCGGTTGAACTGGTCAGCCAAGTGCCGAAGCCGCGGAACAGGAACATCGTAGCAAGTGTCACGATGAACGGAATGATCCTGAGCCAGACGATGAACACGGCGTTGATCGCGCCCATCGCCAGACCGGCGAGCACTGCCACGGC
>JACVZW010000047.1 GCA_014654775.1 Paracoccaceae bacterium | reverse complement strand
TCTGTCCGGGGAAAGGGTAACCTCGGTCATCAAAAGATTTGTGCAACAGAGCCGGTATCCAGACGCGATGCTTTCGAGTGGGCAGTTCGTGGGCTCGAATTTCACCGAGTCGAGATCGCCTATCGCCAATCGAAAGAGTTGAGGACCTTTGCGAACCAGATTGTCCAGTTGTCTGGTGGCGATCTTTTCGAGACTACTATTGAGGGCCCTCGCGTCGCCGAGGGCTATGCGCCTGTCGTTCACGTCAGCAAATCGGGAAGTGAAGGTCAGAGTCTTTGGATTGCTTCGCGCATCGTGGAAATTGATACGATCCACACGGAGTTGCCATCAATCGCAGTTTTTGTTCCAAGGGAGGACTTGGTGGTTCCCGTGGCTGGTGAACTGCAGCAGGCTCTTCAGGACACCAATATCGAAGTCATGCCCTGCCTCGGTGGGCAGGTTCTTGGGCTTGATCGCCATGTCCGCGTGTTCGCCGTTGAGCATATCAAAGGTCTCGAGTTCGAAGCAGCGTTTTTCCACTCCTTGAACGACCTAGCGGTCAATGAGCCAGATCTGTTCGACAAGTACCTATATGTTGGTGCAACACGTGCGGCAACATTCCTCGGGTTGTCGTGCGATGGTCGTTTGCCCGGATTGCTTGAACAAGCAACGCAGGGTATGGCTGATCGTTGGTCCGTCGCAAACTAGGCTTTGGCGGACGAACCGGATTATCACCGCGTGGCAGATGAGGCATGACCGAGCGCAACGACATTTCCGGCCTGCTGGCCTTCATCGGCCGAGAAGGTGACTGGCGCGAGCGGCTGCAGGATGTTGTTGCCGAACACCTGATGCCCGCGCTGGAAGAATTCGAGATCGACCAGGACGGCTTGGCCGATCTGCTGGGCGAGCAGTGGTCAGGCGTGCTTTGGGGCTGCGCGTTCGAGGATTTCCTTGGCCAGGTCTATGAGGACGGCAACATCGTCGATCTCTATCTGAAGCGGCGTGGCTGGAAGGAAACGGCCTTGAACCGTGCCTATTTCACCGCGCTGCGGGATGCGCCAGTCAGTCTGTACGAAGTCAGCGATGTCCAGCCTGGCACATCGATGGTGCTGCGCGACCTGCTGTCGGATGCCGCACCCGTCACAGTGCGCGAGAAATCCGCCACGCGCACTCTGAAGCAATGGGACCGGATCGCCGTGCGGGTGGTGCCCGAACGCGATCACCATGTCATCTCCGGCGCGCTGTTACCCTTCCGCCCCGAAGCGGTGGATTTCCTGTTCGCCGGGCTACGCGACGCCCTGAAGCTGAAGAAGCGAGATGCGCTGCGGCTTACCCGCGACCAGCTGCTGGGCTGTGCACCCATCTTCACCTCCGCCTGGCTGTTCATCGAGATCGACCGCGCCCTCACTCCGGCGCAACCGCGGTTCACCAATTCGGACGGCGATGATGTGCTGTTCCACGACCTGCGCTACCCGCTTGCCAGCGGCGTCACGCAGAAGGCGGTGGCCGAGCGCCTTGACCGGGTGAAGGGCTTTGTGCCCGATGGGCCGAAGTTCTGGAACTGGCTGGCCACGCGGAAGGTGCGCGGTGGCAAGGCAGGCGGCGGCATCATGCTGGACACGCTGATCGAGGGGGCCACGGTTCTGGGCTCCGTGGAACTGAAGGGCAAAACGCTGCTCGTGACCGTCAACTCGGCCGAGCGGGCGGCCAAGGTCCAGACGTTGATCGGCGCGGCCGCCGGGGATCTGCTGAGGGCACCGTTGACCACGATCCGGACAGTGGATCAGGTGCGGGCCGACCAACGGCATGACTGGCCACGCGAAGCGGCCGACGAAATCCCGCCAGAGATCGCGCGCCAACTGATGCGGGATCATCTCAACAAGCATTACCGCGAAACGCTGGATGCGCCAATCCCGGCGCTGGGCGGCAAGTCACCGCGCCAGGCTGTCCGGACGGCTGCGGGGCGCGAGAAGGTGATCGAGTGGCTGAAGATGCTGGAAAACCGCAGCGCCGGGCATGGAGAGGGCCCCATCGCCGAGTACGATTTCGGCTGGATGTGGGGCGAGCTTGGGCTCCAGGAGCATCGGAAATGAAGGCCGACGTGACGGATCACGATGATGATCTGCGGGGGAGGGTGCGCGGGCTACATCAACGCCACATCAACCTGCGACTGCGGGCTTCATCCCGGTCTTGCGTGTGAATCCGCGCGAACACTGATGTTTGCGAGGACGAAAATCACGCCAGAACAAAGGCTTGCCTCGCAAGTCGCTGGTTTCACGGATTATTCCGTTTTGACCTTCCATAGGCTCACAACCTGAAGGCCGCAGGTTCAAATCCTGCCCCAGAAACCAAAATCTATATATATATCAAAGACTTCAAAGCTGAGTATAACGCTCGGCTTTCGTCAGTCCAAATTCTTGTCAACATCTGGTCAACGTTTTGCGGGGCCCCCTGCGACGGTGCGGATAATCGTCGCCGGAGGCATCCGTCACTTCGGAAGATCCTCACGGAACCTGTCCATCTGGTGCATCCGCTCGTGCAGGATCGTCACGATGCCGACGTCCCCGTTCGACAGCCGCCGCCAGTACACGAAATGATGCGCGTGCCGGAAATAGGAGCCTTCGACCCCGAACTCCGCCGGGATGGGGCGTGACGCGACGCCATGGCTTTCTATCTGGTCAAACGCCGCGAAGAGCTCGGTGATGTACCGATCCGCCTGCTCGACGCCCCAGCGATCGCGCGTGTACCGATATATCTCGTCAAGCCGCAGCGATGCGGCCTCCTGGACGCGAATGGCCACGTCGCTATCCCCGGTTCCGGGCGATCACCTCGGCCGCTGTCAACGGGCGATAGCTCTCTTCTGGTGCTGCGAAGGCGCGCGTCAGTTCCGCCTTCAGACGATCAAACGCCTCCCGCTCGGCCCGCTCCTTGTCGCGCCGGATCAGGTCACGCACATATTCGCTGATGTTCTCGTAGGACCCGTTCTCGCCCACGTTCGACGCAACGAACTCGCTCAGTGCGCCGCTGATACGGACCGTCATCGTTGTGGTCTGAGACATCCGAGCCTCCGTCTGCTTGTATTCAAGATAAGCAAGAATGAACACGCAGGCAAGGCACCCCTTGTGACCAATCTCCGCACAAAATGCGGAGATTGGCATGCCTATTCTCCGCAGAGGCCGAAATCAGTGCGCCCCATTGCTGGTGATCGCGCCAACCGGTCACGATCATCAGGCAGCCTTCGATGTCGTACAACGACCGTTGGGTTTGGGTCCCGGCGAGACTGTTCTCCCCGCCGGGACCACGCTCTCAAGGTGCGCGCATCTCCGAATAATCCCCACCTGTGCGCAGGGTCACGGTGACAGGCGCCTCCGTCCGGTTACGCCAGACCCAGCCGTGGTTGCCGGTGAAAGCGGCGGTCAGGTCGCCGGAGGCTTCGGGCACGGCACGGCCTTGCTCGTCGCTGATGCTCTGTCCACCGCCGTCGCCGTGCAGGTCGAAGTTCACGAAGCTGCCATTTGCGGTCCAGAAGAATCGGGCGACCTGGCCTTCTTCCATGGCGAGCTTGACCTCGATCCCCTCTGATCTGATCCCAGGAAACTGGACCGATTGAAGCTGGAGTTTTCGGCTACGCTTTTCCGGCTGGGAGACTGAGGAGGGCAAGCAAACAGTCCGGGGGACTGTTTGCCCGACGAAGCGGAATCGGATGAAGGCGAGCAATTTCTCGGACGCGCAGAAGGCGTTCATCATCAAGCAAGGCGAAGATGGAACACCGGTTGCGGAGATCTGCCGCAAGGCCGGGATCAGCCAGGCAACCTACTTCAATTGGAAGAAGAAGTATGCCGGGTTGCTTCCGACGGAGATGAAGCGGCTAAAGCAGCTCGAGGACGAGAACGCGCGGCTGAAGAAGATTGTGGCCGACCTGACGCTCGACCGTGAGATGTTGCAGGACGTCATCCGGCGAAAGCTCGTTCGCCAGTGGGCTTGAACCGGTGGCGCCCGCTGGCTCACCCTGGTCGGATGCGTGAGCTTGTTCGCGGGATGTGCAGCGATTGGGCGGTGTCGATCCGGCAGGCTTGTGGGGCCATCGGCTTCGACCGTTCGACGTTCCACTACCAATCCCGCCGCACCGATCAGGCTGCCGTCGCGAAGCGGATCAGGGAGATCTGCGAGACGCGCGTGCGGTATGGTTACCGACGCGTTCATGTCCTGCTCGACCGCGAAGGCTGGGGCATCAACGTCAAGAAGGTCTACCGCATTTACAGGGAGTTGGGCATGCAGCTCAGGTACAAGACACCGAAGCGGCGCGTGAAGGCCAAGCTGCGGGATGACCGTGTCGAGGCCGTGGGACCGAACGAGGTCTGGGCGAGGCTCTGTTGCACAAATCTTTTGATGACCGAGGTTACCCTTTCCCCGGACAG
>JACVZW010000046.1 GCA_014654775.1 Paracoccaceae bacterium | reverse complement strand
AACCGTCCAACTGCCCACAATCGATCAGCGTGCGATCCAGAACGACAGCGTCCTGTCCCCCGGCGAGACCCTTGTGCTCTCCGGTTACGAACAGGAAGTCGCAACCCGGTCCAACAGCGGAACCGGCGTCTCACGCTTCCTTGGCCTTGGGGGCTCCGCCAAAGGCTCGACCCGCAAGATACGGATGATCGTCCTCGTCCGGCCAACCATCATGCCCGTGGGAGATATCCCCTGATGGTCCGTATCGTCGAATACTGCGGCATCCGCACGCTTGCCGGTCTCACTTGGGATCTGCGCCGTGCCCTGCCGACCGAGGGTTCGACGCTCCGACAGCGGCTCACCGTCTACGCCCGGCGCAGCCTTGCCGCACCGCCCACCGCCGTGCTGACCTGGCAAGACCGGCGCGCCGCGGTCCCCGATCGCAAGGCGATCGGCCTTCCTGCACTCAGTCAGATCGTCTGGCAGTTGCTCCCCCCCGAAACCCATGACCGCGTCGTGCTTGCGGCTGTTTGCGAGCCCGACACTCAGCTGTTCACCGCCTTCATCCTCGTGTCGGGAAAACCTGTCCTCGGACCGGAACGCATGTACCCCGACGCGGCCGCCCTGCGCGCAGCCATCGGCGATCTCGTGGTCGTGGGCGGGATCGAGATCATCGCAGCATCGCGGGGTCTTGAGGGTGTCGACGGCCTTGGCCTGCCGCGCATAGATCTGGTCCAGACCGACCTCGATCCTCGCGCCATGCCCCTCGCTGAGCCCGGCCGAGCGCCGATGCGCACGGCGCTCTTGGCGGGCACCGCGCTTTCCATGCTCGCCTTCATCGCGTCCTCACTGACCGATGAAATCGGGGACCTTCTCTCGCCGCCCCCACCGCAGCGAGCAGCACCCCTCGCAAAGGTACCTGACTGGACCGAGTTCGTGGGCGGCTGCCTTGCCGCACATGCCGAGGAATGGCCAAGTGTGCCGGGCTGGCGCGCCTCATCACGTGGCTGCAAGGTCAACGGGTCCGACATGCCCGCCGTGGCGTGGCGGACCTTCCAGCTCGACAGCATGCGCAACATGATCATCTCTCAGCGCGTCGCAGAGATGATGTATCGCGACTGGCCGCACCGGATGGTCATCACGGAAGGCCTGCTCTCGACGGAGACGGACATTCCTCTGGTATGGTCGGACGCAAGCCCGTCCGATCCGGCCCTGCCCCCGCTCGTGCGGCAGGCCGAGGACGCCTTCGTCGGCATCGAGCGCGCGATCATCGTCGCCGGCGAGGGACCGGATACCATCGTCACCCTGAGCAGCGATGCGCCCCTTCCCGACGTCCTGACACGCGTCGCACGCCTCGATGGCTACTGGATCGACAGCATCGAGCAGTCGAAGACCGGAACAGAACTCACCTTGCGCACCCCCCCTCAACCTCTCGCCTTGCCTGGAGCGGCCCCATGATGGATCGGCAGCGTATCTTCCCGGCCCTTGCCCAATACACCGCGCTCGCGCTGCTCCTTGGCCTGCCTGCCTTCGCGCAGGATCTGCCCACGGAGCAGTTCTGGCAGGATGAGGCCCGCCATCAGGAGCTCAAGGGCGCCACGATTACCGCCCAGACGCTGGCCCGCACCCACCAGGCACTGATCTCCCGTCTCGGCAAGCTCACCTATACCGCCGATGATGCTGGCAATTCCGTAATGCCGCCACTCCTTGTCCATCTTCTGTCCAACAGTTCCATCGAGGAGTACACCGGCACCGACGCCCCCTATCTGCCGACGGCGGCACGGGACTGGGCGATCCGGCATCGCGTCTGCCCCGATCCCGACAACCCCGACACTTACGTCGTCCTTACCTGGATTGATCAGGCGCAGTTCCGCCGCGGCTTCAATGCCCGTCAGCTTCAGGCTGCGCCGCGCGCCTATTACGAAAACATCGACGGCCGCTTCGACCTCGACAGCCAGATCGGCATTCTGGTCCCGCTCGTTCCCGCCGGAGGAACCGTCCGCTACAGCTATGAGCCGTTCACCGGGCAAGCCTCTGCCCTGCCGGATTGTGCCATCGGTTCCGCCTCAGGAGAATGGGCGGATCGGTCAGGTTTGCCGGGTCTGGAGGTACCTGCCCTGCTGACCACAGTGCCACTCCCGAACCTCGCCCTCCGCTGGCAGTCGAGGACCGAAGCCCGCAGCGGCATCTGCCCGCCCGCGGGTGCACCGGAGCGCACGATCTCCGACGACGGCAAGGTCCGCGAAACCCGCGAACGGCGCAAGCTGGTCGACAGCGCCGGTCGGCCCGTCCTCATGGCCGACGGAAACCCCGTCCCTGACCAACTGACACCGTGGTCATATAAAAGCGGCTGCCGGGCGCCGCGCCGCCAGACCGTCACGGTCGTGCAGAAATGCACCTACCGCACGATGGGCGTCGATCTTGAAGGCCAGCGCATCTATCTGGTCGATACCTACGAGGCCGTCCCGCCCGCGCCCTATACCGAACCGGCCGGCCTTGGTCAGGAAAGCTGGTTGATACGACCCGGAACAACGCCGCGCCTGATCTCGGACGGCTGCACCGGCGATGGCACGCTGCCCACCATTGCGACCACCACCACGCCAACCGTCATCACAGAGCCTCTGAACTGCGCGGCCGTCTATGCGCCCGTGGTCCATACCCACATTCCCTATTCGCTGGGCGGCATCGCGCGGCAGCGCACCCGGACAACCTACACCACAACCTTCCCGGCCGAGTCCGGCCTCGCGCCCATCTCGGCCGACAGTTACACGCCCTGGGCCTGGGCCGATGACAGCTGTCACAGGGTCTATACGCAAAGCTCCGTCGAGACGACATCCGTCGGCTGCCCTGCGGGCTATAGCGGTTCGGTGACGCAGCAACGGACCCGCACCGATACCACGACCGACTATGCGAATTCGGGCTGGGCCGACAGCGTGTCCACGTCCTATTCCGCGTGGTCAACCACCTCGAACGGCTGCTCGCTGATCTGGTATTCCAGCGGCGGCGGTGGCGGCGGTGGGGGAGGCCAGAACTATATCGACGTCGATGGCGACGGGCGGGGAGATTTCGCGAGCGAATGGGAAGCGTCGCGCGCTGGCTTTACCGGAAACAACGGCATCGCCGGAAACTACAACCGCGTCTCAACCTATGGCCGATCCTCAGGCGTGCAAAGCCAGGTGAATTATTCGCGGTCCAGTGGGGGCGGTAGCGGAGGAAACAGTGGGGGCAGCGGCCGTTCAGGCCGCGTGATCTGCACGGAGCTTTGGCGCCAAGGGCGCGTCTCGCGCGAGCTGGCCGTCATGGATCTGCGCTTTACCGCCGAGCGACTCTCACCGGCGCATTATCGTGGCTATCACGCCTGGGCCATCCCGGTGGTGAAGCAGATGCGCAAGTCGCAGCGCTGGACCAATGTCTGGCACTTCATCGCCGTGCACCGCATGAACGAAATCGCCTACCAACTCGGGAGGGCCGACCGCCCCGACTATATCGGCAAGCTCGTACGCTGGACCCTTGAGCCGGTGTCCTGGCTCATCGGCCAGTTCGTCGGTGACAGCACCGCAGAGCTTGCCATCCTTGATCGTACCGCACCCGGAACCGGACCTGCACCCGGAACCGGGAATTCCGCAACTTAAGGAACAGACAGGAGGTAGCCATGTTCCCCACCTTCACAAAAGTCGTCGCCGCAACGGCACTCATCGCACTGGGCGTTGGCTCGGCCCACGCCAAACAGGGCCAGTATGGAAATGTCGAGGCCAGGGACATGTACACGCTGCTGGCCGGCAAGGTTCTTGTCCGCCAACTGGAAGACGCGGATCGCCATTCGGCAGACGTAATGACGCTTCAGGTCAGCGTGTTCCTACCAGATGGAACATCAGTGAACTGCGCGGCTTTCGACGGCTATGTCGATGGGGTTGCAGCCCGCACTGGTTGGAAACCAGTTATCATTGAGCACAAGGGGGATCGCGAACGATACCCGCTACTCGAGGTTGAGGCGGCGGACGGTACAAGTTACGGCCTTCTCAAATACGATGGTGCCACCGGTGCTTATGACATTTTTGGCTCGATCCGCGGGAAATGGCGTCATGTCTTAACCGGCCACATCCAATCCGACATCCCGGCGGCGGTTTACACAATGTGTCCTGACTTTCCGTCGGCGGAGAGCCTCGGGACGCGGGTGAACACCAAGCAGACCTCGACCAATTACCGCGCCATGGTCGCGCAGGATCCGGGCGCGCGCGTCCTTCGCCCGGACCTCGTCTCCGACAACATCCCGGAGCGGTACTGATGCGGCTCATTCTCGCGATACTGCTGCCCTTTGTCGTGTTCTTCACGATCGGTCGCCCCTTCCAAGGCATCCTGTGCCTTGTCCTGCAGCTGACCCTGATCGGCTGGATTCCGGCCGCCATCTGGGCAGTCTTTGCCCTCAGCCAGTACAAGACGGACCTGAAAATCAGGAAGGCGCTCGCACAATGACGCAGCCTTGGGTCAGGACCGCATCCC
>JACVZW010000045.1 GCA_014654775.1 Paracoccaceae bacterium | reverse complement strand
AACCGTCCAACTGCCCACAATCGATCAGCGTGCGATCCAGAACGACAGCGTCCTGACCCCCGGCGAGACCCTTGTGCTCTCCGGTTACGAACAGGAGGTCGCAACCCGGTCCAACAGCGGAACCGGCGCTGCGCGCTTCCTTGGCCTCGGCGGCTCCGCCAAAGGCTCGACCCGCAAGATCAGGATGATCGTCCTCGTCCGGCCGACCATTATGCCCGTCGGAGATATCCCCTGATGGTCCGGATCGTCGAATACTGCGGCATCCGCACGCTTGCCGGTCTCACCTGGGATCTGCGCCGTGCCCTGCCGACCGAGGGTACGACGCTCCGTCAGCGGTTGGCCGTCTACGCCCGGCGCAGCCTTGCAGCACCGCCTCCCGCCGTCCTGACCTGGCAAGACCGGCGCGCCGCGATCCCCGATCGCAAAGCGATCGGCCTTCCTGCGCTCAGTCAGATCGTCTGGCAGGTGCTCCCGCCGGAGACCCATGACCGCGTCACGCTTGTGGCCGTCTGCGAGCCCGACATTCAGCTGTTCACCGCCTTCATCCTCGTATCGGGAAAGCCCGTCCTCGGACCCGAACGCATATACCCCGACGCAGCATCCCTGCGCGCAGCAATCGGTGATCTTGTGGTCGTGGGCGGGATCGAGATCATCGCAGCATCGCGGGGTCTTGAGGGTGTCGACGGCCTTGGCCTCCCGCGCATCGATCTCGTCCAGACCGACCTCGATCCTCGCGCCCTGCCCCTCGCACAGCCCGGCAGAGCACCCGTCCGCACGGCGGCTCTGGCGGGCTCCGCCCTGTGCGCGCTCGCCTTCATCGGATCCACAATGACCGACGAAATCGGCGACTTTCTCTCCCCGCCCCCACCGCAGCAAGCAGCACCCCTCGCAAAGGTGCCCGATTGGACGGAGTTCGTTCGCGGCTGCCTTGCCGCGCATGCCGAGGAATGGCCAAGCGTGCCAGGTTGGCGTGCGCTATCGCGCGGCTGCAAAGTCAACGGGCCCGACATGCCCGCCGTCGCCTGGCGGACCTTCCAGCTCGACAGCATGCGCAACATGATCATTGCTCAGCGCGTCGCAGAGATGATGTACCGCGACTGGCCGCACCGGATGGGCATCACGGAAGGCCAGCTCTCGACGGAGACGGACATTGCTCTGATATGGTCGGAGGCAAGCCCATCCGATCCGGCCCTGCCCGCGCTCGTGCGGCAGGCCGAGGACGCCTTCGTCGGCATCGAACGCGCGATCGTCGTCGCCGGAGAGGGAGCGGATACCGTCGTCACCCTAAGCAGCGATGCGCCTCTTCCCGACGTCCTGACCCGCGTCGCACGCCTCGATGGCTACTGGATCGACAGCGTCGAGCAGTCGGAGACCGGAACAGAACTCACGTTGCGCACCCCCCCTCAACCCCTGATTTTGCCTGGAGCAGCCCCATGATGCATCGGCAGCGTATCTTCCCGGCCCTCACCCAATACACCGCGCTCGCGCTCCTCCTTGCCATGCCCGCCTACGCGCAGGATCTGCCCACGGAGCAGTTCTGGCAGGATGAAGCCCGCCATCAGGAGCTCAAGGGCGCAACGATTACCGCCCAGACGCTTGCCCGCACCCACCAGGCGGTGATCTCCCGTCTGGGCAAGCTCACCTATACCGCCGATGACGCTGGCAATTCCGTGATGCCGCCGCTGCTCGGCCACCTGCTGACCAACAGCTCCATCGAAGGGTACACCGGCACCGACGCGCCCTATCTGCCGACTGCGGCACGGGACTGGGCGATCCGGCATCGCGTATGCCCCGATCCCGACAACCCCGAGACTTACGTCGTCCTCACGTGGATTGATCAGGCTCAGTTCCGCCGCGGCTTCAACGCCCGTCAGCTTCAGGCGGCGCCACGCGCCTATTACGAAAACATCGATGGCCGCTTCGACCTCGACAGCCAGATCGGAATTCTCATCCCGCTCGTTCCCGCCGGGGGAACCGTCCGCTACAGCTATGAGCCGTTCACCGGACAAGCCTCCGCCCTGCCGGATTGCGCCATTGGTTCCGCCTCCGGAGAATGGGCGGATCGGTCAGGTTTGCCGGGTTTCGAGGCACCTGCACTTCTGACTACGCTGCCACTCCCGAACCTCGCCCTCCGGTGGCAGTCCAGGACCGAAGCGCGCAGCGGCATCTGCCCGCCCGCAGGCGCACCGGAGCGCACGATCTCCGACGACGGCAAGGTCCGCGAAACCCGCGAACGGCGCAAGCTGGTCGACAATGCCGGTCGGCCTGTCCTCATGGCCGACGGAAACCCCGTGCCCGACCAACTGACCCCATGGACATATGACAGCGGCTGCCGCGCTCCGCGCCGCCAGACCGTCACGCTCGTGCAGAACTGCACCTACCGCACGATGGGCGTCGATCTGGAAGGCCAGCGCATCTATCTGGTCGATACCTACGAGGCCGTCCCACCCGCGCCCTATACCGAACCGGCCGGCCTCGGTCAGGAAAGCTGGTTGATCCTACCCGGAACAACGCCGCGCCTGATCTCGGACGGCTGCACCGGCGACGGCACGCTGCCCACCATCGCGACCACCACCACGCCAACCGTCATCACAGAGCCTCTGAACTGCGCGGCCGTCTATGCGCCCGTGGTCCATACCCACATTCCCTATTCGCTGGGCGGCATCGCGCGACAGCGCACGCGGACGACCTACACCACAACCTTCCCCGCCGATTCCGGCCTCGCGCCCATCATAGCCGACAGCTTCACGCCCTGGGCATGGGCCAACGACACCTGCCATCGGGTCTATTCTCAAAGTACCGTCGAGACGGGATCCGTCGGCTGCCCTGCGGGCTATAGCGGTTCGGTCACGCAGCAACGGACCCGCACCGATACCACGACCGACTATGCCAATCCGGGCTGGGCCGACAGCGTGTCCACGTCCTATTCCGCATGGTCAACCACCTCGAACGGCTGCTCGATGATCTGGTATTCTGGCGGTGGGGGCAGCGGCGGCGGTGGCGGCGGGAGCTACATCGACGTAGACGGCGACGGTCGCGGTGACTTCGCGACCGCTTCGGAGGCAGCGCGAGCTGGCTTCACCGGAAACAACGGCATCGCCGGAAACTACAACCGCGTGTCAACTTATGACCGGTCCTCGGGCGTCCAAAGCCAGGTGAATTATTCGCGGTCCAGTGGGGGCAGCGGAAGTACCAGCGGCGGTGGTAGTAGTCGGTCCGGCCGCGTGATCTGCACCGAGCTCTGGCGCCAAGGGCGCGTCTCGCGCGAGCTGGCCGTCATGGATCTGCGCTTTACGGCCGAGCGACTCTCAAGGGCGCATTATCGTGGCTATCACGCCTGGGCCATCCCGGTGGTGAAGCAGATGCGCAAGTCGCAGCGCTGGACCAATGTCTGGCACTTCATCGCCGTGCACCGCATGAACGAAATCGCCTACCAACTCGGGAGGGCCGACCGCCCCGACTATATCGGCAAGCTCGTACGCTGGACCCTTGAGCCGGTGTCCTGGCTCATCGGCCAGTTCGTCGGTGACAGCACCGCAGAGCTTGCCATCCTTGATCGTACCGCACCCGGAACCGGACCTGCACCCGGAACCGGGAATTCCGCAACTTAAGGAACAGACAGGAGGTAGCCATGTTCCCCAAGTTCACCAATGCAGCCGTCATGACGGCGCTTCTTTCGCTGGCCGCAGGACACGCTGACGCTAAGCAAGGCATGTATGGCAATGTCACCGCCAAGGATATGTACACTCTGCTGGCCGGGAATGTGTTTGTTCGCCAGCTCGAAAACGCCGATAAGCACTCGGCGGAAGTCATGACGCTCCAAGTCACTCTCTTTAAGAAAGATGGTACGACGTTTCAGTGCGCAGCCTATGATGGCTATGTCGATGGTGTCACCGGCAGTGCGAAGTGGAAGCCAGTGATTGTCGACGACGAAAGGGATCGTGAGAGATATCCATTACTTGAAGCGACTGCTATTGATGGAAGCTCTTGGGCCCTGCTCAATTATGATGGTTCTACTGGGGACCTTGATGCCTTTGCGGTAATCAGAGGGCGATGGAAGCCGACTGCAACCGGCCACATCCAGTCTGACATCCCGGCGGCGGTTTACACGATGTGTCCTGACTTTCCGTCGGCGGAGAGCCTCGGGACGCGGGTGAACACCAAGCAGACCTCAACCAATTACCGCGCCATGGTCGCGCAGGATCCGGGCGCGCGCGTCCTGCGCCCGGACCTCGTCTCCGACAACATCCCGGAGCGGTACTGATGCGGCTCATCCTCGCGATACTGCTGCCCTTTGTCGTGTTCTTCACGATCGGTCGCCCCTTCCAGGGCATCCTGTGCCTTGTCCTGCAGCTGACCCTCATCGGCTGGATCCCGGCAGCAATCTGGGCGGTCTTTGCCCTCAGCCAGTACAAGACCGACCAGAAAATCAGGAAGGCGCTCGCACAATGACGCAGCCTTGGGTCAGGACCGCATCCC
>JACVZW010000044.1 GCA_014654775.1 Paracoccaceae bacterium | reverse complement strand
ATCATGTCCGAGAACTCGGCATCGTCGCGCCAGTTTGGTAGGTGGTGTTCGTCCAGGCGTCGCGCGAGTTGGACATCGCCGCGAATGGCATCGACCGCTTCGCTGACTCCAAAGCAAACCAGCGATGCCTCGAGTTCATTGCTGAGATAACGCAGAACATTCAGGAAGCGGCGTTGTTCGCGATGGGTTCCCGCGAGGAGGTTGTGGACTTCGTCAATCATGATCATCCGAAGCCCGAGGTCGCGAAGAAGGCCAACAACGCGGACCTCAAGTGAAGCGACGCTTTGGGCCCGCAAACTTAGCGCCGATGACGGGGCGCCGACGGCAGCGAGGATGTGCATATAGAATCGCCGTTCGTCTGGGGCCGGTGGTGCCTGCAAAAGAAGAAGCGGGGTGCGCGTGATACCTGATTCCAGAACGTATTCCGGCGCGTACCTGCGCGACAGGTTGCGGGCGATCATCGTCTTCCAGATGCCAGAGGCCCCATGCACGAGCAGGCCCGGCATTCGAGTCTGCCGTGGCATCTCGATGAGGCCTTGCAGCCGGTCTAGCACTTGTTCTGCCCGCGGAAAGCCTATCCAGATGTCCGATTGAATGAGGGCGATGCGGCCGTCTTCTTCAGTTTCTGCCCTCAATTCACCAGCGCTCCACCTTAAACAAGGGGCGCGATGTATCACCGGTGTCGACTGGTCGCAGCCCCTCCGACACCCGATCATCGGCGGCCAGACCCTTCATCGAAGAACTCCTTTCACGGGATCGGCGCTTTGCCTTGGTCAGCGCGCGGCTTTCACCCTCGATTTGGCGTTGCTGCCGGATCAATTCGGCAAGGACCAATTCATTCGTGCCCACTTTCCCCATGGCCCGTGCCTTTTGCATAGCCTCGCGATATTCCCAGAGCGACACCGGCGGGATTTCCAGATTGCGGTACCGGGCCTCGACACATCTGCCACCATCCAGTTCGACCCAGACGGCCGAGAGGTCGCGGGGATCGTAGCGGACGACCACCTTCCCGTCCCGGCGACCAACATAACCCGCGAGGGCGTCGGACCAGTAGCGCAGGTCGAACAGATGGATGCCGTCACGACGCACCTGCCGCTGCTCACTTGGCAGGAAACTCACCCGAAACGCCTCTATGTCGAAGGGGATGTCGCCGGCCATTTCCCCGGCGAGCGCTTCCCACTTGGCGACAGGTGTGCAGCCAAGGTTCGAATGAATGCTGTTGTTGTAGCGACAGATTTCTAAGGCAAACCACCAATCAAACTCTCGCAAGGTCATCGCCGCCATGGCTTCCGCGTCATAGCCGCCCTTGGCAGCGACCGACGACTGTGTTGTTCCGGGCAGGAGATGCACCGCGCCCATCATCGTGCCGATCAGTCGCTCGACATGCCCACCAAAATGCGGGCTTCCTGGCGGCCGGTAGACGAGGTTGATCCCCCATTCCGCACACGCTGACTGAAAGGCCTGGGACCGGAAATCGCGGCCATTGTCGACGTGAATGCTGACCGGCTTGCCCTGCGCGGGCCACGGGGCATTACACTCGAGGTCTGCCAGAAATTCAGCTTTGGGGGCGACGGCCCGCGTGAGGCACAAGGCCACCGAAAGGCGGGACGGCGCGTCAAAGCTGACGTGGTATCCCGTCACCATGCGCGTGGCTATGTCGATCGCCAAGGTCACCCAAGGCCGGCCGATGGGTTTGCGCTCGAAGCTGTCGACAAGGATGATGTCCGCTGGTGTGTGATCGATCTGCACAACGTCCAGCGGTCGTTCTGATCTGTTCCTTCCCGTCACCGGCGCAAACCTTTGGCGCGCTGCCTTTGCGCCCTCCCGCGCTTTCATGACTTCGCGGGCATCCATTGCATCAAGCCGTCGCTGAACGGTACGGCGTGTCGGGGGTTGAAGCCCCCGCTCAAGGCAGGCACTGCGGATTTCTGTCACAACTCGCGCTAGGCTGGGGCGTTCTCGCCGAAGGTAATATCGAGTAAGATGCTCTTCGATGATGCCCTCGACATCACCGGGCACCATGACCGACCCGTTGCGTCGCCCGCGTTTGCGGGGAACGAGAGCGCTTGTCCGGCCACCCTCTGCTGCAAGCCGTCGGATCCAGCGCCAGACTGTGGTCCTGCTGACGCCAAGCTCCCAGACTGCATCACCGATACCGCTCTCCAAGCTCCCGGCGCGGCTGAGATACGCCTGTACAAGCGGTCGAAGGACCGATGCCCGACGCTGCGCCTCAGCACCAAAATCGCCATCTTCTTCGTCATTACCTTCTATCGCTGCCAACCGTCCAACCCCGTGAACCCTATGTCAGCTTTAACGGCAAGAATGTCGGATTTAAAGGCAAGATATCATATTTAATGGCAAAGCAGCCCCATTGATTTCGTTGACTTTCGTATGCCGCATTTAAGGGCTACGCGACAGCTGGCGAAGCTCGCGGATTGCGCTCAGCCACAGGAAACCAAGGGCATTTCACCGAACTGGACGACACAAAGCGCTGTTGCATCCGTTTATAAACGGTCGTTTGATGATGACTTCCGCAATTGTAAAATGACGGTTTCTGATGGCGCTGATCGGATATGCGAGGATTTCGACGGAGGAGCAGAGCAATCTGGCACAAGCGCAAGCCTTGCAAGCCGCAGGATGCATCGAGATCCATGAAGAGCAGGCATCGGGCGGAAGTCGGTCGCGCCCGGTGCTGGCACGGGCCCTTCAACGGATCAGGAAAGGTGACACCCTCGTCGTCGTCCGCATCGACCGCTTGGCGAGATCGCTCTCTCATCTTCTGGACGTGATCGAGCGTCTGGAAGGGCAGGGGGCCTTCTTTCGATCCCTGCAGGATCCGATTGATACTGCATCTCCGCAAGGCAAGTTCACGCTTCAGGTTCTCGGCGCCACGGCCGAGTTCGAGCGCGCCCTCATACGCGAACGGACCAAAGCCGGACTTGCCAGCGCGAGATCGCAAGGAAGGGTCGGCGGCAATCCCGGACTGCGGGCCGGTGACCCTGCGGCGCTACGCAAGCTTCGTCTTGCACGGACCGACAGCTATATGGACGCGCTTGCGGAGACCGCGCAGGACTGGGTGCCCCACGTGCGACGTCTGCGGCCGGATATGCCGTGGGAAGACCTGCTGCGGGTCATCAACGGCCCATTACCTGAAGGTCGGCGCTGGACCCAAGGCCGCCTGATGCGAGCCGTGAACGCCTATGTGCGCAGCGGATTTCTTGAGGAGGCAGTTCTCGGTCGCGCTGACAGGTTCCATGCTGATGACAGGCTCGTCGCGATTGTCGCTGCGATCAAGGGTTCTGATCCCAATGTTACCCTTCAGACCATCTGCGAGCGGTTGGAAGCCATGCGGGAACGAACTCCACGGGGGCGGGCGAAATGGTCGCCATCCTCGGTGAAGATGCTATTGGACCGAGCGCGACGGTTGCGCTTGATTGGCGTTTCAGCGTGACTAGCCTCAAACGAAGATCACTCCTTCAGCCCGCGCCGCTGGTGCCTGCTTGGCATCCAGCAGCTTAAGCATCGCTCTGCGCCGCAATGTGAGCTCCACAAAGAGTGCGTTATACACTGTGGGAGCGTGTTGTCGGGCCATTGCCAAGACCGCTGCACTTGACTGGGCAGTGTCGACTACAGTTTCTAGGCCCTCAACCGCCTCGATCATCTGGTCAGCCAGGCCTTGCGGCCGGCGGCCTCGCCGTTCTGCGACAATCAGGATGTTTCGTAGCTGCGTCCAAAAAAGCCACGGGGCCAACACGTCGGATTGGCCTGCGATAAGCTTTACCAGACCAGCACCAGTTTCATGGGGAAGCAGCCAGGCCGCAAGCGCCGGGGAGTCTACAACCAACGTCATCGCCTTCCCGCATCACGGGCTTACAGTATGTCGTCCCGAGTGACGCCCGCAAGGCTAGCCTGCAGAGAGCGAACCCGTTCGACAAGTGCGGCGCGCGTCGAGCGCTGAGCTTCCAGAGGTGCCGGGCGGGCTACAGGGCGACCGCGCCGGGTGATCATCACTGTCTCGCTTGCCGCGACGGCGGCAATGAGTTCTGACAGTTGAGGTTTTGCGAATGTTCCGACTTCGAGCATGGCGGCTTACCTCAACCAGATTGCAAACCACTTGGTGAGGTCCCCCTGATTCAATAGGCAGTGTGTCGCTGATCGGGTTTCACCTGTGATCCATCCGATCAGATAACACGCCGCCTCACATTATGTTTCTGGCAATCCAGCGCGACATCATCATCCCGCGATCCCGGTAGCATTCGTCGGGAATGCGCAGCCTGAGGCGGGCGATGCGTTCCGCGACGGCGACCTGCTTCGAACTCGGCCGCGGTCTCAGAAGGGCAGGGGCCTTCGACTGACCCTCGATCCCCTTAGAGAGTGCGCTGCGCGACCCACGGCTGAACAGGTCCATTCCGCATGGCAAGCTTATGGGCGGGGACTGATGATGTGACCGCCCCCCGACGGCATCAATGTGCCAGAGTGGGT
>JACVZW010000043.1 GCA_014654775.1 Paracoccaceae bacterium | reverse complement strand
AGCCAGGCAGCAGACACTGAACGAGGCAGGCGTCTAGGAAACTAGGGGCACCTCACAGGTCAGGCTCGTTGATGGACACGGTCAACACTGTTGATCCTCCTTGTCGCCGTTCGGCGCGACAAAATGCGACCACTGAGTCATTAGGATACGCCGCTTTTCCAACAGGTCTGAGCGTGCGTATGCGCGCTCTACAGCCGACCCAACCTTATGGGCCAAACTCTTCTCGGAAACCTCATTAGGTGCATCCGCAATTTCGCTCGCCCAATCACGGAAGGTCGATCTGAACCCATGCACAGTCACGCTTTCAACCCCCATCCGGCGCAACAGCATCAGCATCGCCATGTTGGAGAGCGGCTTATGCCGCTTCTGGCCCTCAAAAACATAGTCTGACTTCATCTCGCGCAGAGGCTTAAGTATCGCTAGCGCCTCATCGCTCAGCGGAACCCTATGTAGCACATCGCCCTTCATCCGATCTGCCGGGCAGGTCCATAGCCGCGCCTCAAGATCAACCTCGCCCCATTTCATTTCCAACACCTCGGTCGTGCGTGACCCAGTCAGACAGGTAAACCGCAATGCCTTGGCCGACATCGCATCACGAGCCATTAAGTCAGCATAGAAGGCCGGGACATCTTTCCAGGCCATTGCGCTGTGGTGTTTGGGCTTGGCCTTTACCTTGGGCAAAACCTGAGCATCCTGAATCGCCGTCACCGGGTTTTCGCCGGACCGAAAACCTTGTGATTTCGCCACATCCAGAACGGTCTTTATTCGCTGCGCCACACGTTTTGCGGTCTCATGCTTGACAGTCCAAATCGGGGACAGACACATCAGCACCTCTGGCTGACCAATACTGTCAACCGGCATCCGTCCAATTTTCGGGAAGGCGTAGTCGCGCAGCGTGTTGATCCATTGGTCGCCATGCTTAGGATTCTTCCAGGTCGGCAAACGGTCAATGTGGACCTGTTTCGCGACTTCTTCAAAACAGGGAATCTCGCGCGCCGCGTTGAACCTTGGGTTCAACCCCGCTTTTGCCATACGGCGATACTCCAAAGCGCGTTCGCGTGCCTGATTGAGCGTCACGACGTCAGCCCCGCCCAAACCGAAGTCGGTTCGGAGTGACGCGCCCTTCGCGTTTCGTTGGCCTTTCACGACGACCCGGACGATCCACCGTCGTGATCCAGAGGGATCAACGACGAGATAAAGACCGCCCCCGTCGCCGTGCCTTCCAGCGCTGAGGTTCTCGACCAGCTTCTTGGTCAATTTGCCAGTGAGGGCCATGCATCATACCACACTTCATACCACACAATGAAACGCTACAGGCGAAATCGAAAGAAATCCAGCGCAATGAGTGAATGCAGATCTTCACAATAAAATATGGCAAAAACTACACTGAACGCACACCAAGGACACCGTATGCGAGGGAAGGTTGGCGGAGGAGGTGGGATTCGAACCCACGGTGGGGTTTCCCCCACGTCGGTTTTCAAGACCGGTGCCTTAAACCACTCGGCCACTCCTCCGACGATTGGCTCAGTAAACCGCGGGAACCGATTCTGAAAGGCCACGATGGCGTGAGTTTTCCGCCCATCCCCGCCCCCCGCCCTTTCCACCCGTTCGGCCTGCCTGTATGATCCGCACGTTCCGGTTTCGCGCTTCGGCGCAGGGGCCGGGGCAAAGGGCAGGACAGACAACCGACAGGTCCGAAACGGACCGCAACCACGCGCGGCACGAACGCGCGGGCAATGGGGCGAGGAATGGCAGGATTTCCGCAGATGCGCAGCGCGCTTCTTATTTCAACGGTCCTGGCGCTGGCGGCCTGCCAGCCGGGACAAAACCCCTTCGGCCGCGCGGCGGATGACGGCGCGCCCACGGGCGAAACCGCAGCGGCCCCCGCCGCGCGGTCCGTCACGCTTGTGGATCGGGACGTCGAAGCGCCCGAAGTCTTTCAGGTCACCGATCAGGCGCTCTGGGATGGCCGTCCCTCGCTGGGCGGTGTCTGGGTTGCGTCTCCCGATGCCACCGATCCGGAACGGGTGATCCTGCGCAACCCCGCGAATGGGAAATTCGTCATCGGTGCCCTCTTCAAGCGCGAGGCCTTCAATCCCGGGCCAAAACTCCAAATCTCCTCCGATGCGGCCGAGGCGCTCGGCCTGCTTGCTGGCCAACCCGGCACGCTTTCGGTGACCGCGCTGCGCCGCGAAGAGGTCGCCGCCGAAACCGACGCCAGCCGCCCGCTGCTTGACGCCAACGAACCCGTGGCGGCAACCGCCGCCGCCGAGGGAACGGCCGCACCGGGTGCCGTTTCTGTCGCCACCATCGCCGCAACCGCGATCGACGAGGCCGAGGCGGCACAGCCCGCCGCGCCCGTCATCTCCGACGCTCCGGCACCGACCGCAGTCGCGGCTGCACCGGCGGCCGCTGCGCCGTCGGCGGGAAGCACCGCCGTCCAGATCGGCATCTTCTCGCAGGAAACCAATGCCAACCGCGCCGTCCAGACCCTGCAGAAGGCCGGCCTCACCGCGACCTCCCGCAAGGAAACCACGCAAGGCAAAACGTGGTGGAGCGTCACAGCCACCGGCACCGGCGGGCGCGATGCGGTTCTGGCCAAGGTGAAGGATCTCGGCTTCACCGATGCCTATGTGATCCGCCGCTGACCTGCAGCCCCCACGAAAGGACCGCCGCCGCATGCCCCGCCTGCCCCATGCCGCCGCCCGCCACGCCGCCCGCTTTCTTGCACTGGCCGCGCTGATCCTTCTCGCGGCGCTGCCCGCCCGCGCCTTCGAAACGCGCGCCACCGCGGCCTGGGTCTATGACGTCTCCACCCAGACCGTGCTTCTGGACAAGAATGCCGACACACCCCTCCCCCCGGCCTCGATGTCCAAGCTGATGACGATCAACATGCTGTTCGAGGCGCTGCGCGATGGCCGCGTCACGCCCGACACCACTTTCGCCGTCTCGTCCCGGGCCAAGGCGATGGGCGGTTCCACCATGTTCCTGAACGAAACCGACCGTCCCACGGTTATGGACCTGATCCGTGGCATGATCATCAATTCCGGCAACGATGCCTGCGTGGTCGTCGCCGAAGGCCTGTCGGGCACGGAAGAGGCCTTCTCCAAACTCATGACGGAACGCGGGCAGGCGATGGGTATGACCAATGCGGTCTTCAAGAACTCCTCCGGCTGGCCCGATCCCGGACACCGCATGTCGATGCGCGATCTTGGCATCCTCGCCAAGCGGCTGATCCTCGAATTCCCGGAATACTATCCGATCTTCGCCGAAACGGAGTTCAACTACAAAGATCGCGCCCCGGCCAATGCCACCAACCGCAACCCGCTGCTGCGCATCGCCGCCGCTGATTGGCAGGCCGACGGGCTCAAGACCGGGCATACCTCCGAGGCGGGCTATGGCCTTGTCGGCTCCGCCACGATGGGCGACCGCCGGGTGATCTTCGTCATCACGGGCCTCGCCTCCGACAAGGACCGGGCCGAGGAATCCGAAGCCATCGTCAACTGGGCCTTCCGCCAATTCGCTGAAAAGACCCTAGTCACCGCAGGCACCCGCGTGGCCGAGGCGCCGGTCTGGATGGGCGCGGCCGAAACCGTGGGTCTGGTCCCCGCCGCCGATGTGCGCCTCCTCGTTCCCGCGCTGGTGCAGGACGGTGTGACGGCGGAGGTCGTCTTCACCGGCCCCGTCAACGCGCCCATCACAGCGGGCCAGCCGATGGGCGAACTCATCGTCCATGTGCCCGACCTGCCCGATGCCCGCGTCCCGCTGGTGGCCGAGGCCGATGTCGCGGCAGGCGGTTTCGTCAAGCGGCTGACCACCGCCGCGCAGGTGCTGATGCAGCGCTACCTCTCGGATGCTTCGGCCCCGGCCTCCTGATGCCCGGCCTCTTCCTCAGCTTCGAAGGCATCGACGGATCGGGCAAGTCCACGCAGGCCCGCCGTCTGGCCGAAACTCTGCGCGCGGCAGGCCATGCCGTGACGCTGACCCGCGAACCTGGCGGCTCGCCGGGGGCCGAAGAGATCCGCCGCCTCGTCCTCGAAGGCGATCCGGACCGTTGGTCAGCGGAAACCGAAATCCTGCTCTTCACCGCCGCGCGCCGCGACCATCTGGAAAAGACCATCCGCCCCGCATTGGCGCGGGACGAGATCGTCATCACCGACCGCTTCGCTGACAGCACCCGCATCTATCAGGGCATCACCCGCGGCGATCTGGTGGCCACGGTGGACCGTCTGCATGACCTGATGATCGGCACCGAACCGGACCTGACGATCCTTGTCGATATCGACCCCGCCGTGGGCCTGTCTCGCGCCCGTGCCCGCGCCGGGACGGAGCTTCGCTTCGAAGACATGGGGCTAGAGACGCAGACCCGCATGCGCGCGGGCTTTCTCGACCTCGCCACCCGCCACCCCCGCTTTCGCCTGATCGACGGGGCGCGGGACGAGGGCGCGGTCGCCGCCGACGTCCTCGCCGCCGTCCTGCCGCGTCTGGGCTGACCCATGGCCGCCATCGCCCCCGAGGACATCCCCGAACCCGACCGGATCGAAGGCGCCCCCCACCCCCGCGAAACCGCCCGCCTTTTCGGGCATGAGGCGGCCGAGGCGACCTTCCTCTCCGCCTTCACCTCGGGCCGCCTGCATCACGGCTGGCTCATTTCCGGCCCGCGCGGCGTCGGCAAGGCCACGCTGGCCTGGCGCATCGCGCGGTTCCTGCTGGACACACCCGCCGATGATGGCGGCCTCTTCGGCGCACCGCCCCCGCCCGAAACCCTCGACACGCCCGAAGACACGCCCCTCGCCCGCCGCCTGCGCGCCCTGTCAGAACCGCGTCTTTTCCTGCTGCGCCGCCCGTGGGATGACAAGAACAGCCGCCTCCGGCAGGAAATCACCGTTGAAGAGGCGCGCGCGCTGAAATCCTTCTTCGCCATGTCCGCCGCCGATGGCGGCCGCCGCGTGGCCATCATCGACGCTGCTGACGAGTTGAACACCTCCGCCGCCAATGCCGTCCTGAAACTGCTGGAGGAACCGCCCGTCGGCGTGACCTTCCTCCTGATCGCTCATCAACCCCACCGCCTTCTGCCCACCATCCACTCCCGCTGCCGCGAACTCCGCCTCTCGGCCCTCCCACCCGAAGCCTTGGCGCAAGCGCTCACAGCCGCAGGGGGCGAGGTGGCCGTAGATCAGGCGCAGGCGCTGGCCGAACTCGCGGGCGGGTCCGTGGGCGAGGCGTTCCGCCTGACCAATCTCGACGGGCTAAAACTCTATGCCCTGCTGATCGACCTTTTTGCCTCCCTTCCCCGCCTTGACCGCCCGCGCGCCCTTGCGCTGGCCGATCTTGGCGCAGGCCGGGGGGCCGAGGCGCAATTCGACCTCATCCTCACCCTGATCGACCTCTTCCTCACCCGCCTTGCCCGCGCTGCTGCTACCCGCCAGCTTCCGCCCGAGGCCGCGAAGGGCGAGGCCGCTCTCCTTACCCGCCTTGCCGACGCGCCCGATGCCGCCCGGATGTGGGCCGAGATCGCCCAATCCCTCGCCCAGCGCGCGCGTCGCGGCAAGGCGGTGAACCTTGACCCTGCCGCCCTTCTCATGGATATGGTTCTCACCCTTGAAAAGACGGCGGGAACGCTCGCCCAGAGGTGAGCGTCCATGACCTCCGAACCCCGGCCCGAACTCGTCGACAGCCACTGCCATCTGGACTTCCCCGATTTCGCGGAAGAACTTCCGCAGGTGATCGCCCGCGCCCGCGCGGCGGGCGTCACCCGCATGGTCACGATCTGCACCCGGCTGAAGAATGAACCCACCGTCCGCGCGATTGCCGAGGCGCATGACGGCGTCTTCTACGCCGCCGGCATCCACCCGATGAGTGCCGCCGAAGAGCCCCTCGTCACCGTGGACCAGCTTGTCGCCCTGTCGCGCCACCCGAAATTCGTCGGCATCGGCGAAACGGGCCTTGATTACCACTACACCGCCGACAGCGCCGAGGTGCAGAAGACTTCGCTCCGCCTCCACATCATCGCGGCGCAGGAGACGGGCCTCCCCCTTATCATCCACACCCGCGCGGCGGATGACGACATGGCCGCGATCCTGACCGAAGGCTTCCGCGACCGCCCCTACGCTTGCGTCATGCACTGCTTCTCTTCCGGGGCTGCATTGGCCAAGGCCGCGCTCGATCTGGGCTTCTACCTGTCGATGTCTGGCATCGCGACCTTCCCGAAATCGCAAGAGCTGCGCGACATCTTCGCCGCCGCCCCCGTGGACCGCATCCTTCTGGAAACAGACAGCCCCTACCTCGCGCCCCTCCCCCATCGCGGCAAACGGAACGAACCGGCCTATACCGCCTTCACCGCAAAGACCGGGGCCGCGCTTTACGGCATGTCCGAGGCCGAGTTCGCCGCCCAGACGACGGCGAATTTCGACCGTCTCTTTACGCGCGCCGCGCGCAAGGCAAAGGCCGCCTGATGGCCACGCTGCGTTTCACCATCCTTGGCTGCGGATCGTCGGGCGGTGTGCCCCGCCTCGGGCCGCCCGGCGGCGATTGGGGCGCCTGCGACCCCTTCAACCCCAGGAACCGCCGCCGCCGCTGCTCGCTTCTGGTGGAACGCGAAACCGCCGAGGGCGTCACCCGCGTACTGATCGACACCACGCCCGATATGCGCGAACAACTGCTCGATGCCGGGATCGGCACGCTCGATGCCGTTGTCTACACCCACTCCCATGCCGACCACGTCCACGGCCTTGATGACCTGCGCCAGATCGTCTTCAACCTGCGCCGCCGCCTGCCTGTCTGGGCCGACGGCCCCACGCAAGAGGCGCTCATCTCGCGTTTCGGCTATGCCTTCGTGCAGCCCGCAGGCAGCCCCTACCCGCCCATCCTCGACCTCAACCTGATCGAGGGCGACATCCATATCGCGGGCGCGGGCGGCACGCTCGCCTTCACGCCATTCACCGCCCATCACGGCAGCATGGATGCGCTGGGTTTCCGGATCGGCCCGCTCGCCTATCTCCCCGACGCGGTGGACATCCCCGAGGCAAGCTGGCCCCACCTTTCCGGCCTCGACTGCTGGATCGTTGATGCCCTGCGCCGAAAACCGCATCCAACCCATGCCCATCTGGCCCTGACGCTCGACTGGATCGGCCGTGCCCGGCCTGCCCGCGCTGTGATCACCAACATGCACCACGACCTAGACTTCGCCGAGATGGAGGCGGAGCTTCCCCCCCATATCCGCCCCGCCCATGACGGGATGGTGATCGAATACGGCAATCAGGCCTAGGGCAGTGAACGCGCTTCTCGACGTCATCCTGCCCGTCTTTCTGGTGATCGGCATGGGCTATGCTGCGGCGCGCGCCCGCCTCTTCGGCCCCGAAGCGGTAGATGCGTTGATGCGCTATGCCCAGAACTTTGCCGCGCCCACACTCCTCTTCACCTCCATCGCGCGGCTCGACCTTTCGGCAACCTTCCAGCCCGCGCTCTTCCTGTCCTTTTATCTCGCCGCCTTCGCCTCTTTCTTCACAGCCTTCGCGGCGGCGATCCTCCTGTTCCGCCGACCGGTGACCGATGCCACTGCCATCGGCTTTGTCGCGCTTTTCTCCAATTCCCTCCTCCTTGGCGTGCCGATCACCGAACGCGCCTACGGGACCGAGGCGCTGGCGGGGAACTTCGCCATCATCGCGATCCATTCGCCCCTGTTCTACGGTTTCGGCATCGCGCTGATGGAATGGGCGCGCACACGCGGACAGGGTCTTTCCGGCGCGGCCCTGCTCCGCCAGATCGTGACGGCCATCTTCTCGCAACCCCTCGTCCTTGGCATCACGGCGGGCTTCGCCGTGAACCTCTCGGGCCTACCCCTGCCGGGCGTGGCATGGTCGGCCATCGACCTGATCGCCGGCACCGCGATCCCCACTGCGCTTTTCGGTCTGGGCGGCGTGCTGCTACGCTACCGGCCAGACGGAGATTATCGGATCATCGCGATGCTCACCGCATGCTCGCTGATCCTGCATCCAGCGCTGACCTATGCCTTGGGCCGTTACGCGTTTGACCTCGACACGGCAGGTCTGCGCTCGGCGGTGATGACTGCCGCTATGGCGCCGGGCGTGAATGCCTATATCTTCGCCAACCTTTACGGAGTCGGCAAACGCGTCGCGGCGTCCACCGTGCTCATCGCCACGGCGCTCTCGATCGGCACCATCTGGGTCTGGCTGCAGATCCTGCCCTGAGGCGGCGTCTGGGCCGCCTCCGAAGAATTTTCGTACGAAAATTCTTCCCCCACCGAAAAATCTTCATCCGAAGATTTTTCCGTCCCGGAACCGCGAAAAATCTTCAGTGAAGATTTTTCGCTCCGCTCTGGCGGGTCACTGCGGCGTCACGCCGCGCAGGCGCTCCGACCGACGTCGCAGCAGTTCCACCGTCGCCAGCAGCGCGATGGAGATGGCGACCAGGATCGTCGCAACCGCAAGAATCGCAGGCGAGATGGCCTCGCGGATGCCGTTCCACATCTGCCGCGGGATTGTCTGCTGATCCGGCCCCGCGATGAACAGCACGGCCACGACTTCGTCGAAGGAGGTGACGAAGGCGAACAGCGCGCCCGACACCACACCCGGCAGGATCAGCGGCATGATCACCTTGAAGAAGGTGCGCGACGGTGAGGCGCCAAGGCTCGCCGACGCCCGGATCAGCGACTGGTCAAAGCCCGACAACGTCGCCGTCACGGTGATGATCACAAAGGGAATCCCCAGCGTGGTATGGGCAAGGATCACGCCCAGATAGGTGCTCGTCAGCCGCCCGCATTCGAAGCCAAGGATCGCGCAGGGGTTCGAATAGAAGAAGAACAGCCCCGTCGCGATGATGATGATCGGCACGATCATCGGGCTGATCAGGATCGCCATCACCACCCGACGATAGGGCATTTCCGGCCGCGACAGGCCCAGCGCCGCGAGCGTTCCCAGCACCGTGGCAAGGATCGTCGACCAGAAGCCCACGATGATCGAATTCTTCGCCGCCCGCACCCAGGTGGAGTTTTCCCACATGTCGCGCCACCACGCCCCGTCGCGCAGGGCGTCCGGCGCCTGCATCCCCAGCGTCAACAGCGCATCATACCAACGTAGCGAATAGCCCACCGGATCGAAGGTCAGCATCGCCTCGGTGAAGGTGAAATAGGGCTCTGCGTTGAACGACAGCGGGATGACCACAAGGATAGGCGAGATCAGGAAGATGAAGATCGCCGTGCACAGCACCAGATAGGTGTAGTGCCAGATCCGCTCCAGAGGGCTTGCATAGATGGGCAGGGCCATGATCCGCGCTCCCTCAGCCGAGTTTCAGGTTGTCGATGCCGATCAGGCGGTCGTACAGCCAATACAGCACAAGCACCCCCGCCAGCAGCATCGCCGACAGCGCCGCCGCCATGGACCAGTTCGAATTCTTCATGTGGAAGTCGATCAGGTTCGAAATCAGCTGACCATCCGCCCCCCCCACCAGCGCGGGCGTGATGAAATAGCCCACCGCAAGGATGAAGACGAGCAGTGCCCCCGCCCCGATCCCGGGCAGGGTCTGCGGCAGGTAGATGCGACGGAAGGTGGTCCAGCTTGTTGCGCCCAAAGACCGCGCGGCCCTCGCATAGCTGGGCGGGATCACCCGCATCACCGAATAAAGCGGCAGGATCATGAAGGGAAGCAGCACATGGGTCATCACGATGATCGTGCCGGTCTGGTTGTAGATCATCTTCAACCGCCCATCATCCCCGATCAGGCCAAGCGAGATCAGCAGATCGTTGATCACCCCCTCGCCCTGCAGCAGCACGATCCAGCTGGTCGTCCGCACCAGAAGCGATGTCCAGAAGGGCAACAGGACAAGGATCATCAGCAGGTTCGCCTTGGCCATCGGCAGGGTGGCCAGAAGATGGGCCACCGGAAAGGCCAGCAGCAGACAGATCAGCGTGATCAGACCCGAAATGAGGAAGGTCTTCACGAAAAGATAGACATAGATCCGCCCGTTCTCTTCCACCCGCTGGATGCTGCCATCCTCGGCCCGTTCCAGATCAAGGGCAGACAGGTAGAAATCCGCCGTGAATTCGCTTGATGAGGATCGCATCGCTTGCCAGACGGCCGGATCGTCCCAGCGGTCGTCGATGGCAAGGAAGGCTTCCTTGTAGGGCGGGGCCAGATCATCGGCATTCCGCGCCGTCTTGGTGATCAGCGACCGCGTCTCGGCCAGCGTGTAATTCACCCGCGTGCCCGCCTCGCCCGCCGTCTTGTTTTCCTTCATGCTGCGGAAATCTTCGGCCAGGGCGGCGAAGGCCGCCTCGTCGGGCACCGTGCCCGCCGGATTGGCCGCAAACCAGGCCGATACCGCAGGGGCATTGGCCGAAAACCCGTCATGGTGGAACGACCTGTCCAGCATCTGCCCGATCGGGATGATGAAGGTCAGCACGACAAAGGCCAGCAAGGGCAGGACCAGCAGGAAAGCCCGCCGCTTGGCCCGCGCCTGCGCCGCCGCAAGCGCCGCCTTAAGCGGGCGTCCATCCGCCGTCGTCAGCGGTCCCGTCATTTGGGCCCCCGTCATTGGCGCGGCAGCGGTCACATCAGCCATGGTCGGCCTCTTTGCGCGAAAAAGAAGGGGGGCGCGGAATGCCCGCGCCCCCGGTCGTCAGATCACTGAGCAAGCCAGGCGTTGAAGCGCTCGTTCAGTTCCTCGTTCCGGTCCACCCAGAAATCGGCCGAGGTTTCCAGAGCGTTCTTCATGTTCTCCGGCGCGGTCGGCAGATGCGGACCCATGACGGTCTTGCCGTCCTTGTAGATCAGCTCTTCTGCCAGAGCCGACTTCCGGGCCGGGCCGTAGGAGATGTACTGCGCCTGCGCCCGCAGACCTTCGGTCGAGGTGGCGTACTTGATAAACTCAAGCGCCTGATCCTTGTTCGGGGCGCCCTTCGGGATCGCGTACATTTCGTTTTCGTAGAGCTGGCCGTCCCAGACGATGACGAAAGGCTTGTTCTCGGCGACGGCCGCGTTGAAGATCCGGCCGTTATAGGCTGTGGTCATCACCACTTCGCCATCGGCCAGCAGTTGCGGCGCCTGCGAACCGGCTTCCCACCACACCACTTCCGACTTGATCGTGTCCAGCTTGGCGAAGGCACGGTCCACGCCTTCCGGGGTCGACAGCACGCTGTAGACTTCCGCCGCCGGAACGCCATCGGCCATCAGCGCCACTTCCAGAACGGCCTTGGCGCCCTTGCGCACGCCGCGCTTGCCCGGGAACTTTTCCAGATCAAAGAAATCGGCCACGGTGGTGGGCTTTTCGCCCGGGAACTTGGTGTCATCATAGGCATAGACCGTCGACCAGATGTCGGTCGACACGCCGCATTCAGTCACCGCACCCGCCAAGAAGTCATCAGCGGCCGGCGTGCCATCGGCACCGGCGGGCAGCGACGCGATGTCGATCGGCTCCAGCATGCCTTCGTCGCACAGACGGATCGCGTCGGCATATTCCAGCGAGGCCACGTCGATGGTCACGTTGCCCGCTTCGACCATCGCCTTGATCGGGGTCGCCGGGTTGTCGCTGTCCACCATCTTGGCCGCAAAGCCCGAGGCCGCCGCCCAAGGCTTCACATGCGCTTCGGTCTGGGCTTCGCCATAGGCGCCGCCCCAGCTCATCACCGTCAGTTCCTGCGCGGATGCCGAAACGGCAAACCCGGTCAGGGCGGTGGTCAGGATCAGGATTTTCTTCATATTTGGTTAGCTCCCATGTTGAACAGAACTGCTCTGTTGTCATTGGCCCCGCCCTTGCGGGCAGAGCATCCTTTCAGACCGGGTCGAGCGCGCGCGCATCCTGCGGCGCCCAGCCGATCCTGATCTTCTCGCCGGGGGTCAGCACGCGCTGGCCCAGCGTGTTGCGGCTCTTGATGACGAAGTCATCATGGCCCGCCACCTTCAGCACGGTGCGGAACAGGTCGCCCATATAGATGACCTCCACCACCTCCGCCTCGATCAGATGCGCATCCGCGGGCAGCAGGTCGGGCTTGAACTCCACCCGCTCGGGCCGGATCGACACCAGCGTCTTCTGACCCTTGGCCGAAACGTTCACAGGCGTGGCGTCGATCAACTCGCCCGTCGAAAGCCGCACCAGCGCGCGTCCGTCGCGGATTTCCTCGACCGTGCCTTCCAATCGGTTGTTCTCGCCGATGAACTGGGCCACGAAACTGTTGTCGGGCCGTTCATAAAGATCGGCAGGCGGGGCCAACTGCTGGATGCGCCCATCGTTGAAGACGGCGATCCGGTCGGACATCGTCAGCGCCTCGCCCTGATCGTGGGTCACATAGACCACGGTGATGCCAAGGCTTTCATGCAGATGCTTGATCTCGAATTGCATATGCTCGCGCAATTGCTTGTCCAGCGCGCCCAGCGGTTCGTCCATCAGAACAAGCTTGGGGTCAAAGACCAGCGCGCGGTCCAGCGCGATGCGCTGCTGCTGCCCGCCCGAAAGCTGCGCGGGCCGACGGTTGGCGAAAGCCCCCATCTGCACCATGTCCAGCGCGCGCTTGATCTTCTCCTCGCGCTCTGACTTGCCCATCCCCCGCACTTCCAGCGGGAAGGCAAGGTTCTCGCCCACCGTCATATGCGGAAACAACGCATAGTTCTGGAACACCATCCCGATGCCGCGCTTATGCGGCGGCACCTGATTGATCGGGCGGCCATCCAGCAGGATTTCCCCGTTGGTCGCCGTCTCAAAGCCCGCCAGCATCATCAGGCAGGTGGTCTTGCCGCTGCCCGAAGGGCCAAGCATCGTCAGGAACTCGCCCTTGCCGATGGTCAGGTTCAAATCCTTCACGACAAGCGAGACGCCGTCGTAGCTTTTCTGAACATGGTCGAAAACGACGAAGCCGTCGTTCGGGCGCGTGGCGGCCAATGGCATCTCCCCGGTCTTCTCGGCGGTTGTCCCGCTCGTCTTCACATGACTAAAGCCAATGCGTATCCGCATTGCAACCGGCTTGTCACGGATCGGGGCTATCATCCTCGATTGCGGGAAAACAGGCCAGTTTGCGACCTCTTCGCCATCCAATGCGGCAGTTTGGATGTGCAAGGCAGGATATTCGCCTTCCTGAAGCCCATCTTCGCCCGTTCCAGATGCCGCAGCGCGGCACGGGCAGGACGATTTGCCTCAGGCCGCCACCCGCCATCCCGCGCCACTTGCCTGAAAAATCATCTTCCGCCGCGCCACGGGCCGTGCGGTCTGTCCATAAAGTACCTCCGCCGCCACAGCCCCTGCCAGAACGGGGGCAAGGCGCGGGAAGGCCGCCGCGATCTCGGCCCTAACCTGCGGCCCAAGCGCCGCAACGGCCAGCGGCCCCGGATACATCGTCTCCGTCGCCATCCCCTGCGCAAAGACGATCCCATGCCGTGGCAGCAGCAGGTGGTGATATCCCACCTCCTTCCGCCCCTTCGCGATGCGAAAGCGCGGATCGCCCAGCGCCGCCAGATGGCCCGCGCGGACCAGCATCTCTTGCCCGTCCACCTCGGCCAGAACCGCATGGTTGGGCGACACCAGCAGATCGCCGCGGTTCCCCATCGCCCCGTCGCGGATCAGCACCGGCCGCAGCAGCGGCTCAGCCTCCAGTGCGGCGCGGTCCAGATGCCGCCCGCCCGCCCAGATCACTGGCTGCAACCCGTGATCCAGCGTCATCACCCTATCGCCCGCGCGGATCGCCTCCACCGGCACCTCGCCGCGCTCTGTCAGGATGCGCGTCCCGGTGCCGAAACAGGGTATCCCGATCCGCGCCAGCGACGGACGGTCGGCGAAGACCGCCGAATCCACCCCGACCAGCCGGATCGACACCCCGCCCGGAAAGCTCAGGATCGACCCGCCCGCACCATCATCGGCGACTGTCACATCGAAAAGCTTCACCGGAAGGCCCTGCGCATCCACCAGACCCGACACGTCCAGCCGATCGGCAAACAGCCCGTCGATCAGCGTCACATCGAAATCCGTCGCCGTGTCGGCCCCGCCCTCCACAGTCAGGACGAACACGTCGCGCCCGGTCCCGCCGCTCAGCGTGTCATTGCCGGTCCCGCCGGTGATCGTGTCATTGCCCGCACCGCCGACGACGCTGTCATTGTCGGCCCCGGCGGAAAGGACATCCGCCCCGTCCCCGCCATCCAGCAGGTCGGCCCCCGCGCCGCCCAGCACGGTATCGGCATCCGCCCCACCGTAAAGCGAGTCATTCCCCGCCCGACCATCGATCAGGTCCGCCCCCGCCCCACCATGGAGAATATTGGTGAACCAGTCCGGACCGGCCGTCCCTTCACCGTCGAACCCGGTGATCGTGTCGTTGAAGGACGACCCGATGATCCCGTCGACCCCGTTCAGCACATCGCCGGTGGCATGGCCGCCCGTCGCGCTCCAACTGCTCAGATTGACGTTGATCGCGGCATTGCTGGCCGAGTAATCGGCCATGTCCATCCCGGTGCCGCCCATCAGGGTGTCGGCCCCTACCCCGCCCGTCAGCGTGTCGGCTCCATCGCCACCGGACAGCGAATCGTCGCCCGCCCCGCCGAACAGCGCGTCATTCCCCGCGCCACCGAACAGCTGGTCGTTGCCCGCCTCGCCCCAGAGGCTGTTATCGCCCGCCGATCCGGTCAACGTATCAGCATGCGACGAGCCAAGCGCATTCTCGAACCCGCTGATCGTATCGCCCGCCGCCCAGCCGCCCGTGGCGTTGGTTCCCAGATCGACCGACACCCCGCTCGTCGCATCGGCATAGTCCAGAAGGTCGATCCCTTCTCCGCCGATCATCACATCGGTCCCAGCACCCCCCTGCGCCGTGTCATTGCCATCGCCGCCGAACAGCGTGTCGCTGCCATCGCCACCCGTCAGCCGGTCATCCGCAAGGCCCCCATCCAGCGAGTCATTGCCCGCGCCGCCCCACAGCTGGTCCGCCCCTGCCCCACCGTAGAGGATATCGTCGCCGGTCCCGGCATCGACCCAGTCGTTGCCATCCCCGGCATCCAACGAGTCATTCCCAGCGCCGCCGTAGATGGAATCGTTGCCCAGACCGCCGAAGACGGTGTCGTTGTCATTGCCCGCGTCGACCCGGTCATTCCCGGCCCCGGCATCCAGCGAATCCGCCCCATCCCCCGCGAAAAGCTGGTCATTGCCCGCCCCGCCAAAGATCGTGTCCGCCCCGGCCCGCGACTCGATGATCTCGTCGCCCGAACTCAGGGTGATGGAATCCGCCCCCGACCCAGTGATCAGGATCTCCATCTGCGAAAAGGTCGTGACCCCGCCCGACACCGAGGCCGCCCCCGTGCCCGCACCCGTATAGGTCGCCGTCACCGCCGCGCTGAAGGCCGACATGTCCAGCGTATCGATCCCGATCCCGCCCGCGACCGTGTCCGACCCGTCGCCCACCTCGATGATGATCTGGTCGTTGCCGTCGCCGCCGGTCAGTAGGTCACTGCCTGTGCCGCCCCGCAGCGTGTCATTGCCAAGGCCCCCGGTCAGCGTGTCATTGCCCTCGCCGCCGGACAGGATGTCGTTGCCCGACCCGGAATCCACGCTGTCTGCCCCGGTTCCACCAACGACCGTGTCATTGCCCGAGCCAAGGATAAAGCGCTCGGTGTCAAAGAACGCATCGCTCCCCGAGGCCCCGGTGACCAACCCGGTCGCGGCCCCGCTGAAAGTAAGGTTGACCCCTCCGGTCAGCCCGGACCCGTCAAGCGTATCGATCCCGGTCCCGCCATAGATGCTGTCGACCCCGTCGGCCATCCCCAGCATGAACCGGTCGGCCCCGTCCCCGCCATAGAGGAAATCGTTGCCCGACCCGCCCCACAGCGTATTGCTCCCCGCCGACCCGGTCAGCGTGTCGTTGAAGTTCGACCCCAGAAGGTTCTCGAACTCACTGATCACGTCGCCTGCGGCCCCGGCCCCGGTCGCCCCGGTCCCGATGTCCACCGACACGCCGCTCGTCGCATCGGAATAGTCCAGCAGGTCGGTCCCGGCCCCGCCGACCATCGTGTCGGCCCCGGCCCCGCCGCGCAGCGTATCGTTCCCGGTGCCGCCATCCATCGAGTCATCGCCGTCGCCCGCGACCAGACGGTCGTTACCGTCAAGGCCCAGCAACGTATCCGCCCCGGCCCGCGACTCGAACGCGTCGTTGCCCGCCCCACCGACGAGGCTGTCCGCCCCCGACCCGGTGATCAGCGTCTCCACATCCGAGAAACGGGCCTCAACGCCATCGCCGAAGGCCGTGCCCGCCGTCGCGCTCGACATCGTGACGGTCACCTGTCCGGTCAGGCTCGACATGTCCAGCGTGTCGGACCCGGTGCCCCCGGCCACGCTGTCCAATCCATCGCCAGCCGAGATATTGAACCGGTCGTTCCCGTCGCCGCCGAAAAGCTGATCGTTCCCCACCCCCCCGGCAAGGGTATCGTTGCCCAGTCCCCCGGCCAGCGAGTCATCCCCGCTGCCCCCGGACATCGAGTCATTCCCGGCACCGCCATCAACGCTGTCCGCCCCGGTCCCGCCGACGACGCTGTCATTGCCAAGGCCAAGCGCAACCCGCTCGATCCCAGAGAATGTGTCGGTGATCCCCGCCCCGGTGATCGTGCCGCTTCCGTCTCCGGTGAAGGTGACACTGACCCCACCGCTCAGCCCGGTCGCATCGATCGTGTCGATGCCGTCCCCGCCATAGGTCATGTCGGCCCCGTCCGACGTGACCATGACAAAGCGGTCATCCCCCGTGCCGCCGTCCAGCAGGTCATCGCCCGTGCCACCGGTCACAACATCGTTGCCCGCCCCTGCAACGACCGTGTCATTGCCCGCGCCTGCCGAAATCGTGTCGTTCCCGGCCCCGGCGTCGATGTTCTCTGCCCCGGCCCCGCCAGTGACCGTGTCATTGCCAAGGCCAAGCCTGATCTGCTCGATCCCGGAGAATGTGTCGGTGATCCCCACCCCGGTGATCGTGCCGCTTCCCGCTGCGGTATAGGTGACGCTCAACCCGCTGGTCAGCCCGGTCGCATCGATCGTGTCGCTGCCATCCCCGCCAGAGATCGTATCGGCCCCATCCGCCGCGACCATGACAAAGCGGTCGTCCCCCGTGCCGCCGTCCAGCATGTCATTGCCGGTCCCGCCCGTCACCACATCGTTGCCTGCGCCCGCATCGACCGTGTCATTGCCCGCGCCTGCGTCAATCGTGTCGTTGCCGTCCCGCGCTTCGAACACCTCGTTGCCCGCACCGCCGACGATGCTGTCCGCCCCCGCCCCGGTGATCAGTGTCTCCACATCCGAGAAACGCACCTCAACGCCATCGGCGAAGGCCGTGCCCGCCGTCGCGCTCGACATCGTGACGGTCACCTGTCCGGTCAGGCTCGACATGTCCAGCGTGTCGGACCCGGTGCCCCCGGCCACGCTGTCCAATCCATCGCCAGCCGAGATATTGAACCGGTCGTTCCCGTCGCCGCCGAAAAGCTGATCGTTCCCCACCCCCCCGGCAAGGGTATCGTTGCCCAGTCCCCCGGCCAGCGAGTCATCCCCGCTGCCCCCGGACATCGAGTCATTCCCGGCACCGCCATCAACGCTGTCCGCCCCGGTCCCGCCGACGACGCTGTCATTGCCAAGGCCAAGCGCAACCCGCTCGATCCCAGAGAATGTGTCGGTGATCCCCGCCCCGGTGATCGTGCCGCTTCCTGCCCCGGTGAAGGTGACGCTGACCCCGCCGCTCAGCCCGGTCGCATCGATCGTGTCGGTCCCGTCCCCGCCAGAGATCGTGTCGGCCCCATCCGCCGTGACCATGACAAAGCGGTCATCCCCCGTGCCGCCGTCCAGTAGGTCATCGCCCGTGCCGCCGGTCACGACATCGTTGCCCGACCCCGCATCGACCGTGTCATTGCCCGCACCTGCCTGAATCGTATCGTTCCCGGCCCCGGCGCGCAGACTGTCCTCGCCCGTCCCGCCCGACATGGCATTGTTGCCTGCGGCGTTGAAGGTCTGATTGGCCAGCGTGGCATAGCCCGGCCCCGCAGAAGACGCGGGCGCCACCGAACTCACCGTCCAGTCCACCCCCGGCGTCAGGTCCGCAGTCGACGCATAGCCGACCATAGTCTCGCCGACATAGACCTCGTGCAGCACGACGCTGACCGAGCCGTTGGTCAGGGTGAAGGCATCGCCCACCCTCACCATGCCACTTGCCACGGTCTGGCCCGCTGCGTCAGTCACCACGGCGGTCTGGTCGCCATCCTGCTGCGCGCCGGTCCCGCCGGAAAAGACCGCGTCACCATCCGTCACCGAGATGGCCAGCCGATCCGACGCCGCCGAAAATCCGGGGTCCAGCATCAGGCCGGACCCGACTTGCAACGCGCCGCCCCCGCTCACGATCAGGCTGGAGGGAGCAAACCCCGTCAAATTGTAAACCGTCATGGCCGTCCGCGCTTTCGTTATGACCCAACAAATCGCAACCAAAGCCCGGCCGGATGGCACGAGAGGGTGCGGTTAACCAGTATTTACGGATCACCTTTACCGCAGTTGAGCGGTCGGCACGGCTTTCAGTGAAAAACGCGCTAGCGGCCCCGCCTCAGGCGGCAGCGCGGCGGTTCGGGTTGGGGCCGGACATCAGCTGCCGCCGCTTGGCCACGGGCCGCGCGGTAGGGCCGTACAGCACCTCCGCCTCCACGATCCCCGCCAGCACGGGCGCCAGCAGCGGGAAGGCCGCCGCGATTTCCGCGGCCACCACCGGACCCAGCGCCGCCACTGCCATCGGCCCCGGATACATCGACTCGGTCGCCATGCCTTGCGCGAAGACGATCCCGTGCCGCTCCAGCAGAAGATGGTGATAGCCCACCTCCTTGCGCCCCTTGGCGATGCGGAAGCGCGCATCGCCCATCTCGGCCAGATGCTTGGCGCGGACCAGCATCTCCCGCCCGTCCACCTCGGCCAGAACCGCATGGTTGGGCGACACCAGCACATCGCCCCGGTTCCCCATCGCCCCGTCGCGGATCAGCACTGGCCGCAGCAGCGGCTCCGCCTCCAGCGCGGCGCGGTCCAGATGCCGCCCGCCTGCCCAAAGCACCGTCTGCAACCCGTGATCCAGCGTCATCACCCGGTCGCCCGCGCGGATCGCCTCAACCGGCACCTCACCGCGCTCCGTCAAGATCAAGGTGCCCGTCCCGAAACAGGGCACGCCCAGCGCGATGAGCGCGGGCTTGCTGGAAATCAGCGACGGGTCGATGCCCACCAGACGGATCACCTCGCCGCCCGGGAAGGTGACCAACGCCCCCCCGGCCCCGTCCGACGTGACGACCGCATCCGCCCAGTTGACCGGATTCCCCGCCCCGTCCAGCAACGCCGACACGTCGATCCGGTCGGTGAACTGCCCCTCGATCAGCGTCAGGTCCAGATCGTTGATCTGGTCGATCCCGCCCCCGGGCACGAAAGCAAAGATGTCGCGCCCGCTGCCACCCGCCAGCGTGTCGTTCCCCGCACCACCCGTCAGGGTGTCATTGCCCTCGCCACCGGCCATGGAATCGTTGCCGATGCCGCCGTCCAGCACATCCGCGCCGGTCCCGCCGTCCATGCTGTCATTGCCGATGCCCCCAGACAGCGTGTCGCTGCCCGACCCGCCCGACATCGTGTCGTTTCCGGCATCCCCGCTCAGCGAGTCATTGCCGTCACCGCCGCTGACCGTGTCATTCCCGTCGCCACCCAGAACGGTGTCATTATCCGCGCCGCCGAACAGCGCATCGCTGCCGCCCCGGCCTTCGATGACATCGTTCCCGGCCCCGCCCTCGAAGATGTTGTAATAGAAGTCCCCGGCAAAGGCGCTTTCATCGTCAAAGCCGATGATGGTGTCGTCAAAGGACGACCCGATCACCCCGTCCACGCCCTGCAGCACATCGCCCTGCGCATGGCCGCCAAGCGCCGTCCATGTCCGCAGGTTGATGTTCACCGCCGCGTCCGAGGCGGAATAGTCGATCACGTCAAGGCCGGTGCCGCCAAAGAGCGTATCGATCCCCGCCCCGCCGATCAGCGTGTCATTGCCATCTCCACCTTCCAGCGAATCTCGCCCGTCGCCACCGAACAGACTGTCCGCCGCCCCGCCGCCGAAGATCTGGTCATTGCCCGCCCCGGCAAAGATCGTATCCGCCCCGCCCGCACCGGTGATCGTGTCAGCGCCCGATCCGGTCTCAAGAACCTCCATCCCCGAAAAGGACGTCGTGCCCGCGCTGCTGGAAATCGTCCCGGCGCCGACACCCGAGAAATTCGCCGTCACCGCCGTGGTGAAGCCCGAGAAATCGATCGTGTCGCGGCCCGCCCCGCCGAACAGCATGTCCGACCCGTCGCTCGTCCCGATGACGAAGCGGTCGTCGCCATCATCCCCGAACTGCGAGTCATTGCCCGTCCCGCCGATCAGCGTGTCGGCCCCCGCCCCGCCGTAAAGCGTATCCGCCCCGCCGCCGCCCGACAGGCTGTCGGCACCGTCGCCTGCCTCTACGAACTCCGCGCCCGTCCCGCCAAGGATCGTGTCGTTCCCGCTCCCGGTCGCCGCCCGCTCCACCGAGGTGAAACCGGCCGTCGTCCCCGCCGCCGTGACGGTGCCCGACGCCGTGCCCGAAAAGGTCACCGTCACACCGCTGCCGATCAGCGTCGTGTCGATCGTGTCGGTGCCGGTGCCGCCGATGACCGTATCGGTGCCGCCATTCTCCTCGATCAGAAAACGGTCATCGCCCCCCTGCCCCAGCAGGGAATCATTGCCAAGCCCGCCGCGCAGCGTGTCGTTATCGGCCCCGCCATCCAGCAGATCGACGCCGTCTCCCCCCAGCAGAAGGTCCGCGCCGTTCCCGCCATAAAGCGAATCCGACTCCTCGCCCCCGTCCAGCGTGTCGGCACCGTCGCCCCCGAACAAGGTGTCAATGCCCGCCCCGCCAAACAGCTGGTCCAGCCCGGTCGTGGCCTCCAACCGGTCATTGCCCGCCCCGCCGAACAGCGTGTTATTGCCGGTCCCGCCAAACAGTTGGTCGGCCTCGTCGCCGCCGTCGATCACGTCATTGCCGGCATTCCCGCTCAGCGTATCCGCGCCCGCCCCACCGAACAGCGCATCATTGGCCGACCCGCCGGTGATCGTATCCGCCCCGCCATTCCCGCGCAGCGTGACATTGCCTCCGCTGGACGCCGCATTCAGCGTGTCGTTCAGGTCGCTCCCGTCGATCCCCTCGATCCCGGTGAAGGCCACCGCGCCCACGCCCACAAGGTTCTGCGACCCCGATCCCGTGCCGGAAAAGACGACATTCGCCCCCACCGTCGCCGTGGTGAAGCTGATCGAGTCATTGCCCGTCCCGCCGAAGATGGAATCGATCGCACTTCCATTGGTGACAATGAAGGTGTCGTCGCCATCCTCGCCCAGCAGGCTGTCCGTCCCCGCGCCCCCGGTGATGATATCGTTCCCGCTGCCGCCGAGGATCGTGTCGTTGCCCGCCCCGCCCGACAGCGTATCGTTCCCCGCCCCGCCCAGCAGCGAGTCGTTCCCCGTGCCGCCCGTCAGGACATTGGCAACCGACTGCTCGTGATCGAGCATGGCAAGGCTGCCATAGGGCACACCCGCCGCCGTCGTCGGTGTCACCGAAGCGACTGTGTACATCACCCCCGGCTGCAGCGGGGCCGAGGACACATAGCCCACGACCGTCCCGCCCACGATCACCTGATAAAGATTGACACTCCCCGCAACAGGATCGGTCACCGCAAAGGCATTGCCCAGCCGGATCGTCCCGGTCGCCAGCGTCGTCCCTGCCGCCGTAACCACAACACCGGTCTGCGTGCCATCCAGAACGGCCGCCGCCGATCCCGAAAAGCCCGTGTCGTCATCCGTGACGGTGATGGTCAGCGCGGCAGTCGATGCCGACCAGTTCGGGTCCAGCCGGAACGTGGACCCGAGGACAGGGGTGCCTCCCCCCGTGACTGCAATCGCACCAACGGCATAGCCGTCGATCACATAAGTGGCCATTCTACTGCTCGCGCCACACCGCCCGATCTGATGCCGGGTCGGACCTTCCCGGACTTTTGCCGGGTTAACCCATTCTTAGGGGTGCAAATTGTGGCCGAATTGTGGCAATTGTGGCCAAAGGGATGGGTCAGGCCGCTTTTGCCCCCCTCCCTGCCGCATCCCTGACGCAGGGCTTAACGGAAATCCACGCATCCATGCGGCATGAATCGCCTCAGGACGCGGTCATCGAACGGGATCGGGGGGGGGGCGTCGGGGTCGGGTCGCACCCTGTGCGACCGGCCGGATGGTGCGGATGAAAGGACTCGAACCTTCACGGGAGTTACCCCACAGCGACCTCAACGCTGCGCGTCTACCAATTCCGCCACATCCGCACGATCCGGCTTGGTGGCGGCTGTTTAGCGAAGCGTTCCGGGGAAGGAAAGAGGAAAAAAGCGTCCGCCCGCCCCGTCCCGCTCCGCCTTTCAGGCTCGCCCCATCACCTGCTTCAGGCTGCGCTCCAGATCGGCGGCGGCGGCGTCGGCGATAGCGCGATGCGTCTTCATCCGCTGCCCCGCCCGCGCCTCGCGCAGCCGCGCCGTCATCGTCCGCAGGAACCGGCCCATCGCCGTACCCTCCTCCGGTTCGGGCAGACGGCGGGCATTATGCGCCCGCATCGCCTCGCGCATCCGATCGGCATTGGCGATCAGCGCCTGATCGGCCTGCGCCCCGCCCTCGCCTGCCACGAAGAACCCCACGCAGCGCCCAGCGCAGCGCGCCGCCGTCTCGGGCAGTTCCACCAGCCCCGCCCGTGCCGCGACATGGCGCAGCGTCACCGGGTTGTAATTGTAGATATGCCCGAAATGGAACATACGCCCCTGCATCTTGTTGCGCGCCTCGGCCTCGATATTGGGCACTTCGATATAGAGCACCCCGCCCGGGCGCAGCCAACCGCGCAGCGTGGACAAGGACGCCACCGGGTCGCGCATATGCTCCAGCACATGGCTCAGCCGGATCAGATCGAACCGACCCTCGGGGAAATCGCATTCCTCCAGCGTCCGCCCTGCCACATCCAGATCCAGCTTCTCGCGGCAATAGGCGGCATAGCCCTCATGCGGCTCCACCGCCGTCATCTCGGCCCCCAGATGCTTGGCCAGAAAGGTGAACTCCCCGCTTCCCGATCCCAGATCGAGCCATTCGCCGCCGCGCGCATAGATGTCGCGGAATTCGATGATATGGGCCTTCAGCCGCTCCAGATTCCGCCAGACCTGCCGCAGCCGGGGCTCCGTCGCGCCCTTATAGCTTTCGCGGTAATCCTTGCGGTAGAACCGGTCCAACTCTTCCGGCGTCGGCACCGGATCGTTGCGCAGCACCCCGCAGCCAGAGCACAGCACCGTCAGCAGGGGTTGCCCATGGCGATCCGTCCGGGACACGATCTCCGTGCCCTTGGCCCCACACAACGCACAGCCCATCGTCATGGCGGCCCTCTCTTCCGTCCCGATCCAGCCCGCCATCTGCCCAAGCTTTGGCCCCGGCACAAGAGAGAATGCACCGCCCGCGACACCGCACCCCTCCCCGGATGCCGAAAGGGCGGGACGGTTTGTCCCCGTGACAGTCGCATCCGCCCGCCCTATCTTTGACGCCAAGTCAACGGAGGGGGCACACAGCGCCCCAACGCACGCATGGTCGAATGGACCCACCTGCCGGGGCTCAGCCCCTATCTGCCCACGCTCGCGGCGATGGAATCCCGCGTCGCCGCAATCGCCGAAGGCAAGGCGACCGAAGCGGTCTGGCTCCTCGAACATCCCCCGCTCTACACCGCTGGCACATCCGCCAAACCCGCTGACCTCACCGATCCCGACCGCTTTCCCGTCTTCGATACCGGGCGCGGCGGGCAATACACCTATCACGGCCCGGGCCAGCGGGTGATCTACTGCATGCTCGATGTCGGCGCACGCGGCCGCGACGTGCGCTGCTTCGTCCGCGCGCTAGAGAACTGGGTCATCGCCACGCTGGCCGAGTTCAACATCCGCGGCGAAATCCGTCCCGGCCGCGTCGGCGTCTGGGTCCCCCGCCCCGACCGCGCCCCGCAAACCGACGGCACCCCAGCCGAAGACAAGATCGCCGCCATCGGCGTGAAACTCCGCCGCTGGATCAGCTTTCACGGCATCTCGATCAATGTCGAACCCGACCTGTCGCATTTCTCGGGCATCGTGCCCTGCGGCATCCGCGACCATGGCGTGACCAGCCTCGTCGATCTCGGCCTGCCAGTGACCATGGCCGATCTCGACGCGGCCCTCATGGCCACGTTCCCGCGCTTCTTCCCACCCGAAGGCGGACTGCGTCCCGATGGTCGCACCGCCGCAACCTGCATGGTCTGAGGCAGCCATGGCCCTTATCCCCGCCCCCATCATCAGCACCTCTTTGGACGAACTCGCCCCTATCCTGCGCGGCAAGGGCCTCTGGGTCGGTCTCATCGCGCTCGGCATCGTGCTGGGCCTTGCCGGGCCCTTCGGCACGGCGGACAGCCTGCCGCTCACGATCCGGATGGTCTACTGGGTCATCATCGCGCTGACCACGGGCTCGGTGGGTCTGGTCGTGGGCTTCGTCGGCTGCGACGTGATCCATTCCTACGGCCTGCCCAAATGGCTCGCCTCCATCTTCTCCGGCGCGATCGGTGGCCTGCCGGTCACTCTGATCGTCTTCACCATCAATGCCGTCTTCCTCCGCCCCGGCGACCTGTCGATCGAAGATGGCCCCCTCGTCCTGTCGATCATCGCAATCTCCACGGTCATCTCGCTGGCCAGCTATGTCGCCTTCTTCGCCGATCAGCCCACAGCCCCGGCGCTTCCCCCCTATGCGGGACGCCCCCGGCTACTGGACCGCCTGCCCGACGACATCCGCGCGCCCCTCGTCGCGCTTGAGGCGACGGATCATTACACCCGCATCACCACCGATCGCGGCAGCGCCGTGATCCTGTTGCGCTTCTCCGATGCCATCGCCGAGGCCGCGCCCACCCCCGGCCTGCGGCTGCACCGATCTCATTGGGTGGCGATTGACCGCATCGCCGCCGTGCGCCGCGACGGCCCGCGCGCCGTCGTCACCACAGTGGCGGGCCATGACCTGCCCGTCAGCCGCGGCCATGTCCCGGCGCTGGAAGAGGCGGGGCTCCTGCCACCGCGCTGATCCCGCCGCCCCCTGCGACCTTTGAACAAGTTGCAAGCCCGGCCGCCCCTGCGGCAGGGTCCACGCCGTATTAGCCCCCTTGCCACCCCTGCGCAGCAAGGCCCAACCAGAAGGACGCCCATGACCAGAGCCCTGATCGCCGCCCTCGCCCTCACCGCCCTCGCCGCGCCCGCCCTGGCGCAGGACGCCGCCAAGGGCGAGGCCGAATTCAAGAAGTGCAAAGCCTGCCACGCCATCATCGGCGCCGATGGCACGGAAATCGTGAAGGGCGGAAAGACCGGCCCCAACCTCTTTGGTGTGGTGGGCCGCACCGTGGGCGGTCTGGAAGGCTATGCCTATGGCGACGCCCTTGTCGCGCTGGGGGCCTCTGGCAAGGTCTGGGACGAGGCGATGATCGCGGCCTATGTCGCCGATCCGTCGAAATGGGTGAAGGAACAAACCGGCGACGCGGCCGCGAAATCCAAGATGTCCTTCAAGCTCACCAAGGGCGGCGAGGATATGGCCGCCTATCTCGCGACATTGAAGTAAAGCAGCCGTCGACTGGCCCGCAAGGGGCGCGCGGCACCCGCCGCGCGCCCCTTCTGCATGGCCCGTCACTATGCCCCCTGCGACGTTTCATCTTGATCTGGATCAATTTCCTCCGTTGCCTCGCACCCCTGCGCGGGCTATCACCGAACCGTCGCCCCGACTCCGCCCAGCGGAGCCGGACGCAAGGGAACACGGCCGACGGGAAAACCCGCGGACAGCGCAAGAACGGGAGACGCCAATGGCGGACGCAGCCATTCATGGCCACGAACATGACGAGCGGGGCTTCTTCACCCGCTGGTTCATGTCGACCAACCACAAAGACATCGGGATCCTCTACCTCTTCACCGGCGGCATCGTCGGCCTGATCTCGGTCATCTTCACCGTCTACATGCGGATGGAGCTGATGAACCCCGGCGTCCAATACATGTGCCAGGAAGGCCTCCGCCTCGTGGCCGACGCCGCGGCGACCTGTACGCCGAACGGCCATATCTGGAACGTCACCATCACTGCCCACGGCATCCTGATGATGTTCTTCGTGGTCATCCCCGCGCTCTTCGGCGGCTTCGGCAACTACTTCATGCCGCTGCAGATCGGCGCGCCGGACATGGCCTTCCCGCGCATGAACAACCTGTCCTACTGGCTCTATGTCGCGGGCACCTCGCTCGCCGTGGCCTCGCTCTTCGCCCCCGGTGGTGGCGGCGAACTTGGGCCGGGCGCGGGCGTGGGCTGGGTTCTCTACCCACCGCTCTCGACCACCGCCGAAGGCGGCTATGCCATGGACCTCGCGATCTTCGCGGTGCACCTGTCGGGTGCCTCCTCGATCCTCGGCGCGATCAACATGATCACGACCTTCCTGAACATGCGCGCCCCCGGCATGACGATGCACAAGGTGCCGCTGTTCGCTTGGTCGATCTTCGTCACCTCCTGGCTGATCCTTCTGGCCCTGCCGGTTCTGGCGGGCGCGATCACCATGCTGCTGACGGACCGCAACTTCGGGACCACCTTCTTCACGCCCTCGGGCGGCGGTGACCCGGTCCTCTACCAGCACATCCTGTGGTTCTTCGGCCATCCGGAAGTGTACATCATCATCCTGCCCGCCTTCGGGATCATCTCCCAAGTCATCGCGACCTTCTCGCGCAAGCCCATCTTCGGCTACCTGCCGATGGTCTATGCGATGGTGGCGATCGGGGTGCTGGGCTTCGTCGTCTGGGCGCACCACATGTACACCGTGGGCATGTCGCTGCAGCAGCAGTCCTACTTCATGCTGGCCACGATGGTGATCGCGGTGCCGACCGGCATCAAGATCTTCTCGTGGATCGCCACGATGTGGGGCGGCTCCGTCAGTTTTGAGACCCCGATGCTCTGGGCCTTCGGCTTCCTCTTCCTCTTCACCGTCGGTGGCGTCACGGGCATCGTGCTGTCTCAGGCGGGCGTGGACCGCGCCTATCACGACACCTACTACGTCGTGGCCCACTTCCACTACGTGATGTCCCTCGGCGCCGTCTTCGGCATCTTCGCGGGCGTCTATTACTGGATGGGCAAGATGTCGGGCCGCCAGTATCCGGAATGGGCGGGCAAGCTGCACTTCTGGGCGATGTTCATCGGGTCTAACCTGACGTTCTTCCCGCAGCACTTCCTCGGCCGTCAGGGCATGCCGCGCCGTTACATCGACTACCCGGAGGCCTTTGCCTACTGGAACTGGTGGTCCTCCATCGGTGCCATGGTCGCCTTCGCCTCCTTCGTGTTCTTCATCGGCATCGTCTTCTACACCCTGTTCTTCGGCAAGCGCGTGACCGAGAACAACTACTGGAACGAACATGCCGACACGCTGGAATGGACTCTGTCCTCCCCGCCGCCGGAACACACCTTCGAGACGCTGCCCAAACAATCCGATTGGGACAAGGGCCACGCCCACTAAGGCCAGCGCCATAACAGACCCGAAAGGCCCCGGAGCGATCCGGGGCCTTTTCCTTTGCCTGATGCGCTGGCGCGGGGTGGCACTGTCGCAAGGGGGGCTGTCTGCCCCCCATGGGCCGCGCTGCGGCCCTCCCCCCGAGGATATTTCAAGACAGAAGATGACCAAGGCACCGACTGCCGTGCCGCCCTGCGCGCCTTGGCATTCCCCGGCGCGGCGCGTTAACCTTAACGGGGTGCGTAGCCCTGCCGCACCCCCCTTCCCTTCGCAAAGACCGACGCTACCCTGCCGCCCATGCCTTACCAATGGTTGCCCACCCCCGACGACACGCAGGCCCGCCTGCAGCTCTGGCCCTACCGGTCCTTGCCCCGCAAGGGGTTTGTCCTCTTCATCGGTGCCACCTGCGCGCTGATCCTTGTGCCCATGCTGGCCGTCCTCGGATCGCCCGTCCTCTGGGGCATCCTGCCCTTCTTCGCCATCGCCATCTTGGGGATGTGGGCCGCCCTTTCCCGCTCCTACCGGGATGCCGAGATCGTCGAAGACCTGACCCTCACCCGGGACGCCCTATCCCTCACCCGGCACGGCCCGCGCGGGCTGCGGCAAGACTGGCAGGCCAATCCCTACTGGGTCTCGGTCCAGCTGCACCTGACCGGCGGGCCGGTGCCCAATTACCTCACGCTCAAGGGCAGCAACCGCGAGGTGGAACTGGGCGCCTTCCTGTCCGAAGCCGAACGCCTGACCCTGCACGACGAGCTATCTGATCGTCTGGCACGCCTGCGCTGACCCCGTCACGCCCGCGCCGCAACGTCACTTGGGCGAAAAGGCGCGGAAACCCCTTCCCAGACGGCCGCAATGTCCCCAGATTGGGACATCGAAGCGGGCGTAGACCCGCCGCGAAACTTGGGAGGAGACAGACGTGACCATTGCAGCGCGCCCTTGGGCGGCAGCGTATCCATCCGGCGTGCCTGCGGAAGTGACCGCACCGCTTGCCCGGACGCTCGGCCAGCTTGTCCGCGACACCGCCGCCCGCGAAGGGGACCGCACCGCCTATACCGTCGTCATGCCCAACGGCATGTATGGCGATCTCAGCTTTGCCGAGGTGGACCGCCTCTCCGACGCCTTCGCCGCCTGGCTGCGTGAGGTGGCGGGGCTGCAGCCCGGCGACCGCGTCGCGCTCCAGACCCCCAATTCCCTGACCGTCCCAGTGGTGGCCTTCGGCACCTTCAAGGCGGGCTGCGTGCTGGTCAACGTGAACCCCCTCTACACCGCCGCCGAAATGGCCCATCAGATCGCCGATGCCCAGCCCAAGGTCATCGTCATCACCGACATGTTCACCGACAAGCTGGCCGAGGCGGGCCGCATCGTGCCCCTTCCCCGCGTCGTGGTCACCCGCGTGGCCGAGTTGATGCCGCGCGCCGTGCGCGGCGTGATCGGTCTGGTGCAAAAGCACTGGGACCGCAGCATCCCCGCCATCTCCATCCCCCATCACCGGCTGGCAGAGACGCTGGCCGAAGGCGCGCGCCTGCCGCGCAAGGCCTATGATGCCGATCTCTCCGAAACCGCCATCGCCGTGCTGCAATATACCGGCGGCACCACGGGCGTGGCCAAGGGCGCGATCCTGACCCATCGCAACCTCTTGATGAACATGGCGCAGGCCATGACCTTCATCAATCCGCATGTCGCCCCGGGGAAGGAGGTCGTGCTGACCGCCATCCCGACCTATCACATCCTCGCCTTCACGCTGAACCTGCTGGGCTTCTTCCACTTGGGCGCGCGGAACCTTTTGATCCCGAACCCGCGCCCGCTGTCGAACCTGAAGCGGGCGTTCGAGAATTACCCGATCACCTGGATCATCGGGGTCAACACGCTCTTCAACGGGTTGATGAACGAATACTGGTTCACCACCGCCCCGCCGCGGCGGCTGAAGGCCTCCTTCGCGGGCGGCATGGCCCTGCATGGCGCGGTGGCCGACCGTTGGCGCGCCCTCACGGGGACCGAGATCGTCGAAGGCTACGGCCTGACCGAAACCTCGCCTGTGGCCACAGGCAACCCGATCGGCGCGGCGCGCCCCGGCTCCATCGGCATCCCGATGCCCTCCACCGATGTCCGGCTCTTGGATGACGAGGGCCACGAAGTCCCGCCCGGCTCCCCCGGCGAATTCGCCATTCGCGGCCCGCAGGTCATGCAGGGCTACTGGAACCGCCCTGCGGAAACCGCCGCTGCAATCTGCCCGGAAGGCTTTCTGCGCACAGGCGATATCGCGGTGATGGATACGGACGGCTATTTCCGCATCGTCGACCGCAAGAAGGACATGATCCTCGTCTCGGGCTTCAACGTCTATCCCAACGAGGTGGAGGATTGCCTCGCCCGCCATGCGGCTGTGCAGGAATGCGCCGTGATCGGCGTGCCCGATGGCGCGGCGGGCGAATTCGTCCGCGCCTATGTCGTCCGCCGCGACCCTGCCGTGACCGAGGCCGATCTGCGTGCCCATTGCAAGACCAGCCTCACCGCCTACAAGGTGCCCCGCCAAGTCGTCTTCCGCGACGAGTTGCCCAAAACCAATGTCGGCAAGATCCTGCGCCGCAGCCTGCGGGACGAAGCGTTGTCCCAGATGAAGGGGGAATAAGCCATGGTCGGACCGCTGGAACAGGCCATCCTCGCGCTGATGATCGCCGTGATCATGCTGGGCATGGGGGCCTCCCTCACCCCGCGCGATTTCACTTCCGCCTTGAAACGGCCCTATGGGCTTGGCATCGGGCTTGTCTCGCAATACGGCTTCATGCCGCTCATCGCCTTCACCCTCGCCCTGACCCTGCCGGTCAGCGAGCCGGTGAAGATCGGCCTTCTCATCATGGGCTGCATGCCGGGGGGCACGACCTCGAACATCTTCACCTATTTCTCCAAGGGCAATCTGGCGCTTTCGGTGCTGATGACGGTGAATTCCACCGTCTTCGGCGTGATCCTGATTCCGCTCCTTCTCGTCCTCTACGCGACGGGCCTGAACGTGGACATTCCCGCCGAGAACATCATCGTCACGCTTTTTCTGCTGCTCGTGCCCGTCGCCATCGGCATGGCGCTCCGGCGCTGGAACGCCAATGTGGGCGCGCTGGTGGAACTGGGCGGGTCGGCGCTGGGGATCATCTTCATCGTCTTCCTGCTGGTGTCCTGGGTGCCGCGCAACTGGGGCTTCCTTCTGGGCACGCCAGCCTCGGTCTTCCTCGCGGCCATTGCGCTGGGGCTTATGGGCTTCCTGTGCGGTTACGGGCTGTCGCGCCTTCTGAACCTTCATCCCCGCGACGGCCGCACCATCGCCCTTGAGACGGGCATCCAGAACGGCCCACTGGCCGTGGCGCTGGTCGTGTTGACCTTCGCGGGCACCCAGCAGCAAGAGATCCTCGCGATCCCCGTGCTCTACTCGCTCTTCATCGTGATCACGTCCAGCGCGCTGACACTCTGGTTCCGCCGCATCGATGCACGGTCGCAGCAGACCCTGCCGCAATCCCTGCTCTGACGAGAAAAGGAAAGGGGGGCAGGGCCATCCGTGACGCCTGCCGACAGGGAGGACACGGCCCGGTCGCTGGACCATCGGACGAAGCCCGCCACACGACTGCGGCGGGCTTCATCTCGGTTCGTGGCGCGATATCGGAGGTCTGCGACGGCCGGAAAGCGGCCGTTCGCTGGCATTGCAGTCGACGTCGACCTTGCGTCGCGCGACCTCATGCCGGTGTCCGCGCACCTGCGGGCAAAGCCCCGGGGGGCAGGTCACCGCGATATCCCTCGGCGCGCCGGTTGCGGCGGCCGACCGCGCCACGACTGACTTCGTCGGCCCCTATCGCAAAGGACCGCGCACGCAGGTTCCGTTAGCAATCCTGCCCGCCCTTCCGCAGCAAGGACACCGCCCGCGATTTCGCAAACCGGATAGCCGCGACTTTCCGGGCCTTCTAGCGATCAGCCTGCAATGGCGATGCTGACGACAGTCAGCGCAGTCTAGCAAGACGAGCGACGGCCTCCTGCCGTTTCTGGCGGCAGGGGCGACAGGCCGGATGCAAGTGGCGACCTAGGGCGGTGGTTTGCTGCCCAAGCGTCGGTCTTGGACGGAACGGGAGAGGGCGATCACCTTCGCGGACGCCTGAAATAAAAAACAAAGGGAAGGGACCATCATGAGTGACACATCTGCCCCCGATCAGCCCATGTGGCTGCGCGTTGCCCATCCGCTGATCCGCCTGATCGTTTTGGGCGGCGTGTTGTTTTACTTCATGGCGTGGGCAGAAGGGCGCCTTGCTCAGTTTCATGATCGACCCCTGCTCAGCATCGCGGTCCAGCTTGGCCTCGCTCTGGCTGCGATCGCGCTCTACATCGCCTACGGACAATTCATCGAACGCCGCAAGGTGAACGAGCTTTCGACCTCGGGCATAGGCCGCGAATGGGCCATTGGCTTGCTCACCGGCGTGGGGCTCTACTCGGCCTGTGTCCTGGCGCTGATCCTGCTTGGATACTACAAGATTGAAGGGCTCAACCCCATAGCATTCGTTCTTCCCGCAGTGGCGCTGGCGATCAAGTCGGGCGCCTTCGAAGAACTGATCTTTCGCGGCGTATTGCACGGATCGGTGGAATCCCTCTTTGGCAGTTGGGTCGCAATCTTGGCCTCATCTTTCGTCTTCGGCTTCCTGCATCTGATGAACCCCGCCGCCACGCTGACCGGGGCAATCTACATCAGCATCGAGGCCGGGCTGCTGCTGTCGGCCGCCTATATGGTCACCCGTCGCCTTTGGCTGTGTATGGGCTTTCACATGGGTTGGAACTTTGTCCAAGAGGGGATCTACTCCGGCGTCGTCTCCGGTGGGCCCGGAGAAGCGGGTCTGCTGAAGGCGGTGATCGAGGGGCCGACCCTGCTGACGGGGGGGGCCTTCGGCATGGAACAGTCGCTCTTCGCGCTCATCTTCTGCACCACGACGGGGGTGATCCTGCTCATGATGGCGATCCGCCGGGGGCACGTCGTGCCGCCCATTTGGAAACGCTAAGGAAAGGCTGCCTTTGCCGGGCCGCGGTAACCGGTTCGCAGTTCCACCTTCCCGGGCATGGGCCGGACGCGGACCTGACGGAAAGGGCCGCATGCGTCTTCCAGCTTGCGCCACTGCATTCGGTCAGACGACCCGCGCCCCTATTCCGACCGGTCCGCCCCAAGATTGCGCGACCGCCGCAGACTGACACGCCCCGATCCATCCCTGAACCAACCCAGAAGGTTGCGTCACGATGACTGCCACGCCGTCGCCCCTCGTTTCGACCATCCGCAGGATCCTCATGTTCCCGCTGCTGCGCATTGCGCTGCTGGGCGGTGTCCTGTTCGTTGGCATGGGGATCAGCAACGGCGTCATGGACACCTACCAGGACTCAACGCCGACCGCCCTCGCGCTGGTGCTGCTTATTGTGGCGCTGGCGCTTGCGGTCTACTTGGTCTTCGTCCGTGTGATCGAAAACCGACCGGTCACCGAATTGTCCACCGCCGGCGCGGGGGGCGAGTTCGGGCTGGGCCTGCTTCTGGGCTTCGGGCTCTACTCGACAACGATCCTTGTCCTTTTCCTTCTGGGCTATTACCGCGTCGAAGGGATGAACCCAGTGACGGTGATGCTCCCTTTCATCCCGCTCGCCATCAGTTCGGCCTTCCTAGAAGAGTTGATCTATCGCGGTGTCCTGTTTCGCGTGGCCGAGGAATACCTTGGCAGTTTCATTGCCCTGATCGCTACCTCGGCCTTCTTCGGCGCCCGGCATCTGGGCAATCCGGACGCAACCATAATCGGTGCCATCTTCGTTTCACTGGAAGCCGGACTCCTGTTGGCCGCCGCCTATATGCTCACCCGCCGCCTTTGGCTGTCGATCGGCCTCCACATGTCTTGGAACTTCGCGCAGGCCGCGATCTTTTCAGGGGCGGTGTCGGGGGTAGAAATGCCCCCGGGCCTCTTGCAGGCGGTGGTCGAGGGGCCGGAGCTGATGACGGGCGGCACGTTCGGCGTCGAAGCCTCGATCATCGCCTGTCTGCTCTGCACGGCAGCCGGAGTGGTGCTTGTCATCATGGCAACCCGACGAGGCCTGATCCTGTCGCCGATGTGGGCAAAGAGGGGCTGATCCTGCCCGTGACCAAAACGCGTCCGCAGCGGGCAGGAGCCGCGCACGGAGCCTTGATGGCCAGACATGACGGACGTGACCGACGCCCGTGATGGCTCGCGTCGGCGCAGCCCCGCAGCTTTACGCCAAAAGCTTGGAAACCTTCCAGGCTGGGATGCGTCGGGGCCATCCGGCCCCCGCCCCCTTCACATTGAAACCTGATCTCAGGCCAGCAGGTCCTTCACCTTCGGCCCCACCGCGCCGAAATCCATCTGGCCGGTGTATTTCCCCTTCAGCACCGCCATCACGCGCCCCATGTCGCGGATGCCGCTGGCCCCCACCTCGGCGATCGCGGCCTTGACCGCCGCCTCCACCTCATCGGCCGAAAGCTGGCGAGGCAGAAACTCCTCGATCACCCGGATTTCGTTCATTTCTTTCTCGGCCAGTTCCAGCCGTCCGCCCTCTTCATAGGCGCGCACGCTTTCCTGCCGCTGCTTCACCATCTTCCCCATGATGGCAAGGATTTCGGGATCGCCCACCTCCATCTCGGTCGCCTCGCCTCGGCTGGCGATCTCGCGGTCCTTGATGGCAGCATTGATCAGGCGCAGCGTGGACAGGCGGTCCGCCTCCTTCGCCTTCATCGCCTCTTTCAGCGCGGCCTGCAGCCTTTCGCGCAAAGACATCTGTCACCTTTCCCCAAAGGTTGGCATGAAGCGCCACCATAGCCTGTCCCGCGCCGCGCCACAACAGCGCCCTTCCGAACCAAGTCATTGAAATACCTATGTATTCCTTTTGCCCCAAAGCCTTGACCCCGCCCTGCGTCCCCACTAGTGTCCGCGCAATTTGCCGATAGGAGAGTCGCCCATGCCCGCTTCTGCGAAACCGACCGCATGCCTCGCACTCTCCGACGGGACGGTCTTCTACGGCAAAGGCTTCGGCGCCACGGGCGAAACGGTGGCAGAGCTTGTCTTCAACACCGCCATGACCGGCTATCAGGAAATCATGACCGACCCCTCCTATGCCGGTCAGGTCGTGACCTTCACCTTCCCCCATGTCGGCAACGTGGGCGTCACCCCCGAAGATGACGAAACCGGCACCCCCGTCGCCGCCGGCATGGTGGTGAAATGGGACCCGACCGAACCCTCCAACTGGCGGTCCAAGGACGAACTCACCCACTGGCTGACGCAGAAGGGCCGCATCGGCATCGGCGGCATCGACACCCGCCGCCTGACCCGCGCCATCCGCCAGCAGGGCGCGCCCCATGTGGCGCTGGCCCATGATCCGGCGGGCAATTTCGACATCGCCGCCCTCGTCGCCAAGGCCCGCGCCTGGAAGGGCCTCGTCGGCCTTGACCTCGCCAAGGACGTGACCTGCACCCAATCCTACCGCTGGGACGAAAAGCGTTGGGCATGGCCCGAAGGCTATACCAAGCGCACGGGCGACGGCTTCCGCGTCGTCGCCATCGACTACGGCGCCAAACGCAACATCCTGCGCTGCCTCGCCTCGGCAGGCTGCGACGTCACCGTCCTGCCCGCCTCCGCCACAGCCGAGGACGTGCTCGCGCTGAACCCCGAAGGCGTCTTCCTGTCCAACGGCCCCGGCGACCCCGCCGCGACCGGTGCCTATGCCGTCCCGATGATCCAAGGCGTGCTGGCCCGCGACCTGCCGCTCTTCGGCATCTGCCTCGGCCACCAAATGCTTGCGCTGGCGCTCGGCGCCAAGACCGTCAAGATGAACCACGGCCATCACGGCGCGAACCACCCCGTCAAGGACCTCACCACCGGGAAGGTCGAGATCACCTCGATGAACCATGGCTTCACCGTGGACAGCCAAACCCTGCCGAAAGGCGTGAGCGAGACGCATGTCTCCCTCTTCGACGGTTCCAATTGCGGCATCGCGGTGGATGGGAAACCGATCTTCTCGGTCCAGTACCACCCCGAGGCCTCGCCCGGCCCGCAAGACAGCTACTACCTCTTCGAACGCTTCGCCGACGCGCTGCGCGACCGCCGCGCCGCCTGATCCGCAGACCGCCCGTTCCGCCAAACGGACAGCCTTGCGCGACCATCGCAAGAAAACCTTCACCCGTTAATCGGTCTTTAACCCTCACCCGCCCAATCTGGCCCCGCCTCGCAGGAGCCAGACCTGATGCCCCCCCCACCTCCCGACCGCCCGGTCGGCGCGGCTGTCCCGTCGCGCCCGCCTCATCGCATGGCCAGCCTCGCCCCCCTCGGCGGCCCCTTGCGCCTGCGCCGCCCCACCAAGACCCTGACCGAGCCTTCCCCTGCCTCGGCCCAGAGCGGCGGCTTTGCCGAGGCACCCGCCGCCTTCCGCCATGCCGCCGATCTGTCGCGCCCCCGCAGCGTCGCGCCCGTCTTCGATCCCGTCGCCGTCCCGCCTGACCCGGCGCTGATCGCCCGCTATACCGCCCGCCTTTGCCTGCGCCACGGCCTCCTGCCTTGGCAGGTCCGCGACGGCGAAACGCTCATCCTCGCCGCCAGCCCCACCGCCGTCGAAACCCACCACGCCACCCTTGCCGCATGCTTCGGCCCGGCGATCCGCCCCCTGCCCTGTCCGCGCGACCGGATCGAGGCTGCGCTTCTTGCCCATGCAGGCGCCGCCCTCACCGACGATGCCGAACATGCCCTGCCCGGCCGCGACAGCGCCCGCAGCCTGAACCACCGCGCCATCGCCATCGTTTTCGGCGCCCTTGTCCTCGCCACCCTCGCAGGCCTCTTCCTCGCCCCCAAGACCACGCTGACGGTCTTTCTGGTCATCGGTCTGGTCAGCCTCTACGCGCTCTTCCTGCTCAAGGTCGCCGCCTGCAGCGCCAGCCTCCGCCACGGCCCACCCAGCGGACCGCCACCCCTGCCCGATGACCTGCTTCCCCTGATCTCCGTCCTCATCCCCCTTTATGGCGAGGCCGAGATTGCCACCCGCCTCCTCGCCCGCCTTGCCCGCATCGACTATCCCGCCGACCGGCTCGACATCCTGATCCTGACCGAGGAAGACGACACCCCCACCCGCAGCACCCTCGCCGCCGCACGCCTGCCGCAAGGGGTGCGCGTCCTCGCTGTGCCGCGCGGCCGCGTCCGCACCAAGCCGCGCGCACTCAATTTCGGGCTGGATTTCTGCCGGGGCAACATCATCGGCATCTGGGATGCCGAAGATGCCCCCGCCCCCGATCAGCTGCGCAAAGTCGCCGCCATGTTTGACGCCGCCCCGCCCGATCTGGCCTGCCTGCAAGGGGCGCTGGATTTCTACAATCCCGGCACCAACTGGATCGCCCGCTGCTTCACGATGGAATACGCGCTCTGGTTCCGTCTCTTTCTGCCGGGGCTGGAACGGCTGGGCCTGCCGATGCCCTTGGGCGGCACCACCCTCTTCCTGCGGCGCGACCGGATCGAGGCGGCAGGCGGTTGGGATGCCCATAACGTGACCGAGGATGCCGATCTCGGCCTGCGCCTCGCCCGCATGGGCCTGTCCACAGCCATGCTCGACAGCACCACGATGGAAGAGGCGAACTGCCGCATGCGCCCGTGGATCAAGCAACGCTCGCGCTGGTCCAAGGGCTATCTGATGACATGGCTGGTCCATATGCGCGCGCCCCGCGCGCTCCTGCGCGATCTCGGACTGCGCCGTTTCCTTGCCGTGCAGGCGCTGCTGCTCGGCTCGCTGATCCATGGCGTGACAGGCCCGCTCATCCTGCTGCTCTGGCTGCAAAGCCTGCCGAACGGCCCGCCCGACTGGCTTCCTTCCATCACGGGTGGCTGGCTGCTGCTGTCGCTCGCGGCACTCCAGCTTGCAGATTTCGCCTTTGTCCTGCTGGCTATGCGCCGCACGGGCCATGCCAGCCCGGGCTGGCGGCTGCTGCTGCTCAAACCCTATGGCCTGCTGGGCAGCATCGCCACGGTCAAAGCCATCGGCGAAGCGCCCTTGCGCCCCTTCCACTGGGACAAGACCCACCACGGCCAGTTCCACAGCGCCGAATCCGAACCGGACGCCGTCACCGCGCCGAAGACGGTCAGCGCATCCTTATCTCGCCCGCCTCCACCCGCAGGCGCGTCTCGAAGGCCTTGCTGATATGCTGGCGCAGCGCCTGATAGGCCGCCTCGCCATCCCGCGCCTCGATCGCCTTGACGATCTGGTCATGCTCGGCCAGCGCCACCTCGTCGCGACCCTCGGCCGCGAAGGACGTATTGGCCATCAACGCCATCGACCGATGCACAAGGTCCAGTTGCTGCACCAGAAACCGGTTGTGGCTGGCCAGATGGATCTGCTTGTGGAACCGCTTATTGGCCCGGGACAGCAGCTTCGGATCCCCCCCCAGCAGCGTGCGGTCATCCTCCACCATGCCTTTCAGCACCCGGATCTCCTCATCCGTCGCATGCCGTGCCGCCAGCCGCGCGGCCAGCCCCTCCAATTCCGTCCGCACCGCGTAAAGCTCGGCCAACTGGTTGTGGTCCAGCGAGGCGACGATCAGGCTGCGCCCATCGCGCGTCAGCATCGCCTGCGTCTCCAACCGCTGCAACGCCTCGCGCACCGGCGTGCGCGACACGCCCAGCCGCTCGGCCAGTTCCGACTCCACCAGCCGATCCCCGGGCTTGTAAAGCCCCGCCTCGATCGCTTCGAGGATCAGCGTATAGGCATCCTTCTGCACGTAGCCTCCGTCACGCTCACGTCCCGGGCCGCCCCGGCCCGGATACGATTGTATACCGTTCGTGACACTACCCCCCGTCCCCGCCCCTTTCAACCGCCCCCATTGCCGCGCCCGCCTGCTCGGGCTACCTATCCCCCATGCCCGCAGAACAGTTCCGCCACATCCGCACTTGGGTCTTCGACCTCGACAACACCCTCTATCCGCCCCACATGCGCCTCTTCGACCAGATTGAGGTGCGCATGACCAATTGGGTGATGCAGGCGCTCGGCGTCGACCGCGCCCATGCCGACCATCTCCGCGCCTCTTACTGGAAGCTCTACGGCACCACCTTGGCGGGTCTCATGGCCGAACACCGCATCGACCCCGAGGCCTATCTCGCCGATGTCCATGACATCGACTTCTCCGTCCTCTCCCCCGATCCCGCGCTTGCCCATCGCATCGCCGCGCTGCCGGGACGCCGCATCGTCTATACCAATGCCGACACGCCCTATGCCCATCGCGTGCTGGCCGCGCGCGGCCTGACCGGGCTCTTCGACGCGGTCTATGGGGTGGAACACGCCAACTACCGCCCCAAGCCCGAACGGCAGGCCTTCGAGACGGTCTTCGCCCTCGACCGACTCGATCCCGCCACCGCCGCCATGTTCGAGGATGACGCCCGCAACCTCGCCGCACCCCATGCCATGGGCATGCGCACCGTCCATATCGCGCCCGAGCCGGAACCCGCGGACCACATCCACCACCACTGCCCCGACCTGTCGGATTTCCTCGCCCGACTGACCAACCGCTGACGCGGAATCTGGCACAGCCCCCCCCCGGGGCCTTGCACCCGGCCCCCACCAATCTCTGCGCTGGACCTGGCCCCCCTGCGACGCCGCACCGCAGCATGACCGCCTTGGACTTCCCAGCCAATCACCCCAGATAGCGGGCGATGAAACCGGAGTCCCAGATGTCCCTTGCCATTGCCCTGCCCGCCCAGCCCAGCCTTGCCAGCCGCATCCTGCATGCGACCCCCATCGTCGGGCACATCGCCCGCGACATCTCGCGCGACATCAGCACGATCTACTACGTGCTTACCATCCTCCTGACCCTGCTCGTCCTCGCGATCCAGACATGGGGCCTCGCCGCCCTCGTCCTCACCGCGGTGGCCTTCGTGCCGGTGATGTTCACGCTGCTGATCTGGATCACCCTGCCCTGATCCCCGACAGGGGCACTTTGTCGCTTCGCCTTCCCGCGCCACCGGCGTATCTCTCAGACGGAAGACGGAGGCGAGAATGACCCGCGAAACGACCGATATCCTGATCTCCGGCGGCGGCGTGGCGGGCCTCACTGCTGCCGCAGCCTTCGGCGCGGCGGGGTTCCGCGTGGTCTGCGTCGATCCCGAACGGCCCGTGACCCGAATGGAAGACGCAGGCGCCGATCTGCGCACCACCGCCTTCCTGCAACCCTCCATCCCCGTGCTGCAGGCCGCGGGCCTGTGGGACCGCCTCGCCCCCCATGCCGCCCCCCTGCAGATCATGCGCATCATCGATGCGGGCGGCGAACATCCCGATCCCCGCATCGTCAAGGATTTCGACGCCGCCGACATCTCCGACCAACCCTTCGGCTGGAACCTGCCCAACTGGCTCCTGCGGCGCGAGATGGTCGCCCGGCTGGCCGAGTTGCCCAATGTCTCCTTCCGCCCCGGCCTCGCCACCACCCGCCTTCTGACGCGCGAGAGCGAGGCCCTCGCCACCCTCTCCGACGGCAGCCGGATCGCCGCCCGCCTCGTCATCGCCGCCGATGGCCGCACCTCGGCGGTGCGCGAGGCGCTGGGCATCCCGGTCAATACCACGCGCTACGGGCAAAAAGCGCTGGCCTTCGCCGTCACCCACCCGATCCCGCATCGCAACATTTCGACCGAGATCCACCGCTCCGGCGGCCCGTTCACCCTCGTCCCCCTGCCGGACCGGGACGGGCTGCCCTGTTCGGCCATCGTCTGGATGGAAACGGGACCCAATGTCGAACGTCTGGCCGCCCTGCCGGTGGCGGAGTTTGAGGCCGAGATGAACACCCGCTCCTGCCACATCCTCGGGCCCCTGACGCTGGCCAGCCGCCGCTCTGTCTGGCCGATCATCAGCCAGATCGCCGAACGGATGTCGGGCGAACGGACCGCGCTCATGGCCGAGGCCGCGCATGTCGTGCCCCCCATCGGCGCGCAGGGTCTGAACATGTCACTGGCCGATCTGCGCGTCCTTCTCGACCTCGCTCAGACCGACCGCACGACCCTTGGCGACCGCAAGATGCTCGACGCCTATCACCGCGCCCGCCATCTGGAGGTGCAGGCCCGCGTGACGGGCATAGACGCGCTCAACCGCGCCTCCATGATGGGCGCGCAAGGCCTGCGGGACCTCCGCGCGACGGCGCTGAACGCGCTTTACTCCGTCGCCCCCGTTCGCAAGACCCTGATGCGCGCAGGCCTCGGCGTCCGCTGAGCCGAAGAATTTTCATCCGAAAATTCTTCGCACCCGAAAAATCTTCGTACGAAGATTTTTCGCCCCGCGCGGCGAGCCGCGCGGGCGAAGATGTCAAAGCACCGCTTCGACCGCCCGTTCCAGCCGGGCCACCGTGCCCGGCACATCCTTCAGCTTGTCCAGCCCGAAAAGGCCAAGGCGGAAGGTCTTGAATTCCGCCCCCTCGCCCACCTGCAGCGGCACGCCTGCCGCGATCTGCAACCCTTCGGCGCGGAACTTCGACCCGTTCTGGACGTCGGGCTGGTCGGTATAGCTCACCACCACACCGGGCGCCTGATAGCCCTCTGCCGCCACGGAAGGCACGCCCTTGCGGGCCAGCAGCGCCCGCACCGCCTGCCCCAACTCCCATTGCGCCGCCTTGGCCTCGGCAAAGCCCATCGCCTTCGTCTCCAGCATCGCATCGCGGAAGCCCTGAATGGCGTCGGTCGGCATGGTGGCATGATAGGCATGCCCGCCATTTTCATAGGCTGCCATGATCGCCCGCCATTTCTTCAGGTCCAGCGCAAAGGAATTGCTGTCCGTTGCGGCCAGCCGCTCCTCGCCTTTCGGGCTCAGCACCACCACCCCGGCCGAAGGCGAGGCAGACCAGCCCTTCTGCGGGGCCGAGATCAGCACATCCACCCCGGTCGCCGCCATATCCACCCAGATACAGCCCGAGGCGATGCAGTCGAGGACCATGATCGCCCCCACCTCATGCGCGGCAGCGGCAACCTTGGCGATATAGTCATCGGGCAGGATGATGCCCGCGCTCGTCTCCACATGAGGGGCGAAGACGGCCTCGGGCTTCGTCTCCCGGATCTTTGCCACGACCTCCTCCACCGGCGGCGGAGCATAGGGCGCCCGTGGGTCATTGCCCGTCTGCCGCGCCATCACCACCGTGGTCTGCGCCGCGAACCCGCCCGCGTCGAAGATCTGCGTCCAGCGGAAGGAAAACCAGCCATTGCGCACCACCAGCACGGACCCCTTGCCGAACTGCCGCGCGACGGCCTCCATCGCATAGGTCCCGCCGCCGGGCACCAGCGCCACGGCCGACCCGTTATAGACCTCCTTCAACAGGCCCGACACATCGCGCATCACCCCCTGGAACCGCGCCGACATGTGGTTGAGGCTCCGGTCCGTGAAGACGACCGAAAATTCCTGCAACCCTTCCGGGTCGATATGGGCCAGCGGCAGCGTGGTCATGGTCTCTGTCTCCCTCTCTCTCCTGCCGAATATGGCGCGGCCCGCGTGGGAAGCCAGCCCATTTCCGACATGTCGCACCCCCTCCAGCATCTTCTGTCTTCAAATATCCTCAGGGGGTGAAGGGGCCGCATGGCCCCGAGGGGGCGCGAGCGCCCCCTGAACGCGGAGGCGAAGCGCGAAGGCGCGCAGCCGACAGGAAAAACCTGCGGCGGCACGCCGCGCCGATCAGGACGCGCCCCTCACCCCAAAGGCCCCGGCCGCCGCTCCTCTGTCAGCAGCACATTCGCCTCCACATTCCCCACCCCCGGCAGCGTCATGATCCGCCGCCGCAGGACCCTTTCGAAATCCGCGATGTCCCGCGCCACGACTCGCAGCCGGTAATCGAACAACCCCAGCACGTGCTGCACCACCTGCACCTCGGGGATCGCCACCACCGCCCGCTCGAAATCCTCCAGACTGACCCGCCCCCGCGCCGCCAGCTTCACCCCCAGAAACACCGTCACCCCAAACCCCAGCGCCGCGCGGTCCACCTCCACCCGCCGCCCCGCGATCACCCCGGCCTCCTCCAGCCGCTTCACCCGCCGCCAGGCCGCAGGCTGGCTGAGGCCGAACCGCCGCCCCAACTCCCCCGCCGACAGCCCGCCATCCCCCGCCAAGGCCCGGCAGATCGCCCGGTCCACATCATCCAGATCGATCACAGCGGCACCGCTTCCCCCTCCTTGATGGTGGAGATCAGCATCAACGCCTCCACCTCCGCGATATGCGGCAGGGTCAGGATGCGCGCCCGATACACCTCCTGATAATGCGCCATATCCCGCGCGATCACGTTCAGCCGCACATCCACCCGGCCCAGAAACGTCTCAATGGCCAGCACCTCCGGCACCTCCCGCGCCGCCGCGATGAAATCGTCAAAGGCCCGCGGGTCCGTCTTGTCCAAGGTGAACCGCAACGACACCTCCACCCCATAGCCCAGCGCCCGCCAGTCGATCACCGCCCGCTCCGCCCGGATCACCCCCGCTGCCACCATCCGCTCCAGCCGCCGCCACAGCGTCGCCACCGTCACCCCCGCCCGCGCCGCCAACTCCGCCCGCGCCATCCCCGGTTCCGCCAGATACTGCCGCAGGATGCGCCGATCCGTCTCGTCCAGCATGATCCATCCACCAAACCGCAATCCAACGCATGATCCTTCCCACAAAACCCCATAAACATCAAACATTGCACGGCACCTGCGCCGAAAATCCCTATCCTGCCGCCATCTTCAGCAAAAAGGATCGCCACAATGCGCGTCTATTACGATCGTGACTGCGACGTGAACCTCATCAAGGACAAAAAGGTCGCCATCCTCGGCTACGGCTCGCAAGGCCACGCCCACGCCCTCAACCTCCGCGATTCGGGCGCCAAGAACCTCGTCGTCGCCCTCCGCCCCGGTTCCCCCTCCGCCAAAAAGGCCGAAGCCGAGGGCCTCAAGGTCATGGGCATCGCCGAAGCCGCCGCATGGTGCGACCTCATCATGTTCACCATGCCCGACGAACTGCAGGCCGCCACCTACCGCCAATACGTCCATGACAACCTCCGCGAAGGCGCCGCCATCGCCTTTGCCCACGGCCTCAACGTCCATTTCGGCCTGATCGAACCCAAGCCCGGCGTCGACGTCATCATGATGGCCCCCAAGGGCCCCGGCCACACCGTCCGTGGCGAATACACCAAGGGCGGCGGCGTCCCCTGCCTCGTCGCCGTCCACCAGGACGCGACCGGCAAGGCGATGGAGATCGGCCTCTCCTACTGCTCCGCCATCGGCGGCGGCCGCTCGGGCATCATCGAAACCAACTTCCGTCAGGAATGCGAAACCGATCTCTTCGGCGAACAGGCCGTCCTCTGCGGTGGTCTGGTGGAGCTGATCCGCATGGGCTTCGAAACCCTGGTCGAGGCGGGGTATGAGCCCGAGATGGCCTATTTCGAATGCCTGCACGAGGTGAAGCTGATCGTCGACCTGATCTACGAAGGCGGCATCGCGAACATGAACTACTCCATCTCGAACACCGCCGAATACGGCGAATACGTCTCCGGCCCGCGCATCCTGCCGTATGCAGAGACGAAGGCCCGCATGAAGGCCGTGCTGACCGACATCCAGACCGGCAAATTCGTGCGCGACTTCATGCAGGAAAACGCCGTGGGTCAGCCCTTCTTCAAGGCCACCCGCCGCATCAATGACGAGCATCAGATCGAGAAGGTGGGCGAAAAGCTCCGCGCCATGATGCCCTGGATCGCGAAGGGCAAGATGGTCGACCGCGCGCGGAACTGATTTCTGCTATCGTAGTGAAGTTTGGCGGGCGGCCTGAGCAGGCCGCCCCACAAAATCAACGATCAAGAACTACTAACATAGCGGAAATAGCTGCCTAACTCGCGCGACAATACTTCAAAGTAGCGATTACGAGCTGTTACATACTGTTGAAAATCTTGCCGAAAACCCCCATAAAACAACATCCACTCATTGGACTGAGGCAATGGAGGATTTGACTCGTCGTAATACTTCCGCAACTGTGAAATTGCCTCAACATAGTCGATTATCGCAGGGCTAGCCTCAGGAACGTCTCTTGTGATTGTCTCAATTGATCTAATATACCTAGTGGCGGCTTCGCTGAAACCAGCACCACCGCCCTCCAAAGGTGAACCGCTCATCACGCGATCAATATCGCTTAAACGTGCCTCAAAAGCCTCCTGGTTCTCAATAACAGCCAAGTATTGCTCACGCAACATGGCCATATTCTCAGATCGGAAATCCCAAAAACCATAGAAGAAATGACCTAAAACCCCAAAGAAACCGCCAATGACAAACACAAAAAGCCTAGCCCTGAGAAAAGCTCTCAGGGCTCTCTCCGCACGATCAAAAAAATGGCTACCTTCGGTCACGCTCAACTCCAACCGACACACTAGATTTCGCACCAGTGTTATTGTGAGCAGCCTTAAGCAACTCACATGTTTTCTTGAATTCATCCTCCGCAGATGTCATCAATCTTAGCATACTTTCAGTGAGTCGCTCAACATCTTTACACACTGATAAAGCCTCGCCGCCTCGGCTGTTGATAACTTCCACGTTAAGCTCTTGCGCAATCGCCTTAGGATCGAAGTTGACAGCGCTGAACACAGATAGCATTGCAGAAATTAACAGGGGAACAACCGACCGATCTGTGATCGAGAAAATCCCGGGAGAGTTAATGTCAATCTTTACTTGAAGGTCACGGTGGTCCATCTGCGTGAATGCAGCGGCCACTATGTTTAGCAAGTTGATATCGAGCGTAGCAGAATCCAATCTCGAAACGTTCTCCGCAATCATGGCTTTGTTGCACAAATCCTGTGAGGGATTCATCTCGTGAATCCAGCGTGGTAGC
>JACVZW010000042.1 GCA_014654775.1 Paracoccaceae bacterium | reverse complement strand
TCGGACCTAAACGGAAAGCTTCAGCACAAGAAGACGGCCCACCGCGAAGGGTTACTATGCAGCCTCGGTATCGCGGCGAGAGACTTTCCGTAGGTGCAAGGTTCCTCTATCGCTAAATTGCTACGGCTGCGATACGGCTAGGTTAACGACCGCTTTCCGCCCAGATCGTCAATCCTGCGTCTGCGAGGGTGGCCCAAAGGTCATCCGGGCCGACAGTCCGATATGAGCTCTTCGAGTCGACAAGTCTTTGAGTGGGACCGAGGTGCCGTAACGTTCGCTTCGGACTTTGGCGAAGACCGATAAAGGTGTTTCCGTCCGCCCGCTGTGCGCCCCGCTCGACGGCGCTGCCAGTGCCCAAGACTGCTTTAAGGTAGGCATCCAACAGGCCCCTTGGCGCTCGGTTCGCTGAAGTTCCCGAAGCTTCGCTGCCCAGAAAAGCAGATGCCGAAAGTCGGCCCAGCCTCAAAATCAAGAGACAGGTCCAATAACATGATGGTACCACGCTTCCCCATGGTGAGTGATTTCCAAAATGACCTGCCGTCTTGGTCGGAAAATAGCTCTATGGACCCATGTCTCCCAGAAACTCCGATTCTGGGTCCGTGGCTGTAACCAGCAGATGGTCTCGTGCACGGGTGCAGGCGACATACAGAAGATGGCGTTCCGTTTCATAGACTTCCTTCAGATCGGCCTCATCTGTAACCGTTTCAATCCGGCTCTGTAGTGGCACGATTTCATCATCGCAGGCCATGACGACTGCGCACTTGAACTCAAGACCCTTGGCAAAATGCATCGTGCCTACTGCAATTGAACCGGATACCACTTCAACCTTATCGCCTAGTTCCACAGTTGATTGGCCAGCGGCCTTCACGGCCTGTCGGGCTCGTTTCAACTCGGTTTCCGAACGCACAAAGACACCAATCTCTTCTGGTCTTGTACCTTCAGACAGGCGCTCCGTGATCCACCCAGCCACGCTGACCGCTTCTTCATCCACCGTCCGACAGATGAGAACGGAGGGCGGTGGGCCATCAAAGATTGACACTGTTCCTTTCCGGCTTTCGCTGTTGCCATCCACATCTGCGACGGAGTTCGGCAACAGCCGATCCGCCTTGGCCCTGATCTGGTGCGACGTGCGGTAGTTGATCCGAAGCGTAAACGAACGGCCCCTTACATCGAGACCCAAGGAACGCCAGGAAAACGGCTGCTGGAATATCCGTTGCCCTAAGTCGCCTGCAAAGAACAAACCGTTCGGGTTGTTCCCCGCAAGTGCTGCCAGAAAACGGCTTTCCGCAACACTCAGGTCTTGAGCTTCGTCAACGACCGCAAAATCGAACGGCTTTCGGTCGTTCACAGACAGCGCGGCAGCAACGCGACCGAAAACATCTGACCATGTCACGAGGTTCCGTTCATCAAGCCGTTGGCGGACTTGACTGAAGATCTGCCAAAGAACCTCCCGCTGCTTGCCCCCAACCCGCGTGCGCCGACCAAGCCGAGATACATCGCGGTAATCTTCCCACGTCTTCAGCTGCCAGGCATCCACAACATCCATCCACTCGTTCAGCAAAAACTGGAGAGGGAAACCATTCTCTTCAACCGACTTCGCCGCTTCCTGCAAACTGCTGCGGACAATCGCCGCTGATGCAAGGTTAGGTTGCCCGAACCGTTCAGTATAAAGGTCGTAGCCTACGGAAGAGATTGGTTTCACCGTAACTCTCGCGGCAACGATTGGCTCACTTGCAGTCAGGCTGACCAGTTTCGTCTTCAGCGCATTCGCCAGCGGCTTCGAGAACGTCGTCAACAGGACGCGCGCGTTCGGGTTCTCCTTGGCAAGGTGCACTGCCCTGTGCAGTGCAACGATGGTCTTGCCCGTGCCCGCTGACCCCGACACCCGCGCAGGTCCGTTGAAGCTGCGGCGGACCAGGTCTTCCTGCGCCGGATGAAGAAAGACCGCCCACTTGTCCCACGGGTAATCCAGTGCCTGCCGCAACTCTTCCACATTTGTCAGCACCCGGAAGCGGCGCTGCGCGTCCGGATGCGCGAAAGGATCGGCCGTTTCGGGCTGCTGCACGGGCGGTTCCGGTTTCTCGCCGACCGCGAGCTTGAGTAGCGCTTCCTGTGCCTCTTGCGGCAGATGCTCGATCAAATCGAACAAAGTGTCCTCGGTGGCGGCACGAACATCGTTCACCCATTCCTCGGGCACGCCAAACGCCATCAACTCGAACTTTCGCAAGTTGTCGAACAGACGCACCGCAGGCTTGGCAACTGGCGCCACGCCAGCTGCTTCCGCCTTCGGCTTGACGATTTCAATCTCTTCAACCCGCTCCCGCACCTCGACCAACTGCATGGCGCCCGTCGTCGGGTGTCGTTCGATCTTCCGCCTTTCCGCCCATTTGTAGGCATTATCGTGGTGATCGACATAGACCAGCAGGATGCTGCCAGCGGTGCGGTGGACGATGATCCGGATGTCGGCATTCACCCGCACCGACCAGAAGTTCGAGTCCTTGGCGCGGTCCAGCTTGTGGAAGGACAGGCCGTTCGAGGTCGGGTCCAGTTGCAGGTCGAAAGCGGTGGTCTTGGCCGCCTTCTGCTCTTGCGCCGTCAGACGGCCAAGACTGTCTGTGAACGTATCGGCGATCCGGAATTCCATCATCGCCAGAACCTGCCACTGCTGTAGATCGGGCCATTCGGATGAGGAACGGGCCGGAAGGTCCCGACTGGTCTACGGATGAGTTTCTGCGCTTCCACATCGTCGTCGTAAGTGTTGAAGCCGTTGCGTCGAAGGGCGCTCTCTGCTTCGGTTGATGACGGGAAGGTCAGTTCATCAAATATCCCGCAAGTATCTGAAAAGAAAATCACCTTTGCCATTCCGGCTTCCGTCGAAATGACAGCCCAGTTCTGCTGAAGGAAGTCTACGACCTTGAACCAATACGGCTTGTCAGACAGATCCATGATCACCCCACCGCAAAAACCTTCATCACCTCATCCCCAAGGTGATTGATCACCTTCACCGCGATCCGCCCCGACTTTGGCTTCGGGAACGGGCGCGAGACGTCAGAGTTCAGCGTCGCCCACGCTTCCTCATCAATCTCCGCCTTCAGCGTCGTTTTCAGTGCCTTGTAAGGGTCGTTTGCCCCAAGGAAATAAGCGTGGCGGACAAAGAAGCTCTCCTCGTTGTAATCCGTATCCAGCATCCACAGCGCGATGCCGTCCGTCCCCTCGCTCTCCACTTCCCCGGTCTGGGGCTTGAAGACGTCCACGCCGAAGACCTGCACTTGAACCATCCCGTCACCCACCTCGGTGATCCGAATATCCGGCTCGCCGAAGATCACGAACAGGTTCCCCGCTTGGGTCGTCTTCAACTCCCCACCCATATGCAGGTCGGGGTTCATTCGCGCCTTCAGCACGCGGATGCGGCCCAGCTTGTCGAACTCCGAACTGTGGGCGTCATAGTTGAAGGCGCAGCAGATCAGCGCGTCGAAACCCAAATCCCCTGCTTCCTTCGCCGCGGCCACAAGGTCGGGGCGCGAGACGGTGCCGAACTCGGGCCCGATGAACACACCCGCGCGGCGCTGCACGTCGCCTTCCATGAATGTTCCCTCGGCCGCGATCCAGTTGCCAGGCCACCCCTTCAGGCTGGTGAAGGTGATCCGGTCCTCCTTATGCGCCTGCTGCACGCCAGCAGTCTTCAGGTTCTCCAGGATCATATGGGCGAAGTCAGTGAAGTCGCGCGGGGCTTCGGCGGCCTTCCGTTTGCCTTCGGCGGCCTCGTGCAGGTCGATCAGCTCGTCATCCCAATCCACGGCCAGCGTGCGGTGAGGCGACAGGCTTTCCACAGTGAAGGGGCCGGCGACGCGCACTTTGTCCTTGTCGGCGAAGGGCTTGTCGTAGAGGTATTCGAACTCCGCCTTCGCGGCGATACTGGCATCGATCTCGCGCTGGCGGGCGATCCGCGCCTCCCAGAACCGGGCCAGGGCGGCCTGCGCGGCGGCGGGCCAGCCGTTCGGCGCCTCGCGCGGGATTTCCCATTCCATCAACCCGTTCGCGGGGGCCATCTCGCCAGAGGGCAGCTTCACCTCACCATTCGCGCGGAAGTCGATCTTCGCGCCCGCGCGGCCGCCCGTTTCCACCTTGAACGGGTCGGGGTGGCCTGCAAGGGCCGCGTTCAGCGCGTCGATGGCCGCCTCCACCGCAGGCTGCATCCTCTCCCAGATCACGTCGATCTCGGCGTTGTCAGCTATCCTACCAAGGGTGATGTGAGGAACACGATCATAAACGAAGCCTTGACGGATACTGCCGTGGGTAGGAGCAGTCTTCCGCGGGCTACGGGTGACTTCGCTTTCTTTTTTCTGGCCTTCGGGGCTGTCGGCTAACAGGTAGTAGGGATAACGCGCGCCCATCAGGCGTGACCGGGCGAGGGCAATTGCAACGCGGCTGGTGTCGATGGTGATCCAACGCCGCCCCCATTGCTCTGCTACATAGGCTGTGGTGCCCGATCCGCAGGTGGGATCAAGCACCAAATCACCTGGATCGGTTGTCATCAGAATGCATCGCTCAACCATTTTTGGCGTAGTTTGAACAACGTAAATCTTTCCAGTAGCACCTCCGAGATCGTTCCAATAATCACCTAGTCTTTTGACAGGATAATCATCAAAGAAAGTTTTGAAGCGAATTTGCGTTTTCTGGGGAACGATCCGGCCAGTCTTGCCAACTCTCGTCAATCCCTCGGGAACCACCTTCCAATGAGACATTTTTCCGGGATGAAACACTCGGCCTTCCCATGAGAAATCACATGTGGTCGTTGATCTAACACCATCTGAGGTCAACGGGTTGGCGCTATAGTCCTCACGATCAATTACAAAGTCGTTAGAATCCTCGCCAATCCGTTCGAGGAACAGTGGCCTGAACTTTCTAGATGCCGCATTCTTGTCGCGCGTATACCAAAGAACAGCGTCGCTTGTGGCCTGAAGAAAGTCTCCAGATTGGCTGCCAGTCTTCTGAGCTGAAATCGAGCATACGAAGTTGTCTTCGCCAAACACTTCGTCCATGACTGCTCTCACACGATGGACGTTTTCAGCTCCAATTTGAAGAAAGATGCTTCCACTCTCCTTTAAGAGATCTCTGGCTACAGTCAAACGGTCGCGCAGGTAGGTCAGATAGGAATGGATGCCGTCCTTCCAGGTGTCGCGAAAGGCGCGGACCTGTTCGGGTTCGCGCGTCACATGGGTCTTGTCGCCGTCCTTTACATCGCGCTCACGAGTTGACCACTGGAAGTTCGAGTTGAACTTGATGCCATAGGGTGGGTCGAAATAGATGCACTGCACCTGACCGCGCAGCCCCTCCCGCTCCGCCAGCGAGGCCATCACGGACAGGCTGTCGCCCGAGATCATCCGGTTCGACCAGTGCTGATCGTGCTGGTAGAACTCCGTCGCGGCCTCGGCATCGGGCAGGCCGTTGAAATCGGCGAACATGTCGAACTGCGGTGCGTCCTTCGCCGCCTTCGCCCGGTTGGCGCTTTCGCGTTTCAGGTCGTCGATGATGACCTTGGGATGGACCTTCTCCTGAATATACAGCGGCGGTGCCTGAACGATCAGATCAGACCAATCCTGCTCATCCTTCCCGCGCCAGACCAGCTGCGGGTCCAGATCGCGGTTGCGGCGTTCGTAGGCCAACTGGATCGGCGTCTTGTCCTGATCCCGCATCAGGCTTTCGAACTCCGCCGTCGGAATGTTCTTGCGCGTGGCATCGTGGGTGAGGGTTTCGACCTCGATGGGTTTCTTGGCCATCACACGCCCTCCTTCGCGGTATAGGTGTCGATCAAGGCGCGGAACTGCTTGTCCATCTCATAGACAGCCGTGAACTCAGCAAATTCCCAACGCCCGAACTTTCCAAGGTTGTTCACACCCGGCACCCAATACGCCCGCATCGTGTTGGCCTTCTCCTTCGCATCTTCGCCGCGATACCCTTTGATTTCGACAATCAGGTTGAGCGGGTCTTCGCGCCCGTCATCGACCTGCACAATGAAGTCAGGAATGTATTTCCGCGCGGTGGAGCCCATCAGATAGGGCACTTCCAGCCCGAGGTTCTGGTTCTTCACATAGGCGCGCACTTTGGGGTTCGTCTCGACCACGCGGCAGAACTCGATCTCCCAATCACTGTCGCAGACCGCCCAGTTGACGTGGGATTTGTTCGCGTCGGTCTGCCAACGCGTTTCCTTCGACGTTGTGAAGTTGACATGCGCCGTGGTGCCCGTCGGATTGTAGGCATCGAGGATGGCCTTTACGGGCCGTTCGCCTTGCAGCGTTTCCGTGATGGCCGCCTTGATGCGGTTGGCCGCCATGTCGGCCAGTTCCTTGTACATCAGAAGTCCGGGATAGGTGTCGCCCTTGCACTCCAGACAGCCCGCATCCAGCCATTGGCGCACGATGCGTTTCAGTTGGCCAAAAAGGTGCATGCGCGGCTGGTCACCCGGATCGCGGTATTTCGCATAAAGCAGGTGCTGCGTCAGGTTGTAGATCAGTGTGGAGCTGCGCATCTCCTCCAGATGATCCAGCGTCAGGGTGACGCCTTCACCGATGATCCCACGGTTCTCAGTGCGCGAAGGGCCGACGAGTTCGGGGGTCAGAGTCAAAACATGGTCAGGCCCAAACTTAGCGTCCAGCCGTTCGTCTGGCAGTTCCACCCGATACCCTTCGACACGCGGAAAAACAATTTCCAGCGCATCGCGATCCGGCTTCACGGCATGAACGCGGACCGTCTCACGCGGCTTGGCCGGAGGCGAGACGACAGGCTTCGCCGCAAAGTCGAAGGGAATGCCGAGGATGTCGGCATATTCGACATTGAACAGCCCCTCGTCGTTCAGCTCATAGGACTGCCGCCGCAGACCACGCCCGACAACCTGCTCACAAAGCAGCTGAGTGCCAAAAGCACGCACCCCAAGGATGTGGGTCACCGTGTTCGCATCCCACCCTTCGGTCAGCATCGACACCGACACGACGCAGCGGATCTGCTCCCCCAGCTTGCCCTTCTTGCCGACGGTGTTCATCACCTCCCGCAGCAGGGTGCTGGCTTCGATCTTATCGCCTGCCTGCGCGTCCCCTGTGCGTTCGACGATCTCACGCCGGAAGCGTTCGATCTCATCCGCTGCGGCGGCTTCGAAGTCCTTGTCCAGCGCCTCTCCGCTCTCCAACTGCGCGCTGTCGATCAGGATGGTGTTGGGACGGGGCAAGCGGCTGCCGAACTCGTCAAAGTTGCGGAAAAGCTCAAGCCGCCCGTTCTCCAGCGTACTTGTGCCATCGTCGTTTTGGCGGTCAAAGCCCGAGATGTACTTGTAGACCAACTCGGACGTGGACGTGTTGTTGCAGACCACGATGAAGACAGGGGGCACACCGATCCCTTCTGCCTGCCACAGATCGAAGGTCTTCTTGTAATGGCCGTAGAGTGCCTCAAGTGCCGTCAGCAATTCATTCGGCAGGCTGAGCGGATCAAGCTTGCTCGCCCCCCGCCCCTTCTTGGGAAGCTTCTTGCCGATGTGTTCCCATAGATTGCGGAACTTGGGCGTGTCGCCACCGGGCACGTTGTCCGCAATCGGAACGCGTGGCAGCTTCACGATGCCGCACTCGATGGCGTCCATGAGGGAGAAGTCGCTCATCGTCCAAGGGAAAAGCGTACCCTCGATATAGCCAGAGCCGCGCAGGAAGAAGGGCGTCGCCGACAGATCATAAACGAGCGACACGCCCAACTTCCGGTTCACGGCCTCCAGGCCTGAAATCCACATCCGCGCCGCTTCGCTTGCTTCCTTCGCCTCGGCTTTTTCATCACCAGAGAGATCGTCAACAGTGTCACCCTCTGGATCGGCAACCTTTTCGCGATAGCAATGGTGCGCTTCATCGTTCAGAACGACGATGTTCTTCATACCCATCAGTTCGGGCATGACTCGCTGGAGCATCTGGCCTTCGGTCTCCACGGTCGCGATTTCCTCACCCCGCCAACCTGCCAGAGCCTCACGCGTGCCCTTGGCCAGGCTCAATCGCTCCCGAAGCTTGAAGGCATGGTAGTTGGTGATGACGATCTTGGCCCGGTCGATGTCGGGCAACATGTCGGGCGGAAGGATTTCGCGGTTGCGATAGTAGCTTTCCGGGTCATTCGGCAGCAGGACGCGGAGCCGATCTCGGATCGTGATCCCAGGCGCCACAATCAGGAAGCCACGCGAAAACGTCTTGCTGTTCGGATGACGAACGGCGTTGACCGTTTGCCAAGCGATGAGCATGGCCATGACAGTCGTTTTGCCAGCACCAGTCGCCAGCTTCAGCGCAAGCCGCAGCAACTCCGGGTTGGCCTGCGCATTTGCACCCTTGATATGCTCCCAGAACTTCGATGTGCGCTGGCCGAGTTTAGGCGCAACCTCGGTCAGCCAGATTGCCGTCTCAACAGCTTCGACCTGACAGAAGAAGGGGCGGATGCCTTCAAACTTGTGGTGACGCCAATGCTGCAGCAACCGCGCGGTCTCAGGCGTCACACCCCAGTCACTCGGGTTCGGCAGTGCCCGCCATTGGTCAACGTAGGTGCGTATCTCGTTGATAATGGGAGTCGGATTGTACTCCTGCGATGCCGACGACAGACCGTCACTGTCCGACAAGAACAGCTCAGCTTGGTCCTTCTTCGAATTCTTCCGCTTCTTGGGTTTGGGAACCGGGGTGATCAGATCAGAACGACGCCGCTTCTCAACGATCCGGTTAGTGGGCTGCCCGTCGGGGTCTAGTTCCCAATGGCGACCAGGATACTCATATGGCGAATTTAGAATGGGTCGGGAAAAAAATGTCTCGGTCATTCAACGCCTTGCTGTCAACTTGTCGCGCCCCCACATGCTAAGGATACGCACGTGGGAGTACTCACGTCTGGCAGTTTGGCCAAGTTGACGATGCCTGGCAATCATCATTCGGAAACCAATCTCGTGTTGCCAAAACACAAGGAAGCACCAGGGAAGCACAGTCAAAAAAAAATGAAAGTGTTTGGGCTTGATCAGCCGATTTGCCCTTGGGTTAGCGAAAACGGAGCGCGTGTAAGTCTTCGAGGAGAACAGACTTTCAGCAGCTACGAAGTTCTCGCAGCAGCCAACGAGCCTGAGCCAAAGCTTGACCATGCTGACCACGCACCGCATCGCCGCGAACTCTCTCTCGGATCGACCGAATTTCGGCCTCGGAGAGCCACGCCCCTCGCGCCCCCAGAATCGCCATTTCTCAGTGTCGAGTGTGATACAAATTGTGATACAAAAACTGCCCCACTAGGGCGAGGAATTCCGGAATTCCTTGTGTTTTCAATCACTTAGATGAATTTTGGGAGGCAAAATGGTGCCCAGAGCCGGAATCGAACCAGCGACACGCGGATTTTCAATCCGTCCACCGGCGAGGGAAATCAACCGGTTGCGCGGCGTTTTCCTGTCAAACCCCCTACGGAAAATCAAGCACTTAAGGGGCGATTGTCAAACCGGTTTTCGGGCGATCCAGGGCAAAGAAAAACCGTCGAGGGGGCGGCCACCCACCTCGACGGCGCATTCGAAGTCAAAGTCCTGACAGGATACCAATGCGCGGACTCCGGCGCAATCACCGGGGGCCTGCATGTCTGACATTCTGCCCTTCTGCCAGGTCAAGCTGCAGTATCTTCTCGACCTCGTCCTCGACCAGTCGCTCGATGACAACGCCTTCCGCGTGGCCGCCTATCTGGCGCTGACCCATGCCGACCACGACACCGGCGAATGCCATCCGTCCTTCGAGACGATCGGCACGGCGCTTGGTCGGCATGCAAAATCGGTGAAGCGCGCGTTGAACAAGCCGGAGATGGCGCGCCACCTGACGGTGGTGCGCGGCACCAATCGCGGCAACGCCTCGCGCTACCGCCCCACCGAAGATGCCCTGCGGCGCGCCACGCAGCGGCGGGGGGAGGGGGACAAGATCGTCCCCCTTTCCCGGGTGAAAGGGGGACAATCCTGTCCGCCCGAGGGGACATATCTGTCCGCAAAAGGGGGACAGGAACGCCCCCCGAACAAAGAAAAGGAACTTAAACCAAGAACGGCCGCTGCCGCGCCGGATTTGCCCGGGAAGGGGCAATCCGGCACAGCCCCGGCCTGCAGCGCCCCGCCGTCACCGCTGGTCTTCGTCCCGCAGGGCATCTGCTTTGCCCGCGACTGGAACGACCGTCTGGCGCAGGAGGGGCTGGCGACGCTCGACCGAAGTCTGCCCTTGGCTGTGAACGGTCCCCATCGCGGGTTCTGGGTTCCAGCCCGAAGCCCCGCGCCAAGGGGAAGCCCGGATTGGCGCGAGCAGGTGCGACAGCTGCGCTGTCTTGCCGGGAAGGACGCCGGGCAGATGGAGCAGCGTCATGCGGGATGAGCAGGGAGCAAGGCGACCCGTGTCATACGCTGCCGCTGCTGACACGGGGCCTTGCGAGGGGTGGCAAGCCTCCCCTTCGAACCCCACCGGCGCGGGCGCTGCCCGCGAAAAGCCCGCGCTGACGGACACTTTCGTGTTCCGCTGCACGGCGGCCGAAAAGGCCGAGCTTCGGCAAAAGGCCGAAGCGGCGAGGGTCCCGGTGGCGACCCTTCTGCGCGAGGCCCTTGGTCGCACCGAGGCCCGCCGCCGCAAGCCCGCCCCGCGCGTGGATCCTGCGCTGGTGCTGGCCGTCGGGCGCATCGGCGGCAACCTCAACCAGATCGCCCGCTGGCTGAACCGCGCCCATGCCGCTGGCCTCACCCCCACGATCGACGCGGTCGAGGTCGCGCGGCGCCTTCTGTCCGTGGAACGCCAGCTTGCCCAGCTCCTCGCCCAGGGCCGCGAATGCTGATCAAATTCTTTCCCAACGGCCAGGGACGCGGGTCCGGCCCCGTCGGCTACCTGATCGCCGATCAGGTGCTGGCCTACGATGCCAACCGCGACCTGATCCGCGATGCGGCTGGCCTAGCCACGCATACGATCCGCAACCCGCGCCCCGAAGTCATGCGCGGCAATCCCGACCGGACCGAGTCGCTGATTGACGCGAGCCCCCATGCCTGGACCTACCGCGCCGGTGTCATCAGCTTCGCCGCCGACGACGCCCCGACCGAGGCGCAGCAGGCCGAGGTCATGGACGACTTCGAAAAGCTCGCCTTCGCGGGCCTCGACCCCGAGCAGTTCGACATCCTCTGGGTCCGCCACAGCCACGAGGGCCGCGTCGAGCTGCACTTCTGCACCCCGCGCCTCGACCTTTCCTCTGGCCAAAGCCTGAACATCGCCCCGCCCGGCTATCAGACCGCCTTCGATTCCCTTCGCGACCTGATGAACCAGGCCCACGGCTGGGCCGACCCGATGGACGCCCACCGCGCGCAGGAGGTCCAGCCGGTCCTTGAAACCCATCAGCGCGCCAAGACCCGCGAGGAGGTCCAGAGCTGGATCCTCGACGAGATTTCCGTCGGCACCATCTCCGACCGCGCCAGCATGGTCGCCCTGATGATCGATGTCGGCTTCACCGTCCCGCGTGCGGGCAAGGAATACCTCACCGTACAGGACCCCGATACGGGCGAGCGCTGGCGACTGAAAGGAGACATCTTCCATGACGATTGGAAAGCCGACCCCGCGGCTGAGCGAGAGGCTGAACGCGGATCTGGAAGCCCTGCGGCACGAGAACGCCGCCTTGATGGCATCCCAACTGCAGAGCTTCAGGAGCGATTTGACGGCCATTGCGACGCACGCGCGCGATACAATCGAAGCCGATACCCGCATGTTTCTGCACGCGACCTCGGGCACGATACAGAGCTTCCAGCACCGGATCACGCGCTGGATGACCTTGGCGCCGGTGATCCTACTGGCGACCGCGACCGCCGCGATCACGGCGCTGCTCGTGCTGAGCTGGTTCTGGAGCGCGATGCTGTCGAAGTCGGAGCTGACGCGCCTTGGCCTGCACCGGATCGACCAGGGCGGGATGACCTACCTTCTGACCGATCCGGAACGGGCGAGTATTCAGACATGCGCGATCAGCGATCAGAGATCGGTGTTGTGCATTCAGATAAAGGAGAAATGAATGCAGACGCCCCTGACAGCGCTGGAGCGCGAATTGCTTGGCTACGTCGAACGGTTGGCGACAGCCTCCGAAACCTCAGCACAAGCCTTGCGCGCCTTGGAAGCGCGCTCGACCAACAGGATGGGGCTGAGGATGGATGGCTTGGCCGACTGCGTCTCGCTGCTCATTCGGTCGCAGATCGAGTCCATGACGGCCTTGCGTGGCTTGCTGAGCGAAGCCGCGAACTTAGGGGCGATCGACAGGCAGCTGAGCGAGAGCTTGAAGCAAGCGAAGGCCGCCGAAGAACAGCTGAGGCGGCGCTGAGGGAACGGGACTGGGGGCATGAACTTTAGGGCAGCGGGAAACGGAACCTAAAACGGAACTTGCAGCGGAACATAACGATCTTTACCTGTGATCAGGCTACAGATTTCTTCTCTATTTTATTGGTGTTAAGTGCAGTAAGCTACCCATCGAACCCGGAAATCAAACCGGAACTCGTACAAGGCCCAAAAGCCTAGCATCAAGGGGCGCCATGTCGACCGACACCATAGCAGACAAGGGCGAAGCGATCACCATCGTCGAACCGCTGATCCCTGAGGAAGCGTCAAAGTACCGGGCTCAGCTGAACGACCTTGCCGTCGAACTGGCCAGCCAGTCCTCAGGGCTCCGATCTTCCTTGCCCGAAGGCATCCGCGCGCCGCTGGCCGATCTCGTCCGATCGATGAACTGCTACTACTCGAACCTGATCGAAGGCCACAACACCCATCCGATCGACATCGAGCGCGCCCTGAACAAGGATTTCAGCGCCGATGCCGAGAAACGGAATCTGCAGCTTGAGGCCGTCGCCCATATCGAGGTGCAGCGTTGGATCGACACGGGCGGCCTGACCGACCACCCGCTTGCCCCGGAAAGCCTGCGCGAGATCCACCGTCGCTTCTGCCAGAACCTGTCCCCAGAACTGCTGACTGTCCGCAAACCGGACGGCACCGAGATCCCGATTGCCCCCGGCGAATTCCGCACGGACTTCGTCCAGGTCGGCAGGCATGTCGCCCCCAGCCCCGGCGCAGTGCCGCGGCTTCTGGCGCATATGCGCAAGATGTACGGGCTGCAGGGCCGAAGCGGCGCAATCATCGCCACCGCCTGCGCACACCATCGCCTTGTCTGGGTCCACCCTTTCGTCGACCTGAACGGCCGCGTCTCGCGCATGGTCGCCCATGCCATGCTGCGCGACACCGTCGGCTCCGATGGCCTCTGGTCCGCCGCGCGAGGCCTCGCCCGCCGGGATGCCGAGTACAAACAGCGCCTCATGGCCGCTGATGAACCCCGCCATGGCGGTGCCGACGGCCGGGGCAACCTTTCCGAACAGCGCCTGGCCGAATTCGCGACTTTCTTCCTTGAAGCCTGCATCGACCAGGTCCGCTTCATGGAAACCCTGATGCAACCGCAACGGCTGCGCGAGCGGATCATGACCTGGTGCAAAGCCGAGATGGCCAAGGGCACGCTGGCCAAAGGCGCAGATATCGTCATGCGCGAGGCGCTGATGTCGGGCGAGGTCGAACGCGGGTCATTGCCCAGCCTCCTCGGCGTCAGCGACCGTCAGGCGCGAAAGGTCACGGCGGAACTGCAGGCGGTTGGGGCGCTGAAGTCAGAGACACAACGCACGCCTTTGCGGCTGAGCTTTCCAGCAAGGCTGGCGAGCGATTGGATGCCGGGCTTGTTCCCTGGGCAGTAGTAGACTGGAACAGTCAGCGGCCCATCCGGCCCTAAGCGGACGCACGACGGGCGCAAATGCCGCCCGGCGGGGTGGCGTCGGACACGCTTGATTACTTGGGCGCGGTCGTTATCACTTTCGGCTTTCGGCTTTCGGCTTTCGGCTTTAGGCAGCAACGGCTTTGTCCTCCTCAAATACATAGAAGTGTGGCTGCGCCACCGCGTCCCCCGCGAAATTTCGGCTGATCTCTACAGTGATCAGGCTGTCACCAGCAAAGGCCGGGCTCAACTCAAGCGTCAGGTACTCAAACAGAGCACGCTCATGCACCGCGATCACCACCTGTTTGCCAAGGCGCTTGGAGAAAGTTCGCAATAAGGCGGCGAACTGGGCGATGTGAACGTCATCCATCGACTGCACGGGGTCATCGAGCACCAGCCATGGCAGCTGCGACGGCACCGACAGGTTCAACGCGAGGAATAGGGTCAGAGCCGCAGTGTTCAGGTTGCCTTGGCTGAGCATGGCTCCTGGGGGGCCGGAGGCCTGTCCCGACCGATGGAAGGTTTCGAGCACCGCCTCCACCTTTCCATCCGCTCGATTGGGGAGCCGGAACTGCGGAACAAACTGCTCGTTCGGAGCAAGCCGTACGAACAGGTCGCGCCAGACCTTGTTGAGCGACCCGCTGAAGACATCACGGACGATTTCGGAACGGACCTGGGTCGCCGCTGTCGCGATGGTCTTCGCCTGCTCGCGGACCTCACCAATCGACGAAAAGGCCCCTTTCATCGTCGCAAGGCGCGTTTCTAGTTCGGCAGTTCGAGCCACGCGGTCTGAAAGCATCTGAGCCTCGCGGGCATACTGCTCGAGTTCGGTCTCGACGGCGATCCGCGACGAAAGAGCCGCTTGAACGGTTCTGAGACGGACCGAAAGTGCTACGATGGCCGCCTCAAGAGCCTCGCGCAGGCCCGAAAAGTTAGTCGTCGGCTGGCCCGTTGCCCCTTCCACTGCGGCATTGATTTCCGGAAGCAAGGACTCCGACTGTAGCTGTGCCCGTCTCGCAGCCGCAAGATTCCGACGAGCAATGTCGAGGTGGGCAAAGAGGCTCTGTCCGTAAGCTGCGTCACTCCGCAGCGGTTCCAGCCTTGACCTGATCGACGCGATCGCAGACTGGCGATGACGCAGATTGACGAGCGCGACGGGCTGCAGCACCAGCCGCTCGGCAGTCGCCTCATCCCGCCGGGCCATCGCCAACCGCTCGCTCTCCGCCGCACGCTCTGTCGAGAGCGCCTGCAGGCGCCCTGCCTCTGAAGTGAGGTTCGCTATCGTGGCAGCAATGTGCGCGGTGAGGGAGCCACCGTCGACCTCCGCATAGTCGCGGTTGCAGACCGGGCACAAATCCTGTTCGACATGCGGCGCAATTCCTGCAAGGGCAGCGGCCAAGGTTCGCGCATCCTTGGCGCCCATTTCGAGCGCTTGGTTAATCTCACCAATGCGGGTCGTCGCCCTCTGGATTGTTGTTGTCGCCGACGTCAGCTGCTGGCTCGCGGTGCCGTGCTGGTCCAGCAACCGTTGGCAGCGATCATCCTCGTGGATGCACCAGCTCAGGGCATCCTGGACCAGATCCTCAATGCTGGAGCCATCAGGTGGCGACAGCTCCGAATGAAACTCTCGGAGGGCGTCAAGAGCCTGAGTAATCTGCGCTCCCTGACCGTTCAGCCACGTCTCGTACCGCGATCCAATGGCGGCAGCATCGCGCTCAAGCGCCGCAATCTCGGCGTCGGGACTTCGCGCCGAGGTCTGCTCCAAACGGCTAAGCAACGAGCTCACCTCCGAGCTCTGCTGGGTGACAATGGCGAGTTCGGCTTGGTCCTTGTCCCGGTCTCCGACCCGGACACGCAGCGCAGCCAAATCAAACCCAACATCGACCGGCACTGCATTGGGGACTAACACGGCGAGCAGCTCGTTGACGCGGGTGATGCGCTGAGTTGTCGCCTGTCGGGCGGACTCGACACTCGACCGTTCGCGCTCGAGTTGCTTGTCGATTAGGTCGCGAGCCTCTTCGAGCTGCTTGTAGACCGGCACAAGCTTGCGGATCCGTGTAACGTTCAACGCATGGTCGAGACCGTCCACCAAGGCGTCGAGCGCGTCAAGCCGCAGCAATTCCTTCACAAACTCTGTCAGCCGCGAGTTCGTGGTCTTCTTTTGATCGTAGATGTCCAACAGGCGACCTAGCACGGCCTGAGGCAGATAGCACCGCTCTGAAAAGAAGGTGGCATCGGGCGCATTGAGCGCCGGCATCGCGTCGAATGAACCCGGATCGAACTTGACCCGGCCAACCCCGGTAGAGCGGCCATTCATCCCTTCGACGGCAAGCTGAATGGAGCCACCAGCCGTGTCGATATGGGTGAGGAAATCGTGGTACTTCGACTGGTCTTCGAGGTAAGAGATGGAGCCAGTAAGGCCGAGTTCGATGGCCGACATCAAGCTGGTCTTGCCCATGCCGTTGGTACCGTGAACCAGCACCACCTGCGCATCGAGTGGAATGACCACCGATCCGCGTATGGTACGAAAATTTTGGATCGATAGCGACTTCAAGCGCGGGATCATGACTGTGCGGCTCCATCCTCGAGCGCCTGGTCGGCGAATGTCGAAATCTCAAGGGCCAGCGCCGCTTCCACGGACTCCTTGCCCTCTTCGGCCAGCCGAATGAAACGGCCGACAATGTTTTCGTCATTTGTATCTTCAAGCTGCTTCTCGAGGCAGGCCTTCCAGTCCGCCAGGTGCTCGACCGGCGGAGGGCTTTTCAGCGGCAGCAGTACGGCCAACCAGTCCCGCACCAATTCTTCCGCCATCGGTCCGCTCGGTGCGCCGACTGGCAGCACTCGGCAAACACGACTGATCGAGTTCACAAGGTCGGTGTCCGCCTGACCTGATGTGAGAACAGCGGTGACCGATCGCCTCGAACCCAGCACATCCAGCGCACGGGTAAAAGCTAGGACCGACCGCGTTACTTGTGCATCGTCTGACGCACCCGTGAGTTCGATCACAATCACAAGGTCGTTGGCCCGTACTCCGGCTACTAGGACATAAGTAAAATCGAACGATTGGGAACCGATCTTGATCGGCTTCCCGAGGGAGCGATAGCCACCCTCCTGCGTCAGAATCTCGAAGACGGTTTCCGCTGTCGTCATAACCCGACCTCAGAGTTGAATCTAATCTGGACGTCGTCGATCGACGCTGAGCCCTCGCATCCGCCGCCCAGGCCAACATAGAGATCGCGGGTTTCCGCTTTCGTCACAGTCCGACCTCATTGTTAAACCTGATCTGGACCTCGTCAAACGAGGCTGAGCCGTCGAGCAAGTCACTCACGCTAACATAGCGCGAAGGTGCCTTGCGTGTCCGCCATGAAGCAAACGGGCTTCGTTGTTACCTGGGCGTTACCTTGCGCGAGCAGATCACGACAACATCCGAATCTTCCTCATCGAACGCCCCAGAAGCGACGAGCTGGTTGATGTTTTCGTCATTGGCGGCGAAAAACACGCGGGCCCCGGCCGCGGGGGCGATGAGTCGTAGTGCCCCGCTCGTCGGCTGCTCCGGATCGTCGACCGCGACGGACCATCTGTCGGCGGCAAGGCCTTGTCCAATCAGCCCAAGTGCGGCAGCGGCTTCTGGCCGGCCGGAGAATCCTATTGCCGGATCGTGCTGCATCAAATGCGCTGGCTGCGAACTCAGCGGCATGTAGGGGCGGTGCCCGGCGCTACCCGGGCCCCCGAGAAACTGCTCGGAAACCCTGCCGATCAACCTGGCGATTGTCCGGGCGCACTCATAGCGGTCGGCGTTTCCGGCGCGCGCCGCGGCACGCTCAAGCGCCTTCAGCCCCTCAACGAGGGTCTGCTTCCCCGCAACACCGACGACTGGCGACGTCAGAAGGCCGACGCATGCGACAAGCTTACCGAACAACGTGCTTAGAAGAAGGCCTAGCAACAGTGGTTTTCCAAAGGCAGGTAAGGTGGCATCCGCTCGTATCTGGTCGCGGTTGGCCTCATAATCGCCTTGGTATGCACCCTCGAGAATAGATTTTTGGCCATCGGAGAGGTCCTGAGCCGCGAACACGATTGGCACTGGGACGGAATTCCACACCCAACCATTCGCCCCGAAAAGCTGCTGAATGTTTGTGTCCTGCCCAGACAGCCCGATCATAAGCGTTCTTGAACGAGCAATGAGTGCCCTGAGCTGTTCCCGAATCTGAGTGAAGCGCTGGTTCTGCGCCCAATGCGTAATGGCTGCCTCCCTCGCTACGAGCAATGGTCGGTACACTGCTTCGTTCTCAATTGCTCGGTTCGCGCAGCCATGGAACTTGTACAACGTCCCAATTCCTGGCGGTCCGTGCAGGTCGCCACCGGTAACCGCGACGCGAAATGTCTCGTTCGGCCTACCGAGTTCTACCATTGCCGCTTCCAGCAGGCCGTCCCAGTTGGCCGTCGCTAGATCCGACACCACGCCTTCGAGAACCAGCATTGCAATCGTCAGGTGCTCGGCATCAGCCTTCTGCGCGGCAAATGTCGTAGGAAAGTCAAGGACGTCCCAAAGAAGGTAGTCGAAGGGTTGGCCCTGAACCTCGGTGCCCAGAACCTTCGAGTACTTGTCCCAGAGCCGGTCGATGAGGACGGCGTGGATCGGCCAGGACGCAACCGTCTGGTTGAGATCGATGTGCGCCATTTCGTCGGCAGACAGTTCAGCGAAACCAAGGATCCTATTGAAGGCGCGATGGTGCTCGCAATCGGCTCCCGTGATGCGGAGGCGCAGATTCTCGAGCAGCTTGGCCAGTACACCGTCCAGCCCAACTACGCGTTCACGCGAAATGCCCGATCCCAACCAGAGAGCGTACAGCCCGGCCTGGAAACCCTCGGAGAAGCTGCTCAGCGGACCGTCGAGCAAGTCGATCGTCTCCGCGATGGTGATTGTTTTCGCTGTCGGCAAGATGTCTCCCTCAAAAATGCCTAGCGTGATGAGCCGCAACTTCCAAGATTATTCTGAAGACTGGGAAGTTCGCTATTTTCAAATTTGACTTGGCAGATCACCAACGGTCCTTCAATGACTGTAAGACAGGGCGTTCGCTGTAGCGCGCACGCGCGTCTGCTTCGCTGAAATTGCCGCAGCATCCGTGCGGGGCCGCCGACAGACAGCTTTCCGCTCCTACCAATCTCATCTTCTTTGGTCTGCGCAGCACTCAGATCATCCCCATTCCTTCATCGAAGGTATCAATTAGATCAATCATCCGCGCGACGACGCGCTCTGCAGAGGGCTTGCGTTGAAGAATGCCTGGTACTTCGATCATGATCGCAATCACCTGATCGGTCAGCGGGCGCTTGGCAGAAAACTGATATGCTTCCAGCAACCTTGCAAAACCCTCGCGATCCAGTTTTTCTTCCGCGCAAATCTTTTGAAATGCCGCCTCACGCTTCTCTGCCCAGAAACCCTCAAACGTTGCAGTAGTTTGTTCGGCGCTTTTCATTGTCGGCAGGTAGGCAGTAATGAATTCTTCTATCAGTTCGCGTTTGCTTCGCAGGCGAGGCTCTGACCCGAGCAGATCGAGAATGGTCTTGGTCTTGCTCACAGTATCCAGCACATCCTCGGCGTCCTGTTGCTCCGCGACGACGGAGGCCAGCAAAGCCAGGATATAGGCGACGTTGATATTGTCGCGCCGGATCAGCTCGAGCTCGAAGTCGACCTCATTGAGAATGGAAGCCTTCTGATCGTCATCCCGATCCGATTTCATGCGGTCATGGATATCCAGATACTTGCTCTTGAAATCCTCGAAGCGCTGTGCGTCCAGCGAGAGGTCGTCATTACTGAACTCGGTGAAACTGGTCAGCACGTTGCGGATGCGGATCAGCTCGCGGAAGGCGCGCACGAAGGCGAGAATGTCGTCCTCTGAAACCAGCTTGTCCACGGCGGACGGTGTCGGTGCAATCTTGAGTAATTCCATCACCGCCCCGTTGAAGCGGTCAACATACTCTTGGTAGGGCGCGATCAGGATTGTCTCGTCAGCATCCTTGTTCGAGAACAGCGCGATGGCCTCGTCCACCTTGGCCTTGAGGTTGCGGAAGCAGACAATATTCCCCTGCGATTTCTTCTGCCCGAGGATCCGGTTCGTTCGGGAAAAGGCCTGAATCAGCCCATGAAAGCGCAGGTTCTTGTCGACATAGAGGGTGTTGCAGGTCTTGGCATCAAACCCGGTAAGGAACATATTGACGACCAGCAGGATGTCGATGCCCTGGCCTTCAATGAAATCCTTCCGGTCGCGCCATTTCATGCGCTTCGCCAGCGCCTTGAAATAGACGTAGAAGGCCTTCCCGTCCTTCACGCTGTTGTTGGTGCCGAACATCGTGTTGTAGTCGGCCACATAGCCGGCCAGCTTGTCGCGACTGTGTTGGGTGGCCGCACTGACTGGGCCGCCGGTGACATCGGGTTCACCAATCAATCCGTTGGCATCTTCGTCTTCTTCATTGGCCGCGAAGGTGAAGATCGTGGCGACCTTCAGGTCATGCTTGCCCTCAGCCCTCTTGCGCTGAAACGCCTCGTAAGTCTTGGTCAGCGCATCGACGGATCCCACACACATGATTGCCGAGAAATCGCAGCTATGCGTCTTACGGTCGTGGTTCTCGATGATCCAGTCGACCACACCGTCGATCCGTTTTTCGCTCTCGAAGAACTCCTTCAAGTCGAGACCGGAGACCTCTTCGTCCCCAATAAACGTCCCGTCCTTACGGCGCAGCTTGCCCCAGTATTCGACGGAAAAGCGCAGCACGTTTTCGTCGCGAATGGCATCAGTGATGACATAGCGGTGCAGGCATTCCTCGAACAGGTTTGCGGTCGTGCGCTTGCCAATGGCATTTTCCTTCAGGATCGGTGTTCCGGTGAAACCGAACATCTGCGCCTTGGAGAAAAACGCCACGATATTCTTGTGGGTGTCGCCGAACTGGCTGCGGTGGCATTCGTCGAAGACGAACACAATCCGCTCATCTTTCAGCGCCTCCATCGCCGCTGCGTGGCGTTCGCGGGTGATGGCCGTGTTCAGCTTCTGGATCGTCGTAACCACCAGCTTGGTGTCGGGATCGGCCATCTGACCCACCAGCGCCGTGGTATTGTCGGTGCCGTCGACCGAGCCGGGCGAGAAATAGTTGAATTCCTTCGTCGTTTGGTAATCCAGATCGGCCCTATCCACGACAAACACGACCTTGGCGACCTTCGGGTTCTCGACGATCACCTGACTGGCTTTAAAGCTGGTCAGCGTTTTGCCCGAACCGGTCGTGTGCCAAATATAGCCGTTCTTGCGCCCCTTCATCACCCGGTCGAGGATCCGTTCGACGGCGTAGTACTGATAGGGCCGCAGCACCATCAGCACCTGGTCGCTTTCGTGAAGGACCACGTATTTCGCGATCATCTTGGACACGAAACACTTCTCAAGGAAGGCGTTGGCAAAGGCCTCCAGCCGCGTGATCGGCGTGTTGTCCTCATCCGCCCAGAAGAACGTCTGCTTGAAATCCTGATGCCGGTTGTTGGCGTAGTATTTCGTGTTTACCCCGTTCGAGATCACGAAAAGCTGCACATATTGGAACAGCGCATTGCCCGCGTCAAAGCTGTGACGGTGATAGCGGTTGATTTGGTTGAAGGCCTCTTTCAACTCGATCCCGCGTCGCTTCAGCTCGATCTGGATCAGCGGCAGCCCGTTCACCAGTAGCGTCACGTCATATCGGGTCTTGTAATGACCTTCCTGCGTGATCTGATGTGTCACCTGATAGCGGTTGCGGCACCATTCACGCCCGTTGAAGAACTGCACATAGGCCGTGGTGCCATCGTCGCGTTGCAGCGCCATGCGGTCGCGCAACGTCTTGGCCTTCTCAAAAGTCGAGCCTTTGCCCAGATGGTTCAGGATGGTGCGGAATTCCCCATCCGAGAATTGCAGCCCGTTATGCGCCTCAAGCTGCGCACGCAGATTGGCCTCAAGCGCCGCATTGTCGGGAATGGCGACCGAGGCCCAGCCCAGATCGTTCAGACGCTGGATCAAGGCATTCTCAAGCTGGGCTTCGGACTGGGTATTCATGAAAACCTCTGGGGCAAACCTTAAACGAACAGCTTTTGCAGAAGGCCCTTTTTGAACGCCTCCATCTCGGAAATCTTCGTTGATAGACAGAGAATTTTCTTGTCGACCGAGCTGAACAAGTCTCTTATTTTTTGGATTTCTTCGGGATCAACAGGAACCCAGACTTTTCCAGAAAGAAAAGTGCTGTTGTTAATGTTCATCGTGTTCTTTGCACCTTTGTTTACCAAGGGCCTCAGAAACCTCTCCGTATTGCTCTCTGAGCTGAAAAAAACGTCCAGAAACATTCCAATCTGATGGGTCTTGGGCCGGAATACACCGTACAGTGGTGAAACGATTGCGGAATAGGCAATCTGGCTTTGCTTGATGATACCAAAAGGAAATTTACCAGTTGGGCTCTTCGTATAAACGATATCGCCTGGATTAACTCTATTGTAGTGCAATGTGGATTCGGCTGCATAGCTTCTGCCCAAGTGGGCAACTTGGTCGATAAGGCCATGCACTACAGATACAGAATGGACAGCTTCCGTGCCGTCGCTTTTCTGCTTATGTTCTTTGAGTAGCGACGAAAGCTTTCGTTCCTTCCAATCCGGGAAGGCGCTGCCGTCGTCGCGGGTAAAGCGCAGCTCGCGTGAAAACAGCCGCTGCATCAACCCGCGCTTGAAGTCCTCCAGCGCGGTTTTCTTGTTGGTCAAAAGGGCAATCTTTCGGGAAGTGGCGTCCAGAACTGCCGCAATCTTTTCCTGTTCGGGCTGATCAGGCAGAGCGAGCGGAATCTTGGCGAAGTCCTGATAATAGAGGCGTAAGCGGTCGTTGGTCAGCCCGTGCGAATACGCCCAAAGCTGGTGCAGCATGTGCCGGTTCTGAAACCAGTAGTCGAAGAATTTCGAGGACACGCCTTTCCTGGGTGACAGAACGACATAGGCTGGGCTGACCATGCATTCCTCGGATGCCATTCCAACCGCGCCCTGCCACATCCGCATCATGTTGTAGACGAGATCCCCAGGCTGAGCGCGCAGGTTGGTTTCATCCGCCGCATCCGCACCCATGTGCCTTTCAAGGCTGTCGCGGCGGACGAGGCCGCGGTCCTGAGTTACGGAATAGATCGGCAGTCCGGCCTCGCCCTTCGACTTGCTGTTGCGAAAGGCATCGCCCGCCCGCGCAGGTTTCCATGGTCCTTTGAACTCAGGGAACCGAAGTTCCGGTACAAGTGGCCTCATAGCGGAGCTTCCAGACCAAGCTCGGCGCAGAAGCCTCGCAGTTCCTCGTCGACCTCGCGCATGTCCAGATTGATCTGTTCGACGCGGAGCGTCACTTCCTCCAGATCGACGGGCGGTTCCGGTACGAAGGTGTCGACGTAGCGCGGGATGTTGAGGTTGAAATCGTTTTCTTCGATCTCGGCCAAAAGGGCCCGATGCGTAAACCGCTCTTCCTCGGCACGGGTCCGATAGGCCTCAACGATGCGGTTTACGTCTTCTTCGCCAAGCCAGTTTTGGTTTTTCCCGCGCTGGAAACAGGTTGATGCATCGACGAACAGGACGTCCTCGGTTTCCTTGCATTTCTTCAGCACCAGAATACAGGTGGGAATGGCCGTGCCGTAAAAAATGTTCTCCGGCAGACCGATCACCGCATCCAGCCAGTTACGCCGGATCAGGAATTCGCGGATGGCGCCCTCGGCCCCGCCACGAAACAGCACACCATGCGGCAGGATCACCGCCATAGTCCCGTCCTCGTCCAGGTGATGAAGCATGTGCTGGACAAAGGCGAAATCGGCCTTGGACGCGGGCGCGAGACGACCGTATTCGGCGAAGCGGTCGTCGCTTTCAAAGATCTTGTTGGCCGACCATTTTGCCGAGAAGGGTGGGTTGGCGACGATGGCCTCGAACGTCTGGCCCATATGCTGGGGGTGTTCCAGCGTGTCTTCCTGCTGGATGTCGAAATCTAGGTAATGCACCCCGTGGAGGATCATGTTCATCCGCGCGAGGTTGTAGGTGGTGCGGTTCAGTTCCTGCCCGATAAACTCGCCCACGGATTTGTTGGACCTCTTGTAGCCCAGTTCCCGGGCCACGCGCAGCAACAGCGAGGCCGACCCACAGGTCGGGTCATAGACCGACCGTAGCCGCGCCTTACCGGTGGTCACGATCTTGGCAAGCACGGTCGAGACTTGCTGCGGGGTGTAGAACTCGCCCGCCTTCTTGCCCGCGCCGGACGCGAATTTACCAATCAGGTATTCATAGGCATCGCCTAGAACGTCCGAGTTCGAATTGGTCAGTTCAAAGTCGATAGCTTCCAGATGGGCCAGCACCTTGGAAATCAGCGTGTTGCGCGCCTCGTTGCTGCGGCCCAGCTTGCTGGAGTTCAGGTCGAGATCTTCGAACAGGTTTACGAATTCCTCCTCGGACTCGTTGCCCATGGTGGATTTCTGGATGTTGTTCAGCGTGTCGGAAAGGTCGGCAAGGATGAAGCTACCCGGCTCCGCTCCGCGCCTGGCGACCTCCGAAAACAGCTCGCTTGGGCGCAGGTAGTAACCGAGGCTATCGATGCAGTTCTCTTGTACCGCTCCAAGAATGCCTTGGTGGACCGGGTCGGTTTCGTCGAGCGAAGCGAAGGCAAGGCCTTCGGATTTGAGAAGCTCCTGATCGACGTAGATGTGCAGGCGTTCGGACAGGTATTTGTAGAAAATGAAGCCGAGGATGTAGTCGCGGAACTCATCCGCATCCATCCGGCCACGCAGTTCATTCGCAATGTCCCAGAGCTTTTGCTCAAGCTTCTTCTTCTGTTCCTCGGTCACTTGTACGCCCCTTGATTTTTCTGTCCGCGACCGTGGCAGCGCCGCAGTTTATGGCTGGTTTCCCAGCAAAAGTGCCCGAAGGCGGTGGATTTTTTGCGGTTCGGCTGGGTCAGAGCAGTGGCGAAGAGCAGTTTCAACGTCCTCTTACTGGTGTAACAAAGACGGTATCCATAGGTTGCAATGCGGGTGATGTGCGTTCTTGGCCAGCTACTTCCCTGGCAACGGGAGTCGGTTTCAAGACATTGCATCAGTTCTCATCCCACGGGTTGATATGTTCAACTCCGCAGCCATCGAAGTCGCGCGTGTTGCGGGTGACTACCGCCGCTCCGGCAGCCCGCGCAATCGCCGCAATCTGGCAATCCGCATCCGCGATCGGCCGCCCCGCCGACCGTCGACCCGCTGCAATTTCGGCGTATGTCTTGGCCGCATCGGTATCAAAGGGCAGGATGCGCCCCTCGAAGTCTTCGGCGATCGTGGCGTCAAGCGCGGCTCTGAGGCTTTCGCGCCGCTGGCCTGCAGGCAGGATGGCAATGCCGGTGCGCAGCTCGGCTTCGGTCACGGCAGAGAGGTAGAGGGTGGAGGGGTCTTGGGTGGAGAACCAGTTGAGGACAGAGGGGGCTGGCGTGGCCCGCATCAATTCGGAAATGACGTTGGTGTCGATCAGGAACATGGGTCACTCGAAATCTGGCGTCGGTCTCATCTCGCTGCGCCTCGGCTGGGGAAGATCGATGCCTCCGACCTCGGCAAACCGCGCATGGATGGACTGGCCCAGGTCGCGCAGCGGCGTTGGCCGCGTGACCACCTGGCGCAGGATTTCCCGCGCTTCTTCTTCCATCGATCGACCATGCTCGGCCGCCCGCACGCGCAGGCGGCGCTTCACGTCGTCGTCAAGGTTTCTGATGGTGATGCTGCCCATGCGTGCCTCCCACTGCTTCTTTCAAATTAGGCAATGCTTGCACTGCAATCAAGCGATGCTTGGTGGTCGAGCCCGCCTGCGGGTCAAACCGGCGTATCCGCCGCTGCAACTTTCGCTCAATTCCAGCGGCTACGACGATCGTAGGCAGCAGCAGCGCGAAGCCTAGGCCCGCAACAGCGGTAAGCCCTAGGGTGAGGGTTGTATGAAATGACAGTGGCCCCACGGGAAGGTCCAAGAGATTGAATCTAAGCCATCCCGCCATGTAGACCACAGCACAAGCTACTGACGAAAAATACAAAACTGAAAACATGCGGTTCAGGTCAAGTTCGACGGCTTCCAGTACCGCCAGTCGTTGGCGGTTCCACCGCGGGGAGGCTTCCAGCACTCGTTTCACTCCGTGAGCAATTCTATCCAGGTACGGACGTCGTCCATGTCGATCGGCTTTCCTTCGAGAAGAGACCGATACCAGCGGGCCACGATGGCCCCGCGCTTTTCGCTTTTCAGGCGAATGTCGGATGTGGTCAGGAACTTGTCCAAGGCGACCTCGAACCGCTCCAGCGCGGCGAGATCGTGTCCTGGACGGGCAGCCTCCATCCCCAGAAGGACCCAGGACAGGTCGACCTGAAACCGCCGATGCAACTCTACCAGCGCCTCGACCGGAATCGAGCGCTTGCCCAGCTCGTAGCTTTGATAGGCTCGCAGCGAGATCCCTAGGGATTCGGCCATCCTCGCCTGCGATATGCCGAGTTCGTTGCGTGTGATCGCAAGCCGCGCCCCAAGCGCCGTCAGATAGTCGTAGGGGCGTTGTGCCATCTTTCGTTCAAGACCACTTGCGGTTGCGTCCAAATGGATGCTAAACGCACATTTGGACGTTATCTGCCTCTCATCGCCCTCAAGTGTCGTCCTTAGGGTGACACATGAAGATTCGTGCCATCTTACGAAAAGGAGATAGTTTTGTCTCAGGAAAAGCTGTTCTCGCCCAGAGAACTCAGCCAGGCCGTTGGCATCAGCGTCACGCAAATTCGTGCGCTGATGAACGAGGGGCGGCTGGAATACCTCGCGATATCCCCGAAGACCCGCCTGCTGACCATGAGCGGATGGGAGAAGTTCCGGCAAGCCGCCACACGGGCAGCCGGGCACACAGGCAACGATGCAGACAACCAGACTGCTGCCTATGCCTCGGGTCATCCGGTCAGGCAGGCAGACATGCAAACCGGCAAAGAATGAGGCGAGGCCCATGTCGACGACCAACCTCAATATCAGCGTGATCGAAAAGCGCATGTTCAAGGAGACGGAGGCGGCGAGCTACGCGGGCCTGCCCGTCAAGCACTTCAAAATCGCCTGCCCGGTTCAGCCGATCCAACTGCGCCAGGGCGTGCTGCTTTGGGACAAGCGCGACCTCGATCTCTGGATCGACGATGTGAAGACCGGCACGCAGGCCACCACGCACGACGCCATCCTGGCGCGCCTCTGATGACGACGGTGCGCATCAAGGGCTTCAAGATCTTCAAGGATCGCCACGGTCGGATGCGCTGCTACCACCGCGAGACCGGCCAGAAGATCGACCTTGTGAAAGCCCCGCTCGGATCGGCCGCCTTTTTCAGCGAATGCGAGAAGATCAACGCCATCACCGAGGCGAACAAGGCGAAGGCGCCGAAGGTCGGCACCCTGGGCGGGCTGATCCAGTCCTACTACGAGACCGAGCATTTCAAGAACCTCGCCCCGGCGACACGGCGCGATTACCGGCAGTGCGCCGATTTCCTGGAACCCATCCGCGACACCCCCATCCACACGATCGATACGCCGCTTGTGGCGGGCATCCACGACAAAGCTGCGCAGAAGATCGGCTGGCGCCGCGCGAACATGCTGCGGACCTTCCTGAGCGAGGTCTTCCGCTTTGCCATCCCCAAGGGCCTGATCTCCGCCAACTTCGCCACCGGCGTGATCCCGAAGCCCCGTCCAGCCAAGCTCGCCTACGCCAACCGCCCGTGGGAGCCGGAGGAATGCGACACCGTCCTCGAACACGCGCCGCCGCATGTGAAGGTGGTTCTGGCCGTCCTGATGAACACCGGCCTCGATCCGTCAGACGCGCTGAACCTGCGGCGCGACCAGATCGATGGCGAAACCATCTGGGGCGTGCGGGGCAAGACCGGCGTCGAAGTCGCCATTCCCATCGGCCCGACGCTGCACGCTGCCCTGAAGCAGGCACCGCAGCACGATGCGCCCACCCTGCTGGCCAACTCACGCGGCGAGCAATGGACCTACAACGGCTTCTCCACCGTCTGGCACCGCTTCAAGACGGGGCTGGAGGCCGAGGGGCTGATCCAGCCGGGCCTCACCCTCAAGGGACTGCGCCACACCGTTGCGACCACGCTGCGCGAGGCAGGGCTCGATGAACGCCGCATTGCCGACCTGCTGGGGCAGAAAACCCTGTCCATGGCGCGGCACTATTCGCGGTCTGCGAACCTCGCCGCCAAGAACCGCGAGACCATGGCGACTCTCGAGACCGAGAACGCGCGGCGGGCGCGGATTGTCAAACCTTCCGCCAAAAGCGTCAAACCCGAACCGAAAGAGACATCGGAATGAAAACAAAACCTAGAGATTTCAGGATGTTAAGTGGTGCCCAGAGCCGGAATCGAACCAGCGACACGCGGATTTTCAATCCGCTGCTCTACCAACTGAGCTATCTGGGCACCGTCACCGAAAGGCGCTGCCCTTCGGGTGGGCGGGTGATACGTCAGGCGGGCGGGGCTGTCCAGAGGGTTTGCGCAAGAATTTCGCCCCTCTCCGACCCCTTACTGCGGTCGCTCCGGCCGCTCCTGCCCGGCGGGAGGCGGGGGGTCCTCGTCCTCTTCCTCCGCCACCGGGATGGCATAGCTGCCGGTCAGCCAGCGGCCCAGATCGACATCGGCGCAGCGGCGCGAACAGAAGGGACGATAGGCCGCCACACCCTCTTTTCCGCAGATCGGGCAGCTCACGGCGCGCCCTCCAGCAGCGCGGCCAACGGCAACCGATCCCGCTTGCGCGTCATCTCGTAAAGGCCCAGCCCCGTCCATCCGGCAAGGTTCGCCTCGCCCTCGCCCCGGAAGGCGGCCTTCAACACCTGATCCAGCGTGCCGCGGTCCTTCTTGGCCATCGGCGCGAAATCCACCACCACCTGCCCGCCAAGCCCCCGCAGCCTGAGTTGCCGTGGCAGATCACGCGCCGCCGCCACATTGGCCTTCATGGCGGCGGCGGGCGATGTATCGGGACCCGTATTCACATCCACAGCGACCAGCGCGCGCGTCGGTTCCACCATCATGTGCCCGCCACCGGTCAGCGCCACGCGCGCCGACCGCAGCGCGTCGATCATCTCCCACACGCCCATCGGGCCGAAGCCGCCTTCGATCACCTCATCAGGCTGGGGCTCCGCCCAGTCGCGCCATGCCGCCTCATGCGCGTCCGGCCCGTCGACAAGAAGCTCCGGCCCCCCCGCCAGATCGGCCACGACCGCTGCCGCCAGATCGCGCATCGCGGCGATATCGCCTGCCACATCCTCCGGCTCTGCCCCCTCGCTGGCCGACCGCAGGATCAGACCGTGATCCTCCGCCGCCCCGGCCATCGCCGCCTCGGCCAGCGCCTGCAACTCCGCCCGCACCTCTTCGTCCCGAATGCGGCGCGAGATGTTCAGCCCCGGCGCCCCCGGCGTCACGATCGCCCAGCGCGACCGGAACAGAAGCCGCGCCGTCACCGGCACCGCCTTGCCCGCCTCGGCAGGCCCCGTGACCTGCACGATGATCCGCTGCCCCGGCGCAATCCCCGACACCTGCCTGAGGAAGCCCGACAGCCCCCCCGGCAGCTTCACGAACATGCCGCCCTGCCCTTTCACAGGCCGATCCGCAACCGCGCGATAGATCGCACCGGGCAGCGGGTCATCGCCCGCCGGATCGATCAGCAGATCCTCCAGCCGCCCATCCACGATCAGGGCGGCCGCCGCGCGACCCTCCACCTGATCAAGGCACACCACACGCCCCTTCATTCCCGCCTCCAGACCGGCCATCCCGCAGCCGAAAGCATCGCCGCAGTCTCAGCCAAGGGCAGGCCCACGATGCCGGTGAAACTGCCCGAAATCCACGGGATGAAGGCCCCCGCCGCGCCCTGAATGGCATAGGCCCCGGCCTTGCCCTCCCATTCGCCGCCCGCCAGATAGGCGTTCAGCTCCGCATCCGACAGCCGCTTCATCTTGACGGCGCTCACACTCTCGCGCGCCCAGACCCGGTCGCCGCGCCGCACCGCCACGGCGGTGATCACCGCATGCCGCCGCCCGCCCAAGGCCGTCAGGAATTCCGCCGCCTCTCCCGCATCGCGGGGCTTGCCAAGGATGCGGCGGCCCAGTGCCACCGTCGTATCCGCGCAGAGCACGATGTCATCCGGCCCGGCCATCACCGCCGCCGCCTTCTCGCGCGCCAGCCGCGCCGCATAGGGGCGGGGCAGTTCCCCCTTCCGGGGGTCCTCATCAATATCGGGCGGCAGGATCGCATCCGGCACCACGCCCAATTGCGCCAGAAGCTCCTTCCGGCGCGGGCTGCCCGATCCGAGGATCAGCTTCACTTGAACCGATAGTTGATGCGGCCCTTCGACAGATCGTAGGGCGTCATCTCCACCTGCACCTTGTCGCCTGCCAGAACGCGGATGCGGTTCTTGCGCATCTTGCCTGCCATCGTCGCGATCAGTTCATGGCCGTTGTCCAGCTCGACCCTGAATGTCGCGTTCGGCAGGAGTTCCTTTACGACACCGGGGAATTCGAGGATGTCTTCCTTGGCCATGGTCACTCCAAATGGGGTTGTTGCGCAGGGGCGTCGCCCCGTCGCTTAGGGCCGCCTAATGCGCCTGTCAGGGCGGATTTTCAAGGGAAAAGTAACAGCGCACCCCCTCTGCGGCGGCACTGCGCAGGGGCCGGGGAAGATGAGTATTTGGGCCAAGATGAAGGGGCAAGCGCAGCGCCCCCCTCTCAGGCCGGGTCAGGCGCGGGCGATGCGGTCCGCCTGCTCGCCCCAATGCAGGTGGTTCAGGACGCCCCCGTCCCGACGCACGGCCTCGATGGCGGCAAGGTTCACCTCCGCCACCGCCCATCCGGCCTCGTTCAACTCCGTCTCGGCCAATATCCCCGTTGGAGGAAAGCCCCGGTCGGGGGGCCCGTAGATCGCCCCGCGCCCCACATTCTCATCCACCGCCGGGCACCATGCAGCCAGCCCCACCGTCGGGGCCTGCACCGTCACGCATTGGTTCTCCAGCGCCCGCGCCATCGCCCCCACCCGCACCCGCGTGAACCCCGCCAGACTGTCCGTGCAGGACGGCACCAGCAGAACCTCCGCCCCCGCCTCCACCAGCCGCCGCGCAAGCAGGGGAAACTCGCTGTCATAGCAGATCAGCACCCCGATCCGCCCCAAAGGGGTGTCGAAAACCGGCAGCCCCGCGCCGGGATCGACAAACCATATCTCCCGCTCGAACCGCGTCATGATCTGCTTGTCCTGATGCCCGACAATGCCCCCCGGCCCGTAGAGGGTCGCCCGGTTCACGGGCCGCGCGCCCGGGGCAAGGAAGACCGGCCCCGACGCCCCAAGGATATGCACCCCATGCCGCGCCGCCAGCTGCAGATGCAGCCCGTCCACCGACCCGCGATGCGACGCCACCTCATGCAGCGCCCGCTCCAGATCGGCGGCCACCTCCGCCCCGCCAAGCGAGGCCAGTTCCATCGCCCCATATTCCGGAAAGACCAGCAGATGCGCCCCCTGCCCCACGGCCGCCTCCACCCAGGCCGTGACCTTCGCCGCATAGGCGGCAAAGTCGGCAAGGAAATCCAGCGGATAGGCGGCGGCGGCGATCTTCATGGGGCATGCTCCTTCTGCAGGCGCCGCCAGATAAGCAGCGGCCTTGGAAGGGGGCAAGGTCAACCCGTGCCTGCGCAAAGGAAAAGGGGCGCAGACTGCGCCCCTTCCCCACCGCCTTCAGTCCCGTTCAGCAGGGCGCGACATAGCGGCGGCCAAGCGAATCCTCGTAGACGCAATCACCCTGCGTGTTGGCCCGTCCGATCAGACTGCCCGCGACGGCCCCCACGGCGCCCCCGATGATCGCGCCTTCAACGCGGTCGTCGGAATCCGACACCGCCGCGCCCAGCAGGGCACCCGTCGCGGCCCCGCCCAGCGTGGCCTGATCCGTGGCGGGAACACATGCGGCGACACCAAGGCCGATGATCGTCATAAGGATGGTCTTTTTCATTGCAGGTCCTCCGGGGTTGTTCTGCACAAGGCCCCAACCGTCCCGGCTCGCGCCCTGCTATGCAATAACACCGGGCAGCCCCGCGCCGGATTCCGTCCGCTTCCAGCCGACGCCGCGGCTCAGATCTGCCGCATCCAGAACTGCAACGGCTTCACCGTCTCGCGCCCCTCGCCCAGATCCTTCCACGAAAACTCCGCCACCGCGCCGGGCACCGGCGCATAGCCCCGCCCCTGCCAGAAGGCATCATTCGTGCGATAGGCGGCAGGCCGCAGCGGATGATCCGCAGGCCGCATCACCGAACAAAAGGCCACATGCGTCCGCCCCAAGGCCCGCGCATGTTCTTCGCGCAAATCGAAGAAGCGATGCCCGATCCCCTTGCCGCGATACTCCGGCAGCAGCACGGATTCCGCCCCGTACAGGATCTGCTCCAGCGCCACGCCCCGCCCCTGCATCGGCGCGGCGAATTCGCCCGCATGATCCTCCATCGGGGTAGAGGTCGACGCCCCCACCAGCACCTCGCCGAAGAAGGCCCCCACCAGCAGCGCCCCCTCCGACTCCCGATAGGTCGCCAGATAATCCCGCTCGTAGTCCAGCGACCCGTCATACAGATAGGGCCAGTCCCGGAACACCGCGATGCGCAGCCGCGCCACATCGTCCAGCGCCGCCTCCAGCGCCGCGCCCCGCAGCGCCCGAACGGTGATCCCCTCGGGCAGGCTGCGGCTCATGCGGAAACCTGCGCGATCCAGTCGTTCAGGTTGTAGAAGGTCGTCACCCGCGCGATCTTGCCATCCTTGATGTCAAAGAACCCACCCGCCGGCAGGATGTAACGCTGCCCCGCAGCTTCCGGCAGGCCCGGATCGGTCTTCAGATATTCGCCATGCACCACGAATTCCGCCGCCCCCCGCGTGCCCGCGTCATTGGCGTAGATCTCCATGTCCTTCAGCGTCTCGCGATAGCTCACGCCCATATGCGAACAGAACTCCGCGAACTTGGCCCGCCCGTGCCGGACACCGCCCTCGTTCACCCGATGCTCCACATCCTCGGCCACGCAATCCAGCATGCCCGCCGCATCGCCCGCATTGAAGGCCGCATAATAGCGCCCGATCAGGGCCATCGCCTCGGCTCTCGTCATCCTGCTTCCTCCTCCACGGGCGGCCCGAACCGCGCCAGCATCCTGTCCCTGATCTGGTCCCGCGCCTGACGATAGGCCGCCAGCTTCGCCTCGCGGCTTTCGCCAAGGCCCGTGGGATCAAGGATCGGCCAGTATTCTACGTCCAGATGGTAATAGCGGGTCAACTCCAGCGCCGTTCTCTGGCTCGCGGGCGACAGGGCGACGATCAGGTCGAACTGGCTCAGGTCATCGCCCCATTCCTGCATCTCCTCGAAACTGCGCGATCGGTGACGGCTCAGCTCGATCCCCAACTCCTTGCAGACGGCGATGGAAAACCCGTCCACCTCCATATCGTTCTTCACGCCAGCCGACTGCACATAGGCCTTCTGGCCATACATCTTTTTCATCAGGCCCTCCGCCATCGGCGAACGGACCGCGTTATGGTCACAGCAGAACAGGATCGAGGTCGGAAATTCCTGCCCCAAGATCAACCCCAATGCAGGACGCAGATCAGCGTGAACAGACGCCGCGCCGTGTCCGTGTCCACCTCGGCCTTGCCCTCCAGCCGCTCCTGCAGCACCCGCGCCCCCTCGTTGTGGATGCCGCGCCGCGCCATGTCGATCGCCTCGATCTGGCTGGGCGGCAGACGCTTGACCGCCTCGAAATAGCTTTCGCAGATCTGGAAGTAATCCTTCACCACCTGCCGGAACGGCCCAAGGCTCAGGTGAAACTCCCCCACCTTCTCGCCCGCCTCGGACCCGATGTCGAAGACCAGCCGCCCCTCGCGGATCGCCAGACCCAGCCGATAGGGCCCCGGCACCACCGCCCGACCCTCGCGCAACGGCAGCGCGAAGGAGTTCTCCTCCAAGAGGTCAAAGATCGCCACCCGGCGTTCCTGCTCGATCTCCGGCGTCGGGCGGGCAAGGCCCCGCTCATCGATCTCGATATGGCAGATGCGGTTCATGCGCGCCCCCCGTCTTCGGCCGCGCCATTCAATCGATCCAGCCGCGCTCGCACGCTCAGCCCATGCGCCTGCAGGCTCTCGCTCACCGCCAGCCGCTCCGCACTCGGCCCAATCGCCCGCAAAGCTTCCGGCGTCATCCGCGCCATCGTCGTCCGCTTCATGAAGTCCAGCACGTTCAGCCCCGAAGAAAACCGCGCCGAACGTGCCGTGGGCAGCACATGGTTCGGCCCACCCACGTAATCGCCAATCGCCTCCGGTGTCCACGCCCCAAGGAAGATCGCCCCAGCATGCGGGATCTTCGCGGCCAAAGCCTCCGGGTCCGCCACCATGATCTCCAGATGCTCCGCCGCGATCCGGTTGGCCAGCGCCGCCGCCTCGTCCAGATCGCGCACCACGATCACCGCCCCGTTGTCGCGCCATGACGCCCCCGCGATGGCCCGCCGCTCCAACGTCTGCAGCCGCGCCTCCACCGCCCCCGCCACCGCCCTGCCAAAGGCGGCGTCGGTGGTGATCAGGATCGCCTGCGCGCTCTCGTCATGCTCGGCCTGAGACAGCAGGTCCAGCGCGATCCAGTCCGGGTCATTGTCGCCATCCGCGATCACCAGAACCTCCGACGGCCCCGCGATCATGTCGATCCCCACGCGGCCAAAGACCCGCCGCTTCGCCGCCGCCACATAGGCATTCCCCGGCCCCGTGATCTTGTCCACCGCCGCGATGGTCGCCGTCCCATAGGCCAGCGCCGCCACCGCCTGCGCGCCCCCCACCCGGTAAATCGCATCCACCCCCGCGATCCGCGCCGCCAGCAGAACAAGCGGGTTCACCACCCCCCCCGGTGTCGGGCAGGTGACGACCAGCCGCTCCACCCCCGCCACCTTGGCCGGGATCGCATTCATCAGCACCGAAGACGGATAGGAGGCCAGCCCCCCCGGCACATAAAGCCCCGCCGCCGAAACGGGCGTCCAGCGCCAGCCCAACGTCGCGCCCGCCGCATCGGTCCAACTGGCATCCTCGGGCCGCTGCCGTTCGTGATAGGCCCGGATGCGCTCCGCCGCCAATTCGAGCGCCGCGCGATCCTCTGCCGACACCTTGGCGATCTCGGCCTCGATCTCGGCCTCCGAAAAGGCCAGCCGGTCCGCTGTCAACTCAAGCCGATCAAACCGCGCCGTCAGCTCGATCAGCGCCGCATCGCCCCGCGCCCGCACATCCGCAATGATGGCGGCCACGGCCTGATCCACATCCTCTGCCTCTTCGCGCTTCATCGACAGAAGCTGCGCGAAATCCGCCTCGAAACCGGCGTCGCGGGTGGACAGGAAAAAGGTCATCAGGCAAGCCTCCGGGTAAGTCCGCCCCATCTAGCGCGCGGGGCATGGGCACTCAAGCCGTAGGGTGCGTGCTCGCACGCACCGCCACCGCGCCCAAACGGTGCGTGGCCCCGCGCCGCCTCAGCCTCACGCCCCCCGTCAGACCGCGCGCCACGGCGCAGGCCCACGCACCCTACCCATAACCAAAGCCTATCTGGCACCGCCATCGCCAATATGGTGGCCCTGACACCCCCAACCCCAACATCCGGCAAATCCTGTGCGCCTGCGCACGGTTAACCAAACCGCGCACCCCTCGCCTCTCCAAATTTGTATGTACACTTTGCTGCACAAAAGGCGGCACAAAACAGGGCACAGCCGTTTTCGCCAAAATCCAACGATGTCAGAGACTTGCTTAATCCCGATGCTCGGGTTTCTTCCGGCTCGGCGCGATATAGGGCTTCGTGACGTCATGCAGCGTCACTTCCAGCGCCTCGACCTCCACCCGCACCGCCCCGTCGCCCGCCAGGACAAGCGTCACCGCCCCTGTCCCCTCCGGCCCCGGCTCCCATCCCAAGGACAGCAGAGAAAACACCGTCTCCGGGTCACCCCGATCAATCCCCTGCGACCGCACCGCGCCCGCATCCTCGATCACCAGCAGCGCCCGCACCCGCTCATAGGGCCGCTTGGCCGCCTCTGCCGCTTCCCGATCCTCCCAGCGGAAGCGATTGATCAGGCAGGCAAATCTGCGCTTCGACCGCTCCCATTTCAGGTCCGCCCCCGTCAGCACCGCGTCCTGCACTAGGGCCGAGATGACCTCCAGATCCTCCGCATCCCGCGCCACAAGGTTCAGCGGCCCGATCTCGCCATCCTCGAAACGCGCATCGGCCATGGGTCAGTTCCCCTTGATCCGCTCGATCTTCGCGCCGCAGGCCGACAGCTTTTCCTCCACCCGCTCATAGCCGCGATCAAGGTGATAGACACGGTTGACCACCGTCTCGCCCTCCGCCGCCAGTCCGGCAAGGATCAGGCTCACGCTCGCCCGCAGGTCGGTGGCCATCACCGGCGCACCCCGCAACCGCTCCACCCCGGTCACGGTCGCGGTGCCGCCATGCACATCGATCTTGGCCCCCATCCGCATCAGCTCGGGGGCATGCATGAACCTGTTTTCAAATATCTTTTCTTCCAGAACCGACACCCCGTCGGCGGTGCAGAGCAAGGCCATCATCTGCGCCTGAAGGTCGGTCGGAAAGCCCGGGAACGGCTCCGTCGTCACGTTCACCGCGCGCACCCTTCCGTTCTTGCGGGTGACCTTCACCCCCCGCGCCGTCTCGGTCACCGAGATGCCCGCCTCATCCAGCTTCTCGGCAAAAGCGCCTACCAGATTGATACGTCCGCCCAGACATTCCACCTCGCCGCCACAGATCGCTGGGACCAGCATATAGGTCCCCAATTCGATCCGGTCGGTCACCACCGGATGGGTCGCGCCATGCAACCGGTCCACGCCCTGCACCGTGATGGTGGATGTCCCCTCGCCATCGATCTCCGCGCCCATCTTCCTAAGGCATTGCGCCAGATCGACAATTTCCGGCTCCCGCGCCGCGTTCTTCAGGACCGTGGTCCCCTTGGCCAAGGTCGCCGCCATCAGCGCATTCTCCGTGGCCCCCACGGACACGAAAGGAAATTCGATCACCGCCCCCTTCAACCGCCCGCCGGGCGCCTTGGCATGGACATAGCCATCCCGCAGGTCCAGCTCCGCCCCCATCGCCTCCAGCGCCTTCAGATGCAGGTCCACCGGCCGCGCCCCGATCGCGCAGCCCCCCGGCAGCGACACCACCGCATGCCCATCCCGCGCCAGCATCGGCCCCAGAACAAGTATGCTCGCCCGCATCTTCCGCACGATATCGTAGTCGGCCCGATGATTGTCGATGTCATGCGACGACAGGGCCAGCACCAGCCCGTCCTGCAAACTGGCCACCTCCGCCCCCAGCGATTGCAGAAGCTGCGTCATGGTCCGGATATCCGACAGCCGCGGCGCATTGGTCAGCGTCAGCGGCTCTTCCGTCAAAAGCGTCGCCGGCATCAACGTCAGACAGGCATTCTTCGCCCCCGCGATCGGGATCGCCCCATGCAGCGCCCCGTTGCCCTTGACCAAAATGGAATCCATCCGCCCGCCTCACTCATCCTCGCGGGTCATGCCCCGGGCACCCCCCGCATCTTGTGTCTCTGACATGCCATCCAGCGTTCCGGACCGGGCCTTCGCCTGCGCTTTGCGCCGCGCCATATTGGCCTTCAACGCAGCCTTTCGCCGTTCGTCCCGCGTCATCTCCGACGCTGGACGCCCCGCCTTTTCCGCCTGCGCTTCCGTTGGTTTCGGGCTCATGTCCGCTTCCTATACGAAGCCGCGGCAACGGTCCAGCCAGCCCCCCGCGCCACGGCGGCAATGGCCCATGTTTGCTCTTGCACCCGCCCCTGATCGCGGCTATTCACCCGCCACGCCGCGCGGGACACCCTTCTGACGGCACTGGCGCTGCAGTAGCTCAGTGGTAGAGCACTCCCTTGGTAAGGGAGAGGTCGAGAGTTCAATCCTCTCTTGCAGCACCATATTTTCCCCTTACAGGTCAAGAAGATACGCTGTATCAAGGGCTTAGATTGACTTCGGTTCTACACCGAGGTTCTACACCATGGTCCTTCAGATGAGTCGTCCCCAAAAGAACCGCAAGTCGGGCGTCTACTACTTCCGACAGAAAACGCCTGCCGATCTGGTTGCTGTCGTTGGGAAGAAAGAGGTCGGCTGGTCCCTTCGAACGAAGGACCCAGAGCAGGCCAAAAGGCTGCACACGCTTGCCGAGCAGAAGCAGGCCGCGATTTGGGAGCGATACCGCAAGCAACCCGAACCATTGCCACACCAGCAGATCGTGGCACTGTCGGGCATCCTCTACCGCGACTACATGGCAACCCTTGATGAAGAGCCGGGCGAGACGTCCATCTGGGAGAAAGTCCTTGTCCTCCTCGACAAAGCCGCAGCGACCCCGGAAGGTCTGGAGAAATGGTATGGAGCAGAAGCTGACAGACTGATGATTGAGCAGGGTATCGTCACGGACGATGCCAGCCGCCAACGCTTGCTCACAGAACTCTACCGTTCGATCAAACAGTGGGCCGAACAGCAGCTGAAACGCTCGGAGGGGGATTACAGCCCTGACCCCAAAGCAGCGCGCTTTCCAGCCCTGAAGTCGGCCAAGGGCAGCACACCGAAGCAGGACACAAAAGCCCCAACCATCCGGGGCATATTTGAGCTTTGGGAACGCGATCACCTTGCCGACGGAAAGTCCCCTCGGACGGTGGCGGACTTCCGTCAGAAGATCGCATCCCTGATCAAGTTCTTAGGCCATAATGACGCCCTCGCGGTGACCTCGGAGAATATCGCCGACTGGTGCGAGGACTTGCGCCATGAAAAGGGCGTTGGCGCTCGAACGGTGAGCCAGAAGTACCTAGCTTGCGCGAAGTTGATCTTCTCGGTCGCGGTCGAGAAGCGAAAGCTGAAGGAAAACCCGGCGAAGGACATCAAGGTTCGCTACGTGAAGCCTACAAAGGTGCGTCCGAAAGGGTTTACCGATGAAGAGGCCAAGGCAATCCTCCGTGCCTCGCTTGCTGACCCGGAGGGCTTGGGGCGTAGAGCGACGGACAACAAACGGGCCATCCGCTGGATACCGTGGATTTGCGCATTCACGGGAGCGCGTGTCACAGAAATCGCGCAGCTCCGAAAAGACGACTTGCGGGAGGAGTACGGCGTTCTTTGTCTGCGCATAACCCCCGATGCTGGCTCTGTGAAGTCGGGCAACTACCGCCTCGCCCCTGTCCATCCGCAGTTGATTGAACTTGGCCTTCGAGAAATGGTCCAATCTCTTCCTGATGGGCCTCTGTTCTATTCGACATCGCCGCATCGCGGAAAGCCCGCCGACCCGGTCGAACGTGCGCAAAGTGCGGGTGCCAAAGTCGGCCAGTGGGTGCGAGACGTCGTCGGAATTACCGACCCGAAGCTTCAGCCAAATCACGCTTGGCGGCACCGATTCAAGACGGTTGCACGCGAGACAAAGATGGATGTCGAGGTTCGCGACGCGATTCAAGGACATGAAGACGGTCGGGCAGCAAGCGACTACGGCGAAGTCACCGTGAAGACGATGTGGGAGGCTATTCAGGCGCTGCCTCGCTTCGACCTGACCCCTTCACCCTGACCACAGCTGCACAGAACGGACAGCGGGCTATCAGGACCAGCCTCATTACGTGGCCCTGAAAGGTGAACATGTTGGAAAACCTTCGGACCGAAAATGACCAACAGGCTTCTCTTTCCGACCAATGGGAAGTTGCAAGACCCCGGCGGCGGTCGCCGTCGAGGAAGCCGAAGCTGAAGATGCCCCTGTTGGCGGTCTTCATTCTGAAGTTCTCAACAGGAGCATCGATCAGTGCGGGTCTTCGTCTCGGCATCGCCGAGGTCGTCTTCATCTTCGGGTGCATCCCCCAGTTACCCCGAAGGTTCCCCCTTATAGTGGTGGAGGTGGATTGAGGCGTGCGGCGACCGCCTGATCGAGATCGAGAATGATCTGGTCAACTCTGGCAAAGTCATCGTCCAAGTTCGGCGGTTCGCATCCGACCCTCTTACGGAAGCGTAAGCGCACCTCTTCATCGGTCGGAACGGGCGCAATCGGGGTCTCCAGCCGAAGCGCCGCCAAGTTTGCCCAGAAGGCAAAATCAGGTATCGCCTTGGGTGAAGCCGTGTGGATGCTTTCGAGGAGCAGCGGCGGTGTCCCTCCATGCTGCTTCGCTTCACTGCGGAATGTGGCAAAGGGTCTGCTCCTAGGAAGCCCATCGGTGTAGACGGATGGCTCAGTCGGCCCAAAGTAGATCGCCGGGAATGCTGGCTTCTCTCCCTTCGGTAGTCGCCAGTTGGGTCGCAGGACTTCATATGATCGCCGCCCAAAGACTTCGCGACAGAAGTGATCGAGGCATTGCACAATGTGCAGCCGACCAGACCCTTCGTGGTGGACCCACTGTAATAGAAGCTCTCTTTGGGTCAGCCATCCGCGCAGTTCGGACTTTCGCCTGCCCTCGTTGATCAGCGCCAACATGAAGGCCGTACGGTACTTGGGAGGCGTTTCAAAGAGCGCGTCAGACAGACCCTTAAGGCGGCCCATGCGGCTCTCGTTTCGCCGCCGCTCCTCCGCACTGGCGGCAACCGTCCGAGGGCCACGGCAAGCGTTCTTCTGGCACTGCTTCGAGCAGTATGTCTGGTTAGAGCGGGCAGGAACGAAGGACGTTGCGCATTTTGGGCAAGCGACTTCGAGCGACGTAGCGTCGAGCATGGCGATGTCCTTTCGGGAAATGGTGGGTGGGCCTCGAGGGTGAGCCGAGGGGAGGCCGGAGGTGATCGGGAGATGGGAGACAAAACTGATCGACACCCACCCCGAGGGAGGCAGGCGAAAGTTTTCAGGGACGAGGGATTTCGTCTAAGATGTGGGTTGTTCGCAGGGTCCAAACGGCCCCGACGACGGCTCATTCTTCTCTATGGTAGGTGTTAATTATAACCCTTTGATTTCATTGAGACGGCTCAAGCCGCCTTCAGCACCCGATAAGCCGTCGCTCGGGCCACCCCAGCGCGCCTCGCGGCCTCGGTTGGAGATAGCCCTTCGACTTCCACCAGCCGCCTGATCTCTGCGATCTTCTGCTCACCTGTGGGCTTCCTGCCCTTGTACTTGCCGTCCGCCTTAGCCTTCGCGATGCCCTCCCGCTGCCGCTCGAGCATGATCTCGCGCTCGAACTGGGCGGTGCTGCCGAGCAGGTTCAACATCAGGCGTCCGTTCGGTGTCGCCGTGTCGATACCCATCCCAAGGATGCGGAGGGTCGCGCCCTTGGCCTCCAGCCGCTCGGTGATCTCGAGCAGATGCTTTACCGAACGGGCCAAGCGGTCCAGCTTCGTGACCACCAGAATGTCGCCTTCACGGATGAACTCGAGGGCTGCGGCCAGTTGCTCCCTGCCGTCCTTGTCGACCGAGGAGACCTCCTCCTGAAAGACCTTCTCACAGGATGCCTGATCGAGTTCCCGAAGCTGGGCGGCAAGTCCTGCCTTCTGTTCCGTGGTCGAGGTGCGCGCATATCCAATCAGCATGATGCAGTCCTTCAGGTGTCGCTTTGGGTTCTTAGAGGTGGCTCACCGTGCCGTCTCAGAATAGAGAATGACTTCTGGGAGACGGCACGGCGGAGGGCATGAGACGTCGCACTGGCCCAAGCCCCTAGAGACAACCGGGGGCTTACGGTAGCTCCTAGCGCCGCCGTCCTAATCGATTGTCGTGGTCGCGAAGAATTCAGCTGGCTGATCGAGCATCGCTACATCGTCATCGCTGGTCATGGTCGCAAAAAGCTCAGCTGGTAGATCGAGCATCGCGACTTCGTTCAACTCGATGAATGTGCGCCGTGCGCCCGCCTCTTCATCTTCCACCATCAGAAACCGGCCTGCCTGAAGCTCGGTACCAGCCAAAAGCGCGTAGACCTCGTCCGCCACTCCTTGCGAAAAGGGGAACAATTCGACCGAGCCATCCTTGAACGTCACACAGATGGCCTCCTGTATGGGAATTGCGTCCTCGAGATCGTCACCCAAGTCGCCGTCGTCGAAGTCGAACTCTTCAACGCCCTCCTCGTCGGCTGCTTCGTAAGCAGGCATCGCCTCAACCTCGTCAGAAATAAGGCTGACCGAGCGAAGGGCCGACGCGTTAACCAACAGCAGTCGCCTCGTGAGGGTCGCAAAGACCAGCGTCTCGAGCCTTCCGGCCTTGTGGTTGAGGCTGCCATTGCGGTCCATGTAGCCCTCGACAGCATCTCTCGCGACGTCTCCAATGGGATACTCGCGGACACCGAAGCCCATCCGCAGTCGCAGAGTGCCGTAAGGGGTGCCGTGGTCGAGGAGCATGCCCCCGTCGAAGGCCTCCTCGTCGTCTTCGACTTCCCACCCCAGAAGGTCCTGCGCGGTGCACTGGAGGATGCTGCAGAGGTGTTTGATCTGGGCAGCGTTCAAGGGCGTCTTGCCGTTCTCCCAGCGTGCGATGGTCTGCTGGGTCGTATCCATCTTATCGGCCAGTTGCTTCTGGGTGAAGTTCATCTGGGTCCGAAGGGTTTTCAGGTTCATACGCATTCTCCGTGTGGCGTACGCACCATATGATATGCCCCGATGAACACGTCAAGTGCGTACATAACTTTCCTTGAGTGTTTTTTCCGGAGGCCTTTGCTGGCAGCTTTGCCCACCCCCGGCGGGGGGGGAGCGCGAGGCAGCAGTACTGATCTCGGGTTGGCAGAAATGTGCGGTGAAATCTTTCGACCCCCGGCGTTGCCAAGGAGCCACCTCTTCGGTTCTACTGCGGGCTAATCGATTTCGGAGACTAACCCTTGAATCAGCAAGCCCTTTCGTCCTTCCTATGGTCTGTCGCCGACCTTCTACGCGGCGACTACAAGCAGGCCGACTATGGCAAGGTCATCCTCCCGTTCACGGTGCTACGACGTCTGGACTGCGTGCTGGCCTCGACGAAAGAGGCGGTGCTGGCGGAACTGGCAGCGCGGCAGGGCCAAGGGCTGAATCCTGAACCCTTCCTTCTCCGCAAGGCGGGGCAGACCTTCTACAACACGTCAAAGCTCGACATGAAGAAGCTGGTCGGTGATCAGGACAACATCGCCGCCAACCTATACAGCTACATCCAAGGTTTCTCCTTCGCCGTGCGGGATATCTTCGAGCGCTTCGAGTTCTCCGCCCAAGTGGACCGATTGTACAAGGCGGGGCTGCTCTATCAGGTGGCCGAGAAGTTCGCCCAGATCGACCTCCACCCCGACCGCGTTGACAACCACCAGATGGGCCTCGTCTTCGAGGAACTCATCCGCCGCTTCGCCGAACTGTCAAACGAGACCGCAGGGGAGCATTTCACGCCCCGCGAAGTCATCCGCCTGATGGTCAACTTGCTATTCGTGGAGGACGACGACGTCCTGTCGAAACCCGGCCTCGTGCGGACGATCTATGACCCGACGGCAGGCACGGGCGGGATGCTCTCCGTCGCAGGGGAATACCTGACCGAACACAACGACGCGGCCCAGCTGGTGATGTTCGGGCAGGAGCTGAACCCAGAGTCCTATGCGATCTGCAAAGCCGACATGCTGATCAAGGGCCAGGACGTCTCGAACATAATCTTCGGGAACACCCTCTCCGACGATGGCCACCCGACGCAGAAGTTCGACTACATGCTGTCCAACCCGCCGTTCGGAGTGGAATGGAAGAAGGTTGAGAAGGTCGTCCGCGCCGAGCATGAGCGCCACGGGTTCAACGGGCGCTTCGGCCCCGGCCTCCCCCGCGTCTCGGACGGCTCCCTTCTGTTCCTCATGCACCTCATCTCAAAGATGCGCCCCGCCAAGGACGGCGGCAGCCGCTTCGGAATTGTCCTGAACGGGTCCCCCCTGTTCACCGGGGGCGCTGGCAGCGGGGAAAGCGAGATACGCCGCTACGTGCTGGAGAATGATCTGGTCGAGGCGATCATCGCCCTACCCACCGACATGTTCTACAACACGGGCATCGCCACCTATGTCTGGGTCCTGTCGAACCGAAAGCCCGAACACCGCAAGGGCAAGGTTCAGCTGATCGACGGGTCGCACTTCTGGCAGAAGATGCGGAAGAGCCTCGGGTCGAAACGCAAGGAAATGGGCGACGCCGACATCGTCACCGTGACGCGGCTTTTTGGTGGGTTCCACGAGGCGCAGTTGGCCCGCGTGATCGATGCCGAGGGGAAGGAGACCCGGCACGTTGTGCTGGCAGGTGAGGCACCCCCCGAAGTCCCTGAAGGTGGCAAGGTGAAGCTTGCCCCCTTGGCGCGCATCTTCCCGAACGCTGCCTTCGGATACCGCCAGATCACCGTTGAACGGCCCCTGAGGGACGCCGAAGGGCGGCTGGTGTTAGGCGAACGGGGCAAGCAAAAGGGCAAGCCGCAGCCTGACAGCGCCCTGCGGGATACCGAGACAGTACCCCTGAGCGAGGACGTCAAGGACTACTTCAAGCGCGAGGTGCTGCCCCATGCACCCGATGCGTGGATCGACGAGGAAAAGACCAAGGTGGGCTACGAGATACCCTTCAATCGTCACTTCTACGTCTTCGAACCGCAGCGCCCGCTGGCCGAGATCGACGCTGAATTGGCCGAGGTGACAGGACGTATCCAGCGGATGCTGATGGAGTTGTCGGCATGACGCGGCGGTATCCGGCGTATGTTGACACAGGCTTGATCTGGCTCCGCGATGTGCCGAGCAGTTGGAAGCTCGTGCGCCTTGGGTCGTGTTTCGCTGAGCGGAAGGAAAAGGTCAGCGACAAGGACTTTCCTGCCCTTTCGGTTACGATGAACGGCATCGTTCCCCAGTTGGAGACTGCGGCAAAGACGGATGATGGCGACAACCGAAAGCTTGTGCGGAAGGGTGATTTTGTCATCAACAGCCGCTCCGACCGCAAGGGTTCATCAGGGCTTTCCGACCTCGACGGCTCTGTTTCCCTCATTAGCATAGTGATCGAGCCAAACGAAGAGATTCACGGAAGGTTTGCGAATTGGCTGCTCAAGAGCCGAAGCTTTCAGGAAGAATTTTACCGCTGGGGCTCCGGTATCGTCGCGGACCTTTGGTCGACCCGATATGCCGACATGAAGTCTATCACTCTGGCCCTGCCATCCCTACCCGAACAAATCGCCATCGCAGCCTTCCTCGACCGAGAGACGACCAAGATCGATGCGCTGGTCGAGGAAAAGCAGCGGCTGATCGATCTACTGCGCGAAAAGCGGCAGGTCGTTAACAGCCACGCCGTCACCCGTGGATTGAACCCAGCCGCCAAGCTGAAACCTTCGGGGGTGGAATGGCTGGGTGACGTGCCGGAAGGGTGGACAGTCAAGCAGCTTAAACACTTGGTGGCTGACGGAACAACAATCACCTATGGGATAGTTCAAGCAGGGCCGGAACACGAAGGTGGCATCCCCTACATTCGTACGAGCGACATGAGCGGGCCTGAACTTCCAACGTCTGGGTATCCGCTTACTTCTCCTGAAATCGAGCAAGCATATGTTCGGTCTCGTGTATTTCCGGGCGACATCGTTATCGCCATTCGCGCTACGGTAGGAAAATGCCTTCCTGTCCCCGATGAGCTTCGAATGGCCAACCTTACTCAAGGCACTGCGAAGGTTTCTCCCGGTGACGACTGCGACCGGGACTTCCTGTTGTTCGCTTTATCGGGAAGTGCATCGCAAACCTATTTCGAGCTGATGGCCAAAGGGGCAACTTTTCGGGAGATAACCTTGGACGCGCTTCGTCGCCTGCCACTGCCACTGCCCTCACTTGATGAGCAGCGCGAGATCGCGAAAGTCCTCCGAAGTAAGACCGAAAGACTTGGTAAGCTCATCGACGAGGCAGAGACGACGATTTTGCTCTTACAGGAACGGCGCGCCGCCCTGATCTCCGCCGCAGTTACAGGCAAGATTGACGTGCGAGAGAGCATCACCGATGAGGTGGCTGCATGACCCGACTCTGGCTTGTGCGACTAGGCAAGAATGGAGAACGCGAGGCGGCCGCACTCGAGGATAACAATCTACGCATCGGCTTCGACCTGACCGAGGACATTTCGCATCTCAAGGACCGTGAAGCTCTGATCGGGAAGATGGCTGAGCTGTTCCCTAACGACAAACCGAACAAGCACAGGAACTTCGCCGCCCAGATTAACCAGTTCATCAACGTGGCCGAGACGGGGGACCTCGTGGTGACACCGTTCAAGACCACCGGCACCATAGGGATTGGACGGCTCGCAGGACCATACAAGGCTGGACCAAATGGCGAGGCGCTCCGACCCGTCCAATGGCTCAAGATCGACTTGCCTCGCGACACCTTCAAGCAAGACCTTCTCTACAGCTTCGGGGCCTTCATGACGGTCTGCGAGATCAGCCGAAACGATGCCCTGAAGCGTGTCCAAGCGGTTTTGGACACTGGAAAAGACCCCGGTGACGGCGGGTTGCCTGCGTTCGTCAAGGGCCCCACCTTAAAGCCAAGTGCGAACAATGAAACGACTGAGGCAGCAGACCAGGCTGTGAACTTGGAACTTCTGGCCCGTGACCAAATCGAGCGCCGCATCGCGTCAGTGTTCACTGGGCACGATTTCACCCGGCTCGTCGCCGCTATCCTGTCTGCTCAGGGTTATCGGACACGGGTTTCACCCCCCGGAGCGGATGCCGGGGTGGATATCGTCGCAGGCAACGGACCGCTTGGTCTGGATGGCCCCCGGATTGTGGCGCAGGTCAAGTCGGGGAGCGTTACGGTAGACCAACCGACCCTTCAGGGGCTGATCGGCAGCATTCAGGATACCCACGCAGATCACGGCCTGATCGTCAGCTGGGGTGGCTTCACGAGTGCTGTGCGGCGTCGGACCAACGAGCTGTTCTTCCGTGTCCGTCTATGGGGCCGGGAGGAACTCGTTGACAACCTCCTAGCCGTCTATGACCGCCTACCCGAGGACATCCGAGCAGAACTTCCGTTGCGCCGGACGTGGACGTTGGTCCTCGACGACGAAGGCGAGGTCGATCCATGAATTTGCACCGGGAAGTCAACCTTGAGGCGCAGATTTGCGAACAGATGGGTGCCGCTGGCTGGCTTCACACCGCGACCGATGCCGCCCTATACGACCGCGCCCGCGCCCTCTTCCCGGCTGACATCATCGCATGGGTCCAAGCCAGCCAGCCCAAGGCATGGGAGACGCTGACCAAGAACCACGGTGCCGCCGCAGAGGCGATGCTCCTCGACCGTATCCGCAAGCAGCTGGACGAGCGGGGCACCCTCGAGGTGCTTCGAAGGGGCGTCGAAATGATCGGCCTTCGCGCCCCCCTCGCGCTGGCCCAGTTCAAGCCCGCCTTGGCTATGAATGCCGACCTTCTCACGCTCTACAAGGCCAACCGGCTGCGGGTCGTGAGGCAAGTGCGCTACTCGCTCCAGAACGAGAACAGCATCGATCTGGTGCTGTTCCTGAACGGCATCCCCGTCGCAACAGCCGAACTGAAGACCGACTTCACGCAAGGCATTCAGGACGCCGTCGATCAGTACCGCTTCGACCGCAACCCTGCCCCCAAGGGCAAGCCTCCAGAACCCCTGCTCGGTTTCCCCGGTGGGGCACTCGTCCACTTCGCTGTCAGCGACTCCGAGGCGATGATGACCACGCGCCTCGCAGGTGCCGATACAAAGTTCCTCCCGTTCAACAAGGGAGACAACGGCGGCAAGGGCAACCCGGTGAACCCGAACGGGCACCGAACGGCGTACTTGTGGGAAGAGGTCTGGCAGCGCGACAGCCTGCTGGAAATCCTTGGCCGCTACATGGTGGCAACGAAGAACGCCAAGAAGCAGATCACCGGGATGATTTTCCCGCGCTACCACCAGCTTGACGCCACGCGAAAGCTGCAGGCAGCGGTGTTGGCCGAGGGGGCTGGCGGCAAGTACCTCATCCAGCATTCGGCAGGGTCAGGGAAAACGAACTCCATCGCATGGTCGGCACACTTCCTCGCCGATCTGCACGACGCCCAGCACCAGAAGGTCTTCGACTCCGTCCTCGTTGTGTCCGACCGCAACGTGATCGACACCCAGCTTCAGGAAGCGATTTTCAGCTTCGAGCGGACGACAGGCGTCGTAGCAACGATCAACAGCGATGCGGGGGCCAAGAGCGGGCAACTGGCCGAGGCGCTGGCAGGCGGAAAGAAGATCGTCGTCTGCACTATTCAAACTTTTCCCTACGCCCTGCAGGCTGTACAGGAGCTTGCCGCATCGAAGGGCAAGCGGTTTGCCGTGATCGCCGACGAAGCGCATTCCAGCCAGACCGGGGAAGCAGCGTCTAAGCTGAAACTGGTACTGTCCGCCGATGAAGCTGCAGAGGTAGCCGACGGTGGCGAAGTCAGCGCCGAGGACCTTCTGGCCGCCCAGATGGCGGCTCGGGCCAGCGATAAGTGCATCACATACGTTGCCTTCACGGCGACCCCGAAGGCGAAGACGCTGGAGCTATTCGGGCGGCGACCCGACCCGAGCCAACCTGCGGGTTCGACCAACCTGCCCGAGGCCTTCCATGTTTACTCGATGCGGCAAGCCATCGAGGAGGGCTTTATCCTCGACGTCCTGAAGAACTACACGCCCTACAGCCTCGCCTTCAAACTGGCGGGCGACGGCAAGGAGATGGATGAGAGTGAGGTCGAACGGAGCGAGGCTGTCAAGGCGCTGATGCGCTGGGTCCGCCTTCACCCCTACAACATCAGCCAGAAGGTGCAGGTCGTCGTCGAACATTACCGCTCGATGGTGCAGCCACTCTTGGGCGGCAAAGCCAAGGCGATGGTCGTTGTTGGAAGCCGCCTTGAGGCCGTGCGGTGGCAACTGGCTATCGAGAAGTACATCAAGTCCAAGGGTTACCCGCTGGGCACACTGGTCGCCTTCTCTGGCGAGGTAGTCGACAAGGACAGCGGGGCGGAACCCTTCACCGAGACCAGCAAGGCGCTGAACCCTGGCCTCAAGGGGCGCGACATCAGGGAAACCTTCAAGGAACCCGACTACCACATCCTGCTGGTGGCCAACAAATTCCAGACGGGCTTCGATCAGCCGCTCCTCTGCGGGATGTATGTGGACCGAAGATTGGCGGGTATCCAAGCTGTGCAAACGCTGTCGAGACTGAACAGTGCGTATTTCGCGAGAGTCGGGCGGCGATTTCGCGCGATCTCGGGCGGCGATT
>JACVZW010000041.1:3579-5123 GCA_014654775.1 Paracoccaceae bacterium | reverse complement strand
CGCGGCACCAGCAGCAACCATTTGGCTTGTTCCGGGCTCGTCACTAGGGGCCCGATCCCCCAGATCAACCCGGCCGTCACCAGAAGCCAGCCCATTGCGACCTTTCCAAACGGGGCTGCAAGAAAGAGGGCGAGAATGGCCCAAGCCGCGCCGGCACCGAGGCCTACAAGTTCCAGCCACCAGTAGGTCTCAACTGTCGCAAAACGCAGAAGGATGACGCGCGTGATCCATTGCAGGCCCACAATCAGGAGCAAGGTTCCGAGCGTCAACAGCAGCGCATCGGCACGTTCCCGAGGGGTCATTGCGCGCCCGTCTCAGCAGAGGTGCCCCCAGGCCCGCCCAGGATATCCGCCAGGATCGCCTTGTTGCGGGCGCGCACGTTCTCATCCTTGTGAGTGTCGAGAAAGCGCAGGATTTCGCCCTGCATTCGCTCCCGTTCCAACGGAAAACGTTCGAATCTGGCAAGCAGGAAACTCCCGAGCAAGATCTTCCTACGCGCGTCGAGCTTGCGCTCTTCCTCACTTTCGATCTTCTTCACGCGTGCCATGCGATCCTCCGCCAGCTTGAGTTGGGAGGCCCGTCCCTTGCTGCGGGCCTCTGCGAATTCGGTGAGATGGGCGAGCAGTTCCGGCAGCGTCCAGTAATGGTCGAAAAGACCAGCCCTACGGGCGAGGCGCAGCACACGGGCTTCGTCTCTTTCCCGCAACCTGCGGACATCCGCCTCCAGCGCGGCCATCCGGTCCCTGCGGGACCAGGCGCCTGTGGAGAGCAGAGCGGCATCCTTAACCGGGAGGTGGGCCACTTCTGGAAGCGCTGATTGCGTCATTGGCCCGGCCCTCACTCCATCGCGAAAGGGTCGTTGGCGAAGACCAGAACCTTGGATGGCTCGAGCCTTCCACCTTCGATCATAGTCGCATCGAAACCAGTTGGCGCAGACCTGCGCAGCTTGACCGGTTGTTCGCTATCGGCCCGGGCCGCGATGCGAACCGGGGCATCGACACGCGCCCGCACCGCCCGCCCGGACTCCTTCAGCGCCGCCTCGACGACGCCCGCATCTCCCCCACGACGAATGACCTCGAGATAAAGCTCTGGTGTGGTGAGCGCCTTGTTGCCAGCAAGATCATGATAGGCCGACCGCCCCTCATTGTCGCCCGACACAAGCGGGAGCGCGGCCCATACCTTTGCAAGCGCATTGGCGACCTCCTCGTGATCATCACGATCCGGATGCCAACCAGCCATGCCCATCAGCTCGACCGCGAGGCGATCCTGCATCTTGATGTCGAACAGCTCGTCGCCCTTCAGCCCCATGCGGCGCTTCAGACCGCGCAGGGTGTCTTCCATTATCTGGTACCGTCCGGCCGCTTCGCTGATCGAGCGCGCGTCGATCCCGTCCTGCCATGCAAGGACCTCATCGATCGTCATCGTCGTCAGCTGCTTCGGGGGCGGCTCGGCAACGCCGCCGAAGTAGTCGTTGTATCCGCGCGGCGCTTCCAGTGCGCCAATGAACTCCATCACGCCCCGCGTGCGCGGGTCGATGGTCATGG
>JACVZW010000041.1:0-3479 GCA_014654775.1 Paracoccaceae bacterium | reverse complement strand
TCCAGTGCGCCAATGAACTCCATCACGCCCCGCGTGCGCGGGTCGATGGTCATGGCCAATGCACGATCAGCGGAGCCAAACACCGTAGACACCGAAATCACGCAGGCAAGTTGCAAGCTTGCCAGCCGAATGCGATCCCGTTGACTCCGCGTTAGCTGTGAGTTACATGCCTTCGGGTGAAACAGGTCAGTTGGTCCAAGTCTTCCCTGCGAACGCTTCGCCGCATGCCGGTGAACACTGCGCGGCTTATTAAAGCCAAGGTGGAGCTTTTCGCGCGTGATCCAGATGCCCTTGGAAACAACGTCAAGGCATTGAAACAGACGGGACTGATCCGACTTCGCGTTGGCGACTGGCGGATCATTCTCGACGATGGGACGGTCTTGCTGGTTCTTGCAGTTGGTCCCCGAGGCGGAATCTACGAAGACTGAAGAGGTATTGTGATGAACGATATGGTCACCATCCCACGCGGCGAATACGAACGGCTGCTTTCCATTGCGCAAGACGTTCTTGACGCCGAGGAGGGTGAGGCTGTTCGCCAAGCCCTTCGCGACGGTCGCGACGAAGCCATTCCTGCCGAATTCGCAAACCGCATCATCGATGGCGAGTCCGCTGTCCGCGTCTATCGAGAGTTGCGTGGTCTGAGCAGGGCGGAGCTTGCGCGTGTCGCCGGCGTCAACCGAGTTCATCTCCATGGCATTGAAGCTTTGAAGAAATCCGGTTCTGTCGCCACGATGCGACGGCTCGCTGACGCACTCGGCGTCACGATCGATGACTTGATCTAGCCCCGGCATAGGCTCACCCCTGCCAGGGCTCGAGGACGATGTCCTTGCCCACCATGATGTTGAACCGGTAGCCGGTGCGGATCATCAATGTCGGCTTCGTGCCGGCGGTCTGGGTGTTGAATATCGACGCGGCGCTTGAGCCAGCGGTCGGTGATGTGCCCCGAGAGACCTGTGAGACAAGCTGGTCGATGTCCGACTGCGCCGCAGAGCCTGTGACAGATTGAGCAATCTGCGCCTGCGCTGCTCGCTCCCCGGCATCGAGAACGGAAAACAGCAGATTGCCCCCGAGCATCGTCAGGAAGTTGCCCCGCCGCTTGTCGGCAAAGCCACTGCGCCCGGCGGCGTCGGCTCCCATCATGTCTTCCAAGAGCAGCGTGGAGCCATCCGGGAAAATGAGATGCGACCACAGCACCACAGCGCGCCGCTGGCCATATTCGACCCCGCTGTCATATTGCCCGTAGAGCCTTGCTCCCTTGGGAATGAGCAACGTCCCACCCGTCGTGGTGTCGTAGACATCGTCGCGGACCTGCGCTGTCACGGAGCCGGGCAGATCACTGTTGACCTCGGAAATCAACGTGGCCGGGATGACCGAGCCTTTCTTGATCTCGTAGGGCGAGCGCGCCGCGACGGCGCCATGCGCGAGGTAACCCACGTCTGGCCCACCCATTCCCGCGGCCGCGCCGGAGGGCCCTGCCACCCCGGACCCCGCTTGGGTGTCAAACGCTACAGCGACACCCTGCGCGTTGCCCGAAGGCGCTCCGAATTCCCCGGGTCCCGACGCCAGACCAGTTGATTGGCCAGTCGCTGGGCCGGAGAGCGCCGCAAGCGCAGGATCAAGGCTGGCCTCAAGACCCCCATCCGCGCGCGCCGGAACAACCGATGTGCCCGCCTCGGTCATCCGGTCGAGCACCGTCGGATCCGGCTGGTAGAGCCCCTGACCAATCACACCATCTTCGGCGAGGATCTTGGCCTCCCGCGCCGCCGCTTCCTTCGCGAGGAGCGCCTCGTTTTCGCGGCGCGCCCGCTCGCGCGCAAGCGCGACCGCCGGGTCCTCTTCCGCAGCCGCAGCCGCGGCCGCGTCGTTTGCAGTCCCTGCCGGTGGCACCACGCCCGCCTCGGGCGGCGGTGTCTCCGCCTCATCCGTACCGATGATCCCGCTGCCGCTCACCCCGCTCGCGCCAAGCCCTGCCTGCGCCTCGGCACTCGCACCCGTCGGGTTCTCGCCTTCCGCCATCACACTGTCAGGGTTTTGCAGTCTCACCATGATGACCGCGGCCAGCACAATTGCGGCCAGCAACCCGCCGATCACCACATATTGCCACTTCCGGCGATCCATGATCATGCGCGCTCCTCCTGGATGTCGATGTCACGGATGAACAGGCCAAGCGGGTTCGTCTCGAGCTTTTCGAGATCGTTCACTGCGCGGAACTCGACGAGAACTGTCGCCACGAAACGCTTGCGGGCAATCTGTTTGCCGTCTGTCCGGCTGAAGCTCGTCTCCACCCATTCAAGCCGCCAGGAGGATCCCCCGACCGCGTTGATGGAGCGCACATCGGCCGACACCGTCATAGTCTTCGCCCGCTCGAGCGGGCTCATGCCCGGCTGGTTGAACGCCGTCTCGAGTTTCGTGAAGGCCGGTGTGCCGACATCCATATAGGCCGAAGCGGCCTGATGGTTCGACCGCAGCACCGCGATATCGGGTGTCACCGTCCGCAGCCGCTCGAGCCAGGTCTCAAGCTCGCGCTTGACCACAGGCGCAGGCCAGTCGCTCACCACCTCGGGGCTGGGCGCGAGCTGGGCTTTGCCGAGATCGTCTACAGCGACGATATAGGGCACATAGCGCGAGTTCAGCATCGCATACATGCCGTAGCCAGCGCCGATCATCCCGCCCACGACGGAAACCACCGTCAAGGCCGCCATGAACCGCAGCGCGCGGCGTTGACCTGCGAACCGATCATCCCATTCCTCGCGCGCCATCAGATAATCATCACCGCTCATGTCGCACCTTTCCTTATGAATCCTTGCCGAGAGCCGCTGAAACACGCGCTTTCATCGCCGAACCTGCTTTGCCCACGCCGCGCATGGCGGCACCGCCAACTGCGCCGGCGCCAGCGGCCGCCTTGCCGCCAACGAACCCGGCCGCCATTCCGCCGGAACCGATCGCTTTGCCCCGGACAAAGGATCCCGCGCCGCCCGATGCCGACGCGCCCCCGGCATTTGCACCCGCAACGGCCTGCTCGAGCGCCGGCGGCACTGTCAGAACAACCATCATCATCACCGCCGCAGCCGCGACCAAGGTGAAGGCCTGCGTCATGAAGTCCCCTGCCCCGTCAGTTTCAAGCAAGCCGAAGCCGAGGGACTGGAACACCGTTCCGAAGATCGATGAAAGGACCAGCATCGCGAAGAGCTTCAGGGTCTTGGCAATCCCTGCCATCAGATAGCCCCGCGCAATTCCGTCGGTGCCGCTAAACCCGCCGAAACCCAACGCGACGATGCCGAGCCCGAAAACCACGTGGATTTCGACATAGGCCACGACGATCATGGCAATCGTGATCGCTGTCAGGATGACGATGACGATACCGATGATTGACGCAGCTATGGTCTCGGCAATTCCACTTGACGCACCATAGATCGACGAGGCTGTCGTGAGCGACTGACCCAAGATATCGGACGGCTTGATGGCCTGCCCTCCGGAAC
>JACVZW010000040.1 GCA_014654775.1 Paracoccaceae bacterium | reverse complement strand
TCTGACGCCAGACCGAGGTGAGCTCAACTGCGCCGACACGATCCGCGATGACCCGTGCGGGCGCGCCATACTCGAGAGGCTGCAGCTGATCGGGGTCACCGACGATGATGACCTTCGCGCCTTCCGCCTCAGCCCGCATGAGCACGCGGGTCATCTGCTCGGTGCCGATCATGCCGGCCTCATCGATCACCAATATGGTGCGGGGATCGAAGACAGCGGTTCCGGTCTCATCCGCAAGTTTGAACTCTGCCTCGAGCCCCGCAAGGCTGCGGGCCCGGATCCCGGACGCTTTCTCCAGGCTCTCGACCGCCTTGCCGGCCAGAGCCGTTCCAACAACACGCCAGCCCTGAGCTTCGGCGGCGATACTCACCGCGCTCAAGAGCGTGGACTTACCCGAACCGGCGATACCCGTGATTACACTCAGACGCGAGGGCCCGAAGATATGCGCATAGGCGGCGCGCTGATCTTCCGACAGTGTGGGGACCTTGCGGGCTGGCCGGTCATCGCGCGCAATCGGGACGAGGCGGTCCGGATCGAGTGCGCGCAACGAGGAGCCATCAGCTGAGCGGGCAGGTTCGGCCAGCGCAAGACGCGCGGCGAGGTCTGAGAGCTGAAGTTCGGCTCGGACATGGTCGAGCGTGGAATAGACCCGGCCACGACCGTCAGGTGCATCTTCAGCCAGCGCAATCAGACCGTCATGCGACATGGCTTCCTCGAAGAGACGCAGGAAGGTCTGAGGATCGTTTGTGATCCCGGCCAGTTTGTTGGCGACGTCCTCCGCCCGCAGGACCGCATGGCGTTCAAGGATGTCGTTCACGGCACGGCGCGGGTCATCAGCATAGCCGCGCGGATCCTCGAGAAGCAGGGCAGGCTCGGGCTCGCCTTCGCGCGCGGTCGGCGCATCGGCGGCGAGAAGGCCTGCGAAGCGCGAAGCGACACCGCGCAGGTGCGGATCGCCCAGCGTCGAGCTCACCTGCGGGGCCACGTCCGGCATGTAGTCCGGACGGCTCAGCACTGTCGCATCGCCGGGCAGGTCCGCTGAGAGGCGCGGGGCCGAGGACAGGCGGGTTTCGATGGCCGCCGCCTCGCTCGGGTCAATGGCCAGCGGCATGTAGCCATCTCGCACACCCGCCCTGACCAGCGCGTCGATGGAGGAAAGGCGCTTGTCATCAACGAACATCTGCACGGACTGCGTGTGGCGCGAGAGCGCCACGTAATGCAGATGCCGCGTCATCATGGAGGACGGTTTGATGAAGGCATGGCCTACCGTCATGCCCTGCAGTTTGTGGATCGTCGCGGCATAGCCGTAGTCGAGCGGCACGCCGCTGGTCGCGTCGAGTGTGACGGTGTCGGACGCTCCATCGATCTGCAGTGTGACGGTGTCCGGCGAGACGGCCCGGACGGTTGCGAAGGCGCTCCTGTTGACACTGAAGGCACGCACAGGGGCCACAAAGCGGACCCGGTCGCCGGGGGTTAAAGAGATGTTCGTCTCCTCGACGCCTTTGACCGCAGGCCCGCTGCGGACGAATTCAATCGCGCCGGTGGCATCGAGTCGCCGGATGGCGAGGGCCTTGGCGCGGATCTCGCGGTTGAGCTCGGCCACATCGGCGTTGAGATAGGCCATGGCCATGCGCGTGTCTGATGGATCGCCCGTGGTCCAGTAGACATCAGCAATGGCGCGCGCGGCAGGAGAGATTGCTCCGGCTCCGCGCCGGCCCGCCGCGATATCGGGAGGCGCAAGCGCTGACTGCTCAAGGAGAGGCGCTTGTTCCATGACCGCTGGCGCCACACGGGTTGCTAGGCGGAAGGCCAGGGAGGGACCGATCAGGACTGCGGCGGCGCGAGCGGCATCAAGCCGCGCTCGATCGGGAGCGAAGTCTGGCTGCGTGAGCTTCAGCGTGCCATCCCATTGCTCGACAACACCCGGCTCGCCGTCACTGCCCATCGCCGGCACATAGGCCTGAAGGTCCCGGAAGGCCGCCGTAAGGACCGGCTCGGCCAGCCGTGCCGACGTCTTTGGAAAGATGGCGCTTGGTGGCAGAGGAGGCCCGATTTCGGCGCCGGACAGGATCCGGGAGACCTTTGCCAACGCATCCGACCCCGCCAACTCCTCAAAGCGGCGCGCGAAGGTGAGCGCGCGGGTGCGCGACAAGGCGGGACGCAGGGCCGCGACCAGGACGTCGCGATGCCCGGCCAAACGGGCACGCTCGGACAATGCCGCATCAGGCACCACCGCATCAGACACGACCGCATCAGGCAAAGCCGCGTCGGACAATACCGCGTCGGGCTGTTCAGCGGGCGTCGACACTTGCGCAATCGGCCCGGAGGCGAGCACCTTCAGGAAGGCGTCCCACGCATCAGGATCGATCCGGTGCCGGGGATCAACAGCGGCAAAGGTCCTGCCGCCACCAGGCACCGAGCCTTCGCTGCGGTCACGACCGTTCCCGCCAGTTGCCTGATCGCGCTCTCCGAGGAAGACGATCGACCCTTTGCGGTGATAGAACCGAAGCGCCTGTTCGGCACCCGCCGCGCCGGAAGAGAGATCCATAGTGGCCGCGCGTTCGAGCGGGTCCTTCTGGCGGCGCACGATGCCGATGATGGCTGACCCCACCTGATCCTCAACGGCTTTGAACGTCGACGCCCCACCCACGGGTTGAACCTGCTCCGGATCCCCCACCGCGATCAGCTTGCCCCCCAGACGGTCAACCTGCGCCTGAATGCGGACCCAGAGGTCGGAGCCCACCATGCCCGCCTCGTCCATGACGAAAACGAAGCGCCCTTGTTCGGGGGTGCGCCCCATCGACCAGCGCGCCTCCCAGGCTGCGAGGGATGCCACCTCCATGCCGCTGGTGGCCTTTTGCAGTTCCTGCGCCGCGCGCCCCGAAACAGCCCCGCCCAGCACCGTAAAGCCGCGCTCTTGCCAGATGCGGGCCACCTCCCCAACGGTGCTGGTCTTGCCTGCACCGGCCGTCCCTCTGACGAGAGTGAGCCGGGCGGGTGACAACATGGCCTGAGCCGCGGCGCGCTGCTCGGCTGACAGGTGATCGGCGAGCACGCGCGTGGCGGGGTCGGGATTTACCGCGAGCTCTTCGTCGGCAAGCCGGAGAGCATCGACGATCAAGCGGGCGTCCATAGCCACCTGCGCCCTTGTGGCGTAGAGAGCCTCGTTGTTGGCGGGGTCGAGACCGACCAGCACGAGGTCCGCGGTTTTGAACACCCGAGCGGTCAGCTCCCGGAACGCATTCTTGCCGATGGAGGAGATCCGCTTCTGGAAGGCCTCCAAAAGGTCCTTTTCGGTAAAGACGGACTTCTGGGCGGAGACGATGGCGATGATGTGTTCGGGGTTGGCGAGCAAGTAGGCCTCGTTCCGGGCACGGACTTCAGCATTGCGGGCCTTTTCACGGGCGATCTGGCCGGCAGCCTCGGCGTGCTCAGCGGCCCAATGGTTGTAGCTCGCAGGTTCGATCTCGATGCCCTGCTCGGCCAGAGTGCGATGATCAATGCGGACATCGTAGCCAGCGCGCTCGAGCGCGTCATTGGCGAAGGCCGCCCATTCGAAGCGCCAATCCCTCAGATTGGAGACCTTGTTCCAGTTGCGGTTGGTCAACTCGAAGCCGTCAGCCCCGATGGAACGAAGGGTCAGCATCACATGGGCATGTGGGTTTGCGTCGATATCGTGGATGACCCAATCTGCGATCATGCCCTTGTCGGCAAAGGTCGCCTTCAGGAAGCTCCGCATCAGATCGACATTCTGCTCGCGCGACAGTTCAATCGGCAAAGAAATTGTGAGAGAGCGAGCATATCGCGCCCACTGGCTCATGTAGTTTTTCGAGGCACCTTCGCGGGCTTCAACATCGTTCCAAAGCCGCTCTGATGCCTCAGCAACGGATCCCGATTGGTACCGCTCGATCACCCAATCCGGCGCGTTGTCCGGGACGGTGATTTCTTCATGGGCGAGTTCCTTGGCCTTGTAGGAATAGTCGCGCACGACGCCACTACGGTCTGCGGTCATCTTTGCCGCATGGCGATATGCGGCTGAGGCTACGGCGGAGGCGCCGCTGCCTTTCGAGATGATGGTCGCGTTGAATCGGTAGAGGGCCATTCGTTGAGGATAACCGTTCCAACGCAAACTTCAAGTTTGCGTGTAAGCGTGCCTTGTCGGACTTCCTTCGTCTGTCCTTTCTTCGGATGGCCTTCGGCCCTGTCGCGGTACGCTCTTCAGACAGGGGCCGGATAGGCATCCCCTGCCGCAGAGAGCTGCGCTCGGGCGGAGCGCGTCAGTCCGGCAAACCCCGGCGTGGTCGATGCCGCAGACCGGAGTCGGCTGAGAGGGGATGAATGGCAGTTGCGGGGCGCCTATGCTTGGGCTTATGCGCCCGACCAGGGCGCATTCCGCCGCGATGGGTCAGCCTTTGGCCGCGCGACACCGCGCGCCCGGGGAGCCGACAAGCGAAGAGCCTGCGAACCGGGTGACCCATCGCGCCTCGCCGCCTGGATGGACCGTGAAGGGGGAAGATGCCCGCCGCAGCGCGCCAGAGAGCCGCCAAGGGCACTCGGAGACCTGCCCGGCTACCCCCCCATTCCGGAAACGGCCTCATGCGACCCTGCGGCCCGCTCCTGACGCGCAGCATCGGGGAGGCCAAGATCCCTCTTGTCAGGCGGTCGGCCGCAAGGGCAAAGGCCAGACAAAATGCCAGTTGAGCCTGCAACCAGGGCGCCCACCGCGCAACGTTTACACTGTCTACAGTGTAGACAGTGGGTAAACCGGATGTAGACACAGTCTACAATGTCTACAATGTCTACAGAGTAGACAAGGTAGACATCGTCTACATAAGGTAGACAACGTATACCAAGTAGATGCGGTATACATCGTATACAGGGTCTACAACGTATACACCCCGTATACGTTGTAGACCCTGTAGACTTGGTATACGTGGTATTCCTTGTCTACACGGTCTACAGTGTAGACAATGTAAACATGTTGTCCGCTGGTGCGGGGCTTGATGGAGGGTTGAGCATGGGCGCTGTCTGGGTTTTGACCACACCGAAGGGGGGCGCTGGCAAGACGACGCTCGCGCTCGTTCTTGCCGGCGAGCTCGCGCGCCTCGGCAAGACCGTCGAGATCATCGATGCCGATGCCAACGCCCCGGTGATCA
>JACVZW010000039.1 GCA_014654775.1 Paracoccaceae bacterium | reverse complement strand
GTCTGTCCGGGGAAAGGGTAACCTCGGTCATCAAAAGATTTGTGCAACAGAGCCCACCTTCACCGTCGATGCCGATGCCAGCGACCCTGACGGGGATATGCTGACCTTCTCCATCGTCGGCGGGGCCGATGCGGCCCGCTTCACCATCGATCCGGCGACGGGGGTGCTGAGCTTCCTCTCCGCCCCGGACTTCGAGGGGCAGAACAGCGTCAGCGGTGACGATGTCTACGATGTGACGATCCGCGTCGCGGATGGCCGCGGTGGGCAGCAGGACGTCACGCTGAACGTCAATGTCGCCGACGTGAACGAGGCACCGGACTTCACCAACGTGACGAACGGGCAGACGATCAGCATCGACGAAAACACCACCTTCGTGGTGGATACCAACGCAACCGACCCCGAGGGCGACGCGCTGACCTTCTCCATCGTCGGCGGGGAAGACGCGGCCCGCTTCAGCATCGATCCGGCGACGGGGGTGCTGAGCTTCCTCTCCGCCCCGGACTTCGAGGGGCAGAACAGCGTCAGCGGTGACGATGTCTACGATGTGACGATCCGCGTCGCGGATGGCCGCGGTGGGCAGCAGGACGTCACGCTGAACGTCAATGTCGCCGACGTGAACGAGGCACCGGACTTCACCAACGTGACGAACGGGCAGACGATCAGCATCGACGAAAACACCACCTTCGTGGTGGATACCAACGCAACCGACCCCGAGGGCGACGCGCTGACCTTCTCCATCGTCGGCGGGGAAGACGCGGCCCGCTTCAGCATCGATCCGGCGACGGGGGTGCTGAGCTTCCTCTCCGCCCCGGACTTCGAGGGGCAGAACAGCGTCAGCGGCGATGACGTCTACGATGTGACGATCCGCGTCGCGGATGGCCGCGGCGGGTTCGAGGACGTCACGCTACTGGTCGACGTGCTCGACGTGCTGGAAGGCAACGGCGTCGTCAACGGGACTGCGGGCGATGACGACATGCCCGTGGGCTTTGTCGATATCGAGGGCGACATCATCGACGGGGCGGACGGTCTAGACGACAGGATCGAAGCCGATGGCGGCAATGACACGGTCTCCGCCGGGCTGGGCGACGACACTGTCTCTGGCGGCGAGGGGGATGACTTCCTGTCCGGAGGCGCGGGCGACGACAGCATGGCGGGCGATGACGGCAACGACACGCTTGTCGGCGATGCGGGCGCAGATACGCTTTTGGGTGGTATCGGTGATGACAGCCTCGTGGGCGGGGAAGACGGCGACAGCCTTTCGGGTGGCAGTGGCGCGGATGCTCTTGATGGGCAGGCGGGCGAAGATACCCTCGATGGTGGCGAAGGGGATGATGCCCTTTCGGGTGGTGCCGACAACGACCTTCTCTTTGGGGGCGATGGTCAGGACTCGCTGGATGGCGGTCTCGGCGATGACAGCCTTCTCGGGGGGGATGGGGCCGACCAGATGCAGGGGGGCGATGGCGACGACACGCTGCGCGGCGATGAGGCAGCCGACACCCTTCTTGGCAATGACGGGTCTGATCTTCTTGTCGGTGGCGATGGCAATGACGTCCTTGAAGGCAGTGCCGGGGAAGATGACCTCTTTGGCGGCGAGGGCGACGACACGCTGGATGGCGGGGCGGAGAACGACACGCTTTCCGGGGCGGGCGGCGATGACCTCCTCCTCCTCGGCGACGGGGATGATCGGGCGGAGGGGGGTTCAGGCAGCGATGTCCTCTTCGGAGGCGAAGGAGAGGATACGCTTCTTGGGCAGGACGGCACGGATAACATCTTCGGTGGCAACGGAGATGACGTGTTGGACTCGCGAGGATCCTTGGAACGGCGCGACGTGCCCTTCCTTGACCTAGGGCCGGAGGACAGCGATCCTTTCGACGACATCGACATCGTCTATGGGGATGACGGCAACGATCGGATCCTGACGGGGGATGACGCCGACGAAATCTATGGCGGCAGCGGGCGGGATACCGTGGATGGTGGCATCGATGCGGACCTGATCTTTGGGGATGGCGGCGATGACGTCATCATCGGGGGCGAAGGCACGGATATCGTGGAGGGCGGTGAAGGCAACGACCTGATCTATGGCGGCGTCGCGCCGGGTCAGCCGGATCTGTTCAGCCGCGATGACTCGATCGATATTGCGCCGGACAATGACCTCGACACGCTCGACGGTGGCATCGGTGACGATACCATCTTCGGCGGAGACGATGCCGATGTGATCTATGGCGGTGACGGCAACGACTCGCTGTTCGGTGGTCTTGATGACGACTGGATCGAGGCCGGGCTCGGCTCTGACACGGTCACGGGTGGAGCGGGTGCCGATGTCTTTGTCTTCACGCAGGGCAGCGACTTGGTGATCACCGACTTCACTCTGGTGGACCAGCTGGCGTTGACCGACTACTTCACCTCGCTGGCCGAATTGCTTGACGATTTCGCGGATGACCTGATCATCAACCAGTCCATCGGCGACTTCTCGGACAATCTGGCGCTCTCGGGCAGCATCACCATGCTTGGGGCAAGCGATACCGTCCTCACCACGGACACGACCGGTCTTCTCTGACCGGCCCGGTCGGCCCGGTGCCTGCACAGGCCCGGGCCGACCCAGCCCTGCCGCCCGTGGCCGCGCAGCGCCGGAGGGCAGGCACGGGTTCCCTTTTTGGCATAGACGGCTTCACCCCCACTGGTTCGGGAAACGATTCCACCCCTGTCGCGGCACTGGCCCTGCTTTTGCGTCGATGCCGCTGCAACGGCCTGATCGGGTCATGTTCTTGCCCGATTGGCCTTTCACTCCTGCCCGGTGCGCGGACAACGGACCTTGTCGCTTCTCTGCTGAGGGCAAGGCCGAAGGATCGTCGCCCGGATCTTTCTTGCTGGAGTGAGACCTTGCCCACACAAGTCCTTGTTGCCGCCCATTACCCCCAAACGGCCGAGTCGCTTTTTGATCGTGCGCGCAGCTTCGCCGACCTTATCGCAGCCACACGCCGTATCTCGGACTATGAAGGCCTGCCCGAAACGGAAATGGAGGAAGGTGCGACCTACACCACCAATATCCGCATCCTCGGGGTCGTGCGCTGCAACGATTACCAGATCCGTGTGAACAAGATCTGCACCGACTCTCTCAGGATCGAGACGGTGGAATCCAATCAGGTCGTTCGTCTGTGGTCGCATCACATGCAGATCAAGCCGACCGGGCAAGGCGCGCTGTGGATCGACCGGGTGATCCTTGATGCCGGACGGATGACCCCCATCGTCGCGCGCTATGCCCGATTCATGTACCAGCACCGCCATCGCGCACGCGGGGGCGCCGTGACGCAATCCGCGCTTAGCCGGTCGAGCCGTGCGATCACGCCGCAGGTTCCGCTGTTCCATCCGGCCGAATGAGCGCAGTCTTCAGCCCGCGATCGGACGGGCCTTCAGAAGGATCGGGCCACCTGGCCGCATCGTGAAGGTCAGGTTCGGCGCGGGCACCGGATGCGCAGTCAATTCGAAGCCGGCGCGCCGGATGGCCGATCCGATCAGGACCATGATCTCCGTCTCGGCATATTGTGCACCGATGCAGATGCGTGGCCCGTCCCCGAAGGGGATGTACTGCCCGCGCGGATACCGGCGGTCGATGAAGCGGTCCGGGCGATAGCGGTCTGCATCCTCCCACAGCAATTCATTGCGATGCAGGGAGTAAACCGGGAACATGATCACGTCGCCCTTTTTGAAGGTGACGCCCCCGACCTCGGTCGTATCCGTCGCATCCCGGGCGAACAGGGCCCCTGCGGGGTAGAGACGGAGCGTTTCGCGCACATGCGCCTGCAACAGTGGCATCTTTTGCACCGCTGCAAGCGTCAGCGGGCCGTCGCCTGCCACGGACAATATCTCGGCCCGCACCCGATCCTGCACTTCGGGATAAAGGGCCAGAAGATAAAGCGCCCAGGCGACTGTGTTCGCCGACGTTTCATAGCCCGCCGCCACGAAGGTCAGCAGGTTGTCGATCGTCGTTTCGATATCCTCGCGATCCGTTTCCAGCGCCTCGATCAGCAGGTCGAGGAAATCCTCGGCCGTTTCATGCCGCTTGGCCTGACGGCTTTGGATGACGTCACGGGTCAACTGGCGCACGTCCGTGATCACCTGTTTGGACCGCAGCCATTTCAGCCGCGGCACCCATTTGGGCAGGCCCATCAGATCGAACAGCGACATGTAACTGATGTAGTCGGTAAATCGCCGCATGCCTTCGCGGATGTCCCGCTTCGCCACCGCCTCGTTGCCGGAGAACATCACGCGCGAGATGTTGGTCAGCGTGGCTTCCTGCGCGGAGTCGGCCACATCCACCTCGCCATTGGCGGCAGCATAGAAGGACGCGAGTTCTTCGCCGGTTTGGGCGAAGTGGCTGGTCAGAACCGGCAAGTTGCGCGCCGCGAACAGAGGCGCATAGCGGTGGCGCTGCTCGCGCCACTTTTCACCTTCGGACAGGATCATCCCGTTTCCCACCGCCGGGCCGATGACATTGCGCGTGAAGCTTGACTTCGGAAAGGCCCGCCCCACACCGGCCAGCAGTTCCGTCACCATCTCGGGCTCGCAGACATAATGGATGTTGGCAGGACCGCGCAGGTATTTCTGCGTCCGCGTCGCATCCGGGATGACCGAGAAGATATTCTTTCCGGCCTTCCTTGCAAAGTCGATCAGGCTGATCTGGCCGACTGCTAGCTCTGCTGCCACGGGAATGCGGCCATCCGTCAGAAGGCTGACCTCACCCTTCAATTGCTCCATGTGACTCACGGTTCTGCCCTCGCGCAGGTTACTGAAATCACCGCACAGACCGGGGGCCGCCGGTGTCCTGACTCTCTAGCGAAGCCTGTACTCGGGAATGGCGGAAGGTGCTTCGGCACAGGGGCCAAGGCACGCATGCACCTGCTTCCGTCAACCGGTCGCTGTCGTCACGCCAAACCTCTACTCATCAATACTGGAGAGTAGGAGCCTGTAGCGAAGCTGTCTGTCCCGCAAGCCTCAACCGCAGGTTAACTGCTGGGCATGGCATTTTCGCCATATTTTTGCCGGATTTCTGGAGGGTTGGCTTCCGACTCGCGCGCGGTCGGTTGCGACTTTGTCGCGCTGTCTGAAGCATCATCCGGCGCAGCTTTGCGCGGCTGGGCAAAATCTCGGCATGATCGCCTGCTTTGCTGCGGGATCTTGGCACGACGTCGGGTCGCCACTGCGCGTTACGCGCCGCTGCGAGCGATTGCCTGCTTATGCGTGCTGGTGCGGATTTTCTGCTGTGATGTTGATGTGGCGTTGATGTTGGGTGCGCAAACGCAAAAAGCGCCCCTGAGCGCGCTGTGCAAGTGGTTGTAATA
>JACVZW010000038.1 GCA_014654775.1 Paracoccaceae bacterium | reverse complement strand
GCAGCAGTCGCAGTCCGATTATTCGCCGAGAGCCTGAGGGTGTAGTTTCCGCTCGGCAGTGTGGTGAGTGCGGCTCGGAGCGTGTATTCACCTGCCCCCTTCGCCTCGCCGCGCACCATGCTCAGCACCTCGCTGCCGCGTACGTCCACGATCACCAACTCCACCGACGCACTTGCCTCCGCCAGCGTGTACCGCACCTCAATCTCCTCCCGTGCAGGATTCGGTGCTATCGCCACAATCGTCGGCGCAGGCTGTGCTTGCGCTCCGATAAGACGCTTCCCGCCTGCCTGCGACACCCGCGCGCGCACGAGGTCGGACGTGCCGTACTCTATCAAATAGACGCCCGACCAGCGCATATCCTCTATCTCCACCCGCGTCGTGTCGGTCTCGCCCGCAACCACCTGCACCATGAACTGCGCCAGAACATCGCTGTTGGTTCGTCCTAACGCCGTCTGCGGCAGTATCGCCCGCTCGCTGCGGTTCTTCGGGTTCGTGTTCCGCACCCGTCGCCATGCGTTCTCTCGCGGAGCAAGTGTCAACACCTGATTGCCATACCGCACCGAACCGCTTATAAACGGTGATGCCAGCCGTTGTAGTGTGTCCCGTCCCGTGCTGCCGCTCTCCAAGTACAGCTCCATCGGCACCGTCGTGCCGGGCGGCAGATTGTTCGCATTCCCCACAGGACGCGCCGCAATCCGTGCCACCAGGTCCGACGGCAAGCGCCTCCGGGCAAACGAGCGGATATCCACCCATGCAGTGTCTCGTATCACGGTATCGCGCACGGCTCCTGCCGGCGCTCCTGTCGGTGCTCCGACAGACACTCCGCCCAGCACCGCACTGGCGGTCGTGGTGTACAGACCCGCAGCCTCCACAACCGCCGTCGGGATTGCTCCCGGCACACTTGCCATACACCGCACCACCACTGCCGTTGTGTCGCCTGCACCCATCGTGAACGTCGTCGCACCCTTCAGCGTAAAGGCACCTCTGCCGTCCGCCGTGAGCCGCGTCTGCAGAACTTCCAGCGCGCCCTCGCCCCTGTTGATCAGCAATGCCGCCGCCACCCGCGGCAGTCCCACGAGCAGCGTGTCCAATGCCGGAACCACCAGCTTCAACGCACCGCCCATACCGCGCAAACGATTCGGCTGCGTCCACGCATCGCGACGACCATTGACACTATAGACAAAACCAATACCCGAGCCAAAGCGCCGTACTGCGCTCGGCGTAAACTGTACCGGAAACTCCTTCACCTCGCCTTGGGCAAAGCGGACTCCGCCCACGACCGTTGCCGAACGGTCAAGCACAAAGGCAGCGCTGTCTGAGGCTATGACGGTCGATCCGGCCAATCCGGTCGATGCTCCCGCCGATTCTGCGCCAATCAGCACAGCTTCTCCATCCGCCACATTCCGCAGACGGACAACACCATACCCCGTGTCCAAGCGCGGTACCCGACCGAACTCCACAATCCGTGCCGTGAACGCAATATCCTTCTCCGCTGTGGTGAACGTTCCCACCGTTGACCACGCGCTGGCACCAAAACTGTTCCGCGCCAATGCTCGCCAGTAGTAGCGCGTGGAACGCTCCAATTTCGTAGTGCTCAACACTTCGACCGCACCTCTGTCCAATGCTTCAACCGTCTGCGGTACGCTCTGGGCACTTGCCACAACGCTGAAGTCCGCCCGCGTGGAAACGTGCAGGTCATACGCCGCAGCGCCCTCGCTTGCCGTTATCACCAGCACCGGACGCAGGGGGGTTCCCGACTCCCCGCTCTCCGGTTCCACCAATATCGGCACCTCCGGCGCTCGGACGCTCGGCACCTCCCACAGCGTCTGCGTCCGGCTTACAAGCCTCAGACCCGGCAGATACGGATTCGTTACCACGCACCGATACACACCCGCATCCGATGAACGGAATGTCGCAAATGTCAGCGTGGAACTCGTGCTGATACCGTTATTTCCTGACCCGGTAGCGCTTGGTGCTGCTACAAACGTCTTCCACGAACCATCCGACTGGCGTTTCTGCCACTCATACCGATTGTTCGTCCCGCTCACCGTGAGTGTCAATCGCCACGGAGCATCCAACGGCAATGACCGCTCTACCAACTGCCCGACCTCGGCTTGCGGCGCATAACGGAACGTCTCACCCGAACGAGTGCCGATGAACCGATGCGGCTCCAAAGGACCAAACTCGAACGCATTATCGTCCAGACCCAACGTCGTCAACCGCGCAATACGGCTCATGTCCGGCGCATCGGTGAACCGGTTGCTGCTCAGAAGCAGCGTCGTCAAGCGTCCCAGACCGCTGATCTCCTCCGGCACCGCCCCGCCCAGGCGGTTGCTGTCCAATGCCAATATCCGCAGCATCGTCAGGTTCCCCCACGATGCCGGGATGCCACCCGTGATGCTGTTGGCGCCCAGATCCAGTGTTTGTAAACCCGTCACCAGTGCCGTTGTTCGTGCGATGCCTTTTACTGCTCTTGATGTGCCACCATCAGCGCTACCCCACGCTGCCGGAAGGCTGCCCGTCAGACGGTTCCGACGAAGGCGCAACACCGTCAGCGAACGCATCGCCCATAACTCTGCCGGTAGGGAGTCCGACAACTCATTACCGCTTGCATCCAACACCGATAACCGTTCCAAATCCAAGAGACAGAGCGGCACCGAACCGTATATCCGATTGTTGCTCACGTTCGCCCGCTCCAGATTGGTCAAACAGCACAGCACACCACTCAGACTGTCCCGCAGCGCATTGTTGCTCACATCCAAGTCCCGCAAGCGCACCAGCCCGCACAAGTCTTTCAAACCACCCGTCAGTTTGTTCTTGCTCAGGTTCAGCGTTTCCAACAGCGTCAGCTTCCCGATGCTCCGCGGTACCGTACCCGTAAGTCCGTTGTTCGACAAATCCAGCACCCGTAAGCCGCCGAGCTGTGCCAGCGCCGAGTCCACCGACGGTGTGCTCAGAGCACCACGCACGTTGTTGTTCCCCAGTGTCAGTTCCGTTACCCGACCGTTCTCCACCGTCACGCCATGCCACGAATCGACAAACCCTCGTCCCCAGTTGGTTCTGTCCGTCCAGCCCGGTCCGCCCAAGTCCGTGTACAACCTGAGCAATGCCACCGAGTCCTGAGGCGACACCCCGCCCACCGGCGTGCCGGTGTAGCGGAACGTAGCGGTCGTCGTTACCGTACCTGATGGTGTCCGTATCACAATCGGACCGCTTGCCACTGTTCCCGCCACGCTCACAATCACCCGCGAGTTCACCACCACAAACGACTGCACCGGTACGCCACCGATGGTGATATCCAGTATCGTTGTTCGCGGTGAGCTGCCGAAGTTCCGGCCTTCGATGGTAATGGTGGTGATGCTATCGCCTTCTTCGGGCGAGAACCCCGTGATCACGGGCGCATCTGCCGCCCGTATCGGAACCTGCAACGATGCCGAGGTCGCACCCCGCGGCGTTTGCAGCGTGATGATTGCCTGCGTCGAGAGCATCGTTACCGGCACCACGCCTTGTGGCACGCGGAAGACCAGCGTGGTTGAGGAGGTGTAGTACGCTCCCGGAACCGCTACGCCCCCCAGTATCACATTCGCAAGCGGGTTGTTCGGATTGTACGGGAAGTTCACGCCCACGACCGTCAAGAGTCCACCCTCCACCACCGGAACCGGCTCAAAGCCCGTTATCGTCGGGTCAGGGGGAAGTGTGCCCAAAAAGCCCGTGCTCGAGGTTGCCGTGCCGCCGCGCGTGGTTACGCTGATGGTTGCACCCGTCACCACGCCCGCCGGAATGATTGCCTGGATCGTCCGTCCGTCCGCGCTTACCGTGAACGTCGCCGTCGTGTTCCCGAAGCGTACACTCGTCGCATCCGTGAAGTTCCTGCCCGTCAGTGTGACAATTTGTCCCGCCGAACCGCTTCCGGGTGTGAAACTCGTGATCACCGGCGGTGGGATAATCGTCAGCTGTTGGGTGCTGGTCGTGCTGCCGCCGGCGCCTTGTATCCGAATCGTACCCGTGGTCGCGCCCGGCGGAACCCGCAGCGTGATGCCGGTCGAGGAGGTCACCACATACTCCGTTACCGGAACCCCGCCAATACTCACGCTGCCAATCAAGCGGAAGTCCGTGCCCGTCAGCGTGACCGTCTCCCCCGCGCCAGCCGTACTCGGACTGAGCGACACCACACGCGGTGCCGGGAGCACGCCCACCACGCTTGCCGTGGTTGCTATGCCGCCCCACGATTGCACCGTCAGATTGCCTGTCGTCGCCACCGGGAACCGTACCCGTAGTTGCGTTGGTGAGATGATTTCCACGTTCGATGCCGTGATGCCGCCGATGCGCACCACCGGCAGATACAACTCGCCCAACGTCGGTGTGCCGTAGAAATTATTACCATTAATGATGATGTCTTGTCCTACTCCAAAATACTGCGGTGAGACCGTTGCCATGGTCGGCGGTCCGATGAACGTCAACGGCTGGAATGACGTTGCCGAGCCGCTGGTTGAGGTCGTCAGCGTTATCGGTCCTGACTGTACGTTGGGGTTGAGCACAAGCGCTATCTGTGTTGGCGAGATGACCGTGAAGCCCACCGGTACGCCACCGACCAGCACTGAAGAAAGTGCGCCGAGGTTCGTGCCGTCCAGAAGAACCGTCGTGCCGCTGGTGCCTGTTTGGGGACCAAAGCCCGTAATGGTCGGCTGCTGCGAAGCGGGAATGAGGCTGAACGGTGTGCCGATGGTGAACGTGCTGAAGGTCGCAAACGTCCCGCTCTGGATGCGATTACCCATGACCGCGCCGCCGATGTTGGTATAGACACCACTCTGCGTGGGCGACTTTGCCACCACCGAACCCGGTGGAATGGCTTGCGCGAATGCCCCGTACCGTCCCAGTTCCGCACGGCTTTGCGTGTGGTTGCCCGTTACCAAGCGTACGTTCCAGTACTCGCCTTGTCCTGCACTACTGAGCGTCCCGTCCAGTGTTCCACCCGGTGCGCCCGTAAGAGCCTCCACTTGCAGGAGCGGTGCATCGCCGCCCGTCCGAGGGTCAACCAGCGTGAACGGCAGATACCGCGCGCCGCGTCCCGTCGGGAACAGCCATGAGCCGGCGCCACCCGTCAGGATGTTCGTCGGGAAGTACCGACGAATGGGACCTTCCACAAACGAGGAATCATTACCGCCAACAATCGCGCTAAAGCTCGTGTTTACGAGTATCGGATGGTTCGTTGTGTCCGAGCGCAATATCCCCCGCGCAAGCGACAAGCCGCCTTGGATCAAAAGCGGTGAACCCAAGAGGACGCTTGAACCGGGGCGGTTCAGCGTGACGTTCCGCATGACGTTCGTGGCAATCTTCAACGCACCCGT
>JACVZW010000037.1:5436-5557 GCA_014654775.1 Paracoccaceae bacterium | reverse complement strand
GCGGATAGAGCCGTGCCCCGGCCTCTGGCCGGGGTCGCCCCCAGATCTTTCTTGCGGCCCGCTGCATGTTGAACAGGTGCGTGAGAACCTGGGCTCTGACTGACCTCTTGAACCACAAACA
>JACVZW010000037.1:0-5336 GCA_014654775.1 Paracoccaceae bacterium | reverse complement strand
CCACGACCACGACCACGACCACGACCACGACCACGACCACGACCACGACCACGACCACGACGGGGTGCTGCGCAGCGGGACGGTGGTCAAGTAAAAGGATCGCGGCGCGCGTGCGAACGCGGGCGCCGCGGCACGGGCCGAGGCGACGCCGCCAGCGGCGGGGTTGCCTGGCTACCCGGGCACGAACTGGCGGAGAGGTCGGCCCGAGGGCCGAAAGCTTCGCCGTGAGCTGAGGTGCGAGCCTGCGAGGAGTGCGGGTCGCATCAGCGCCGGGGCCGATCGGGGGTGGGAGGGAGGACAGAGGCACAGGGGCCGCGATGCGGCCCCTGACTTTCGGATCTTGCGGGGGGCTGTTACTTGCCCTTGCCGCTGGGGATGACCGAGATGCGATCGACGCGGAGGTCGGTGGTGTAGACGGTGTGTCCGTCCTTTTCGTAGGTGGTCTCCTCGATGTCACCGCGCACATGGACCAGGTCGCCCGTGACCAGGTTGGACTTGATCCAGTCGAAGGCCCCGCTGCGCTCCCAGAGGGTGACGGTGTTCCAGCGGGTTTTCTCCTTGACCTCGCCGGTTTCGCGGTCGTTCCAGCGCTCGGTGGCGGCGATGGAGATCTTGAGGCACTTGGTGAGGGTCGTGATCTTGCCGACGTAACCCTGAAGCTGGAACTCTGCGTAGGTGAACATGGTGCTTGCCTTTCTCTGGCTGGTTTCGATGAGAAGGGGGCACGGCAGGCTGCCTTGCGATCCAGAAGAAAGACGGAGGGTCCGCAACGCGGAAACCGTCTTTGTTCTTGAAGGGCCAAGAAAGAAAAAGGGGGGTGGATGGGGCGTTCGGGGCTTGTCCCCGAATCCCCCAGGAACCCCGGAGCCGCGCGGGCGCGGCTCTCTGTGTGCCCGTTCGCGAAAGGCGGCCTGCGGTAAGTGTCCCTGATCGAAACCGGACGGGGAAGGGCGTGCGGGCCCTGGGCCATGCAGAGGTCCTGCGTCAGGGTTGGGGCCAGGCGTGACGTCCCCCAGTGCCTGATCTCCGTCGCGGCCTCCGGGCGCGGGTCCGACAGACTGCGCGTGGTCCGGCGAGGCGGAAAACCCGCTGGACTGCCGTCACCGGAGCGCAACGGCTCAAGGGGCCTGCGACTGGATCGGGTCCGGCCTGCTGGCGCCACGCTGGTTTGCGCGGGGATATCGAGGAGGCCGGCTACGAGGCGCGCCGTTTGTCCTGCCACCGACCTTTGCGGCGGTCGTGTCTCGGTCCCGGCGGTGGGCTCGGCGTGACAGGACGTGTTGATCCGAACGGCAGGGGCTGCATCGCAGCCTTTGCCTGCCATGGTCCGGAAGGGATCCTGCCCCTGATCGGCCTTGGCGCGGTGTGGAATGGCGAAGTGCAGGCGAGCATCTGCGCGGTGCGGCGTGGAACGCGGCGGCGCGCTTCAGAAATACGATATGGGATGGGAGGGATTGGAGTTGCGCCGTTTCCGGTGGATCACCACAGGAAAGGAAAAGCGGCCCCCGGTGGTGGCCGCAAAGCCTTACGGGATCAGGCGGCTTACGGCGACATTCAAGGTGACTGTCAAGCCGGTGACCGATGCGCCAAGGATCCAGAGATGCTTGAAGATCTCCGACTTCAGGTCCGAGATACTGGACTTGACGGCGGCGATTTCTCCCTTGACGGCGGTGATCTCTTCCCGAACGGTTGCGATGTCTGCCTTTGTGGCGAGATCGCTCACGTCAACTTCGTTGACGCCTTCAGCGATGGCTTCGGCCGCTTTGCGATCGAGGCCTGCGGCTTCGAGCTTGCGGGCGAACTTGAGGCTGTCGATACGCATTGTATTGCCCATGGTCTGGCTCCTTGAGAGTGAATGTAGGCTATCGACCTGCGTCTGACTAGGCATCTCTCGCCCTGCGCGGTCGGCGCATTTGGACACGCCGGGTCAAGGACCGGGGCTTGCCCCGGCTTGCCAGGGGCGCGTTCATCACGCGCCCCGCCGTCCTTGACCGGTGTGGTAGAGTGCAAAGACCGTGGTGGGGGAGAGGTCCGGCCCCGGGGCGCGCTCGCGCGGCACGGGTTAACAGCCGGACGCGATGGTGATCTTGCGGGGTGATCCTGCGGGGTGGTCTGGCTCCAATCGGGCTTGCGCGCACCGCGTCACAGCGCGGGCGCAAGCGAAAGAGAGACGGACGTCAAGGGGCGTTCGGCTCGTCCGAAACCCCCTTGCGTCCCGAGGCGCGCGCGGCCCGCGCGCCTCTCGATTTCGGTTGGGAAGCGGTTGTCTGGTCGAGGCAGGCTGCGTCCCGTCCGGTCTTCAACGCGATCTTCTGTTCAGCCTGACTGACGCGACCGGCCCTGTCGCCCGGAAGTGCCCCCGGGCGCTGGCATGCGCACAGGGGCGTCAGGGGGCGGATTGCCTCCGCCCCCCTTGGTGTTGTCAGTCGCCCTTGGGCGCTGCGGGTCTGACGCGCATCGCCTTGATGCCGCGCGCCTCGGCCTTGGTGGCGAGATTGAGCGCCACGCCCGAGGTGCCGAAGATCACCACTCCGCCCAAGGGTCGTGGCGTGTCCAGCATTTGATCGATCGCCTTGAAGCCTGCGGATTTGCCGAAGGCGCGCCAGTTTGGGGCGAAGATCACTTGCGGGACCTTGCGCGATTTCGCCCAAGCCGCGGCGATCGCATCCGCGCCCCATTTGTCACCCTTGTGGTAGAGGATGAGGGAAGTGGCGAAGGACTCGCGGAACCGGGTCTGGATGGCATCAAGCGTCTCCCAGACCTTGCGGTGGTCGGTCCAGTCGCGGTCCCCTGCGAGGGCGAGGGGGGTGCCGTCCATCTGGAACTGGGCGGCTTGCTGGCGCTCGTGATCTTCCAGCCATTGCCGCGCCTCGAAGATCGCGCCGGTCAGATGGGCGGGGGCGTTGGTACGGCCACCGCTCGGCGGGATGTAGGCGCGCCCGGTTTCGATTTCGTAGCAGCGGGCGGCGCTTTCGGCCATGATGGCGAGGGCGTCGCGGATGTCGCGCAGGCGTTCGGCGCGGGTCTGCGTCGCGCTGATCTCGGTATCGGAGATCTCGCTGCCGTCATTGGCACGGATCAGGGCGCGCAGCGCGTCGGTCTGCTTGGTCATGGCGTCGTCGATCGCCTCGCGGCGGCGGTGCAGCAGGGTTGCGAAGCCGTGGGCGAGGGGTTCCACCTCGACGGCAAGGCCGGTGCCGGAAAGTGGGGCAAAGAGGGCCTCGAAGGCCTCGCGGACGGATCGCTCTGCGAGGGTCTCGTCGTCGGGGATGGGCAGGTCGTTGGCGGTTTCGGTGAGGCCGAAGAGTTCGATCAGTTCATAGGGATCCATGGTCTTGTCCTTTCAGGGTTCAGACACGCGGGGATGTCCCGTGCGCTGTCCCCTGACGGTTCGGAATTCCGGTCGCGCCGCGGCTGGCCTGCCAGACGCGGGAATGGTCAAGGGTCCCGGACAAGGGGCGATGGGGTATTTCGCCTTCGGGACGCCGCCACCGAGACTGCGGCCGGTTCCGTCGGTGCTCCGATCCCGCCTTCGCGACGGTATGGAAATACCCTGTCGACGCGCCGGCCGGCGCCCTTGACGACGCACAGGAATTCGGGGCCACCCGGGGGGACACTCCGCACGGGGGATCCCAGCGTGCGGGCAGAGCTGAGGCGACCGGCGGCGACGGCCCCGGCCCCGAGGGCCCCCGGGCTGGCTCTGCGGGGTCCCGGAGCGTGAGCCGTGGCCCTGGCCATGGCGCGTGGAGGGATCCCGCACAGCCGGTTCGGGGAAAGGCCGGGGTGCGCCGACGCGCCGTGGGGCCACCAGAGATGTCGGTTGGTCTTGCAGGCCAGTGTTGGGGGCACCCTGACGCGCGGGGGAGCCCGAGGGGCGGCAAGGACGCTCCTCGGGTGAGGGGTGGGGGCGCGCGGCCCGCGCCCCTCACAACTGCGCCACACTGCCCGCACGGCGCATGGCCTCTCCACATGGCTTCTAAGTCGTCGCGCGCCGCATACGCGCGTGGCCGGGAAAGCGGTCGGGCGCATCCCACCGCTCTCCGGGCTGCTTTCCTTGCGAAAGCGGGCCGACGATGGCCGAAGGATCGACGCCCCTCCCCCCAAGGGCGGACCCCTTCGTCCCGACCATCGCCGGCCAGAGGGCGTTAGGGCGCGCCCTCAAAAAAAAGAAGTCCGACAGGCAGAGCCTACCGGACTTCAGTTTGAACCTGTGTGAGCGTTCCCCGAGCAGGGAAACTACCGGTACTGTGACGGGGGAGAGCGTGGTCCGCAACTCACCGAGTTGATTAGTCCTCGTGAGTGTCGCCCAGCCAGAGCTCGTCAGGCGTTCTGGCACAGCCGGATCGGCATCGCTGTCTCCAATCCAGCGCATGTGGCGCGGTCGTGGGCGTCAGACGATCGAGGATCGCCGCGGGTGCCTCATAGGCGACGGGACCCATGGTCTCGTCCATGTCCTTGTACCCCCAGCCGTCCCGGCCGATCTGCGTCAGGAACACGGCCCCGAAGACATAGCGGCCATCGTCGGTCGGGGGAAACGCCCGCGTGTAGTAGCAAGCTCGGGCGGCCTCAGGCGTGGCATAGCACGCCTCAACGGCGGCATACCAGGTCATGCCAATCCGAGCGATCGCGATGGCCCGCATCCTGGGCTCCGTTGTCGCGCTTTCGCAGAGCCGTGCGATCTCGGCCCGGATGTCGCCCGGAACCCGTCCATAGTAAAGCCAGCCCATCACGCGGCCTCCTGCGACGAGACCGCGACCGAGGTGGTCGTGCCGGCGAGGATGGCTTTGAGATCGGCGAGCGTCCCACAACGGCCGTCAAGAATATCGTGCAGCAGATCGGCATGCGCGCGGACGCGCTCCTGAACGAGACGCAGGGCCTTCGCGCTGTAATTCTCAAGTTCCGTGACCAGAAGATAGCCGTCGCCCTTCTGGCCCGTGGACCAGGTCCGGATCACACCCGCACTGGTCGAGCTGCGCTGGTAAAGTTCCGACGCAAAGTAGATGCCCTTGGGCTTCTGACTGTAGTCCCAGTAGTTCATTCCTCCCTTGTCGTAATAGACATTCAGGTCGCGGTACCGGGTCTCGCCGAGGTGGCGGGTGTGGATGGTCCGGGTGGGTGCCTTGGCGGCGGCCTTGGTCTGGGCCATGTGCGTGATCCTTATCCGATGCTCGATCTCCCGATGCGGAGACCAAATGGACAAGGGGCCCCCTCTTCCTTTGCGGGGAGGAGGGAGCCGCTCGTGAGCCGCATCAGTTAGACATTTGAGCCCGCATCTCCTGTAGCGCCTGCCAGTCGGCAAGACCGAGGATCGTCTGGCCGGCCGCCACCTCGCGCCG
>JACVZW010000036.1 GCA_014654775.1 Paracoccaceae bacterium | reverse complement strand
AGCTGCATTCGACGAACCCGATCGAACGGCTGAACGGCGAGATCAAGCGCCGCACCGAGGTCGTCGGCATCTTCCCCAACGATGAGGCCATCCTCCGCCTCGTCGGCGCCTTGCTGCTGGAACAGAATGATGAATGGGCCGTCCAACGCGCTCGCTACATGACGCTGGAAACCATCGCGCCGATGGGCGAAGATGCCGTCATCAGCCTGCCCGCCGCGGCATCCTGATCAAGCAGGCCCGCGCCAAGCATCACGGTGACGATCAGCGCCAGCTACACCATTCCATGGGACAGCATCGAAGCGCAGGATCTCCACGAACGCCGTCGTCGGGAATGGGGCGCAAGCTGAATACCCCATCTGACCCCAGGTTCCCTGATGACGATGGGTCAATCCGTCGGACAGGGCCTGGTTTCCCGGCCCCGATCTTCCAAGAAAGTGTGGCGCATAAATGAATTGACGAGTCAGACCGGCGTCTGCGACGCTATATGTGCGAAAAGTCACAAACTTTCGCCAGTGCTCTGCCATGCTCTGCCCAAAGCTGAGTTCAAGGTTGGGTCGGGGCTGATGATTGGCGTGGACGGGAAATGGGCGCACTCAGTATTGCCGAAGTTTTGTCTCTCCGCAGGGAGCAGGACAGTTTGGCAGCAGCACTTCTTGGCGAAAAGGACGACGTTTCCACTCTCACCTTCGCAGAGCTCTACTCCCGCGCGACCTCGGCGCTCGGCGTTCTTCAGCAGAACGGACTGAAACCGGGTGATACCGTCGTCCTGTCGGTCGAAGATCCCGAAGCATTCTTCATCCTTCTCTGGGCCTGCTTTCTGGGCGGCATTGTCGCCTCACCTGTTGCGCCGGGTGCCGGATCGCCAGCGCGGGTTGCGTTGATCCGCACGGTCTGGGACCTCTGCGACGAGCCGCTGATCATTTGTGATGGCGGTCTGTTGCAGATTGGCGAGGCCACCAGGCCTGACCGTGTCCTGCCTGCGGACGGGTGCCTCCGCGCCGGGCCCAGAGCGGTCTTGCCAGCGATCCGGGCGGACGACCCAGCGTTGTTTCCCTTCACCTCGGGCAGCACGGGTCTCCCGAAAGGCATTCTTCTGACGAACCGGAACATCCTGTCGATGGTGCGCGGGACCATCGAGATGAATGGCTTTTCGGACAGTGACCATTGCTTGAACTGGATGCCGCCGGAACACCCCGGAGCGGCCGTCTTTCTTGGGGTCCTTCCAGCCTATCTCGGCGTATCGCAAGTGCATGTGAAGACCAGTCGGATTCTGGCGGACCCTCTGCTTTGGCTGCGCCTGATGACACGGCATGAAACAGCCGTCTCTTGGGCGCCGAACTTCGCCTTCTCGATGGTCAGCGATGCGATCAAGGCGCATGAGCCGACGGGGATCGACTTGTCGAAACTGCGCTTTCTCGTCAACGCGGGCGAACAGGTCAAGTCGCGCACCGTCCTCGATTTTCTCGACGCGCTCATGCCGCTTGGGTTGCGCGATGGCGCCTTGCGACCAGCCTTCGGAATGGCGGAAAGCTGTTCGGGCATCACCTGGTCAAGCGGGCTCACCCGAGCAGTCCTGGAAAATGATCCCGCGTTCATCTCGCTTGGCAGAGCGATCCCTGGGGCAAGTCTGCGTGTCACCGACGATACTGGCGCGCCATTGCCGGAGGGAACGGTCGGCCAGCTTGAGATGCTTGGGCCGTCAATTACCAGCGGATACTTCCGCAATCCCGCCGCGAACGCTGCTGCCTTTACCAGCGATGGCTGGTTCCGGACCGGGGATTTGGCCTATCTGCAGGACGGCGAGCTTCATGTGACCGGACGCAGCAAGGAGGAGATCGTCCTCAATGGTCGCAACATCCCGTTTCATCTCATCGAAAAATGCGCCGAGGGCGTCGAGGGCGTTCTTGCCAACCACAGCTGTGCCTTCCCGGTCCATGATGCGCACGGCGCGACCGAGCGTCTGGGTCTGGTGTTCTGCAAGTCCGGGCAAAGCCATGACACTTCCTCTGTTGCAACCGAGATCCGGCGCCGGATTGCAGCCGAGTTTGGCGCGCAAGGGTCGGTGACCATCTGTGTTGCGGTTGAAGACCTGCCGCGGACCTCGATCGGCAAGATCCAGCGGCGAAAGCTGAAAGAGGCTTATCTCGCCGGCGGCCTGAACGATTTCGTTGTGGAAGGCACCAATTCGCCAGCCCCGCCCGCAAGGCCGCGAAGCGCCATCGAAAGCGACGTGCTATCGATCTGGCAAGAGATCCTGCAGACCGACAGGATCGGCCGCAGCGAGAACTTCTTCGATCTTGGCGGACAGTCCATTCTGCTGGCTCGGATGCAGGTCCGTCTTGCGGAACGCTTCGGCAGTTTTCCTCTTTCCGATCTGTTCCTGCATCCGACGGTGGAGACGCAGGCGGCGTACCTGGCCCGCCGGGAAAACGGCACCAGGGTCGATCCGGCACGGAAATCCGCTCGTATCACGCCCCGTCCAAAGCCGCAGAACCGCGACATTGCCGTTATCGGGATGGCCTGCAGGTTTCCCGGGGCCAACACGCCCCAGGCGTTCTGGGCCAATCTTCTGGGCGGCGTGGATTCGATCTCCCGGTTTTCGGCCAGCGAGGCGATCCTGGCCGGGGTGAGCCGGTCGCTTGTGGAACATCCCGACTACGTGAAGGCCACGCCAAGGCTTGCGGATGCTGCCGCCTTCGACGCCGGTTTCTTCGGCTATTCCGATCGCGACGCCGCCGTGATGGACCCACAGCATCGGCTGTTTCTGGAAGTGGCCTGGGAGGCCTTTGAAGCGGCAGGATATGATCCGCTGGCGCTGGACAGATCGGTAGGCGTCTACGCAGGCGCCGCCATGAACACCTATCTGGTCAACAATGTGCTGCCGAACCTGTCCGAGCTGGATCCCAAGGCAGGACAGGACGCCTTCACCCTTGATTCCATGGCCGGTTTTCAGGCCATGGTGGCCAATGACAAGGATTACCTGGCAACGCGGGTCAGCTACAAACTGGACCTGCGAGGTCCCTCAGTAAACCTGCAGACAGCCTGCTCTTCCGGGTTGGTGGTGATCCATGAGGCGATCAAGGCGATCCTCGCCGGTGATTGCCGGATGGCCCTGGCCGGCACCGCTTCCGTCAAGGCACCCGAGATGGCCGGCCATCTTTACCGTGAAGGGATGATCGTCTCGCAGGATGGCCGATGCCGCGCCTTTGACGCTGAGGCCAGTGGAACGATCTTTGGATCCGGTGTCGGGACCGTGCTCTTGAAGCCACTGGACGAGGCGCTTGCCGATGGCGACAGGGTGATTGCCGTCATCAAGGGGTCGGCGGTGAACAATGATGGGCGGCGCAAGGTCGGATACATGGCCCCCTCGCAGGACGGCGAAACCGATGTGACGCTAGCCGCGTTTGAAGCGGCCGACGTTTCTCCTTCCACCATTGGTCTGGTTGAGGCCCATGGCACCGGAACCCTGATTGGCGACCCGATCGAGGTGGAAAGCCTGTCTCAGGCGATCCGGCAGGACACAGATGCCAAGCAGTTCTGCGCTTTGGGTGCGGTGAAGACCAATGTTGGGCATCTGCAGATCAGTTCCGGGATGGCAGGGTTCATGAAGGCCGCGCTGGCGGTTCAGTCCGGCAAAGTGCCTGCCAACCTGCATTTCTCGCGGCCAAATCCGCAGATCGACTTCGCCAGTTCACCCTTCTTCATCCCCACCAGAACCATGGACTGGCCCCTGACCGAAGGACCCCGGCGGGCAAGCGTCAACTCGCTGGGAATAGGTGGCACGAATGCCCATCTGGTCGTCGAGGAAGCCCCGCCACGAACCTTGCATCCCGCCCCTGCCGAGGCCGAGCTCATGGTCCTGTCCGCGCGCGACGCGGAAGATTTCGATCGGGCCGTAGCCCGGCTGCGCGACCATGCGGCAACATCGGAAAATCTGGCAGATGTCGCCTTTACCCTCTGTACGGGGCGGCACCAGTTTCAGACGCGCAAGGCATTGGTTATCGACACGGCAGCCTCCTTGCCAGAGGCTTTGATAAATCTACAGGGGGTGGTCGCCGAGCCCTCGCCGCGGCTTGTCTTTGCCTTTACCGGGCAGGGGTCACAATACTCCGGTATGGCGCTGGGGCTCTATCGCGATCAGCCCGCCTTCCGCCGCGAACTGGATCACTGCGCCAATCTGCTGGCCGATCTGCTGGACACATCACTTCTGGATCTTCTGCGCGGGGATGATGCAACGCTCGCCAACACGGCGGTGACCCAGCCGGTGCTCTTTGCCGTCGAATATGCCCTCGCCCGCTTCTGGATGGCCTGCGGGCTCATCCCTGCTGCCCTGATCGGCCACAGCCTCGGCGAATATGTTGCCGCGACCTTGGCTGGCGTCTTCTCAGTTGAGGATGCCCTCCGCCTTGTCGTCGCGCGCGGCCGGTTGATGGCCGCCCAGCCGGGTGACGGGGCCATGCTGGCCGTGATGCAGGGCGACGTGGACCTGTCAGCCCACCGGGAGTTGCAGGTTGCTGCCCGCAACAGCCCCGAGAACACCGTCATTTCCGGCCCAAGCGACCAGATCGCCGCCTTGAAGGCCGCACTGGAGACCGCAGGGATCGACTGCCGCCACGTCGCGACCTCGCACGCCTTCCATTCGCAGCAGATGTCGGGCGCGGCAGAGGCGTTCCGTCAGGCATTTGCTTGGGTTTCGTTGGCTGAACCGGACATCCCGCTGGTGTCAAACCTGACTGGCAAGTTCGAAAGCGGCCTCTTTGCCTCGCCCGATTACTGGCTGCGCCACATGTTGGAGCCGGTGGACTTCCGTGGCGGAGTTCAGGCTTTGCGCGCCGAGGGGCTAACTCGGGTTCTGGAAATCGGCCCGCATCCGGTACTGTCCGGTTTTGTCCGCACCCTTGGGGGAGACACAGTCGAGACGCTGCGCAAGGGTCGCTCTGACCTGCGGCAGATTCTGACGGCAACCGCCCGGCTGTTCGAAGCCGGACACGACCTGAACTTCGCGCCACTCTTCGAAGGACGGAATTGTCAGCGGGTAGAGCTTCCGACCTATCCGTTCAAGAAGACCCGCTACTGGCTTCAACCCCCGGCACCGGCTGAACGCATATCCGAAACCCCGCGCCTGCATCCCTTGGTGCATCGGGCCGTGGCGTTGCCGGGTCTTGAGATGGCGGTTTTCGAGACCGACCTGACCGACCCCTTGCCAGACTGGGTGACAGACCATGTGGTGCAAGGCCGTCCGCTGGTGGCGGGTGCGGCACATCTGGCCATGCTGGTCGCTGCGGCAAGCCTTGCCGGAACCGCAACGCCCGCCTTTTCGGATATCCGGTTCGTCGGGCCGCTGTTTGCCGACAGGCCCCGCCGGGTTCAACTACGCCTGTCGGGGTCCGGGGCCGAGATCGTCAGTTATGCCCTCGATCAGGACGGTTTCAGCCGCCACGTTTCGGCAGATATGGCGCCCGATCCCGGGGCCGACCCGGCGATTGGCCAAGCAGCGCCAGACACTTTGGCAGGGCGTGTCACCGGCGATGAGCTGCGGCACCAGCTTGCGGCCCGGCAGATCGCGCTTGGCCCGTCCTTTTCCTGGCTGCGCTCTGTCGAATTCAATGCGGATTGCGCCCGTTACGTGCTTGCGCCGCCGGACGGGCTCCATGTCGATACGGCCTTGGGCCTACATCCCGGACTGGTGGACTCGCTTCTGCAGCCCGCCCTGACGCTTCTGTCGTTTGGTGCGTCGCATGAAACCTTTGTCCCGGTTGCGCTGCAGCGGTTCGCCCTTCACCGCTTGCCCGAGGCCTTTCCCCTGCTCGGAACCATGCGCCGTCGGCCCGAAGGCGGCCAGATCGTCGATCTGGAGGTGCGAGATGCCGTGGGCCGTCCGGTACTGGTTGCCGAAGGCTTCGAACTACGCCGCCTGACCCATGGCGATGATCTGGCCCAGGCGCTGGTCGAGGTTCGGTGGCTGCCGAACGAAAGTACCTCACACTGGCGCAAGCGCCCCTCTCCCGCCGATTATCTTGCCGGTCCGGCTATCAAGGATGACGCGTTTCAGGCGCGCATCGCCGCCATTGCTGGCCCACGCGATCTGCAGCGTACCGAAGAGCTTGAGGAACTGGCGCTTGCCTATCTGGCCGAAGCCCTGCACGGCGCGGGGGCAATTCCGGCCGCAGGCCAGGTCATAGACCGCGGCAAGATCGTCGCCAGCCTGTCGCTTGCGCCCGAGTTTGACAAGGCGCTCGACCGTTTGCTGCAACTGATGGTCCGCCACGGCAGGCTGCTGGATGCAGGGCCCGGGCTCTGGCAAGGGGTGTTGCTACCAGACGCCTTGGCCTCAACCGAGCAGGCCCGGCGCATCCGGGCCAAACATGGCGAAGCGGTGATCAGCGAAGTGGCGCTTCTGGAAGCTGCGGGCAGTCGTCTGGGAAGCATTCTCTCTGGCAAGACCGATCCGTTGGAGGCCTTGTTTCCCGGTGGCGATCTTTCGGCTGCAACCGCACTTTATCGCGACAGCGCCGGGTTCTCGGTGCTGAACACGCTCGTCGGGCGGCTTGTGGCCCAGATCGCCTCGGCCGCGCCCCCGGATTATGTGTTGCGCGTTCTTGAAATCGGTGCGGGCACCGGTGCTACCACCCACCACGTGCTACCGCATCTGGCGCCAGATCGCAGCACCTACGTCTTCACCGACATCTCCAACCTGTTCCTGAAAGCCGCGCGCGAAAGCTTTGCCGACGCCTCTTTCATGGAGTTCCGGCTTTTCGACGTCGAGAAGGACCCCGGCCCGCAAGGGCTGAAAGCGGATTTCGATCTGGTGATCGCCTCAAACGTCCTGCACGCAACCGTCTCGATCACTGAGACGCTGGCCAATGCTCGCCGCCTGTTGCGACCCGGCGGTTATCTGATCCTGCTTGAGGTCAATGAGCCGACCGTACCGGTGGACCTGACCTTCGGGCTGCTCAAGGGCTGGTGGCGCTTTGCCGACCACGATCTTCGCCCGGACTACCCGCTTCTGTCCCGCTCACAGTGGCTGACCGCGCTTGAGGCGGCCGGGTTCGCCAGTGCCAGCGCGGCGGATCTTGAAATCCCGACACCGGGTGGCCTTCAAACGGTCTTTGTCGCCCAGATGCCCGAAGGCCCCTCCAGCAGCGCATTGCGTGTCGTTGGAGAGGATGAGTTCGGTCTGACAGCCGCGCTTCGGGCCTTTGGGACGGGCGCGGACGAACCTTCCTCCGACACCGTCCTGATCGCCCGGGACGCAGACGATGCCGAACGCCTCCGCAAGCTTGCGACGACCGGGCCGGGTGGAAAGCTTCATGTCGTGATGGACGAGACCGCTGGCACTGCGGCGCTTTGGGGACTTATGCGGGTCTTGCGGCACGAATTGCCCGACCGGGCCGGCCGCATCCTCTCGGTAACGGCCGACACCCCGGCGGATCGGATCGCCACCGCACTTGTCGACCCGCTGCTGCCCGACGAACTGGTCCTGACTTCCGATGGCTCAGTGTCGCCCGTCCTTGCCCCGCTTCGGCTCGCTTTGCCAGAGCCGGTGTGCTTTGACCACGAAGGCGTCCATCTGATCACTGGAGGAATGGGTGGCATCGGACTCCGCCTTGCCCATGGATTGATTGCCCAGGGAGCCCGTCATGTCGCGCTCGTTGGTCGGACCCTGCGCGATAGCGCCGAATTGGCGAAGCTACAGGCCGAACAAGACGTGACCGTACACCTCGCCGATGTTACCGACCTTGATGCGATGGGCCGAGTTGTCCGCGACATCACTGCACGGCACCCGCTGCATGGTGTGTTCCATCTGGCCGGTATCCTGAAGCCCGCCCTTCTTGAGACCGAAGGCGACCTTCTTGCCAACATGTCAGCAAAGCTGCGCGGGGGCGAGGTTCTTGACCGGCTTTGCGCCGAGGTGCCCGAACTCCGGCATTTCGTCCTGTTCTCCTCGGCCGCCGCCTGGTTTGGTCTGCCCGGTCAGGGCGCCTATGCCGCTGGCAATTCCGCGCTGGATGGCCTTGCCTTGAAGCGGCGGCGCCGCGGCTTTCCGGCACTGTCGGTGAACTGGGGCAGATGGGCCGAGGTCGGGATGGTGGGCAGTGCGCGCGATGCAGCTGCGATCCGCCCTGATGACGGCATTGCGCTTCTGTTCAGGCTTATGGCCACCGATCTTGGCCAAGTGGGCGTTCTGCCGGGCGACTGGAAGCAAGAGCCGACGCAACCAAGGACCCCCGCCCCTAACCCTGCACCGGCCGCCGCAACCAACGGTGCAACCGGTGCGGCTGTGGATTTCCTGAAACAGCAGATCGGGAGGCTTTTGGGCGGATCGGCAGCCCTGGATACCGGAAGGACGCTGCCGGAACTGGGTCTCGACAGCCTGATGTGCATCGACTTGCGCGGCCGAATCAATGACGATTTCGGCATCAGGCTCAGCCTTGGAACGATGATGGAAACGCCGCTTATGCAGCTGTCACAAGAACTCGATGCCGCCAAGGCCGCGCTTGCCGGGCCTGCGGCGGCGACAGAAGTCGAGTTCGTCTTATGAACGACAACATCGCCCAATTGCTGGACATTCTTGCCGAGCGGGGCATCAAGATCACGGCGGATGGCAGCCAGTTGCGCATCCGTGCCGCCCAAGGTGCGATGGACGAGGCGCTGCGCGACAGGTTGCAACTGGCAAAACCGGCCCTGCTTGCCCATTTGCAGCAGGATGGTCCGGCCACGGCCCTGCCTGTCGCCTTCCCTGATCCCGCTGGTCGCCATGAGCCCTTCCCGCTTACCGAAATCCAGGAAGCCTACTGGATCGGCGCGACCTCGGGGATCGAGGGCGGCGGCAGCTATCACTACTATCTTGAATTTGCTTGTGAAAACATCGATCTGGGTCGGCTTGAGGCAGCCTGGCAGGCCCTGATCGACCGTCATGACATGCTGCGCGCGGTCATGCTGGCCGATGGGCGACAGCAGGTTCTTTCTGGCCTGCCGCCCTATCGGATTGTCTGTCACGACCTCTCGGGCGTTCCCGATCCTGCGTCGCGTCTTGCCGAAACCCGCACCCGACTGGCCCATCGCATGCCTGATCTGGGGCGCTGGCCGGTGTCCTGGGTTGAGCTGACACGGCTACCGGGCGGGACCTGTCATATCCATGTCAGCCTCGGGCTGATCGTGCTTGACAGTTTCAGCATGATGATCCTGTTCCGGGAATGGCAGCAGCTTTACCAAGATCCCGACACAGCCCTGCCAACGCTGGCACTGACCTTCCGCGACTATGTCCTGGCCGAACGCCAGCTTCCAACACGCCCCGCCTACCGGGAGGCGCAGGCCTATTGGCAGCAGCGGATCGCCAAGCTTCCCCCTGCACCCGATCTGCCGATGGTCAACTCGGGCAAGGGGGGCAACGGACGCTTCTACCGTCTGGGGGGCCGTGTCGCAGCGCCGGACTGGGCCCGGCTTAAATCCGCCGCGCAGCATCGGGGGATCACGCCGTCCGGGCTGCTGCTGACCGCGTTTTCCCAGGTGCTTGCCGCCTTCGGCCGCAACCGACAGTTCACCCTTAACCTGACTCTGTTCAATCGCCTGCCTCTGGGGCCGGGCGTGAACGGAATCGTCGGCGACTTCACCTCGGTCACGCCCTTGTCAGTCGATCTGACCAAAGGCGACAGTTTTGTCGCCCAGGCCCGGGCACTGAATCGTCAGCTCCAGGACGATCTGGACCAACGGTCCTATCCCGGGGTTGCCGTGCTGCGGGACTGGGCGCGTCACCTGGGCGCGACCGGCCGCCCCTTGGCGCCAGTGGTCTTTTCCAGCACGCTCGTTCTGGATACCGCAGCGGACTTCAGCCTGAACCATCTCTTCGGCGGCAAGCTCGTCGACGCAATCAGTCAGACGCCGCAATGCAATCTCGACCACCAGATAATGGAGGATCAGGGCGAGCTGATCTACCACTGGGACGTCGCCGAAGGGGTCTACCCCTTCGACCTGATAGAGGACATGCTGGCCGCCTACGACGGCGTGCTGGCCCTGCTCCTCCGGGACGAGACGGCGTTCGACCGTCCGTTTGCTATCCCGGTTCCCGCCAGTCAGGCGCAGCGGCATGCGTCAGCGAACGCCACTGACGCGCCGATACCGCCGGTAACGCTTGTCGAGGCCTTCCGCCAGCAGGTGGCCCGTGCCCCCGAAGCTACCGCGGTCCACAGTGCCGAAGCAGAGCTGAGCTACCGGCAGTTGGAAGCCGCGTCGCTTGCGGTGGCGCAGGACCTCCTGGCTGCCGGGGTGAGGCCAGAAGAACCGGTCGCGATCTGCCTGCCCAAGGGTGCGGGGCAATGCATCGCGGTTTTCGGGGTTCTCATGGCGGGTGGGGCATACCTCCCCCTGGATCCCGACGCCCCGGTAGAGCGGAACCGACGCATCCTGCAACGCGCCGGTGCCCGCGTGGTCCTGGGCGCAGCGGGGTTGGGCCAGGTGACGATCGAGGTCGACCCCACAGCCCAGCCAGTGGGAACGGTCGCGCTGCCTGCGCTTTCTCCGGACCAGCTGGCCTATGTGCTTTTCACCTCGGGCTCCACCGGAGAGCCGAAGGGTGCAATGATCACGCATCAGGGCGTCGTGAACCGGATGTCGGAAGTCGTTGCGCGGTTCGGGCTGACCGAGACGGACCGTGCCCTTGGCCTGACCGCCCTGCATCACGACCTTTCAGTCTTCGACATCTTTGCGGTTCTTGCCTTTGCCGGCGGAACGCTGGTGCTGCCCGCCCCTCAGGACCTGCGCGAGCCTGCGGCCTGGGCTGCGCTCATGCAGGCGCAGGCTGTGACGCTCTGGAACTCGGTCCCGGCCTTCATGAGCATGCTGACCGACCATCTCGCGACAGGAAGGGACGTGCCGCAGGGGTTGCGCTGGGTTATCCTGTCGGGCGATTTCATTCCGCTGAACCTGCCCGACCGCATCCGCAGCAAGTTCGGCCCGGTCGAGATCATTTCGGCAGGCGGTCCGACGGAAACCACCGTCTGGGATATCTGCCACAGGGTCGAAGAGGTGGATCGCTCGCTGCCTTCGATCCCCTATGGCCGTCCGATGGCAAATGCGCGCTACCATGTGCTGGGGCCGGATCTGGCACCCCGACCCGATTGGGTTCCGGGTGAACTTTGCATCTCGGGCACAGGACTCGCCCGCGGTTACATCGGCGACCCCGACCTGACGGCACAGAAGTTCGTGACCCATCCACAGACGGGCGAACAGCTATATCTTTCGGGCGATCTGGGCTACTGGCGGCCCGACGGCACCATCGCCATCCTCGGGCGCAGCGATTTCCAGATCAAGATCAACGGGCAGCGGATCGAGATCGGCGAGATCGAAGCCTCGCTCGAAAGTCTGCCCGGTGTCGCGCGCGCCGTCGTCACGGCAGAGGGCAACCCGCCGGTTCTGACCGCCCATGTCGCAGCCGTCGCACACACAACTGCCTTACCGGGCCGAGCGACCGAAATGAAGCTGGAGCAGGCACCGCTGCGTCCGCCTGCCAGCACGGGCCCGGCCATAGCCCTGCCCTTGTCGCCATCGCCCAACCCTTTCGCGCGGCAAAGCCATCGGCAGTTCCTTGATGCGCCGATCCCGCTGGCCGGACTTTCCGGGTTGCTCTCCTGCCTTGCCGCAACCGTGGCGCCGGGGGCACCGCTGCCCAAGCGTCAATACCCTTCGGCCGGTTCGCTTTACCCCGTGCAGACCTGGCTGCATGTTCGCAAGGATGGGGTCACCGGCCTGCCTCCCGGGCTATACTTTCTTGATCCCCAGGCTTTCGCCTTGCATCCCGTCGCGGCCGACCCAGAGGTCAATCTTTACAGTGGGGTCAATCTGCCCCTGCTCTCCGCCGCGCGCTTCACCCTGTTCCTGATCGGTCGAGGCGCGTTCATCGAACCGGCCTATCCCGGAGCAGGGCGCGATTTCTGCCTGATCGAGGCGGGCCACATGGCCCAGGAACTGGCGCGCGCGGCACCGGCTCAGGGTATCGGGCTGTGCCCGCTTGGCGCGGGCGTCGATCTGGCAGAACTTCGGATGGCGCTTCGCCTGCCCGAGGCGGACGATCCGGTCTACATGCTTGCCGGGGGGCTGATCTCTGCGGACTGGTCGCAGGAGTGGCGCGAATACACGGCCGGACAGCACGACTGGGAAGCCGGTCTCAGGCAAGCGCTGCGGACGCGTTTGCCCCGGCACATGGAGCCGCAAAGGTTCCGCCGCTGGTCAAGTCTTCCCCTTTCAGCGAACGGTAAGGTCGATCGAAAGGCCCTTGCTGCCGCACTGACAACGCCGCCCACAGCACCCCTTCCACCTGTGGCGGATGACATGGAGCAGACCGTAGCAGCCTTGCTGGCCGAGCTTATGGGCGGGGTCTCGCCACATCCGACGCGACCCTTCTTCGAGCTGGGCGCCACCTCGCTGACACTTGTGCAGCTGCGCGGAAAGATCACGCAAGCTCTGGGGGTCGAGCTGCCCATGGCCGAGCTTTTCGGCGCACCCACGCTGCGCAGTCTTGCCGGCGTGCTCCGCGGCCTTGCCGCAAGGACGCCGGAGTGACCAAGGAGATGGAGCCGATCGCGATCATTGGCCTCTCCGGCCGCTTTCCAGGCGCGGCGGATGTCGCCCAGTTCTGGGACATGCTGATGACCGGGCGCGAAGGCATCCGTCGACTTGGCCCGGATGAGCTGGACGCCGCCGGCGTTCCCCAATCGTTGCGCACGCAGCCGAACTTTGTCGCTGCCGAGCCGGTCCTGGACGACATCGACCTCTTTGACGCCGAGTTCTTCGGCCTGTCGCCCCGTGACGCCACCGCTCTCAGCCCGGCGATCCGGCTGTTTCTGGAATGCGCCTGGGAGGCCTTTGAAAACGCGGGTGTCAAACCCGATGGGGCTCTTACCGGCGTCTTCGCCAGTGCCAACCTCAGCCAGTATTGGCGGCTTGGCAGCAATGCCTTCGACCCCTCGCTTGAAGCGATCCTTGGCAATGACAAGGATTACATTGCCAGTCAGGTTGCCTATCGGCTGAACTTGAAAGGGCCGGCGATTTCGGTGCAGACCGCCTGTTCAAGCTCGCTGGTCGCGGTGCATATGGCCTGCCAGGCAATTGCAGGCGGAAGCTGCGAGCAGGCGCTTGCCGGGGGAGCGGCGGTTCGGGTTCTGCACGGCCAGGGGTATCTGCACGAACCGGGCAGCATCCTTTCGCCCGACGGTCATTGCCGCCCCTTCGACGTCGCCCCCAGCGGGCCGGTCTTTGGCAGCGGCGTCGGAGTGGTTCTGTTGAAATCCTTGCGAGCGGCCCTTCGCGATCGTGATCCGATCCGGGCGGTGATCCGCGGGACGGCTGTCAACAACGATGGCAGCCTGAAAGCGGGTTTTGCAGCTCCGGGGCTTGAAGGTCAGGCCAGCGTCATCGCTCAGGCCCTTGGCTCCGCCGGGCTGACGGCCGATGATATTTCCTACATCGAAGCACATGGCACTGGCACGGCGCTTGGCGACCCAGTCGAGCTTGCGGCACTAGCGCGCGTGTTTGGCCCAGCCGCGCCAGGACAGGAGCCGATTGCGCTTGGCGCGGTCAAGGGGCACGTCGGGCATCTTGAGACGGCCGCCGGGATCACCGGTCTCATCAAGACCGTCTTGGCGCTTGAGGCCGGGATAGTGCCGCCGACCCTGCACTTCCAGACGCCGAACCCCCACTTGGGTCTTGCGGCAACCCGGTTCAGGATCGATGCGCGGCCACAAAGCTGGCCAAGACAGGCCAAGCCCCGCCGCGCAGGTGTCAGTTCCTTCGGCATGGGAGGGACAAACGCCCATGCGGTCCTTGAAGAGGCTCCGGCGGTCGAATTCTGCGATCAATCCGAACGTCGCCCGACCCTGTTTCTAATGTCGGCCCGCAGCCCCGCCGCCCTTACCAGGATAGCACAACGCCTGGCAGCGCATGTCCGCGCGCACCCGGACATTCCGCTGGCCGACATCGCCCTGACCTTGGCAACCGGCCGCCGTACCTTTGACTGGCGGCGCGCTGTCGTCGCCCATGACGCCGCAAGCCTGAAAGAGGCGCTGCTCGCACTGTCCGAAGAGCCTCCTTGTCAGGCCGCGCCCGACCCGACCATCGGCCTGGACCTTTCGGGGCAGATCTCCACCGAACTGGCGGACTGGCTGACATCCGGCGGATTCGCGCCCGACCGGCTTCGTCTTGGCCATGATGCGCCCGATGCGGTTCGGGCCTTGGTCACCGATACCGCGCTGCCAGCCGTTGGTGTCAGCTGGGTCATGTTACCGGGCCTCAGGGCCGACAGCCCGGCCCCGGGCCGCCATCAGCTTTTGCAGCTGGCGGGCAGGAGCTGGTCCTTGGGTGGATCGGTGGATGTGAAAGCCTTGTGCGCTGAGCCCATGGCGCGTCGCCGCCCGCTGCCGGGCTATCCATTCCAGCGCAGCCGCTACTGGCACGCGACTGTCGAGGTGCCGCCCGCCATGTCGGTCGCACTCGCACCCGCGGTGGTGGAACCCGCACCTGCCGCGCCTGCGCCTCTGCCCGTCGATGTCCCGGTTGCGGTGCGCGAAATCGTGGCGCAGGCCCTGCTGATCTCGGTCGACCGGCTTGAGATCCATCGCAGTTTCATCGATCTCGGCGCGGACTCACTGGTTCTGATCGAGATCTGCCAAAGCCTGAAGCGCCGCTTTGGCGTTGACGTCAGCGTGGCGCAACTCTTCGAGACGTTGACCAACACGGGGATCTTGGCGGCATATGTGGCGGCGCAAGTCAGCCGTCCTGCGCCCGACATCCAATCGCAGCCGCCCAAGGCTGTGCCGGTTGCCACCGTTCCGGCCCGGCTTCCTGTCACGCTGTTTCCCATCGCGCCGCAGCCGCGCACGCGCGAACCGGAACCGCAGCTTGATGCCCGGAAGACGCAGCATCTGCACGCATTGATCGCGGCCTATCAGTCGCGAACCGCCGGATCGAAACGGCTTTCCAGCAACAAGCGTCCGATCCTCGCCGATACGCGCTCGTCTGCGGGATTCAAGATGTATCTCAAGGAGATGCTCTATTCGATCGTCGTCGACCGCGGAGAAGGTGCCCATGTCACCGATGTGGACGGCAACACCTATGTCGACGTCACCATGGGTTTTGGCTGTCGCATGTTCGGCCACAACGCCGCTTTCATGCGTACCGCCATGCAGGCGCAACTCGACCGCGACGCGCCGCTTGGTCCGGAAAACGCCGATACCGGTCGCGTTGCCGAACTCATCACCCGCCTAACCGGGGCCGAGCGGATCGGGATATTCTCGACCGGAACCGAAGCGGTGATGACCGCCCTGCGCGTCGCCCGGGCCAAGGCCGGGCGCGATGGCATCGCCCTGTTCAAGGGATCATACCACGGCCATTCTGACCTTGTGCTTGGCATGGGGCTGAAGGATGGCCAAGTGGCACCGCTTTCCGCCGGGATACCGGCGGATGTCGTCGGCAAGCTTACTATCCTTGACTATGGCGCCGACGAAGCGCTTGCCCGGATCGAAGCCGGGGCCGGCAGCTTTGCCGCCGTCCTGGTCGAACCGGTGCAGAGCCGTTTTCCGGATCGCCAGCCGGGTCCCTTCCTGCACAAGCTGCGCGCGCTCTGCGACCGGCTGGGCATCGCGCTGATCTTCGACGAGATGATCACCGGCTTCCGCATCGGGGCCGGTGGGGCGCAGCGTTGGTTCGGGGTTCAGGCCGACCTCGTGACCTACGGCAAGATCCTCGGCAACGGTATGCCAATCGGTGTGATAGCGGGCAAGACGGCTTGGCTTGACTATCTGGACGGCGGCGCATGGGGATTTGGCGACAACAGCGCCCCGGACAAGCCCAGCATCTTCTATGCCGGCACCTTCAACAAGAACCCCTGGTCGATGGCCGCCGCCGCCGCAACCCTTACCGAGATCGAAGCCCGCGGACCTGCGCTTTACGCCGCACTGAACATGAAGACAGCGCGTCTGGCCAGTCGACTGAACGCCTACTTTGCGGCCAATGGCTTCCCGATCGAAGTGGTGCATTTCGCCTCGCTGTTCCGTTTCCGGATCACCAGCAACGCCGATCTCTTTTTCCTGCATCTGATCCTTCGCGGCATCTATGTCTGGGAAGGGCGGAACTGCTTTCTGTCCGACGCCCACACCGACGCCGACATTGACGCGATCTGCCGGGCAGCCGAAGAGGCGGCTCAGGCCCTTCGCGCGGGAGGCTTCTTCGAGCCTGCCCCACCCAGAGCAGCGCAGTTGGACCTCAGCCGCAGCCAGGCCCAGCTTCTGGTCGCGGAAGCGACCGCAACCCACGCCGCGCAGGCCTACACGATCCCTCTGGTGGTCGAGATTTCAGGCGGCAGCCTCGACAGCGCATGGCTGGAACTGGCTCTGGCGCAGGTTGTCAGTCGGCACGAAGCGCTGCGGACCGTCTTCGGCACAGCCGACGAACCGGCGCGCATCTTGCCGCATGTCTGGCCTGACCTAACGATCAAGGAGGGCCTTACCGAGGCCGAAGCCAGTCTGAAGATGGCCGCCGTCATCGATCAGGGCTTTGCCGCGGGCACCCCTCCCCTGAAGGCGCTGCTGTGTGGGCTGACCGACGGCCGCTGGCTTCTCATGCTTGCTCTGCGGCACGTTGTGGCGGACGGAATCTCGCTGGATATCCTGCTCAGCGATCTCGCGGCCGAGTATGCGGACCTCGCGGAAGGTCAGGCTGGCTACCGTCCGTCGGCCCCTGGCTTTTCAGCCCATCTAGCCTGGCTTGACGCTCAAAGATCGACTCCGGCCTGGGCCGGGCATTTGGCATTCTGGCAGGATCGGCTGCGCGCCCCGCCGCAGGGGATATCGCTGCCCGCGCGGTCAGATCTTCCCGCCGATCATGCGGCCGACTGCCTGCGGCTTCTTCTGCCGCTAGACCTTTCGCGCGCGCTGAAGCGTACCGCAAAGGCCCATGGGACCACCGTCTTCGCGCTGACCCTCGCTGCGGCGCAAGCGGTTCTGCACAGGGTGTCGGGCGACGACGACCTGATCATCGGCACGCCCGTCACCGGACGTACTGACCCGGCTTCGCGTGAGGTGATCGGGTTCTGTACCCATCTTCTCCCTTTGCGCAGCACACATCCCGGTGGAATGTCTTTCGCCGACTATCTTACCGCTTCACGCAGCGCCCTTTACGCGGCAATGGCCCATCAGGACCTGCCCTTCGCCGAGATTCTCGACTGCCTGAACCTGCCACATGATCCCTCGCGCCCGCCGCTGCTGTCAGTGACGTTCAACATGGATCAGCCCGCCCCCATGCCCGCGATGGCAGCGGTCTCCTTTCGGTCGATTCCGCCCGACCAGCGCTATGCCAGCTATCCCTTGGCCCTGAACATGACCGACCTGCCCGAAGGTTTCCTGCTCGAGGGCCGCTTCCAGACCGCAGTCTACGATCCCGCAATTGTGGCCCGGTTGCTTGACCAGTACACGGCCTTTCTTGCGGCCGTTGCTGCGGATCCCGGTATTGCCGTCCAGGCTGTGCCGCTGGACGATCACTGCAAGACGACGCTGAGCCGACTTTCCGCGCCGATGGCGGTGGAGGATCATGGCACCTGCCTCCAGCGGATCGTGGCGGCGGCAAAGGCTGCGCCCGACTCCATCGCAGTGATCGCCCCGGATCGCCAGACCACCTACCGCGACCTCCTGGCCGAGGTCGAGTCGATGGCCCGCGCTCTGGTGGCCGAGGGGCTTGGCAAGGGCGACGTGCTGGCGATCTGCGGCCCGTCGTCGGCCCGGTTCATCGCGGCGGTCCTAGCTGCGGAACGGATCAGCGCGCCGTTTGTCCTGCTAGATCCGGCTCACGGACCCGACCGGCATCGCGCCATCATCGTCGAAAGCCAGGCGAAAGCCGTCCTTTCCCTTGACCGCGAGCCAAAGGATATCGGGCCGGTGCTGCACTGGCCGCAAACCCCACAGGCGCAGAAGACGCGGTTACCCGAGCTTGCGGGAAGCGGCGACTCGGCCTGCATCTTCTTCACCTCGGGATCGACCGGAACGCCCAAGGGGCTGGTCGGCAGCTATGGTGCCATCGCCCAGTTCATCGACTGGCAGTGCAAGGCGTTCGGGGTGACCGGCACAGACCGCGTAGCACAACTCACCGCCGTTTCGTTCGACGCCGTCCTGCGCGACATCTTCCTGCCCCTCTGCCACGGGGCTGCAGTCCTCATTCCGCCCGAAGGTCTTCTGCAAGAGCCTGCCCTCGTCCCCGGCTGGCTGGCGCGGGAACGGGCCAGCATCGTGCATGCAGTGCCGTCGCGGGTGCAAAGCTGGCTTTCCGCCCCGGCGGCGGACCTTGTTGCGCTACGCTGGCTTTTCATGTCCGGCGAACCCCTGTCGCCGTCGCTGATCCAGCGCTGGCAGAGTCAGTTCGGGAGCCATGCGCAGCTTGTGAACTTCTACGGCAGTACCGAAACCACGATGATCCGGGCCTTTGCACCTGTGGATGGGCGTGGCGCGACAAGTGTCTTCTCGGCCATTGACGGCACGGAACTGCATGTCATGAAGGGCGACCTGCCCTGCGCGATCGGTGAAGCCGGCGAAGTCGTGGTCCGTACCCCCTATCGGACGCTCGGCGCCCTTAAGGGCGGAGTTGCGGCCACCTTTGTGCCAAATCCGCATCTTGCGGATGACTGGCTATATCGCAGCGGCGACCTTGGGCGCGCGCTGTCGGACGGCAGGATCGAGGTCCTTGGTCGTATGGACGATCAGGTCAAGATCAATGGTGTCCGCGTGGTTCCCGCTGCGGTGAAATCGGTTCTCGATCAGCAGACCGGCGTGGCCGACAGCGTCGTCCTGACCCGCACGGGCGCCGATGGCACGCCCCAGCTTTACGCCTGGGTGATTTCGGCCGACCCGCCCGCCAGCTTGGTCCCCCGTCTACGGCGCGAACTGTTCGCCCGACTCGGACCGGCCTTCGTTCCGCGTGGCATTGCCGTCCTGACAGCCGCCCCGCTCTTGCCGAATGGCAAGGTCGACCGATCTGCGCTGATCACCCCGACTGAGAACCAGCGGACGCCGGTGCCACCCAGAACCGAGACCGAGGCAAAGGTGGCGGCGATCTGGACCGAGGTTCTCGGTTTGCCGGTCGGGGCAGACTGCGACGTCTTCACGCTAGGTGCCAACTCTCTGTCCGCAACCCAGGCCCTGTCGCGGATGCGCCGTGACCTCTTTGCCGACTTGGACCTGAGGCATCTCTTCCAGTTGTCGACCCCCGCCCTCCTTGCAGCCCATCTGGAAGAAGACACCGAAGAATGGACCGAGACGCTGTAATGGCCGATATCGCCCGCTTTGTGCAGAAGTTGCGTCTGGCTGGCATCCGGCTGTCGCTTGACGGGGACGAGATCCGTTTGCGTGGCACCCAGGCCATGGACGATGCCACCCGCCTGGAACTCAAGGCGCGGCGCGATGAGGTTTTAGCCTACCTGCGGCAAAGCGCCGGCCCCCGTCCCCGCAGCGAGGCTCACAGGACCGAGGCGCCGCTCTCTTTCGCACAGCGCCGCCTGTGGTTTCTCGAACGCTGGCACGGACCAGGCGCACTTTACAACGAGGCCGCGCTTTTGCGGCTCGACGGCCCTCTGGATGATCAAGCTCTGTCACGGGCCATCGAACGCATCATCGCCCGCCACGAAATCCTCCGCACCACCTATCATGACCGGTCTGGCCTGCCGTTCCAGCGCATACATCCTGCCGAAGCCTTCCGGATCGATCGGATCGACCTCACGGGGCAGAGCATCCAGGTTGACGTGCGCTTGCAAGCCGAAGTCCGGGCGCAGATCGCGCGCCCCTTCGATCTTGCCTTGGGCCCCATGGTGCGCGGCGTGCTGTACCGCACTGGCGCGGACTCGCATCACCTTTGCCTGGTGATGCATCATATTGCCTGTGACGGCTGGTCCTCCGGCGTGCTTGTCTCTGAACTGTCAGACCTCTATGCCGCCTTCTCCGCCGGTCAGCCCGACCCGCTGCCGCCCCTGGCGATCCAGTATGCCGACTACGCGATCTGGCAGACCGCGTCCGAGCGGCGGCAGGATGAAACGGCGGACCTTGCCTATTGGCACGATCACCTTGCAGGCGCGCCGGAACGCATCGGCCTTCCGACCGACTTGCCCCGGATCGGCGAAGATACCACAGGCGGCTCGGTCGATTTCGCGCTGCCGCCCGATCTGGCCGCCAGGGTTGCCGAGCTTGCCCGACATCATCATGCAACGCCCTACATGGTCCTGTTGACCGCCTTCTACGCCCTGCTTGGTCGCCTGGGCGGGGACGAGGACATCGTCATCGGCGGGGCCATCGCCAACCGCGACCGGCCGGAGATCGAACCCCTTGTCGGCTTCTTCGTCAACACCTTGGCGCTGCGCGTTGATCTGTCCGGCATGCCCTCGTTCACCGAAGCGTTGCGGCGGGTGGTCGATATTGCTCATGGCGCCTTTGCCCATCAGGCGCTGCCCTTCGATCAGCTGATCACCCAGATGATGCCTGAACGCGCCAAGGCCCATGCCCCCCTGTTTCAGGTCATGTTCAGCCTGCAGAACGCCCCCGGCGCGGCGGTGGATCTTGCAGGGCTGCGGGTGACGCGGGTGCCCCTGCCCTGCTTCACCTCGAAGTTCGATCTGACCTTGTTCCTGCGCCCCGGCAAGGACGGCTACACCGGAACCTTCGAATACCGTACTGCGCTCTTTCATTCCAAGACCGTGACCCGGCTTGGCAGGCTTTACGTCAGGCTTTTGCAGGCGGCCCTTGCATCGCCCGACATCCCGGTCGCGCATCTTTCCCTGCTTGAACCCGGCGAGGAGGCGCGCCTTCTTGCGGCCGGCATCGGGCCCGCAACCCCATTCCCCCGCGATCTGGGCATACCCGAACAAGTCGCGCAGATTGCGGCGCGGATGCCATCGGCGGTGGCGGTCTGCGACGGCACCACCGAGCTTGACTACCAGACCCTGATGACACAGGCGCGATCCATTGCCAGCGCTCTGCGAAACGAAGGAATTGCGCCGGGCGACCGGGTTGCGCTGGGGCTTGACCGGTCGATCCCCATGGTGGTGGCCAGCCTGGGCGTGCTCATGGCAGGGGCGATATACATTCCGCTCGATCCCGACCACCCGCCTGAACGGACGGCCGCCCTTCTCAAGCAATCCGGCGCCCGCCTGGTGATCGGGCGGCTTGCCGCGAGCGCGCTTGCAATCATGGACTTCACCCAGATGCTTGCCGTCCGGCCGCTTGATGACCTGCCCACGATCGACCCCATGCAACCCGCCTACATGATGTACACATCCGGCTCGACCGGCCTGCCCAAGGGTGTCGTCGTGCCGCACCGCGCCATCCTGCGGCTGGTGCTGGGACAGGATTTCGCGGCCTTCGGTCCTGGCAGACGCTTTGCCGGCGTGTCGAACCCCGCCTTCGACGCAGCAACCTTCGAAATCTGGGGGGCGTTGCTGACCGGAGGTCGATTGGACCTGATAGACCGCGAGACCCTGCTCTCTCCTGCAGCATTTGCCCAGACGCTCCGGCACCGCAGGATCGACAACCTCTTCCTCACGGCCGCCCTGTTCAACCGCATTGCCGAGGATTGTCCCACGGCGTTTGGCGGGCTCCACAGTCTGCTTGTCGGGGGTGAAGCGCCTTCAGCCCGCCATGTCAGTCGGGTCCTGCAATCAGGCAGCCCTCCGGCAAACCTGCGAAATGGTTATGGCCCCACCGAATGCACGACCTTTGCGGTCGTCAGCCAAATCGACCTGCCTGACGCGCCCAACCAACGCGTTCCGCTGGGCGGGCCGATCGCCAACACGACCCTCTGGATCCTTGACGGCCAGCTGCGCCCCTGTCCTCCCGGAGTACCCGGCGAGATATACATCGGGGGCGACGCCCTTGCGCTTGGCTACCACGACGACCCGGCACAGACCGCCAACCGGTTCATCGTAAACCCCTTTGGCCCCGGAAGGCTCTATCGGACCGGCGACCTTGCCCGGCTTCGCGATGAATGGCGCATCGATCTCCTCGGCCGGACCGATGATCTGGTGAAGCTGCGTGGATTCCGGATCGAGCCCGAGGAAGTGGCACAGGCGCTGAAGTCCCACCCCCGGGTGTCAGACGCGCTGGTCATCCCGCGCCGCGATGGCGAAACGCTGCGCCTCACGGCCTATGTCGTTCCGCATCTCGTCGACTCCGGAGAGGACGAGACCCTCACCAGCTGGACCGAACTGTTCGATACCACCTACGCCGCGACGAAGGACAGTTCTCCCATCCGTGCTGAACATTTCGACGGCTGGGTCAGTTCGGCCACCGATGCCCCTATTCCGCTGCCCGAAATGCGCGAATGGCTGGCAAGTACGCTGGCCGAACTGAAAGGCGCGAAGGGGCGCCACATTCTTGAGATCGGCGCCGGGACAGGACTTCTGCTTGCCGCCCTGGCCCCTGACGCTGCAAGCTATGTCGCGACCGACATCTCCCGCACCGCGCTGGACCGACTGGCTCTGCGCCGCGCCACGCAGCCCGATCTCGCGCATGTCCGACTGCTTCACCAACCTGCCCATGTGGTCGCGGGGCTTGACCAGGGCCAGGGCTACGACCTGATCATCCTCAATTCCGTGGTGCAATACTTCCCTGGCACCGGCTACCTTCTGCAGGTCCTTGGCGCGCTTCGCCCGCTCCTTCGCGCTGGCGGGCGGATATATCTTGGGGACCTTCGAAATCTTGATCTTCTGACCGAATTTCACACCTGGATCGCCCGCGAACGTCTGGGGCCAAACGCTGACCCCCATGCCGTGCAGGACCTGGTCAGCGTGTCGGTGGCCGACGAAAGCGAGCTGGTGCTGTCGCCGGACCTCTTCCGCCGGATCGAGTCCCTCGTCCCCGGTCTTGTCTGCCACCGCGTCGCCCTGAAACGCGGACGTGGGCGCAATGAAATGGCGGTCTTTCGCTACAGCGTCGACCTGACTGCCACAGCCCAAGCCACCCTGCCGCACCACTGGCAGGACTGGCAAGACAGCCGCGCAGAGCTTTCGGGTATCGAAGCCCTCTTGCAGCAGGCCGGGGCAGAACTCGCCCTGTCTTCGATCCCGAATGCCCGGGTCCATGACGCGATTGGCGCATCGGGCGCGGCCATCGATCCGGAGGATCTTCATGCCCTTGCCGAAAGGGCGGGCTGTACCCTGCATCTGACCTTCGCGCGGAATGCACGCTGGATGGACGCGCTGTTCACCCGATCTGCGACTGCATTGGCGACAGGCCGATTTGGCCCCGCCCCCGCCGCGCCAGCCAGCCTCGGCAACACCCCGGCTTTGGCCCGTATTGCGCGCAGCTTGCGGACGGACTTGCGGCGGCATGCGCGCCACTTATTGCCCGAGCATATGGTACCGGCAGCAATCGTGCTTCTGGCACAGTTTCCCCTAACTTCGAACGGCAAGATCGCGCGGGCGCTGCTACCCTCGCCCAACTCCGTCGATCTGCACCTTGCGGACAAGTCCGGACACAGCGCGCCGCAAACCGAGGCCGAGCAGATCATCCACGCCATCTGGGCCGAAGTGCTGGGGACAAGCTCTTTCGGCATTCACGATCGCTTCTTCGACATTGGCGGCCACTCCCTTCTTGCCACCCAAGTCGTCTCGCGGCTGAAGGATCGGTTCGGCCAAGCACCCACCTTGCGCGCCTTTTTTGAGGCCCCGACGATTTCCGCCCTTGCCACCGGCTATTCGGAGCCAGCCGCCGATCAGGAGATCGTGCTGATATGACACACATGGCCGAGCTTTCTTCGCTGCCAGAGCAGCCCGCCGCGCTGCTGGCTTTTCTCGCCCAACGGGGCGTCTCGTTGACGCTTGAAGGCGAAAATCTTCGGCTGTCGGCCGCGAAGGGTGCCCTAACGCCCGAACTGCAGGACCACCTCGCCCGGCGCAAGCCTGCCGTCCTCGCTTACCTGCAGGGGATCGAGCGTGCAGGCAACCGGATCACGCCTCGCCACCCCCGGCCTACCCAGATTCCACTTTCTTTCGCACAAAGCCGGTTGTGGTTTCTCGATCAGCTCACAGGCGGGGGCCCAACCTACAACATCTCAAGTGCGCTGGAAATCGAAGGCCCGCTGCAACACTCTGCCTTGCAAGCCGCACTGAACGCTCTCGTTGACCGGCACGAAGTCCTGCGCACCACCTTTGCCGCCGACCATGGCCTGCCACATCAGGTCATAGCCCGGCAGGTCGCCTTCTCGCTGCCCCTCGTCGATCTTTCGCATCTGGACGGAGCGGCCCTTGTCCAGGCCCGGCAGGACGCGCTGACGGCCTGCCTGTCCCAAAGCTTCGACTTGTCCCGCGATCCGATGATCAAGGCCACGCTGATCAGGCTGGGTGCCGGGCACTGGCTTCTCGTTTTGCTTCTGCATCACATTGCCGGTGACGGTTGGTCGATCGGCATCCTCACGCGCGAACTTGCCCAGCTCTATGCGCAACTTTCAGCGGGACAGGCACATGATCTGCCGTCTCTTCCGCTGCACTATGCCGATTTTGCCCTCTGGCAGCGCGAAGTTCTGACCGGACCAGCGCTTGATGCGCAGCTTGAATTCTGGCGGAACCAGTTGCGGGATGCCCCACCGCTGCTTCTGCTGCCCACCGACCGTCCGCGCCCCGACCGGCAAAGCTTTGCCGGGGCCCACGCGGTCTTCACAATTCCAGCGGGGCTGACCGGCCAGCTCCGCGCTCTTGCCCGGAAGCTGGAAACCACGCTCTATTCGGTCCTGATGGCCGGGTTTGCATCGCTTCTCTACCGGTACTCGGGCCAGGACGACATCGTGATCGGCAGTCCGATCGCCAACCGAAATCGGCGCGAACTGGAACCTTTGGTCGGGTTTTTTGTCAACACCCTGGCATTGCGGCTTCGCAGCCTGTCCGATGATCTTCCCTTTGCAAGCCTTGTTGCTCAGCACAGCGCCACCGCGCGCGATGCATTCGACCATCAGGACATGCCCTTCGAACGCGTCGTCGACGATCTTGCGCCCGACCGGGACCAGGCCCATGCCCCCGTCTTCCAGACCGCCTTCGCACTTCAGAACGCACCGCGCAGCGCGTTAGAGCTTGCCGGGCTTACCCTGCGGCCTGTGCCGCTCGACAACGGAACCTCCAAATTCGACATCTTCCTCTCTGTCGAAGAGCAGGAAGATCACCTCCGTTGCACCTGGGAATACGCAACCGACCTCTTCGATACAGCCACAATCGCGCAGATGGCCGATCACTACCAACGCCTGCTGACCGGGGCGATCGCGGACCCGGCGACGGGAATCGGCCACCTCCCGCTTCTGTCGCAGGCCGAGATCGACCAGCAGCTGACCCTGTTCAACAGCCCTTGCGACCCGCCCAACTCGGTTACCCCGTTTCCCGACCTCTTCCGCGACCTCGCCACCACCTTCGCAGATGCGCCTGCCCTGCACTTCAATGGCGAGACGCTCAGCTATGCCGCGCTCGACCGGGCGACAGACTCAGTTGCAGCCCAGCTGATTGCAGCGGGACTGGACCACCAGGGAGCGGTCGGCATCCTTCTGCCCCGCGGCTTTGGCATGATCATCGCGATGCTGGGTATCCTGAAGGCAGGCGGCGCCTTTGTGCCGCTTGACCCCGCCTACCCGGCAGATCGCCTTGCCTATATCGCGCAGGACAGCGGGATGCGGCTCGTGCTTTCGGACGAGGATACCAAGAACCGGCTGGACACAAGTGACTTCACGATCCTCGACATCGCTGCCGCGCCCGCTACGCCGGATCAGCCCCCGCGCAGACAGCACCATGCGCCGGATGATCTGGCCTATATCATCTACACCTCAGGCTCGACGGGTCGGCCAAAGGGCGCGATGAACAGTCACGCGGGGCTGGGCAATCTGGCGCAGGTCGTGCGCCGGATCTTCCAGGCCGGACCGGGCGACCGGGTCCTGCATTTCGCCTCCTTCAGTTTCGACAGTTCCATCTGGGAGATTCTGATCCCCCTTGCCTCTGGCGCGACGCTTTACCTGATCCCCGAAACATCAAGATTGCCGGACCGGAAATTTGCCGATTGGCTTCAGGCGGCCCGGATCACCCACGCCACTTTCACCCCCAGCTTCCTTGCCGCCTTGCCCGCGACACCGCTGCCCGACCTGCGTGAACTGGTCCTTGCAGGCGAAGCTTGTCCGCAGGGCCTCTTGCGGACTTGGGCCAGCGGACGACGGATCGTCAACGCCTATGGCCCCTCCGAAGCCGCCGTCTGCGCCACCTTTGCGGTCCTTGATCCCGATCGGCCCGTGACAATCGGCAGGCCTGTCCACGGTGTTCAGGCTTACGTGCTTCGAGGTGACGCGCTCTTGCCGCCCGGGGCAGAGGGCGAGCTTGTGATCGGCGGGCTCAGCGTCGGCCTTGGCTATCGCGGGCGGCCTGACCTGACGGCTGCGGCGTTTGCCCCGAACCCTTTCGGGCCAGGGCAGATCTACCGGACAGGCGACAAGGTTCGCTACAGTGCTGACGGTGAAATCCTTTTTCTCGGTCGGATCGACCATCAGACCAAGATCCGAGGGCACCGCATTGACCCCGGCGAGATCGAGACGGTGCTGTCTGCCGACGCCGCGGTTCAGAACGCCGTCGTTCTTGCCCGCGAAGACCGCCCTGGCGAAAAGCGGCTGGTCGCTTATGTGCAACCCCATCCGCTAACCGAAGATGAGACCTTGGACCGGACCGGCGAATGGCAGAGTCTCTTCGACAGCGTCTATGCACCCAGCGAAATTGCCGCCGATCCCGTCTTCGACATTTCGGGCTGGGCCTCCAGCTTTGACGGCTCTGCCCTGCCCGCCGCAGAGATGCGGGCCTGGCTGGACGACACCTTGGCCACGATCCGGTCGCGCGCGCCCACCAGGGTGCTTGAGATCGGCTGCGGGTCCGGTCTGATCCTGTCGCAGATCGCACCAGAGGTCGCAGTCTACGACGCAACCGACATCTCGGCCCGGGCCGTGGCCCGGATCCAGGCCCTCTGTGACGCAAACCACGCCCTGCGCCATGTCAGGGTCGAACGGCGCGAGGCTGATGATCCCGGCCCGATGGCCAATGGCACTTACGACCTCATCATACTCAATTCGGTGGTGCAGTATTTCCCCAGCCTTGCCTATCTGCGGCGCGTGCTTGCCGGACTTGCACCGGCCCTCGCGGCAGGAGGGGCCATCTTCTTCGGCGACATACGCAACCTCAGGTTGGCCCATACGCTGCATGCGGCGATACAGGCCTTCCGCGCTCCACCGCACCGGCTTGCGGCAGATGTCGCAGCCCGCGCCGCCCAAAGCCTGCGCGATGACGAAGAGCTCTATCTCGATCCAGCCGCTTTTGCCGCGCTCATTGCAGACATCCCAGGCCTTTGCAGCGCGCAGGTCTTCCTCAAGGATGGCCGCTACCGGAACGAACTGAATGCTTTTCGCTATCAGGTCCTGCTGGACGGTCGTCCCTCGGCGAGTCCGCCTCTGCAACTTGACGGAGACGGCTTCGGACTGGAAGACATTCTTGCCCATCTGCCCGGGCAGGACCCCATCCTCATTACCGGCCTTCGCGACGCCCGGACATCAGCCGATGTAATGCTGACCGACTGGCTTAGTCCTGCGCAGACGCAACCGATCAGCCAGTGGAACGGGACCGCAGACCCCAAGGCCATCGATCCCGCCGATATCCTGGATGGGATCGGCCGTCGCGGCCTGAATGTCCAGCTTTTGCCTGGCCCCAAGGCGGGTGAGATGCAGGCACTGATCTATCGCGGGTCCGAAGTCCCTGCTGTCGCGATCCCTCCGATCGGCCCCCTCAGCAACACGCCGCTCTTCGGCAAGTATCGCCGCGTGCTGGTCGAGCGCCTGCGCGTCCGTCTCCGCGACAGTTTGCCGGAATACATGATGCCAACCGCGTTCGTCGTTCTTGAACGCTTGCCGTTGACGCCCAACGGCAAGATCGACCGCCGCGCCCTCCCCCCACCCGAGCGGATCGCGCCCACCGCCACGTCCTCACCCGCATTGCCTCAAACACCGGCCGAAACCGCCCTCGCCGCCATCTGGTGCGCGGTGCTGCGGCTCGACTCCGTGGGACGCGACGACAACTTCTTCGAGATCGGCGGCGACAGCATCAGCTCAGTCCAGGTTATCGCCAAAGCGCGGGAAATTGGCCTGGCGCTTACGCCGCAAGATATCTTCAAGCATCAGACAGTTGGAACGCTGGCCCGCGCCGCACTCCCTGGCGAAAGGGCTGCGGTCTCCCAGGAAAGCGCCACCGGGACCGCGCCCGCTACGCCGATCCAGCACTGGTTTGCCGAACACATCGGCTTTGCCCCGCATCACTTCAACCAGTCGATCTTCGTGGCGCTGGAACCGGATTGCCCGCCAGAGATCGTTTCTGCGGCGGTTGCGGCATTGCACGAGATGCATGACGCGCTGACCGCACGCTTCTTCTTCGGCTCCGACGGCTGGCAGATGCTGTTCGGCGGAGCTCCTGCACCGAAGCTGCGGGTTGTGGCCTGCGACGATCCCGAACAGATTTCCCGGCTCTGTGCCGAGGCACAAGCCGCGCTCGACCCTGCCTCGGGTCGCATGTCCTGCCCGATCTTGTTCGACCGCGGTGCGGCCGGTGGACTTTTCTTCTGGACTGTTCACCATCTGGTCGTCGATGTGGTCAGCTGGCACATCCTGCAGACCGACTTCGTTCGGGCCTGCTCACAGCTGGCCGAGGGGCGGGCAATCGACCTTGGCGCGCGGACGCTGTCTTTCGCCGACTGGGCACGGGCAACGGATACGGCCACTGCGACCTGGGCGGTGCAGCGCCACCTGCCCCACTGGAAGACCACCGCGGCCACCCCTCCGTTCGTCCTGCCGACGGAAGGTTCAGGTCCCGACACCGCCGCCCTGGCGCGCACCGAGCGGCGCATTCTGCCCGCCGTGCTGGCTGACCGGCTTCTGACTGCTGCGAACGCCACCTATGGCACCCGCCCGCAAGAGCTCATCTTGGCCGCCCTCGCATCTGCCCTGGCCCGCCACAGCTCCGAACCGGCCTTTCGAATCGATCTTGAAACCCAGGGCCGTGACGGTGACAGCGATCTGTCGCGCACGGTCGGCTGGTTCACTGCGCTGGTGCCTCTGACCATCACACCGGCGCCGCTTGGCACGCTGATTCCGACCGTGAAAGACAATGTCCGAACCTCGACTGCGCTGCCACAAATCCATGGCCAGCTGCGCTATCTTGGCCAGACGGCGGACCTGCAATGCAGCCCCGCCCAGCTGGTCTTCAACCACCTGGGCCAGACCGGCGCATCCACCGAGGCAAGCTGGCCGGTCGTCGGCCCGGCCCCGCTAGATCCCGGCCCGATCCATTCGCCGGACCAGAGGCGACCCTATGGGCTGCAACTCACGACCGCCTTCGCGGACGGCGGGCTTGTGCTGGCGCTGACCTACGGCGCGCAGTGCCACCGGGCCGAAACCATCGCGACGCTTGCCGATGCCATCCTTCATGACCTTGAGATGGTTCTGGACCATTGCCAGTCCATCCCCGAAAGGGTTGCGACGCTGGGCGACTTCCCCCTTGCCAGTCTGTCATCCGACGCATTGGCCCTGCTGCCGCACGGACGCGACATCGAAGACATTCTCGACGCCACGCCCTTGCAAGAGGGCATGCTCTTCGAATGCCTCGCCGCTCCTCAAGCCGGGCAGTATATCGAACAGGTTGGTTTCGATTTGCAGGGTCCGCTCGATCCAGCCGCTCTTGAACGCGCCTGGAACGGCCTGATTGCGCGCCATGCCATTCTACGCTGCGGCTTCCAGCTGGAGGGCCAGAGCCGCGCTAGGCAGATCTTGCACCGGACCGCGCTGCTTGACATTGCCTGCGCCGACCTGCGCCATCTGCCAGAGGACGCCGCAAAACACCACGTCGCTGCGTTGCGCATCAGCGACCGTCAGCGTGGCTTCGACTTCACCGCGCCACCGCTCATGCGGTTGCACCTTCTCCAACTTGGTCCCGAACGCTGGCACCTGCTGTGGACCAGCCATCACATCCTGATGGACGGCTGGTGCATCAAGATCGTCTTCAATGACCTCCGCGCCCTCTATGCGGCCGAACGGCAGGGGCTACCCAGCCCCCTGCTGCCCGCCCCCGACTGGCGCGACTATCTGCGTTTTCGCCAGACCGTCGATGCCCCGGCAGCCGAGGCCTGGTGGCGCCAGCAGCTCTCCGGCTTTGATGAACCAACCCGTCTGGCCCGCGATACCCAGCCCGGACCGCGCCGCTGCGATCACCAGCGGATCGAGCTTGAATCCCAGGTCGGCGCCATGTTGCAGGCCATGGCCCGGGCGCATCGCGTCACACTCAACACCCTGTTGCAGGGCGCCTGGTCGGCCCTTCTGGCCCATACCACCGGTCGAAGCGACGTGGTTCACGGCACCACGATCAACGGTCGGCCCCCCTCGGTCCCCGGCATCGAAGATATGGTCGGGCTTTTCATCAATACCCTCCCCCACCGCGCTCGGATCGATTGGGACATCCCCATTGCCGACTGGCTTCTGGCTCAGCACGCCGATATGGCCGGGCTTGATGCCCATGGGCATGTCTCGCTGCGCGACCTGCGCGGCTGGAGCGACATTCCCCGCAGCGACGGCGCCCTTTTCGACACCCTTTTCGTTTTCGAGAACTTCCCCTTCGACGAAAACCTGGCCCGGTCTCCGCTCGCCGACGACCTTGCGCTGACCGGGATCGAGACGGGCGGCGAGACCAATTTCCCGTTGACAGCCGTAGCCAGTCTGCGGGGGCAAGTCCTGTCGCTGCGCCTGACCTACGACGTCGCCGCATGGGACGCGGTGCGGGTGGCAGCGCTGGCGAAGACCTACCGCGTCCTGCTTCTGGGGCTGACCGAAAACCTTTCCCGCCCGATGCGCGACTGGCTGCCTTGTACCGACCCTGGGGCGGAGCCCGCGCCCCAGTCCCATGCGCTTGTGCCGACGTTACTTGCCCACCGCCTTGTTCAGTCACCATCCGACATCGTGCTGTCGGATGGGACGCAGCACCTGACCGTCGCCGAACTGGACGCACGCGCAGTTGCTCTCGCAGGTGCCCTCGCGGCAGCGGGTCATCCAGAGACCGCGCCCGTTGCGCTGATCGTCGACCGTGGGATCAACTTCGTCGTTGGCCTGCTGGCCGCATGGCGCCGCCGCGCGCCCTTCGTTCCGGTCGAGCCGGCATGGCCGCCCGAACGTCAGGCACAGATCCTGACCCTCGCACAGGCGCAATTCGCCATCGGACGGAACCTGTCCGATCTGCCCACGACGATCGTGCCACCTGACGCGGCGGGCGCGCCCATTCCACCCTTGCCGCTTGCCGCGGACGATCTGGCCTACATCATCTTCACCTCGGGCTCGACGGGCACGCCAAAGGGTGTGCGGATCACACAGGGCAATCTGGCGGCCTATGTGGCGGGTATCACCGACCGACTTGATCTGATGCCCGGTCATGTCTTCGCAACGACCTCGGGCTTCGGGGCCGATCTTGGCTATACCGCGCTTTTCCCCGCGCTGACGACGGGACGCCTGCATCTCTTGCCCGAAGCGCTGGTCACCGACGCCCATGCCCTGGCGCACCATCTGCAGACCCATCCTGTCGATGTGCTAAAGACCGTGCCGGGGCATTTTGCGGCGCTTCTGTCGACCGAGAATGCCCGCTCCCTGCTTCCGCGCCAGCGCCTCGTTTTCGGCGGTGACCGGCTGGAGGCGGGGCTCGTGCACCGCATCCGCGCGCTGAGGCCAGACCTCTCGATCTTCAACCACTATGGCCCGACCGAGGCGACCATCGGCGCGATCTGCGGCGAGGTCCCGGCCAGCCCAGGCGACTTCGTGCCCCTCGGCCAGCCCTTTCCGGGTGTCGGCGTCACGATCCTTGGCCCGGCGGGCCATCGCTTGCCAGACGGCCTTGTCGGCGAGATCTGCCTTACAGGCGCGACAATCTCGCCCGGATACCTTGGCTCTCAGCCGGGAGGGTTTGTCGACGACGCCGAGGGTGCAAACCCAGCTTACCGGACAGGCGATCTGGGCTTCGTCGATGACCAGGCCCAGGTTCATTTCATGGGGCGTCGCGACGGTCAGGCAAAGATCCGCGGCTTCCGCGTCGAACCGGCCGAGGTGGCGCTTTGCCTGCGCGGCCATCCGCTGGTGAGCGATTGTCATGTCGCCGTGCACCCGGGCCCCGGCGGCGGCGCGCAGCTTCTGGCCTGGGTCGTCGGCCCGGTCGAGGGTTTGCGCGACTGGGTCCGTAACCGCCTCCCCGATGCCTACGTTCCGGCACAAGTCAATTCGGTGCCCTCGCTGCCCCGGCTGGCAAACGGCAAGATCGACCTGCGTGCTCTGCTGCGGACAGACGCGTCTCGGCCAGCGGCCCGCACGCCGCAATCCGAAACAGAGATCCGGCTTTGCCAGATTTTCGCCGATGTCCTGCGTCGCGCAGAGGTCGGTCCAGATGACAATTTCTTTGACCTCGGCGGTGATTCCATCGTGGCAATCCAGGTCGTGGCCCGCGCGCGCGAGGCCGGGTTCCGGTTGACGACGCGCGATGTCTTCGCGCACCAGTCACCCGCTGAACTGGCGCTCTGCGCGCGCGCTGTTTCCGATGCTGCGGCAGCGATTCAGACCTCGGGCCCGTTCCAACCCGGTCCGATTCAGGCCCGTTTCCTGCGGCGCCGCGACGCCGACCTCTCGCATTACAACCAGGCCCTGCTATTCCCATCCCCCTCCCCGGATGAAACCGTCCTGCAACAGGCCCTTGCCCTGATCACCGCGCAGCACGATATGCTGCGCCTGCGGCTGCGGGGGGCGACGCTGCAGCTTGCGGACCTCTCCGATGCGGCCTCGGTCGCGGTTGAGGTGATCGACCTTTCCGACTGCCCAGAACCGGACCAGCCCGCCACCTTTGCCCCGCATGCCGCACGGTTGCAGGCCTCGCTTGATCTTGCGGCCGGACCGATCCAGCGCGTCGCTCTGGTGCGGCGCAGGGCGGGGGCAGACCCCCTCGTTCTGTGGGTCATCCACCACCTCGCGGTCGATGCCGTGTCCTGGCGCATTCTTCTGGAAGACCTGTCGACCGCCTGTCGGCAGATCGCGGCCGGTGAGACGCCCCGCCTGCCGGCCAAGGCACATTCCTTCGCAGCCTGGACCCAGCACCTGGCCGCGCCAGACCGTTTTGCCGACGAACTCGCACACTGGCGTCATGCCTCTGCCCTCGTGACCGACCTGCCCCACCGCGACGGTCCGGATGTCGTTGGCGATGTCCGTCGCAGCGAGGCCAGCCTGACGGAAGCCGAAACTTCGGCGCTTTCCGGGCAGCCCTCGAAAATCCCCCTGCTTGACCTGATCGTCACCGCCCTGATGCGCGCCCTTAAGGCGATCACCGGCCTTCACGACCTGCGCATCGATCTTGAGGGGCACGGACGCGCCACCCTTGACCCCGATCTCGACATCAGCCGCACGGTCGGATGGTTCACGGCCATCCACCCGCTGCGCGTGGGCTTTCCGCGGACCGCTGCGGATGAGCCGGCCTCCGAGCTTACGATCGTTCGGCAAGCGCTTGGGCAGATCCCGAACGGAGGCCTTGGCTATGGTGTCCTGCGTGACATGGCGGCGGACCCACGCCTTGGATCCGCACCGCAGGGCGCGATCGTACTGAACTATCTCGGGCGCCTCGATGGCGGGGCGAGCGACCATGACTTGAAAACCGGCCCAGCCCGCAGCCCCCGGATGGTCCGGCCCTATCCGCTGGAGGTGGTCGCGATGCTGGTCGATGGCCAGCTTCGGTTGCTGATCGAACACAACCCCGACCTCTACAGCCCTGCAAGCATCGACGAGCTGCGCGACTGCATTCTGGCCGAGCTTCGGCTTCTGACAGCCGCCGGTGCCGCTCCGCTGGCATCGATTCACGACTTTGGCCTGTCGGGCATGAGCGAAGACGATTTCGCCCGCCTTCAGGACCTCATTGCCGACGAGGGAGACCGGGGATGAAGATGGAAAATGTCCAGGACATCTATCCGCTGTCGCCAATGCAGCAGGGCATCCTCTTCGAATGCCTTGCCGCTGATCCGCAAGCGGGTCTCTATGTCGAACAGTTTGCCTATTCTTTCGACGGTTCCTTTGATCCTGACAGCTTCCGGTCGGCCTGGTCGCAGTTGACCTCGCGTCACACCGTCCTGCGCACGTCGTTTCACTGGGAAGGTCTTGACGCACCGGTTCAGGTCGTTCGCAAGTCGGTCGAGCTTGACTGGCAGCTTCTGGACTGGAGCGACTGTGAGACTTCGCAGCAGGAGGCCAAGCTTGGCACTCTGCGCGACGCCCTCCGTCGCGAAGGCTTCCGCTTCGAGCAGGCACCGCTGATGCGGCTGCGGCTCATCCGGTTGGCGGCCGATCGCCACGTCTTTGTCTGGACCCATCACCACCTTCTTCTGGATGGTTGGTGCGTCCCCATTCTCGTGCGCGAACTGGTCGCCTGCTACAATGCTGCGCTGAAGGGGGAAACGGCCATTCTGCCTCCGGTGCGTCAGTACCGCGACCATCTTGCCTGGATCAGCCAGCAGGACCGGCAGGCCGCCAGACGCTACTGGGAAGAGCGGCTGGGCGATATCGACGCGCCAACCCTGCTGTCGGGATCGCTGCCGGTAGTCTGGGGCCCCGAAGGCAAGGGCCCGGCCGATCTTGAAATCGATGCAGGCCTCGCCAGGTCCCTCGGCGATTTCGTCCGCGACCACCGCCTGACGCTGAATACCCTGTTTCAAGGTGCGCTGGCGATCCTCCTCTCCCGCGCCTGCCGCCAGGACAGCATTGTCTTCGGTGCCACCGTTTCTGGCCGTCCGGCGGATTTGCCGGGAGTCGAGACCATGGTCGGCCTTTTCATCAACACACTGCCGATGCGGGTCGACCTGACTGACCAGCCGCTGGCCGAATGGTTGCAAGGGCTGATGCAACAGGCCCAAGCTCAGGACGCCTTTGCCTATTCAAGCCTTGCCGAGGTTCAAGGCGCCGCGAAGATTGAAACGCGCGCTCTTTTCGACACCATTCTCGTCTTCGAGAACTTTCCCGTCTCGGACGCAAACCTTGGCGCAAGCATTGCCGGGGCGCCCCGCGTCCGAACGTTGGAGATTGTCGAAAACACCAACTACCCGCTCGCCATCGCGGTTCTGCCCGGTGTCGAGCGTATCGGCTTGCGGCTTTATCACGGCAAGGGCATCGCAAGCCCCGTCGCCCACCGTCTAGGCGAGATGCTGGTTGCCATCCTTCAGGCAATGGTCGCCCATCCATCGGCGACATCGCTTAACCTTCCACTGGCCCCCTTGCCTGCCCCCGCGACGCTGCTGCCCGCTCAGGCTGACTGCCTGCATCACCGCCTGAGGGACATAACCCTTCGTAAGCCCGACGCTATTGCGCTGACCCCGCTCGCCTTCCATGGCGGGCAAAGCTGCAAGGGCATCAGCTTCGGCCAACTCGACGCCCGCGCCAATGGCCTTGCTCACCGGCTTCTCGCCGAAGGCTGCCGCTCGGGAACTCTTGTCGGCCTCTGCCTACCACCGGGACCCGAGCTGATCATCGCCATCATTGCAATCCTGAAGGCCGGGGGCGCTTATGTCCCGCTTGATCCGACCAGCCCGCCGGACCGGATTGCCATGATCCTGCAAGACGCGGCAACGCCGCTCCTGATCTCCTATCCCGACCAGATGTCGGGCATTGACCTTGGCGGCTGCAAACTTCTCATGCCTGACGGCACCGTTTCGGACGATCCCCCGAACGTTGCCACCACGCCGGACGACCCGGCCTATGTGATCTACACCTCCGGCTCGACCGGAAAGCCCAAGGGTGTTCTTGTCAGCCACCGGAACGTCGACCGGCTCCTGACCCGGACGGCCTCGCAATTTCACTTCGGCCCGGCCGACGTCTGGGTGCTGTTCCACTCTGCGGCTTTCGACTTTTCGGTGTGGGAGATTTTTGGCTGCCTCCTCCACGGCGGGCGGCTGGTCCTGCCGCCTGCACTTCTGTGCCGCTCGGTGCCGGAGTTTCGCCAGATGCTTGCGGATCAGGGCGTGACCGTTTTGAACCAGACCCCTTCGGCCTTTGGCCAGCTGGTGCAGCACGAAACAACCGAAGGGCTGCCACCCTTGGGGTTGCGCTGGGTGATCTTTGGCGGCGAGGCCCTGGATTTCGCGATGCTGCGGCCCTGGTTCGCCAGGCACGGCGATACCCGGCCCGTGCTTGTGAACATGTACGGCATCACCGAAACCACTGTCCATGTCACGTATCGGCGGGTCACCGCTGCCGACTGCGACCGGCCCCACAGCCTGGTCGGAGTGCCAATCGACGACCTTCAGCTCCTGCTGCTGGACGCCGCCGGCAATGCCGTCTTGCCCGGCCTGCCGGGTGAGCTTCACGTGGCGGGCGCAGGCGTCGCGCAGGGCTATCTCAACCGTCCCACGCTGACAGCCGAGCGGTTCGTGGATCACCCGGTCTTCGGGCGTCTTTACAAAAGCGGTGACATCGCGCGGCAAGTTCTGGACCACACCGGCGCGACGATCGATCTGGACTACTGCGGACGCGGCGATGACCAGGTCAAGATCCGCGGTTACCGGATCGAGACGGGCGAGATCGCCGCCGCCCTGCGACTGGCGCCGGGAGTGGCCAATTGCATCGTCTCGACTGCGGAAGACAGCACCAGCGGCGCGCGGCGTCTGGTGGCTTGGATCGTCCCCGATGCGAGATCCGCCCCGGGCGTTCTTGGACGCCTGCCTTTTGACGGCGCAACCACCGATCTTCCCGATGGCACGAGGGTTGCACATCTGAACCTGAACGAGACGCGGTTTCTTTATGACGAGATCTTCCGCGACCGGTCCTATCTGCGGCACGGGATCACGCTCTGCCCCGGAGATGTCGTCTTCGACGTCGGTGCCAATATCGGCATGGCCGCCTTATTCTTCGCGCGGGAGGCTGGCTTCGACCTGACAGTACACGCTTTTGAGCCGATCGCCCCTGTCTACGCCATATTGCAGCAGAACTTCGATCTCCACGGGCTTCGCGGGCAGGCCCACAATCTTGGTCTTGGAGGCGCCCCTGGCCAGGTGCAAATGCGGCATTTCCCCCGCTTGACCATCGTGTCCGGACAGGACGTGGCCGAAGCCGAAGCGCGCCAGTCCGTGGCAAGCTTTGCCGAAAGCCAGGGTGGGGGGCAGGACGATGCCATCGCCTGGCGGATGCAATCGGTCGAGGTGCCCGCCCGGATCGAGACGTTGTCCTCTGTAATCCGGGCCCAGGGTATCACCCGCATCGACTTGCTGAAGATCGACGTCGAAAAGGCGGAAATGGCCGTCTTCGCCGGGCTGGAGGACGAACACTGGCCGCTGATCCGGCAGATCGTTGTCGAAGTCCACGACATCGAAGGACGGGTTCAGGCGCTGGCAAAGGACCTTGCCGCGCGCGGCTTTACCGTCGTCCACGAAAAGGCTTTCGGCGGCGGCGATGCCGTGGCGCTCGTCAATCTCTATGCCCGCCGACCCGAGATGGACCATCGCCAGGCGACCCCACCTGCACCGCAGATGACCCCTGCGGTCTGGGCAGCCACTGTGCGTGAGTTCTGCTCGGCCTCACTTCCCGCTTACATGGTTCCCTCTGATCTGGTTCCGGTCCGCCGCATTCCCCTGACCCGCAACGGCAAGGCCGATCTGGCGGCCCTGCAGCTGATGGCGCTTGACCGTGCGCCCGAGACGGTAATGTCGCGCCCCCTGACCGAGGTCGAGCAACTCCTCGCCGAAATCTGGCGCGCTGCACTTGGCATCGCCTCCGATCGCCCCATCGGTCCCGAAGACGATTTCTTCCTGCTCGGTGGCCATTCCCTTCTGGCCACCAGGGTCATTGCCCGTATCCGCGACGTCTTTGCCCTGCGGCTGCCCGTCCACGCCCTGTTCGAGGCGCCGCAGCTTTATCAGTTCGCCGCCCGGATCGAGGCCGACCGGAGACCGGGGGCCGCGCCGGAAGCGGCCGAATTCCAGATTCACCCCGACCCGGACCAGCGCTTTTCGCCTTTCCCGATGACCGAAATCCAGGAAGCCTACTGGCTTGGCCGCAGCAGTGCCTTCGATCTCGGCAACATCGCGACGCACGGCTATATCGAGGTTGACTGCCAGTCGCTTGACCTGCCGCGCTTTGAGGCGGCCTGGCGGGCCCTGGTCTCGCGCCATGACATGCTGCGAATGGTCGTTCTGCCTGAAAGCGGCCAACAACGGATTCTCCCAGACGACGCCCCCTACACCATCCAGCTGATCGACGCTGCAAGCGGTACCGACGAACGCCTTGCCCGCATCCGGCAGGACATGTCGCACCAGATTCTTGATGCAACGACGGGGCCGCTTTTCGACATCCGGGCCGCAACGCTGCCCGGCGACGTGACACGCATCTTCTTCAGCATCGACGCGCTCTGGGCAGACGCCCACAGCCTGCGCATCCTTTTGGGTGAGCTCTTCACACTGTACGCCCGTCCTGAAACTGAACTGCCACCCATCGGCCTCTCCTTCCGCGACTATGTGCTTGCAGAAACCACGGCGCGCGCGGGCGAAGCATACGCCAGTTCCCTTGCATACTGGACCGATCGCCTGCCCGCGTTTCCTGCCGCCCCAGCCCTGCCCCTGCGCCGCCGGGGGGGCAGTCACAAGCCGCCAGAGTTCAGGCGCCGCGCGTTCACGCTGCCCGCCGCACAGTGGTCAGCGCTGAAGGGCCGCGCCGCGCGGCTTGGGCTTACCCCTTCAGGTGTGCTCCTTGCAGCCTTTGCCGATGTGCTGGCCTATTGGTCGGACGAGCCGCATTTTGCGCTCAACCTCACCCTCTTCAACCGCCAGCCCGTGCATCCCGACCTAAACCGAGTGATCGGCGATTTCACCTCGCTGATCTTGCTTGAAGTCGACAACCGGCCCATCGACCGCTTCCTCGACCGGGCAAAACGGCTACAGGGGCAGTTGTGGCGTGACCTGGAACATGCCCGCGTCAACGGTGTCCGTGTCCTGCGCGAACTTGCTCGCCAGAACTCGGGCGGTGTGCCACGGGCGGCAATGCCGATCGTCTTCACCTCGACCCTTGGCCTTGCGGCGCAGTCCGCCTCTGGCGCACCGATGGGCGAGGTCGTCTATTCCATCACTCAGACCTCGCAGGTATGGCTTGATCACAAGGTCTCGGAACGGCAAGGCGCACTGCAAGTCGATTGGGATGCGCTGGACGATGTCTTTCCCGATGGCTTGCTTGACGCGATGTTCGCCGCCTACACCGAGCAGCTGACCTCCCTGGCCGAGACCGATGCCGCCTGGAAGGACATGAACGCCGGACGCCTGCCCCCGCCCGACCAGTGGGCGCTGATCGGCAAGGCCAATGCGACCGAGACCGATTTCAGTCAGGGCCTTCTGCATGAAGGCTGGCTTCGGGTCGCACATGACGCGCCCGACAGCCAGGCAATCCTCTGGCAGGGCGGCGCGCTCAGCCATGGCGCGCTTCGGGCACAGGCCAACAGGATCGCGCATGCGCTGCGCGACCAAGGGATCCGCAAGGCCGAACCTGTGGTGGTCCTGATCGAGAAATCCCCCGACCAGATCGCCGCCGTTCTTGGCATCCTCATAGCGGGCGGCGCTTATGTCCCCGTCGATCCAGACCAACCGGCCGAGCGCATCGGCCAAATCCTGCAACGCCTTTCCGCGCGCCTGATCCTGACGCGCGACAGGTTCGCCGCCCAGGCAGGCAATACCAGGGCCCGGCTTGTCATCATTGACGGCGACGCGCTTGCGAGCCTGCCAACCCATGATCCGGATCCCGCGCCGCTCGCACCCACGGATCTTGCCTATGTCATCTTCACGTCCGGTTCGACCGGCGTACCGAAAGGCGTGATGATCGACCATCGTGGCGCCCGCAATACCGTTCTCGACATCAACGCACGGTTCGACATCTCTGCCCGCGACCGGGTTCTGGCGCTTTCCGTCCTGCATTTCGATCTGTCGGTCTGGGATATCTTCGGCGTCCTGGGCGCCGGAGGCGCGCTCGTTCTGCCAGACCCATCCCTAAGGCTGGAACCCGGCCACTGGGCCGATCTCGGGCGGGAAAACCGCGTGACTGTCTGGAACACGGTTCCCGCGCTCATGCAGATGCTGACCGACCATCTCTCCAGCGGTGCCGCACCGCCACCGGATCTGCGCCTCGTCATGCTAAGCGGCGACTGGATTCCCCTGACCCTTCCGCCTCGCATTCGCGCGCTCTGGCCCGCGGCTCGGCAGATCGCAATGGGCGGGGCGACCGAAGCGTCGATCTGGTCGAACTGGCACGAGATCGGCACCATCGACCCGGACTGGACCTCGGTTCCCTATGGCCTGCCCCTTGCGAACCAGAGCTATCACATCCGCAACCACCACGGCGCCCCCGTACCGATCCTTGTCCCGGGCGAGCTGTGCATCGGCGGTATCGGCGTCGCCATGGGGTATTTTGGCGATGCGGCCCAGACAGAAGCAAGCTTCGTCACCGATCCGCGCAGCGGCAACCGCATCTATCGAACCGGCGATTTCGGCCGTTACCTCCCGAACGGAGAGATCGAGTTCCTGGGTCGCCGCGATGCTCAGGTCAAGATCCGCGGCCATCGCATCGAACTTGGCGACATCAGTGCCGCCTTGAATGCGCTGCCCGGCATCAGCTCTGCCATCGTGCTGGCCGAAGGTGGCGACCGTCTGGTCGCGCATGTGGTCGGCGAACCGGCCTCGGCCAAGGCCGATCAGGCGAATTTCAAGCTGGGTCAGCCCGGACTCCGCCCCGACCGGACCGCTCTTCCCGCCATCGGCCTTGACCGGCCAGAGATCGAGCCGGAACACTGGCTTTCCCGCCAAAGCCGAAGGCGCTTTCTCTCCTCCCCGGTTCCCGTCAAAGCCCTTGGCAATCTTCTCGCCCCCCTCGCGACGATCGAGCTCGAAGGCGGCCTTACCCGTCGGAGCTATCCTTCGGCGGGAAATCTCTACCCGGTCCAGGTCTACCTCGTTGTCAAGCCCGGCGCAGTCGACGGGCTGGAGGCAGGCCTCTACTGGTATGACCCGTCCGGGCACCAGCTGCGCAGTCTGTCTCCCAAGCTGACAGTTCCCGGCGCGGTCTGGGGGCCTGATCACGGCTTCAACCGGCGCATTGCCGACAGCGCTGGGTTTGCCATCCTGCTGATCTCGCGGCCCGCAGCCATCCACCCAGTCTACGGCACCAACCTCGCCGAAAAGTTCGCCCTCTTGGAGGCAGGCTATCTCGCGCAGCTCTTGCAGGAAACAGCACCGGCGCTGGAGCTTGGCCTTTGCGCCCTTGGCGGCATGGACTTCGATGCGGTCCGGCCCGCTTTCCGGTTGGAGGACGATCAGACCCTGCTTCATATCGTCGTCGGTGGCCGCGTCGCCGAAGCCGGCGCATGGCCGGAAGAACCAGAGGCCGCCCCGCCGCTTGACGAGCAGATCAGATCCGCCGTCCGGCAAAAGCTGCCTGATTACATGGTTCCCGATCAGGTCGTGCTCTGGCCTGCCTTGCCCCTCTCGGCCAACGGCAAGATCGACCGCGCTGCCCTGACAGCCGCCACACGTCAGCTGTCTCGGCCCTCGGCCAGCTATGTCCCCCCTCGCGATCTGGTCGAACAGAATCTGGCCGAGCTCTGGCAACTTGTGCTCTCGCTGCCCGGAACCCCCGGCGTGACCGAGAACTTCTTCGACCTCGGCGGGCAGTCCCTGCTTGCCGTGCGACTGGCCACCGAGGTCGAACGGCGTTTCGGCCTCGCTCTGTCACTCGACCAAATCTTTCGCAATGGCACGATTGAAATGCAGGCCACTCTGCTGCGCGATCAGAATGCAACGGGTGGAAAGGGCACGATGCTGGTGCCTCTGCGTGCAACGGGCACGGAAACGCCACTGTTCTGTTTCCCCGGGTCAGGCGGGCACGGTCTTTATTTCCACCACCTCGCCCGCGCCCTGACCGGGGATAGACCAGTCTATGTGCTGCAGTCCCCTGCCACCGATGGCCACAGCGCGCCCTTCTCACGGATCGAGGACATGGCCGAGGCATATCTTCCACTGATCCGCCAGGTGCAGCCCGAAGGTCCCTACCTCCTCATCGGTCATTCGTTGGGCGGCAAGGTCGCGCTTCAGATCGCTCAGGACCTGATCGGTCTGGGCCAAACGGTCGAACGGCTGATCGCCGTCGATGCCTTGCCCTTCTACGTAGGCAAGGATCAACTCGACAGCTGGGACGACCTTGATCTTCTTGCAGGGTTATTGCGGACGGGTGCCGACTATGCAGGCGAGGCAATAGACGACGAAAGGGCCCGGCTCCTGCCGCTTTCCACGGCCGGGCGCATGGCGGCGGTCCGTGACGCGCTCGTGCAGGCAGGTCTCGTGCCGCAGGATGTCGGCCTTGACCGCCTGCACCAGATGGTGGGCCTCTTCAGCGCCAATACCCGCGCTCATCTGGCCTATGGCCCGCGCCCAGTCCGGCCCGTTCCGGTTGATCTGATCCTTGCCGATGAACATGATGCCAAGACAGTCGCCACAATGCTTGCCGCTTGGCAGGCGGTCGGCCCAACCCGGCTCACGACACTTCCCGGCACCCACGCAAGCCTGCTTGCTCCGGCCCGTATCAGCGAGTTTGTCGCCAAGCTGGAGAGCCTGCTGCCCCTCTCCCTTGCGTGACCAGCGTCAGGGCTTCGCAACCGGGGTCTTGGCCGGATCTTCGCCACCCGGCTCGGCCATTGCGTCCACCTTTGGCTTGGGGACCGGTAGACCGTGCGGGACATTCCCGTCCTTGTAGGATGGGGTGAAGGTCAAGCTGTTGTCGAACAGCCGGTTCCAGTATGAAGGATTCATCATCGGAGCCGCGCTCGTGGCCCCCGCCGCCGCGGCAGCGGCAGCGGAAGTATCCACTGGCGTATCAGTACGCCCGTCAAGGATCAGCGGCAGACCATCCGACCCACCGATGACTACGATCTTCGAGTTCGGAGACTGCGCCAGTGCCAGCGTTGCCTCGATCCCGCGCCAACGCAGGAAGCTGTCCGAAATTGCGGGTGTTACAATCTCCTGGAACTTTCGTATCCCCTGCGCCTCGATCTCGCGCCGCTGCGCCTCAAGCTGGGCCTCTTCAAGCGTGTACTTGTAGCGGAAAAGCGACTGCTTCGCCGCCTCCTTGGCCTCGATCGCAGCGTTGACACTCACGGGCAGTTTCATCTGCGCGATATTGAAGTCGATCACATGAACATAGCTTTCACCGTCGACCATCCGCGTGCTTGAGGTATCCAGCTTTGTCTGGATGGATTCGAGGATGTTCGTTTCGATCCCCGAGGTCAGATCATTACTGAGATCACTAAGGTCGACGGCAGCGGCAATCTGTTCGCGCACTGCCGTCGCCACGACTGGGATGACGAACTGGCTCTCAAAATCCGGGCCAACATTCGCGTGCAGATATGGGGCCTGCTCTGGCTGCACTTCGTACAACACGTTGACCTGGGTCGATATTTCAAGACCTTCAGCCGAAAGCGCAACAACGGTTGCGTCGGTTCGCTTCAGGCGGGTGTCATAGACGTAGACCCGGTCCCAGGGAAAGATGATCTTGGTGCCTTCGCCGAAATAGGTATCCAGCTGTGTTCCATTGAAAAAGCGCAGCCAGTGAACCCCGACCGAACCTGGTGGTATCGTGATGAAGATGCTTCGCCACAAGAGCGCGATGAGAAACAAGACGACAATGATACCAAAGGCCGCATAGTTCATGAAGCGCGACAGAAGGCGGCGCTTCTTCACAGGCGTGGTTGTGGCCTCGGTCATTGTGCCTCCACCAGGGTCAAGCGACCTTCTTCCATGTGATAGCGACGGTCCGCGACGTCGAAGAAGCGGTCATCATGCGAAATCGCCAGCACAGCCTTTCCGGTTGCCTTCATTGCCGGCAGACGCTCGCGGTAGAACTTCTCGCGCGAGGCAGGGTCCTGATCGGCTGCCCACTCGTCCAGGAATAGAACCGGGCGGTCCTCGGTCAGCGCCAATGCCAAAGCCAACCGTTTGCGCTGCCCGGTCGACAGCTTGTCTGGTGCCAGACCCGAGGCTAGATCCTCGGGCAGCTTGTGGCCGATCCCAAGATCCTCAAGTTGCTCACGCAGGATCGGCAACTTGTCGGCGGGCAAGGCGTAGGGTTTTCGGAAGACATGCGCCTCTGCGAAAATCGTTGCAAAAAGCTGACGATAGGCCTCGCCGTCGGGCCCATCGATTTCCAGCCGCTGACCATTTAGCACCAGCTCTCCCGAGGTTGGAGGATAGAGGCCGCACAATACTCGCATCAGCGTGGTCTTGCCCGAGCCATTGCCACCCGTAATGAACACCACCTCGCCCGCCTTTAGGGTCAGATCGACTGGGCCAATTTGATAGGCCGCTTCGTCGGCGCTGCGGGGGCGGTGAGTATAGCAGATACCCCTAGCCTCCAGCGACCGGAAATGGGGTACCGGCAGTGTCCCCGCCTCTCTCTGCACTCTCAGCAGCTCCTCGACTTCGGCTTCGAACCGCGCAAGCGCGTTGATCGAGAACCGTGCCGCCGCCAATTGCTTGCTGGCCGAGACCACAGATCCCAAGGGCCCGATAAGGAAAAGAACCACAGCGACAAGCCGTGCCAACTCTTCTGGCGGAGTCTCTGAAAACAGCGGCAGTAGGAACACCACACTGCCGGCCAGCATGTAGGCCATCGAATTCGAAAACACCATCAGGCCCGCGAAGATGTTCGCGGTCTTCGCCCGTTCGGTCGCTGATCGGTCCGACTGGCTCTCGATATCCGCCATCACCGCTGCGCGTTTTCCGGCGTCCAGCCGCAGCTCCTTGAATCCGTCCAGTAGTTCCCCAATGGACGCGGCTAGCCCGGTTTCTGATGCCGCCATCTCGCGCATTCGGGTCGAAAGTTCGGCTTGGCGGGACAGGTATGCCTTCACAGCCACGATGAAAACGACGGCGCTCATGCCAAGCGCAAGAACCGAGATCATCGCAAGATAGCCAAGCGTCAGAACCAACAGCACGGCCGACTGGACCCCAATAAGGATCGAAAGGGTCGCATCCGAAATGGCGGCATAGTGGTGTGCCAGCCCACCCTGCAGTTGCGCCCTCGACAGGCCTTCGAACCCTTTGAGGTCAAGCCGCGAGACATGTTCGGCCAGCCTGATCCGCATCCGGCTAAGCGCGGCCTCCACCGAGCTCGATGTCGAGCGCATCGCAATGATTTGAAGATGGCGGAAGGCCAGGAGGGCCAAGATGAAAAGAACGCCTGTCCAGACGATCTCTCCTGTTTCGGTCATGTCCTCGATAGGGGTGCTTAAGAGAGCAACAATATAGGTGCCAGCCAACCCACCTAACGCTGCAACCGCAAGCACCTGCCAGGGACGAGTCAGTCCTACGCCATCCGGCCCTGTCAGACGCACTCGCTTAAGGCTATCACGCCCAGGCACAACAGGGCGAAACTTGGCGATAGCGTCGATTAGCTTCTCGCCAAGCGGCCCGGAGGATTCATCGGTCATCGTTGCAGTCGATCCCGGCTCGTCCCGATGGCACTAGGACAGGTTTTTCCGTTGCCCGCTGATCAGCAGGATAAGACAGGTAATCACCGGAGTAAGCAGGATCGACAACACGAAGAATCCTGCGAACCCGATTTCCCGCCGCCGACCAAGATAGCCCACCAGCAGACACAGCAGAGCATAAAGTGCATAGAACGGGAGCACAGCCTGGACCTACTATTTGTCCGTCGCGCGCTTGGCGTTCTTCAAGTCCTCGGCCGCCTTGGCTTTGTCAATCGAGCTCGACGTAAAGGTGGCCGGGGTGCCGCCAGCTTCGAAGTGCCGGACAAAAACCCGACCGATCGCATAGGTAGCCGCGTAGCCAAGCGAGCCCATGGCCGCCGACCCGACAAACCAGCCAAAGCCTGGAATGAACTTGGTCCCTGATCCGACGGCTGCGCCCGCCACACCCGCAGGAAGAATGGTGCCCAGCACAACTGCAATCAGTGACCTGGCAGCTTCGCTGGTGAGCGTGTGACCATAAAGTTCCGCAATACGATTCACCATCGTGGCTTGGACCGCGCCCATCGCGACGGCATCCAACACAGGAACTGGCACGGCTCCAGAAGCCGCAGCCCACATGCAGGAGGACTTGATGATCTTGTGCGCGGCAGCGGCCTTATCGGTCACAGGCGTTACCGTTTCGGCAAGGGCTTCGGCAGTCGACATATTTCACTCCTAATTCCACGGGTTTTGGCCGGACTTAATCACTTTAAGGGTGAATACACCCGGAACCAGAGTCGGTCAAACCAAATCGGCCGCAGCAATTTCATTGCCCGAACTTCTAGGATTGCGGTAATCCACTGAAAAGATGCACGATTCGGCAGGAATGATTGATGGAAATCCTCTATGTCTTGCCTCACGCCGGAGGGGCTGCACATTCCTACAGGTTTCTGCGCGACGCGCTGCAGGACAGGGTCGATGTTCGTTGCCTTGAGCTTCCGGGCCGCGGCCGCAGAGCCGCAGAGCCGGGCGTTCAGTCGTGGGATGAGGCAATTCATGAGGTTTCGCGCCTGATTAATCCGCCCTTGGCCCGAACTTGGGCTCTTTTCGGTCATTCGATGGGGGCGCTCCTTGGGGTCGAAGTGCTCCGACAGCGCGCGCTCCGGGGCCTGCCGATGCCCGCCTTCTTCGCACCGTCCGGCAGTCCATCGCCCGCCACCCGCAAGCGCGAACCGATCGCCCATTTGCCAGGCGCCGCTTTCTGGACCGAGGTGGAACGCTACGGCGGCGTTCCAACCGAGATCCTCGCGGTCGCAGACTTTCGCGATTATTTCGAATCAATCCTGAGGAAGGATTTTGCGATAATCGAAGACAGCCGCCCGCTCGACCAGAAATTGAACGTTCCGGTTCATGTTTTTTTTGGCATCGCTGATATGTCTATCGCTGAAGCGGAAAGCTGGCGCGACGTGACCTCGGGCGATGTCCAGCTTCACGGGTTTTCCGGGGATCACTTCTTTCTTTTCCAGCATGCAGACGAGATCGCCCGAACTGTCGATGCGGCTTTCGGGCGGGCGCGGTGACTGCGACCGCTCCTCTGGTCGAGATCTTCTGGGCTAGGCCCACGGAAATGGCGGCCTCTGTCGGCTTGGAGTTGCTCAACTCGGCCGAGCGGGACAGACTGCAACGCTTACAAGTCCAGGCGGATCGCATCGCTTATGCCGTGGCTCACGGTTTGCTGCGCAAGATCCTTGCACAAAGGCTTGCCGCGCCCTTCCGCGGCGACTTTCTTCGCGGCGCAATGGGCAAACCCGGCCTGCCCCCTCCAGGCGGTATCGAGTTCAACCTTACCCACTCCCGGGGGCTTGTCGCCGTGGCGGTCTGCCGGGATGTTCCCGTAGGTGTTGACGTGGAGGACCTGTCGCGCCCCGTCGATTCAAGAGAGCTGTCGTGGCAAGTGCTCTCAGATGCCGAGCGGGTCGAACTTGGCCTCGCTGGCTGGCAGTCGTCAGATTTCCTGCGGCATTGGGTAATGAAAGAGGCCCTGTCCAAGGCCGCTGGGCAAGGGCTGCAATCCGATTTTCGCACGCTGACGCTTTCGGGGAACCCGCTGCGGATCGTCGCGCTTCCGCAAGGTTTTGGTGAGACTGCCTCGTGGTCGACCGACAGTGTCGAGGTTGACACCCATCTCATCACCGTTGCCGCGCGCCATTCGGCACCCGTCTGGTGCTGGCATGCTGTCAGCGAGTCTCTCGACCTCGTGTAAGTCGAAGTCGTCCCAACAGCATGGGCACGACCGACGGGCCCCGTCAGGCAACAAACCGGACGTCGCGCAGGCTGGGATCAAAGCGACGAACGGCCGAGGCTGTCATCTAATCGCATGATCGATTGCATCCGCTTTCTTCATGCCTCGGCCGATCAAGGACTATTCGACCAGAACGATCCAGACAGTTTACGGCGCTGTCACCGTGGAGAGCCCGCGGTTATCCCCCTGCCGCCGCTGCATGCCCGGTGTTGATTTCACAATTACCCCGGTCTCCGAGCTCTGCCCTGACCGTGCAACTGCAGAACTGATGACGCTTACTGCTAAGCTTGGCGCACTTATGCCCTACCGGGCAGTGGCGGAAGTTCTGGCCGAATTCCTGCCGGGGCAGACACCACCTCGGCACACGACCCCGCGGCATCGCACTTTGGCAGTAGGTAAGCGACTGGAAGAAAAAGAAGAACAGCGCATGTTCTTTGTACAAGTGGATACGCAGGAGCGTCGTCAATGCGAGCTGCCGCTGCCTCAAGACCCAGAACGGGAATTTGTCCTTAGCATCGATACTGATTTTCCAGCGCATCCTATTGCTCCTATGCCAAGGCTGGACCGGAATAGAACCCGCTTCGACAGACTATGCACCCTAGGGAATTGACCGGTCTCTATGCTCAATCCATCGATGGCAAGAGGCGGCGCCCGGACATGATCGCGGGTCGTCACTAGGAAGCCATCGCACGCAAAATCGGCTATCGTCCCACCGATGTGAAAAACCGCGTGCAACAGATCGTTGACGCGATGGTGACAAACAGGGCGAGGGTCACGGCTGACGTGACCGCGCTGCCGGGTGCCAGAGAGGGATACGTCGTGCAGGCCGCCGAAGCTTTCAAGGATAACGCGCTGCGCATGGCTGGGAGGCTGTAGATGGCGAGGTCGACACATAAGTGGGCGTTCAAGCACGGCATGCGTGCGGGCGCCTATAGCTGGAAGTCATCGTCCAAGGCGATCGAGCGGCTGAAATCTGCCAGCTCCGAGATACGGGCCGTTGCACGCGGCGATCCCGTGACGGCCGCTGAAGGTGTCATCGCGCTCGCCCAGCGTATCTGGCCCGCCTCCGAGCATATGGACACATCCTCGGACGCGCTCGGCAATGCCGTGAGCCGAACGCTGGAGGAATTGCTGCCAGTCCTGATCGAGGCGCCAGCGGACGAGAAGACTCGCGCGAATTGGCTCGATCAGCTGCGCGCGGCGATCATGGATGACGGGGTGGATTATCTTGCGCCGATTGCAGACTGCTTCGGGAAGATTTCTGCTTACCCTTCGCTGATGAACCTGCATGCCGACAGGGACCTCGACATCGTCGAGGCGGCCTGGTCTGACCACGCTCGCTTCATCCATGTGCCAACGGCGACGCTGACGCTCTCCTGCCTGCTTGAGGCGGGCCGCTCTGACGAGTTGTTGGCGCTTCTTGACCGGGAAAAAACCCGCCTCTGGTTCGATGAGAAGTTCGGCGCCGAAGCGCTGCTGCGCCAAGGACGCGGAGACGAAGCCCTCTCGCGTGCTGAGGCGATGCTCTTGGATCAGCGTCGCCAATGGGGCCATGTTGAAATCGCGTGGTTCTGTGAGCGTATCTTGGTCAGCCAGGGTCGCGAGGAAGAAGCCTATCAACGCTTTGGCCTGCTCTCGGTCTCAGGCACACCTATCTCGCCATGTGGCGCGACTTGGTGAAACGTTACCCGGGCCTCGAGCCGCGCCGGATCCTTGAAGATCTGATCGAGACGCATGGCTCCAAGGGCAAATGGTTCGCTGCCGCGAAGACGGCACGGTTCCTGGATATCGCGCTCGAATGTGCCGCGCATTACGACGCCGCCCCGGCAACCCTGATACGCGCAGCACGCGACCTGAAGTTGAAAGAACCGGTCTTTGCGCTGCAGATCGCTCTTCACGCGATCCGGCATCTGGTCGAGGGGCGCGGGTATGAGCCGACCCCGCTCGACATTGATGAAGCTGTCGGGAACCTGATGGTCGCCGCTGCACGCCTTGACGCGGTGGATCAGGCGCGGCAGGCGCTTCGTCGAACTGCTGGGTCAGCCCTTTCGGCAGGCCCTATGACCGAGAGGCTCGTGCGGAACATCGCGGCTCTTGGAGCTGCGGGTTGGGACGGCTGAAATCGCTAAGCCGTCGGATAACCGCGAAGCCACTCATCCAGCTTTGACAAGCGCTGACGCCCGGAAACGTTCTTCACCGCGATCGCCATCGCTTTCCTCTGACCAACGAGAACGACGAGCTTCTTGCCCCGCGTGATTCCTGTATAGATCAGGTTGCGCTGCAGCATGGCGTAATGCTGGGTCATGATGGGGATGACCACCACCGGATACTCCGAGCCCTGGCTCTTGTGGATGGTCGCTGCATAGGCGGGGACCAGCGTGTCAAGTTCGCCAAAGAGGAAGGTCACAGTCCGGCCGTCGAAGTCCACGGCAACTTCCCCATCGTCGAGATCGACATCCTCAATCATACCGATATCACCGTTATAGACGTCCTTGTCGTAATCGTTCTCGATCTGCATGACCTTGTCGCCCGGCGCGAAGATCCAGCCGAAGCGCTCCACCTTCTTGTCCCCAGCTGGGTTCAGGACGGCCTGCAATTCGATGTTGAGAGACCGCGCGCCTACGCCACCTCGGTTCATGGGGCAGAGGACCTGAATGTCCTTGATCGGGTCGAAGCCAAACCGCTTGGGGATCCGTTTGGCGACCAGTTCGACGATGCGCGGCACGGCCTGCTCCGGATCCGCGGCCGGCACGAAATAGAAATCCGCCTCACCATCCGGCTTGCCAAGATCCGGCAAGTGCCCGGCATTGATCGCATGCGCCGTGGTGATGATCTTGCTCTGGGCTGCCTGGCGGAACACCTCGGTCAGACGCACCACGGGCACGGTGCCGGAACTGATGATGTCGGCCAACACCTGGCCGGGGCCCACAGAGGGCAGTTGGTCGATGTCGCCGACGATCAGCAGCGCCGCATTGCTGGGCACGGCCTTCAGGAGCGACTGCATCAGCAGTACATCAACCATCGAGCTCTCGTCGACGACCAGCAGATCGCAGTCGAGGGGATTTTCGTCGTTGCGCTTGAAGCCAAAGGCCTTCGGGTCGAATTCCAGCAGCCGATGGATCGTCTTGGCCTCCCTGCCGGTGGCTTCGGTCATCCGCTTGGCCGCACGCCCGGTGGGCGCGCAGAGCAGCAGCTTCACGCCCTTGGCGGCCAGTATGCGTAGGATCGAGTTCACGATCGTGGTCTTGCCCACCCCGGGGCCGCCGGTGATCACCATGAACTTCGAGCGCAGCGCAAGACGGATCGCCTCGGTCTGGCTGGCGGCAAGAGTAAGGCCCGTCTTCTGCCCGATCCACAGCAGCGCCTTGTCGCCATCAATCTCGGGCCAAGGCAGGGTGCCCGCACATATGCGCCTGACATGCTCGGCGACCCCGCGCTCGGCGAGATAAAGACCCGTCAAGAAGATGCAGTCCGCGTCTTTGACGCGATCGGCAGTCACCGTGTCCTCGGCCAGTTCCTCTTGCAGCGCGTTGTCGATCAAGGGCCCGGGCACCTCGAGCAACTTGCCGGCCAGGCTGATCAGCTCGGCGCGCGGGAGGCCGCAGTGTCCATCGCCCATGGCCTCGGTCAGCGCGAAGGAAATCCCCGCCCGCACCCGGATCATGGCCGTCTTGTCGATGCCGAGCTTTTCGGCGATCGTATCCGCCGTGCGAAAGCCGATGCCCCGGATGTCCTTTGCCAACCGATACGGATTTTCGCTGATCATCTGCACGGCATCCGTGCCATAGGTCTTGAAAATCCGCACTGCACGCGCCGTGCCCACTCCGTGCTGGTGCAGGAACACCATGATCTCACGGATTACCTTCTGATCGGCCCAACCCGCCGTGATCTTGGCCGCGCGCATTGGGCCAATGCCAGTGACTTCGCGCAGCCGCTCGGGCGCGGCCTCGATGATGTCAAACACATCCTTGCCGAAAGCCTTGACCAGCCGCTTGGCATAGACCGGCCCAATGCCGCGGATCATGCCCGAGCCGAGGTATTTCTCGATCCCGTCCACGGTCGACGGCGCTGAGGTCTTGAGAAAGCGGGCCTTGAACTGCAGCCCGTGATTGCGGTCGTTCAGCCAGATACCAGAGGCCGTGATCCACTCGCCTGCCGATATCATCGCAGTATGGCCCACGGTGGTTACCAGATCCCTGTGGCCGCGGGCCTTCACCCGCAGCACGCAAAAGCCGCTCTCTTGACTGTGGAAGGTCACCCGCTCCACCAAGCCGGCCAAGACCTCTGTGGTGCTGTCGGTTGAAGGTTTCATGGGAGGCGAGCGCCGCCAAGCCAGGCCCAGGCAATCACGAAACTGCCAGACCAGATAGTGCGCACAGCGCGCCGGGCGTCGGTCTCTTCCCGCACATAATCACGCGAACACTGACGATAGGCCACCTCCCAGCCTTCGTGGACCATCGAGGCGTTGAGATCGACGCCGTCCTGCGAGCAAACTGCAATGGTGCGCCCGTAGCAGTCGATGTCGCGCGCCACGCAGTCGACACCGCGCCGTCCGATGCGGTCAGACAGAATCCGTGCAGCCTGCTGGCTGCAACGCCACTGCCGACCGGATGGACGGGTGCAAAGTTGGCGGCTCTCGGGCGCGATCCCGTGCAGGCGGATAGACGTGCCTCGAATTTCGAGACTATCCCCATCCGTGACGATCGCAACGCCGGTGACCGTCTGCGCCAAAATCAACAGGGGCAGCAGCAGCAGGCAGAGCGTCAGGGTAGGTCGTAGCAAGAATGGGTCCGTCCTTCACTGTGGGGAAGGGCGACAGGCGCCAATTTCCTTCTGCCACGCCCATTGCGGTCGGTCGAGACAGAAAGGTTAATGGACACACGAGCCCTGAGGCTATCATCTAACTGTGGCTGTCGACGAACCTCCCGTCCCAAGACCGGGGGCATTGATCTGTCTTCATCAAGCCCGCCGAAGTCCGATCGAAGCCTGGTCAGCCGCCTAACCTTCCGGGGTTTCTGAAACGCCCGCCAGCCCGGCGTCATCCAGTTGCTCGAGGTCCGGCAAGTCGCGCAGGGACTGCATCCCGAAGGCCGCCAGAAACGTCTCGGTCGTGACAAATGTATAGGGCGCACCTCGTCTTGGCTCCCTGGGGCCAGTGCCGATCAGGTCACGCTCGGCCAGCCGACCGATCAGGTCACGGCTGATCTCTTTCCCGAAGATGTCTTTCAACCCATCGCGGCTTACCGGCTGGTGAAATGCAATCGCCGCCAGCACGGCCAGATCGAACTGCGTCAGGTTCAGGGCCTGCACCCCTACTTCCGCCGCAGCGCGGATCGCGGACGCATAGGCGGGTCTGGTGCGCAGCATCCAGCCTGCGCCCACCTGGGCCACCTCATAGGGGCGGTCCTCCAAATCAAACGCCAAGTCTTCGATCAAGAGATCGATCGATGCCCCCTGCCCCACGACCCTCGACAGATCGGCACGCGCCACCGGGCCCGCACTCGCAAACAGCACCGCCTCGATCCGGCGCATCCATTCCCGCCAACGCAGTTCGGGCGGCAGTTCAGCCAGTTCCCGGTCATGACTTACCTCTTCGCGCCGCGCCATGCTCACACCCCGAAAAGCCGGAACGAGCCCCGCCCGGTCAACTCTCGCAGTGCGCCAAGTTCCACCAGCCGCTCACACAATCGCCGCGCGGCACGGTCCGACAGGCTGTCGTGCACTTCTCTGGCCAGCGCTGCAGGTGCCAGCGCATCACGCGACAGGAACAAATCAACCGCTCGCTCGGCCCCCTTGGCCCGCAGCTTTGGCGCCACCACACGCAGGCGCGCAGCACCGCGTGCCAGTTCGCCCGCCATGGGCAGCGCCAGCCGCACGCCATCGACAATCGCCCGGTGACAGGCCAGCCGCAGTTCATCCCCGCGCAGGCGTAGATCACGCGCCTTCAGGGTGAGCGATAAAACTGGCAGGAGATGGCTTCCTCCCAGTGACTTCGCCAACACTGCATCGGCAAGGATCAAGGCTGCTGTTTCGCCGCGCGGGCAGTCGACCAGCACGGCCTCGATGACTTGCGCGGCGCAATCAACCGGGGTTTGCCCGGTGGCGTCGAGGCAAAGTGCAATACGTTCCGGCGCGATACCATCCAGCGCGCGGTTCAGACTTGAGACCGAAATCGGCCGCGCGACTGCCCGCGACCACTGCAGCAGGACCCGCCCTGCCGGACCGGGATCATCACCAGCCTTGGTCAGATGCAGGGCATCGCGCAGGGCCCCGCCTGCCTCACGGCGCCCTGCGAGGCCCACGCAGATCTCGGCCGCTTCCAGCGCCAGTCGGTCGCGCCAAAGGGCCAATGGCACATCCGGTGTGGCGGCTACCAAGGTGAGGTGCGCCAGTGCCGCCCCGGACCGGAATGCCGCGACCTCAAGGGTCTCAGTCGCTGCCGCGCTGATCCAGCCGGGCAGCGGGGGCAGCACCGGCAGGGCTTCGACGGGCATGGCGCGCGGTTTTCTCATGCAAGGAGGATATGTCCTTGCGGCGCTTTTGGCCAGAGATATACGCTATTAGCGCCGCATCTTTGTCGACGCCACTGTGTCCAATAAGATTGCATTATCGGACACTATGAAGATATGCTCGCCGACATGATCAAAATGCACCAGAAATCGCCCACCGACCCGCCAGAGCACTCCGATCCCAACGAACGGCACGAGAGCGTTGCGCCTGAGGTCGGTGCCATCACACTGCCCTCCCACATCGCTGGCTCTGGCACGCTCGACAGGCTGGTGGAAACCGCGCGCGACTATGCTCGTGCCGCGGCCTCTGAAAACACCCTCAAAGCCTACGCAAAGGACTGGGCCCGCTTCGCGCGCTGGTGCCGGATGCGCGGCACAGACCCACTGCCCCCATCGCCGCAGATGATCGGGCTCTACATCGCAGATCTGGCCTCTCCCGACGGAAAGACCCCTGCCCTTTCCGTCGCGTCCATCGACCGCGGCCTCTCAGGCCTCGTCTGGGGCTATGCACAACGCGGCCAGCCCTTGGATCGCAAGGATCGCCACATCGCCACGGTGCTTGCCGGGATTCGCCGCAAACACTCCCGCCCGCCCGCCCAGAAAGAGGCGATCCTGCCCGATGACCTGCGCGCTATGCTGGCCACCCTGCCCCACGATCTGCGCGGCTTGCGCGACAGAGCGATCCTGCTGATCGGCTTTGCCGGGGGCCTACGCCGCTCCGAAATCGTCAGCCTCGATCACGGCAAGGATGACACGCCAGACAGTGGCGGCTGGATCGAGATCATGGACGATGGCGTCCTTCTCACTCTGCGTGGCAAAACCGGTTGGCGTGAGGTGGAGATCGCCGGCGGCTCCTCCGAGCAGACCTGCCCGGTTCATGCCCTAACTCAATGGCTGCACTACGCCAGAATCGACTTCGGCCCGCTCTTCGTCGCAACGTCGCGGAACGGTCTGAAGGCTACTCGCGAGCGGCTGTCCGACAAGCATGTCGCCCGACTCATCAAGCAAACCGTCGAAAATGCCGGTTTGCGGCCGGAGCTTTCCAAAGCCGACCGGCTGCGGCTCTTCTCCGGCCATTCCCTGCGCGCGGGCCTCGCCACTAGCGCAGAGGTAGATGAACGTTACGTCCAAAAGCAGCTTGGACATGCTTCGGCCGAGATGACCCGTCGCTACCAGCGTCGCCGCGACAGGTTCCGCGTGAACCTGACCAAGGCCGCAGGACTATGACCACTCCGCGAAACGGTCGTTTGCTCCTGACATCCGCAATTGCAAAAGGCCCCCTGCCCCGTGCC
>JACVZW010000035.1 GCA_014654775.1 Paracoccaceae bacterium | reverse complement strand
GGGGTGAATGGCCGCGCGGGCACCGCGCGGACAGAGGGGACGGAACGGCCCCTGATCCCGGAGGAGGCGCGAATGCGCCGACGACAGGAAAGGCTTGCGCGTCAGCGCTCCGTTTCGTTAGGCGAGATGGCGGCGCAGGGCGGCGATGTCGTCGCGCATCACGCCATGGCCTGCGCCGGGATGGACCTTCATCTCCACCGTTGCGCCAAGGGCGGTGAGGGTGCTCGCCGTCTCTTGCACGCGGGCGAGCGGGATATGCGGGTCGCGGTCATGGACCGAGAGCCAGACCCTGCCGGGACGCTGTCCTGCGTAGTCGAAGCGCTTGGGACGGTGGCCATAGAGGGCGTCGGTCGGGTCGCCTGCCGCGTCCTGCGTGCCGACGAGGCCGCCGGAAAAGGCCAAGAGCCCGGCGAGAGCCGCGCCCTTCCGGGCATAGGCCTCGGCCGCAAGGCAGGCGCCTTGCGAAAAGCCCGCAAGCCAGATGCGCCCCGGCGGGATCCCGTCGGCCTGCAGCATGGCGACAGCCTGTTCGACCTGCGCCAGCGCGGCGGTGACGAAGGGCTCCATCTGTGCGGACGGGGCGAGGAAACTGGTCGGCCACCAGCTGTTGCCCGCCGCTTCGGGCGCGATGGCGGCGATGTCGGGCAGGGCGGCGTGGGCCATCAGCGACAGGATGTCGGCAGCCGAGCCGCCGCGACCATGCAGCAGCACGAGGCCCGTTGCGGCCCCGGTGGCAGGACCTGCGCGCTTCATGCCGGTACCTTCAGGGGGGGCAGGATTGCCTCGATCCGGTCGCGCAGGCGTTCGTGCTGGGCGGGCAGCATGAGCGCCGATCCCATCGTTTCCACCGGTTCATCCACGGCAAAGCCCGGCGGATCGGTGGCGATCTCGAACAGCACGCCGCCGGGTTCGCGGAAATAGATCGCGTTGAAATACTGCCGGTCGATCACCGGGGTGGTGCGGTGGCCGAATGTCAGCAGCGCTTCCTGCCAATGGTGCTGATCCTCCTGCGTTTTCGCCCGGAACGCGATGTGATGGATCGTCCCCTTGCCGGGGCGCGGCACGGCGGGGACATCGGCGCGCCAGATGTCGATGATATTGGCGCGGTCGTTGCCCGGCGCTTTCAGCCGCAGCCGTTCGCCGCCATGGCCGCGCTCGGTTCCCACGGCTTCGTATCCGAAGGCCTCGGTCAGAAGGCGGGCGGTCGGGTCGGGATCACGCTCCCAGAGCGTGACGGAATGAAAGCCGTTGCGGTCGGTCGCCCCTTCCGTCTCGATCACTTCCACCGGCGCGCCGTCCGGGTCGCGCAGGGTGATCACGCGCTGGCCGAAGCGGGTGACGGGGGCGGGGATGTGGCGGTCGCCTGCGCCCAATTCGTCGATCATGGCGTCGAATTCGCCCTTCGGGATCGCATAGGCATAGGCCGAGGCCATGCCGGGCCCCGCGCGGCCGGGGCCTGCCTCGGCGAAGGGGAAGAAGGTCAGGATCGTGCCGGGGCTGCCCGCGCGGTCGCCGTAATAGAGGTGATAGGTGTCGGGCGCGTCGAAATTCACCGTCTTCTTCACGAGGCGCTGCTTCAGAAGGCCTGCGTAGAAATCCACATTCTCTTGCGGCGGGCCAGAGATTGCGGTGACATGGTGGAGGCCGGGGATCTTGGTCATGGGATTGCCCTTCCGGGAATGGTTCGCGTTGTCCCCCATATGGGGCAGGTGCGCGGATGTGGAAAGCGGGCAGCGGCGCGCGTTTGTTGTGCAATCCTGCACGGAGGCGCGCCTGCCCCCCTGCGGGCCTTGACTTCGCCCGCGCCAAGGGGTGTATCGGCGCGATGATCCTTTCAGCCTCGTCAGGGGACACATGATGCACGCCTATCGCAGCCACACCTGCGCCGAGTTGAATACCGCCCATGTGGGCCAGACGGTCCGCCTGTCGGGCTGGGTGCATCGCGTGCGCGACCATGGCGGCGTGCTGTTCATCGACCTGCGCGACCATTACGGCATCACGCAGGTATTGGCCGACAGCGACAGCCCGGCCTTCGCCGCCGTGGAGAAGGTGCGCGCCGAATGGGTGATCCGCATCGACGGCCGCGTGAAGGCGCGCGACGCCGCGCTGGTCAACCCCAAGATCCCGACGGGGGAGGTGGAGGTCTATATCACCGGGCTGGAGGTGCTGGGCGCGTCAGAAGAACTGCCGATGCCCGTCTTCGGCGAGGTGGATTATCCCGAAGAGACGCGCCTGACCTACCGTTTCCTCGACCTGCGGCGGGAAAAGCTGCATCGCAACATGATGCTGCGGTCGAACGTGGTGCGCAGCTTGCGCAACCGCATGTGGGCGCAGGGTTTCAACGAGTTTCAGACGCCGATCATCACGGCGTCCTCTCCCGAAGGCGCGCGCGATTTCCTCGTGCCGTCGCGCCTGCATCCGGGGAAGTTCTACGCCCTGCCGCAGGCCCCGCAGCAGTTCAAGCAATTGATCATGGTGGCGGGCTTCGACCGCTATTTCCAAATCGCGCCCTGTTTCCGCGATGAAGACCCGCGCGCCGACCGCTCTCCCACCGACTTCTACCAGTTGGACGTGGAAATGAGCTTTGTGGAGCAGGAGGACGTCTTCGCCGCCGTCCAGCCCGTGATCCAAGGGCTGTTCGAAGAGTTCCGCCCTGATTGCAAGGTGCCGTCGGACTGGCCGCGCATCGCCTATAAGGACGCGCTTCTGTGGTACGGGTCCGACAAGCCGGACCTGCGCAACCCGATCAAGATGCAGGTCGTGTCCGAGCATTTCCAGGGTTCAGGTTTCGCCGTCTTCGCGAAACTTCTGGAGAATGCGGGGACCGAGGTCCGCGCCATTCCCGCGCCAAAGGGCGGCAGCCGCAAGTTCTGTGACCGGATGAATGCCTATGCCCAGAAAGAGGGCCTGCCGGGGATGGGTTACATCTTCTGGCGCGAAGCCGAGGATGGGTCGGGGATGGAGGCGGCGGGGCCGCTGGCCAAGAACATCGGGCCGGAACGGACAGAAGCCATCCGCGCGCAGCTTGGCCTTGGCCTTGGCGATGCGGCCTTCTTCCTTGGCGGCAAGCCCGAGCAGTTCGAAAGCTTCGCAGGCCGCGCGCGGAACGAGATCGGGCGCGAATTGGGTCTGGCCGAGACGGACACCTTCCGTTTCGCGTGGATCGTGGACTTCCCGATGTATGAAAAGACCGATGACGGGAAGATCGACTTTTCCCACAACCCCTTCTCCATGCCGCAGGGCGGGATGGAGGCGCTGATGGGCGATCCGCTGACGGTGCATGCCTATCAGTATGACCTTGCCTGCAACGGGTACGAGCTGATCTCGGGCGGCATCCGCAACCACAAGCCGGAGATCATGTACAAGGCCTTTGAACTCGCCGGATATCCGAATTCGGAAGTGGACAAGCGCTTTGGCGGCATGGTGAAGGCGTTCAAATACGGCGCCCCGCCGCATGGCGGCTGTGCGATGGGGATCGACCGGGCGGTGATGCTCTTGGCAGATGAGCAGAACATCCGCGAGGTGATCATGTTCCCGATGAACCAGCGTGCCGAAGACCTGCTGATGGGCGCGCCGTCCGAACCTTTGAACGAACAGCTGCGCGAGCTGCGCCTGCGGGTGGTGCCGAAGGATCAGTGAGGGCTTTGCCGTCGCGGGATGAGGGGGGGCGCCTGCGGGCGCCCCTTTGCTTTTGTCAGTCGTGGGGTGGAACCCCACCCTATGGGCGCACCCCGCCCCACGCCGCCCTCGCCAAGCCCGCCTTTCCCTGCCAGTCTGGCCTGCGTCGCTCATGAGGTTGCCGATGTCGCCCCATCCCCCGCTCTATACCGCCTCGGTCCCCGTCTTTCGCCATTACCTTGACCGGGTGGCGCGGATGGCCGAGGGGGCGGGGGCGGCGCTGGATCACCGCATCGCCGACAGTTTCCCCGCCCGCCAACAGTTCGCCACCGCCGCAGGCTTTGCCCTGCGCATCGCCTGTCCGCTGGCGGGGCGCGAGGTGCCGGACCTGCCCGCCGCATTGGGCCCCCGCCTCGCCGTGGCGCGCGCCACGCTGGGCGCGATGCGGCCCGAGGAATTTGCGGGGGCAGAGGCGCGGGTGATCGCCCATCGCGCGGGCGAGGCCGATCTGGAACAGGACGGGGCCAGCTTCCTGCACCTGTACGGGATGCCCAATTTCCTCTTCCACGTCACCATGGGCTATGCCGCCCTGCGCGCGGCGGGCCTGCCCCTTGGCAAGGCCGATTTCGACGGCTTTCACCGCTATCCCCCCGGCTTTGCGTTCTGATCTTGCGGCCCGCCCTTTGCGCGGGGCAAGGTGGCGCGACGATGGGGGGCATGTGATGAGAGGCGAAAGTCTTCTGGGCTGGAAAGCCGCCGATTGGCCGGGCGAGGCCCCCCTGATCGGGCGGCATGTCCGGCTGGACCGGCTGGATCCAGATGCTCATGCGGCCGATCTCTTTTCCGCCTTCGCCGGGCAGGACGCGCTGTGGGACTACATGCCCTATGGCCCGTTTCACTCTGCCGCCGCCTATCACCGCTGGGCCAAGGAGGCGACAGCGGGCCGCGACCCGGTCTTCTGGGCGATCACGCCGGAAGGGGCGGCCCATCCGGCAGGCGTGGCGTCCTTCCTGCGGATCACCCCTGATCACGGGACGATCGAGGTGGGGCATATCTGCCTGTCGCCTGCGCTGCAGCAGACCCGCGCCGCGACCGAGGCGATGTTCCTGATGATGGACTGGGCCTTTACCCATGGCTATCGCCGCTATGAATGGAAGTGCAACGCGCTGAACCTGCCTTCGCGGCGGGCGGCACAAAGGCTGGGCTTCTCCTACGAAGGCGTGTTCCGCCAGCACATGGTGATCAAGGGCCGGAACCGCGATTCCGCCTGGTTCGCGATGACCGATGCCGACTGGCCCGCGCTGCGCGAGGCCTATGCCGCTTGGCTGGCGCCCGCCAACTTCGACGCGACGGGGCGCCAACGCGAACGCCTGTCCGACCTGACCCGTCTGGTCCGCGTGGCCGAGGACCCCGCGCTCTGACCCTGCCTCAGCCGGGATAGAGCGTGACGAGCCGCTGGTTTACCGCATCGCGCAAGGGCGGGGACGGCGGGGTGGCGGGGGCGGCAGTGCTCTGCATGGCAATGGTCCTTCTGCGGGGCGCGGATTTGCAGGATGCGCGGCCCCCCCTTAAGGCCGGGTAAATGCCCCCCTGCGACCCCTGCGCCCCTTGCAAGGGGCGCCCGCCGCACCCATAACCCGACGGCAGCGCAGATGCGGGGGAGTGACAGATGATCGGACGCCTGAACCATGTGGCCATCGCCGTGCCGGACCTGACGGCGGCGGCGGATCAGTATCGCGGCACGCTGGGGGCAAAGGTCGGCGCGCCACAGGACGAACCCGATCACGGGGTGACGGTGGTGTTCATCGAACTCCCGAACACGAAGATCGAACTCCTCTATCCCTTGGGCGAGGCCTCCCCCATCGCAGGTTTTCTGGAAAAGAACCCCGCAGGCGGCATCCATCACATCTGCTATGAGGTGGAGGATATCATCGCCGCGCGTGACCGGCTGAAGGCCGCAGGCGCACGGGTGCTGGGAACCGGAGAACCGAAGATCGGCGCGCATGGCAAGCCCGTGCTCTTCCTGCATCCCAAGGATTTCAACGGCTGCCTCGTCGAACTGGAACAGGTCTGACGCCATGAGCATCACCTCCGCCATCGTCCTCTATGCCGTCAGCTGGTTCATGGTCTTCTTCATCGTGCTGCCCATCCGCTTTGTCAGCCAGGGCGATGCGGGGGCCGTGGTGCCCGGCACGCCGCCGGGGGCCCCGGCCACCCATGTCGTGGCCCGCAAGGCCAAGATGACGACATGGATCGCGGCGCTGGTCTGGCTGGTGCTGGCGGGGATCATCACCTCGGGCCTGATCTCGGTGCGCGACATCGACTGGCGCGGCGTGATGGCCGACTGACAGGCCGTCCGCAAAGGAACATGGAGCGCTGACGCGCACGCCTTTCCTGTCGTCGGCGCCTGCGCGCCTCCTCCGGGTTCAGGGGCCGTTCCGTCCCCTCTGTCCGCGCGGTGCCCGCGCGGCCATTCACCCCTTGAGGATATTTGAAGACAGAAGATGAATAGGACACAGCGCGTTAACCTTAACGGCACGCCCCGCCCCCTTCATCTTGGCCAAAAATACTCTCGGGGGTGAATTGTCACGCCGAAGGCGGGACAAGAGGGGGCAGAAGGCCCCCTAAACCCGGAGGAGGCGCGCAGGCGCCGACGACAGGAAAGGAATGCGGCGCACGCCGCTCCGCTTAACTTCCGGCCCAGACCGCCGGGATCAGACCGCGCAGCGCATTGCCAACCCACAGCCGCACGCGCGGCAGGTCCGCCGCCTGCAACACCTCTTCCGGCAGCGCCAGTTCCGCGCGCAGAACCCCCGGGAGCAGACCGCAGGCAAGCGGCGGCGTCCGCATCCCCTGCCCCCGGTCGAAGAAGAGCGTGGTGATCGTGCCGTCGCAGACCTCGCCCCGTTCGTTCAGGAAGACCACCTCGTCGATCCCCGCAGGCAGCGCCGCCCGCGCCGCATCATAGGCCGCGCGCCGCGTCGACTTCACCCGCAGCCACGGGTCCTCCGACGACAGCCGCGCCGCCGCCAGCCCCAGCCGCCAGTCCGCCTTGGCGGCAGGCAAGGCGGCCACCGTCACCTCGACATCACCCCGAGGCCCCAGCGTCAGGCGCACCCGCAGCGGCCCCTCCCCGACCGCCGCCGTCAGCGCCGCCCGTATCGCCGCCGGATCGCAGGGAAATCCCAAGGCCCCCGCCCCCGCCGCCAGCCGCGCCAGATGCAACGGCAGTCGGGGAAATCCCGCCCCATCCCACAGAAGCGTCTCGATCAGCCGGACGTCCCCAGCGCTTCCGCGTAGCGCGCTTTCCACAGCGCCTCCTCCCATTCACCCTCTGCGGTGGAATCCTGCACCACGCCGCCGCCCACGTTCAACGCCACGCGGCCCCCGTCGAACAGCGACAGGGTGCGGATCGCCACGTTCCAGACCGCATCGCCCGTTGGCGCCATCCAGCCCATCGCGCCGCAATAGACGCCGCGCGCCCGACCCTCGACCTCGGCGATGATCTCCATCGCCCGGATCTTCGGCGCCCCGGTGATCGACCCGCAGGGGAAAAGCGCCGCCATCAGCCCCGCCAGATCGGCCCCGGCGACCAGCCGCCCCTGCACCGTCGAACTCATCTGATGCACTGTCGCGAAAGGCTCCACCGCATAAAGCTCCGGCACCTTCACCGATCCCACTTCGGAAATGCGCGCGATATCGTTGCGCAGCAGATCGACGATCATCAAGTTCTCGGCCCGCGCCTTGTCCGAGGCGAAAAGCGCCGCCGCCAGTTCCGCATCCCGCGCAGGGTCCGTATCGCGTGGCGCGGTCCCCTTCATGGGCCGGGCCGAGATGACGCCCCCCTCCACCCGAAAGAACAACTCCGGGCTGCGCGACATGACGACTGGCCCGACGCCCAGATCGCAGAAAACGCCATAGCCCACCGCCTGCCGTGCGCGCAGCGCGCCATAAAGGCCCAGCGCCGTGCCCGCCTCCAGTCGCGCCGACAGCGGAAAGGTCAGGTTGATCTGATAGCAGTCACCCGCCGCGATGTAATCGGCCACCTTGGCGAAGGCCGCGCCATAGGCCGCGCGGCTGATGCCCCGGCGCAGCCGCGACAGCCGCGCCGCCCCCGCCTCTGCCGCAGCCTGCGAAAGCACCGCGCTCGCATCCCCGGGCCCCTCGAACACCCCCAGCGCCACCAGCGGCCCGGGCCGCCGCCGCGGCATCAGCCGCGCCAGCTTCGGCTCCAGCGCATAGCCCGCCTCATAGGCGACATGGCCCGCGATCCATCCCCCCGCCGCCCGCGCCCGGTCCGCACGCGCCAGCGCGGCCCGCACCTGATCGGCCCGCCGCGCCACGATCACCTCGCGCGGCCGGTCGAAAAGCGCGGGCACCCCGCCCGGACCATGTTCGAAAAGGATCACGCGCCGCCTCTCAAGCCTTCCGAGGGGCCGAAATAGCACCGCCCCCCGCCCCCGACCAGCCCAAGCGCGACACCCTGCCGCCCCGAACCGCCGCGCGTGCCCGAAGGCCTGCATTTTCTGACGCAGAAAATCCCGCGAAATCTGACGCAGTTGTCACCCCCGCGCCGCAGACCCGATGCCCGCCGCAAGATTCTGCGCCAGAATTTTGCGCGATTTCTGCGACAGAAATCGCCGACACCCACAATCCCTTGCGCCTCGCGTCCCGCTCCCCTAAAGACCCGTCAATTTGCGCGGAACACGAATCCTCCACCCGCAGGCCCAAGGGCGGCGGGATGGCACATGCGGGACAGGACCATGCCGAAAAGAACCGATATCTCCTCCATCATGATCATCGGCGCGGGTCCCATCATCATCGGGCAGGCCTGCGAATTCGACTACTCGGGCGCCCAGGCCTGCAAGGCCCTGCGCGAGGAAGGCTATCGCGTCATCCTCGTGAACTCCAACCCCGCGACGATCATGACCGATCCGGGGCTGGCCGACGCGACCTATATCGAACCGATCACCCCCGAGGTTGTCGCCAAGATCATCGAAAAGGAACGCCCCGACGCACTCCTGCCCACGATGGGCGGGCAGACGGGCCTGAACACCGCGCTGGCCTTGGCCGATTTGGGCGTGCTGGAAAAATTCGGCGTCGAACTCATCGGCGCGAACCGGCAGGCCATCGAAATGGCCGAAGACCGCAAGCTCTTCCGCGAGGCGATGGATCGCATCGGTCTGGAAAACCCCAAGGCGACCATCGTGGCCGCCCCGAAACTGCCCACGGGCAAGTACGACATTGCAAGCGGTGTGGCCGAGGCGATGGCCGCGCTGGAATATGTGGGCCTGCCCGCCATCATCCGCCCCGCCTTCACCTTGGGCGGCACGGGCGGCGGCGTGGCCTATAACCGCGACGATTACGAGGCCATCGTGAAATCGGGGCTGGAGGCCAGCCCCGTCGCGCAGGTTCTGGTCGATGAATCCCTCCTCGGCTGGAAGGAATACGAGATGGAGGTGGTGCGCGACCGCGCCGACAACGCCATCATCGTCTGCTCCATCGAAAACGTCGATCCGATGGGCGTGCATACGGGGGACAGCATCACCGTCGCCCCGGCGCTGACGCTGACCGACAAGGAATACCAGATCATGCGCAACGGCTCCATCGCCGTGCTGCGCGAGATCGGCGTGGAAACCGGCGGGTCCAACGTGCAATGGGCGATCAACCCGGAAGACGGCCGCATGGTGGTGATCGAGATGAATCCCCGCGTCAGCCGCTCCTCGGCGCTGGCGTCGAAGGCCACGGGTTTCCCGATTGCGAAAATCGCCGCAAAACTGGCCGTCGGCTACACGCTGGACGAGCTGGACAACGACATCGCCAAGGTCACGCCCGCCAGTTTCGAACCCTCCATCGACTATGTCGTGACCAAGATCCCGCGCTTCGCCTTTGAGAAATTCCCCGGCTCGGAACCCAACCTCACCACCGCGATGAAATCGGTGGGAGAGGCGATGGCCATCGGCCGCACCATCCACGAATCCATGCAGAAGGCGCTGGCCAGCCTCGAAACCGGCCTGACGGGCTTTGACGAAATCGCGATCCCGGGCGCGCCGGACAAGGCCGCCATCATCAAGGCCCTGTCGCAACAGACCCCCGACCGCCTCCGCGTCATCGCGCAGGCCATGCGCCATGGCCTGTCTGACGACGACATTCAAGCCGCCACCGCCTTCGACCCTTGGTTCCTCGCCCGTATCCGCGAAATCATCGACACCGAGGCGCAGGTCCGCAAGGACGGCCTGCCCCTTGATGCCGCAGGCCTGCGCCGCCTCAAGATGCTCGGCTTCACCGATGCCCGGCTGGCCAAGCTGACGGGCCGGGAAGAGGCACAGGTCCGCCGCGCCCGCCGCAACCTCGGCGTCACCGCCGTCTTCAAACGCATCGACACCTGCGCGGCCGAGTTCGAGGCGCAGACCCCCTACATGTATTCCACCTACGAAACCCCCGTCATGGGCGATGTGGAATGCGAGGCGCGCCCCTCCGGCGCGAAGAAGGTCGTCATCCTCGGCGGCGGCCCGAACCGCATCGGTCAGGGGATCGAGTTCGACTATTGCTGCTGCCATGCCTGCTATGCCCTGACCGGCGCGGGCTATGAGACGATCATGGTCAACTGCAACCCCGAAACCGTGTCGACCGACTACGACACCTCCGACCGCCTCTACTTCGAACCGCTGACCCTCGAACACGTCCTCGAAATCCTGCGGGTGGAACAGGACAACGGCACCCTTCACGGCGTGATCGTGCAATTCGGCGGCCAGACGCCCCTGAAACTCGCCAATGCGCTGCATGAAGAGGGCATCCCGATCCTTGGCACCACACCCGATGCCATCGACCTTGCCGAAGACCGCGAACGCTTCCAGCACCTGCTGCACGACCTTGGCCTGAAACAGCCCGAAAACGGCATCGCGCATTCCCGCGACGAGGCCTTCGCCATCGCCGCCCAAGTGGGCTACCCGCTGGTCATCCGCCCCTCTTACGTCCTTGGCGGCCGCGCGATGGAAATCGTGCGCTCCGACGAACAGCTGGAACGCTACATCACCACCGCCGTGCAGGTCTCGGGCACTTCGCCCGTCCTGCTCGACAGCTATCTTTCCGGCGCGGTGGAAGTGGACGTTGATGCGCTGTCGGACGGCAGAGAGGTCCATGTCGCGGGCATCATGGAACATATCGAAGAGGCGGGCGTCCATTCCGGCGATTCTGCCTGCTGCCTCCCCCCGCACCAGCTTTCCCCCGAAACGGTGGAAGAGTTAAAGCGTCAGACCGTCATCATGGCCCGCGCCCTGAACGTGGTGGGCCTGATGAACGTGCAATTCGCCATCAAGGACGGCGTGATCTACGTGCTGGAGGTGAACCCCCGCGCGTCCCGCACCGTGCCCTTCGTCGCCAAGGCCACCGACAGCGCCATCGCCTCCATCGCCGCGCGCCTGATGGCGGGCGAGCCCCTCTCCACTTTCCCCCACCGCGCGCCCTATCCGGCGGGCGTGGGACCGGACACCGACCTGCCGCTGGCCGATCCGCTGACGCTCGCCAACCCCATCACCCCGTGGTTCAGCGTGAAAGAGGCCGTGCTGCCCTTCGCCCGCTTCCCCGGCGTGGACCCCCTCCTCGGCCCCGAAATGCGCTCAACGGGTGAGGTGATGGGTTGGGACCGCACCTTCCCGCTGGCCTTCCTCAAGGCCCAGATGGGCGCAGGCACCATGCTGCCCGAGGCGGGCCATGTCTTCCTCTCCGTCAAGGACATGGACAAGACGGCGGCGCTGGCCTCTGCCGCCCGCGACCTCGTCGCCATGGGGTTCGACATCGTGGCCACCAAAGGCACCGCCGATTGGCTCAAGGCGCAGGGTGTGAAGGCGGAAAGCGTCAACAAGGTCTATGAAGGCCGCCCGAACATCGTGGACCGGCTGAAAAACGGCGACATTGCGCTGGTGATGAACACGACCGAAGGCACGCAGGCCGTCTCCGACAGCCGCGACATCCGCCGCGTGGCCCTTATGGACAAGATCCCGTACTTCACCACCGCCGCCGCGTCGATTGCCGCCGTGGCCGCGATGAAGGCACGGGGCGAGGGGTATGGGGTCCGCACGCTGCAGGGGTAAGAGACCGTCAAGGGTTGAAACCCGAACCGCGAACTGCTACTTTCTTGATGCGGCTTATCATAAGGTGGCCGCTTCTATATAGGGGCACCCTCGGGTGCCCTTTACTTTTTTGGTAACCGCGTTCGTGGAGGTAGCCGTGCAAGTCGCAGTATTCGTGGATGCAGGCTATCTTTACGCACAAGGCTCGACCCTACTCGCTGGTAAGAAGCAGCCACGAAACCTCGTGATCCTCAACGTCGAGGCCACGGTGGCAGCATTGCGTAAACTCTGCAACGAAGTAGCACCGGGCCAGCGTTTGCTGCGTATCTACTGGTATGACGGGCTTCCTCGAAGTGGCCGCATGAGTTCTGAACAGGAGCAGGTCGCCAGCGCACCCTACACGAAACTCCGCCTCGGCGTTATCAATAGCAACGGCGAGCAGAAGGGCGTCGACTCGCTGATCGTCACCGACATCATCGACCTGGCACGAAACCGCGCCGTCACCAGCGCCCTTGTCCTGTCCGGTGACGAAGACATCCGCATCGGCGTCCAGATCGCCCAGACATTCGGGGTCCAGGTTCATCTCCTCGGCATAAAGCCCGCGCGGGGGTCACAATCCCCAGATCTCATACAAGAGGCCGACACCCATCATGAATGGACCGAAGACCTGATGAATTCCCTAATCTCGATCCTTGAACAGGACTTCGACCCAGAAACAGATCGCAAGGTCGTGCCGGCAACTGCCCCCGCCGCACCGGCGGCACTGACACTAGAGGCCATTTTCGAGACAGCGATCAACGACTGCTTGAACACAGTCGATACACGGGTCCTCGAGGTTGCCATTGCAGCATTCCGGGCCAATCCGAGTGTTGTTCCCTCCGAACTCGACCGCCCAACCCTTGGCCGTATCCGCAACACGCTTGGCCGCGACCTAACCGAGGTCGAGCGTAAGTCGTATCGCGCACGTTTCAGGTTCGTTCTCGCCCAACACTAACCCCCCTCCCCCGCACCCGCTCCTCCGCCCGCGCCCGCGCCTCCACCTCGCGCTCCTCGTCATCTGGCCCCTCGCCCGCCCCGAAACTCGCCGCCGTCTCTCCCCACAGCGGCCGCTCCCCGGCCAAGGCCACCCGGAATTGCGGCGCGGTCTCTGGCCCTCGGATCACCCCCGCCAGCCGCGCATGCATATAGACGCGCAGCACCCGGTTGATGCGCGGACCATAGCCCAGCCCCATCGACCGGAAGAACTTCACCACGTCCTTGTCCAGCCGGATCGCCACCCGCTCCGTCCCGCCGCGCGGCTCCTCCTGCGCGATCTCGTGCCATTCCAAGGGCACGCGCCCGGTCGCCTCGATTGTGTGGTGCAGGTCCCATTCCAGCCGCCGCATCGCATCGGCCATGTAATGGTAATGCGCCGCCGTCTTCCCCCGCATCCGCCCCGGTTCCATCGCACCCTCCGCGCCCAGACCATGCGAAACCCTGCCGCGACCGCGTTACCAACCCCTTTCGCCAGCGCGCGCTCCGTGCCCACAAGTTGCGGCACAAAAGGCGGCACAAAACAGGGCACAGTTGACTTTGTGCCCCGAAAGGCCCATCTCCCCCCTACGCCCGCCCTCCGCTGCCGCGTGAGCAGCCCTTAGGGGAGCCGGACCGGGCCACAGGTTCCCACCTTCACGCAGGGGTTCCGCGCCGTGCAATCGGCGCACCCACTGCCACCGGCCGCCCCAAGGCGCGGCCCCCTTTGGCCTTTTCGACAAGGCCGGAAAGACACGACACATGACTTCTTTTGCTGACCTGGGCCTGTCGCCCAAGCTTTTGAAAGCGCTTGAGAAAACCACCCTCAAGGACCCTACCCCCATTCAGGTGCAGGCCATCCCGCACATCATGAAGGGGCGCGACCTGATGGGTCTGGCGCAGACCGGCACCGGCAAGACGGCGGCCTTCGGCCTGCCGCTTCTGCACCGCCTTCTCGATATCGGCCACCCGCCGGGGCCGCGCAACGTGCGCGCCCTGATCCTTGCGCCCACGCGCGAGCTGGTGACGCAAATCTCTGATAACCTTACGATTTTCACCAAAGGAACCCCCGTCAAGGTGCTCACCGTCGTGGGCGGCGCCTCGCTCAACCGGCAGGCCATGGCGCTGGCGCGCGGGGCGGATGTCCTTGTCGCCACCCCCGGCCGCCTGATCGACCTCTTGGAGCGCGGCGATGTCTCGCTGCAGGCCACGGGTTACCTCGTTCTGGACGAGGCGGACCACATGCTCGACATGGGGTTCATCCACGCGCTGCGTAAGATTGCCAAGCATATCCCCTTGAAAAGACAGACCCTTCTCTTCTCGGCCACGATGCCCAAGGATATTGAGGAAATCGCCGGAACCTATCTGCGCGACCCGGTCCGCGTGCAGGTCGCCCCCCCGGGCAAGCCCGCCGAAAAGATCGTCCAAGGCGTGCATTTCATCCCGAACGGCGACAAGGCCAAGCTGCTTGAGGACTATCTCAAGAAACACCCGGGGGAACAGGCGCTGGTCTTCGGCCGCACCAAGCATGGCTCTGAAAAGCTGTGCAAATTGCTGGCGGCTTGGGGGTTCAAAGTCGGCTCCATCCACGGCAACAAAAGCCAGAACCAGCGCGACCGGACGTTGACCGAATTCCGCAACGGCGAGTTGGATGTGCTCGTGGCAACCGACGTCGCCGCCCGCGGGATCGACATTCCCGGCGTGCGCCATGTCTACAACTACGACCTGCCCAATGTGCCGGAGAACTACGTCCATCGCATCGGCCGCACCGCCCGTGCGGGGGCCGAAGGCAATGCCGTGGCCTTCTGTGCGCCTGCCGAGATGGGCGAATTGCAGGCCATTGAAAAGGTTCTGAAAAAGCCGATCCCGGTGATCGGTGGCGCGCCGTGGGCCGCAGATGTCGTCGCCGCTGCGCCCAAGCCCGGCCAGAACCGGGGCCAGCGCCCCGGCGGGCAGGGCGGCGGTCGCCCCGGACAGGGAAAGCCACAGGGAAAGCCGCAAGGCAAGGCACAAGCCCCCCGCCCGCAGGGCCGCCCCGAACATGCCTCGCAAGCCCCCAAGCCGCAGCCCCGCACGGGGGCCAAACCCGCCCGCCCCATGGGCGGCGGCCAATCGCCCACCCGCCCCGGCGGCACGGGCAAGCCGCAGCGCCAAGGCAACCGCCGCCCCGGCTGACACCCCTCTCGCGCCCCCGGTGCTTTTCTCCGCCGGGGGCGCAAAAGGTTACTGGAAAAACGCGCCAACCTGTCGCAGGCTGCAGCCGGGCGGCAGGGCCCATTTGATAACCTGACGCAATCAGTAGACGTTCCGGAATTTCCCGGCAGGAGGGTATGATCATGTCGACAACCGTTCGCGAAGACGCCGCCAAGGCATTGGCCGAGGTTGAGGCCGTCACCACCGCGCTCCTGCCTGTCCCAGTGGGTGAGATTGTCGCGCTCGACGCCGCTCCTGCCGACCGCGCCGCCGAAATTCGCCAGCGGATGCAAGAGGTTGACCTGACGAACACGCAATCGATCATCTCTTTCGGATCGGGCGCGCAGGCCGAACTTCAGGTCATCTCGCAGGATATGCTGGCGGGCGTGAAGAACAAGGATGTCGGCCCCGCAGGCGATGCCCTGCGCGAGATCGTGACCACCATCCGTGGCTTTTCGTCGGAAGAGCTTGACCTTGGCCGCGAACGCAGCTGGTGGGACAAGCTGACGGGTCAGGCCGCCCCCATCGCCAAATTCGTCGCCCGCTACGAAGAGGTGCAGGGCCAGATCGACCGCATCACCGAGAACCTTCTGAAGCACGAACATGCGCTTTTGAAGGATATCAAGGCGCTCGACCTGCTCTATGAAAAGACCCTGCGCTTCTACGACGAGCTTGCCCTCTACATCGCGGCGGGCGAGGCGAAGCTGGCCGAGACCGACCAGACCACCATCCCCGCCAAAGAGGCCGAGGTCGCCGCCGCGCCCGAGGCCGATCAGGTCAAGCGGGCGCAGGAACTGCGCGACCTGCGCGCCGCGCGCGACGATCTGGAGCGCCGGGTCCATGACCTGAAGCTGACGCGTCAGGTCACGATGCAATCGCTGCCCTCGATCCGGCTGGTTCAGGAAAACGACAAGAGCCTTGTTACCAAGATCAACTCCACCCTCGTGAACACCGTGCCGCTCTGGGAAACCCAGCTGGCACAGGCCGTCACCATCCAGCGCTCGCGCGAGGCCGCCGAGGCGGTGCGCGAGGCGAATGACCTGACCAACGAGCTTCTGAAATCCAACGCGGAAAACCTGCAGCAGGCCAACCGCGTGGTGCGCGAGGAAATGGAGCGCGGCGTCTTTGATATTGAGTCGGTGCGCAGCGCCAACGAGACGCTGATCGCCACGATCGAGGAAAGCCTGCGCATCGCCGACGAAGGCAAGGCGCGCCGCGCCACTGCCGAAACCGAACTCAAGAAGATGGAAGGCGACCTGCGCGACACCCTCTCTGCCGCCCGCGCCCGTACGACGGGCGCGCCCTCCACCCCCTGACCCTTTCCCTACCCCCTCCCCTCCAGACGAAGCCCGAACCCGCATCATGAAGACCCTCACGCCCCTCGCCGCGCTTGCGCTGGCAGGGTTGACCGCCTGCACATCCACCGTGCCGCCGGGGCCAATTCCGCAGGTCCCGTCCCCGGTCGGCGTCACCGCGCCCGGCGCAGCCTCCCCCGCTTCGGCGGCAGCGGCGGCCCATTACGGACGGGTGCAGTCGCAGCTTCTGACGCAGGGCCTTCTGCGCACCGATGGCGGCGGGCCAGATACCCCCTTCACCGACCGGATGCTGGCCGAGAACTTCATCCGTATCGCGCTGTTCGACGAATACACCCGCACCTCAAGCGGCCCGGTGCAACGCATGACCGAAAGCCGCCTCCGCAAATGGGCGGGCCCCGTCCGCGTCGGCCTGCGCTTCGGTGCCTCCGTCCCGCCAGACCGCCGCGCCGCCGATACCGCCCGCGTGGCGTCCTTCCTGCGCCGCCTGTCGGGGATCACCGGCCATCCGATCGCGCTGGATGACCGCGCGCCCAACTTCTTCGTCCAGATCGTGTCCGAAGACGAACGCCGCGCGCTGGGGCCGCAGATCCGCGCCGCTCTTCCCGGCCTCTCTGGCTCGGAAGTCGCGGCGATCACCGACATGCCGCGTTCCACCTATTGCCTTGTCTATGCGATGTCCGCCGCCGATGGCGCGACCTATACCCGCGCCTTCGCGGTGATCCGGGCTGAACATCCCGATCTCTTGCGCCTCTCCTGCCTGCATGAAGAGATCACCCAAGGCCTTGGGCTGGCCAATGACAGCCCCTCGGCCCGCCCCTCGATCTTCAACGATGACGAGGAATTCGCCCTCCTCACCCGGCAGGACGAGCTGATGCTGAAGATGCTCTATTCCCCCGCCCTGCGCCCGGGCATGACGGAAACCGCCGCGCGCCCGATCGTGGAATCGCTTGCGACCCGGCTTCTGGGCGGTGAAAGTTGATACCGGTCGCGTGACCGACAAGGAGGCTGTGACATGGTTTTCGATTTCCTCAAGGGTGAATTCATCGACGTCATCGATTGGACCGATGACACCCGCGACACGATGGTCTGGCGTTTCGAACGGCGCGGCAACGCGATCAAATACGGCGCCAAGCTGACCGTCCGCGAAGGGCAGGCGGCGGTTTTCATCCATGAGGGGCAATTGGCCGATGTCTTCGGCCCCGGCCTCTACATGCTGGAAACCAACAACATGCCGGTGATGACCACGCTGCAGCACTGGGATCACGGCTTCAACTCGCCCTTCAAGGCCGAGGTCTATTTCATCTCCACCACCCGGTTCAACGATCTGAAATGGGGGACCAAGAACCCCATCATGGCGCGCGACCCGGAATTCGGCCCCGTCCGCCTGCGCGCCTTCGGCAGCTATGCGATGCGCGTTTCGGACCCGGCAAAATTCATGCAGGAAATCGTCGGCACCGATGGCGAATTCACGGCCGATGAGATCAGCTTCCAGATCCGCAACATCATTGTGCAGGAATTTTCCCGTGTGATCGCCAGCGCAGGCATCCCCGTCCTCGACATGGCAGCAAACACTGCCGATCTGGCCAAGCTGATCACCACCGCCATCGCACCGCAGGTGGGCGAATACGGCCTGACCCTGCCGGAATTCTATATCGAGAACATCTCGTTGCCCGAAGAGGTGGAAAAGGCGCTGGACAAGCGCACCTCGGTCGGCATCGCGGGCGATCTGAACAAATACATGCAGTTTTCCGCAGCCGAGGCGATGGGGAAACCCGGATCGGCGGGCGATGCGATGACCGCAGGCATGGGCGCGGCCATGGGGATGGCCATGGCGCAGAACATGGGGCCTTGGGGTGCGAACACGGCCCCGTCTGCCGCCGCCCCCCCGCCCCCGCCACCACCTGTGGGCAGGCAATGGCATCTGGCCGATAACGGCGCAACCAAGGGTCCCTTTTCCGAACCCGACCTCGCCACCATGGCGGCCAATGGCAGCCTGACCCGCGCCACGCAGGTTTGGTCAGCCGGGATGGACGGCTGGAAGCCCGCCGCCGAGACCGAGCTTTCGCGCCTTTTCGCGCAAGTCCCTCCACCCCCGCCGCCCGGGGCCTGACCCATGCCGGATGACCGCCAGAACTGGCCCTGCAATCAATGCGGGGCCGACCTTCGCTATGCACCCGGTGCCACCGAACTGGTCTGCGATCATTGCGGCGCGCGACAAGCAATCCCTGACGCCCCCGCGGCCCGTACCCGTGCCCTGAACGAGATCGACCTTGACCGTGGCCTGTCGGATGATCTTCCGGCAGCGCAGATGGAAGAGGTCCGCATCACGCCCTGCCCGTCTTGCGGCGCGCAGGTGGAATTTCAGGGGGCCACCCACGCCACCGAATGCCCCTTCTGCGCCACCCCCGTCGCCATCGGCACGGGCGAGGAACGCAGGATCAAGCCGCAGGCGGTGCTGCCCTTCGTGCTGGACGAAGGGCAGGCGCGGGATGCGATGAAGACCTGGCTGGGCAGCCTCTGGTTCGCGCCGAACGGGTTGCAGGAATACGCCCGCAAGGGGCGCGCGATGAACGGGCTCTACGTCCCCTACTGGACCTTCGACGCCGCCACCCGATCGCATTACGCAGGCGCGCGGGGGGATCATTACTACGAAACCCGCACCGTCACCCGCAACGGGCGAACCGAGACGGAACAGGTCCGCCGCACCCGCTGGTCCGCCCGGTCGGGCTGGGTGGCACGGCGCTTTGACGATGTGCTGATCCTTGCCAGCCAAAGCCTGCCGCGCGCCTATACCGACAACCTCGCCCCGTGGGATCTGTCGGCGCTGCAACCCTTCCGCAGCGACTTCCTCGCAGGCTTCACCGCCGAGGGGTACACCGTGGTGCTGGCCGACGGGCATGCCATGGGACGCGAGGTGATGGCAGGCGTGATCCGTCAGGACGTCCGCGCCGATATCGGCGGCGACGAACAGCGGATCGATCGGGTGGAGACGGACTGGAAGGACGAGACCTTCAAGCACATCCTCCTGCCGATCTGGATGGCGGCCTACAAGTACAACGGCAAAAGCTATCGCTTCGTGGTCAATGGCCAGACCGGCAAGGTGCAGGGCGAACGACCGTGGAGCGCGTGGAAGATCGCCTTCGCCGTGCTGGCCGCGCTGATCGTGGGCGGCATCGTGCTGGCGGTGACGCAATCACGCTGACCGGGGAACGGGGTGCCGTCTGCGCCCCGGCCTTGGCATCCGATCCGGCACAAGCCGCGCATGAGTTGGGTTGTCGACTCACCAAAGGTTAATCCCGCGCGACCCCAGCGCGCGTGGCCACAGTTTGCTGCACAAAAGGCGGCACAGAACAGGGCACAGCCGTTTTGCCCCCTCCTCGCCAATTAACCCAGCGTTCGCAAGGCCTTAGCCCGCCGCGCAAAGCCCCGCTTGACTCCACCCCGCCCCCGCCCCATCACCCCGCCATAGCTGCCATGGGGGCCTTGATGACCGACCTCACCCGCATCCTGTCCGAGGCCCGGATTCCGGAACTCCCCAACCCCTATTTCGGCAAGGTCCGCGACTGTTATGACCTGCCCGATGGCACGCGCATCCTGATCTCGTCGGACCGCATCTCCGCCTTCGACCGCATCCTCGCCGCCATCCCGTTCAAGGGCCAAGTCCTTACCCAGACGGCGAAATTCTGGTTCGAACATACCGACGACATCTGCCCCAACCACGTGATCTCCTACCCCGATCCGAATGTGGTGATCGGCAAGCGTCTGACGATCCTGCCCGTGGAGATTGTGGTGCGCGGCTATCTGGCCGGGACCACCGGCACCTCTATCCTCACGCTCTACAAGAAGGGCGAAAGGGCCATGTATGGCCACACCCTGCCCGATGGCTTGCGCGACAATCAGGCCCTGCCCGCGCCCATCATCACCCCTACGTCAAAGGCCTTCGACGGCGGCCATGATGAACCGCTGACCGCCCAAGATATTGTTTCCCAAGGACTTCTCACGCAGGCGCAATGGGATGAGGTGTCTGCAAAGGCCCTCGCCCTCTTCGCGCGGGGCCAGCAGATGGCCGCCGAACGCGGGCTGATCCTTGTGGATACGAAATACGAATTCGGCACCGATGCGGCGGGCAAAATCCTCCTTGCCGATGAAATCCATACCCCGGACTCCAGCCGCTACTGGATCGCCTCCGGCTACACGCAGGCCTTCGAAAGCGGCACCCGCCCGCCGTCCTTCGACAAGGACGTGATCCGCGCTTGGGTCGCCGCCCGCTGCGACCCCTATACCGATGAAATCCCTGAAATCCCTCAGGAAATGATCCAGCAAACAGCGCAGGTCTATATCGACGCCTATGAGGCGATCACGGGCCGGACCTTCGCCCCCGACACCTCAGGTGAAACCCCCCTCGCCCGCGTCCGAACCAACCTCGCGCCATGGTTTTCCGCCTGATTGTTTGCGCTAACATAACCCAATCCGCTATGGTCCGCGCCACGCATAGGAGGCCCGAATGATTCTCAGCTGTGGCGAAGCCCTGATCGACATGTTGCCCCGCACCACCACGCTGGGCGAACCCGCCTTTTCGCCCTATGCCGGGGGCGCGGTGTTCAACACCGCCATCGCCCTTGGCCGCCTTGGCGCGCCATCGGCGTTTTTCTCGGGCATTTCCAACGACATGCTGGGCCAGATCCTGACCGAAACGCTCGAAGCATCCAAGGTCGACACGGCCCATTGCGCCCGCTCCGACCGGCCCACGACCGTGGCATTCGTCAAGCTGGTCGATGGTCAGGCGACCTATGCCTTCTATGATGAGAATACCGCGGGCCGCCTCTTGTCGCAGGATCAGCTTCCCACCCTGCCCGCCGATATATCCACCCTCTTCTTCGGCGGCATCTCGCTGGTGAACGACCCCGCCGCCAGCACCTACGAGGCGCTGCAGACGCGCGAGGCCCCCACCCGCGTCACCATGATCGACCCCAATATCCGCCCCGGTTTCATCGCCGGGAAAGAGGCCGCATATCGCGCCCGCATCGAACGGATGATCGCGCGGGCCGATATTGTGAAACTGTCGGATGAAGACCTGCACTGGCTCTTGGGCGCGGGCGACGTGTCGGCGCTGGCGCGGCAGGTGCTTGAAAAGGGGCCGAAGCTTGTCTTCATCACCGAAGGCGCGGCTGGGGCGCGGGCGATTACCGCCACGCAGAACCGCTTTGTCGCCGCCACCCGCGTGACCGTCGCTGATACGGTCGGCGCGGGCGACACGTTCAACGCCGGGGCCCTGACCGCCCTGCACGAGGCGGGCGCGCTGACGAAATCCGGCCTCGCCAGCCTCTCCGACGCCACGCTCGACGCGGCCCTGACGCTCGGCACACGCTCCGCCGCCGTCACCGTCTCGCGCCCCGGTGCCAACCCGCCGTGGCGGAACGAATTGTGAGGGCTGTCCTCCAACGCGTTAGCCGCGCCTCCGTCACCGTTGATGGTCAGGTGACCGGAGAGATCGGCGCGGGCCTTCTGATCCTGGTCTGCGCGATGGAGGGGGATACCGAGGCCAAGGCGGATCAACTGGCGGCCAAGATCGCCAAACTGCGGATTTTCAAGGATGAACAGGGCAAGATGAACCTGTCCATCCGCGATATCGGCGGCAGCGCCCTGATCGTGTCGCAGTTCACCCTCGCCGCCGATCTGCGCGGCAACCGCCCCGGCTTTTCCACCGCCGCCAAACCGGACGAGGGCAAGCGCCTCTACGAATACTTCACCGCCAAGGTGCAGGCTGAAGGCATTGCCACGGCCAATGGCATCTTCGGGGCCGATATGGATGTCAGCCTGAACAATGACGGACCCGTGACGATCTGGATGGACGTCTGACGCGCGGTCAGTCCGTCCATTCCCACGCGCCGGTGAAGCCGCCCAGCACGGCCTGCACCTTGTCCTGATCGGCAGGGCCATTGCGTACAAGCTGCGCCACCAGCCCGCGCTTTTTGTCTTCCACCACCTCGGCCACATAGGCGGGGATGCCCGCCTCGGCCAGCGCGGCGTCATAGACCCGAGAGATGGCCATGCGGCGCAGGTCGGGCTTGAACACCTTACCCACCGCCGTCTTGGGCAATTCCGGAAGGATTTCAATGTATTTGGGCACGGCGGCGCGTTCGTGGATATGGGTCTGGGCGTAGGTGATCAACTCTTCCACCCCGATCTCCTTGCCCTTGACCAGTTCCACATAGGCGCAAGGCAATTCGCCCGAATGGGCATCTGGCTGGCCGATGGCGCCGACAAAGGCCACCGCCTCATGCTTCATCAGCCCTTCCTCGATCACCGCAGGGTCAATGTTGTGCCCGCCCCGAATGATCAGGTCCTTCGCGCGCCCCGTGATGAACAGATAGCCATCCGCATCGATCCGCCCCAGATCGCCCGTCCGCAGGAAACGGCCCTCGGCGAAGAGGTCCTTGTTCTTGTCCACCTCGGTATAGGTCGATCCCTTGAACACGCCGGGATTGGCGACGCAGATCTCTCCCACCTCATCGGCGGCGCAGTCGCGAAAGCCGTCGCCTGCCTTTTGCAGGATGCGCACATGGGTATGCGGGAAGGGCAGACCCACCGACCCGATCTTCTTCGTCCCCCCCGGCGGGTTGACCGACACAAGGCAGGTGCATTCCGTCAGGCCGTAGCCTTCGACGATCTCTACCCCCGTCGCCTTGTAGAAGCGGTTGTAAAGCTCCACCGGCAGGGGCGCCGATCCGGAAAAGGCGTTCTTCAGGCTGGAGATATCGGCATCGATCGGCCGCTGCATCAGCGCGGCCAGCGCGGTGGGCACGGTGATCAGATAGGTGCAGCGCCAGCGTTCGATCAGCTTCCAGAGATTGTCGAAGACCCCCTCGCCACGGTATCCGGCGGGAGTGGGAAAGACGGCATGCGCGCCCGAGGCGATCATCGACATCAGGATCGGATAGGCCGCAAAAACATGGAACAGCGGCAGCGGGCACATCACGCAATCGGTTTCCTTGAACAAAAGCCGCTGCCCCAGCCAGCCGTTATAGACCATGCCTGAAACCTTGTGCTGCGCCACCTTGGGCATCCCCGTCGTCCCGCCCGTATGGAAATAGGCCGCGACCCGGTCTTCGGGGCGATCCGCGAAGGTCAGCCGATCCGCCGGATGCTTTGCCAGTTCGGTCGCGAAGCTTTTCACGTTGGCGGTATGGGTGACCGGGTTCTTCGGTCGGATCAGCGGCACGATCCAAGACTTCGGCGGGGCAAGGTAGCGGACCAGATCCACCTCCAGCACCGTCGTGACCGAGGGCGCGTGCTTCACCGCCTCGGCCACCTTCTGCGGCACGTCGGTCTTGGGAAAGGCCTTCAGCGTGACCACGACCTTCGCCTTCGTCTCGCGCAGGATGGCGCTGATCTGTTCGGGCTCCAGCAAAGGGTTGATCGGGTTCACGATCCCCGCGATGGCCCCGCCGAGCAGGGTGATGGCGGTTTCAAGGCTGTTGGGCAGCACATAGGCCACCACATCCGTCTCGCCGATCCCGAGGCTGCGGAACAGATTGGCCGCCTGCGTCGCCTTGGCGTGCAGCGCGTTCCATGTCAGGGTCTCCGCCTTTTCCTTCGGGCCGGACAGGATCTGATAGCTGATCGCGGGCCGTGTCCCATGCGCGGCCTTCGCGCGGCTGAGAAACTCGTGCATCGTGCGCGCGGCCCCGCGCGCTTCCCAGGGCATTTCGGCCTCAATGGCCTTCACATCTGCAAGATTGGCGAATTCACCCATCGCATCCTCCCCTTCACGCCCCTTTGGTTCCTCCCCGGGGGCTTCAGGCGACTGTGACGGCTCGCCCCGCTCGCAGCAAGGCAGCAAGCTTCGTGAAACGCAACGTCAGACCGGGCCTCAGCCCTGCCCGTCGGTGAATTGCAGCCGCGCCAGCCGGGCATAAAGCCCGCCCTCGGCCACCAGCGCCTCATGCGTGCCCTCAGCTACGATCCGGCCCTGATCAAAGACCACAATGCGATCCGCCCGCTTCACCGTCGCCAGACGGTGCGCCACGACCAGCACACTGCGCCCTTCCGACAGGCTTTCCACCGCCGCCTGCACCGCGCGTTCGGATTCCGCATCCAAGGCCGAGGTCGCCTCGTCCAAAAGCAGCACGCGCGCATCGCGCAGGATGGCGCGGGCAATCGCCACCCGCTGCTTCTGCCCACCCGACAGCATCACCCCCCGCTCACCAAGCCATGTGTCATAGCCCTGCGGCAGTGCGGTCAGGAAGTCATGCGCCGCCGCTGCGCGGGCCGCATCTTCCACCTCGGCATCGGTGGCATCCGGGCGGCCAAAGCGGATGTTTTCCCGCGCCGAGGTGGCGAAAATCACCGGGTCCTGCGGCACCAGCGCGATGGTGCGTCGGAACTCGGCCCGCGCCATGTCGCGCAGGTCCACCCCATCCAGCCGCACCACGCCCGATTGCGGGTCGTAGAAGCGCATCAGAAGCTGCAGGATCGTCGTCTTCCCCGCGCCCGAGGGACCCACGAGCGCCACCGTCTCGCCGGGCGAGACATGCAGGGAAACGCCGTTCAGGGCCGATACCTCAGGCCGTGCCGGATAACGGAAGGTGACATCGTCGAACACGACTTCACCGCGCACGGGGCGCGGCAGCGCCTTCGGCTGGGACGCATCGCGCACCGAATCCTCGGCGTTCAACAACTCCACCAGCCGTTCCGTCGCGCCCGCCGCGCGCTGCAATTCGCCCCAGATTTCCGACAGCGCGCCGACCGATCCCGCCACCATCACGGCATAGATCACGAATTGCACCAATTCGCCCGGCGTCATCGCACCCGCCCGCACATCCCGCGCGCCGATCCACAGCACGCCCACGATGCCGGTGAAGACAAGGAAAATGACGATCACGGTCATCATCGCCCGCACCCGCGTGCGGGTCTGGGCGACGAGGAAGGATTTCTCGGTCACATCCGCGAATTGCGCCCGCGTCAGACCCTCATGCGTAAAGGCCTGCACCGTCTGCACCGACCCCAGCGCTTCGGAGGCCGCGCCCGAGGAATTGGCGATCCAATCCTGCGATTCCCGGCTCAACCCGCGCAGACGGCGGCCAAGGATGACGATCGGCACGACCACGGCAGGCACGATCAAGAGCACCAGCCCCGTCAGCTTGGGCGAGGTCAGCGACAAAAGGATAAGCCCGCCCGCCAGCATCAGGATGTTGCGTAGCGCGACGGAAACCGACGAGCCGATCAATGACAGGATCAACGTGGTGTCGGTGGTGATCCGGCTGACCACCTCGCCCGTCATCAGCTTTTCGAAAAAGGCCGGGCTCATGCCCATGACGCGGTCAAAGACAGCGCGGCGGATATCGGCCACCACCCGCTCGCCCAGTTTCGTCACGAAATAGTAGCGCACCCCCGTCCCGATGGCGAGAAGCGCGGCAATGGCCAGCGCCGCCGCGAAATACTGGTCGAGGATCGCCACATCCTCGTTGAATCCGTCCACCACCCGGCGCACGGCCAGCGGCAAAAGAAGGCTCATCCCTGCCGTGATGACCAGCGCCGCCAGCGCCAGCAGCGTCATCCCCCGATAGGGGAGCAGAAAGGGGGCCAGCCCCCGCAGCGCACCCACTTTCTTAGAGCTTGCGCGGGCCTCTGCCGTGTCGTCCTTCGCCATGTCTCTTCCCTGTTGCGCGGGACGGGTTTAGGGAATGTAAGCGCGGGCGGCAAGCGCCCCGAAGGTCGCGCCCCCCTTACTCCGGCCCCGCCGCTGTGCCACAGTGCGCTACGCCAGAAGATTGGAAAGAGTTTCCGCCGCAGACTGCCTCCGATCCGATTTTCCCGGCCCTCAGCCTCAAAGACCCAAAGACAGATGCCCCACCCTTCGCCCACTGCCCGGACGCGCCCATGACGGCCACCTTCATTGCCCGCGATGGCGCCCGCCTCGCTTATTCCGACGAGGGCGAAGGGCTGCCGCTGCTTTGCCTGCCGGGCCTGACCCGGACGATGGCGGATTTCGACTATCTCCGCCCCCATCTGCCGCCCTGCCGCCTGATCCGGATGGATTACCGCGGCCGGGGGGCAAGTGACTGGACCGGAGCCGCCACCTATACCGTCCCACAAGAGGGGCAGGATGCTCTGGCCCTGCTGGATCATCTGCGGGTGGACCGGGCCGCGATCCTTGGCACGTCACGCGGGGGGCTGATCGGCATGCTGCTGGCTGCCGTGGCCAAGGATCGGCTGCTCGGCCTCTGCCTCAACGACATCGGGCCGGACATCCACCGCCCCGGACTGACCCGCATATTCGATTACGTGGGTCGCAATCCGGCCTCCAAAACGCATGAGGCGCTGGCCGAAGCCCTGCCCCGCAATATGCCCGGTTTCGCCCATGTCCCGGCAGACCGATGGCTGGCCGAGGCGCGGCTGCATTACAGCGCGACCGAGACGGGGCTGAAGATCACCTATGACCCGGCGCTGCGGGATGCCTTCCTTGCCGCCTTCGACGGGCCGCCTGCCGATCTCTGGCCGCTTTACGATGCCTGCGCGGGGCTGCCGATGGCTCTGATCCGGGGGGCGAATTCCGATCTGCTGACGGTGGAAACCGTGGCCGAGATGCGCCGCCGCCGCCCCGACCTGATCTTTGCCGAAGTGCCGGACCGCGCCCATATCCCCTTCTTGGATGAGGGCGAAAGCCTCGCCGCGATCCACGCCTTCCTGAAAGCCTGCGCATGACCGACATCACGATGATCCGAGCCGCTGCCGCGCGGCTGGCGGGCCATGCCCGCGTGACGCCGCTTCTCAACGCGCCGCTTCTGGATGCGATGGCGGGGCGGCGGATCTTCGTAAAGGCGGAATGCCTGCAACTGACGGGGTCGTTCAAGTTTCGCGGCGGCTGGTCCGCCATCTCGGCCCTTGATCCTGCGACGCGGGCCAAAGGGGTAATGGCCTATTCCTCGGGAAACCACGCGCAGGGCGTGGCGCTGGCTGCGGCACGGCATGGTTGCCCTGCCGTGATCCTGATGCCCTCGGACGCGCCCGCCGTGAAGATCGCCAATACCCGCGCCTATGGGGCAGAAGTGATCCTTTACGATCGCGCGACCGAGGACCGCGATGCCTTGGGCGCGCGGCTCACGGCCGAACGGGGGCTGACGCTGATCAAGCCCTTCGACGATCCGCAGGTCGTGGCCGGACAGGGCACGACAGGGCTGGAGATCGCCGAACAGGCCCGCGCAGAGGGGGTGGCGGAGGCCACCGTCATCACCTGCTGCGGTGGCGGCGGCCTCTCGGCAGGCATCGCGCTGGCTCTGGAGGCCGAAGCGCCGGGTCTGACCGTCCGCACCGCCGAACCCGAAGGTTTCGACGATGTGGCCCGGTCGCTGCGCGCGGGCCGCATCGAACGCAATGCGGCAGCGACAGGATCGATCTGCGACGCGATCCTGACCCCTGCCCCCGGCGCGCTGACCTTCCCGATCCTCGCCCGCCTCTGCGGTCCCGGCCTTGTCGCCACCGACGATCAGGCTCTGCGCGCAATGGCGCTGGCCTTCACCCATCTGCGGATCGTGCTGGAACCGGGCGGGGCCGTAGCGCTGGCCGCTGCGCTTTTCGCCTCCGACCTGCCCGAAACGGTGATCTGCACCGCCTCGGGCGGCAATGTCGATCCGGCCACCTTTCGCATGGCGCTGGATCGGTTCTCTGACTGACTGTCACTTTCGAACCTATTTCCCGGTTTTCCTGCGCCAAAACAGCCAGAGAGATTCCTTTTCCGAACATGACCCCGATCTTCTTCCCTGACCTGCGCCTGAATGCTGATGTCACCGGTCCGCAGGGCGGCGCGCCGCTCGTGCTGATCCATGCCTTGGGCACCAGCCTTGCGATCTGGGATGACCTTCTGCCTTTGCTGCCCCGCGGACTACGCATCCTGCGGCTTGACCTGCGCGGGCATGGGCAATCCGACACGCCCCCCGGCCCCTATGCCATGGGCGCGCTGATCCGCGATGTGGAACGGCTGATGGATCATTTCGCGATGACAGGGGCCGTGGTCCTTGGCCTCTCCATCGGCGGTCTGGTGGCGCAGGGCCTCGCGGTGAAACGGCTCGACCTTGTCCGCGCGATGATCCTGTCCAACACCGCCGCAAAGATCGGCCGCCCCGAACAGTGGCACGAGCGGATCGCCGCCGTGCGCGCAGGCGGGATGGCCGCCCTGCACGATGCCACGATGGACCGCTGGCTGGGGCGGAAATGGAAAGAAAGCCAACATCTTGCGCGCCTAAGTTCAGGGTTTCTCGCAACCGCCCCCGAAGGCTGGATGGGTTGCGCCGCCGCCATCGCGGGCACGGATTTCTACGAAACGACGGCCACGCTCACCCTTCCCACGCTGGCCATCGCGGGGGCCAATGACGGCGCCACCCCGCCCGATCTGGTGCGAGAGACGGCCGAATTGATTCGCGGCCACCGCTTTGCCCTCATGCGCGGCGCAGGCCATCTGCCGATGGTGGAAAAGCCCGCCGAATATGCCGCCTTGCTGAACCAATTCCTGACGGAGATCGGCCATGTCTGACATCCTTCTCGTCCATGGCGCGGCGCATGGGGCATGGTGCTGGCACAGGGTGATCCCGGCCCTGCAGGCGATGGGCCACCGCGCCCGCGCCATCGATCTGCCGTCGCACGGCGATGACGGCACCGATCCCGCGACCGTGACGCTGGACAGCTATGCGGAGGCGGTCCTTCGGGCCCTCGACAGCACCACCATCCTTGTCGGCCACAGCATGGGCGGCTTTCCCATCACCGCCGCCGCGCAAGCGGCACCTGACCGCATCGCCGCGTTGATCTATGTCTGCGCCTATCTGCCGAAAGCCGGACACACCCTTGCCGAGATGCGCCGCGCCGGGCCGCGCCAACCGCTCGCCGGGGCCTTCCGGATCGACGAGAGCCGCACGACATTCACCTTCGATCCTGCAAAAACCACCGCCCTCTTCTACCACGATTGCCCGGCTGACGACCTCGCCCTCGCGCAGCGTCGCCTCTGCCGCCAGCCTATCGCCCCGCAGGAAACACCGATCCCCGACACCGCGCGGGCCGAAGCGCTGCCCCGTTTCTACATCCGCTGCACCGATGACCGCGTGATCCCGCCCGACTATCAGGAAACCATGGCAGCTGGCCTGCCGCCCGACCACATCAGCACCCTGCCCTGCGGCCACTCCCCCTTCTTCGCCGCGCCAGACGCACTGGCGCAACGGATCGACGCGATCTCGCGGCGCCCCCTGTCAACTTTGCCTGACAGCCGCTAGGCTCGCCCGATGCAATGGGCAAGGGAATCCGCATGTCCGATCGCCGCGAAAAGCTTGCCCTCGCCTTCATCCTGATCACCATCACGATCGACGCCATCGGCATCGGCCTGATCTTCCCGGTCATGCCGGACCTGATCGAAAGCGTGACGGGCGGCACCCTGTCGCAGGCCGCCATCTGGGGCGGTATCCTGTCGACCTCCTATGCAGTGATGCAGTTCCTGTTCGGCCCCATCATCGGCTCGCTCTCCGACCGATTTGGTCGCCGCCCGATCCTGCTCATCTCGCTTTTGGTGATGTCGGCCGACTACCTCGTGATGGCCATGGCTCCCACGATCTGGCTGCTGCTGATGGCGCGCATCGTGGCCGGGATCACGGCAGCCACCTATTCAACCGCCACCGCCTATATCGCCGACATCACCCCGCCCGAGAATCGCGGCGCGCGCTTCGGCCTGATCGGAGCCTGTTTCGGCATTGGCTTCGTCGCCGGCCCGCTGATCGGCGGCCTCTTGGCCGCGATCGACCTGCACGCCCCTTTCTACGCCGCCGCCGCGCTGGCGCTCGCCAACATGATCTTTGGCTATTTCGTTCTGCCCGAGACGGTGACCGATGCCACCCGCCGCCCCTTCAGCCTTGCCCGCGCCAATCCGCTTGGCGCGCTGCGCGCCGTCTCGCGCCTGCCGGGGCTGAAGCGGGTGCTGACCTGCTTTCTGATCCTCGGCATCGCGATGAACGTCTATCCGGCAATCTGGGCCTATTACGGGCAGGCCCGCTTTGGGTGGGACAGCACAATGGTGGGCCTGTCACTCGCGCTTTATGGGATCAGCTTCGCCGTGGGTCAGGCCCTTCTTGTGGGGCCGCTGATCAAACGGTTCGGCGAACACCGGGCGGTCCATTACGGCATGTGGGTGGATGTCACCACGCTGGCCGCGCTCGGCCTTGTCACCCAAGGCGCGCATGCGCTGCTGATCACGCCGATCACCGCACTTGGCGGGGTCGTCACTCCGGCCCTGCAGGCGCTGGCCAGCCGCGCCGCCCCGGCCGATGCGCAGGGCGAATTGCAGGGTGTCCTCGCCTCGCTCAACGCCATCGCGATGATCTCCTCGCCCCTTCTGATGACGTCAACCTTCGCCTATTTCACCGCCCCCGACGCCCCTCTCTTTTCGCCGGGTGCGCCCTTCCTTCTGGCCTCCGCCCTGATGGTGGTCTGCCTGATCCTGCATGTGACAGGAAAGACCAAGGCCTGAAAGCGTCACTGACAGGTCGCAAACCCACAGGCAAGGCCGGCACCGCCCCTTCATCTTGGCCCAAATACTCTGCGGGGGTCCGGGGGTGCAAAACCCCCGGTCGGCCCGCGCCAAGCAAGGCGAGGCTGGAATGAAGCTTAAGGATCTGGAAATCTTCGTCGTGGCGCCGCCTTTCCCCGGCTGGGGCGGGCGCTACTGGATATTCCCCAAGCTCACCACGGACAACGGCATCGTGGGCTATGGCGAATGCTATGCCTCCACTGTCGGGCCCACCGCTATGAAGGCGGTGATCGAGGATGTGTTCAGCCGCCACATGCAGGGCGAGAACCCCGAAAACATCGAACTGATGTTCCGCCGCGCCTATTCCGCAGGCTTCACCCAGCGCCCTGATCCCACCGTGATGGGCGCCTTCGCGGGGCTGGAGATCGCCTGCTGGGACATCCTAGGCAAAGCGCGGAACCGCCCCGTCTATGCCCTTCTCGGCGGCAAGATGAATGACCGCATCCGCAGCTACACCTATCTCTATCCCGAACCCGGCAAGGAAAGCGCCGAGTTCTGGGTGGACCCGGATGCCGCGGCCGAGGCCGCGCTGCGCTTTGTCAACATGGGCTTCACGGCTGTGAAGTTCGATCCGGCAGGCCCCTACACGATCCGGGGCGGGCATGAACCCGCGATGTCTGACATCACCCGCTCGGTCGCCTTCTGCAAGGCGATCCGCGCGGCGGTGGGCGACCGGGCCGATCTTCTTTTCGGCACGCATGGCCAGTTTACCACCCCCGGCGCGATCCGCATGGGGCGGGAGTTGGAGCCCTACAACCCGCTCTGGTACGAAGAGCCGATCCCGCCGGACAACCTGCTGGAATTCGCCGAAGTGGCGAAATCCGTGCGCGTCCCCCTCGCCACCGGCGAACGGATGACGACCAAGGCCGAATTTGGCACCCTGCTGCGCGCGGGCGGGGTGAAGATCCTGCAACCCGCCTTGGGCCGCGTTGGAGGAATTTGGGAGGCAAAGAAGATCGCTGCCATGGCCGAGATCTTCAACGCCGAGATGGCGCCGCATCTTTACGCAGGCCCGGTGGAATGGGCGGCGAATGTGCATTTCGCGGCCTCCATTCCCAACCTGCTGATTGCGGAAACCATCGAAACCGGCGGGGCCTTCCACCAGAAACTGATCAAGAATTCGATCAAGTGGGAGGACGGCTACATCCTGCCGCCCGAAGCGCCGGGTTTGGGGATCGAGTTCGACGAGGATGTCGCGCGAGCCCATCCTTTCAACGGGACGGGACTGCATTTGCAGATGCAGGAAGCCCCTTGCGACTATCGCCACGGCAACCGGTTCGAAGGCGGTGCGCCCTCCACCCTTCCGCACAAGACCTGACCCAGCGCGGGGGCCCCGGCCCCCGCGACCCCCGGCCCGCCTTGCCCGGTCGTCAAAGCGGCTTGAGGAACAGGATCCACTCCCGTGCATCGACCGCCCAATCGCCCTTGACCACCGGGCGGCGAGCCACCTCGCGGTAGCCCTTGGCGGCATAGAGGCGCAGCGCGTCGTGATGCGTGTCCTCGGCGATCAGGCTGATGGTCTTGCGCCCGAGCTCCCGCGTGATTTCTTCCGCATAGGCCAGCAAGGCCGATCCGCAGCCCTGCCCGCGAAAGGCAGCATAGGTTGCCAGCACGTTCAGGTACCATGATCCCGGGGCCAGCGCCTCCAGTTCCAGCAGCGGCACGAAGATCGGCGGCGTGTCAGGGTCGATCGGCGCAGGTTCATCCTCGGCCGGATAGCCCAGAAGACAGGCTGCGACCTGCCCCTCCACCTCGGCGAGCCACGCATTACGGTAGGAAAAGCCGCCGGTTTCCCGTGCCGCCCGTTCCAGACCATAGGCCCAGGGGTCACCCTCCGGCCCGACCGACTTCTTCCAGAAATGCAGCGGCAGATCATCCGCCGCCATGTTGATGAACCGCACCAGATGTGTGGCATCCGCCGCCGTCGCGCCCCGGATCAGCATCTTCACCCTTCCCCGCTTCTGCCCTGCCCCACCCACTGGCGCATCCATGGGTGTGAGGCAAGCCCCGCAACGCCTTTCCCGCTTGCCAGCCCGTCAGCCGGACCCTACCACTGAAGCCCGGACAGACAGCTGGAGCGACCGACATGCCCGACATGGTTTTCCGTTTCCCCGCCCCCGGCCCCGAACCGATGGTGACCGATCTCGACGGCTGGGTGAAGGTCGAGGGTCACCCCACGATGAAAACCTGGGTGCAGCACAGCTCGATCGACGGCAGCGTGATCAGCGGGACGTGGGAGGCGACGCCCGGAACGTGGCATGCCACCTACAAATTCTACGAATTCGTCCATCTGATCGACGGCCAGATCACCATCACCCCCGATGGCGCAGCCCCGGTCACCCTGCATCCTGGTGACGGCTTTGTGGTCGAACCGGGCTTTGCCGGGACATGGAAGATCGAGAAACCCGTCCGCAAGCATTTCTGCATCAAGTTGAAATGACGATCGGCGCGGGGGTATGGCGATCCCGGGAGGACTCGAACCCCCGACCCGCCGCTTAGAAGGCGGCTGCTCTATCCAGCTGAGCTACGGGACCGTTGCCCCCTTTTGGCCGACCGCGCGGTGTCAGGCAAGCCTTCACAGCGCCTTGGTCATGAAGACGGAATTGGGGTCTTCCCAATACCCTTCAAACGGCGGGCATTCCGTGAAGCCCGCCTTGGCATAAAGCGCGCGGGCCGCGATGAAGGTGGGCTGCACGCCCGTCTCAAGGCTCAGGCGGCGATACCCCATCACGCGCGCCTCGTCCACCAGATGGTCCAGCATCTGGCGCGACAGGCCCCGTCCGCGCCGTTCGACCAGCACATGCATCGACTTGATCTCAGCATGGGTGTCATCGATCCGCTTGAAGGCCCCCATGCCCACGGGCATCCCCACATCGCGCATCACGAAGAACCGAACCGCCGGGATCGCCAGTTCAGATGCGTCCATCATGTGGATCGATTCGGGTGGCGTGTCGGCATGCATGTCCGCCGTGTGGCGTTCGAACAGCAGCTTCAAGTCCGTCCCCGTGGGGCTTTCCTCGGTGATGGTGATCGACATGCCCAACAGCTCGTCAGTGGGTCCAGGCCCCGCGGCGATCGGTTGCGAAATTCTCGCCATAGCCGCGCGGGCGGATCACCGGCTTGCGCGACTTCGGTTCAATCACCTCGAATTCGATGCCCTTGGAGGCCGCATAAGCCTCTGCTGCCTCGCGCGTGTCGAAGCGCAGCTTGACCTGCGCCTGCGTGTCATCGCTCGACGTCCAGCCCATGAGCGGGTCCACCTCACGGGCCGAGGCGGGAGCGAATTCCAGAACCCAGCCCTTGGCCTTGGCCGTGCCGGACTGCATGGCGGTCTTCGCGGGCTGATAGATACGGGCGCGCATGGACAACCTCCTGATCGTGCAGGCGTGTTGTGGCGAAAAGGCGGGGCGGATGCAAGCGGCAGGTTGCCCCATCCCCTTCGGGATCAAGGAACTGTCGACCGGCCACGGGGAGTGTGGGTGGGGTGTGTGCGACCGGCCGACAGCCTTGCTGCTTGCCCGACCATCCTCCACCATTATCGCATGACATGCAATCCAAGGGTGCGTATTTTTCAAGAAAAGCCCGGAAAATTGATCGGGCTATCTTCACCTTCCAGCAATCTTTCCCGCAGGCTTCTTGCAGGGGAACAAAAACGGATCAAATCTGTCAGGCCAGCCCGGCCGCGAGGGAATCACGATGCCCCACAACAACGCCAATGCCCTGACGGAACGCCCTGACGTCCTGACGCGCCCCAAGCTGGAAGGCGGGCGCCGCTTTGTCATGCAGACGCCGTTCAAACCGGCGGGCGACCAGCCGACAGCGATCAAGGAGCTTACGTCGGGCATCCTGTCAGGCGAACGCGATCAGGTGCTGCTGGGGGCCACGGGCACGGGTAAGACCTTCACCATGGCCAAGGTGATCGAGGAAACCCAGCGCCCCGCCATCATCCTTGCGCCCAACAAGACGCTGGCTGCCCAATTATACGGCGAATTCAAGGGGTTCTTTCCGGACAACTCGGTCGAATACTTCGTCAGCTACTATGACTATTACCAGCCCGAGGCCTATGTCGCCCGCACCGACACCTATATCGAGAAGGAATCCCAGATCAACGAACAGATCGACCGGATGCGCCACTCGGCCACCCGGTCGCTCTTGGAACGGGATGATGTGATCATCATCGCCTCGGTCTCTTGCATCTATGGCATCGGGTCGGTGGAAACCTATTCCGCGATGACGCAGGATCTGGTCACCGGGCAGATGTATGACCAGCGCAAGGTGATGGCCGAGCTTGTGGCGCAGCAGTACCGCCGCAACGATCAGGCCTTCGCGCGCGGGTCCTTTCGTGTGCGTGGCGACAGTCTCGAGATTTGGCCCGCCCACCTTGAAGACCGGGCGTGGCGCTTTTCCTTCTTCGGCGAGGAGTTGGAGGCGATCACCGAATTCGACCCGCTGACAGGGGCCAAGACCGATACGTTCAAGCAGATCCGCATCTATGCCAACAGCCATTACGTGACGCCGCGGCCCACGATGCAGCAGGCGATCAAAGGGATAAAGGCGGAGCTTGCGGTCCGCCTCGACCAGCTGGTGAAGGAGGGCAAGCTGCTTGAGGCGCAGCGTCTGGAACAGCGCACGCAGTTCGATCTTGAGATGCTGGAGGCGACGGGGGTCTGCAACGGGATCGAGAACTATTCACGCTATCTGACCGGTCGCGCCCCGGGCGAACCGCCGCCGACGCTGTTCGAATTCATCCCCGACAATGCCATCGTCTTCGCGGATGAATCCCATGTCTCCGTTCCCCAGATCGGCGGCATGTATCGCGGCGACTATCGGCGCAAGTTCACGCTCGCTGAACACGGGTTCCGCCTGCCCTCCTGCATGGACAACCGCCCTCTGAAATTCGAGGAATGGGATGCGATGCGCCCCCAATCCGTCTTCGTCAGCGCCACCCCCGCCGCGTGGGAACTGGAACAGACGGGTGGCGTCTTCACCGAACAGGTCATCCGCCCCACGGGCCTGATCGACCCGCAGGTGGAAATCCGCCCCGTCGAAATGCAGGTCGACGACCTGCTTGACGAGGTGCGGCGCGTTTCTGCCGCAGGCTTCCGCACGCTTGTGACCACGCTGACCAAACGGATGGCCGAAGACCTGACCGAATACCTGCATGAACAGGGCGTGCGCGTGCGTTATATGCACAGCGATATCGACACGATCGAACGGATCGAAATCCTGCGCGACCTGCGCCTTGGCGCCTTCGACGTGCTGGTGGGGATCAACCTCTTGCGTGAGGGGCTGGATATCCCCGAATGCGGGCTTGTCGCCATCCTAGATGCGGATAAGGAGGGCTTCTTGCGGTCCGAAACCTCGCTCATCCAGACGATCGGGCGGGCGGCGCGGAACTCGGAAGGTCGCGTCATCATGTATGCCGACCGCATCACCGGATCGATGGAACGCGCGATGGCCGAAACCAACCGCCGCCGCGAGAAACAGGTGGCCTACAACCTCGAGCATGGCATCACCCCAACCACGGTGAAGAAGAATGTCGAGGATGTGCTGGCGGGCCTCTGGCAGGGCGACACCGACCAGTCCCGCGTCACCGCCAAGGTCGACAAGCCGATGGTGGGGCAGAACCTCGCCGCCCATCTGGATGCGCTGCGCGCCCAGATGCGTAAGGCGGCAGAGAACCTTGAATTCGAAGAGGCAGCGCGCCTGCGGGACGAGGTGAAGCGGCTGGAAGCGGTCGAACTGGCCGTGGCCGACGATCCGCTTGCCCGCCAGTCGGCGGTGGAAGAGGCGGCGGAAGCGGCGGTCAAGATGTCTGGACGCTCCACCGCTGGGCGCGCGGGGCAGCGCGGCGGGAACAAACGGCGCCGCTAGGCCGCCCAGTCGAGCCGGGTCTCACCATCCTCGGTCACCCTTCCGGGCACCAGAACCCCTGGCACCCGGACGGCGGGGAAAGTGCCAACCCAATCGCGGTAGAGGTCATTGGTGATCACCCCCGTGCCCAGCGCCGCCGCTTCTTGCAGAAGCAGCGGGTCGGCTGGCGTGCCCGAGGGCGCGATGCGGACCTGTGCGCGCGGCAGACCCAAGGCGCGCGACAGGTCGCGCGGGCCCATGTGACGATCGGCAACGCGATAGCCCACATTGGCATCGAACCAGACGATGGGTTTCAGACCCGCCCGCTTTACCTCACCCACCACGGCGGCGACGGTGGCCAGACGGGGCACCCCCTCTTGCCAGAACATCATGTTCGACCCGTCGATCACGACCCAGTCTTGCCGTCTTGCAGGCACAACCTTGCGCCTTGGGCCGATCATGGCGCGCAAGAGCAGGATCAGTGCCGCAGATGCCATCACGGCAGAGAGCAGGAACAGAGGCGCGGCCGTCTCGCCGGGCAGGGGACGAAGGGCGAGGGTGACGAGCAGGCTCAGCAAAAGCAAAAGGAACGGGGTCAGCATGGTCTTCGCAGCAGGGGCACGGGGCCCGACGATCCTTCCCGATCAGGGCGAAGTCATGGCAACCATCCGGCAACCGCGCGGCCATCGGCGGCTGCTAACCCTTAGCCAGAGCCGCCACCTGATCCGTCAGCCAGCGCCGACGCGCATCCCCGTCATCACGCCGGTGCCAATAGGCCGAGACGGCAAAGCGGCGGATGGGCAAGGGCGGTTCGGCCAGATGCAGGCCGAAGCCGGGCGCGAAGGCCGAAGCGATGCGCGCAGGCAATGTGACCAGCGCGCCCGACTGCGCCACCGCCGCCAGCGCGGGTAGGAAGGCGGGCAGACCAAGGATGATGCGCCGCTGCCGACCCATCCGCTCCAATTGTTCATCCACCACGCCGCGCAGATGGCCCCCCGGTGAGACGAGGATGTGATCGGCGGAGCAATAGGGCTCCAGCGCGATGAGAGGCGCATGGGGTAGGGCTGCGGGCAGGCCCGCCACAAGATATCCCTCGTCATAAAGCACCTGCCGCGAAATCGCCTCGGGCGGATCGGGGATCAACCCGAAGGCCAGATCGACCCGCCCCTCGGTCATTGCCTCTACCGCCGCCGCCCGTCCCAAGGGCAGGACTGACAGCGTCAGCCCCGGCGCGGCCTGCCGCAGATGCCCTGCCAGCCGGGGCACCAGCGCCGCCTGTTCGGCATCCAGCGCAGCGATGCGTAACACCCCCTGCGCCTGCGCCGGATCGAAGGCCCGCACCGCCCCCAAGGCTCCCCGCAGCATCTCCACCGCCTGCCCCACCGGCGCTTCCAGCGCCAGTGCCGCCGCTGTCGGTTCCATCCCATGCGGGCGGCGCAAGAACAGCTCGTCCCCGAACACCTCACGCAGCCGACGCAAGGCTTGGCTGATGGCCGATTGCGTCAGGCCCAGCTCGCCCGCCACCGTGGTGGCCTTGCGATGCCGCAAGAGGCCCAGAAAGACCAGAAGCAAGGTCAGGTCCAACCGACGGAGTTCATTTTGACTTAACTCAGACATTAGACTTATTCGTTTTTGTTTCATTCATGCTCTGCCTATCCCTTGGATCACGCCATCCGCAAGGGAAAGACGCGCATGAAGATCGCCATCATCGGAACAGGCAATGTTGGTTCGGCCATCGCGCGGGGCCTTGCGGGCAAGGGTCACCACGTGACCCTTGGCGCTCGCGACCCCGACGCGGCAGAGGTCACCCGCCTTGCCACCGAAACCGGGGCCAGCCGCGCTATCCCCCGCGCCGCAGCCGAGGCGGCCGATCTCGTCATCCTCGCCTTGCCATGGGCTGTGGCACCCGCCGCAATCGCGGATCTTGGGCCACTTCCGAACAAGGTGGTGATCGACTGCATGAACCCGCTCGGCATGGTTGATGGCGCACTCGGTCTGATGATCGGCCACACCACCAGCGGGGCCGAGGTGGTGCAGTCCCTTCTTCGGCAGGCGCGGGTGGTCAAGACGCTCAATCAGGTGGGCGCCGAGATCATGGCCCGCAACGCCCAGCTTTCCCATCGCCCTGTGCAGTTCATGGCTGGAGACGATGGCGCGGCCAAGGCCATGGCGGCGGAACTTCTGCGCGATCTGGGCTTTGATCCGCTGGATGCGGGCGATCTGACCAAGGCGCGACTTCTGGAGCCCTTCGCCATGGTCTGGATCAATCAGGCCCTCCTGCGCGGCAAGGGCCGCGATTGGGCTTTCGCCGCTGTGACCGCCTCCCAAGCCTGACCCCGAAAGGACAATGCCATGACCGAAACGCTTCACGCCTCCTGCCATTGCGGCAAGGTTCAGATGGACTTTCCCGCCGCTTCGGCCGGAGTTTTGGCATGCCATTGCGGCGACTGCCAGAAGATGCACGGCAATTTCAACGCCTTCTTCGCCGCACCCATCGCCGACATCACCCTATCCGGGGCCGAGGCGTTGGTCTGGTACCAATCCTCGGATGCCTCGCGCCGCGCCTTCTGCGGCACTTGCGGCGCGCGCGTGCTGAAAGAGGTGACCACCGCCGGGCGCTGGTTGATCTCTGCCGGGCTGGTGGATGGCCCCACCGGCAAGCGCATCCTGAAAAACCTGTGGGAGCAGTCCAAGCCCGATTGGTACGACCTGCCGCAGGTTCCCGCATGACAGAGGCCGTCACGATCCTTGTCCGCCGACGCGTCAAGCCGGGGCGCGAAGCGGATTACGAATCCTGGCTTTCCCGTCTGACCGAGGGTGCTGCGCGCGATTTCCCCGGCTATCTCGGGGCGGAATTCCACCGACCCGCAGCGCCGGGAGAGGCCTATCGCAGCCTCTTTCGTTTCGACAGCCTCGCCCATCTGGAGGCCTTCGAAACGTCGGCTTTCCGCGCCCGGATGCTGGAAGAGGGGGCCGATCTTTTCGCCGCCGATGCCATCTGGGACCGCATGACCGGACTTGAGTTCTGGTTTGATCCGCCCAAGGGGACAAAGGTGCCGCAGCCCAGCCCGCATCGCATGGCGCTTGTTCTGGTAGCGGTGGTCTTCACGCTGGTCCTGATCCTGAACCTGACTCTCGGGCCCCTGCTGACGGGCTGGCCTTTGCCCCTGCGCGCGCTGGCCACCGTCACAGTTCAAGTCGGTCTGATGACCTATGTCATCATGCCCCGCCTCACGCCCCGGATCGCTCGCTTCATCTACCCCAAATCCACAATCCATTGAAAGGTTGACACAATGTCCGCATCCCTCGACATCCACGGCAAGAAGAAAGTGCTGATCATCGCGGCCAATCCCGGCACCTCGCCCACCACCGGCTGGCCGATCGGCTTTTGGTGGGCGGAACTGACCCATCCCTACTGGACCTTCGCCGAGGCTGGGTATGCCATCGACATCATCAGCCCCAAAGGCGGCGACCTGATCGCGGACGGCTATTCCGACCCCGAGGATGCCAGCGGCTATTCCGCCCATGATTTTCTCTCGCTCGGGTTCAAAAAGTCTCAAAGCCATGCAGCGCTGCTGAAAGGAACCAAATCCGTCACCGAGGTGGATGTCGCGGGCTATGACGCGGTTTTCGTCGCGGGCGGGCAGTCGCCGATGGTGACGATGATCGACGACACCGACCTTCACGCCTTCGTCGCCCGCGCCTATGAGGCAGGCAAGATCGTCGCCATCGTGTGCCACGGCACCTGCGTGCTGCTGAAGACGCGGCTTTCCAACGGTGACCTGCTGGTGAAGGGCAAGACGTGGACCGGTTTCGCCAATTCCGAAGAGGCCTTCGCAGATGCCTTTGTGGGCAAGCGCATCCAGCCCTTCTGGATCGAGGAAGAGTCAGAAAAGATCGACGGGACCAACTTCGTGACCTCCGGCATGTTCAAGCCCTTCGCCCTGCGCGACGGCAACCTGATCACCGGTCAGCAGCAGTATTCCGGCGCGGCGGCGGCCGAACTGGTGTTGCAGGCGCTGGGGCGTTGACAGCGACCTGATCGAAAAACAGGCAGAATGGCGGGAAAAGGGGCGTGGGCTACGAAGCTTGCCCCTTCATCCCCGCCGCTTTCGTTTGCAGCCCTGCCTTGGCCTGCTAGTGCTGGTCCCAACGAAGGAGCCTCAATGTCGATCAAGGCCAGCATCCACCACCTCACCCATTACATCTATGACCGCCCGGTCACGCTGGGCCCCCAGATCATCCGTCTGCGCCCCGCCCCGCACAGCCGGACGCGGGTTCTGTCCCATTCGCTGAAGGTCCATCCGTCGAACCACTTCGTGAACCTCCAGCAGGATCCCTACGGCAACTGGCTGGCGCGCTTCGTCTTTCCCGAACCGGTGACGGAACTGAAGATCGAGATCGATCTTGTCGCCGACATGACGGTCTACAACCCCTTCGACTTCTTCGTCGAAGACAGCGCCGAGACATGGCCCTTCGACTATCCCGCCGATCTGGTGGATGACCTTGTGATCTATCGCCGCGCAGATCCGGTGGGGCCGCTTTTGCAGGCCTTCCTAGACAACACCCCGCGCGACCGCATCCGAACGGTGGATTTCGTCGTCGCCCTAAACGCCCGTATCGCGCGCGAAGTGGGCTATACGATCCGCATGGAACCCGGCGTGCAGACGCCGGAGGAAACGTTGGGCAAGGCGATAGGGTCCTGCCGCGATTCCTCGTGGCTTCTGGTGCAGGCGCTGCGCCATTTCGGCTTTGCCGCACGCTTCGTGTCGGGTTACCTGATCCAGTTGAAGCCTGATCTCAAGGCGCTCGATGGACCGACCGGAACGGAGGTGGATTTCACCGACCTGCATGCCTGGTGCGAGGTCTACATCCCCGGCGCGGGCTGGATCGGGCTTGATCCGACATCCGGCCTTCTGACCGGGGAAAGCCACATCCCGCTGGCCGCCACGCCCCATTACCGCCACGCCGCCCCCATCGCCGGGGGCTTTTCCGCCGCTGGCGTGCCGGAGGTCGAGTTCCGCTTCGACATGCAGGTCGCCCGTGTGTCGGAACACCCCCGCATCACCAAACCCTTTTCCGAGGAAAGCTGGCAGGCGCTCGATGCCCTTGGACGCAAGGTGGATCGCGTGCTGGCCGAAAACGACGTGCGCCTGACGATGGGGGGGGAGCCAACCTTCGTCTCCATCGACGATTTCGAAAGCGCCGAATGGAACACCGCCGCCGTGGGGCCGACCAAGCGCACGCTGGCAGACCGCCTGATCCGGCGGCTGCGACGCCGCTTCGCGCCGGGGGGGTTCCTGCATTACGGGCAGGGTAAATGGTATCCGGGCGAGACGCTGCCACGCTGGACCTTCTCGCTCTACTGGCGGACCGACAGCCAGCCGATCTGGCAAAACCCTGACCTGATCGCGGAAGAGGGCGTCGATCAGGGCGCGACGGCCGCGCAGGCCGAGGCCCTGATGCAGGAAATCGCAGCAGAGCTTGAGATTCCCGCCGACCACGTCCTGCCCGCCTTCGAGGACCCCGCCGAATGGCTGGTGAAGGAAGCCAACCTTCCTGCCAATGTCACCCCCGAAAACTCGGAACTCGAAGACCCCGAGGCCCGCCACCGCATCGCGCAGGTCTTCGCGCGCGGGCTGACGAAGCCGGTGGGTTATGTGCTGCCCGTGCAGCCATGGCAGGGGAAGGGCGGGCGACGGAAGTGGAATTCCGAACGCTGGCGTCTTCGGCGCGGCAAGCTGCTCCTCGTGCCCGGTGACAGCCCGGTGGGCTATCGCCTGCCCTTGGCCAGCCTGCCCTATCTGACGCCTGCACAATACCCCTATGTCAACCCGATGGACCCGACCCTCGACCGGGCGCCGCTGCCAGAACCCCCTCCGCTTGACCCCGTCCCCAAGGCGCAGGCGCGGGCCAGTTTCGTGGCCGATGGCGCAGCCCAATCGCGGGTGGAACAGATCACGACGGAAATCGACGGCCATGTCCGCACTGCCCTTTCGGTCGAGGCGCGCGACGGGCGGCTTTGCGTTTTCATGCCACCTATGTCGGCGCTGGAAGACTACCTCGACCTGATCCATGTGGCCGAGGCGGCGGCGCTGCGGCTGGGCCTGAAACTGCACATCGAAGGTTACGCCCCCCCGCATGACCCGCGCCTGAACGTGATCCGCGTCGCCCCTGATCCTGGTGTGATCGAGGTGAACGTCCACCCGGCCGCAAGCTGGGACGACTGCGTTTCGATCACCACAGGCGTCTACGAAGAGGCGCGCCTGACCCGCCTTGGCGCCGACAAATTCATGATCGACGGCAAGCATTGCGGCACGGGCGGGGGCAACCATGTTGTCGTGGGCGGGCGCACCACGCTGGACAGCCCCTTCCTGCGGCGTCCTGACCTTCTGGCCAGCCTCATCCTGCACTGGAACCGGCATCCGTCGCTGTCCTACCTCTTTTCCGGTCTTTTCATCGGCCCCACGAGCCAGGCCCCCCGCATCGACGAGGCCCGACACGACGCGCTTTATGAGCTGGAGATCGCGCTGGCCCAAATCCCCCCGCCGGGGCCGGACATGCCGCCGCAGCCTTGGCTGTTGGATAGGCTCTTGCGCAACATGCTGACCGACGTGACCGGCAACACCCATCGGGCGGAAATCTGCATCGACAAGCTCTATTCCCCCGACGGCCCCACCGGGCGGCTGGGTCTGGTCGAATTCCGCGGCTTCGAGATGCCCCCCGACGCGCGGATGAGCCTTGCCCAGCAACTCTTGATCCGGGCCCTGATCGCGCGGTTCTGGATCAACCCGGCGCAGGGCCCCCTTACCCGCTGGGGCACCGCGCTGCATGATCGCTTCATGCTGCCCGACATGGTCTGGCAGGATTTCCGCGACGTGCTGACCGATCTGCGCCTTCATGGCTTTGACCTGCGCGAGGAATGGTTCACAGCGCAGGCCGAATTCCGTTTCCCGTTCTGCGGCGAGGTGGAGGTAGAAGGCGCCCATCTGGAACTGCGGCAGGCGCTGGAACCTTGGCATGTGCTGGGCGAGACGGGGGCCATCGGCGGCACCGTGCGTTACACAGACAGTTCCACGGAACGGCTGCAGGTAAAGCTGACCGCCGCCGATCCGGCCCGCTACCACATCCTTTGCAACGGCCGGACAGCCCCGCTAGTGCCGATCGGGGGCGGGGCCGCCGTGGCTGGGGTGCGCTACAAGGCGTGGCAACCAGCCTCTGCCATACATCCGGCGATCCCAGTGCAGGCCCCACTGACCTTTTCGATCTTTGACACTTGGTCGAACCGGGCGCTGGGGGGCTGCGTCTATCACGTCGCCCATCCGGGCGGGCGCAACTACGACACCTTCCCCGTCAACGGAAACGAAGCCGAAGCGCGGCGTCTGGCACGGTTCCAGCCATTCGGCTATGGCCCCGCGCAGGGCCTTGCCCCGCTACCCGAGGCCATGTCGGCTGAATTCCCGATGACGCTTGACCTGCGCCGCCCCGTCGGCCTCTAGTCGGGGGATGGACCGCAGCCCGGCACAGCCACAGGCAGGCAGCCCCCCGACCGCCGGCGCGCTCGGGCTTGGCTCCTATGCGCCGCCAAAGGGTTTGCAGGACGAGATGATGGATGCGCAAGGCCGCATCCGCCCGCTCTGGGAACCCCTCCTCGCCCATCTGCAAGAGATGACGGACGAGGCGCGTATCCACGCCCTGTCGCGCGCCGATCAATATCTTAGGGACTCCGGCGTCTTCTACCGCCAATATGGCGCGGGCCAATCCACCGAACGGGCTTGGCCGCTGTCGCACATGCCCGTCCTTATCGCAGAAAGCGAATGGAACGGCATCTGCGCCGCCCTGACCCAGCGCGCCGATCTGCTTGAACGGCTGATGGCCGATCTCTATGGCCCCAACCGCCTTGTCGCCGAAGGCCATCTGCCCGCCGCCCTGATTGCCGCCAATCCCGAATGGCTGCGCCCGATGGTGGGTATCCAGCCCCGGTCCGGCCATTTCCTCCACTTCCTTGCCTTCGAGATCGGGCGCGGACCTGACGGCAAATGGTGGGTGCTGGCCGACCGGACGCAGGCTCCGTCCGGCGCGGGCTTCGCTCTTGAAAACCGCGTCGCCACCAGCCGCGCCTTCGCCGATGTCTATCAGAACCTCAACATCCACCGCCTTGCAGGCTTCTTCCGTCTGTTCCGCGACGCCCTTCTCGATCTGCGGCCCGATCCAAGCGGGCGGGTGGCGATCCTCACCCCCGGCCCGTTGAACGAGACCTATTACGAACAGGCTTGGATCGCCCGCTATCTCGGCTTCACGCTGGTGCAGGGCGAGGATCTGGTGGTCAGCGACGGGCGGCTGATGGTGCGCACCGTCTCGGGGTTGCGCTCGGTCGATGTGCTCTGGCGCAGGCTGGATTCGGGCTATGCCGACCCGCTCGAACTCAACCCCGCCAGCCGGATCGGCACGCCGGGTATGGTCTCGGCGCTGCGCGATCAGGGTCTGACGATGGTCAACGCCCTCGGCTCCGGCGTCCTAGAGACGCGGGCGCTGATGGCCTTCATGCCGAAGCTTGCGCTGCGCCTCTTGGGTGCGGAGCTGCTGATGCCCAACATAGCAACTTGGTGGTGCGGCGGCGCGGCCGAGCGGGCGCAGGTTCTGGCCGATCCCTCGGGCTTGGTTCTCAGCGCCGCGCTTGGCACGGGACTGCCCTTTGACAGGCAGGAAGACCCCGTTCTGGCCGCGCAGCTTGCCCCCGAAGACCTTGCCCACATCCTTGCGGCACAGGGGGCCGACCATGTCGCGCAGGAGGTGGTGTCGCTTTCCACCACGCCCGCGCTTGTGAAGGGTCGGCTGGAAGCTCGGCCTCTGTCGCTGCGCGTCTTCCTTGCCCGCACCGCGCAGGGCTGGCAGGCCATGCCCGGCGGATTCGCCCGCATCGGCGCATCGCAGGACCCCACCGCGCTCGCCATGCAGCGCGGCGGCAGCGCAGCGGATGTTTGGATCGTCAGCCCGCGCGAAGTGGCGCTCGACACGCTGGTTGAACCCCGCGCCGGGGCCTATGCACGCCCTGAACCGGGCGCCCTGCCCTCGCGCGCCGCCGACAACCTGTTCTGGCTGGGTCGCTATGTAGAACGGACCGAGGTGATCGTTCGTCTGCTACGTGCCCGCAACATGCGACTGGCCGAAAGCGGACAAGCCGCGCGCCCGCTTCTTGTGGCCATGGACAGGCTGCTCGCCTCTTATGACGTGGACCCGGCGCAAGGCATCCCGCAGGGCTTGCTCTCCGTCCTCGACAGCGCAGTGGCCAGCGCGGCACAGGTGCGCGACCGCTTCTCCCCCGATGGCTGGAACGCGCTCTCGGACCTGTCGAAATCCATGCGCCGCATGGGTGGGCATTTGCAGCCCGGCGACGATGCCGCCCGCGCCCATTCTATCCTGCTGCGCAAGCTCGCTGGCTTCTCGGGCCTCGTGCATGAAAACATGTACCGTTTTCTCGGCTGGCGCTTCCTCACGCTGGGACGAATGCTGGAGCGCGGCATGGGGATTGCGGGCATCCTTGCCGACCTTACTGATCCAGAGGCAGCGCCCGGCGCGCTCGACCTCTGCATCGAGTTGGGCGACAGCATCCTGACCCATCGCCGCCGCTTCACCGTTGCCGCCTCACGCGAGACGGTGATCGACCTTCTCGCGCTCGATCCGATGAACCCCCGCTCGCTGCGCAACCAGATCGACGGGATGGCAGAACAGGTGGAAATGCTGCCCGGCGCAGGCCGTGCGGGCGTCCTGTCGCCGCTTGCCCGCGCCATGCTGCGCCTGCAGACCGAAGCCGCGACCAGCCTGCCCGAAACCTTGGACAGCGCTGCATTGCTGGACTTGCGGGCTGAGATGGCCGCGCTCTCTGACCTGCTGACGGAGACCTATCTCCGGTGACGACCTACGCGCTGACCCTGAAGATCCATTACAGTTTCTCGCCGCCAGCGGGTGGCGGGCGGCAGCATTTGCGCATCCTTCCTGCCACCCTGCCGCTGCAGCAGGAGGTGCGGAACTCCCGCCTCGCCATTGCCCCATCGCCGCTGGATCGCCGCGACTTCACCGATTTCTTCGGCACAAAGGTGATCGAGATCGCCCTCGCGCCCGGTCTGACCGATTTTGCCCTCACCCTGACGGCCGAAGTGGACCGCCGCTTTCCTGCACCCGGCCTCGACGTCTCACCTGCGCCAGCCGATCTTGCTGCCGAGATCGCTGCCCATGGCGGCCTCGACGCGGCCTCGCCGCATCATTTCCTGCCCCCCTCGCCCCGCATCCCGCAAAATGCCGCCATCGCCGATTTCGCCCGTCACGCCACAGCCGGGGCCCCTACGGTGCGCGCCGCCGTGGCGGCTTTGGGTCAGGCGCTGCATGCGGACATGGCCTTCGACAGCGCGGCGACGGATGTCGATACCGGCCCGGACCGCGCCTTCGCCCAGCGCCGCGGAGTCTGTCAGGACTTCGCGCAAATCATGATCGCGGGCTTGCGCGCGCTGGGGATACCGGCGGCCTATGTCTCGGGCTACCTGCGCACGGCCCCCCCGCCCGGCCAATCCCGGCTCGTCGGGGCGGATGCCATGCATGCCTGGGTACAGGCCTGGACAGGTCTGGACGGCGGCTGGCTGGACTACGATCCGACGAATGCCTGCCTTGCGGGCGACGGCCATATCCGCATCGGCTTTGGCCGCGATTACGGAGACGTGGCCCCGGTGGCCGGAATGTTGCGGCTCGGTGGCGGGCAGACGGGCGGGCACAGCGTCGATCTGGTCGAAATCGCGCGCAGTACCTGAGCGCAGCCATTCCGGTCGTACCGCCGCTGCCCCGCATGACACGCGGCATTCGGATGATCCGCCCGGCCCCCGCGCCACCGACGGCATTCACGTCGACCACGCAATCCAGTCTGCACTATCCCCGGGCCAGCGCCGCGCCAAGCTCTGCCGCGGCGCGGGTGACCGCAGCGATCAGCATCGCCCGGTCGGGAGAGTTCAGTCTCTGTTCGGGCGCGGCAAGGCTGAGCGCCGCAACGACCTGACCTTGCGCATCGAAGACGGGGGCTGCGACGCAGCCCGCATGTTCATTCGTCTCGCCGATCTCGATCGCGTGGCCGGCTGCGCGGAAAGCCCGTATCTGGGCGACAAGGCGGTCGACATCCGTCTCCGCCCGCCCGGTGGGCGACGGCGCAACGGTCGCGGAAAGCAGCCGTCGCAACGCCGGATCATCAAGATCGGAGACAAGAAGCCGCCCGGCAGCAGCCCAGTTGACCGGCACGCGCGACCCGGTGTTGGAGATGATGCGGACGGCGCGGAACCCTTCCTGCTTCACCAGCACATGCATCATGGGGCCGTCCATGGCCGAAAGCTGGACCGTCTCGCCCGTTTCGTCGCGCAGGGCCTGCACGACCTTCGTGCCTTCGCGCAGGATGTCCACCTGTGCGCGGTAACCCATGCCGAGTTCGTGCAGCAGATGCCCAAGCGCGAAGCGCGCGCCATCCACGGGTGTAAGCAGGCCTTCGTCCAGCATCGCATGGACAAGGTCATAGGCAGTGGATTTCGGGATCGACAGGTTGGCGGCCATCTCGGCCACGGTCAGGGCCTCGCCCCGGCTGCGGATCAGCGAGAGCATCCCCACGGCGCGGCGCAGGCTGCGCGCGCCCGACCCTGACGGCTCGGCGCGTTGAAGAGGCAAGGTCTGGGGGCGGCCCATCAATATGTCGCCCGCCCACCCGACAGGTCGAAGACCGCGCCAGTGGTGAAGCTGTTCTCGGCAGAGGCAAGCCAAAGGATCATGGCGGCGGCTTCTTCGACCAGAAGGAAGCGGCCGCGCGGGATCTTGGAGAGCATATAGTCGATGTGTTCCTGCTTCATCTGGTCGAAGATGCGGGTGCGGGCGGCGGCGGGGGTGACGCAGTTCACGGCGATGTTTTCGCCCGCATGTTCCTTGCCCAGCGATTTTGTCAGAGCGATCACCCCGGCCTTCGAGGCAGAATAGGCTGCGGCATTGGGGTTGCCTTCTTTCCCGGCGATAGAGGCGATGGTGACGACGCGGCCATAGCCCTGCGCCCGCATCTGCGGGATCAAGGCGCGGCAGCAGTTGAAGGTGCCGGTAAGGTTGATGTCGAGGATGCGCCGCCATTCGGCGGGGTCATAGGCCACGACCGGGCCGTTGGAGCCTGCGATGCCCGCCGAGGTGACAAGGATCGCGGCAGGACCTAGCGCCGCCTCGGTCGCGGCGGCGGCGCGGGCGGTGGCTTCGGTGTCGGAGACGTCGAGTGCGAAGGCCCGCCCGCCGAGCCGGGCGGCCTCGGCCTCGGCCAGCGTGGCATCCATGTCCCAGATCGCGAGCTTTGCCCCCGCCTGCGCCAAGCGTTCGGCGACGGCGAGGCCGATGCCCTGTGCGCCCCCCGTCACCACGGCCACGCGCCCTGCAAGACCCCTGTCGTCCATCCGTCCCCTCCCGCGCCTGTCGCGCTGCTTGACTCATGGCTTAGGTCCACCTTACGCTGTTCGAAATCCCGGATGCAATTCCGAAATTTCGGAAAACGGGACAGGGAGGAACGGATGTCGCGCTTGACCCTTTCCGACAGACCCTGCCGAGGCCGCGCGTGAGCGGGCTGCTTGCCGGACTCACATGCCTTGTGACGGGCGCAGGCCAAGGTCTGGGTGAGGGCATCGCCGCCGAGATGGCGGCGCAAGGCGCGCATGTGGCGCTGATCGACCGCAACCCCGACACGGTGGCCACGGCGGCGGAGGTGATCCGCGCGGTCGGAGGATCGGCAGAGGCGCATGCGCTGGATGTGACGGATGGCACGGGCTATGCCGCGCTGGTGGCGGATCTGGCCGCGCGGCGGGGGATCGACGTACTGGTGAACAATGCGGGCATCAACCCGCCGCCGCGCAGCATCCTTGATGACACGCAGCAAGATTGGGACCGCACCCTCGCCGTGAACCTTGAGGCCGTGTGGCGCGGATCGAAGTTGGTTGCGCCGCATATGGTCAAAGCAGGGCGGGGGCGGATCATCCACATCTCTTCGGTCCAGGGCTTCGTCTCAAGCGGGCTCTGCGGGTCCTACAACGCGGCCAAAGGCGGGGTAATCGGTCTGACGAAATCCATGGCGGTGGAACTCGCCCCGCATGGCATCCTCGTCAACGCGGTGGCCCCGGGTTTCCTGCGCACGCCCATGGCGGTGGTCGATGGGGTGGACGAGACGGAAACGCCCGTCTTTCGCGACTGGTATGTCGGACAGGGGCGTATCCCCCTGCGACGGGCGGGTGAGCCAGAGGACGTTGCCGGGACGGTGGTGTTCCTCGCCTCCCCGCTCTGCCGCTGGATGACGGGTCAGGTGCTGGTGGTCGACGGGGGAATGACCGCGACTTTCTGAGTGAACAAAGCAACAAGACGAAACAGGGAGAACGACATGACGACGACCGCAAGACGCTCGCCCACTGGTGCCGGCCTGATGGATCGACGCCGTCTGCTGCAGGCGGGGGCCGGGCTAGGGGCGCTGACGCTGACCGGGGGGTTGGCGGGCCGCGCACTGGCGCAGACACCGACGCTGGACATGTGGTGGTGGGGCGAACAAGAACTGCCCGGCCTGCAGGCCTATCTCGACAAGGCCATCGCGGCCTTCACCGAGGCGCAGGTCAAGCCCATGCTGCAGGACACTGCCGTGGTGATCTCGCAGTTCCAGACGGCGGCAGCGGCGGGCGATCCGCCCGACCTGCAGTATCTGTGGAACGGCATCTACCATATGGAAAGCGTCTGGCTGGGCTATCTGGCGCATCTGGACGGGCTGATGGATGCCGATCTTCTGGCCGCGTCGAACCACGGGCCGCTGTCGCGTTTCGACGGACATGTCTGGCGGATGGGGTGGTATCCTCTGCCGATGCCCTGGTATTACAACAAGGACCTGTTCGACAAAGCGGGCCTGAACGCCGACGCGCCGCCTGCGACGTGGGAGGAATTGCTGGCCGCCTGCGAGGCGCTGAAGACCGCCGGGGTGGAACCCTTCGGCGGCGGGGTGCAGGACGGGTACTGGGCGGAATGGTACATCACGCATGGGCTGTCGCAGAACCTCGACAGCGTGGGGGATGCGGTCAACCTGTTCATCGGCGATCTGGATTTCCGCGAGCCGCGCTATCACCAGCATTGGGTGAAGCTGCAAGAACTGCGCGATGCGGGCTTCCTGAACAAGGACATGGCGTCGCTGGGCCTCTATCCGGGGATCGATCTGTGCGTGAATGGGCAGTTGGGCATTTGTTCGTCCATCGGCACGCGCTTGCCGGCCGATGCCAAGGCGACGAATGGCCGGATCGGCTGCATGGCGCTGCCGGTCTTCGGGCAGGGCGCGCTGGCGGGCCGCCCGGTGGTCGACATGCAGGGCATGGGCATCGCCGCAGGGTCGGAGCAGAAAGAGGCGGCGGCCCGGTTCATGGAATTCCTGAACGCACCCGAGCAGTTGGCAAGCTTCTGGGACGCGACGGGCTGGATTCCCGCCGCCTCGGGCTTTGACGACAGCGTGATCTCGGACCCGTCGGTCAAGGACCTGTGGACGCGCTGGGGCAAGGGCAACAACATCACCAACATCACCAACCTGATGCCCGGCCAGTTCTACGAACAGGCGGCGATTCCGACGGGGCAGAACATCATCACAGCAGGAATGTCGGGCGAGGAGGCGGGTGATTTGGCTGCTCGGGTGGCGCAGGAATGGCGCGACTTCAACCCTGACCTTGTCGAAAAGTACCAGAAGTGGGCGAGCGACCTGTCGGCTGGCTGATCTTCGGCGGGGCGGCCGGATCGGGCCGCCCCACCCCTTCTTGGAACACCCCCGGATGCGCCGCAACAGCCCGCTTGTCCCCTATCTCTTCGTCCTGCCGCTGATCTGCCTGCTGGCCTTCGTCTTCGGCCTGTCGCTGATCCGGCTGGTGGAGTTCAGCTTCAAGCAGGTGCGGGGCATCGACGGGCCTTGGATCGGCCTGCGGAATTACGAACTGGTGCTGAACCAGCCGCTGTTCTGGGAAAGCGTCGGTCATAACCTTAAGTTGTTTATGACCATTCCCGTGATGGTCCTGGTTGCGTTGACGCTGGCCCTGCTGCTGTACGAGCGGCTGCCGGGATGGCGCATCCACCGCACGATCCTGTTCCTGCCCTATATCCTTGCCATCCCGATCATCGCCGTGGTGATGAAGGAGATGTTCCAATTCTCGGGTCCCGTGAACGCCATCCTGACGGCGCTCTCACTGGATTTCATGGTGCTGGACTGGATCGGGTCTGCCGATGTCGCGCTGTGGACGGTGATGGGGCTGATCGTCTGGCGCGAGACGGCGCTGGGGGTGATCCTGTTCCTGTCCCGGCTCATGGCGCTGGACGAAAGCCTGATCGAGGCAGCGCGGCTGGACGGCGCAAGTTGGCGGCAGCGGGCGTGGTTCGTGCTGATCCCGCAGATGCGAGGGGTGATCGAGTTTTTCGTGGTGATCAGTGCGATCACAATGCTGTCGGCGGTCTTTGCCTATGTCTATGTGATCGGCGGCGGGCGGGGTGGGCCCGGGACGGCCACGATGGTGATCGAGCTTTACATCTTCAACGCGCTGATCCGCACCAGCCTTCCCGGCATAGCGGCGGCGGTGAGCGTGATGCTGTTTGCCGTGTCGCTGCTGCTGATCTGGGCCTTGTTCCGCGTGCGGCGGCGGGAGGCGGAGTGATGCGGTCCCGCCCCCTGCCCCATCTGGCGCTTGGTGTGGCCTCCCTCATCGCGCTGATCCCCACCGTCTTCATGCTGGTGACCGCGCTGAAGGCGCAGGAGGAGTATCAGGCCAACAAAACGGGCTGGCCCGATGCCTTCGTCTTCGACCATTTCCGTCAGATCCTGTTCGAAACGCCGATCTTCCTCTGGATGGCCAACAGCCTGATCCTTGTCGTCGGGTCTGTGGGGCTGTCGCTCATCGTGGCCTGCCTTGCCGCCTACGCCATCGCGCGGATGGAGTTCAGGGGAAAGGATGCGCTGCTTGCGATCTCCACCGCCCTGATGGCGGTGCCACCAGTCGTTCTGATCGTGCCGCTCTTTGTGCTTTACACGCGGCTTGGGTTGATCAGCACTTATGGCGGCGCGATCATCATCTATGCTGGGTTGATCACGCCGTTTTCCGTCTATCTGCTGGTCACCTTCTTCAGATCGCTGCCGCAGGAACTGATCGATGCGGCGGTGATGGACGGGGCATCGCATCTGCAGATATTGACGCGGGTGGTCCTGCCCCTGTCGCTGGCGCCCTTGCTGACTTTGGTGATCGTCAATGCGCTGTTCGTGTGGAACGATCTGCTGATGGCGGTGATCTTTCTGCAGGACGATGCGAAGAAGACGGTAATGGCCGGGATCGCGGTCTTTCAGGGGCGCTACAACAACCAGATTCCGCTAACCATGGCGGGCATGGCCGTGGCGGCGGCGCCGATGCTGATCCTCTACCTCACCTTCCAGCGGCATTTCGTGCGCGGGCTGATGGCAGGGGCGGTCAAATGACCACGACCGTGGTCCTGCAGAACGGCACGCTTCGGGCAGAGATCACGCCGGGGATGGGGGGCACGGTCACCAGCCTGCGGCATCTGCCTTCGGGGGCGGAGGTGCTGGCGCGGCCACCTTGGCAGGGGAAGGGCGGCCCGCTTCCGGTGGGCGCGGGGGATGAGGCGGAATGGCTGTCGCGCTGGGGCGGAGGGTGGCCCGTGATGTTTCCAAATGCTGGCGATGCCTGCACTGACGGGGACGCGCGGCACGGGTTTCACGGCGAGGGATCGGTGACGCCTTGGGAGATGGACCGGGACGGTGCCGAACTGATCCTGACGCGGCGCTATGAGGCCGTGCCGGTGGTGATGACTCGGCGCTTCACGCTGGTGGGGGCGCGGTTGGATCTGCACGAGACTGTGCGCGCAGAGGGAGCCTGCCGCGTCGTCTGGGGTCAGCATGTGACGCTTGGGGGCGATCTTTTGGCAGGGCCGGTGCGGGTGGAGACCGGGGCGCGCGGGCTGCGGGCCTGTGCGACCTATGATCCGGCGGCAAATCCGTTGATCCCCGGCGCGGCGGGGGACTGGCCGCATCTGTCTGGAAAGGCGGGGCGGGTGGATATGTCCGCCCCGCCCGAGGGCGCGGCGCTGCTGGCCTGTCTGACGGATTTCGCGGGGGGCCCTTGGGCGCGGCTTGCACGAGCGGATGGCTCGCTGGCGGTGCGGCTGGACTGGCGTGCCGATCCATGGCCGCTGGCCTGGTTCTGGGTGGAGACGGGGGGAACCCCGGAAGCGCCGTGGAATGGGCAGGCGCGGATGATCGGGATCGAGCCTTGCAGCACATGGCCCGCCACCGGCCTTGCCGCCGCCCGCGCGGCGGGGGGGCATGTGATCGACCTTACCTCAGGCGAGACGCGCCACAGCGACCTCTCCCTGACCATCGAGACTCCAGACAGCAAAGACCGAGGACCCCATGCGCATCGACGCCGTTGATTTCTTCTACCTCTCCATGCCCGAGGTGACGACCGCCGCCGATGGCAGCCAGGATGCGCTTGTCGTCCGGGTCAGCGCGGGTGGCCATGTCGGCTGGGGCGAATGCGAGGCGTCACCGTTGCCCTCAATCGCAGCATGGGTCGCGCCCATGTCGCACGGGGCCTGCCGGCCGGTGGGGGAGTCCGTCCTTGGGCGCGCCCTGAACGGGCCAGAGGACATCGCCGCGATGGCGGCGGATGTGGCTTATAACAGCATGGACCTGCTGCAAGCCTCTCACACCTGGTCAGGGGTTGAGATCGCGCTGTGGGATGCCCTGGGCAAGGCGCGCGGGGAACCGGCGTGGAAACTGCTGGGGCAGGAGCGGGCGCATCCAAAACTCCCCTATGCCTCGGTCCTCTTTGGCACCACCCCGGAAGAAACGGGCGCGCGCGCGCAGGCCATCCGGGCGGCGGGGTTCACGGCAGCAAAGTTCGGCTGGACGCCCTTCGGCCTCGATCTGGCCGAGGATATCCGGCATCTGGAGGCGGCGCGGGCCGGGCTGGGCGAGGACGGCGTCCTGCTGATCGATGCGGGCCAGATCTTCGGCGAGGACGTGGAGGCCGCCGCCCTGCGGCTTCCCGCGCTGGAGGCCGCCCGCGCGGCATGGCTGGAAGAGCCCTTCGGCGGGTCGGCCCTAGGGGCCTATGCCGCGCTGGCGGCCCGGTCGAAGGTGCCGCTGGCCGGCGGGGAAGCCGCGCATAACGCATCCATGGCCGAGCATCTCATCGAGTTCGGCCATGCCGGTTTCGTACAGATCGATACCGGGCGGGTCGGTGGCCTTGCGCCCGCGCGGCGCGTGGCGGAACGTGCGGCGGCTGCGGGCGTGACCTATGTGAACCACACTTTCACCTCGAACCTCGCCCTCTCGGCCTCCCTGCAACCCTATGTCGGGCTTGAACATCACCGCATCTGCGAATTCCCGACCGGCCTCCAACCCTTGGCCCGCGACCTCACCTTGACACGGATCGAACCGGGGGCGGACGGGCTGATCCGCCTGCCCGAGGGGCCGGGGCTTGGGGTGGAGGTGAACCCCGAGGCGCTGCGCCGCTATGCGGTAGAGGTGGAGATCAAGGTGGGGGGGCGGGTGCTCTTCGCCTCGGCCAAGCCATGAGTGGGCGGGTGGAACGGCTTGCGGCAGCAGGCGCGCGGGTGGGGGAATCCCCGCTTTGGCTGCCCGGGCGGGACCTGTGGCTCTGGCTGGATCTGCAGGGGCGGCAGGTGCATTGCCATGACCCCCAAACGGGACTCAATTCGGTTATCGCCGAGGGGTTTGCCGAGGACCTCGCATGTCTCGCGCGTTGGACGGACGGGACGGCGCTGCTGGTATCCGTGCGGGGATTTCACCGGCTGTCGCTGGCAACTGGGGAGGTCAGCCCCCTGCCCTCTCTGATCGACCTACCCGAGGGGACGATCTTCAACGATGGCAAGGTGGATCGGCATGGGGCGCTCTGGCTGGGGTCGTCGGATGCGGGCGAGTCGGCGCCGATTGGGCGGCTGTGGCGCATTGCGCAGGGCAAGGTGACCGAGGTGGCCGCTGGCTTCACCGTCTCGAACGGCCCCGCCTTTGCACCGGACGGCCGCACGGCCTATTTCGCCGATACCTTCGGGCGACGCCTGTTGCGGTTCGACCTTGATGCGACGGGCGCGCCTGTGGCGCAGGCCGTCCTTGCCACGATAGACCCGGCAGAGGGCTATCCCGATGGGATGACGGTGGATCGCGACGGCACGCTCTACGTCGGCCATTGGGACGGCGGACGGATCAGCCGATGGTCCCCCACAGGTGCAAGGCTGCAGGATGTGTCGATCCCGGCACGGAACGTGACATCCCTCGCCTTCGGAGGAACGGACCTGCGGCGCGTGATGGTCACGACGGGAAGCCTCTTCCCCGGTCAGACAGACCAAGCGGATCTGCCTTGGAATGGCGATCTTCTTGCCTTCACTGCCACCACGCGGGGGATTGAAGAACCATCGCTTGCCCCTGATTGGATGGGATAGGCGACACCGAGACTGCCGACCGCCTCTGTGCCGACTTGCCTGCCAAGGCGTGCAGCGCCTCGGGCTTGGAGTTGGGCAATGGCTTTGGCGCCGAGAAGTGTCTGAACGGGGCTGAGGGCAGCCGTTCGCCCCGCACAGAACGAACGACAGCCCTCAGTGAGTTTTGCGGCAGCATGAGCCGCCGACTTAGCAGCCGGCGGCACCCCGTCTCAGGCAGGAACAAGGACGCCCTCCTCAGCGCTCGCTGCCGGCAAGAGAGCGGCATGCGGCCCTGACACGGGCCGCATACCGTCACGCTGCATCGCGGCGCTTGAATCGCGCGTCCAGATCATCATCCGATGCCCCGCCCAGATCGAAGTCGAACCCGCCTTCGGTCTGCGGCGCGGCCTTGGCCC